>CALLJL010000010.1 GCA_938092135.1 uncultured bacterium
AGAATTCGCTAATTCCGGTAATAATCGATATTTTCGCGGGTAACGATATCAAGCTGCATGATTATTTTTTTCTCGACCGGTTCTTCGAGGACGACATGGCGATAGAGGTTAATTATGCCTTCATAGCCCTGTCTTTCTGATTGCTGGCTGATCAGGAAATCAATCACCCCTTCTTTTAATAAACGGACATTATTTTCAATGACGTCATAACCAACAATCTTGATTCTATCGCCTGAGGATAGATTCAGATCTTTGACGGCTTCAGCGATTTTATGAGTGCTGGCGTTGGTGACAAAAATACCCTTGAGATCAGGATGATCGGCTAAAATTTTGTTGACCAGACGATCACAGGCTACCTTTTCAATATTGCCATGCATTTCATAGACAAAAACAGGAATATGGGGAAATTCTCGGAAATAGGCCAGGAAGCCATTTACCCTTTCTTCAATGTGATAATCTTCAGGTAAAACTTTAATGGCCACAACCGACGAGCCTGGCGGAAGCAAAAGTTGCATCAATTTTCCCGAAAGAAGGCCACTCTGAAAACTATCCTGACCGATATAGGCCAGATAATTGGCCTCGGGAATAAAGGAGTCAAAGAAAATGTAGGGAACCGAGTCCGGAATTTCATGAACAAATCGGTCGAAAACTCGGGAAAGGACAGGGGCGATGAGCAAACCATCGAGACTGGTATTAAGAACTTCAGCGGCGACAACCGGAAAAGTCCCCTGAGAATATTTATCGTAAAAGAAATACTTCAGTTCAATTTTATGGCCGGAAAGATGTTCCATAGCCCGATTGATCCCACGAAGGGGCAAACTCCAGTAGCCACTGTCCTGAGAAGGCAAAGGCATGAGAACCCCGAAGGTAAAGGTCCGGCCAAGCTTTAGATTTTTGGCAAACATATTGGGGCGATAACCGAGCTCTTCGATGACTTTCTTCACTTTTTTCTCAGTTTCAGGCGAGACTCTTCCCCGGTTATGAAGAACGCGATCGACAGTGCCGATAGAGACACCGGCTTTTTTGGCAATTTCTTTTATAGTAGCTATTTTTTTTCTCTCCTTGTTTGATTTTTTTCTTTTGTATTTTAATCTAAAAAATATAAGAGCAACTATTTCTTGTCAAGGTTGCCCAATGGTGAAAGTAGCCTTGACTTTTCTTTAATGCCTGTTAAAAGGACGCGTTATCGTTAACTCAAAATTAATTTATTTTTTTATGTCCAAAAAAGTTTCTTTGGTCGCTATTCTTCATTGCTTTCCTCGCCTCCCCTTATAATTTCTCAAGTTGATCACCGAAAGAAGTCCTCTCCGGCGTATTCCTTGAAAATGAAAGTAGCCCTTTTGATTTTTAAAAAATTAACTTGACTTTTTTAAAAAGGAAAATAAATTTTATATGTGTACGTTAACGCAAGGAAGCGATTAGTTAAATTACGCAAAATTTTTTTAAAAAATAAATTTAAGGAAAATCAAAGAGAGGAGGGCAAAATGAAAAAGGGCCTGTTAGTGAGTGTTTTAATCCTAGTCCTTACCTATGGTGCTTTTAGTCAGGTGGCCAGACAGACGGGGGTTATCAGAGGTGTGATAACTGACCCTGAAGGTGCTCCGCTTCCAGGTGTGACAGTTACTGTTTCAGGTCCTTCCCTGTTAGGTAAGATTTCCGATGTTACGGCCGCTGATGGTTCCTATCGCTGTCCCGCTCTTCCTCCCGGGACATATACCCTTGTCGCTGAACTTGAGGGGTTCAAGACGGTGCGGCGGGAGAACATCGTTGTTCATGTCGGTATGATTGTCACCATCAATCTTCAAATGGAGCCTTCAGCCATTAAAGAAGAAATCGTGGTTACTGCAACCGCACCTACGGTCGACGTTCAATCGGTCAAATTATCCACTACCGCGACATCAGAAGTTCTTCAAAGATTGCCCATTAATCGAAGCCTGGTTTCTCTATGGAATACCATTCCTGGAGCAGTAGGTACAATTACTACCTATTCAGGTTCAGTCCATGGCGCCTACGCCACGACCGTCACCTATGAAATTGATGGAGTTAATGCCAATTGTCCCACTACCAACGGTCCCCTAATCACGCCTCAATTTGACGCCATTGAGGAAGTGGAAATCGTTACGGGTGGTCTTCCCGCTCAGGTTTCAGTGGGTGCTTCCTTTATGAATATTGTTACTAAATCTGGCGGTAACAAATTCAGTGGCATGGCTCAAGCTTTTTACACCCATCAAAAGCTCAATGAAATTCTCTTTAATGACGATCAGCTCAAAGCTATGGGCTTTGGCAAACCAAGTTTTGACAAGTACAATCTTGATACTTCCTTCCAGCTTGGTGGACCGATAATTAAAGACAAAATTTGGTTTTTTGGTGGCCTACGCTATCAAGGATCAAATCGCCTAATTGATGTACTTCCCGATGCTCGCTATGGTATCACCTATACTTCCTATGATAATCCGGCGACAACAGTTTCTCCCTTCTTAAAAATAACAACTCAGCTTAGCCGGTCACTTCGCTTCTTTATGATGTTGACTGGAGATATTATTAACCGGGAACACTATGATCCTGGTTCCAGAAGGGCCAAAGAATCAACCTTTACTTTGAAGAATAATTGGGTTGCTGCTGCTACTGGAAATCTCACCTGGCTAGCTACTCCCAACACCTTCGTCGATTTTCGTGGCGGCTATGTTAATCGTTGGTTCCCCATTGAGGACAGGGATGAATACGCTAACAACATTTCCTATCAGGATTATTATACCGGCTATATTTGGAATGGTATTCACACCTGGCAAAGCTTTATTACCCGCCGGACCATTCAGGGTTCAATCCGGATGACCCATTTCCAGGATAATTATCTTGGTGGCAACCACGAATTCGGCGCTGGCATTGAATATGTCTATGGTTTTGACCGCTATGGCTATGCTCGAGTTAATCCCTTGACTTGGTATTACTATAATGGTAGCCCCTATTATTACCGGGCTTATTATGGTTTGACTGGGCCTCATCCGATTTATGGCGATGGTCGCATTTCTTTAACCAACTGTGGACCCAATAAAGGCGACAGTTGGAAAGATCTCTTAGAATACAGAATTGGCCTTTATTTTCAGGATGCCTTTACTATTCAAAACCGCCTGACGCTTAACTTGGGTGTTCGTTATGATTATTATAACGGCTGGGGAGGAGAGGCTAAAACTACTGGTTATCCCACTGGCCTAGCCTTTGCCATCGGCCAAACACTTGAGCCCACTCTCGGCTTTAATCCCTTTGGCCCTTTTACCGTGCCGCCCATTAAAGATGTGATGAAATTTGGAGTTATTCAACCCAGAATTGGAGTTACCTATGATCTCTTTGGTACAGGAAAAACAGCGGTTAAATTGGCTGTTTCCCGTTATGCTGAAGCCGTGCCTGTAATGTGGTTTTCTGCTGTTTCTCCTGCGGTTATGGCCCAGTATCATTTCTGCTGGTGGGATCTGAATAACAATGGTCAGCCCGATATGCCCGGAATCGATAAATATGCACCGCTGCCTGGAACAGTTTTCTCTCGGCCCGATGTGGAATACCTCAAAAGCACCGTTGACCCTAATAAGAAAGCTCCTACCTATTGGGAAGTAGTTGCTTCCCTTAATCATGAGCTTTTGCCCAATTTCGCTGTTCAGGTTCAGTACATTTTCCGACGGGCTTATAACTATCATGGTTCAGCTCGCTACGATAAAGCTACCGGCCGTTTCTGGTATAAACTTGAACAGGCACCTGAATGGTGGGTTCCTTTCAGAACAATAGTTCCTGCGATTGGTAATTATCCGGCTAAAGAAATTACCGTTTATTATCCGACCAATAATTCTCCCTGGGCAAGCCCATTCTATTTACAAACCAATCTACCTGATTCTAAGCGCGTTTATAATGCTCTCGAATTCGTCTTTAACAAACGCTATGCCCATGGGTGGGCTTTGGGTGGATCGATTGTCTTTTCTCGCTTGATGTATTTTGGAGGTGGTGGCTCCACCCCAAACGATTACACCAATGGCTACGGCCGGGCCGGCGAAGATCGACCTATCGTGATAAAAGTTTATGGAACCATTGAGCTTCCTTATAAGTTTATTGCTTCCTTCTTTTTCACAGAGGGTAGTGGAGCCCCCTATGCTCGCAGTGTCTCCGTTATTCCTCCTGCTGATTGGTGCGCCAAAAATAATGTTTTCCAGACATCAATGAGCGTTCTCCTTGAAGCTAATGGCAGCCGGAGAACTCCTGGTTTTATCCCTGACCTCGATCTGAGACTGGAAAAGGAATTTCCCCTTCCCTTTGGCAAGATCAGCCTTTTTGTGGATATTTACAATGCCCTTGCTCAGCGAACTTTCTCTTATGGCTATAATCCAGGCGGAACCTGGCGACCTACAGCTGAAGGTGTGGCGACAGGGACATACACCCCCGCCTATGATTATGGCCGCTTAACCGGAATGAGCGGTGTTCGAACCTATAAGTTGTCTTTCCGTTATTCCTTCTGAGAATTGAAAGAGAGAGGGAGATGGTTTATCTCCCTCTCTCCTTTTAGCTTAAAAAATAGCTGTTAGAGCCAAAAGAAAATTAAATTTTTCTTATCAATAAAAGTATCCTATTTTCCTTTTTTCTTTGGCCTATTTTCTTTGAAAACAACCTTTGCTACTTTTGTTTGCTAAAATAAAAGAGCTCAAAATTAAAAAAATGTTTTGAAGAAAAAATTTGATCAGAGGGGAAAATTAGTTATTAACATAGTGTTATTTATTTCATGATGTTATAAAAATCACACAAGAAACTTTCTCTTTGAGCTTGAGGTGATAACCGATATTTTTTATTTTAGGGGGAAGAAAAGGGAATTCGCCTCGTCTAAATCAAGATGGAAAATAAAGATTTAAATAAAGATAAAGGATATAAGAAATCATGAAGCTTATGAATTTAAAAAATTACCCTCAGGGGGAAATATGAAGAGAAAAATTTTATCTTTTTTAGTTTATATCGTCCTGGCCTTTGTGGTCTTTTTGCCTGTCGGCCTTGCCCGGTCCGCCCAAACAGAGAATATAGACTTTTATCAAGCGGGTCAGGGAGAGGGAGAAAGCGCCATAATTTTAGAACTTTCTCTAAATGACTGCATTTACAGGGCTCTCAAAAATAATCTTGGGCTGGCAGCCGAAATGATAGCTCCGGAAATAGCTACTCATACAGTTACTCTGGCTATGGAGAAGTTTTTTCCATCCATAAGCTTCAATTATAGCAAGCAGGATACCCGCAATGCTTCCTATTCTTTTCTTGATGCTTCCGACGTAGTTATTACGCGCCAGAATGATTACACTGTTCAGTTGGCCCAGCAATTACCCACGGGCGGCTTTCTTTCTTTTAGTCTTTATAATTATGTCAATGATAGCAATCGTCGTTTTCAGACAATCAATCCCCGTTACGGGAGCACTGTTCGACTTAATTTCACTCAGCCACTGCTTAAGGATTTTGGCTTCCGTATTGGCCGGCGGGAAATAATTGTGGCCAAATATAATCGAGATATTTCTGAGGAGAACTTTCAAAAGCAGCTCGAAGATCTTATTTACAGCGTCGAAAGCATCTATTGGAATCTGGTTTACAGTCGGGAGAACTTAAAAGTCAAACAGCAAGCTTTAAGACTGGCTCAGGAATTGCTGGAAAAAAATAAGATAGAAATAGAGGCAGGAACGCTGCCACCCATCGAGCGCTTTACAGCCGAAGCAGAAGTTAGCACCAGGCAGGCTGATATTATTGAAGCTGAGGCTCTGGTAAGAAATTATGAAGATCAGCTAAAAACCATTATAAATTTAGCAGCCGAATATAAAGATATAAGAAAAATCAAAATTATACCTACCGATTTACCTGAAACAGCCAAGAGAGAAGTAAGCCATGAAGAGGCTCTGATGATAGCTCTTCAGAAAAGGCCTGATTTGCAGGCTCTGAGAATTGATCTGGAAAATAGGCAATTTACTTTAAGTTATGCGAAAAATCAGCTTCTTCCTGACCTGCGTCTCCAATTTTCTTATTGGAGTCCAGGCATTTCTGGAGATCAGATTCTTTATAAAGACAATAATGCCTTAACTGGAATTATTGTTGGGCGCATTCCAGGGAAAAAAACAGATGCTTTAAAGGATGCTCTGAATTTTCGCTTTAAAAATTGGTCGGCGGCCGTGGTGGTGACTCTGCCCATCAATTCAGTTTTCACTCAAGCTTATTACGCTCAAGCCAAGTTGAGCCTTAAACAGGCTCAATTGAGATTGAAAAATCAGGAGCAGCTTATAAGTCTGGAGATAAGTAATGCTGTTCGAGCCGTCGAAACCAATTACGAGAGAGCCCTGGCCTACCGGGCAGCCCGTGAGCTGGCTGAAAAGAAGCTCGAGGCTGAGCAGGAAAAACTTAAGGTCGGGCTGAGTACAAACTACCTTGTTCTTCAATATCAGCGGGATCTGGCCAATGCCATGACCATGGAACTAAAGGCGCTCATCGATTACAACCTTTCCCTGGCCAATCTGGACCGGGTTATGGGTATGGGAAGAGAAAGAAGAAATGTTAAGCTTATTGTTGGCGATGATTGAATTCAATGGATTAACCTTGGAGAAAATTAAACTTTCAAGTTTTATCCTGCCTGAATTTAATAGGGGCGAATTAATCGATTATGAATCAAGGGCTAAATAAGAAATAGCAAGGAAAGACAAGGGAACGGTTTTGTCCTTAAATTGGTTAAGAAAAGGAAATTGGTAAAATGAGTTTAGTGGACCATCTGGGCAAGCAAAATGAAAAAGGTGGCCCAAATATTCATACAGAAAAATTAATATAATGGGTAAGCTGGTACCAATAAATGAAGGGTAAAAAAATGCTGGGACGAATAAGAGAGATAAGGAGATGAAAGAAATGAAGGTTAAATTGAGACAAGTGCTCACTGGGCGAAATATTATTTTTCTTTTTGTTGCCGTCATTATGGGGCTATTTCTATGGAGACTTTATCTTCTTATTTTCAAAAAATCGGCCGATTTTCGTCAGAGACAGGCCACGGTGGCGGTTGAAATCAGGCCAGTGGAAATTGGAACGATCAGGGATTTAGGTCAATTTTCCGGAAGTCTTATTCCCCGATCTCAATTTAACATAGCGCCCAAAGTTTCAGGCAAACTCAAAAAATTATTTGTTGACATTGGTGATGCCATATATAATGGCCAGGTTATTGCCCAGCTTGATGATGAAGAATATCAGCAACAAGTGGCCCAGGCTGAGGCTGACCTGAGAATGGCTAGAGCCAATCTTGAGGATGTTCAGAATTCCCTCGAACTGGCCCGCAAGGAACTCGAAAGAGCAGAGACCCTTTATAAAAAGGGGATTCTTTCAGACGCCCAGTTTGACTCGATCCGGGCTCAATTCAATGCCCAACAATCGAGATTCAAAGTGGCCTCGGCTCAAGTGGCGAACCGCGAGGCCGCTCTGGAAACAGCCAGGACGAGACTCTCCTATACTAAAATCATTGCCAGCTGGGAAAAGGGAAGTAAAATCCGCTATGTCGGTGAAAGATATGTAGATGAAGGAGCCTTGCTTTCAGTTAATTCTCCCATCATTTCGGTCATAGAAATTCAGCCGATAATTGCGGTTATTTATGTCACCGATAAAGAATATTTTCGGATAAAGCCAGGTCAGCCAGTCCGAGTCAGTTCGAGTGCTTTTCCCGGCGAGTCTTTTACTGGCCGGGTGGCCCGGGTTGCCCCTCTGCTGAAAGAAACATCTCGGCAGGCCAGAATTGAAATTGAAATTGATAATGAAGAGGGTTTGCTTAAGCCAGGGATGTTTGTCAATACCGAAATTGAGTTTGCCCGAAGAGAAAAGACTACAATTGTTCCCTTCAGTTCCCTTGTGACAAGAGGAGGCGTCCAGGGAATTTTTTTGGTTAATTTACAGGAGAAAAAAGCTTATTTCCAGCCTGTCACACCTGGCATAATCGAAGGGGATAGGACAGAGATATTGGAACCTGACGATCTTTCAGGTTATGTAGTCACCTTGGGCCAGCATCTCCTTCAAGATGGGATGTCAATCATTCTTCCCGAAGATAGAGCCCAGAGCGGAGAAAAGCCAAAAAAAGCTGGAATCAAACCTGAAGCTAAACCGGGATACAAGCCCGCAGGCAAACCCAGCTCTGATGAACCAAGAAAGAAATAATGAAGGGTAATTTTATAATTATTGGGGGAAAAAATGAGTATATCTGAATTCTCCATTAAAAGGCCCATTTTTACCATAATGCTTACTCTGGTTATTGTTGTTTTGGGCCTGATTTCCTTAAGCCGTTTACCCATTGACCTGATGCCTGATATAACCTATCCCACCCTGAACATTTCTGCCTCATATCCCAATACCGCCCCGGAAGAAATGGAACAGCTGATTACCAGGCCAATTGAAGAGGCCATGAGTGCTGTCCCCGGAGTTGAGGAAGTTTTTTCCACGTCTTCCCAAGGAAGCAGCACCGTCAGAGTAATGTTCGCCTGGGGAACCAACTTAGATGAAGCGGCCAATGAAGTCCGAGAAAGGCTCGATCGAGTTATCGGTCGGTTACCAGAGGGAGTAGCCCGACCAACGCTGCGAAAGTTCGATCCTGCTCAGATGCCTATATTGATGATCGGGATTGTGGCCAACCTGGATCCAATTCAACTCAGGCGAATCGTGGATGAACAGATTGCCTATCGATTGGAGCGTGTTCCCGGAGTGGCCTCGGTGGATGTCTGGGGAGCTCTGGAAAGGGAAATCCAGATTAATCTTTATCCCGATAAAGTAAAAGCTCTGGGTCTTCCCCTTGATCTAATTATTAATCGTATTCGCCAAGAAAATATTGATATCCCTGCCGGGACAATTGAGAAAGGGAATTATGAACTTGTTGTCCGCATTCCAGGAATTTACACAAGCCTTGAGGAAATAAGAAACACAATTGTTGCCCTTCGCGACGGGGCTACTATCAGGCTAAAGGATATTGCCAGTGTCGAGGATACGCATAGGCGAATAACCCGGGTGGCTAGGATCAATGGAGTTCCTGGCATCAGATTAATGGTTTATAAGCAATCAGGGAAGAATACCGTTAAGGTGGCTGAAGGGGTGAAAAAAGAATTAGAGCGTCTTCAAGAAGATTATCCACAGCTACAATTTATTATCATTAGAGACAGCTCAAAATTTATTAAATTCGCCATAAGTAATGTAGCCTCTTCGGCTCTCTATGGCGGTCTGCTGGCCATTTTTGTTCTTCTTTTCTTCTTGACTAGCATCAGGAGCACTTTGGTCATTGCTCTTTCGATTCCTATCTCGATTATTGCTACTTTTTTTCTTATTTATTTCGGCGGTTTTACTCTCAATGTTATGACTCTCGGTGGCTTAGCCTTAGGAGTAGGCATGATGGTTGATAGCTCAATTGTTGTTCTTGAGAACATTTTCCGATTGAAACAAACTGGTCTGCCCACCTATCAGGCCGCGGTCCAAGGATCGAAAGAAGTAACGGCTGCGATCATTGCCAGTACTCTGACGACTATAATTGTCTTTCTTCCAATGATTTTTATTCGTGGGGCTTCAGGAATACTGTTCAAGCAATTAGCTTACGTCGTTAGCTTTGCCCTAACCTGTTCGATTTTTGTGGCTTTAACCATCGTACCTATGCTTTCCCATATGATTCTCAGAGGGACTAAAGTAAATTCTGAAACCAAGCATCCCTCCAAGATAGCCCTCTGGGCCAGAAATTCTTTTAGAAAGCTTGAAGAAAATTATAAAAAACTTCTTATTTATGCCCTTAATTATCGCTGGCAATCAGTAGTTGTGGCAGCCGCTCTTTTAATAATTAGTGTTTTTCTTATTAGATTCATTGGTCGAGAATATCTTCCCGAGACTGATGAGGGCGAAGTCAGTGTGACGGTAGAAATGGAGGTAGGAACAAGACTTTCAGTTATGGACGATAAGCTTAAGGAAGTAGCTGAACTGATAAAGCAATATGTTCCAGAAATGGAGAGCTTTGAAGAGGGAGCTGGCAGCGGTGGCTGGCGAGGCGGAGCGAATCAGGGATCAATAACCATCAGGTTAAAGCCTAAGGCTGAAAGAAGGAGATCAAGCCTAGAAATTGCTGCCGATTTGAGTCGGCATCTGGCCAATATTCCTGGGGTTATTATTAGAGCCCGAGCCTCCGGTGGTCAGATGATGTTTGGAATGAGAGGTGGCGGTGGGCAGGAAAGATTGCAGATAGAAATCAGGGGTTATAACCTTTCTGTTGGTCAGGCCCTGGCCGAGCAGGTCAGGCGAATCGTTGCCAATGTAGAAGGTATCACCGATGTGCGGATAAGCCGGGAAGAAGGATCACCCGAACAGCATCTGCTCATTGATCGCCAAAAAGCAGCGGATATGAAGCTTACCATGAATCAAATTGCTGGCTTCATTCAAACTGTTCTTATGGGCAATCAAGCCAGCCAGTTTCGAGAAGCCGGCCGAGAATACAGGATTCTGGTGAAAGTAAAAGATTCGGAGAGAATGGATATTAATGACCTTCTGGATATGACCATTACCAATTCTGAAGGTCAACAGATAAGCCTGCGCAATGTAATTCGAGTTCAGCCTCAGCGAGGTCCCACAAGAATTGAACGAAGAGATAGAGAGCGGGTGATAACTGTTTCAGCTGGAGTGGCTGGTCGTGATATGGGCTCAGTTATTGCTGATGTTCGCCGCGCTTTAAGAAGTCTTCCTGTCCCGCGCGATTTTACCATTAGTTTTACTGGCGATTATGAAGAACAACAGAAAGCTTTTCGCGAGCTGTTGATCAGTATTTTGTTGGCAATTTTTCTGGTTTACATGATTATGGCCATGCTTTATGAATCGCTTCGCCATCCGCTGATCGTTATGTTTTCTATTCCCTTGGCCGTAATTGGCGTTGTTCTCATTTTAATTCTTACGGGAACAACTTTTAATGTAGAAACCTATATCGGCTGCATAATGCTTGGAGGAATTGTCGTCAATAATGCGATTTTGCTTGTTGATTACACCAATTTGCTTCGACGGCGAGATAAAATGGCGACCCGAGAGGCTATCATTGAGGCTGGTCGTAGAAGATTACGGCCAATCCTTATGACCTCTTTAACCACAATTATGGCTATGATTCCTTTAGCCCTTGGGCTTAAAGAGGGAAGCGAGATTCAATCGCCTCTGGCCCGAACAGTTATTGGCGGTCTTACTACCTCAACGCTAATTACCCTGGTGATAATTCCTGTAGTCTATTCTCTTTTCGAAGAAGGCTTTCATCTTCCTTGGAAGAAAAAAGCTCCCGTTAAATAAAAAGTAGGGTTACTGAATATTACTTCAATTGATGATTAATTCCAGTCTCCTCTGGCAAAAAAGCAAATAAAATTTGATATGGCCGAAAAAAGGAAAATCATTTTTCAGATTTATCAATCTTTAAAATAGTAAAAAAGACCGAATTAGTTAAAAGAACTTTAAAATAGTTAAAAGAACTTTAAAATCCAAAAAGGTGAGAGCATTAAGAAGAAGGCTTTTTCGGCCTAATCATTAATCGATAGCGTGCTGATTGTTTTATTTTGTCTTCTGAAAAGAAATCTTGACGATATTCCCCATTGAGATAAGGAAGTATTTGATCATCGTAGTGGGGACTCGAAGAGGAGCCACTCACCCCACCGGGAAGGATGGTAAGGGATTCGTCGAAGTTATGGAGGTCATAAATATGTCTCTGGGAAGGCCCGTGTTTAACCTGAAAGGAGGAGGAGGTATAACCAAAAGCGCAGACTGTGTGAAAGCTTCCACCAACAGCGAAGGCTCCCCGATTCAATTTAAAAAGAAAGTCTAATAATCTGACATTGCCCAAAGGATGAATGAGGGTCAATTGATGAAGCTTTCCCCAATGCCAGGAATTAATATTCCTTCCCCTTGTCCTGATTAAATAATTGACGGTCGAGCGAAAGCTCCGCTCAAGAATATCCTCAACTGATTCAGTTTTGTCCTGAGTGGTAACATCGTCTGCCCAAGCCGAATTTCTTGACCTCAAGACTCCTTCAAGAAATCTAGGAAGGATGTTATTACTCCCAATGGATATAAGGCGGCGACTGAGCTCATCGCCAAGTTCATCGGCGATAAGTTGTCGGCCAAACTCAAAATAAAGAATTTCGAAAAGGGTAGGGGCCGGGTTCGAAGCTTCCATTGAGCCATCCCAGCTCCTCAGTAACTGTAAGGCTGTCGATTCCATTTCAGATAAATTCTTAAGATTTAATAAAATATTAACCATCATCGGCTTTAGCCGTAGCGCCAGTTTCGATTGAATGTCCTTTTGGAGAAGGCCCATATCTTGAGGGCTTAATTTATCTTTTTCGCTGAGAAATTCCTTTATTCTTTCTGCCCGAACAGGGGAAAGAAAGAAATAACTGATGGCATAGGGGTAATTCTCATCGACACTTTCGTTATTGGCTGAAACCACCAGATTGTCTGAGGGATTAAAAACAAAAGGAAGATCTTCAAAGGGGACAAGTCCAAGCCAATCAGAGCTGGCCCGTTCTCCAGAGAATAGATTCCAGCTTGATTCCTGACGCTTTGGAATGCCACCAGCCAGCTGAAGACCGATATTGCCTTCAATATCGGCATAGATTACGTTTTGGGCGAGCGAGCGGAAAAAAGACAGCGCTTGGCGAAATTCTGTCCAGTTACGAGCTTGATTCAAAAGGTAAACAGCGAGAAGCTCGTTGCTTTCCTCATAACCAGTCCAGCGCATGGAAATGACCCTATCCTTGATATTCTTAAATTCAGAAATAATTGGACCACGATGGGTAAAGCGAAGTTCCCGCTGGCTTTCCTTTCCTCCCTTTATTTTAATTTTTTCCTTCCTCACCTCCATTGGCCTCCATTCGCCTTCAAAAAAGTAATAATTTGGCTTTTTAGGATCCACTTTCTCCAGATAAAAATCGATGTCGTCAGCCATTACATTGGTCATTCCCCAGGCGATATATTCATTGTGCCCAGCGACAATGAAGGGTTCTCCAGGAAGAGCTACTCCAGAAACCCTATATTTTCCCTCAAGGGTTTGATGAAGGGGATACCAGATGCTTGGAAGGTTCAGAGAAAGATGCATATCATTGGCTAAAATAGGTTTGCCTGTTGAACTTTTTTCTCCACTTATCGCCCAATTATTACTATTCATAGAAATCGTCAATCCCAGTTCCTTTAAAAGCATGGCGGAGTCAATTAAATTGCTTTTTTCTATTTTTCCTTGATCCTCGTCTTTGGCATTGCATAGTTCAAGGCCGGTAATGGAATTGAGCCAATTAATCTGTCTTTCCTGGCTTGCCTTTTCTTCAAGGCCATTATTTACTTGTTGTTTTCCCATTTTTTGAGTCAGGGAAAAATTGGAATAAACATAGATTGGATTTATTGGCTTGGCCATAATTTCAGCCAATTTATCCTTCTGATCTTTCAACTTTTCCTGAAGTTGCCAGATAATCGATTCAATTGTCCAGGCAAAAGCAAGATCCCAGCCAATATAACCAATAAGCGAAGCTGAATGCTCTGGTTGCCATGGTTCAGGCTGATAGCGAAGGAGGCGGAATTCGAGGGGGAGACGATTTTTATGAGTTTCAATAAAGGCATTAACTCCATCGGCAAAAGCTTTGACGGCCTGAAGGGCATTGGCCGGACTTGAAGCCAGGACTCGTTGGGCTTTTTCGGGGATGCGCAGAGCCCGGAGAAGAAGATCAGTCTCGACAAAGGGCTGACCAAAAATTTCAGCCAGTCGCCCTGAGGTAATCCGCCGAATGAGGTCCATTTGCCAGAGACGATCTTGGGCCATAATATAACCAGTTGCCCGGTAAAGGTCAGTTTCATGGCGGGCAAAAAGATGGGGAACACCAAAACGATCCCTGATTACCTCAACTGGCTCAATTAAACCTGGAATTTCCTCCTGGCCGCTATAAATAGGCCGGCTGCTCAATTGAAGCTGACGCCAAAAATAAAAGAGGATAATAAAAACAATACCAATTATGGCGAGTAGGACTAAACCTGCCAGGCCAATTTTTTTCTTTAACCTTTTATGAACGGCCTGCCCATTCATTCTTTTCCTCCATCGCCTAAGTTAGAATTATCCAAAAGTTTTATTGCCTCTATTCAAATTAATAAAAAAATTTTAACCAAAAAATTAACCAAAAATAAGAGCATTTTAACTAAATAAAAATTTCTTAAAATTTTCATATTCTTTAATACTTTGAGTTCGGCCACGATTTTCGATTTTTGAATAAGTAAGATTAAGATAAAGAATCCAGCTTAACGAGCAGAAAATTAAAATAGATAAGGGTTGAAATTGTATTTAAGCAGAGCCAAAGCTGTTCGAGGAGAAATCTTTCTCAAAAGGGAGGCGATTTGCTGTCTCTTTTCTTCTTCGATAGGCACCCTGGACAAGCACTTAGCTTTTATAGTTGCTTTAGAAAAGCGGGGCCTTAGGTCAGGTTTAAGCCAGATATCGAGAAGGCTGGAATTGGGATTAATGATAACAAAATTCAGACCAATTTCCTGGGCCCCTCTCTCCCAGAGAGGTATGGAATAGCCATAGTGAGTGCAATTTAGGCTGAGGATGACGGGTGGCCAGGGCTTAGGAATTTTGGCTATTGCCTCATTTAAAAAGGCTGAAATAAGTAGGGCGGTTTCTTCCCCTTCAGGGCTTTTTTCAATGAAAAGTTCAAGTTCAGGGCACGCCTGGGTAAAAATTCGACTTGAGGCTATGCCCTGTTTTAAAAGGAGCTGTCGGTGAGTGTCCTCCTTTATGGTAATGGGCGTAGCCAAAATAATGACCACAGCTTCGCTGTTCTCTTTCAACTTTTCAGAGATGAGATTAATTCCTGGGGTGATAATATCGAAAACAGGAATTTTTGTTTGCTGGGCAAAGGCGGTTGAAGGATATAAGGTGGAGAGGGTATTACAGGCAAGGAGGATCAGATTAGGCTGGACCTTTTTCTCCAGTGAAGCCAGAACCCGATCAAACATTTTGATTCTGGCCTCCCTTGTTGGAAGGGCATTATAGCCTCCCTCAGGAGAAAAAAGAGCATTAAAAAAGACAAGATTAACCTGACGATAAATTTTTGCTCTTTCGAGCCTGTGGGCGGCTTCGGCCATAATTGACAATCCCCCGAGACCCGAATCAACGACAGCGACCGTGATCTTTTCTCGGTTGATGATTTCATCTAATTGATGGGCCTTTTTTTTATCCTGTTGTTCGAATTTTTTTAAAGATTCGAATTTACTTAAAGGGGAAAAAGCTATTTTTATTCCACCTGAGAGCCAGCCGGAAAAAAATTTTATTCTTTCATTTTTTTCAAAGATAGGGAAGTGAGAGATTTTAGCCAAAGGAGCCTGAAAAGCTAAAGGAGCGCAAAAATTTATTGTTAATGGTGAAAATGTCTGGTTAAGACTGCAGCCTATTAAAATTAGAGTAATAAGCCAGACAAAAATTTGGCTAGCTAAAATTTTTCCTTTTCTGGTCGGCTTCAATTTTTGTTTTCTCCTACTAAATATAACAGAACAATTAAACATTTCCTGAAGTCTTCTAACTTTCTTTCCTATTATTTCCATCCATAACAAGAAATATTTTAATAGAAGCTATTTTAATAAAAAACAGGCTTGGATAAAAATCATGAAGAGACAAGTTAAAAAATATTTTGAGAATAGATTCGATTCTTCTTTGAGGAAGTTGAATTCTTTTTTAAGTCATGACAAAATAGCGCTCTTTAAAGAGGGAGAGAAAGAACATGATTCGCCTTGGCGTTGATACAGGAGGTACTTTTACTGACTTCGTTATGATGGACTCCAGCCAGCTTAAAGTCCATAAGGTTTTATCGACCCCGTCTAACCCAGCTTTGGCCGTTATTCAAGGGCTTCAAGATCTTGGGGTTTTGGGTAAAGAAGTGGATATCATTCATGGCAGTACTGTGGCCACTAATGCTTTACTCGAACGCCGGGGAGCCAGGCTGGCCTTGATTACCACCGCTGGCTTTGAAGATCTTTTAACGATTGGTCGACAGACAAGACGAGAGCTTTATAATATTATGGTTGAGGAAAGGAGGCCCCTCGTTGATCGCCAATTTTGCTTTGGGCTTTCCGAGAGAATTGGTTATGATGGCCAAATAATTCTTTCCTTAGATCTTAAAGCTCTTGACCGTCTCATTCAAAAGCTCAAGCGAAATAAAATTGAATCAGTGGTTGTATGTTTTCTCCACTCCTATGCCAATCCCGCCCATGAAAGAAAAGTAGGAGAAAAATTAGCCCGGTCCAATATTTATTTTTCTCTTTCTTCTGATGTGCTTCCAGAATACCGTGAATATGAAAGGGCCAGTACCACCGCTATCAATGCCTATGTGGCTCCCTTAATGGACCGGTATATTAATCATCTAGAAAAAGAATTAGGTGGCGCGAGCCTCAAAATAATGCAGTCAAATGGAGGTTGTCTTTCAGCGGCTGCTGCCCGGAAAAAACCTGTAACCACAATTCTTTCTGGACCGGCTGGTGGTGTGGTCGGGGCAAGTGCCATTGCCTTTCAGGCTGGTTTCCGTCGCCTTATTTCTTTTGATATGGGTGGGACTTCGACCGATGTTTCTCTCTGCGATGGAGCGATTATGACGACAACTGAGACCGAAATAAGTCATTTGCCCCTTAAATTGCCGGTGATTGATATTCACTCCGTCGGCTCAGGGGGCGGATCAATTGCTTATCTTGATGAAGGAGGGGCTCTTAGGGTTGGCCCTCAAAGTGCTGGAGCCGATCCTGGCCCCATTTGCTACGGAAAGGGAGAGGAAATTACCGTAACCGATGCCAATCTTGTCTTGGGTCGGCTTGATCCAGGGCATTTTCTCGGTGGGACAATGAAAATTTATCCGGAGAAAGCCCATAAAGCTATGGCAGAATTTGCCCGCAAGCTCAATTTAAAAGCTGAGGAACTAGCGGAGGGTATCATTAGGGTGGCCGATGCGACGATGGAAAGGGCCATCAGAGTTATTTCAGTTGAAAGAGGCTATGATCCTCGCGATTTCGCCTTAGTTTCCTTTGGAGGAGCCGGTGGAATGCACGCCTGTAGTTTAGCCTCAAGACTTCGAATTCCTGTGGTTATTGTACCCAAAAATGCGGGAGTTCTTTCCGCCCTTGGTATGCTTCTTTCCGATGTGGTTAAAGATTATTCCCGTTCAGTTCTTATCCGGAATGAAAAAATTTCCCTGGAGGAAATAAATAGGCTTTTCGAACCTTTAATAAATCAGGCCAGGCAGGATTTATTTAAGGAAGGTTTCACTTCTGGCCGCCTGAGATTGCTTCGCTTTCTTGACGTTCGCTATGTAGGTCAAAGTTATGAGCTTACAGTGCCAGTTTCCGCTCGCTTTCGCCATGATTTTAACCGTCTTCATTTGCGTCGCTACGGTTATGCCGATGCAAGCCGACCCGTTGAAGTGGTCAATTTGAGAGTTAAAGCCATTGGTTTAACGGATAAACCGCCTTTGCCCAAACTGGAGAAAAGAGGGAAGCCCTTATCTCAGGCCTTGTTGGATGAGCGATTGATGATATTTGAGGGCCAGAAATTTAAAGCCCGAATTTATGATCGGCAGCATTTTGAGCCAGGTCATGAATTTGATGGTCCAGCTGTTATTGTTGATTATGAGTCGACAGCTGTTTTACCGCCTGGATGGCAGGCTCGAGTCGACAGATTCGGCCACTTAATTATGAGAACTAAAAAGTGAAAGCTAAAAAAAAGAATAAGCCGAAAAGAGGGGATTAGGAAATGGATTGAGACTCTGGCCTTAAACCTGATAAAAAATAAGAAAGGTTTTTAGAAAAATATCTTTAGCTAAATAAAATTGGAAAATTAAAGATAGTAGCCAGAAAAGGTAAAACAAGTGTTTTGGCTTTTTAAATTTAAGAGAAAAAAATATTTAGCTTTTTAAAGGCTTAAAATAAGGGAAGAGCTGGAAAAGAAGATGAATAAAATCAATGGGGTCAAAAGAGAGGTCGAAGAAAGGTCGGTCTTCGATCCAGTAGAGCTTGAAATTTTTAAAAGCATTTTTATTTCCATTGCCGAGGAGATGGGGGTGGCCCTTATGCGATCTTCCTTTTCTCCCAATATCAAGGAAAGGAAGGATTTCTCCTGCGCTATTTTTGATGAGGATGGTGAAACTGTGGCTCAGGGCGACCACCTGCCCGTTCATCTTGGGGCCATGCCTCTTTCCGTTAAAAGCGCAATTGAAGCTTCTGATCTTAATCCAGGCGATGTGGTTATCCTGAATGATCCCTATCGCGGGGGTACCCATTTGCCTGATATAACGCTGGTTTCTCCTGTTTTTGTTGCGGGTTTTGATCGACCTCTTTTCTATGTGGCCAATAGGGCCCATCATTCCGATGTTGGTGGTATCTCTCCAGGTTCTATGCCCGTGGCTAGAGAGATCTATCAGGAAGGAGTGATTATTCCTCCAGTTAAGCTTGTCCGTCGGGGCCGGATTGATCGCGATCTTCTTCACTTTATTCTGGCCAATGTGCGAACTCCCGTTGAAAGAGAGGGTGATATAACCGCTCAGCTGGCGGCCAACCGAATAGGTGAAAAGCGCCTGCTTGAGGTTGTCAATAAATATGATGCGCCTCTTGTCCTCAAATATATGAAGCATTTGCAGGATTATACTGAAAGAATTATTCGAAAAACCTTGCAGGCCATTCCTGACGGAAATTATAGCTTCGTGGATTTTCTTGATGATGACGGCCTTAAGGGCAAGCCAGTGCGAATTGGGGTCGAAGTGAGAATCAAAGGCGATGAGGCTGAAGTTGATTTCTCTTCCTCTGATCCCCAAGTTGAGGGTAGTGTTAATGCAAATTTGGCCATTACTCTTTCAGCTACACTTTATGTTTTTCGCTGCTTGGTTCGGGGGGATGTCCCATATAATGCTGGGCTTATGAGACCCCTTAAATTGATTGCGCCAGCCGGCACTGTGGTCAATGCTCGACCTCCGGCCGCGGTTGCGGGTGGGAATGTTGAAACTTCCCAGAGAATTACCGATGTTCTCCTCGGCGCCCTGGCCCAAGCCGTTCCTGACAGAATTCCAGCTGCCTCTTCTGGGACGATGAATAATATTACCTTTGGAGGCCTTGATCCTCGAACAGGAAAGCCTTTTGCTTATTATGAAACAATAGGTGGGGGTATGGGAGCAAGCCCGGAGAGGGATGGATTGAGTGGTGTTCATACCCACATGACCAATACCCGCAATACCCCCATCGAAGCTTTGGAGCATTATTTACCTATCCGTATAAGACGCTATTGCCTGCGGCCAAAATCAGGCGGCCAGGGACGGTTTAAAGGTGGTGATGGGATTATCCGGGAATATGAGTTTTTAACCAGGATGCAGGTGAGTATTCTTTCCGAAAGAAGGAGCTTCTCTCCCTATGGTCTTCAGGGCGGACAACCTGGAAAAAAAGGGGAAAATATTCTGATATCTAGAGGGAGAAAACGTCGGTTAGGGGGAAAAGTATCAATTGAAGTTAATCCGGGCGATATTCTGGTTATCGCTACCCCCGGTGGCGGTGGCTTTGGCCACTGCGAAACCAAAGTGAAAAGGAAGAAACAAAGTGAAAGTTAAGAAATAAAATTTAAAGTCTGAATTTAGACCTTTGGTCTGTAAATAGGGAAAAAGGTTAATAAATTGACCTCAGAAAAAGCTCGGCCCTGGTATAAATCAATTTCACCCGCGCAAAAGAGGGCTCTAATCTCCGCCTCTCTCGGCTGGATGCTCGACAGTTGCGATGTCATGCTTTATGCCATGGTCTTGGCACATTTGATGAAAGACCTGGGAATGGATAAGGCCACGGGCGGACTAATGGGCTCCTTAACTCTTTTAGCTTCCGCTGGAGGAGGGATAATTTTTGGCCTCATAGCGGATAGAATTGGCCGGGTCAAAGCCTTGATGATGACGATTTTAATTTATTCCTTTTTTACAGCTGCCTGCGGTTTGGCCCAGAATATCTGGCAGCTTGGAATTTTTAGAGTACTCCTTGGTTTAGGCATGGGAGGTGAATGGGCTACAGGAGCTTCGCTCGTAGCTGAAACCTGGCCTGATGAACACCGAGGTAAAGCCCTGGGCATAATGCAAAGTTCCTGGGCTATAGGCTATGCTCTCGCCGCTGGTATTACGGCTTTGGTTTTACCCCGTTGGGGATGGCGGGCTGTTTTCTTCTTTGGCATTTTACCTGCCCTTGTGACCTTGTGGATAAGAAAAAATGTGGAAGAGCCTGAAATCTGGCAGCGCTCAAGATGGCGAGCCGACAGTAAGAGCTATGATGAAAAATTCTATAAAAGCAAAGGTAGCCTTGGCGCTTCTAATTCTCGGCTGGGTCAAAAAAAAGAGGGGAAAGAGTCTGGATTTAGAAAGGAAAAAGGAGAGGATAAAGCTTATTGGCCAGGCCAGGAGAGGAAACAAGGTCTGTCCGAAATTTTTAGACCACCTTTTTTCCGATGGACAGTTATTACCAGCCTGATGAATACGGCCACCATGTTTGCCTGGTGGGGTCTTTTTACCTGGATTCCAGCTTATTTAGGCTTGCCCCGTTCTGAAGGGGGGATGGAACTTGATGTAGTGCGTACCTCAGCCTGGATTGTGGTCATGCAAATAGGTATGTGGTTTGGCTATGTCAGCTTTGGCTTCATCTGTGACCACTTCGGCCGCAAAAAGACTTATATTTTCTTTTTATTGGCTGCAGCTTTCTTTGTCGTGGTCTATAGCAGTGTCCGGAGTAATCTGTCGCTTCTTCTGCTCGGTCCTTTTGTCGCCTTTTTTGGGACGGGATATTTTTCCGGTTTTGGAACGATTACAGCTGAAATCTTTCCCACTCGAATAAGAGCGACCGCTCAGGGGTTTACTTACAACATCGGCCGAGGGCTTAGTGCTTTAGCGCCTTTCACCATCGGGGCTCTGGCTAAGCTTCATGGTCTTTCCTTTGCCTTTTATTTATCGGCGGTTTTTTTTCTGGTAGCTGCTGGGCTAGCCGTGACTTTACCTGAAACAAAGGGGCGAAAGCTGGTATAGATTTGGTCTTAGTAGGCAAAAAAAAGGTATAATGTCAGATAAAGAAAACAATTTGAGATAAAAAGTAAAAAGCCGAAAAAAATAAATAGATAAATTAAATTGGTTTTCTATGGGGGAAAAGAATACACAAGAGGGAATTTAATATAGGCAAGCAGGAACTTAATATAAGCAAGTAGGAAGTTAATGTAGGAGAATAAAAGTTTGGGATAATAAAAGAGAGAGTAGAAAAAGGTAAACTAATAGGTAGATTCTTGGTTATTTGAAAGAGAAATAAAAAAAATAGGTAAATAGATAAGCAGGTACCTAATATGAGAAGGAGGGCGATGCTTCTTCAACCGCCCCTGGAAGATTTTTACACGACTCCCGTAAGACTTTATCCCTTAGGGTTGCTTTATGTGGCCAAAGTTCTTGAAATCTATGGCTTTGAAGTTGCAGTTTTTGACTGCCTTACACCCCTAAAAAAGAAAAAAATAGCTTTGCCTGAGAAGTGGGCCTATTTAAAGCCTTATCTCGATAATCCTTACTTTTTTAAGAATTATTATCGCTTCGGCTTGGAGAAGGAAAAAATAATTGAGGCCATAAAAAAATTTTCCCCTGATTTAATAGGTCTTAGCTGCTCCTTTGCCGCTTATTATCGATGTGTTGAGGAGTTGGCGGAAGTTATTAAAAAAAATTTTTCTTGCGTCCTCATTGTCGGTGGCAATCAGGCCTCTTGCTTCCCCGGGGAAATAAAAGCCCGAACCCCGGCCATTGATGGGGTTGTTACTGGGCAAGCTGAAATTTCCTTGCCTTCTTTTTTGCAAAGTTATTTCCTGGAAGGAAATTCAATCAAAGGAGATTCAGACCAGTTTTTACTAGAAGAGGTTGAAACTAAAGAAGAAAACATTTTTAGGACTGACAACAATTGCCTTGACTGGAAAAAAATCTGGCCAGCTCATCATCTGATCAACCCAAATTATTATCGCCTAGGCCAAAAAAATTATGCTTCCCTTCAGGCAAGCCGAGGTTGTCCCTATCATTGTGCCTTTTGCAACGTTCAAGTGGTTTTCGGTCATCAGCCTGATTACCGTCCGGTCAGGTCAGTAATAGAGGAAATGAAGTTTTTACTTAAAAAGCATCGAGTGCGAATTTTCAATTTTGAAGATGACAATCTTTCTTTTAATCGAGACTGGTTTGAAGAATTTCTAAAAGAAGTGATAAAGGACGAAGATTTTAGGGGAATAGAGCTTTGCGCCATGAATGGACTCAATTATGATAGCCTAGATGAGGAAATATTGAGCCTTATGAAGCAGGCTGGTTTTCGGAAGCTTGATCTTCCTTTGGTGAGTGGTCAGCCTGAAATCAGGAAAAAGCTTAAACGCCCAGAAAGGAAGGGAAGTGATTATTTCTGGGACATAATTAGGTGGGCTAAAAGGCTCGGCTTTTTTATTACCGCTTATCTTATTATTGGTTTGCCTGGGCAAACCGAGGAAGAAATCAGGGAAACAGCAGCAAAACTTTGGGCAGAAGGAGTCTTGGCAACGCCATCAATCTTTTATCTTACTCCCGGTAGCGAGCTTTACCAGATAATGTCTGTTCCAGAAGAAATAAAAAATGACTGGGATATGTACCGATCGAGCGTCTTTGCCCTGGAGACAGAAAATCTTTCCCGCGAAAAACTCATCAATCTTTTTATTTATTTTCGTCAGCAAAACCTGGCCCGCCGTCCACCGTAGATTCCCTCCTTTCATAAAGACAAATTGAAGGGCTCAAAGCGGGAGTTGCCTAATATTTTTAAGAAAAAGACTTTTCTCTTTGTTTAGCTTCAAATACAATAGGAAAAAGAAAATGATGATTAAATTTTTACTCTGGCTAATTCTCTTCGTTCTTTGCTGGCCTTTGGCTCTTTTAGCTCTGATTCTTTATCCTCTAATTTGGCTGATTCTCCTTCCCTTTCGAATTCTTGGGATAGCAGTCGGGGCAATTCTCGATTTTCTTAAAGCCTTGCTGACTCTCCCAACCCGCCTTTTGCGCTCGCTCTGACCAAGACGATTTGCCTTATTTAGTTTTCTCGAAGCCGGCCATCAGATCATTGTTTTTTCTGAAAGATGAATTGCCTGTTAATTTTCTAAAAAAATTTCTGGACTTGAATCCTGCCCAAAAAGGAAGTATAAAAGCAAAAAGTCGATAAAATTCAGTAAAGGAGAAAAAGAATGACCGGAGGGAAAAGAAAAAATAGTTTTAAGCTGGCCCTTTTTCTTTTTTGCTTATCTATAATTATTAATTTTTCTTTTAATTCTGCTTGTAAAAGGATTGAACCAGCTGACCTCGTTTTAATGAATGGAAAAATTATTACCGTTGACGAAGCTTTACCTCAGGCTGAGGCTTTGGCGGTAAGGGGGGATAGGATTGTGGCGATTGGCCAGAATAAGCAAATTCGCCGTTATATTGGGGATAAGACTCAAGTCTTCGATTTAACTGGTAAATTGGCTATTCCAGGCTTTATTGACAGTCATGGTCATTTCACAAGCCTTGGTGAATCCAAGATGGTGCTCGATCTGACTAAAGCTCAAAGTTGGGAAGAAATTGTGGCCATGGTGGCCGAAGCCGCTAAAAATGCCAAACCAGGAGAATGGATTGTTGGACGGGGATGGCATCAGGAAAAGTGGGTAAAGGCGCCGGAGCCAAATGTGGCCGGTCTTCCCTTTCATTATGAGTTAAGCCGGGTCTCACCCCAGAATCCTGTAATTTTAACTCATGCCAGCGGCCATTCCTGTCTTGCCAATGCTAAAGCCATGGAACTGGCTAAAATAACAAGAGCTACTCAAGATCCGCCAGGAGGTCAGATTGTTCGAGATAAAAAAGGAAATCCCATTGGAGCTTTTATTGAAACAGCCCAGGCGCTTGTTCGACGGGCAATGAATGCGACTCAGGCCCAATTGAGTCCCGAAGAAAGGGAATCACGAATAATAAAGGCCATGGCTATGGCTGCTCAGGAATGTCTATCTAAGGGTGTCACCAGCTTTCATGATGCCGGAGTTTCTTGGCGAACAATTGAACTCTATAAAAAACTTGCGGATGAAGGCCGGTTGCCAGTGCGAATCTATGCCATGATTAATGAAGGCAATGAAGTTTTAAGGGAAAAGCTTTCCGAATACCGGCTAATCGGCTATGCTAATAACCATTTAACCGTCAGGTCGATAAAGCGAGTCTTTGATGGTGCTTTAGGGGCTCATGGTGCCTGGCTCCTGGAGCCCTATTCTGATTTGCCCTCCACAAGCGGTCTTAACACCTATCCTCTAGAGGCTTTGCGAGAAACTGCTCGTTTGGCCATTGAAAATGATTTTCAATTATGTGTTCATGCCATTGGCGATCGAGCCAACCGGGAAACTTTGAATATTTTTGAGGAAACCTTTAAAGCTTATCCAGATAAAAAAGATCTTCGTTGGCGAATTGAGCATGCTCAGCACCTCCATCCCGATGACATTGCCCGCTTTGGTCAACTTGGGGTCATCGCTTCTATGCAGGGAATCCATTGTACCTCCGATGGTCCTTGGGTTTTTAAAAGACTCGGTGAAAAAAGAGCGGAAGAAGGGGCCTATGTCTGGCAAAAGTTGATGAAATCAGGTGCAATAATTTGCAATGGCACTGATGCTCCAGTAGAGGATGTAAATCCTATAGCTTGTTTCTATGCTTCTGTCACCCGTAAATTGGCCGACGGAACCTTCTTTTTCCCTGATCAGCGAATGAGCCGGGAGGAAGCTCTCCGTTCTTATACTCTTAATGGTGCCTTTGCCGCTTTTCAGGAAGATCTCCTTGGCTCTCTTTCAGTGGGTAAACTTGCTGATATTACCGTTCTTTCCCAAGATATAATGACAGTGCCTGAAGAAGAAATCCCTAAGACTCAGGTGGTTATGACGATTGTCGGCGGGAAGATCCTTTACCAGCGTTGATTCGAGCTGAGGGACATTCCTGCTGAAGGGGACAGAGAGAACAACGAGAATGCCGGCAATATTTCAGGCCAAGGCGAACTAAAGCTGCTTCTAAATCAGGAAAATCGCTGATCTTGAAGCCGCAGGATTTCCACAGAGCTTGAAGCTGCGAGAGATTTTTCTTCTTACCTTTAATTAGACCAAGATTTGAGGCAGCCTGTTGAGCAGCCTTCGAAAGATCGGGTTTAGCCTTGGGCCAGAGAAACCTCATTTCTCTTAAAAATATTTGTCTAGTTATTGGACCAATGCCTTTTCCAAGCTGTTTGAGTTTGTTTTCGAGATCAGCTTCATTACGAGCTTCTGCCTGAAGTTGATTAAAGTCACCTTTATATTGGGAGATTAGGTTCTGACAAATTTCCAGAAGACGACTGGCCGTCGAAAAGTCATAGCGAACATAGCCACCTTGATCCAAAACTTCCACAAGCTTATCCCAACCAGCAGCGAGAATTTTTTCTGGACTGGTCAGATGATGGAGGATGAATTGCTCGTAAGTCCTTGAAGCAATATCGGCTGAAATGCGGGCCCCAAAAAGCTTGGCGGCTAAAAACCACTTGAAAATTTCCTCCGATTTGCCCTGACTTAGATCAATTCCTAGTTGCTTTGAGAAGCGTCCGGGAAAAGAAGTTAATAATTTTTGAATTAAAAATCTTGTTCTCATTGAGCCAACCCTAAGAACTTTTTAATTCTCACTGAGCTAACAACCCCTTTTTAGCCAGCATTTCCTTGAATCGATGGGCATCTTGATACATGTAAACGTTATTAAACATGACATAGGCCTCTTTGCTTCCCTCAATCCAATCCAAAATTTTTTTTAAATCCTCATCCGAGTATTGATAGCGATAGCCACCTATTCCATGAAGCCGAAAATATTTGAGGCCCTCAGTAACTGCGGGGCGATGGAAGGGATCGACAACATCGATTAGTTTAAGCTCTTGGCAGAGCTCATAAATCTCTTCCTCTTTAATTTGCCCTCTCGATTCCCAGCCAAGAAGAAATTTGCCCCGATCCAGACGACTAAAAAATTCTCTCAAATTTTTTTTGTTCTCGGATGTAAGCTTAAAAGAAGCAGGCGATTGAAAAATTATTATTCTCGCCTTAAGAATTTCGGCTATTTCTTTTGTTTTTTGCCAAGCGCTCATAACCTCTGAGGTTGGCCTGAAGTTTCCATAGCAATCTTGCTTATCCTTCGGAATCGAATGTTTGAGTTTCTTATAGGTGGGGCTTATAGGGGTATGGGTAATAAGCTGCCAGGCTTTGAGGGTAAACTCAAAGTCTTCGGGAACTTCTTCGCGCCATTTTAGAGCTGTTTTAGCCTCAGGGGGCTCATAGAAGGTTTGCTGAATTTCCACAACGGAAAAAGTTTTAAAATAAGTTTTTTTGCTTACAGGAAATCCACAGCAGCCGATTTTTATTTTAGCCATGAAAGCTAAGTTAAATTTTATCAAAAAGACCAAATGGGGAAAAAGATATAAGCCCTTGGGGATAAAAGCATAGCTTAGCTGAGCTACTCAGCGCGAAGGACGATGGTAACTGCAGTTTTTTTCCAATTTTAAAAGAACGGGGATATGGGAAGGCTCAATACCCTAAATTAAGTGACAAAAATTTTTAAAGCTTGGGGACTTAATTTTCCAAAAGTGGAAAAAAAGGCTTGAAAATGATAAATTTATTAATGTTTTGCGTTCAAGTTGAGACAGAAATCTTCGGTTAGGATAAGAAGGTGGGCGGTTAGCTCAGCTGGGAGAGCGCGGCGTTCGCAACGCTGAGGTCGGGGGTTCGAATCCCCTACCGTCCACCATTTTTTTGATCTATGCGCTTTTTGGTTGATTGTATGCTCGGTAAGCTGGCCAAGTGGCTAAAAATCCTTGGCTTTGATACCCTTTATTTTTCCAAGGCTAACGATGACCAGCTCTTCGAGATTGCCCGGCGACAGAGGCGTTTTCTTTTAACCCGCGACCATTCTTTGTTAAATAGACTCGGTAGCCAGAGAGCTCTTTTCATTGAAAGTGAAGATTGGAGAGAACAAATCCGCCAGGTTATAGTGAGTTTAAATCTTACTCCAAAAATTGCTCCTTTCAGTCGCTGTCTTAACTGTAATATTAAATTAAAAAGATTGAGTCGGGTCAATGCCCGCAACCTTGTTTCCCCTTATGTTTATGAGCGAGCCCGGCGCTTTGCCTTTTGTCCCCAGTGCGGTCGTGTTTTCTGGCAGGGGACTCACTTCAAGGCTATGGAAGAGGAGCTATCTTCTCTCTTCCAAAAAGTGAATGAGAAGAATCACACCAATTTATCAGGCTAAAGTGAACTGAGGAAATTAGAGGAAACTTTTAGCTAGATAATAAGTAAATTTTTAAAAAGGAGAAAGGGAATGATCATTGCGACCACACCTTACCTTGAAGGTAAGAGGATAACCAAATACCTGGGCATAGTTAGCGGTGAGGCAATTTTGGGCGCTAATCTTTTTAAGGATATTTTTGCGGGCATCAGGGATATTGTGGGGGGACGATCGGCCGCTTATGAAAAAGAGTTAAAGAAAGCCAAAGAGATTGCCCTTAATGAAATGGCTGAAAAGGCTCTTTTCCTTGGAGCCAATGCGGTTATAGGCGTAGATCTTGATTATGAAACCATAAATTTAGGCAGTGGCAATATGCTCATGGTCAGTGCCAGTGGCACAGCCGTTTATTCTGAGGAGTGAATTAAAATGGACAGAAAGAATCAGGTTGATCTTGTCGGCTGGCTGTGGATTGTGGCTGGCCTCCTCAGTTTGTTTATCCTATTTATGGCTCTTTTAATTTTTCTCGGTGTTTCTTTTATTCCCGAAGTGGGGGAGTCGGTTCGTTTCATCCTAAGAATTATGGCCTTGGGATCTTGGATTCTGGCTGCTCTGCTTTCTTTGCCTCAAATTGTTGCTGGATTGGGCATTTTAAAACGACAGGAATGGGCTCGTATTTTAGGCATTGTTCTTTCTATTTTAGCGCTCTTTCGTTTTCCTTTGGGAACAGCCCTTGGAATTTTTTCCCTTTATGTTCTCACCCATAGGGAAACAACTTCTCTTTTTCATTAAAGAAAAGAAAGCTTATTAAGTTAGAAATCATGAATTTTATTCATGAATAAAGATGACTGGAAAAAGCGGGTCAATCTATTTCGAAGATTTACTGAGACTAGAATAAAAGAAGAAGCAATTGCGACCCTTATCTTTGGCTGCGTAGAGAGCTAAATCAGCGTTGGTAATTAGGGAATCACGGTCATTACCATCCTCAGGAAAAAGGGCGATGCCAATACTTACGGTTATAAAAATGGGCAGACCGTTAATTTCAAAGGGCGAGCTTATCACTTCAAGAATCCTTTTAGCTATTTGGGAGGCATCAGAAGGAGTTTGTATTTCAGGCAGAAGGAGGACAAATTCGTCGCCACCGAAGCGGGCTACTGTATCGCTTGAACGGATGGCCACTTGAAGTCTATGGCCTACTTCTTTAAGGAGAAGATCACCGACAGAATGTCCATAGGTATCGTTGATTTTTTTAAAATTATCAAGATCGAGCATGAGAATCGCCAGAAGATGTCCATGACGGCGGGCCTGGGAAAGGGCCAAATTGAGCCGATCAAAAAAGAGAATCCGATTGGGTAACTGGGTCAAAGGATCATGAATTGCCAAAAGGCGCAATTGTTCCTCATGCTGTCGACGTTCAGTAATATCATGGAGAAGAATAACCAGACCAGCCGCAGCTCCATTCTCATCATGGATAATTGAAGCTTTAATTTCGATGGGCGTTTTCTTTTGGGGACTAATTATCCATAAATTAGGAATATTCTTGGGAAAACCGCCATGCTCAATTATTTCCTGAGGAGAAAGGGAAAAGGAAAATTCTTTATCGCCATCGTAGAGCAAGATTATATCTTCCACCCGACGACTAACACCACTCTGCGGTTTCCATCCAGTTAAAGCTAAAGCCACAGGATTCATAAAAGTAACGACGCCGTGAGCATCAGTGACAATTACCCCATCAGCAATGCCTTCGAGAATTGCTGAAAGCCACTCCTCTTTTTCTCGCAACTTCATTTCAATTTGGTGCTTATAAAGGGCCATTTCAATAGCGATTAAAAGTTCTTTTTGCTCCACGGGTTTATGAATAAAAGCTAAGGGATTGGTAATTTTAGCCCTTTGAAAGGTGGCTTCATCGGTATGAGCCGTCACGAAAATGATGGGCAGATGGTGATGGCGGCGAATTTCCTGGGCGGCCTTAATTCCATCAATTTTTCCCTGAAGGACAATGTCCATGATGATAAGATCAGGGCGCCTTGTCTTAATTAAGTTAAAAGCTTCCTCTCCAGTTGAACATATGCCAACCACGCGGTAGCCAAGATTGCGGAGCATTGATTCAAGATCACGAGCGACCAGCCCTTCATCCTCAACAATGAGGATTCTTGGCTTTTCCATCGTTTATTCCTTGGAAAAAGATTGTTCTTTAAAACTAATCTGAAATTCTGTTCCGCCATTTACTTTTACCTCAAGCTGACCGCCTATCTGATTGACTAGAATTGTCACAATTTCTAAACCTAGAGTGGCGGGTTCTTTGAGATTAATATTAGGGGGTAAACCACGGCCATTATCTTTTACTCTTAAGAGGTACTCGCCATTTTCTTTTTGATTTAAACTAACAATAATTTCTCCCTTTTCATTAGGGGGGAAGGCATGCTTTAGAGCATTAGTTATGAGTTCGTTAACCATCAGGCCACAGGGGATAGCTGTATTTAGATTAAGAAAGGTTTTTTCGGCTTCAACTCTTATCTTGATCATATGGGCATCAACTTGATAGGCGCGGAAAAGATGGGCGGCCAAACTCCTTAGATAGCTTGAGAATTCGATCTGGCTCAGGTCTTCTTGCTGATAAAATTGATCATGAATTAATGACATTGAGCGAATGCGCTCTTGACATTCTTTGAAAGCCTCACGAGCCATCGAATCGTCCAATTTTTGAGCCTGCAGGCTGAGAAGTGAAGAAATAACTTGCATGTTATTTTTAACTCGATGATGGATTTCCCTTAAAAGAACTTCTTTTTCTTCAAGGAGGGAACGAAGCTCAACCTCGACTTTTTTTCTTTCAGTAATATCGCGGCTAATACCTACAAGGCCAGTTATTGATCCGTCGGCGGCTAAAACGGGCGATTTGATTGTTTCAAAAATTATTTTTTTCTTTCCCGATTGCCAGATTTCCTCTCTGATTATTATTTTCCGGTTGGCCAATATCTCTTCGTCACTTTGACTGCATTGGGCGGCTAGGTCAGCTGGTAAAACCTCCTCGTCGCGATGACCTAAAATTTCCGACTTTTTTATCCCCAGGGTTTGCTCAAAGGCACGATTAATTATCAAATATTTTCTCTCATTATCTTTAAAATAAATTAAATCAGGAGCGGCATCAATCAAAGATTCGAGACGGGCCTGGCTTTCCATCAAAGCCCTTTCGGTTTCTTTTAATTGGGTAATATCTTGAACATGACCCTCGAAGTAAAGAATATTTCCGTTCTTATCTCGCACAGCGCGGGCATTTTCAAGAAGCCAGGTGGTCTGACCGTCGGGCCGGCGAACCTGAAAGACGAATCCTTTAACCTGGCCCGTTTCTTTCATTAATTTTGTATATTCCTCTCTCTTTTCTGGGTCAACATAAGAAATTTTAGCTAATGGCTGAGGAGCTTTAATTAGGTCTAACGGTGATTGATAGCCAAGAATTCGGGCCATGGCTTGATTGGCCTTTAAAAAGCGGCCATCTGGAGTTGATTGAAAAAAGCCTTCGACCGCTTCATTAATAATTCTTCGATAATAGGTTTCTCTTTCTTTAAAAAGCAATTCGAGATTTTTTTCTTGGGTTACATTCTGGAGGAAACCGGTAATACGGGTAATTCTTTTTCCTTTTTTATTGAACTGGGGATGGCCAAAGGCTCTTATCCAGATTTTTTTATTTTTAGCTTCGAGATAACAAAAATCGCTAATGGCTGATTTTCCTTGAAGTAATTTGGTCCACCAGGCTTTAAATTGTCGGCGACTGCGGGGGTGAAGAGAAGTAGGTGGCTCAGGGGGGAAAGAGCGGGAGAAAAAGCCTAATTTTTCCATAAGACTTTCTTGGCCCCATTCTCTTTTAGCCCGTCCCTTCGAAGAGATGACGATAGAAAAATGTCTTTCTGGAGCTATTAATTTTAAATTTAAAAAAGAGATTTTTGTTTCGTCCATCTTTTTCCTAAAGGTAGATTCCCCCCCCTTTATCAAAATTTTCTTCTTGAAATCGTAATTTTGTTATTTTTTCTTTGCTCCTTTTAGATTAATCCGGCGTTATCGCCATTTAACTCAAATTTAATTTAAAAAGATACGTCTGGACGATCAATCGCCGTAAGGGGTGAAAGCCGGGGGGATTTTTAAGATAGGATAAAGTTATTCCTATGCTCGCTCTAAAGTATTTTCTGATAGCTCCTTGTTTTAAGAGATTTATTTTAAGTTATTTTATGGGGATGGTTAGCGGGCCAATTGGCCAGAGATCATATTTTTTATATTATTAAGAGATGTCGCTAATTATCGAAGCTCGCGGGAGAAATTACCCTCCCCATAAGATTTGCGATTTCATTTTGATAAGCGGTGAACCCTATGCCGACCATCCCCTTTCAGGAGTAGGCCTAATTGCTCGGGTCCTAGCTAGTCAGGGCTGGCGGGTTGGAGTGATTGGCCGGCCAAACTGGCGCAGGCCTGAGGAATTTCAGCGACTTGGACGTCCAAGACTTGCCTTTGGCATAACTTCTGGTTCCATGGATAGTTTATTACGCAATTATACAGCTTTGAAAAGAGCCAGGGCCCGAGATCCCCATTCCCGTTATTATTCGGGTATTCCTGATCGGGCTGTCATAGTTTATTCTAATATTCTCCGTCATCTATTTCCTGGCGTTCCCCTAATTATTGGTGGGGTGGAGGCCTCGTTGAGGCGACTCGCCCATTATGATTACTGGGAAAATAGAATTCGCCGGAGCATTCTTCTTGATTCGCGGGCTGATATCCTGGTTTATGGTCCTGGTGAGATGCAGATTCTTGAGATCGCTCGTCGGCTGGAAGAGAAAAGGGAACTTGAGGGAATTGCCGGAACCTGTATTTTAAGCCGAAAGGTTCCAGAGGGTTTCACCCTTTTACCTTCCTTTGAACAGGTTCAGGAAGATAAAGAGGCTTTTCTGGCCATGCAGAGACTGATTTCGATAAGGCAAGGCTTAGCTCAACAGCATGGCAATTTATATGTTTTGCAATTTCCTTTTCCCGATTATCGCCCTGAATTTCTTGATTGGATTTATAGTCTTCCCTTTAGTCGCACGATTCCGCCTGATTTTCCTGAACTCAAGTTGGCCCAGTTCTCCATTGTTTCTCACCGGGGCTGTATCGGCCAATGTTCGTTCTGTGCTCTTTCTCTTCATCAGGGAGACCGAATTATTTCTCGTAGTGAAGAAGCTATTATTGAAGAAGTCGACAAACTCACCCATCATCCTGATTTTAAAGGAATTATTGACGATGTAGGCGGTCCGACGGCAAATATGTATGGAATGGATTGCCCCTTTCCTTGCTCTCAAGGGGAGTGCCTTAAATGTCCTAAACTTGACCGCAGTCATTCCCGATTGATTGATCTTCTCCGTCGACTCCGCGAAAGACCTGGAATTAAAAAAGTTTTTGTTCGCAGCGGTATTAGATTTGATCTAGCTATGGCCAGCCTGGAATATTTGGAAGAGCTTATTAACTATCATCTTTCGGGTCGGCTAAAAATAGCTCCTGAACATATTTCTCCTCAAGTCCTACGCTTGATGAATAAGCCCACATATAATCTTGATGAATTTCGGAGACTCTTTGAGAAGATAAATAAAGGTAAAAAGCAATATTTAAAATGTTATTTCATGGTGGCTCATCCTGGAACGACCAAAAAGGAAGCTGCCGAGCTGGCTGATTATTTAAATAAATGGCGTGGCCATGGCCCTGACCCAGTCGAGGGAGTGCAGATTTTCACTCCCACTCCCATGACTCGCTCAACGTGTATGTATTATACCGGGAAAGATCCTCTCACTGGAGAAAAAGTCTATGTACCCCGCAGTTATAAAGAAAAAAAGGAGCAGAAGAGGATGCTTTTAGCCATCAGGCGCAGCGGCTCCAACCGCAATTAGGACAGGTTGGACATTTTTCGTCCGGGAGAGTGGCTCCACAAACCCGACAGTAGGTAGCATAAATATCCCTTTCGTTGTTCTGAACAGGACCAAGATGTCTTTCGAGGACCTTAGCAATGGCGTCAGGAATTGACTGGACTAAGCCTCCTTCCGTAAAAATGGGCTCTGAGCCACCAATCCCTTTAAGCTGGCTGATAACTTCCTTGGCATCAACTCCGCTCCGTAGGGCTAAGGAAATAAGACGACCAATGGCTTCAGCGTCGGCCATCGTGGAATAGCCGCTTTTACCGATGCTGGTGAAGACTTCGAAGGGACGCTGATTATAAAAGGAAATGGTGACATAGAGATTGCCAAAGCCAGTTTTGATTTTATCCGTAACCGAAGGAAGGGAGCTCGGTCTGTCCTTAGGATAGAGACGCCTTTCAGTTTCAGCACGGTAAAGGACTTGTTCAGCTCTTGAACCGTCGCGATAGATGGTAATGCCTTTGGTGCCTAATTCATAGGCCAGCAGATAGGCCTTTTCGACGTCTTCTACGCTGGCTTTATTAGGGAAATTGATAGTCTTGGAAACTGAGTTATCCACATATTTCTGGAAAACAGCCTGCATTTTAACATGAGCTTCAGGTGAAATATCGTGGGCCGTGACGAAATAATCGGGAAGAGGCTCATCGGGATGGGATTCCCTCCATTCCTGGTAAATAGGGTTGATATCCTTTAATTCGCCATCGAGAATTTTAGAAGTAAATTCGAAGGCAAAGATGGGTTCAATTGAAGAGGAGCAGCCGGCGATCCGGGAAATGGTGCCTGTCGGAGCAATCGTCAGAACAGTGGCATTGCGCATCTTCTTGCCCTTGTAAATGGAGAAATTGATGTTGGGAAAATTACCCCGTTCTTCAGCCAGTCGAGCTGATTCACGCATTGCCCTTTTCCTCATGAAACTGATAATCTTCTCCGCCAGAAGCAGAGCTTCAGGTGAGTCATAGCGAATTTTCATTAGCAGTAAAAGATCGGCCCAGCCCATTACTCCAAGCCCGATTCTTCGATTTTCCTTAGTTATTTTTTCTATTTGGGGCAAAGGATAACGATTAACCTCAATGACATTATCTAAGAAGCGAACAGCAATGGCGATTGTATCAGCTAGGCGCTCATAATCGAACTGGTCCTTCTTTTTTGGGTCAAAGAAATGGGCTAAATTTATTGACCCGAGATTACAGGATTCATAATCATGTAAAGGCTGTTCGCCACAGGGATTTGTAGCTCTGATGGGGCCAAGAGCTCGGGTGGGGTTCAGAGCGTTAATCCGGTCAATAAAGATTAGCCCCGGGTCACCCACGGCCCACGCAGCTTCACAAATCATGGCGAAAATTTCTCGGGCTTTTTTCTGGCCAACGACTTTTTGTTTATAGGGATCGTAAATATCATAGGTAGTGTCGTTTTTTACGGCTTCCATGAAAAGGTCGGTGGCGGCCACGGAGAGATTAAAATTATTGACGCTTCGGCCGTCAATTTTCATTCGGATAAACTCCTCAATATCAGGATGATCTACTCGGAGAATTCCCATGTTCGCGCCCCGGCGGGTTCCCCCCTGTTTGACTGCCTCAGTAGCCGCATCGATAACCCTGAGAAAGGAAACAGGACCAGAGGCAATTCCTTGGGTTTTCCGGACGAAGCTTCCCTTAGGACGAAGACGGCTGAAGTCAAAGCCAGTTCCACCCCCTTCTTTATGAACCAAGGCTGCATTTTTAACGGTCTCAAAAATACTTTCTAGGGAATCCTCAATGGGCAGAACAAAACAGGCGCTGAGACACATATCCCGGCCGGCACCGGTGAGCGTCGGGCTGTTGGGCATAAAATCGCGGTTCATCATCACCTTGAAAAAAGTCTCGGCCCATTTTTCCTGGTCTTTTTTGGTTTTTTCAGCCGAGGCAATGTACCTGGCTACTCGCCAGAAAAGATCAGCCGGTTCCTTGTCGATTAATTCGCCTTTTTCATTTCGCATGAAATAACGCGCCTTGAGAATTTTAAGGGCATTTTCGGAAAATCCCTTCTCTTTTAACATGGAACTACCTCCTCTTTATTGACCAAAATGTTGTCAGAATAATATTTAATACCATAAAAAAGATGCGCTGAATTGAAAAATTCCTTCTTCTGAATCAGCCTTTTTTGATCCCTTTTTTTAGAAAATTATACCTCATTTTCTTGCCTTAATTAAACCTGGGCGCAAAGAAGCTATGCTTCCTTTCAATCGAATTATATAACAAAAATTTTTTACTTCTAAATTAATTATATAATATTTCATATAGATTGATTGGCAATAACATGGGCTTAAATGAAATCGTCATAAAATAAGTTCGCTTTTTCAATTCGCCAATAAAATTAGGGCGATAAAAAATCTCATTTTTTGAGTAAAACGGGAAAATATTAATTTATAAAATCCTTTGGTCAGCGTTTGCCAATAGCCTTGAGCTTAGAGGCTATAGTGGCCTCTTTATCGAGGCGGTGGTCTATTCTTAAGTCGATATGAATTCTTTTGACGCCCATTTTAACCAGAGTTTCATGGGCCTGTTTGATAACCTCAAAGAGGCGGTCAAGCGAAGGGGCTTCAATTGTTGTCGACATTCCACCAGTTTCGGAGTAGAGACCGGAATTCTCTATAACTCGCACCACTTCTTTAACAAAAGGGCTGACTGAAACTCCCTCGCTCGTGGGAAAGATGGCAAATTCAGCAATGATCATTCCATTCCTCCTGTTTTTAATATAATTTTATGAGGCCCAAAGGTCAACGCCATCGATCTAACAATTGAGACTATAAGATAAAAAATTGATTTTTTGTTTTCTCCTTTATTTTTGACCTTATTCTCCCTTAATTTTCACTTTTTGGAAAAGGCGATGTGGCGGGGTTATTAGGGATGAAATTGAAGGAATTAATTTAAGCAATAGGTTTAAGTCTGATTTCAAGAATTTAGGGGGCCTAAGACCCAAAAGTGGTACTTTCTATTTTGGGTGAGGTTAAAATTGATGATTGTTGTTAGTCTGATTATCGAGAAAAAAAATGTTTGTGTCCCCATTTTGGAGGGAAAGGCGTTTGATGAACATGGTGGCATAGGAACCACGGCCAAGTTCAAAGGAAATGGTGATTTTTTTGTAACCTCGATAAATTTCATCCTCATCTGAATCGAGGATATGAAAATTAATGGGGAAAGCCGCTGCTGGTCGTAAATAGGAGCGAAATCTAACTAGACCGAGAACCCTTGTCCGGAAAGAAGCTGGCTTTAAACCCTTTTCCTTTAGTATTTCTAAAAAAAGAAATTTAATAGTCTCATCGGGAAATTCCATTTTGGAGGCGGCAGTGGGAAGCTGGAGTTGATGAAAATAATCTCTCATTTTTTCATCGGGCAATTGCCAGAAGAGGTAATTTCCTTCCCGGCCAGGAGAACTTGCCCAACTAACTCCTTGAAAGAGAATTAGGCGGCGGAGAAGTTCATTCCAGAGATGTGCCTGGTAGGCCGAATAAAGAAAGGCCACTTCAGGTGGAGGAATAAATTGGAGGGCCTTTTCAGGTTTATTGGGATTTTTCTTGAGGGCGTCAAAAATTTTTTTCTCTTCTGCTCTTTCGGCAATCTCATAACATTTTTCCCAGTTTCTCCAATTAGCCAAAAAAGCCTTTCGCCTTTCCTTCTCTCTTTTTTTCATACTTGGAGTAATGGAAGTGAGATAAACCTGAAGGGCGCCATTATAATGGCGAAGCAAAATTTTTTCGGCAAAGAAGCCGCGCGCAGGATCATAGCTTCGAAAACGTTGATCATCAAAATAATTGGCATAACCTGAAATCTTGACTTCTTCAATCGCCTTAAGAATGGCCTCAAGATTTTTTATGCGGCGCAGGGTAATCTCAAAGTAATTGCCCTCAATCAAATCAGGTCCCATTGGCCGGTCCATGAAACCTACCGGCTCGAGCGAAAAATTTTTTTCTTCTAAGGAAATTGGCTGGCCCTGAAAAATGGTAATAAATTGAGTGGTCAAACCATATTTATCCTTTCGTCCTCCCCAGGAAATGGCGGCAAGAGGGTAATTGAGATGGCGAGCTATCAGGCGGCAGGCCTGTTCTGTAGTCAAGTTCTTTTTGGTCAGGCGATAAACACAATAGGCACCGGAAGAGCATAGAGATAACTTAGCTTTTTCCTTTACCTTAAATTCCTCTGGCCTGACCTTCAAAATGGGGACACAAACATTTTTCTTTCCTTCTTTCATCATCCCTACAAAAGGGGGATAAAAACATTTTTCTCTATTGCTTCTTTTAACATATCAGCTATATTATGATCTTTTATCTAATTTACAATCTTTTATCTAAATTACGATTTTTCTACCTCTAATTTTACCAGATTATTTTTCATGAAGAGGCTTCTTTTTTGCAAATAAATTCTTTTTAATAAAAAAAGACCGAAGAAAGAAGAGGAATTGAGAGGACATGGATAAATCGATTCCACCTTTAATCTCTGATTGCCCTCTTTATAATCGCCAGTTTTAATAGACGCCAATTTTGAGTTGCCAAAAAAGAACGCTTTTAGTTAATATCTTCCTAAGGTAAAGGAAGAGGAGGCCTCATGAGAAAAACCATTCTTTTCAGGTGTTTCCAATCAATAGCTTTTCCCTTTCTTTTAATTTCTTTCCTTTTTTTTACTTTGTCGGTCTTTTCCCTGGCTCAGGCTCCGCCCCGGGGCATTGAATTATATAAAAAGTTAGCTGACCCCAATCTGGTTAAATTTGAAGGCCTTCGGCGAGTTCAGTGGATGCCGGATGGGCAAAGCTATGTCCTTCAAGAGAAAGATACTTTCTTTCGGATTGAGGCCATGAGCGGCGAGTCTTATCCTCTCTTTGACGACGCCAAAATTATTGCTGCCTATAATCGCCTAACAGGAAAAAATGTCGCTTCCCTGCCCTTTAAAAGCTTTTCTTTTATCGAAGGAGGCCGGCGCATAATGTTTACCGAAGAGGAAGGCCGCCTAGTTTATCTCTGCAATCCGGCAAGCGGTGATCTCGTTCGTTATGTTTTTCGCTATTTTGCCACTGGTGTCCGTGGCCGTCGGTATACTGAAGTTTTTTCGCCTGATTATAAATTCACGGCCTATGCCCGCGACTATAACCTTTATCTTCGTGACCTTGAAAAGGATCTGGAGATTCCTTTAACTACTGATGGTCGTGAAGAGCTTCGCAATGGCTGGCCTGACTGGGTTTATCCCGAAGAATTGAATCAATATGAAGCCTTCTGGTGGTCACCCGATGGCCAGATGATTGCTTTTATGCAATTTGATGAGCGACCGGTCGCTCTTTATCCAATTGTCCGGGATGCCTCAATTCCCACCAAGTTAGAGCTAATGCGCTACCCTAAAGCTGGCGCGAACAATCCGATTATTCGCCTTTTTGTGATTGACGTAAAAACGAAAAAAATAGTTCAGCTCGATACAGGAATTGAAACTAATGTTTATATTTTCAAAGGTCAGTGGACCCCTGACGGCAAGGAATTTACTTTCCTCCGCTTAAATCGCCATCAAAACAAGCTGGAATTGTTAGCGGCTGATCCCAAAACAGGGCAGAGCCGAGTGATTCTCAAGGAGGAGGAGCCCTGCTATTTTAATGAAGATGTTCGACCTTTCTTTCTTCGGGATGGCCAGCGTTTTCTTTGGACTTCCGAAGTTACTGGTTGGAAGGAGATTTATCTTTACGATATGAAAGGCAAATTAATTAAGCAGCTGACCAATCTCAAACTGCCCGTCGGCAGTATTGTCGAAATTGATGAGACTGGAGGCTGGGTCTATTTTACCGGTTATGAAACCAGGGGGTGCGACCAGCATCTATATCGGGTAAAACTTGACGGCTCCGCCTTAACCAAGCTAACCACAAAACCCGGCTGGCACTCAGTTAGTGTTTCGCCGGGAGGATATTACTTTGTTGATGAGTTTTCCTCCTGGGATAACCCTCCTGAGGTTAATCTTTATGCGGGCAATGGCACCTTCCTCCGGCAGCTTGGCCGAACAGTTCTGACTGAAGAATTTAAGCAACTCAATCTCCTCAAGCCTGAACATTTTATTTTTAAATCAGCCGACGGGAAGGATGATATTGATGGTATCATCTTTAAACCCGCTGATTTTGATCCAAACAAGAAATATCCTGTCTATTATGCCGTTTACGGAGGGCCGGGGGCTAGAATGATTCGTAATACCTGGCAAATGACGAGTCCCAACATGAGGATCGCCCAGCTTGGCTTCGTTGTGCTTCAAACAGACCATAGCGGAGTTTCGCAGCGGGGCAAGGCTTTTCAGACCAAAAGCTATTTAAAGCTGGGCCAAGTAGAACTGGCCGATCATGTGGCCGCCATAAAACACCTTAGTCAATACCCTTGGTTTGATGCCACTCGCGTTGGTATTACCGGCCACTCCTATGGAGGTTATCTAACCTGTATGGCTTTGCTCAAGGAGCCCGATGTCTTCCACGTGGGTGTAGCTGGTGCTCCTGTTACCGATTGGCGTAACTACGATTCAATTTACACCGAAAGATACATGAGGCGACCCGAGGATAATCCTGAAGGCTATGAAAAAGGTTCTTGCCTGAATTATGTCAAAAATTTCAAGGGCAAACTGCAGATTCATCATGGGACAGTGGATGATAATGTTCATCCGGCTAATACCATTCAGCTTGTCTATGCTTTGCTTCGTGAAGGCAAAAGAATTGACTGGAAAATGTATCCTGAACAGGACCATGGTATCAGATTTGCCCAGTACGGTCAGGATCGCCTCGATTTTATGATTCTCCACCTCAAGCCTGAAACTTGGGAGCAATGGTTTAAAGAACAGCAAAAATAAAAAAAATAAAAGTTCGGCAAATTTATTAAATTTGGCTGATATAGTATTTTAAATTAAAAATCAGGAAAAAAGGGTCTTGCTTTGATTAAAAGATTTTATTCCTTCTATTTAAAAAGCCAGCAGTGAGGATCAGGAGCTAAGGGATCACCGGTTAGAACATAGCTCATTGCCCGACAGCCGTAGCACAGACTAATCGGGCAATTATGGCAATGACCTTTCAATTTAGATTTATTTCTTAAATCCTGAAGAATTGGTGAATTTTCCCAAATTTCATAAAGGGGCTTAACCAATAAATTGCCCAGAGCTAAGGGGAACCGGCGACAGGGGAAAACAGTCCCATCGGGCATCAGCGCCAAACCATCTTGACCAACGACACAGCCAGCGCCGAAAACCTTGGGCTTCTCTTTATTCAGTTCAACTTTAATTGCCCTGAAGGGAATTAACTCTTTGGCTTCGGCCTTTAACTGGAGGCGATCCAGAACTTGTTCCCAGAGAGAAAGAAAATCCTCAGCCCCGAGCACTTCATCAAAAGAATCCTTTCCCTGGCCGAGGGGGAAAAATCTTTCAATAATGAAGCCACGGGCGCCAATGATTTTAGCCAGTTCAAAAAGCCAGCCCACCTCATGGTAATTTTTCTTCATAACGGTAAACATCAGGATAAAGGGAAGGTCTATTTCTTTTATTTTTCTTATTCCTTTAAGAACTTGCTCATAAGTGCCTTTGCCCCGGATTTCGTCATTGGTTTCAGCTTGGACTCCATCCAAAGAAATCCTTAATTCTTTAAATTTTTTTAATTTTTTAAGATCTTCCAACCAGCCAGGCAGAATAAGTCCGTTGGTGATGATACTTATGGCTTTCACTTCAGGAGATAAATTTAATGTTTCCAGAAGGGGTTTTAATTCTTTTTTCAAAAAGGGCTCGCCGCCCGTTAAAGCCACCTCGAGACTTGCCCGCCAGGTTCTCATGGTGGCCAGGAGGTTATTCAGGACAAGCTGGAGTTCAGACCAGGAAAGCTCGCTTTCAGAGGAAAAAGAATCCTGATAGCAATGGCGACAGCGCAAATTGCAGCGATCGAGGATGTGCCACTGAACGTAAAAACTTTTTCTGGACATGGATTAAACCTTATAAGCCTGAAAAAAATAAATCCTCTTTTTAAAATTAACCATACAATTCAAAAAATATTTTACCCTAATCTTTCAGGAAACAGAAAAAATATCTGAAGAAGAACTATTAATATAACGAATTAAGTATTCAGTTACGGTCTCATTGGTCATCAAAATGTCCTGATAGGCGAGATAAAGCGGAGAAGACTTAAAATAAGGCTTAGTTTTAGGTAAGGACAAAATAGAAGGCTAAATTAAAGGACAAGAATTCTTCAAAAAGAAGTCAAAACAATATTTAGAAATTTTTGGTTTAAGTAATTGACTGTTCTAATATTAAAATCAAAAAAGATAGCCTAGGCTAAAAGAAAAAACTTTATTTTTTGTTTCCACTCCAGTTTCAGTCGATATAGAGGTCAGGCCAACAGTGTAGCGAAGATCACAAGAAAGTTTTCCCACTTGGAGAAAAGGAAGAGAGAAGTCGAAAGAGGCTCCAAGGATCAAGCCGGCGTCGGTCGATCTTAAATTTTCAATATCTCTTTCCGCTTTAATATCGCCCACCTGAGCTTTAGCCCGGCCGCTCATTTTTAAACCGACGTAGGAGCCGCCGTAAAGAGAAAAACTGAAATCATTCTGAGAGGGAAGGTAAAATCTGAAGATGGCTGGAATTTCAAGATAAGCCAGGTTGATCCAGGCTTTAAATTTTTCTCCAAGAACTTCGCCCTCGGTTTTGGCACCTTTTTGAACATAATTAAATTCAGAGTGGAGAGCCAGAAAATTATTGAGATTGATAATAATAAAGCCGCCAAAATTCAAGCCTCCTTTAGTTTTCATTTCATATTGGAGATATTCCTCAAATTCCTCAATGTTTTCCCCATAAAGGGAAGCGCCACTGTAGCCCATTTTAACTCCTAAAGCCCGGAGTTTCCCCCGGTCCTTCTTTCTCGGTGGCAAGGATTTTTCAGAAACAGGGAGATGTTCTGGTTCCTTTATCTCTTTCGAAAGGTTGGTTTCCTTTGACTCAATGATATCGACCAAATCCTGATGAATATAACCGGTAACTGTCCCTTTATCCTTGGAGACGAAGGAGATCCTGTACCATTCTCCCTCCTTCCCGACAACATTAAGGGTTGTTCCTTTAGTGACCACAGTGATAATAGGACTCTGTCGGTCAGGCTGGCTCCGAATATTGGCCCGATCGACTTTCACCGTAGCTTTTTGTTCAGCCAACAAAGAGGACAAGGCCAGGACCCCCAAGAGAAAGATGAAAATAATGATTGATCCTTTTTTCATTTGTCCCCTCCTTGGACTTATTTTGAAAGTCTCTTTGACTCCTATTATTTTAAAATATTACTTTTCTTTTTTTTCATTTTCTTCATTAGATAATTATAATATAAACTTACTCGCTGCAATCAAGTTTCAGGAGGGATGACCATGAAGATAGCCCTTCTTTCTTCCATTGCCAGAAAAACTCCCTCTTCTCATTATGAGCCTAAGGAGAAGCTGGTTTTGCTATTATCTGAAGCTTTGATCAAGAGGGGTTTGGAGGTAAGTCTTTTTGCCACCCGTGATTCAATTGAGACCAATCCGGAAGCTGTGGTTGACCGAGGCTATGAAGAGGATATAGATGAAGAGATCAGAGTGGCCGAATTTCTTCATCTGGCCAATCTGATGGAAAAAGCCGATCAATTTGATTTAATTCATAATAATTTGGATTTTTCAGCGCTCACCTATTCAGAACTTATCAAAACACCTCTTTTAACCACGATATACTCTCTTCCTTCCAAGAAAATTTTTCCAATCTATAAAAGATACAACCAAAAGACATTTTATGTAGCCTGCAGCCAAGCCGTTAAGCATCCTGAGCTTGATTATCTGGCTACAATTTACCCCGGCATCGATTTAAAGGAAGTTATATTCAATGACAAGCCTGAAGATTATCTTCTTTTTTTTGGGCGAATTCATCCTGATGAAGGCGCGAGAGAGGCGATTGTAATTGCTCAAAAAACCGGCTTAAGATTGATTCTGGCTGGAATTATTCAGGACCAAAATTATTTTGAAAGGGAAATTGCTCCCCAATTAGATGACCATAGAATTAGATATATTGGTGTTCCTAACTTTCCTGAAAAGGCTCAACTTCTCGCTTCAGCCTACGCACTTCTTTATCCTATTAATTACGAGAAGCCTTTCAGTTTCACTTTGCTTGAAGCCATGGCCTCAGGAACGCCAGTGGTGGCCATGAATAGAGGGGCAGTGCCGGAAATTGTGATTGATGGCGAAACGGGCTTTGTGGTCCAAAATTTGGATGAGGCCATCGATAAGATTAAAGAAGTAAAGTATTTGAGCCGCATTCACTGTCGACGATTGGTTGAAAGTAGATTCACCCTAGAAAGAATGGTTGATGAATATATTGAGATTTATCAGAAAATTGCTGAGGGTTCGTTGGGTAAAGGGTATCGGGGTTTAAGACCTTGGGGAAGATATATCGTTCTTGAAGAAAAGGAAAAGCATAAAGTTAAAAGGATTGAGATACATGAAGGAATGAGATTAAGTTATCAACGGCATCGAAGAAGAAGTGAACACTGGTTTATTCTGCAGGGTAAAGCCCTCGTGACCATCGATGGGCGGGAGTATCTGCTTACTTCGGGAGAAGCAATTGACATTCCAGCATTTTCTCTCCATCGGATTGAAGCTAAAGAAGGAAAGGTAATTTTTATTGAAATTCAGAGAGGAGATTATCTGGGCGAGGATGACGTTGAAAGAGTTGAAGACGATTTTGGCCGCTCATGAGTCAAATCTTAGCTTTTGGATAAAAGGGCTGGACATTTTTTAGATGATTGAAAGCCAAGCCTATTTAATTAGGAAAGTGGTTTGAAAGTGGCTTGGAATAAAATTTTTTTATAGACAATAATTCAAAAAATTTTTGGAGAAGATATATATAATTTAAGAAAGTCTTTGGGCTAAAATGGACGAACAAAGGGCAATCGGCTCAATAGAATTTTCGTTTTATTTTAATTTGAGCTAAAATCAGGGATTAATTTTAATATATCGAAGCTTGAGGTGAAAGATGATGAGGGAGATGGAATATCGATTTCTGGGGACAACAGGAATTAAAGTTTCATCACTCTGTCTTGGCACCATGACTTTTGGGGGAGAAGCTGATGAAGCTGCGGCTACCGAAATGTTTAATCTGGCTCGAGAGTATGGCGTCAACTTTTTTGATTGCGCCAATATTTACAATCAGGGGAGAGCCGAAGAAATTCTTGGTCGGCTGATCCGATCTTGCCGGGAAGAGGTTATTATTACCACCAAAGCCTATTTTCCTATGGGCGAAGATCCCAATGCTCGCGGGGCTTCGAGACGGCATCTCTTTCGGTCAGTTGAGGCCAGTTTAAAACGTCTCCAGACTGACTGGATTGATTTATTTTTTATCCATCGCTTTGATGATTTTACCAGCCTGGAGGAGTCATTGCGGGCCCTGGATGATCTCGTTCATCAGGGAAAGATACTTTATATTGGTGCAAGCAATTTTGCCGCCTGGCAGGTAGAGAAGGCCCTGGGAATTTCCCAGAAAGAAGGGCTTGCGCCTTTTGTTTGCATCCAACCGATGTATAATTTAATAAAAAGACAGGCTGAAGTAGAAATTCTGCCGATGGCTCAGGCAGAGAGGCTGGGAGTCATCACCTACAGCCCATTGGCCGGCGGGTTGCTCACCGGAAAATACAGCGGGCCTCAACAGCCGGAGCAGGGTCGCCTCCTTTCAAACAAAGTTTATGGAACTAGGTATGGTGAAAAATGGATGCACGAGGTGGCGGAAAAATTTGTTACTTTTGCTCGAGAAAATAATTATCATCCAGCGAGTCTGGCTGTAGCCTGGGTGAAAAGCCATCCAGCTGTGACCGCAGCTATTATCGGCGCCAGGAATGCCGAACAGCTAAAAGCTTCTTTGGAAGCTGTCAAAATAAAAATGACTCCTGAATTGAGGAAGGCCATCTCCGCTTTATCGCCTGAGCCGCCGCCGGCTACTGATCGAACCGAGGAGCGAACCCCTTTCACCCTTGATAAACGCTGAGCCTACCTGGAATTGCCTTTGAGCAATTCACTGACGAATGATGTGTTTCCTTTGGACGGATATAAAGAAACGCCGGAAATGACCTGGTTTTTAATGAAGGATTCCTGGCGGGAAGCCTATATTGGTCCGATTAAAGGCTACTTTTTCTACCGAGAAGATTATATTAGGCTTAAAGCCCTGGCCTTCTTGGTTCATCGGGAAGCGGTGACTCCTTGGCTTGCCAAATTTAAGGAATAATAAAATTATTACCAGCGTAAATTGACAATTGAATTTAAGTTTATTAATTCAATTAAATTAATTTTTTCAGCCATGAAATTTTAATTCTGAAAAGTTGACAAAAAAACAATATATTATATAATATTCTTATGATATTATTATCATATGAAAATAAATTAAATCAAATTTTGTCTCTTTTTGATTGCCTGTCAAATTCCTTGAGGCTTAAAGTCTTTCGTCTTTTGCTCGAGAACGATCTTTGTGTTTGTGAGCTTCAGATGCTTCTTCAGGTGGAACAATCGAGACTTTCCCATCAGTTACGGCTTCTTCGTCTTGGAGGCTTAATAGAGGCTAAAGGAGAGGGCCGGTGGTCAGTTTATTCGGTTAGGCCAGAATGGAAAGAGCATGCTCTAATTAAAGCCTTAAAGAATTCTTTGCCTCTTGGCGAGGATGAGAAGAAATCTCTCCTTCAATTAAGCCAGAGAAGCCCTCGTTTAAAGAGAAGTTTTTTCATTCAGAGGCGCTCGTAAGAAAAAGAGGCTTGATTTAGGCTAAGATTGAGGCGAAAACAAAGGAGGCGAAACGATGATTCTCGAAGTCTTGAAAGGTGGCTTTCAAGCTCTTGAAGATTATATTGCCTATCATGTTCTCACCTGCCTCATTCCAGCCTTTCTCTTGGCTGGAGGCATGGTAAGTTTTGTTTCCAAAGAAGCCATTATCCGTTATTTAGGCGTGGCGGCTCGGCGAATTATTTCCTTCATTTTGGCAGCCTTCAGCAGTTTCTTCATTGCTGTTTGTTCCTGTACAGTTATTCCTGTTTCGAGCGGTCTTTATTATCAAGGCGCTGGAGTAGGAGCGGCCTTTATTGTTCTCTGGGTGGCGCCGGCAGCTAACATTCTAGCTATAACCTATACAGGAGCTATCCTTGGCTATGATCTGGCTTTGATTAGGATTGCGGCTGCTCTTCTCATGGCCTTGGTAGTTGGGGCGGTCATGAGTTCCTTTTTTTGGAAGGAAGAGAAGGGAAGGACTTTTGCTTTGGAGATAGAAGAAAAAAGAATTATGAAGAAGCAAGATGTAATTCTTCTTTTATTAATTGTTGCCACCTTATTAGCTCCCAATTATCTAATCAGAAAAGGTCCTTATCTCCATAAAATTTACGTCTGGCTTGTAGGAACGGTTATCATTGCTATTTTTGCTCTCCTAAACAAGAAAAAGGAAGAGATTATTGCCTGGCTGCGGGAAAGCTGGTGGTTTGTCAAAATAATTTTTCCCCTTCTCTTGGCTGGAGTTTTCATCGTAGGCATTATAGGTAAGATAGTTCCTCAAAGTTTCATTGAAAGATGGCTGGCTGGCCGGGGCATTTTGCCTTCTTTTTTAGCGACCATTCTTGGCGCTTTTAGCTATTTTGCTACGATGACCGAAGCTCCCTTTGTGGATACTCTCATGAAACTCGGTATGGGTAAAGGACCGGCATTGGCTTTGCTTTTGACTGGACCAGGCTTGAGTCTGCCCAGCATGCTGGCTATAATTAGAGTTTTTAGTTTCAAAAAAGCTTTGGTTTATATTATAACCATAATTATTTTAGGCACTATGGTGGGCTGGCTGAGCAGCAATTTGATTTTTTGATATAGATCTTCTTTAAAGGAGGAAGCGATGTTGCAAATCAGAATTTTAGGGCCAGGATGCCCTCGTTGTCATGAAGTAGAAAAAAGAACTTTAAATGCTCTGGCTGAGCTGAATATGGCAGCCGATGTGCAAAAGATTACTGATTTTAAACAAATTGTTCAATATAAAATTTTTAGCACACCGGCCCTGGTGATTAATGGTCGGGTCGTTTGTTCGGGGAGGATTCCTTCAGTTCAGGAAATTAAAGAATGGATTAAAAACGCCGCAGGGCAGTTGGTCGAAGCCTAAATTCATCCTCAAGGCTTAGAAAATGAAAATTTCATGGAGTTAGTGGAAAAAAATGCCCGAATGCAAGTGTGGTCAAATTCCAGCAAATGTAAAGATAATAAAAGTCGGGCCGAGCGAGGTGGGTATACCTGATCTTAATCGAATTGTCAGAGATGTTTATTTTAAAAGGCTTTCAGATGAGGCTAGAATTAAAGAGGAATTGCTTAATCGGGTAAGGGAGATAATTATCATTCCTGAGGAAAGAAGAAATTTATATGCAGAAGCCCTATTTCAGGAATATCTTCGCTTTGCCGAGCGAGTGGGAAAAAGAATGGCCGGGCAACAGTCTCCTTCAGGGGGAACTTTTAAGTTAGAAAAGAGTCAAAAGTCAGGGAAGTCAGAGCTCAAGAAAAAGTTTAATTTGTTCCGGTGGCTGAAAATGACTAGGGGAAAATAGGTAAGATTAATTTAGAACAGGAAAGGGTAAAACAAAAGGTAAAAAGAGAAACAGGAGAAGCCAGAAATGGAGGACGAGGCTAAAGAAGCTATTGAAATTTTGAAAAATTCTAAGATATTTGCGGTTGTCGGGGCCACTTCCAATCCTGAAAAATACGGTTACAAGATTTTTGAAGCCCTGAAAGAAGCCAAATATCAGGTCTTTCCCGTTAATCCTAAGTATGAAGCGATTAATGATGTTGCCTGTTTTCCAACGTTACGGCTTTTGCCTGAAAAGCCAGAATTGGTGGTGACGGTAGTCCCCCCCGAAGTCACTTTAAAAACTGTGGAGGATTGTTACGAATTGGCTATTCCGGCCGTCTGGATGCCACCCGGTTCTTGGTCAGAGGAGGCTGTGGCTAAAGCCCGCCTCTATGGGCTTAAAGTTATTTATGATCGTTGCCTTATTATCACCTTGAAGATTCTAGCCAAAATAAATTAATTCTTCTTCGGCTTTGTTCCCCTTATTATCCTATTCCTCTTCTGACAATTCCATGACCGCTGGGGTTTATACTCAAAGGTGATGGCCTATGGCCAAACAGAGAAGAGCCGAAGATTTTTTCCTGGCCTTTACCTGGAAAATTGATGATAACCTCTCGCTTAAGCTTGGGTCGCACCTCCTGGAAGGCGGGGCTGATGTTGAGGAAGTTTATAATTTCGCTCTTTTGCATTACCTAACCGCCGGCTTGATTTATATTTTTTGAATTGGCTTTTATAGGCCGCTTCCAACTAAGTAAATTAGAAAATTTAAATTATGCCCTGGACTTGGAGCCAAACAAAGTAAATTTTTTTCTTTTTTTCTTCTTTTTTCCTTATCTTTAAAATGAAGTGCTCGATCTATTTTTCATTTCCCTCCATAATAATTAATTTGATTGATGATAAAAAATTTATCTAATTATAACCCGAGTTGGAACGAGGTGGAAGGCGTCCTCTTTTTTGATGATGGTTTCAGCCCCCTTTTTCCAGCCTCTTTGTATTTCAGGCGAGTTCACTTCAGATATATTTAAAAATAAAGGCCTGAGGATAAATGTTATTGGCAATAATATAAATAGGCAAAAGTAAATTGTGGTTTAATCAAAAAAGAAAATATAATATCGGCGCTTATAATAATTAAGCTATGGAGTTAAAGATGAAAAGAAAAGGTTTAAGGATTTGCTTTTTAATTTTATTTTCTATTTTAGCTCAGAATAGATTGGGGGCTTTATACTCTGAATCTCAAATTAAAGGATATTGGCCATCTTTTTCCCTTATTTTGAATGATCTTAAACTGGAGCGCCTGGCCCAGCCTTTTTCACCCTGGGATAAAGTCGGCCGACGGTTTGCCTTTATTGGCTATGAGGGTGGAAGTTTTGAAGCCTGGGCTTATCCTCTGAAACTTATCCGCAATTTTGAACTTTCCTTTTTAACCGGTTCCAGCACCCAACCCCTTCGGAGCCGCGACCTTGTCCGCCGAATTATGGTTACACCCGCGGCGACCATTTTTACTTATACCTATCAATCATTCACGGTTAAGGCTATCTATGTGGCCTCTATCAGTGAACCTGGAGGCATAATTCTTCTTGATATTTCAACCGACGAGCCCCTGACCGTTGTCGTTTCTTTCTTACCTGTCCTTCAACCGATGTGGCCAGCGGGTTTGGGCGGCCAGTATGCTTACTGGGATAAAGAACTTCGGGCTTATCTTCTTTCTGAGCCGACTCGAAGAAACCACGCCTTTGTGGGTTCACCCGTAGCTGAGGGAATCTCCTATACCCCAGCTCATATGTTAGCTGATAGCCCTTCAGAATTTTTAATTAAAATTGATGAACCCGGGAAAATAAAAAATAAATTCGTTCCTATAGCCATTGCGGGGGGAAAGGGAGACCGGAAGGAAATCAGGCAAATTTATGAGAGACTCCTTTCTGATCCTGAGAAAGTCTACAGGGAGGCAGTTGACCACTACGAGAAGTTGCGAGCCCGTTCAATCGGCATCGAAACTCCCGTCAGGGAGCTTAATTTGGCCTTAGAGTGGGCCAAAATTTCCCTGGATAATCTTTTGGTGGATAATCCAGATCTTGGTTATGGAATGGTGGCTGGTCTTGGGCCGTCAGGCACAAGTGGCCGACCTGGCTTTGGTTGGTTTTTTGGGGGCGATGCCTTTATCAACAGCCTTGCCTTGAATAGCCTTGGAATGACCGAAGAAGCCAGAGCCTCCATAGCCTTCACGCAGAAATGGCAACGAAGCGATGGCAAAATGGCCCATGAACTTTCCCAAGCAGCTGCTTATATCGATTGGTTTAAAGATTATCCCTATGCTTATATTCACGGCGATACAACTCCCTTTTATCTTGTGGCCATAGGGGATTACTATGAACGAACCGGAGACCTTGATTTTCTCAAAAAAAGCTGGCCCTCCCTTCGTCGGGCCTTCGATTGGTGCCTGACAACTGACGAGGACGGCGATGGCCTGATGGATAATCGAAAAGCCGGTCTGGGCGCCCTCGAATACGGGGAGCTTACTGGTATTCAAACTGATATTTATCTGGCGTCTGTCTGGATCAAAGCGCTTCAAACTGTGGCCAAGTTGGCAGAGCTCCAAAAAGATAAGGCTTTAGCTCAAAAAGCCAATTCAATTTATGCCAAGGCTCTTGGCTCTTTCGAGAAATTCTGGGATGATTCCTTAGAAAGCTATGTCTATGCTTTTAATACCAAGGGAGAAAGGGTTAAAGAATTAACACCCTGGCCGGCCTTCGCTTTAATTTGGTCAATAGGCCAGAAAGAGCGGTGCGAAAAAACCCTGCAAAAAATGTTTTCTTCAGAGCTGGCGACGGATTGGGGGGTAAGAACTTTATCCCCGGAAAGCAAATTATACGGGCCTTTGAACTATAATTATGGAGCTATTTGGCCCTTTATCACCGGCTTTGTGAACTTAGCCGAATTTAATCATCATTTTGGGCTTCAAGCCGTGCCTCTTCTTATGGCTACAACCCGTCATTTCTTTGATAATTCTTTAGGACATGCCACCGAAGTCTTTTCCGGCTCCCGTTATCTCTGGCCTCAAGAAGCGGTTCCGCATCAAGGCTTTTCAGCGACTGGATTTGTTCTGCCTTTAATTCGAGGTCTTTTGGGGCTGGAAACTTCCTTCTCTGAAGGTTTTATAAAATTTTCGCCCAAGCTACCAGCCGATTGGAATAAGGTCAAAGTAATTAATTTTCGTTTCGGCCAGGAAGTTTTCGGTTTTGAATATGAACGAAAAGAAGGAAGAGTAAAACTTCAGGTTAAAGGAGTTGAAGAAAGCTTAAATCAAATAAATATAAGTCAAATAAGAAAAGACAAAATAAATACAAATGAAACCAATTCAGTGAAAAGTAAAAATCTGTCCGAGCCTTCTTTTAACTCCAGGCCTTTTAAATTTCTCTTTGAGCCAGTTTTTTCTCCTGGCCTGAAGGTAAAACAGGCCAAAGTTGATGGCCAGCCAGTTGAATTCAAGACGGAAGAAACTCCTTATGCTTCCTGGATAAAAATGGAAATTCCTCTTAAAGAAAAAATGATAGTTGAACTTGACCTTGAGGAAACCGTTGAGATTTTGCCTTCACTGCCTTTGTCCTCAATCGGTGATGAGGATAAGGGGTTAAAGATATTGAGCTATGAACGCCGGGGAAAGGATATCAAGCTTCTTGTTCAGGGTAGAAGAGGATTGAGCTATTGTTTAAAAATTTACCGAGCTGACCTTATTGCTTCGGTCAAGGGAGCTAAACTAGAATCGGACAATTTAATTATTGATTTTTCTTCCTTAAAAAATAGCGAATTTTTAATTAAAGAAATTATAATTAAATTGGTAGAAAGCAAAAATTATTTGGTTTAGATGAGCTTCAAAAATTTAAAAAATTTATTTCAAAGGAATATATTTCATTCTGAACTATGGGTAAGGAAGGACTTAATAATTACCTGAAATGATAACCAAGGGGCGGGCCTGAAATGGCCCGCCCCCTAGCGACAATTAAGGAAACAATAGCTTTTTTAAATCAAACAAATTTTCTGACCCAATTTAGTTACAGTGACCTGGTCCAATATACCCGTTATTATAATTATCAAGCGTCGTCATCCAAGTGAGAACAAGTTTCTGCTGGGTTTTGGATAAGGAACTCCAGTCACCCGAGCCGTAATTGGCCAGGAAAGCATCAGCGGCCGCAATGGTGGCGGCTATAGCTGAAGCATCAGCTCCGTTGGCGATATTCAATTTGGCGGCCAGGAGCTGGGCATAAAGCTTATTGATGCCATTGGAAGCATTGCCACTAAAGCTCAAAATGGTGACGGCTTGAGCGGCACCTGTGACCTGAACGCTTTTGGCCCCGCCGGCTGTTCCTAACCAGATGGGTAAATAAGGGCTGACTCGATCGGGATTTTTGCCATGAAAGCCCGCATGGGTTTTCCAGTAGCCTATGGTCAGAGTGCAGCCATGAAGGCAAGGACAGGTATAAATTTCCACGCTGGCTGAATCATTACGAGTTGCTCCTGAATCTCCCTCGGTCAATGTGGCGGTGTTATTTAAAGAAAAATAGGAATCACACAGGGCCGAAACATTCTTAATCGATTTGCTGAAAGTTACTGTCCCGCTATCGTTGAATGTCCAGGGACCAGAATCGCTCGCTTGACAGGTGAAGCCATCCGGGCAGGTTTGATTATCTTCAACTGTAGCCGTCTCATCTTCTTCAATGATAATTTCAGTATAAGTTTCAGGAAGGGAGAAATTGGCCTTAGGTTCAGGCCCAAATTCTTCTCCGAGATGACCGCTGTGATTGGTTATGGTGACTTTAACTGAATTTCGATAAACTGCTCCTGTAACGGGTGTGAATGTAATCTCATAATCGTATGTACCTGTTTCACCGGGACCAAGCTGAGCTGAAGGAATGATTGTCTGGGAAGCACCGGGCAAGGGCTGAAATGGTCCAGCACCTGTTTTATATTCCACCTGGTCAACCAGCTTAAGATTTTCAGTTGGCCTGTCGCCGCCATTGGTCACAGTAATTGTTCCTCTGACGCCAATTTTGTCTGTAAAGTTAGTGGTGGTGAGGATCTTGGTGACATTTATTGTATAAGTGACTGAACTGGTTTGGCCTGATCAAATGTCTATTTGGGTAGGATTAACAGATTTGTCAATTGTCCAATCATAATATTTATACGTTGTCCTTTCCCAGAAACCCTGAGCTGTTTTTTCGGCGCTAAGAGTCGTTCCTGCTTGTCCATCCTGGGTACCAACTGTCTGACCTGTTGCGGCTTTGGTTTCACTAATAGGCTTAGAGGGAGCCATCGGACTTTCGATCCTGTTCTCCTTTGAACAGGCAGCAAAGCCTATAATCAATAGAATTGCGGCCAGACCAAAAACAAAGAATCTTTTCTCCGTCAATTTAACCTCCATTTTTAAATTTAAGAATTCCTCCCCTTTTGGGAAAGATGAATAAATAATACTTTATATTTAAAAATAAACAATATCCTATTTAGATTACACCCAAAAGTGGCTATGAAAAAATGAATTTTCTTGACAATCCATACCCCTGGAAATAAATTTAAAGCGTAAAGTAGAAATGATAGAAAGAAAAGAGGCGCCAGGTATCATCTTATTTAGATTTAAAAGTAAGAATCCTGAAGTTATTTTCAACGAAGAAGCAAAAAAATAATCGCTTTTTCTAAAAAAAGGGCAGTTAGCTTAAAGAGGGAAATCATCTCGCTTTGTAGAAAATGGCAAAAAATATTGGACAGAAATATCTTCCGAAAGGAGACGTCAAGGCTGGATGAGCCATCAAAGCCAGCCGGAAATATTATCTTTCTTGGAACTTACAGAAGCCTCCGGCGTCACTATGAAGTCTATGGTGAAAGAATTGAGAATATCCCAGGTTCTTCCGGGAATGCCTACATTTTCTTTTTGGAAAGGCCACAGGGAGGCTTCATATCTATGGAAAAAATATTCCGGGAAAAGAAATTAACGCCGCAGCAAAGGAAAATAGTTAATTTGCTTATTCAAGGTTTAAGTAACAAAGAAATTGCCATGAGCCTAGGTCTTTCAATTAATACAGTCAAAACTTATTTGAAAAATTTGGCGATGAAGCTCGGGGTTAAATCGAGATTAGAAATTGTTATGGCTTTGAGCCACCCAGCCCTTTCGGTGTCAAAAACAGACTTGCCCGCAGCTACCTTGAAAAGCCAGAAGAAGTAGTTTTTCCTTAGCTGTTTAAGTGGCTATTAGAGGAAGCTATAATTTAATTTCGAGCGGCTTTAATATTCCAGCCGCTAATAATTATTTCAGGTTCGTCGCCTTCAAGATCTTCAGTAAAGAAATAGCCGGTAATGGTTCTTTTTTCCCTGGGCAAAAGAGTGAAATAATTATCATTGAGAAAAACTGGCGCCACCGCTTTCTGGCGGAGTTTCTGTCTGATCGAAATTTCAACCAGGAAAGCTAGATTCGAAGAGGCATTTTCGAGATCGAGGGTGATAAAGGTTTTATCTTCTTTAACTGAGCTTTTACTTTTGAATTTTACTTCGGCCGGCGGCAAATTATTAAGCCAGGTCAGATCAGCATACTCTTTGACGGGAGTGACGAACCAATTGGCCTTTTCTTCATCAAGAAGATCCAGTTTTGGAGTCAGGCTATAAAAATTATGATCGATAAGTTCACCCTTTGAGCCAAAGATTCTGAGATCAAGAAAATAGACCTGGCTCAGTCCTTTGATTTCAGGGAGACGGGTTAGAACAACCTTGCTGTCCGGGCCTAACTCAAGAGGCAATTCGATTTTGAATTTTTCGCTTAAATCAAAATTAAAAACTCTGATTAAGGCTTTTAATTTCCCGCTAGCTTGGCTGGTGAGATTTGAGGCGATTATTTCATTAGTTTCATAATTATAAATTAAATGAAGGGGAGAACAGGCTTTTTTGGCTCCATAAAAGCCAGCCGTAGGCAGAAGGTAATAGTCATAAAGCTGCCACCACAATTTTGGCCAGGCGGAATTATACATCCACTGGATATGCCCGGTTGCCAGATATCTGTTGGCCACAAAAGCTTCAAAGGGGGCGCGCATAGACTCGTAATCCATATATCTTGCCTTGCGAAGAAATTCATCCAGATTTTTGGGCTCGCCGAGCCTATTCTTCATGGCTTCAAAATAACGGTCAAGATTAGAAAATCTTCCCCGACAGCAATGGAAATTCCAGATATCGTCGGGAGGCCAAAGTGAAGCTTCGGGGAAAATTTTTTTTAAAGTTTCCAGCTGAGGGATTTGAGGACCTGGCCCAGCTTCGGTATTAAAACCAAAGGCGCCACCTCGTTTTTTGTCCTCAAACCAGTAATTCGGCGGAACCCAATCATAGGGGCCATTCATTTTAACACCTGAGGGACCGCTGATTGAACTTGTCCGGGAAGATGCGGAAACAAGAAAAGGCCTTGTGGGGTCCTCTTCCCTTAAAATTTTTAAATATTCCTGTTCCAGCTCGGGCTTGGGCAGTAGATCGCTGGCCAGAAGCCAGACTAGAATACTCGGATGATTTCTCAGCCATCGCACCTGATCTCGGAAGGACTGGGAAATTAAAGCGATATCTTCAGAGCTGATAATTCCCCCATACTGGCGATCCGTGGGTTTACCCAAAAGATTTTCCCATTCCCACTGGCAGCTCCAGCCTACGAGCAATAAAATTCCATTTTCATCGCAAAGATCATAAAAAGTCTGGCCGGTTCCCCAAAAGCCCTCTAGGCGGAGGGCATTAAGGTTAAGATGGCGAGCATAAAGGATTTCTTTAATCAGCTTTTTTGGCTTGACATTAAGGAAGATGTCATCCACCCAGCCACCCCCCCTTATCAGAATTGGCCGGCCATTAAGGCGGAAGCCCCGGTGTCCGGCTTCATTGAAATAACTTTCAACTTTTCTTATTCCGAAGCGAATAACCCGCCAATCAGAGGCAATTTCAAGTGGTCCGGCGAGGGGAAGGCGTTTGGGTTGGAATTGAGGCCCTAGTAAACTCACTTTTTCTTCCTTTTTGATCTTAGACGCCCAATCCTTTCTTTCTTGCCAATTAGCCAGCGACTCCGCTAACTCTAAATTTGATTCCTCTTTTTTTTCTTCTTCCTTTTCTTTTGGACGGGGAGGGGCGGCCATTTTAAAGGAAAGAACAAGAAAATAAAGTTCAGGTGAACCCAAATCGTGGGTCCACCAAAGACGTGGATTTTTTATAATCAATTGAGGAAAAGATTCCGGTGAAAAAATAATTTTTTTTGATTCTTTGGGCTCAAGTTTAACTTCTTGGGAAATCTTAATCGTTTCCACCTGAGCTTCTAGGCGGCCGCTCACGGGTCGATCAGTATTGTTTTTTAATTCGGCGGAGATGATAAGTCTGGCCTCTTTGAGGCTGGCTGTGTCCACGTCACTCTGGATGAAAGCATTCTTAATTGAAACGTCGCCAGCTAATCTTATTCTTGCTCCCCGCCAGAGCCCCATACTTCGGTCAGGAGGGGAAGGATTCCAATCAACAAAGCCAATAGTAGGTTCACCTTTAGCCGGAGGAATGACTTCAATGGCCAAAACATTTTTATCACCAAATTTAGCCATATTTGAAATATCAATTTCAAAGCGGCGAAAGGGTCCATAAATCTCAGTCGAATCAGCAACCTTCTGGCCATTGAGCCAGATATTAGCTCGATAATTAACTCCATCAAGTTCGAGAAGGGCCGTTCTTTGCCAGGGTAATCTAGAAAGAAAAAATTCTGTTCGATACCACCAGGAGACACTGAAATCATTCTCAGGGATATTTTCCAGATTCCGAGCGAAGAAAACCTGTCGAAAGACATTGTTGTCTACAAGAGTGCCAATAATAGTTGAAGGAACTGTCGTGGGATACCAGCTTTCCATAGGAATTCCCGGCTGTGAAATCGTTTCGCCCCCCTGATTAAGACGGGCTGAAGATTGAAGAAACCAGTCAGTGAGGGCGATGGTGGTTTCGCCGAATTCAGCCGGCCTTTCTATCCTTGGTAAGCGCTGAAGCTGAGAACCAATAAGGAATAAAGAGAGGAAAAAGGTTAGAAATATCATTTTATAGGTAAAAATACTCAAAAAATGAGGATCAAAATTTTGCCTTCTTCTAGGATTCATTATAGTCTCCTCCAAGTAAAATTATTTCCATCAAAAAAAGTTTCTGACCCAATTAAAATTGATCTGTTTTCAAGTTTATTTCAAAATTAAAGGCATTAAAAGGCTGTTTTAATTTTATTTCTTTAAATTTTATGGCGATAAAGGAAAAAAGAGAATAACATAAAGGGAATAGGAGGATAAAATAGCGGCCACGATAAAAAGATGGGAAGCTTAGAATTGGGAGTTTAGATTTGAACATGAAAATGGAACCAAAAATTGAATCAGGGCCAACAATCGTTGAACGCCGCACAGCTCTGATTGTGGCTTGTCTGGCTTCTTTTGTTACTCCTTTTATGGGCTCAGCGACGAATATTGCTCTCCCTTCGATTGGCCGGCAATTTCAGGCCTCAGCCCTAGGACTTGGTTGGGTGGCTACAGCCTACAGTTTAATGGCGGCCATGGTGCTTGTTCCTATGGGCCGGGCGGCTGATATTTTTGGTCGAAAACGAATTTTCCTTATGGGTTTAAGCATCCATACCCTAGGTTCATGGCTAGCGAGTTTTTCTCCTTCGATGCTCCTTCTTCTTCTGGCGCGAGTTATACAGGGAATTGGCGCGGCCATGATCTTTAGTACTGGCGTAGCCATTTTAACTTCGGTTTTCCCTTCAGGGGAAAGGGGAAGGGTCCTGGGAATAAATGTTTCCTCTACCTATCTCGGACTTACTCTGGGCCCAACTCTGGGAGGAGCGTTGACCCATTATTTTGGCTGGCGAAGCATTTTTCTTTTTAATTCTTTAATTGGTCTGGTCGCTTTCGCTTTTGCTCTGGCTGGCTTAAGAGGGGAGTGGGCTGAAGCCCGGGGAGAAAAAATGGACTTTTCAGGATCACTCCTCTACGGTCTTTCCCTTGTTCTTATCATTTACGGTTTTTCCCACCTACCTGTTTCTTTAGGGTTCCTTTTAACGGCCGCTGGCTTTATTTGTCTTTTAGTTTTTATCTGGTGGGAAACAAAGGTAACTTCGCCTCTTTTGAATATCCAGCTATTCAGGCAAAATCGTCTTTTTGCCTTTTCTAATTTGGCCGCCCTGATTCATTATTCAGCCACTTTCGGAGTGGGTCTCCTTTTGAGTTTTTATTTACAATACATAAAAGATCTTACTCCCAGATCAGCCGGATTTGTTCTTGTTGCTCAGCCAATCCTCATGGCCCTTTTTTCTCCTTTAGCTGGCCGAGCTTCAGATAGAATTGAGCCAAGGCTTGTTGCCTCGACAGGAATGGCTTTATCGAGCGTTGGCCTTTTTACTTTGATTTTCCTGGACGAGAACAGCTCACTCGCCGCTATTGTGGCCTCACTATCTTTTCTAGGATTTGGCTTTGCTCTTTTTTCTTCTCCTAATACAAACGCCGTGATGGGTTCAGTAGAAAGAAAATTTTATGGTCTAGCTTCCTCGACGGTGGCCACAATGCGTCTGGTGGGCCAGATGATGAGTCTCGGCATAGTGATGATTCTCTTTTCCCTTTTTATTGGCCATCGACCCATTGAACCTGATGTTTATCCGGCTTTCTTGCGAAGTGCCAGGGCCGGGTTTGTCGTTTTTTCTTTGCTCTGTGGAGCTGGGGTCGCTGCTTCTTTAGCCAGAGGGCGCCGTGGCAATCACTTCTAAAAAATCTTCTTAATGCTGAGTTATGCTCTGAAATTAAAAACAAAAATTTTTATTTTTTAAAGTTTCTCTTGCCTTTTATTTTTGCCCACAAAAAATAAAAAGTTTTGAGTCGTTCTTTCCAGGGCCGATTATCAACGATAAGCGGCTTTATCCATTTCGGCGACAGTTGTTATCGGTCGAGGAGGATTGAGATATTTAGCTAAAAATTTATGGATTTTCAAACGGATTTCCTTAGCCATTTTGGTATCCATACGGTCAAAAGAATGACCCCCTGGCAGATTCTGAAAAACTTCATATTCAAATTGTTTCCCGGCCGCTTTAAGAGCTTGAATTAAATGTTCCACCTCTAGATAATTGACATCTTCGTCATTGGTATTGGTGTGAATTAAAAGAGGGGTCTGGAGTTTATGAACATTCCAGACTGGCGATCTCCTTTTATATTCAGCTACATTCTCTTCAGCGGTTTGACCAAGATGATAATCAGCGGAGAAAAGCTGACGATATGATTCACTTTTATATCCCATTCGGGCAATGAGATCAGAAACAGGTACCCCGGCAAAACAAACCTTATATTCTCGGGGATGATTAAAGACAGCCATCAGGGCAATCAAGCCGCCATGGCTCCAGCCAACAATGCCTACCCTATTGGCATCGACAAATTCATAATTTTCAATCATAAATTGACGACTGGCGTCGACATCTTCAACCTCGAGTCCACCATAATCGATTTTCTCATAGAAAGACCGGCCATAGCCAGTACTGCCACGATAATCTGGAGCCACAACAATGTAATGTTGGGCTAAAAACTCTTTAACTATATGCGTGTGATAGGTGGTAAAGCTGGCGTGGACCCCCCCATGGGGGAGTACAATTAGGGGATATTTTTTGCTCAAATCGATTCCCTTGGGAATAAAAACATAAGACCAGAACTTTACTGGATTACCTGCTCCCTGGGCCGTGGGATTTTTCTCTTTCCACAGAGGTGGTCCGGTTAGATAGACCTTATCCACAAAGGCGTAATTGCCGAGTCGCTCATACCAGAGAACATCATCAATCATTTTTTCGACCACATCAAGGCGATGCTGAAGCATCTCGTTAAGTCGGCGGAGTTCGCGAAGAGTTTCGTTTTCAGCGGATTGACTTTGGCCAAAAAGGAAAGAAATAAAAAGAATTAAAGGCAAAACAAAAAGAGCGATTCCTTTTTTTATCATTTTGCCTCCTTTTTGGTTTTAGCTTCGGGATGTTAAAATAAATGAAAAAGGGCTGTCAAGGGAAGCGGTCTTTAAGCTTTCGGAATATTATCGATAAGATAAAAGATTATGATTTCCGATTTGACCGAAAATGAAGGAAAGCTATCACCTAATTAAAGAGGCCAAAAGTCGTTGGCGTTTGATTTTTTTGCGGAAGCTTCTTCAGATTGGCCGATGGGGTCATCAGTTTATAAGTTTGAGACAGGCGAGATTTTATTTTGAGCTTGTCGGCCAATTTTTTTCTTTTTTGGAACCGGGATGGATAGAAAAAATTAGAATTAGCCAATTGGAAGCGGAAATTTTAAATCAAGATTTAAAAGAGGCCTCAAGATTGATTTTTTATCTCCATGGAGGAGCGTTTGTTAGTGGTTCCGCCCGAACCCATCGTCATCTGGCTATGCACCTGGCGAAAGAAGCGGAAGCAGCTGCCTTAGTTATTAATTATCGCCTGGCACCAGAATTTTCCTATCCGGCCGCCCTTGAAGATAGCTTGAAGTCTTATTTATGGCTTCTTGAAAAAAATTTTCCGCCAGAAAGAATTGCCTTGGTGGGAGATTCAGCTGGCGGCGGCCTAGCCGTAGCTTTAACCTTCAGATTAATTAAGGAAGGTTATCCCAAACCAGCTTGTCTGTGCCTTTTTTCTCCCTGGGTGGATCTAAGTTGTTCTTCTGCGGCTTATCAGGAAAGAAGTCATCGCGATCCCATGATCAGTCGCTCCCTGGCTATCGAAAGAGCTCGCTGGTATGCTGGCTCAAGAGAACTTACGACTCCTGAAATTTCACCTCTTTATGGCGATTTTGCCAGTTTCCCTTCAACTCTTATTTTTATTGGCAGCGATGAAGTTTTATATGATGAGGCCGTTTCTCTAGCCAAGAAATTAAACCAGGCTCAAGTTGAAGTTACCTTAATTGAATGGTTAGGAATGTTTCATGTCTGGCCTTACCTTTTTCCTATCTTACCGGAAGGGCTTGAGGCCTGTCGACTCGCTGGAGAATATCTTCGCCTTCGCCTTGCCTAAAATAAATAATTTAGATTTATCCATTTTTAAAGAGATAAAGAATAAAGAAAAAACGGAGTTCTCTAAAATTGACCGAAAAAATTAATCGTTAAAAAAGGGATTTCAAGATAAACCGATAAAAGCCATTAAGACTCTTTCGGTGCTGGCTAGTATGAACAAAGGAAGGCCAAAGGAGCTATCCAAAAAATTGGTATTACGGCGAAAAGGAGGTTAATATAGATGAATTTGTCAATTATAAAAATTTTTTAAACCAAAAGAAGTTTCAACGAAAAAAGAATTTTTAAAAAAGAAATTTCTGGATTTTAAGAGGAGAAAAGATTAAGATAAAAGGAGAAGAATGCCCTGAGAGAGCTCAAGGCAAGTTTTAAAGGAGGAAGTAATGTCACCTAAAAAAACAAAGAATGTGAAGGAAACGAACGCGACCGCCGTACCCAAGGATGTGCGGGCTTTGGAGAGAACAAGTTTTGAAATTAGCTTGCTTCTTCGCGATCATGAGTTTTCATCTACAGAAGAGGTTCGTCGGTATATTGAAAATTTACTTTCTTCAGGTCAACCCTTTAGCTTTGAAAAAAGAACTCCCCTGGAAAAAGCCCAGAGTTTAATGTATGACGCTTTTGAGGCGCAAGGCGAGGAAAGAATAAAATTAGCTCACGAAGCTCTGACCATCTGTCCCGATTGTGCTGACGCTTATGTGCTTTTGGCTGAAGAAACAGCCCAGACTCTTCAGGAGGCAGCTTCACTTTATGAGCAGGGAGTCAAAGCTGGGGAAAGAGCCTTAGGCAAACAAATGTTTGAAGAAGAGGCCGGTCATTTCTGGAGTATTATTGCTACCCGACCATACATGAGGGCAAGAGCCGGTCTGGCCCAATGCCTTTGGATGATGGGCGAAAGAGCTAAAGCCATTGAGCATTTTGAAGATTTACTCCGTCTCGATTCAGCCGATCATCTTGGGCTTCGCCATGCTCTTATCCATTGTCTTATCGAGGAAGGTCGCGATCAGGAAGCAATTAATCTTCTTGACCGTTATCCTGAAGATAAATCGGCTACCTGGGCTTATTCGCATGCCCTGCTTCGTTATCGCCAGTCAAAAGAAAAAAGGGAAACAGAGCAATCCCTTCGCCAGGCCTTTGATACGAATCCCTATGTTCCTTTCTATCTTCTTGGTCTTTGGGAATTGCCTGATGAGCTGCCGACAACCATCAGCCGCGGAGACGAAAATGAGGCCATCATTTATGCTGTGGAAAGCTGGCGCTCCTGGGAAAAAACACCTGGGGCGCTGGAGTGGCTAGCCCGGACCTTAATGCAGCGGATTCAATAAAAAGGACCGTTTAGGCCAGCGAGCTTTAGCCATTAATGAAGCATCTTTTATTAATTTCTTTAATTATCTGTAACCTTCTTCTTTTAATTGCCGGCTGGACAATGGCCATAATAGCCTATCCTCGTCTTCCCTCGTCCATTCTTCTCTGGATAAATTTTTTCCATCAATCTCCTCTTTGGGTTAACAAGAACAGATTTTTCTTTATTTATCCTCTGGCCCAGCTTTTTTTAGCTGCAGTTTTTTGTTTTGTTTCTTTGCGACCAAAAATTCCTAGAATTGATAATCAGCATCTGCAGCAACGGTTGAAGCATCTCTGGATAGAACAGGCTTGGACAGCCCTGATTTTTTTTAATTTAATCTTAATTCATTTGCAGAGAAGCTTAATTTTTCTTTCCCATGGTCTGAAGGAAGGAATTCAGCCTACTTATCTTTTAATTCTTTTTATGATCCTCTTTTTCCTTATTCCCGCTTACCGGTTAAGAATAAAAATGGAAATGTCCTTTTACCGCTAATTTCGGCTTTAAGGGCAAAAAAATTATCCAACTTGACAATTAATTAGCTCATAATTATTTATGCTTTAAGGGGACATTAAAAAGGGAGGTGGCTATGGGATCAGAGCGGAAAGTTGATATTGAAAAAGTTAAGGAAGAATTAGAAAAATTACGTGAAGAAATTCGCAAGCACGATTACCTTTATTATGTTAAAGGGGAACCAATCATCTCCGATTATGAGTATGATCAACTTTATCGGCGGCTCCTTGAACTTGAAAAGCAATATCCCGAGCTTGTTACTCCTGACTCGCCCAGTCAGCGAGTAGGTGGTGCTCCCCTGGAAGGTTTTGAGACTGTGCCTCATAATCCGCCGATGCTTTCTCTCGATAATGCTTACGATGAGGAGGAAGTTAAAGCCTGGGAAACTAGAATTCGCAAAGCTTTGGGCCGTAAAGTAGAGTTTATGGCCGAAGCCAAGATTGATGGGGTAGCCATTTCGTTAGAATATGAGGATGGCCTTTTTGTTCGGGGTTCAACGAGAGGAGACGGCTATACTGGCGATGATATTACGGCCAATTTAAAAACCATTAGGGATATTCCTCTAAGGTTAAATAATGCCCCTCGAGGTCACCTTGAAGTCAGGGGTGAGGTTTATATGACGAGAGAGGATTTATCCAGACTGAATAAAAAGAGGGAAGCCGAAGGGCAGCCCCTTTTTGCCAATCCCCGAAACGCCGCCGCCGGGACACTCAAGCTACTTGACCCAAAGGAAGTGGCGAAGCGGCATCTTCATGCTTGGCTTTATTACATAATTACAAAAATTCCTGGCATTGATACCCAAGAGAAAGCCCTTGAGGCCCTAGAAAAATGGGGCTTTCAGGTTAATCCCCAGCGTCGTCTCTGTCGCAATTTGGACGAACTCTTCAAATTTTACCGGGAAGTGGAAGCGAGCCGCGAGAATTTGCCCTATAACATTGATGGCCTGGTGGTCAAAGTTAATGATCTGAAAGCCCAGGAAATTCTTGGAGCAACAGCGAAGGCACCTCGTTGGGCAATTGCCTTCAAATTCAAGGCTGAGCAGGCAACAACTGTCGTTGAAAGCCTTGAATGGTCAGTTGGCCGGGCTGGCTCAATTACGCCTGTAGCTAATTTAAGACCAGTTTTGCTGGCTGGAACAACGGTAAAGAGAGCCGGCCTTTTTAATCCCGAAAGAGTGGCTGAACTTGATGTACGGGAAGGAGATACGGTCATTGTAGAGAAAGCGGGAGATATTATTCCCTACATTCGGGAAGTTAACTATGCCCTCCGCCCGCCTGGAACTAAACCAGCGAAGCCCCCTACTAAATGTCCAGCCTGCGGTTCTCCTCTCGTTAAAGAGGAAGGTATTGTGGGCCTATTCTGTCGCAATTGGGAATGTCCGGTTCAGGTGCGCGGTCGACTTGAGCTTTGGGCATCGAGGGGAGCTATGGATATTGAAGGTCTGGGTGAGAAAGTGGCCGCCGTTCTTTATAGGGAAATTGGGGTAAGGGACCCGGGTGATCTATATTTTTTAAAGCCAGGATGCCTGGCCCATTTGCGAGGTTTTGGCGAACTCTCTGAGAGCAATCTGTTAAAGGCTATTGAAAAATCAAAGGATAGAGGACTGAGTCGGGTTTTATACGGCCTTGGGATCCCCAATGTTGGTTCAGAAACAGCCGCCCTTCTGGCAAGTCATTTTGGCTCCATTGATAAACTCATGGCTGCCTCTAAGGACGAAATTGATGAGATTCCCGGCATAGGAGAAAAAGTGGCCCATGAGGTTTATAATTTTTTCCGCCGCAAAGAAGTAAAAAATTTAATTGCTAAACTTAAAAAAGCCGGGGTTAAAATGGAGGAGGTAGCCAGGGAGGTTGTCGGCCCTTGGACTGGCCTGACCTTTGTTATCACTGGCACCCTGCCTTCCATGAGCCGAGAAGAAGCTCATGAAGCTATCCGGGCTCGAGGTGGCAAACCCATGGATAGCGTATCAAGCAAAACTTCCTATCTTGTTGTGGGTGAAAATCCAGGATCAAAGCTAGCCAAAGCTGAAAAACTGGGAATTAAAATAATCACGGCCGCTCAATTCGAGGCCATGTTGGCTGAGACTCCCCCCGCCAAATAATTAGGGACACATACATTTTTCTAATTATTAGGGACTCACCAATTATTTGTGGCTCTAAATTATGATTGAGGCAAACATTTTTTAAGAAAGACAAATTATTAGGGACGTAAACATTTTTTAAAAAAAATAAACTTTTTTCTAAAAGAAGGAAAAAAGCAAGGAGGATAAAAAAGAAAAAAAGAAAGAAAAAAGGATTTATGATGTTAGCTCGGGTCGACCTTAATATTCATTCAAAATAATGTTTGTGTCCCCATTTTTAGGGGAGAGGATACCAGCGTTCTTTCCAGGCTATCTTTTTTCCCAGAATAGTCAGACGACAGGAATTAAAAAGAATAAGAAGAGCAAAGATGATTGAGAGAGGATGAAGAAAAATATTGCTTATTCCAGTTCTGAATCTTTCAGCCAGAACGAAGCGGGTGAGACTAATCGTTATTACCTGGAGAAGCGGCAGAATGGTTAGCTGAGCTTGGGTTAAACCATCAAGGAGAGCAAGATAGGGATGAATAAAAAGATAGTAACAGGCGATGGCCGCCAGGAGAACCTTGACCGGTGTCCCCTTTATGGCTTCATAAGAATTTTTGGAAAAACCTCTCCATAAATCCTTGAAGCAGGTATAAAAACGAATCCGTAAAAAGCGGCTGCCGTCAATCCAGGAGATTTTTTGGCCTCGGCGGATCACCTGTCGGGCTAAAGCTATGTCGTCCACAATGTTACCCTTATTGGCTTCATGGCCACCGCAGAGATGATAGGTTTTTCGCTGAAATAAAAGGAAAGGTCCCATTGCTAAAGGGAGGCAACGCCCGCGCTTTGGATTTAATTTAAAGAAAGGAATAAATGAGACTAAAGCAAAAGGGATCATAGGCATAAAGAGTTTTTCAGACCAGGTCTTCGCTTCAAGCTCGGGGAGAGCGCTGAGAAGGCCAGAGCGATGACGATAGGCAGAAGCTACGGCTTTTTTTAAAGCCAAAGGATGATGAATCGTATCTGCATCAGTGAAGAGGAGCCAGTTTCCCCGGGCGAGATGGCTGAGCTGATGGCAAACCCAGTTCTTCCCAGTCCAGCCAGGCGGAAGCTCCTGGCTTCGAACTATCAGCAGCCGAGAGTCGAGGCGAGCATATTTTTCGAGAATTGACCAGGTCTTATCGGTCGAGCCATCATCCATCACGATAATTTCAAAATTGGGATAATCCTGTCTAAGCAAGGAATCAAGAAGAGATTCCAAATTTTTTTCCTCGTTTCGTACTGGAACGAGAATGGAGACAAAAGGCCATTCTTCAGGCCAGTGGCTTTCATCTTCGGGAGCCATCTTTTTAAGATTGACAAGGGTATTAAAGAAAATAGCCAGAAGAATTAAGAAAACAAGGTTATCGAGGGTGATCATGATTTGGTCCAGCCAGTCTGGGCCTTAATTTTTTTCATATAGGGTTGATCAATTATCCTTTTTAAGCCTAAAAAAAGAAGCATCGCCATTAGTAACGCTATATCTTTCCAGTTTTTGTTGAAAATTGTTATCCAGAGGATAGGCAAAAGAGCCATACCGGGAGCAACGGCCCAATGGAAGTCACGAAAGATTAAGAAAGCCAAGCCCATGACAGCTCCAGCCAGAATAAGGGCTAAAGGCGAAAAACAAAAAATAAATCCCATGGCCGTAGCTGCTCCCTTTCCTCCCCGGCCTTTTAAAAAAATAGGAAAGGCATGACCGAAAACCGCAGCCATCCCCAGAGCCCATAAATATGGGGAATCAATAGCTAATAACCTACCCATTGCCCAGGCAATAACCCCTTTGGAAAAATCAAGGAAGCCAGCGAGAAAACCATAAATTTTGCCAACAGAATGCCAGACATTTCGGGCGCCCACATTTCCTTCTCCGGCAGTGCGAAGATCAATTCCCCCGGCCCAGCGAGCAATAATATAAGAAAATGGAATAGAACCCAAAAGATAACTAAAGATAATTCCAGCAATTAGCTTCCCACTGACCATGGGACTTCAACCAGGGCTTTTAATTTTAAGTCGAAGGTCAATGTTATCAAAGCCCTCTAGGATTGTAAATGAAAATGGTGGGCGATGCAGGATTCGAACCTGCGACTTCTACCGTGTGAAGGTAGCACTCTACCTCTGAGTTAATCGCCCAGCCCTTTTTTATTTTGTCTTAATCAAGATTAAATGTCAATGTAAAGCTAAATGCCGGCCCTTAAAGAGCCTTTTCCTTGCTTGGTAATTAACGTCTAAACCAGAACGATTAATACCGACACCTTTAGCCCGAATTAGAATTTATTTCCAACACTTCCCGGCCTTGAAAAATAAAATTGACAGTTCCATTCATTTCTTTTTATACTTGAATCAAATGGGGATTAAACGTTGTCCTTATTGCCGGGCCCTTGTGGAGGAGGATGCCCTATATTGTCGCCAATGTGGCACTCAACTTCTTTTTCCCGAAGACGAAAACATAGAAGAAGATATTCCAGGTGATAAAATAGTTTTCGATTCAGAAGAAACTCCGGAAAAAGTGATTCTCGAAGAAGAAAGGGAAGGAGAAGAGATGGAAGAGGAAATCTTTGAAGCCGAAAAACTTGAAATGCGAGGTAAGGAGAAAGAAATGGATATTAAATCAGTTCAATTTAGGAGAAAAAAAGCCAAAGAAAAAGATCTTGGGGAAATGGTAATTGAAAAAGAGTTGACCAACCAGGAGAAAGAGGTTGAACCTTTATCGAAAACAACAACTGGAGAAATTGAAACGGGGCAGGAAATGGCTAAGTCAATCTTTGATTTTCCCACTGCCGAACTTGATTATTTGACCCGATCCGTTGATGAAGGCCAGCAAAAAATAGAAGATTTTCTTGAATTTCTAAAAGAAAAAGCGGCTGATAAACAACCAGAGGAGGCTTTGGCCTCGAAAAATAAAGAATTATTAAAAAGCCCTAAATTAATTCCTGAAGAGGAAGCAGAAATTCCTCCCTGGGCTGAATCCATAAGAGATGAAGTCGAAACTGAAGTTCCTCCTTCAACCAAAATTTTCGAAGAGACTCCCCGAGGATACTCTTTTGAAGCTGAAGAGGAGATTTCCCTTGAGAAAACAAAGAAGGCGGTGTTAAATGCTGATTTTCTGGAGCCAGAGGGAAGAGCGCAACCCTGGCAGACTGACTCTGGCCTTGGCTTGCCCGAAAAGCCCGAACAAAAGCCGCTTCCTTTTGAGATTGAACTGGAAAACATAAAGAGAAGTTGGGAAGAAGAGGAGATGCCAATCATGATGGAGGAAATAGGAAATTCTTTAAAGGCAGGCCGGATGAAAAGTCAAATACAAGAAGAGGAGGATATAGAGGTCGAAGAAGAGATACTCGACGATGAAGCCAATTTATTGGAAAAAGAAAAAGCTCCTTCTCGCCCCTTTTTCAAATGGCTAAAGGCAAAAATATTTGATCTGTTATTTATTGGTATCCTTTGGTTTATAGCCTTTATTGTTGCGGCTCGCCTTGTTGACTTACCTTTCTTTGCTCTTTTGGCTGCCTCGAGCTTTCAAGCTGGCGTCTTCTTCCTCCTCCTCTTTGGAAGCTATCTTTTCCTCTTCCGTTTTTTCATTGGCGAAACTTTAGGCGATCGACTTTTTTCCTCAGAAGATTAAATCGAGGGGCGAAAAGAAAAATCTGGGCCCAGAAATTTTTCTCTTGCTAGTCTATTTTCAGATACTTCCTGAGGCGAACCTGAAATAAGCACCTTGCCTTCGTCTATAATATAGACTCGGTCGCAGATGTTGAAAGTATCCTGGACATTGTGGTCGGATATTATGATGCTTCTTCCCTCTTTTTTTAAATCAAGGAAAATTTGTTGAAGATCAAGAATAGTAAGGGGGTCTATTCCAGTGAAGGGCTCATCGAGAAGCAAAAATTGGGGATCAAGGATAAGGGACCGGGCGATTTCCAGTTTTCTCTGTTCTCCTCCTGATAGGGTATGAGCCCCTTGTTTCCTTAAGGCTACAAGATTAAATCGAGCCAGCAACTGATTAAGCCTCTCTTTTTTTTGTTGTCTGGAAATTGGCTGGAGTTCAAGAATAAGGCAAAGGTTATTCTCGACCGTTGTTCGGAGAAAGACAGAGTTTTCCTGGGGAAGATAAACCAGACCAGCCAAGGCTCTTATAGAACTTGGCCACCTAGTTATATTTCTTCCATTTAATAAAATTTGGCCCTCATCAGGTCTTATAAGCCCCACAATCATTTGAAAGGTTGTAGTTTTTCCTGCGCCATTTCGGCCAAGAAGTCCCACGATTTCACCACTTCGAAATTCAAGATTCACCTGATTAACCACAGTCCGGCCGCCATAAATCTTGGTAAGTCCTTTAGCTTCTAGAAAACCCATAGGAACCTCTTTTGAATCCTATGGCGATTTAATCTTTCCGTCAAGGGTTCTTTTTAATTAACTGAAAATGTTAGAAGTGTTGATAGGTGGGAAAATTGGGTTGATCTGATAATTGAAGATAAAGGCCAATGGGAGAAGCTATTTTGGGAAATAAGACCTTAGACTAATTTTTGTAAAATTTAGCTTAATTTTTTTACTAAAAATAAAATTTGGCTTAAAATATCTTTTAAAGGGGAAGGATAAGATAGGTTAAATGAATTCTGAATTAAAAATTATTATCAGTGCTTCCAGGCGAAGCGACTTAGTGGCCAATTATCCCCAATGGTTAGCCGAATCTCTCCATAGAGAAAGAATTAGTCTTATTTTTCCCCGGGGAAAAGCAAAGGAAATAAGCCTTCAGCCCGAAAAAGTCCATACCCTTGTTCTCTGGTCGAAAGACTTCAGCCACCTTTTAAAAAATAAATACGGTCTCCTTGACCTCTGCCGGAAATATGACCAGCTTTATTTTCATTTCACTATAACGGGACTTGGAGGAACTCCGATTGAGCAACATGTTCTTCGACCTGAAGAGGCTCTCACTCAACTTAAGCCTCTTCTTCAATTGGCCGGTTCACCCTGGCGAATAAGCTTGCGCTTTGACCCCATCGTCTACTGGTGGGATGACCGGACTTTAAGAAGTAACTTCGATTATTTCCCCCGATTGGCTCGCGTAGCTTCGGCTTTAGGTCTACGTCAGATTCGCTTTAGCTTTGCCCAGTGGTATCGGAAGGCCAAACGTAGGGCCGCCCGCCTTGGCCTTGCCTATTTTGATCCTCCCTTGGAAGAAAAAATAAGGGCAGCTGAGAAATTAAGTCAAATAGCCTCAGCTTTTGGCCTTGAGCTTTTGGCCTGTGCCCAAGCTTTTCTTTCCACGGTCCGGGGAATCAAGCCCTCTTCCTGCATTGATGGAGCTCTTCTCTCGAAGCTCCATCCTGCCCAGCTGCCGGCTTCTCTGGCTAAGGATAAAACTCAAAGAGAGGAATGCCATTGCACTGAATCTATTGATATTGGTAGCTATACTCAACCCTGCCCCCATAGCTGTGTTTATTGCTATGCCAATTCAAGAGTATAAGGATCAGATTCCCAGGGATAACCTTTCAGCTAGAGAAGGAGGAAGCTTTGCAGCTAAAATTTTTCTCTGGGCACCTGGAATGTCATATTTGAGACGATAAAGTTCAAAAGTTCTTCTTTCGCTATCAAAGATGCCACAGGAAGCTAAGGGATTGCGGTCTCGGGGCTGACCAACAGAGCCTGGATTGATAAGATAATGAACTTCAGGTTCAAGATAAATTTGGACATTGCCCACCAACAATTGACCCTCAAGGTAACCCTGTTTTAAAGAATAGACCACAGGAAAGTGGGTGTGACCAAAAAGCCCAATAGCTGTCTTTAAATGATTAAAGGCTTCAGCCGCATCAAATTCGCCAAAAATATAATAGTCTTCATCAAAGGGAGCTCCATGACAAAGGGTTAGGGATCGGCCTAATCTGACTGGGCCCTTTTTCAAATTGACCAAAAATTCCTTTGATTCAGGCTGGATATGGTTTCTTGTCCATTCAATGGCCGTAGCCGCAACCGGATTAAACATGTCAGTGGATTCCAGGCCGGCTACAGCTTTATCATGATTTCCCCTCACCAGGCTCAGAGGCTGAAGTTTTGAAATAACTTCAATGACTTCATTGGGCGAGGCTCCATAGCCAACGAGGTCGCCGAGAAAAAGATAGTGGTCAATTTTTTTGTTCCGGGCGAGATCAAGGACAGCCTGAAGGGCTTCAAGATTGCCATGAATATCGGCAAAAATCAGATAGCGCATGAAGAGGCCTTCAAAAAAAGATGCTGGGCTAAATAGGAACTGCGAACAAGAGGGCCTGAAACGACGGCCTTAAAGCCAAGCCGGAGAGCCTCTTTTTCGAGATCAGCAAATTCTTGGGGCGAATAAAATTTGGCCACTGGTCGACTCTGTTTTGTTGGCTGGAGATATTGACCAATAGTTAAAAGATCGCATCCGGCCTCAACAAGGTCCTCCATTGTCTTGATTAAATCTTCCCTGGACTCCCCCAGGCCAATTATTAGGGCTGACTTGGTTATGAAGCCTGCTTCTTTGGCCTTTTTTATTATCCTTAGGGAGCAAAAATAATTTTCTTCTTTCCGGTTTATAAAAGGATAAACATTCAGGGGCGTTTCGAGATTATGGGCAATAACCTGCGGTCGAGAATCAAAAATAACGTTTAAGGCTTTATCCGACCCCTGGAAGTCAGGAATTAAAAGCTCCACGAGAGTTTGAGGGCAAAGCTGATGAATTGTCTCCACAGTGGTGGCAAAAGCTGAGGCCCCACCATCTGTTAAGTCATCCCTGGTAACGGAAGTGATGACGGCATAACGGGTTCCAAGTAATTTAATGACCTCAGCTATTTTCCTTGGTTCATCGGGGTCAGGAGGAAGCGGTTTTCCTTTGGCTACGGCACAAAAAGAACATTGGCGCGTACAACGATTGCCTAAAATAAGAAAAGTGGCTGTGCCCTCACTCCAGCAGGATGAACGATTGGGACAGCGAGCTTCCACGCAAATAGTAAGTAATTGGTAATTCCGGAGCTTTGAGGCAACCTCGGAATAATGATTTGATTCAAAAAAACGTATCTTTAACCACGGAGGCTTCGATAAGGGCATTCTCTTTTCTTAATTATGAACTGGAAAAGAAGATTGAAGCCGAATCAGTATTCCATTTCGCGCTCTCTTTTCAGGCGCCGTCTCATGCGCTTGCGAGCCTGAGCTTCTTTCATCCGCCTTCTTTCTCCGGGTTTAAAATAGACGGAATGTTTTTTTATCTCTTTGATAATAGCTTCCTGTTGAACTTTTCTTTTAAATCTTTTGAGAGCGCTTTCGAGGGATTCACCTTCTTCGACGATGACAAAAGCCAAGCCTCTTCACCTCCTCTCATTTTCAGGCCTATTTATAGCTTAAGATTAAGTAACTGTCAACTTCCTTCTTTTCTTATCTCATAGCCAGCCATTTTTATACAGACCCTTGCGCCTATTTCCATGGGGTCAAAGAGAGGTACAGGTAAATCCCTTTCCTTAAGAACCAGAGGAATTTCAGTGCAGCCAGCAATTAAGGCTTCAGCCCCACGATCGATGAGCCTATGGGCAACATCAAGGAGAGCATTTCTTGGTTTACCCTCAGTTACTCCGGCTTTAATTCCCTTTGGACCGAAAATGGCTTCCATGACCTTTTTTTGTTCAGCACTGTTAGGGGATAGGGGAATCAGGCCAGCCTTTTCTAAGAAACGGTGAAAGAGACCAGAACGCATCGTTCCAGTACTTCCCATCACGGCGATTTTTTTCGCCTCGGGTAAACGCCGACGAATCTCATCAACGGTTACCTCGAGCAAATTAATTATCGGAAGATTTATTGTGCCTGTTAGCTCATCATAATAATAATGCGCCGTTATGCAGGGTATTACCAGAATTTCAGCTCCGGCAAGCTGAAGACGGCGGGCCGATTCAAGCAAATAGGGAAGGGGACTAGATCCTTTTCCTAAAATAGCCTCGGTTCGAGGTGGAATTTGGGGGTAGCTATCGATGATCACATGAAGGTGTTCCTGATCTTTTTTAGCTCTGGTTTTTTTAATTAATAGCCAGTAGAAATAGGCGGTAGCTTCAGGACCCATGCCGCCAATAATTCCGAGGGTTAGTTTCCTCTTTTTCTTATTTTCCTTGGCCATTTTATTTCCCTTTTCCCTCTTTCATTTCTTCAATAACCTTAATCATTAACTCTTTAATTTGATCAAGGGGTAAAGCTTCGACCTTTCTCCCCTTCAGGCCAACCATGCTTTTAGCCCTAAAAAGGGAATTAAGAATAGCTTCTTCACTGGCTTCAGCGGCAGCCAGAAAGAGAGGTGACATGGCTTCGTTGCGAAGAACCTGCTGGGTTTGAAGATTTTCCTTAGCCCTGGCTTTTATCCTAACTTCAGGAGCCACAGAAAAGGCCAGGGCATAATCTCCACTGCCACTCGAAAAATAACCACCAGTTCGGGCAATGCCCAGAAGAGCTCTTTTCGCCAGACGTTTGAGATTGCGACTATCAAGAGGGGCATCGGTAGCCACAATGATCATACAGGAGCCCTCTTCATGGAGAAAAGAGCTGCTTTCTTCAGTGGGTGAACGAAGCAGGGGACCAATTGGAATACCCTTTATTTGCAAAACTCCTCCAAAGTTGGTTTGAACAAGAACTCCCACAGTGTAACCACCGCGAGAAGGGGGGAGACGACGGGAGGCAGTGCCAATCCCTCCCTTGAAACCAAAGCAGATTGTTCCTGTGCCCGCCCCAACACAGCCTTCTTCGACTGGACCTGAAGAGGCCTTACGGATGGCTTCAAGAACGTGCTCCTTAGTCACATAACGACGGCGAATATCGTTTAAAAAACCATCGTTGGTTTCACCCACCACTGGATTGACCGAAAAGACATTTTCATTTCCGGGCAAATTCAAAATATAATCTATAATTGCCTCTGCTGCTACGGGCACAGAGAGAGTATTGGTCAGAACTATCGGTGTTTCCAGGTTGCCGAGTTCCTCTATCTGGGTTGAGCCCATGAGCTTGCCGAAGGCATTGCCAATGGCTACGCCTGCTGGAACTTTTTCCTGATATATATTGCCTTCATGGGGAAGGATGGCCGTAACACCTGTGCGGATACTGTCGCCTTCGATTAAAGTCAAGTGACCAACCCTAACTCCAGAAACATCAGTGATTGCATTAAGCGGGCCAGGAGGTAAAACACCGATGGTTATTCCGAATTCCCTTATTCTGGGCCTTTCTTGGACGGAAGAGGCAAAAAGAAGATGGAAAGCCAGAAAGAAAAGGCAAAGAAATGATAAGATAAAATTAATTGAAGCCACCATGGAAATTTTATTCATTGCCTTTTTCCTGATTTAAGAATCATGCCTATTTATATTCACTTGAGCTGATCAAGTCAAACCGAAGCAAAATTGATAAAATAATATTTTCAGTTTTTATTTTTTTAAAGCATTCTATTTCGAATTAATTTAATTTTTTTAATACTTTTAAAGTAAGAAAACAAGGAAGGAAGTTTCCTTTTGACAGAAGAAAGAGACTCTGGATATCATTAAATTCTGGCGATGAAGTTAGAGCCTTTATATCTGAATGCCTATCGAAAAAAAATACTTGATGAAAGAATTGAGAAAGCCTGGTCCCTCCTTGAGTCCTGTACTATTTGTCCCCGCAAATGCCGGGTTAATCGTTTAAAGGGTGAAAAAGGCTTTTGCCGGGGCGGTCTTCTTCCTGAAGTGAGCTCCTATGCCCCTCATTTTGGCGAAGAGAAGCCTCTTGTCGGGCGAAGTGGTTCCGGAACCATCTTTTTTACCCATTGTAATCTTGGCTGCCTTTTCTGCCAAAACTATGAAATAAGCCATCTTGGGCAAGGAAGAGCTGTGTCCTTTGAGCGACTTGCCCAAATGATGGTGGAGTTACAGTCGCTAGGCTGTCTCAATATCAATTTTGTTACCCCTACTCACTTTGTTCCCCAGATTCTTAAAGCCCTAGCCTTAGCCATTGAAAAGGGCCTCGAAATTCCCCTTGTTTATAATACGAGCGGCTATGATTCCGTCGAGACTCTCAAGCTCCTTGATGGTATTATCGATATTTATATGCCTGATTTTAAATTTGCGAGTTCTGAAGTGGCTCAGTCTTTAGCTCAGGCACCTGATTATCCCGAAGTAGCTAAAGAGGCTCTGCGGGAGATGCACCGTCAGGTCGGTGACCTTATTATTGATGAAAAGGGGAGGGCAAGACGGGGCCTTTTAGTTCGCCATCTTGTTCTTCCGGCCAGACTTGCTGGAACAACTGAGGTTATGCGATTTATAGCTGAGGAGATTTCTAAGGATACCTATGTCAATATTATGGACCAATATCGGCCCTGTGGGGAGGTCAGGCCAGGCTCAATTCTCGATAGATATATAACCAATGAAGAATATGAGGAAGCGGTATCCTCAGCCTTAGCTTGTGGCCTCCATCGTCTCGATGAAAGAAGGATATGGCGATTAATTTGGTAAAAGTAGGGTTAAATGGCGAAGGCTGAGCTACCATTAATTCTCAAATCTTCTCTCCTCGACCAATTTCCCTTTGTTGTTCATGGCTTCGGCACAAAATATTTCCAGGAAAAAGAAATGAAGGAGCTCAGTCGATTAAAGAACTTGAAACCTGTCTTCCTCAAACAGGCTCATTCCGATCGTTTCCATTTTCTTAAGGATGATCCAGATTTTCTCCTTGAGGGCGATGGCCTAATCACTTCCAGTCCAGGCTTATTACTATCGGTTAAAACTGCTGACTGTCTGCCAGTTCTCCTTTTTGATCCGATTAACCGGATTGTTGCTGCCGTTCATTGTGGCTGGCGGGGAACAGCGGCTAGGCTTCTGGAGAAAATTATCTGTTTTTTAATTAACTCCTTTAATACCAAGCCCGAGAATCTGCTAATTGTTTTCGGCCCGTGTATATCTCGAGATTGCTATGAGGTAGGCGAAGAAGTGCGCCTCCTTTTCAATCAAGCTGGTTTTCCCTTGGAAGGTAATCTCTTCAGGCCAAATCCAGAGAAATCAGGACATTTTTATTTAGATTTGAGATTAGCCAATCGCCTTCAACTTTTGCCCCTTGGAGTTGAGCCAGAAAAAATTGAAGAAATAGACCTTTGTCCCCATTGTCATAGAGATCTTCTTTCCTTCCGAAGGGACAGGGTCCGACGACACCGCCTTTTCAATTTTATTGCTCTGATCAATAGTGATTAGTTTTAATGAGATTATTGCCTTGCCGGAACGTGAAAAATTCTTTTTTGTTTATTTGCATTTTAAAATTTTTTAGTCTAAATTAATTTTTATTATGGAAGTTCCCGTTGGCCAAATAGAGCTAGAGGGAATACCTCTTTTTAAAAGAGGCAAGGTCAGGGATATCTTCGATTTAGGCGATAAGCTATTAATTGTGGCTACTGACCGGATTTCAGCTTTTGATTTCGTTTTGCCTTCCCTCATTCCCTATAAAGGTAAAGTCCTTACTCAATTATCTAAGTTTTGGTTTGAACAGCTAGCTTACATTGTTCCCAATCATCTTATAACTACCGATGTTGAATCTTTTCCTGATCCATTGCCTCAATATCGGTCCTTATTGGAAAAAAGGTCAATGTTGGTGAAAAAGACCAGGATTTTGCCTGTAGAATGTGTGGTAAGAGGTTATTTAGCTGGTTCGGGCTGGAAAGAATATCGGCAAACAGGCAAAATTGGTGGAATAAAATTGAAATCAGGACTTAAAGAGGCTGACCGATTGCCAACTCCTATTTTCACCCCTGCCACCAAGGCTGAAAGCGGTCACGACGTCAATATTACATTTAAGGAAATGGAGAAAATAGTGGGCAAAACTCTGGCCAAAAAGATGAAAGAAATAAGCCTCAAACTTTATCAAAAAGCTTCCCTTTATGCCCTTTCGAAGGGGATAATCATTGCCGATACTAAATTTGAGTTTGGCCTTGAAGGTGATGAACTTATTCTAGCTGATGAAATTTTCACACCCGATTCCTCACGTTTTTGGCCCCTGGCGAGTTATTCGCCTGGCCAATCACCCCCAAGCCTGGACAAGCAATTTGTGCGGGATTACCTTGAAAGCTCAGGTTGGGATAAAAATTCTCCGCCGCCTCCTTTGCCTCAAGAGATAATTGAACAAACGTCCAGACGTTATCTTGAAATATATTATTTGCTTACAGAAAGAAAGGATTTATAATGCTAGCTCAGGTCGACCTCCATATTCATTCAAAATATAGCAGCGACGGCGATTTAAGCCCCCAAGAAATTATTCTTCTGGCTCAAGAAAAGAAACTTAAAGCTATTTCAATTGCCGATCATGATTCTGTGGCCGCTTATCCTGAAGCTCTGGAGCAAGCTGAAGGAACTGAAGTCGAAATTATCCCCAACGTGGAACTGACCACCCTTTATGATGATCGGGAATTTCATCTTCTCCTTCCCTTTGCCGACTGGAAGCACCCCACTCTCCTTAACTTTATCCGAAGAGTTCATGAGGCTAGGATGGAGGAAGCTAAGGAGAGAATAAAAAAATTGCAAGAACTTGGTTTTGATATTAATTATGAAGAAACCATCAAAAAGAGTTCTCCGAGCCCTCCTTTAGGAGTGGTAATTGCCCGTCGATTGCTAGAAAAAGATTCAGCCCGAAATGATTTTCGATTGACTAAATATTTTGAGGCTGGAAACATCAAATTCGCGCCTTACCTTTTTTATGAAGATTATTTCCGACCCGGAAAACCAGCTTATGTGCCCAAGAAAATTGTCTCAATTCTGGAGGTTCTTAGCCGAGCAGCTGAATTTGGGGCTGCGCCTGTTTTGGCGCATCCAGGAGCTGACTTTGAATTGGCCACTTTTGACGATTTAAAGAAACTTAAGGATTATGGCCTAGTTGGGCTTGAAGTTTTTTCTACCTATCATGATGAGAAGATGACGGATCTTTATCTTGATATGGCCAAAAGGCTTGATCTTGTGCCGACGGCCGGTTCAGATTTTCATGGTCGAATTAAACCCCATGTTCCCTTTGGCTGCGTCAGGGATGGTGATTATTCAATGGTTGAAGCGCTCCGCCAGAGAACAAAAAGGTTATAACCATGGGCCTTGTCTGGATCGATTGGGTCATATTAATCATTCTAGCTGTGGCGGTTATCAGCGGATTTATTAAGGGATTGATAAGGCAGCTGATTTGTCTAATTTTTATCCTGGCCGGTTTCATCGTCGCCGCCAGAAATTTTCCTCGACTGGCCTCTTCCCTCAGGCCAGCCATGGCTGATGATATTTGGGCCAAACTGGTAGCCTTTCTTTTAATTTTTTTCGGCTTCCTTTTTGTCGGCTGGCTTCTAAGTCTTCTTCTTTTTAAACTAATGAAAGGTCCCCTTAGGGCTTTGGATATCATTTTGGGTGGCTTTTTGGGTTTAATAAAAGGAGTTTTAATTGCGGCCGTTTTCGTTCTGGCATTATTATTGTTTCCAGTTAAAGAAAAAGACCTTGTTCAATCCCAATTGGCCTTCCCCTGTCTGAAAATTAGTCGAATCATGATTGAGCTTGTTCCCCAGAAGCTTAAACTTGAGTTCCGACAGGCTTACCAGAAGATCAGGGGGAAGGATAAAATAAGGAAAGTTTAGCCAAGATGACCATTCATCAAAAATTAGAAGCCGTCATTAAAGAAATGATTGAAAAAGAGGTGCGGTATAAGGAAGCCTTAAGGGAATTTGAAAAGATCTACCTCGAATTGGCGTTGAAGAAGTATCGGGGTAATAAAACTTTGGTGGCCAAAGCCCTGGGCATCCATCGTAACACCCTCCATAGTCGGGCTAAAGCTCTAAAGATCTTGAAAAAATAGCCTTTAAATAAAGGCCCTTTCTCTTGACAAAAAGGTCTTTTTTAATTAAAATTAGCACTCTCAAGTTTAAACTGCTAAATTTAGAAAGGAGGTTACCATGAAGGTCATTCCATTATATGATCGGGTTCTCCTCAGGAGAATTGAGGAGAAGGAGGTAAAAAAGGGTGGCATTATCATTCCTGACACGGCCAAGGAAAAACCCCAGGAAGCCGAGGTTATTGCCATTGGTGAAGGTCGGCTTGCGGAGGACGGTAAAATTATTCCCCTTAAGGTCAAGGTTGGCGATAAGGTTCTGATCGGCAAATATAGTGGAACCGAAATAAATATAGAAGGTGTTGAGCACGTTATTGTCAGGGAAGAAGAAATTTTGGCCAAAATTGAATAAATCCATTGAAAGGAGGTGTAAGTATGGCCAAACAAATTACTTTAGGCGATGATGCCAGGCAAGCTCTTCTGAGGGGAGTTAATACCCTCAGCAATCTAGTTAAAGCGACACTTGGTCCTCGAGGAAAAAATGTAATTTTGGAGAAAAAATTTGGTTCGCCTTCTAGTACTAAGGATGGTGTTACTGTTGCTAAAGAGGTCGAACTCAAGGATCCCCTAGAGAACATGGGCGCTCAGCTCGTTAAAGAAGTAGCTTCCAAGACCTCTGATGTGGCTGGAGATGGTACAACCACGGCCACAGTGCTAGCCCAAGTAATTTATGCTGAGGGACTGAAGCACGTTACGGCTGGGGCCAATCCTATGCTTATAAAGAAAGGAATCGATCGAGCGGTCGAAGAGGTAGTTAAAGAACTTAAGAAGATGAGCCGGGAAGTTTCGGGCGAGATGATTGCTCAGGTGGGTGCCATCTCGGCCAACAACGATGAATCTATTGGTAAAATCATTGCCGAAGCCATGGAGAAGGTGGGTAAAGATGGAGTTATTACTGTGGAAGAAGCCAAGAGCTTGGAGACAACTCTGGAAATTGTTGAAGGTATGCAGTTTGACCGCGGTTATCTTTCGCCCTACTTCATAACCGATCCTGAAAGAATGGAGTGCGTTCTTGAGAATCCCCTCATCCTTCTCCATGAAAAGAAGATTAGCAATCTCCGGGAGCTTCTGCCCTTACTGGAAAACGTAGCCAAACTTGGTCGGCCACTTCTTGTCATCGCTGAGGAAGTTGAAGGTGAGGCTTTAGCCACCCTGGTGGTTAATAAACTCAAGGGAACCCTTCAGAGCTGTGCTGTTAAGGCCCCTGGATTCGGTGATCGCCGCAAAGCAATGCTTGAAGACATTGCCATTTTGACCGGTGGTAAAGTCATCACGGAAGATATTGGCGTCAAACTTGAAAATGTTACTCTTGACTGGCTAGGTGAAGCTGAAAAGGTTGTGGTGGACAAGGATAACACCACGATTGTCGGCGGCAAAGGCAAAACCTCTGATATTCAGGCTAGAATTAAGCAGATTAGAACTCAGATTGAAGAGACAACTTCCGACTATGATCGGGAGAAACTCCAAGAAAGGCTGGCCAAGCTGGTTGGCGGTGTTGCTTTAATAAAGGTCGGGGCGGCCACTGAGACAGAGCTCAAAGAGAAGAAGGCGCGGGTTGAAGATGCTATGCACGCGACCAAAGCTGCAGTGGAAGAAGGAATTGTTCCCGGCGGCGGTGTAGCTCTGCTCCGATGCCAGAAAGTTCTTGAAAATCTCAAGCTCGAAGGCGATATGCAGATTGGCGTTGATATTGTTCGCCGGGCTCTTGAGGAGCCCATGAGACAGATTGCTAATAACGCCGGCTGGGAAGGCTCAATTGTAGTGGAAAAGGCTAAAGAAATGAAACCTGATTGGGGTTTCAATGCCTTAACTGAGAAATTTGAAGATATGATTAAGGCCGGCATTATTGATCCGACCAAGGTAGTTCGCATTGCCCTGCAGAATGCGGCCAGCATTGCTGGCCTCATGCTTACCACCGAGGGCCTGGTTTCTGAAATTCCAGAAGAGGAGAAGCAGCCGAAATATCCCGGACCTTCCTCTGACATGTACTGAAAAAAATAGGTTCTCCTTCAAAAGCCCCGCCTCGTGAGGCGGGGCTTCTTTTTTTTATTCTCAGCCTGTGGTATAAGCTTCGAAGAAGCTGATGCTCAAGAAATTTGATCTATATATTCTTAAAGAAATTTTGTCTCCCTTTTGGGTAGCTCTCCTAGCTTATTCCTTTGTTCTTTTGATGAACCAGATTTTTCTTTTTGCTGAGCTACTCATTTCGCGAAGAGTCGAAATGAAGATTGCTTCAGAGCTCCTTGTTGATCTTTTACCGGCTATTCTGGCCTTTACCATTCCCATGTCAGTGGCCACAGGAATTTTGGCCGCGACTACTCGCCTTTCCACCGACTGGGAGATTATGGCCTTTAAAACTCTGGGCATCGGGTTAAAAAGGCTGGCCAGACCCTTCTTTATCTTTGCCTTCTTTTGCTGGCTAGTAACTTCAGCTCTTACCCTTTTTCTCGCTCCCCGTTTCAACGACCGCTGGGTTAGATTATTAACTGAATCAATTTTAACCAAAATTCAATTTCAAATTACGCCCCGCGAGTTCAATGAATCAATCCCCGAAAGCATGCTCTTTATTGAAGATGTTGGCGACCATAATTTTTGGTCAAAAGTTTTTGTCTATCAATTCAATAATGGTCAATTAAAATTGATCCTGGCTAGAAAAGGCAGGATGAATGTTTTCCCCGAGGTTAAAAAAGCTTCTTTGGAGCTTTCCTCCGGTGAGATCCATTTAATTCCCCTTGAGGAGCCCGAAATGCACCGAGTCGCTTCCTTCGAGCGACACGAAGAGGAGATTGATGTTACTTCTTTATTCCCTGAATTCAGCCACAAAAAGCGAGTCCGAGAAAAGGATATTTTGGAATTATATCGAGATGTCAAGTTGATAAAAAATGAAATTAAATCTTTAAGATTGAAAGGGCCAGTGTTTGAATCAGGGCTGGTTCAAGCTCAAGCTGTAGAAAGAGAAAGAAAGCTCAAGGAATGGCGATCTCATCAGGTAGAAATTCATAAGCGCTTTTCTTTGCCTTTAGTTTGCTTTCTTTTTGCCCTCCTTGGACTTCCCCTGGGAATATCAACGCGCCGGGGAGGGCGAACAAGCGGTTTTACCCTCAGTTTAATTATCATTTTGATCTACTATGTTTTAATTACAGGAGGAGAAAAGGCCTCATTGGAAGGCCGATTACCTTCCTGGCTTGGCATGTGGGGGCCCAATCTGATTTTTTTAGGGATTAGCCTTTTTCTATTTGTCAAAGAAGCCAGAGAAGAAAAATTAAATCTAAGAACCTGGCGTCTCATTACCTGGTTTAAAGCAGGATTGAATTATTGGCACTTCAAGAAGATCAGAAGAAGGGCATCACCCGCGGAGACGAAAAAAAAGAAACGTTATCTCTTTTTCCCTTCGATTCTTGATCGCTATTTAATCCGGCGTTTCGCCTTTATTTTTTCTCTGGTAGCTTTAGCCCTGCTTTTCATTTTTATTGTGGTTACTATTTTTGAACGAATTGATAATATATACGAGCATAATAAGCCCTTTTACCTGCTTTTACAATATATTGGTTATCGACTGCCTGAATTTTTGATGTATATCCTTCCCTTAGCTGTTTTAACCACAACTTTAATTACTTTGGGTATATTTGAAAAGACCAATGAAATTACTGCCATTAAAGCAAGTGGAATCAGTCTTTATCGCCTGTTGATTCCCTTTATTCTAATAGGTCTTGTTATCTGTGGAGTTTCCTTTTATCTTCAAGAATATGTTGCTCCCTATGCCAATCGCCGAGCTGAAGAAATCTGGAACAAAATCAATGATGTTCCGCCCCGAACCATTTCTTTCCTCGATCGTCGTTGGGTTTTAAGCCAGGATGGCCGAACTATTTATCATTTTAGCTACTTTGATCCCATTGCGGCTGTCTTTTATAAACTTAATCTTTTTAAGATAAATCCTGATAGTTGGCATCTTATTGAAATTTATCGGGCTGAGAAAGCCAGACTCATTAACCAGGAGCTTGTTCTTCTTAACGGCTGGCAAAGATTATTTAAGGAGGAAGGACAATCAGCCTTTTTTGATTTTAGAGAAATGGTGCTTCGAACCCAAGAAGGAGCTGATTATTTCACCCGAGAATGGAAAGAACCGGCCTGGATGAACTGGCGAGAACTTAAAAATTATATTCAGGAAGTAGAAAAAATGGGCTTTGAGGTCCATCGGCTTAAGGTCGATCTTCAATCCAAAATTTCCTTCCCACTAGTTAGTTTGGTCATGGTTCTCCTAGGAATCCCTTTTGCCCTAACCATGGGACGGCGAGGAGTTTTGGTTGGTGTTGGTTTCAGTCTTATTCTGGCTATTCTTTATTGGAGCTTAATCGGCTTTATGAAAAACCTTGGTTATGTCCATATACTTCCACCCTTCTTAGCTGTTTGGGGGCCCACTCTACTTTTTGGGTCGTTAGCGCTTTTTCTTATTGCCCGAATTCGGACTTGAGCTACATTTTATACTTACCAAAATCCTCAGGCTTGAGGCTTTCGAGCCATTCTCTGAGTTTTTCTGAAGTTTCGAGATTTTCATCAAGCTTTAGACTCTGAGCTCTTTTAATTACTTCTTCTTCCACAAAAATCGGAGCTTTAACCCGGAGGGCAAGGGCAATAGCATCGGAGGGTCGGGAATCGATGACATAACTTTGATCGCCCTGGCGGCAATAAATGAGGGCATAAAAAGTGTTATTGCGAACATCATTAACCACAATCTTTTCAACCAGGACATCAAGATGGTCAAGGATGTTCTTCATCAGATCATGAGTCATTGGGCGAGGGGTGGGAATGTTTTCTAAGGAAAGAGCGATAGCGTTGGCCTCAAAAACTCCAATCCAAATGGGTAAAATCCTTTCGCTTAAAGGATCTTCCAGCACAACAATGGGCATTTTGGATATGGGATCTAGAACCAATCCCTTAATTTTGACTTCAATTTCCATTTTTTTCTCTTTAATTAAATAATAAATTTTGCTTAGGGGCTTGTCAAGGAAGATTTTCATCCGGTTATTTTATTATTCCTTTAATATTGGTACTTAGAAATGCGTGATCAGGGGTAAAAATTTCCCAGGTCTTAAAAAATCTGACTTATTACTAAGTTTAAAGATTTTTGCCTTAGAATCTATCTGGAATATATTGACCTATCCCAGCCTTCGAAAAAAGTTTTTTCAGGGTTATCTTCAACTCCACCTATTCTGAGCCTTGCTCCTAGTGGTTTCTGGAAAAGAGAGGACTCTTTTAGAAATAAGGCCTAATTATTAAAGGGTCACAATTGACCAAGTCTCCAAAAAAGATATTTGTACCTGGAAAGACCATGCCCAGAGGAACAAATTGAAAGGAGGCTTTTTCCCGTCAATCCGATTTAGACTCGACGGAAAAGAAAAGAGGTGGCCAGACGAAGGAGGAGTCGAAGGCTTTTTTCTTCTTCCCAGATGCTCCGGTAAGTTTTCTGCCCTGAAACGATATTGAATAAAGCTCGATAAAGGCGGGGTTCATTTTGACTCATAGCCAGAAGGCTATCCATCAATCCCAGACGGGTAAGGATTATTGTTAGCCAGCGCAACCGTCGGCCATAGGGAATATCGCCCAGAAGATCAGCGCAACTACCGATGAAGTGGCGATGCATTTGATCGGAAATACCGAAATCGACCAAGGCCTCGGCCGCCCTCACAGCGGTTAGAATGGCCGAATTGATTCCTTTGCCCTTGAACGGTCGGTTTAGCCCAGCAGCGTCACCAATCATGATAATTCGTGGCTGAAGGTAGTGTTTGGCTGGACCGGTAGGAAATTTACCTTTATAGAAAGAAAGATTCATCAGAGCTTTATCTGAACCTGGGGGCAGAACTTTCCGAACAGCTGGCAGTTGAAGGAAGGCCTCCATTGAAGAAGCATCTACTTTTCGGCCGGCCACATTGAGACTGAGATGGTTTCCCTTAGGAGTAATTGCAGCGAATTCAACTCGGGGCAATGAACTAAGCAAAAAAGCATGAAGATATTGGCCAAATTTATTGACGGCTTCAATTCCAGGATGGAATTTAGTGACAATGGAGAATAAAAAGTCAGGTTGGCGATAAGGGGTAAGCCGTTCCATGATCTTTGTCATACCATCATCAAGTCCAAAAGCCCCAACTATTAGGTCGGCCCGCAGGTTGTTGCTTTCGCTATAAACCATGACACCATCGGGAAGAAGATCCAAATCTGTCACTCGGGCATTGATTATTTCGATGCCTTCGCTTCGAGCTTTCTGAAAAAGATAGCTATCGAATTCAACTCGGCGGCAGGCAAAAGAGGGCTCATGAGCTCCCTCTAGGCGAATGGTAGTTTTTTCTGTGTGAAGATAATAGCCAAGAATTGTTTTCTGGATAATATTCCAAGGAAAGGGAATCCCCACTTCTTTTTCCAGTAGCTGGGGCAAGGGGGGCGAAAGTACACCCAGACATTGATTATAATGACTCTTTTTTTCCAGGGGTTTTCCTTCATAAAGGACAATTCTAAGCTTATGATTTCGCTGCCGGGCCAAATGGATTAATTTAATGGCAAAGGCGGTTCCAGCCGGCCCGCCGCCAATCACCACAATTGTCTTCCCGTTTAAGGTGGCTTTTTCATCGACTTTAATGAAAGGTTTAGCCTTCTCATCAGTTGGCTTGGGTTTAAAATAAGATTGAGCCTTTTCCTGCTGGCGGTTTTTCCTCTTGAGACGAACAAAGCCGAAAAAAGCCCGCCAAAGAGCCCCTTGCAACCTCAAACGAAAACAACTGCGGAAAATCTCGCGGTAAGGCTTTTCGCCCGTGAACATATCCCAGAGAATAGTTCGCGCCATGGCAGCAAGAAAATCACCGGGCGGTCGATGAAGAAGAGATATATGAAATTTAGTAAGAAAAGGAAAGGACGTAATGAAATCATTAATTCGAAAAAGAAGGCGCCCATAAAAATTGTCTTTAATTATTTTACTTTTTGCTTCTTTATAATAGGCTTGGTTAGGCTTTCGATTTATTTTTGGATTGAAAAGAGCTTCAGCGGCCATTTTGGCTGAGAAAAAAGCGGATTCTAAACCATTTTTATAATAACGACAAAAAGCGGCGTCGCCGACGACAAGAAAGCGGGAAGATTTAGGCCATTGCCCTGGCCCGATAACAATCCGGGGATAACAAAAGCAGGTAGGCTGCGTCGAAGGTAGAATTTTTTTTATTGCTTCCAGTTGGAAAAATTCCTTAACAATAAGGGGGGATACATCTCCCCAGCCGATGATGGTTAAAGTGGTAAATTCGCCTTTGGGAATCAGCGTGGCATAGCGTATCCGATCATGTCGCGGAATAAAAATATGAATTTTGTTGCCCAGGAATTCTTCCCGGAAAGAAGAGGGAAACCTCATCTCCGCTTGGAAGGTTAGTCGTGTACGGGGTGGAGTATAACCTATTTTTAGGCGGTGAATCTTTAACCCCAGCCCGCTGTTGACCCCAAAAGCGCCAATAACCCAATCCACTTCCTCCTCGTCGACGATCTTGTCTGGAAAACCATACTGAATTCGAATAGGATACTCCTCTTTCTCTGGAAAATGGACATTCTGAACGGCATAGGGAATTACCTGGGTACCTAGATCCTGGGCCCAGGAAAGAAGAAAATCGTCGAAACTAATGATTTCAGGAAAGCGGGAGTGGCGCGGCCCATTTCCACGGAAAACAGTGGCCACCTTTCCCTCTCGGCCCGGTGGGGAACCAAGATGGACTTGTTCCTCACCGACATGGAGAACATAACCATCAACCCAGCTCATTATTCTTTGAGCAGGAAGAAAAATTCCCTCCTCTTGCAAAAGACGCTGAAAGCTACGAGAGATTACACCGGCACAGAGATTACAACCCTGGGGCCCACTTTTTTGGAAGCTTTTGCCATCAAAAATTGTCAGCTTTATGGATTTATCCAAGCGGTTTGCCCAACGATGGGCAAAATGAGCAAAAAGCGCCCCCGCCGGCCCTCCGCCGATTATCCCGATTCGCCAGATTTTATCGCCGCTTCCTTCTGGCATGACAAAATTATACTATTATCTCTATATTTTTTATAGAAATACTTTTTAAAATTTTTTTGGATTGATTTGCTCTCCCTTTTTAACTAATTTTTTATTTATTAACGGAACAAATTCTTTAGTTATTAAAGTTCCAGCTTTTGAGGCAAGCGAGCTTTTTTGGAAAAAATTCTAATTTTGGGAAGCTGAAGGAGTCAATTTCCTCGCGGTTGCAGTAATCTTTGCTGTTAGTGGTTTTTTAAGAAAGAGAGAAGCTTGTTAAAAATCTCTAAATAGAAATGATCTTGATCTCTGGAAAAGGAATTTAAACCAGAGCGTTAACCTAAAAAATCCTTTAACTCCCTTAAAAACTTTTATGTTAAAAAACCAACCTCGAAGGAATCTGATGTTTATTTATAGGACGGATAAAAAATTTCTATGGCGAAAAGCGTCAAGCGAAATCGTTTTCCTTTGTCCAAAGGGCGGTTAAAGGGCCAATCGGCCAAGGAGAAAAATCTAAGCAATCTTGCCAGAAATTATTTAGTTTTAATTATTATTACCTTATCAACCTGAGTTGATGTGGGTAAAACCTGGACGCGCAGATTAATTATTCTGATTAATTTGGATTAAGTTAACCGCTTCTATCATCTCCTGCGAGGAGAGAGAGCTCACATTTGATCAGGGAATGTTCGACCCTGAACAAACTTCATTTCTTTTTCCTGAAACGAGTGAAGTGAGGTGTCTTGAACTTAATAGGCTAATAATTAAAAAGGGGTTGCTGGGGTTTAAATTTTCTAAGCAAGTTTAAATGAAGGGGAGAAAGGCCATAATTGTTTTTTTCTGATCTTAAAAAAGGCTCAGCTGACCATCAGGTGAAACTTTTGTTTCTTCTCCAGGGAAAAGGGTGATGCGGCCATAATATCCATCATGACCAGGTTCTATATGAACCAAGCCTTTCCTCATTCGATCAATTCCTAGGCTAACTTTTTCAGGCTGAATTCGTGCCAGCTCCTCAATGGGTACTTCAGTAAGAATGCGATGTTCGTTACCGAATTCATGGATAAAACGAAAATAAACTTCCCAGACACTCTGGCATTCGGCTGTTTTTCCGAGAGCTTCTGCGATGATCTCGTTAAGAGGGATTAGATTTTTGAAAGGAATTTTGCCCGAGGGAATCTGATTTGGCTCGCGATCAGCAAGTTCTTCAACCCGGTGGAGAACACCAATAGTTAATTTTTTTCCGCAGCGGGGACATAGATTATTGGTTTTCATTGATTCTCGAGGGGAGAAGACCACGTTGCATTTACGATGTCCATCGTAGTGATATTTGCCTTCTTCAGGGAAAAATTCAATGGTATAAAGAAAGTACTGGGGATCTCGGCTCTTCAGAGCCTTGACGAGACCGTTATAACTGAATTCAGTGTCAAAAACATTAGCTTCCCGGCCAAGACGGGAAGGAGAATGGGCATCGGAATTGGAAACGAGGGCGAATCTATCAAGGGCAGAAAGGCGCCAGTTCATAGGTGGATCAGAGGAAAGGCCTGTTTCCAAAGCAAAAATGAAAGGGGTCATTTCTTCAAAACATTCTTCAATTGAATCGAAGCCAGAATTGGCTCCGAAGAGGGAAAACCAGGGCGTCCAAATATGGGAGGGAATAATTACGCTGCGCGGGCAGAGATCAGCCAAAATTTTAAGAAAAATCTTGGCGTCAAGTCCCAGGACAGGTCGACCGTCAGCTCGAAGATTGCCCAGGTTGGAGAGACGCTGATTAATTTTTTCCGCTGATTCCAGGTCAGGTACGAGGATCAAAAGATGAATTTTTCTTACCTTTCCCTTTTTAGAATAAACCAAGCTAATTTCAGTCGATAGGATGAAATAAACATCATCCCGCGAAAGGGAAAGGTTTTTTAAGAAGCCATTGGCTGGAGGGCTAATGTTTTTAAGCCGGAAAAAGCCGTTCCCACAGGGCTCAAGCTTTTGTTTGGTGAGAAAGAACCATTCAGGATGGGTAAAATCGCCAGAAGCAACGAGAGAAATACCCTTAGCTTTAGCCCAATAAGCTAAGTTATCAAAAGTCATATCCCGGGATGTGGCCCGAGAGAATTTAGAGTGAATATGCAAGTCGGCTATAAATTTCATGGCATTAAGCCTTAAGTTTATTTAATTGTTTCAAAGTTTTCAAGAAGAGAGGGCAATTCTGATAATTAGGTGATAATTAGGTTTTGATTGTATTCAATAATATAAAAATTAAAATATTTAAAAGGCCGAGGTTTTTTCAGTTTGCGTCTTAATAAAAAAGAGACGATAAGAAGCCTATAAAATTCGATAATTTGGATTCGAAAAACCGAATTAATTCAATATTTTGAATTGACTTAAAAAAATCAAATATCAAATTTTATTTATTTTAAAGAAAATTCTTTGATTTGCCCTTGGTATAAAAGCTGGCACATTTTTTGCTAGTAAAATTAATATAAAAAAATTTTAATAAAAGGAGGTGAGAATGATTAGAAGACAAAGAAAAAAGGGCTTGGGAGAATTTTTTAACGGAAATATGGAATAAGAAGATAAGGGAAGTAAAATGAAAAAAAGAAATTTCTTTTTAATTGTTTTTTTCCTTCTGGCCATTCCCTTAATTGGCCAGGTCAGAACAGGTAATATTTTTGGTAAGGTTGTCGATGAGGAAGGGAATCCTCTTCCAGGAGTTACGGTTACTCTAACAGGATCGTTGACTGCTCCAATGACGACCATAACCTCAGCTGAAGGAACATTTCGATTTCTTTCTCTTTCCCCGGCTAAAGATTATGCCATCAAGTTAGAGCTCTCTGGCTTCAAGACCAAAATTGAATCCGGGATAATTGTCAACGTTGGAACCAATACCAATTTGACCTTGGTTATGGAGCAGGGAGTTCTGGAAGAGCAGATAACGGTTACCGCTGTAACGCCTATGGTTGATACCAAAAAAACAGCCGTAGGCACGAATGTTACCCAGGAAATTCTTCAGTCTTTGCCTACTGCCCGAGACCCATGGGTTATTCTCCAGATGGCCCCTTCAATCATTGTTGACCGGGAAAATGTGGGTGGTTCAGAATCGGGGCAGCAATCAAATTATGTCGCCCGAGGAGCAGCTACGTATAACAACAATGTTTGGGCGATGGATGGTATCGTCATTACTGACCCAGCGGCCATTGGCGCCTCCCCCAGCTATTATGATTTTGATGCCTTTGAAGAGATGCAGATAACAGTCGGCGGGGCTGACGTCACAGTCCAGACAGGTGGGATTGCCCTGAATATGGTTACTCGCCGCGGAGGCAACAGAGTGAGCCTGGGTGGCCGGTTCTATATGGTGGATGAGAAATTTCAGGCTCAGAATGCTGAAAAGGTGGCTGAATTGAAAAAGAAAGAACCTGGCCTGGTAGGTGTTAACCGGATTCGCAATAACAAAGACTATGGTTTCAACATGGGCTTGCCCATTGTCAAAGATAAGGCCTGGCTCTGGGCTTCCTATGGTATTCAGGACATCAAGACCAACACAGTTTATGGAACGCCCGACGATACTTTACTTGAAAATTATGCTGCCAAGATTAACCTCCAGATTATCCCGGCCAACAGATTTGAGGCCTTCGTTCATATTGGCGGCAAGAAAAAATGGGGGCGTTCGGCCACGGCTCAGAACCCCGAAGGACTATATCAGCAGGGTCGTTATCACTTTGGTAGCCCCATAATCAAGTTCCAGGATGAGCACATGTTTGGTAATAATCTATTCCTTTCCTTGAAATATAACTATTACGATTCCGGCTTTAGTCTAACCCCGATGACCGACCTGGAATTCAAACTCATGCCCATCTGGGATGTTAAAGCCCAAAGATATTATGGCTCTCAGGCTTCCCGGTATTATGTTGAGAGACCGGTTACTCAGTTTAACTTTCTGGCTGATTATTTCAATGATAATCTTTTCGGCGCTGCCCATGATTTTAAGATTGGCTTTGAATGGGGTGATCGCAACCAGTATGTCGAATCCGTCTGGTCAGGAAACTGCATGGTCACTCGAAATTACAACACGCCAACAGTCGATTTTACCGGCGACGGCCTTCCTGATATTCCCACAGACCCTAAATTTTACCGCTTTGAAATCTGGCGGGGCTATTACTCTGATCAAAATGTCAGAGCCCTGGCAGCTTACGTCAGTGATACAATTACCTTTGGCCGATTTAACCTTATTTTAGGACTGAGATGGGACCAGCAAACTCCCTCCATTAACCCCTTCAAGCTTTATGCTGTTGATAAAGAAAGCGGAGCTTGGAAAGACAATGTTACTCCAAAGACGGCTGATCTTCTCGACAAACTGCTTCCAGGATTGGACATACCTCGTCTTTATGTTGAACCCGTTGAGGGTGGAAAGTATAAATGGATTACCTGGTCGCCCCGACTCGGCTTGACTTGGGATATTTTCGGTAATGGCAAAACAATCTTCAAGCTAAGCGCGGCTACTTATGGTGATTTCATGGGGACCGGCGTAGCTGACTGGGCCCGGCCAGGAGGAGTCAGCGGCTGGATGGATTTTTGGTGGTGGGATAAAAATGGTGATGGCAAAATCGACTTTACCGAACTTTATTGGGCGACAATCGCTACCTATCAGCTCTACCGGATTTTTGATGATGCCGGTAATTTCATCGGTAATTGGTCAGATGCTGCCGGCACCTACTGGGGCGATTATGATTACACCAACCCGACTAAAACCGTAAAACCCTATTTTACAACGCGCAAGGATGCACAATCGAGCCGGACTTCCGAGTTAATGATTACCCTGCAGAGGGAGCTTTTTACTGACTTCGCCATTGAGCTTGTGGGGACTTATCGCCGTTATGATAATTTTAGTTGGAATTTACTTTGGTGGCCTGATGCCCAGGGCAAGAGAATGTATGAGGATCAGTCAATGTGGATATCCGCCGGAAAGCCGCCAGCCAATATTCCCGGTATCGGCGATACTAAAGAAGCCAAAAATCACGATTGGTATTATCAGAGTGTCCAGAGAACAACCTATACTCCCTATAGCGAAAGACAGCTGCGGCCAGATTACTACCAGGATTATTACGGCCTAGACATAATTGTGAACAAGCGGCTTTCGAATCGCTGGATGCTCAATGCTAACTTCACCATTCAGGACCAGGCTCAGCACTTTGGAAAGAAAGGCTACATGAATCCCAACAATATCTGGGCCTATGATGGCCGGCCTCAGGCCGCTTATATTGGCGCTGCTTCCGGCAAAATCAATCAGTACACCTATTCCCGGTGGATGTTCAAGATGGGCGGTCTTTATCAGCTTCCCTTTGATATCAATGTTTCGGCCACTTTGAATGTTCGCGAAGGTTGGATTATCAACGAGTACTTTACTCTTGTGGACTATCGCTTACCGAATCCTAAGTCGAGAAGCTCAGATATAATCATGAGCCCCTTCGGATCGATCAAGCTGCCCACCTTCTACAACATATCGCTTCGGGTAGAAAAGATGATCCGCGCCGGCGATTATGGACGCATCTATATCATGGCTGACGTCTTCAATCTCCTTAACAGTACCATTGAAAACCGTCGTTATCAGAAATATTACGGAACTTACTACATTTACCCCGATCCGGCTAAAAATACCTTCGTCCCCTATGTTTATAACTTTTCCCTTAATGAAGTTCTAAATCCAAGAGCTTTGCGGCTTGGAGTCCGCTTCGAATTCTGAAATAGAGTAACTTTCTAGACTGGAAAAAAGAACCCCCTCTTGCGGGAGGGGGTTCTTTTTTTTTAAAGAGCATGATAAAATATTGAAGAAATTTATATATTCTGAGTGGAGGAAGAGATGAAAAGACTTCCTGTTAAAATAGCCATTTTTATGTTTTTATCAAGTCTTTTCCTATTTTCCGTTTCCAGCCTTTTTGCTCAGGAGCATAAAGGTCAGGGGAGACTTATAGGCTATGTCTTTGATGAACAGGGAAATCCCCTTGAAGGAGTTAAAGTCAAACTTTTCAGTCTGAGAACCCAAAGTGGTTTTGAAGTTGTGACCGATAAAAATGGAAAATGGACAGCGGCCTGGATCAGGGGGGGCGGTTGGAATATCGATTTTGAGAAGTTTGGCTATCTACCCAGGAAAATTTCAGTGGAGGTTCAGGAATTCGGTCGTAACCCAGAAATTAAAATTAATTTGAAAAAGGCAGAAGGCTTAGTGATGACAGATGAATTAAAAGATTTCCTCCAGAAAGGCAATGATCTTTTCGATCAGAAAAGATATGATGAGGCCATTATTGTTTATGAGGAGATTCTTCGGAAATATCCTGAGGCCTATTTAATTTATAAAAATATTGGCAATTGTTATTTTAATCAGGAAAAGTATGAAGAAGCCGAGGCGGCGTATCTCAAAATTCTTGAGAAGGATCCCCGCAATATCGATGCTATAATTCTTATCGGTAATACCTATGCCAATCGAGGCCAGATTGAAAAGGCTTTGGAATGGTATAATAAAGTAGAATTTGAAAAAATTGAAGATCCCATTGTCCTTTATAATTTAGGGACAAATTATTATAATAATTCGAAATTTGAGGAGGCCTTAAAATTTTATCAGCGAGCTGTTGAGCTGCAGAAGGATTTCCTGGATGCCCTTTACCAGCTTGGCTTAACTTATCTTACTTTAAATAAGACCGCGGAAGCCATTCAGACCTTTGAAAATTATCTCAAACGGGATGCTGATTCTGACCGAGCCGGACAGGTAAGAAGTTTTCTTGAATATCTAAAAAAGAAATAGAAAATTCAAAAAATTGAAAGAGCCTAGAAAGAAAAAGAAAAAAAGAAAATGAGAAGACATTGGTGAAGAGGAAAAGTTTAACATTAAATCCCTTTTTCAAATTAAAGTTGGTTTTTGTTTTTATTGTGGGGCTCTTTCTTTTTTCTTGTGCTCCGAAAATTGAGCTTGATCCCGAAAGTCAGAGTTTTTATGAGTATGCCCGCTTAATCATGACCAGTGAAGAGAGTAAGATGTTCCGTCAATTGAGAGATTCTCAGGCCCGTAAGGAGTTCATTGAGGAATTCTGGGCCAAAAGAGACCCTGACCCGGAAACCGAAGAAAATGAATTTAAAAACGAATTTTATCGGCGCATTGATTATGCTAATAAGCACTTTAATGAAGGCACACCAGGCTGGAAAACCGACCGTGGCCGAATATACATTTACATGGGGCCCCCCGATAAATTTGAAGAATTTTTCAGCCATAATGATCCCGAAATCAGGGGCTCAATTCTCTGGTGGATTTATTATGATTACGAACTCGTCATTGAATTTGTCGATCGGCGAGGGATGAATCATTTCGAGATGAGGACTTACAGTGGCGATTTTTTTGGAGCCATGGAAAAGATGAAGTTGGGTCAAATTGGTTTAACGGAGAAAGGGGTCAAAATTCATAAAGTAGATTTTGATCTATTTTTTGATGAAGCCAATCGGGAAGCTGTTGTTTCTCTGCCTGTAAAGGGGTTTCATTTTCTGACTGAGGGAAATCAGCTGGTTTCCCGCCTTACCTTTGATTTTTACATTTACCGTACTGATGGCCAGAAGGTGCAACGCTTTAAAGAGAAGAGATATTTAAAATTAGAAGAAACTGAGCTTGAAAAAATGAAAGTGATTGAGCTCAGATTCCCCCTCAATTTTGTTCCCGGCGATTACTATTTTGATTGTCTGGTGATGAGCGAAGATGAAAGCTTCCCCCGGGCAAGAAAAATTTTTGAAATAAAAATAAAAAGTTAAAACTTCATTTTTATTAAATTCAAGGTGGAGGTGCCTATGAGGCGCAAGCCCATACAAATAATTCTAACTACTTTTTTCTGTTGTATTATGGTAAGCTATCTTCTTTCCCAGAAGAAGTTTAAAGAATCAGAATTACCTCAGAAATATCAGGAATGGCTTAACCTTGTAGCTTACATTATTTTGCCTCAGGAAAAGGAGATTTTTCTTCAGTTGGATAATGATCGAGATCGGGATCTTTTCATTGAAGCCTTTTGGCGCCAGCGAGATCCAACTCCCGGAACTCCAGAAAATGAATATAAAGAGGAGCATATTCGTCGATTTAATTACGCCAATAAATTTTTCGGCCGAGGAACAACCCGGGAAGGCTGGCGAACAGATATGGGACGTATATATATCATTTTGGGAGAACCTGTTAGTATTGAACGCTTTGAATCCTCGGGTTTTATTGTTCCCTGCCAGGCCTGGTCTTATTATGGCGATCCCAAAAAAGAACTTCCACCTCATTTTGTGCTCCTCTTTTATCAGCGGGGGGGTGTGGGTGAATATAAACTCTATGATCCAGTGGCTGATGGACCTGCTGCTCTGCTAATTGATAAAAGAGATATTGACCCTACCAATTATGAGGAACTTTATGAAAAGATAAAGGAAATAGCTCCGACTCTTGCTAATATTGCAATTTCCATTGTTCCCGGTGAATTTTCCTTTGGATATACACCTTCTCCCCGCAACAATATTATCATGGCCAACATTTTTGAATCACCTAAGAAGGATGTGAATCCTTCTTATGCCACTCATTTCCTCAATTACAAAGGTGTGGTCAGTACGGAATATTTAACCAACTTTGTTGATAGCGAATCGATAGTCAATATTATCCCCGACCCAGCTACAGGCCTTTCTTTTGTTCATTTTAGTGTGGTGCCAAAAAGTATTTCGGTGGATTATTATGAACCAAAAGATCAATATTATTGTCCCTTTCAGCTCAATCTGAGTGTAAGAAAGGGGGAGAATATAATCTTTCAATACACTAAGGATATTCCTTTTTATTTTGCCAAACAGGATGCCCCCAGGGTTCAGGCTAACGGACTTTCCATTGAAGATTCTTTTCCGTTAATTGAAGGAGATTATAAACTTACGGTTTTACTTCAGAATCCTATAGCCAAGGAATTTAGTTTGCTGGAAAAAGATATTTCCGTTCCCTCAACTGGTGAAACCAACAGGCTTTTAGGTCCTTATTTAGGTTACCGAACTGAAACTTATCAGGTAGGTCTTCACCTTCCTTTTAAAATTCTCGATAAAAAATTAATGGTGGATCCAAAAAATGTTTTCTCCAGCCAGGATGAACCCTTGGTTATGCTTTGTCTGGTTGATTTAGAAGAAGATGTCTGGCGAGAAGGTTACATTCGTTTCCTCATAAAGGGCTTAAAAGAACTTAAGCCGACCGAAAAATCTTATATTTTAAAGCTATCCACCCAGCCTCGCCAGAGGATCATGGCTTTAAATCATCCCCTTTCCATTGCTGAGCTTACGCCTGATTATTATGAATTGCAGATTCAACTTGTTGATGGCCAGGGCCAGATTTTAAAAGAAAGAACAAGTCACTTTATTGTTTCAGCCGAGAAAGCTGTCCCCCATCCCATGGTTTCGACTAAAGGGCTTTCTTTGGCCAATCGGCACATCTTCCACCTGATGCTTGCTCATCAATATGAAAAAGTGAATTTAACTCAACAAGCTGCAAATCAATATGAAAAAGCTCTTGAGCTTAAACCTGATTACTTAGAAGCCCGACTCAGTTATTCACAGTTTTTAATTAGAGGCAAGCAATTTGAGCGAGCTCTTGAAATCTTGGCTCCTCTGGCTGTCGATGAAAGAGTAAAATTTGATTATTTTCTTTGGAGAGGATTAGCCCTTATGGGTTTGAGCCGATATGAAGAGGCTAAACAGTGCTTACTTGAAGGAAACAAAATTTACAATAGCGATACGCGTCTGCTCAACGCTCTCGGCGAATGCTTTTTCCGCACCGGAGAGAAAACTCGTGCTCTTGAGGCTTTCGGAGCTTCCCTTCGTCTTAATCCTAATCAGCCAGCTATTAAAAAGATAGTGGAAGAACTCACTAAAAAATAAGATTAAAAAATAAATTAGCCACTTTTATTTAACTTCAAAGTCAATCGTTTTGGTGAGGCTTTTTCCAGAGACTTTATCCTGAATCTGCATCTGAAGAAGATATTTTCCTTCCGGCAAATCTCTCGTTTCTTGACGTTGCTCTTCTCCTTGCTTGATAATGACTGTTTGTTTTAAAGGAAGAGGTTGGCTGATTAAGGGATTATCATAAGATTGGGGGACCCAGCGAATAGCAATTTCGTCATCCTTTTTTACTTCATAGTTAATTTCAATGTTAAATTTTTGTTCGGCAGTGGGCTGAGCGCCGAAAATAAAGAAAAAAATGTCCAGATTTTCACCTAAGTTAAATTTTCTCTCAATGTTGGGAACTATCTTGACCACTGAGTAGGTGAAGTATTCCCGGTGAAGGAGAGTCCTCATTTCTGGAGCCTCCATGCGTTCAATCGATTTAATAAAGAAAAGGGGTGTCGTTTCCAGGGATTCCTGAAAAGAGGCAGGATCAGGTAGAGTAAATTCATAATATTGAACCCCAATTTTCTTGAGGTCAAGGGAGGTCAAAGCCACGCTGAGAAGATAGTGTCCGGCAAGTAGGGGATAACCAAAGGTGTAATAATCTTCTTCCTCCAAATTAATGGCTGAAGCATCTTCAATAATATTACAGGGAACGTAAACTTCCCTTACTGTTTTATATTTATCTCCCTCGAGAACATTGAACATGAGAAACATATTGAAGGACGCCTGAAGCTGGCCGCCAGAAGCAGGCTGGACTTGAGGTTCCTGAGCACTTGGTTCATCCTTTTTTACCGGCTGCTCTTGACCAATGGGATGAAAGCCTAAGTCAGCATTTTTAATTTTTAAAAAGAAGATGCTATGAAGACCTTCCTGCGCTGGAAGGAAAATGTTTTGGGTGATTGTAAAGGGAATGTCAACTCGAGGTTCGCGGCTGGCCATTCCCGCCAGCATAACGCTTTTAACCTCATCAGGAATAAAAATTGGGGATCCCTTAGGCTGCTGAGGCTTCTGTCGCTGTGGGAAGGGAAGAGCCATAAGAGATAGGGTAAAGATAGCCACAACAGCTGGAACCAACAGCCAGAGAGTTAATGAAGATTTGTCTTTCATCTTTCCTCCTAAAAAAATTAGGCTTATTTTTAATTAAGCAATTTTCGTGCCAATTTATTTATATATGCCTTAAGGCTACCTACCCAAATCTGTAAAATTTTTTAACAAAAAATTTATTAATTTTAACAATTAACTATAGCAAAGGCTAAAATTAAATACAATATTTATTCCTCTTTGGTTCCTTTAAAACAAAGGCGTCAATTTCTTAGCTCTTTATATTAATAATTAGCCATTTTAGCCTGCCGATTCTGATTGACTTTTTTTCGATAAATGGAAACAGCTTTGAGGTGTTCCTGATAACTTGAACTGAAATGATGGCTACCATCCCCCCGGGAAACGAAATAAAGGAAATTTACCTGAGCTGGGAAAAGGGCAGCTCGAAGAGATTCACGGCCAGGATTGCAGATGGGACCGGGAGGTAAACCTACTTGAAGATAGGTGTTATAGGGAGAGGGAAATTTCAAATCTTTTTCTTGAAGCTCCTTTTTATTTATCCCGGCCTTGGAAAGAGCATAAAGAACTGTAGGATCACAATCTAGCTTCATTCCTTTCCTTAATCGATTATGGAAAACAGCGGAGATGAGGGGCTTTTCTTCTTTGAGTCCAGTTTCCTTTTCGATGAGCGAAGCCAGAGTAACAATTTCTTTAATGGAAAAACCTATTTCCCTGGCTCTCTCCTGCCATTCAGGAGGGAAATTTTTCCTGAATTCTTCGGTCATAACCTTATAGACTTCAAGGGGATCGATCCCTTTGGGAAAAAAATAAGTTTCGGGAAAAAGATATCCCTCTAAATCTTTGGCTTCTGGGTCCAAATCAGCAACTAAATGGGAATTATTTATTTTAGCGAAAAAATCCCCTCCATTTTTTCCCAGGAAAGAAAGAAGCGAAGCTGTTTCGGTGGCCGTTAGACCTTCGGGAATTGTGATTCGATATAGTTTTACTCGGCCGATAAGCATTTTAATCAAAATTGATTTGAGAGTCTCGCCAGGCTCTATCTGATATTCACCGGCTTTAAAATGCTTGGGTGAATAAAAAAGATAATATATAGGGATTAGGAGAAAGGAATGATTGAGGATTTCCTTCTCCATAAGCCGACGAGCTATTTTTTTAAGACCCATTCCTTTTTCTATTTCTATGGTTGCTCTTTCAACCTGAGATGAGAGAGGGTTTTGGTATAATTCCAGATTTAACCAATAAGTTAAGAAAAGGAGCAAAAAAATTCCTAGGAGAATCGTAAAACGGAAGGCTTTAAGAAGATACTTCATTCAGCCTTTTCCTTTCCAAAAAGGATTCGAGAATGAGAATCGCTACCAAGGTATGCTCAATTTTTTTCCCCTCAGTTGCCTTGATTTTTTGCTCATGCATCAGAGCCTGGGCTTGCCTAGTGGTTAATCTTTCATCCCAGAGGACGATAGGCAAGCCGAAATTTTTCTTAAGCCATTCAGCAAATTTTTCAACCAAATTTGTCTGATTACCAGGCTGACCATTCATTTTGAGAGGCCAGCCAATGACGATGAGGCTGACCTCATATTTTTTCAGAACTTCAGCGAAGAAGAGACGATTTTCTTCTTCTGAGCCCAGGCAATGGCTGCCAAGGGGCTGAGCGGTTAGTTGCAGGGGATCGCTAATGGCTAGGCCGACCCATTTCTCGCCATAATCAATGGCCAAAATTCTTTTTAAAGGCTTGGAGCGAGACACCATTTTTTCTTTTGAAATCTTTCGAAGCCAAGTCGGATAAGTTCATCGAGAAGCTCACTGAAAGGCAGACCGCTCGCTTCCCATAATTTTGGATACATGCTGATTTCAGTGAAACCAGGAATGGTATTGATTTCGTTGACGTAAAAAGCACCATTGCGCTTATCAAGAAAAAGGTCAACTCTAGCCATTCCCGAGCAGTCAATGGCTCGATAGGCTTCAATGGACAGATGTTGAACCTCGGCTATCTGTTCTCTGGTTAAGTCAGCTGGAATTTTAAAACCTGTCTTTCCCTCAATATATTTATCCCGATAATCATAAAATTCCCGAAAGGGAATAACCTCTCCTGGTAGGGAAGCCCTGGGCTCATCGTTCCCCAGCACACTACATTCTATCTCCCGGGCGGGTATCCCTTCCTCAACGAGAATTTTTCGATCATAAACAAAGGCCGCTCCAATGGCTTCTTTTAATTCATCCCAGATTTTAACCTTTGTTATGCCTATACTCGAACCCAGGTTGGCTGGCTTAACAAAAAGGGGTAGATAAAGGGTTGATTTTATCTGTTTAATAATTTCTTCAGATCTTAGTTCCCATTCCTTTTCCGTGAAATTTAAATGACGAACCAGAGGGAGTTGGCGGGAAGCAAAAGCCGCTTTCATGGCTACTTTATCCATACCCAGGGCTGAAGCCAGAACACCGGCCCCGACATAGGGAACATTGGCCAACTCGAGCAATCCTTGAATGGTGCCGTCTTCTCCATAAGGTCCATGGAGAACAGGGAAATAGATATCAGCCTCATAAGTAGGCAGACCCTCACCTTTCTCCCAGGGGAGAAAAGAAAAAGAATCTCCCTTTTCAAGTTCAGGGGGAGAAAGGAAAGGGGAAGCGACCTTTTTCCACCCACCCCGACGAGGTAAATAGAAGCAAATTATTTCATATTTTTTCCTATTGAGATGCCGATAAATGGCCCTGGCTGAAGTAATAGATATTTCATGCTCGGCTGAGCGACCACCGAAGAGAAGGGCAATTTTTATTTTTTCTGATTTCATAGATTTTTATTTTAGGAGATAAAAAGAAAAAAATCTATGGATGGCTTTTAGAAAGATTTTTGAGGCTTTTAATTACCAGATCTAATTAAACTAAGTCCTTCAAGGTTTTACTGGGGTTGAACTTAACCCTTTTTTTGCTGGGGATAGATACTTGTTCGCCTGTTTTGGGATTTCGGCCTTTTCTTGGATTGCGTATTTTGATTTCAAAACTGCCAAATCCAGAAAGTGTCACCCTTTCCCCCCTTTTTAGGGCATCCAAAATTCCCTCAAGAGTTGAATTCAGCGCTTTGGTGGCTTGAGAACTGTTGAGATTAGCTTTTTTCATTATCCAGGAAATTAAATCCTTTCGATTCATAGAAAGGACCTCCCTCGCATGATAAGATTTTTTGGTTCCGATGTCGATATGTTATGAAATAAAAAAGAATTCTGTCAAGTCCATCGACTAAATTAGGGAAAAGAATTTAAATTGACAGGGATATAAAAAACAACTTATAATTGGCTTAACTTGAGCTAGGCAAAAGGAGTTAACATGAAAACAGTTTTCAGTTCAAAGGTTATTATCCTTGCCATCCTTTTAGCATCTTGTAATTTTATTTTAGGCTTTCCCCAAGCCCAAACCCAGCAGGTTCAAATTGAAAAAGCTAAAATTTTTCAAGAAACATATCCAGTCATTACAGAATCGGATCTCTATTGCTCCTATTTTGTTTTTGAGGATAATTTGCCTTCCCTTAGGTTAATAGGTGCTGAGCGTCAGCACGAAAAGATTCTGCTCAGCGATGATGATATTGTTTTTATCAATGGTGGTAAAAATGATGGTCTGGAGATAGGTCAGCTTTTCTTTCTCGTAGAAGTTTTAGCTAAGCTTGATGGTTACGGTTATCTTGCCTGCAAGCGAGGTCGGGTAAGGTTAATCAGTTGTGAGCCTGAACAAAGTGTTGGCCGGATTGAAAAATCCTGCGGTCACGTGACCATAGGTAATTTTCTTTTTCCCTATGAAGAAAAGGAGGGACTCTTAGGCCGGGATCTTGGTTTTGAACCCTACAGCACGTTTGGTCGAGGGCCTATAGGTCATATAATTTTTCAGGAAAATGATTTTGTTCAGGTTGCCTCAGGGCATTGGGCTATAGTTGATCTTGGAAGAGAGGATGGACTGGAAGTGGGACAGCAGCTGACTATTTTTAAAAGAGTGAGTTCGAAAGTCCCCCGTGAGGCGATTGCCAATGCCATTGTTATTGAAGTCAGCCGAAAAACAGCAACTGTTAGAATTCTTTCAGCCAAGGATGCTATTTTTAAAGGTTACGAGGTTCAAGCTAAATAAATTTAAGCCTTTTTTCTAAATTGACCTTTCATTGACACTTAAGTTGGATTTTGTTATTTTTTATTCCAGCTGATTCATGAGCGGGCGTAGTTCAGTGGTAGAACGTCTGCTTGCCAAGCAGAAGGTCGTGGGTTCAAACCCCATCGCCCGCTCTATAATTCTTGAGGCGCGGTACCCAAGCGGCTAAGGGAGAGGTCTGCAAAACCTCGATTCGTCGGTTCGAGTCCGACCCGCGCCTCCATTTTTTATTTGTTTACTCTTGAAGTCCCCTTTCTTTAGGATTTCCCTTCAACAAGAAACCTTTCTTTCTTTTTTATAAAATTGTAGCCATTGTATTTTGATAAAAATTTAGAATATCCTGGGGAAATTTTCCTCCAAAATCAAAAATTGACTGAGGTCAGGTCAAACATTCGGACAAATGAATTTCATCCAGAATTTTAGGTTTGCTAAAAAAAATTGACTAGGCAATCGGAAAAGGATATAAAAAGGGAAAATTTATCTCTGAGGAGGAAATATGGATGTCAGAGCCAGGGTACAGAACATAATCATTAGGCCTAAGGAAGAATGGCTAAAAATCAAAGAAGAAACGATAGATATAAAAACACTTTTTATCTCCTATGCTGCGATTCTTGCGGCTATTCCAGCCGTGGCTAATTTTATCGGGATGAGTTTTATTGGTCGCCGCATTCCTTTTTTGGGCTGGTATCGGATGGGAATTGCCCGAGGCATCGTTTATGCTATTTTTTCTTATATTCTCTCTCTCGTGGCTGTAGCTCTTTTAGGTTTTGTGATTAAAGCTTTAGCCCCTTCCTTTTCTTCGACGCCCAATCTTATTCAGGCCATGAAATTGGCTGCTTACTCTTTTACTCCCGCCTGGCTAGCCGGCGTTTTTTACATTATTCCAGCCCTTTCTCCACTTGTTTTTTTAGCCAGCCTTTATGGACTTTATCTTCTCTATCTCGGTATTGCTGCTCCTCTCCTTGAAACACCTAAGGATAAAATTATCGGTTATTTTATTGTCATTCTAGTTGTTTCCATTGTTATAGTAGCCATTTTTTCCCTAATTCTCAGCGCAATTTTTGCTGTTCGAGAAATGGCCCTAGGACTTTAATTCATCAATCAATTGGAGAAAGGCTTGTCTGGGCGATGGCTGGGCCGTAATCGGCCGGCCAATGACGAGGAAATTGGCTCCAAGTTGGAGAGCCTCAGCGGGAGAAAGAACTCTTTTTTGGTCATCAGAAGCAGCCCAGCTTGGTCTGATTCCGGGAGTTATTAGGAGCCAATTCAGTCCAAGTCTTTGCCTGAGAAAAGAAACTTCCTGAGCCGAACATACCGATCCATCAAGGCCAATTTCTTTGGCCAGTAAACTGAGTCTCAAAACTTGGGAAGATACATTTTCAATCCAACCTAAGCTCTTAAGGTCTTCATCGTTTAAACTTGTTAGAACTGTTACACCGATAAGCTTTGGCTTCAAAGTTCCCAGGCGATTGGCTTCCTCAAGGGCGGCTTCCTTAGCTTTAAGCATCATTTCTCGGCCGCCTGAAGTATGAAGGGTTAGCATGGAGACGCCCTGGCGAACAGCTGCTCGAACTGCGCCCGCCACTGTATTGGGAATATCATGAAGTTTAAGGTCAAGAAATATTTGATGCCCCATTTCTCTGATCGCCTCAACTAAAGAAGGACCGCAGGCGGTAAAAAGTTCGAGTCCAATTTTAAACCACTTGACTTCAGGTAATTCCTTGACCAGAGACAGGGCTTTTTCCCTCTCGGCCACATCAAGGGCAATGATGATTTTTTCTACCACGCTTTCCTTTATTGTCATGATTATATTATCCTCAGAATTGAAGAGAGTTGAATTGCCTTTATTTTTTTAAATACCCTCCAAAATTATAGACCCGACGATATCTTCAATTTTTTTTATTCCCCTATTTAAGCAATATTGTTCTATTTCTTTTATTATTCGAGGGCAAGCCTGAGGGTCAATCAGATTGGCTGTTCCTACTTCAACGGCCCGGGCGCCAACAAGGAGAAATTCAAGGGCATCCTGACCGGTCATTATCCCGCCACATCCAATTACCGGAATCTTCACCACGCGGGCTACCTGAAAGACCATCCGCAGAGCAATAGGTTTAATGGCTGGGCCACTTAAGCCCCCAAAGAGGTTAGCCAGAAGAGGGCTTCGGGTTTCCACATCAACAGCCATAGCCAGAATAGTGTTGATCAAAGAAATAGCGTCACTTCCTGCTTCTTGAGCGGCCAAGGCAATGGAGACGATATCAGTTACATTGGGAGAAAGCTTGGTTATGATGGGCCGACGGCTTTTTTCTCGAGCCAGTTTAACAACGGTGTAAGTAGCTTCTGGAGAAAGAGCCGGGCAAAGACCATTGCGTTTGACATTAGGGCAAGAAATATTTAATTCATAGGCTGCAATGCCCTGTTCTTTTTCCAGACGCTCCACAATCGCCCCATACTCCTCATCGCTTTCACCACAGACATTAATGATCAAGGGAGCAGAATATTTTCTAAGCTTAGGTAAGATAGTTTCAATAAAAGGTTCAAGGCCGATTCCCTGGAGGCCAATTGAGTTAATAAGACCGCTGGCTGTTTCAACTAGACGGGGGGGTGGATTGCCCGTACGGGGCTGAAGGTAAAGGCCCTTAACAATGTAAGCACCTAGGCAATTGAGGTCTAGGAAAGGGGCCATTTCCAGGCCATAACCAAAGGTTCCGCTGGCGGCAATAACCGGATTACGGAGACGGAGAAAACCCAAATCACAGGAAAGGTCAATCACCTTTTCATCTCCCAGGCGATGGCTTCGGCCGGGAAAACTGGACCTTCCAGGCATATTCTGGTCCACTCAATTTTTTCTCCCTGACGGATAGGCCAGACGCAACCATAGCAGACGCCAAAACCGCATCCCATCCTGGCTTCAAGAGAAAATTCAGCTTTAAGTCGCCAGGTTCGACTGATCCTGGCAACCTCTACCAGCATAGCTTCTGGGCCACAGACATAAAGGCAAGCGGGGTTCAAAGAGGGTAGTTCCTTCTCGAGAAGCTCGGTAATGAGACCTTTAAATCCCAGGCAGCCATCTTCTGTGCTCAAACGGAGATTAAAGCCATTCTTTTCTAAATCTTCTATGAGAGGTAAATCTTCCCTTGTTTTTCCCCCATAGAAAATAATCATACTCTGCCCGAGCCTTTTGAGTTCATGGGCTAGGAAAACGAAAGGGGCAATGCCTCGGCCACCGGCCACAAGAAGAGCTGGCCGCTTGTCAGGTTTTTCAGGTAAGCTAAACCCCCGACCTAGAGGACCAATAATATCAAGGAAATCGCCTTCCTTTTTTTCGGCCAGTTGAGCTGTGCCTTGGCCGACTACCTTGAAAAAGATTTCAATCTCATCTCCGTGGCAATGGTGAAGGCAGAAAGGCCGTCGAAGAAGGGGGAAAAAGGTTTCATTTATCCTGATCATTACGAACTGACCAGGTGTGGCCTTTTCCGCTATTTCGGGCGCCAAAATTTTCAGCCGGTGATAGTTGCCCCAGCTTTTATGCTGCAAGATCTTAGCCTGTCTTTCAATTGAGGCCATCTTTTTTTTAAGGCTAACATTTTATTTTTATTTTGACAAGGCAAAATCCATTTTTAATCATTTTTGGAAAGCGAAGAAGAATGGCTTATTTTGATTCAAGGGAAAGGGTAGGTTTTTTGATTTATTCAGAGAATTTTAAGATAATAAAGAGAGTTTTGTTTATACTTTTTATTTAAGAGGAGTAATAATTTATGCGTCTTTCCGAAAGAGGCCGAACTATTCAGGCTTCGCCTATCAGGAAATTTAAACCCTATGCTGATCAGGCGATGGCCCAGGGTATAAAGGTTTATTTTCTAAATATTGGCGATCCTGATATTCCTACGCCTAGGGTTGTGGCTGAGGCTTTCCATGCCTATGAGGATGAGGTTTTAAATTATGGTCCGGCTCAAGGTTTCCTTGAACTTAGAGAGGCTATTGCGGATTATTTTCGTTCCTATAATATCGACCTTAAAGCGGACAATGTCATTATCACCGTAGGAGGTTCCGAGGCCATCTTTTTTGCCTTTTGTGTAGTAGCTGATCCCGGCGATGAAATAATTATCCCTGAACCCTTTTATACCAATTATAATGGTTTTGCCTCTTATGCTGCTTTGAAGATAATTCCCTTAACTCTCCGGGCTGAGGATGGCTATCATTTGCCACCAGCGAGAGAAATAGAAAAGTTGATTACTCCTCGAACCCGAGCCATCGTTCTCTGTTCTCCTAATAATCCGACCGGCACCGTTTACAGCCGGGAAGAACTGGAAGAGGTTATTTTTCTGGCTCGCAAACACGATCTTTTTCTTATTGGCGATGAAGTTTACAAAGAATTCGTATACGATGGTCTTTCCCATGTAAGTTTGCTTGAATTTGATGAGGCCAAGGATCGCGTTATCGTGGCTGATAGTATTTCTAAGAGATTTAGCTGCTGTGGGGCTAGGATTGGGGCAGTTATGACCAGAAATGAAGAGGTCTATCAGGCTTTGCTTCGTTTTGCTCAAGCCAGGCTCTGTCCGCCTACGGTTGAACAAAGGGCAGCCTTAGCTGCCTATCGACTCGGCCGAAGTTACTTTGAGCCCATCCGAAGGGAATATCAGAAGCGGCGGGATATTCTCTATGAAGGCCTGATTCAAATTCCGGGAGTGATCCTCCATAAGCCTCAAGGAGCCTTTTATGTAAATGTTAAGCTGCCCATAGATGACGGCGATAAATTTGTGTTCTGGCTCTTAACCGAATTTCGGATGAATGGCGAAACGGTGATGGTTGCACCTGGTTCTGGATTTTATGCTACTCCAGGTAAAGGAAAGGATGAGGTTCGTTTGGCCTATGTGTTAAAAGAAAAGCATTTGCGGCGAGCTCTTGAGCTTTTTAGGGTGGCCCTGGAAAATTATCCAGGCCGACGTCATTAAAAAGGCATTTTTTAAATTCGACACTCTTTATTGAATTTTTAAGCTTAAGTCGCTATATTTAGCTGTTTAATCTTTGTTCAAGGAGTTATTCAATGAGTCATAAATTTGTTTACTTTTTTGGTGCAGGAATAGCCGAAGGTAATAAGGATATGAAAGATTTGCTTGGCGGCAAGGGCGCTAATTTGGCTGAAATGGCCGGAATCGGCCTTCCCGTACCTCCTGGTTTTACCATAAGCACCGAGGTTTGCAGCCTTTTTCTTCAATCTGGCGAGAAACTTCCAGAAGAAGTGGAAAGGGAAGTCCTGGCCAATCTCCGGCGCCTCGAAGAAATTTCTGGCCAGAAATTCGGTGATCCCGAGAACCCGCTTCTGGTTTCAGTAAGATCTGGCGCCAAGTTTTCCATGCCCGGAATGATGGATACAATTCTTAATCTTGGGCTGAATAAAGCCACCGTTGAAGGACTGGCTCGAAAAACAGGTAATCGCCGTTTTGCTTTAGATTGTTATCGACGCTTAATTCATATGTTTGGCGATGTCGTTCTTGGCGTCCCAAAAAAAGAATTTGAAGAAATTTTAAAGGCCAAAAAAGAAAAGTTCGGCGTGACTAATGATGCAGACCTGGATGAGAGGATGCTAGAAGAAGTCATCGAAGCTTATCTGATTCTGGTTAAGGAAAAAACAGGTCGAGAATTTCCCCAAGATGTAATGACCCAATTGCACATGGCTATTGGGGCTGTCTTTAAATCCTGGAATAATCCCCGAGCGATTGAATACCGCCGGATTTACCATATTCCTGATAATTTAGGAACAGCAGTTAATATTCAGCAAATGGTCTTTGGCAATTTTGGCCCGTCTTCGGCGACTGGAGTCGGCTTTACTCGCAATCCTGCGACTGGAGCCAAGGAACTTTATGGCGAGTATTTGACGAATGCTCAGGGTGAAGATGTAGTCGCCGGAATTAGAACACCTTCGCCGATTGCCCATTTGGCTGAGGAAATGCCCGAAGTCTTCGCCCAATTAAAGGAAATAACGGATAGATTGGAGCGCCATTACCGTGATGTTCAGGATTTCGAATTTACCATTCAAGAAGGCCGCTTATATATGCTCCAAACGAGAAATGGAAAAAGAACAGGCATGGCCGCCGTTAAAATTGCCGTAGATTTAGTCGACGAAGGTATTTGCACTGAAAAAGAGGCTCTGCTCAAGGTTGAACCTGAAGCCTTAAATCAGTTGCTCCATCCAATTTTTGATCCCCAAGAGAAGACTGCCCATCCTTTGTTGGCTGAAGGCCTGGCAGCTTCGCCTGGTGCGGCCACGGGCAAAATTGTTTTTACCGCTGAGGATGCTGTGGAATGGAGGAAAAGAGGCGAAAAGGTTCTTTTAGTGCGTTCGGAAACCTCGCCTGATGATATCCATGGCATGAGTGTTTCCGAGGGGATTCTTACGGCCACAGGAGGTATGACCTCCCATGCAGCGGTTGTTGGTCGCCAGATGGGTAAACCAGCCGTCGTGGGCTGTGGAGCCCTCCGGATTAATGAGGATGAAAAAGTTTTAGCTGTTGGGAAAAAGGTTTTTAAAGAAGGTGATTGGCTCTCCATCGATGGGAGCACCGGCGAAGTCTTCGAAGGTCGGATTGAGACCAAACCCTCTGAGATAATTCAGGTAATCAAAGGCGAAAAAAAACCTGAGGAATCGGTTATTTATCAATATTTTTCTCGGCTGCTCGGCTGGGCTGATAAATATCGCCGGTTAGGAGTTAGGGCCAATGCTGATACTCCTCAAGATGCAAGAATCGCCTTTGCCTTTGGTGCTGAGGGAATTGGCTTAGCTCGAACCGAACACATGTTCTTTGGCGAGAAAAGGCTTCCTTTCATTAAGGAAATGATTCTTGCCCGAACGGAGGAAGAAAGAAGATGTGCGCTCGATAAACTTCTTCCTTTCCAAAAACAGGATTTCATTGAATTTTTCCGAGCTATGCAGGGTCATCCCGTAACCATAAGAACCATTGATCCACCCCTTCATGAATTCCTGCCTAAGAGAGAGGACTTGATGGTTGAGCTGACTGAACTTAAAGCTAAAAAAAGCAAGAATAAAAAAAGAATTGAGGAACTCGAAAAGCTTCTCCAAAGAGTTAATGAACTTTCTGAATTTAATCCTATGCTGGGTCATCGAGGCTGCCGCTTGGGAATAACCTATCCCGAAATTATTGAAATGCAAGCCCAAGCCATTTTTGAAGCTGCCTGCGAGGTGACGAAGGAAGGGCAGAAGGTGCTCCCTGAAATTATGATTCCCCTGGTTGGAGCAGTGACTGAATTGAGTCATCAGAAGAAAATTATTGATAGGGTGGCTAGAGAAATCATGGATAAATACGGCGTTAAGATCGACTATAAAGTGGGGACAATGATTGAAATTCCGCGGGCTGCTTTGACGGCCGATGAAATCGCTACGGAAGCTGAATTTTTCTCCTTTGGCACCAACGATCTTACCCAGACAACCTATGGCCTTTCCCGTGATGATAGCGCTAAATTCCTGAATTATTATCTGGCCCATGGCATCTGGCCTGACGACCCCTTTGAGACTATTGATATTCGCGGAGTTGGCGAATTAATGCGCATTGCTGTCGAAAAGGGTAGAAAGACGAGGCCAAAACTTAAAGTTGGCATCTGCGGGGTTCATGGCGGCGATCCCCGCTCGATTTTCTTCTGTCATCAAATTGGCCTCGATTATGTCAGCTGTTCAGCCTATCAGATTCCCATTGCCCGGCTGGCTGCGGCTCAGGCCAATATCGGTCGCGGTGAAGGAGAAGCCGATTGAAATAATTGGCCAGAGGAAATAAAAGAGGGCAATAATTTTTAATTTTTGATCTTTAATTTGTTCTTCTTTTAGTTTGAATTATCTGGCTTTTAATCCCATAAATAGAAAAAGCTTTCTCTCTTAATTAAACGAAATAATCTTTTTTAATGAATCGAGGCAGAAACATTTAAGCAAGCCCGCCCAACCAAATTTAAATTTTAAAATTAGCTAACTATTTTGTTCTTGGCAGTCGAGACGTTTTTTTGTTAATCTTGATAGGTCAAGTTATGAGCTGGCTTGATCTTTTACGGCTATCCTATCCCCTCAAATATGTTTATAGCGATGAATACTGGATGATTGATATCGGCCCTCATGTTTTTCCGATTAAGAAATATCGCCTTCTTTATGAAAAGCTCCTTAAAAGCGGAGTAAAACGCGATTGTTTTTTTACCCCCCTTCCAGCTCAAGATGAAGACATCCTTTTGGTCCATTCAGCCAAATATATTCGAAAGTTAAAAACAGGAAGTCTCAGTCGCGCCGAAATTGCTGCCCTGGAGCTTCCTTTTAGCCCAGAATTGGTTCGTTTTGCCTGGCTTACCTGCGGCGGAACCATTTTAGCGGCCAAACTCGCTCTAGCAAGTGGACTAGCTGTTCATCTGGGCGGAGGCTTCCATCATGCTTTTCCTGATCACGGTGAAGGTTTTTGTGTTCTCAATGATGTGGCAGTGGCCGCAGAAAAAATGAGAAGAGAGGGAAAAGCTAAGCGAATCATGATTGTTGATTGCGATGTCCATCAGGGTAATGGCACAGCCTTTATTTTTGCTCGCCAGAATGATGTTTTTACCTTTTCCATTCATCAGATGGATCTTTATCCGGCCGAAAAACCAAGGAGCAGCCTTGACATCGAACTCTGGTCTGGCGATGGAGATGAGGAATATTTAGCCGCTTTGAGGGCCCATTTTCCTCGTCTTTATTTCCAATTTAAACCCCAGCTCGTTTTTTATCTGGCCGGGGCTGATCCCTATGAAAAAGATCAGTTGGGTGGACTTAAATTAACTAAAGAAGGATTGAAGGAAAGAGATAGGATTATTATCGGCGAGGCTCGGCGCTTGAATATTCCGGTCGTTATTCTTTTGGCCGGTGGTTATGCCTACGATGTTAATGACACCGTTTCCATTCATTTGAATACATTAAAAATTGCCCAACGAATGGAAAGGCGCCTAAAATTAAACCGCCTATTTTTTTCTTCCAAACCTTAAATTTTGTCAATTATAATTTTTTCGTTTCCTTTTCCAGCCAATTTAGATAGCTTTCTGAACCTCGGGTTATCCTGAAGGCTAGAATTTCAGGTACAGAATAGGGATGAAGCTCTTTGAGTTTTTTTTCTAATTCTGAATATAAATCTTCCCTAGTTTTGATAAAAAGCATAAATTCCTGATCCTGATTTATTTTTCCTTCCCACCAATAAAAAGATTGGCTTGGACTTGAAAAGGTAACGCAGGCGGCCAGCCTTTCTTCAACTAAGTTGCGGGCAATTTGAGAAGCCGTTTCTTCGGAAGGAACGGTCGTCAAAACTAAAAGATACTCAGCCATTTTTTCTTCTCCCTTTCGCCATTATTTTATTTCAACCATTTCATTTAATTGAATCCATTATTAAAACTCAATTTTCGATCAATATCACCATCTTAAGTTAGAGGTTTCTGGCTTAACTTACCGCAATCAATAATCTTTATCGCGTTAGGCAAAAAATATTTCTTTCAAATTTATTTTTTGTACTTTCAGTTAAATTTTTTCCTTTTTTCTCAATTTTCTATAACTTTAGAGATCTCAATTTTGATCTTTAAAACTAATATAAATTTATTCTTGCAGGCAAAGATGAGCAAAGACCTTGGCATCACCCATCATATTATCAATTCGGCAATATTCATTGGGCTGATGGGCGGTTTCATCAATCCGGGACCAGCAGGCAGCCTCAAAGCCAGCTCGCCGGAAAAATGCCGCCACTGTTCCCCCTCCGATTCCCCGCGGGACAGCCTTTTTTCGGTAAACTTCCCAGACGGCTTTTTTCAAAGCTTGAACAACTGGAGCCCTGGGTGATGTTGTCGGAGCTGCCAAAGCTTTCTGAACTTCCTCCACTTGAATTTTTACCTGAAACTTCTTTTCAAGGCGACGAACCATTTGATTTATGGTTTGAAGGACCTTATCCACAGAAACTTTGGGTAAAATACGGCTATCCATATAGAAAATATCTTCCCCGGGAATGGTATTTATATTAGGGACGTTGGGTTCTTTTTTAGTGGGTTCAAAGGTAGAGATAGGGGGGTCAAAAAGATCATCGGTTTCGGGGAAGAGATTATAGAGGCGGCCAAGTTCAACCACAAGGTGAGAGGCTGCTTTAAAGCTATTTATGCCTTTATTGGGGGTTGAACCATGAGCTTGTTTACCCAGTGTTCTAAATTTTAACCAGAGAATACTTTTTTCCGCAATCTCAATTAATGTACCTTCGCTGTTACCTGCATCAGGAACAATGATGAGATCGTTCTTTTGGAAAATCTTGGTATTTTTGAGGACGTAATCAATTCCTTTAATATTTCCAGTTTCTTCATCAGAAACAAGAACAATGCCCACATCATAGGCTGGCTTTATTTTTTCAACGAGAAAAGCTTTAAGGGCAAAAAGAGAGGCGACCATGGCCTGCTGATTATCTTCAACTCCACGGCCATAGATTCTCCCTTCCTTAACATAGGGTTTAAAGGGATCCCCTTCCCACTGGGCCAGATCGCCAGGAGGGACAACATCCATATGAGTCATTATCCAGATAGTTCTGCTTGAGCTTTTTCCTTTAATCTTAGCCACAATGTTCGGCCGATAACCTTCAGGGGTATCCAAGTCCGGTGCCTTAATTATCTCAATATTTTCAAAGCCATTTTCCTGGAGAAACATAAGAAGAAAATTGGCCTTTTCGCCTTCGCCTTTTCCGCCATTAACCGGCGCAATGGCGGGGATAGAAGCCAACTTGATTTGGAAATTAATCATTTCATCCCGGAAAGAATCAATGCGGCGGGCTATTTTTTCAAATTTCCTCATCACCATGCCTCCTTTTTGGCTCGAATATTATCATCATTATTTTTGTTTATCAACTTCTTTATTTTAAAAATTTTTTAAAAGTTTATCATTGGGCTAATCGGTCAGCAGGCTTCTTGACTTTTCCCTGGTTAGGGCATAAATTGACGGCAAAATGCGTTTTGGTTTTGACCTTCGTCCTTTTTTAAAAGAAGAAACCGGAGTTGGGGTATATCTACGCAATTTGCTCGTCCATTTAGCTAAAAAAGATGATCAAAATGAATATTACCTTTTTTCCTCTTCGCTCAAGGACCGTTTTCCCAGGGAAAGAATTCCTCCTTTCAAAAAGGTCTATTTTACTGACAGGAAAATTCCCGTTCGTTTTCTTAACTTTTTATGGTACCGTTTTGCCTGGCCGCCTTTAGAAGCCTTCTTCGGAATCTCCCTTGACCTCACCCATTCTGCGACCCCCCTTATCCTTCCAAGCAAGGGGAAAAAAGTGGTTACGGTCCACGATCTTTTTGCTCTCGATTATCCTCAATTGGTTGAAGGTGAAGCAAGCTGGGCTTTTCCAAGTCAGATTGAAAAGAGTTTGGCTAGGGCTGATGGAATAATTACCTTTTCTAATTTTATGTTTAAAGATATTCTTAGGCGTTTTCCCTGGCTTTCTCCTGAAAAAATAAGAGTTATTCCCCATGGCCTTGATCCCTTTTTTCTTGAACCTGTATCTCCAAAGGAATTAGAAGAATTTGCTAAGAGGCGTCTGCTTCCGGCCCATTTTTTACTTTTTGTAGGAACTCTTGAATCGAGGAAAAATGTGGTTCGATTGATTCAAGCCTTTAAAGAAGTAAGCTTAAAACAGCCTTCATTGCATCTCTATCTCCTGGGTAAAAGGGGTCAGGAGGAAAGAAGATTAAGGGAAATCGTTGAATTCTATGGCCTTAAAGAAAGGGTTCATTTTGAAGGTTATGTCGATCGAAAGGAGCTAAAATATTTTTATCATCTGGCTCAGGCTCTGGTGATGCCTTCTCTCTGCGAGGGATTTGGATTTCCAGTCATCGAGGCGATGGCCTGTGGTCTCCCCGTTCTGGCGGCTGAAAGTTCTGCCCTTCCTGAAGTAGGGGAAGAAGCTGCTCTTTATTTTGATCCCCAAAATATAGATGAAATAGCCAAAGTTATTCTGGCTATTATAAAAAATCAAGAGCTTCGCCTGGCTCTGCGCGAAAAGGGGCTACGAAGAGCGAAGGAATTTTCCTGGGAAAGGGCGGCCGATCGGACCCTTGAATTTTATTATCAACTGGTTGGATAAGAAAATGAGAATTATCATTGATGGCTATGAATTAGGGCCACTTTCAGCCGGGGTTGGCCGGGTAGCCCGAAATATTATCCCTGCCTTAATCACTCTTTTTGAAGAAGACAAATTTTTTATTCTGACAAGGGAGATGGCTCTCCCATTTTCCCGCCCTAATTGTCAGCAAATTATCCTGCCAGCGAGAAATCGGGGCTATTTTCGTTGGCAAAATGGACTTTTCTGGCGCTCCTGCCTCCGTCTTAATCCCCACCTTATCATAGCCTTTAATTACACTCTTCCCCTTATTTGTCCTTGGCCTTCTCTTTTATTTGTTCATGATATTTCCATGATCGTTCATCCCGAATGGTTCCCACGAAAAACAGCTCGTTGGAGGGGGTGGCTGATAAAGCGCAGTTTGCGACAGGCCGATGCCGTCATTGTTCCTTCCATGGCTACAGAAAAAGAAATCCTTTCTCATGTTGAAATTAAAAGGGATAAAATTAAGGTCATCTATTATGGCCTTGAAGACAAGTTTCAGCCTGTTCCTGAGGAATATCGACGTGGCTTCAAGCAATCTCGGGGGCTTGGAGATCGGCGGATTGTGGGCTTTGTAGGTTCGATTTTCCGACGAAGAAATCTTCCTCTCCTTGTTGAAGCCGTCAATTCTTTACGGCCTGAATTTCCAGATATATTTTTATATGTTGTTGGAGAGGATAAAACCTATCCATCTGAACCTTTGAATTCTCTTTTAAATCGGGATTGGATTCGCTGGGATAAATTCTTACCCGAGGTTGAATTGCCCCTTTTTTATTCAGCCTGTGATGTCTTTGCCTATCTTTCTGAATATGAAGGCTTTGGTCTTCCCCCTCTTGAGGCCCTAGCCTGTGGCTCAGTACCCGTTGTTCTCAATCTTTCATCCTTGGGCGAAATTATGGGCGATTTAGCCCTGCTAGTTGATGAAATTAACCCTAAAGCTGTCAGTCTGGCTATTAAAGAAGCGCTGGTCAATCAAAAAAAACGGGAAGAAATAAGAAAGCGCTTTGAAATGAGACGTCAGGAATTTTCTTGGTCGCGGGCAGCTTCAAATATAGCAGAAATAATTTTAAAATTAAAAAAAACAGTATAAAAATTCTAACAAAAAAAGCTGTTATTTTAAACATAATTATGTCTGAAGAAGGTCAGATTTTTCTTTCGGCCATTATTATCAATTATAATGGTGGCGATTTTTTGAGGCGAACTCTTTCTTCCCTTGAAACTGAGCTGGCCAGCTTGGGCGAAAATTCAGAAGTCATTGTCGTTGATAACGCCTCAACCGATGATTCCCTTACTTTAGTTTCTAGGGCCTTTCCTCAGGTCAGGATCATTTCTTTGCCTGAAAACTTAGGTTTTGCCCGAGCCGCCAACCGTGGCGCCCGGGCTAGTTTCGGTCTTTATCTTTTATTTCTAAATAACGATATAGAAATTAAACCTGGCTGTCTTTCCAGGCTGACGACTTTCCTTGCTTCCCATCCCGAATATGCCCTTGTGGCGCCTGCAGTTTTTAATCCCGATGGCTCCTTTCAACTTTCCTTTGGTCTTGATCTTAACTTTTTTTCTGAGTTTTTTCTTAAGTATTTTGCCCGAGGATATTTTGCTCTTATTAATCGGATTCTTCCATCGAGAATGGCCCGAGATATTGATTGGGCAAGTGGTGTTGCCTGCCTTCTTCGCCGTCAGCCTTTTTTCGAGATAGGCGGTTTTGATGAGCGTTATTTCCTTTATCTGGAGGATGCCGATCTCGGTCTGCGGCTCCGCCAGGCTGGGTATAAAATCAGGTATCTTCCTGAAGCCAAAATAGTTCATTTTCGGGGAGCGATTGCTTCCCAATACCCCCAGCTAGCCCTGATTGGGGCAAAAAAGGGACAGCTTCTTTATTATTCTCTCCATAACCGGCCCCAAAGTTTTATTTGGTTGAAAAGATATCTTCTAATTAAGTTTCATCTTAAAAATCTCCTGGCTTGGCTCAGCGGAGATAGTCTAAAGAGTTCAATTTATTCTGAAATTATTAAAGAGATAAAAGGTTTTCGCCGTGAGGCTAATTCTTGATGCCCGAAAAATCGGGGACTATGGGATTGGCGTTTATATTGAGCAACTTTTCGGTCGCCTTATCAGGAAGGATAAGGATTTTGAAGATATTTGGGTAATTCATTTAAAAGGAAGGGAGAGAATGCCGATATCCCCTAATAGGGAAGTGCTGGTTAAAGCCCGTAACTATGACCCCCGGGAACATCTGGAAATTCCTTGGAAGTGTCGTTATCTGAAAGGTTATTATTATTTCTCGCCCCATTATGTTTTTCCCCTGCTTATCCAGCAGAAACTTATCGTTACTGTTCATGATTTAATTCATTTCCTTTTTCCCCAATTTTTTGGATCAAAAATGAAGGTCGAAATAGCTCGATATTTCCTTCGGGAAATTAAAAAGCGAGCCGCAATTATTTTTACTGTTTCGAAGAAGACTGCTGAGGATTTAAATTTATTATTTAATATTCCCGAAGAAAAAATAAGAATTATTTATAATGGCATCTCCGAAGAATTCTTTAATTATCCAGCTTTGCCATCTCCTTTTCCCTTTCCCTACATTATTTATATCGGCAATTGGAAGCCCCATAAAAACTTAAGAATCTTGCTTCTGGCCTTTAGCCAACTGGTTAGAAAATATCGAGAATTGAAACTTGTCATGATAGGCGTGGAGAAAAGTGATCCGGTTTTAAAGGCTATTGAGGAACTTGGTTTGGAGCAAAAATGTTTTCTTCCCGGTTTTTTACCCCAAAAAGAAGTTATTCGTTATCTCGATGGAGCTTTATTTTTTGTTTTCCCCTCTCTTTATGAGGGTTTTGGTCTTCCTCCTCTTGAGGCCATGGCCAGAGGCCGGGCGGTGCTTTCAAGTCCGGGAGGTAGTTTAAAGGAAATTTTAGGTGAAGCGGCTTTATATTTTGATCCCTCTTCGCCCGAAGAGTTAATGATGAAAATGGAGTTTCTTCTTATAAAGGATAGCCTTAGGCGATTCTATGAAGAAAAAGGTAAAGAAAGAAGCCAACTTTTTCGCTGGGAAAAAGCCCTTGACCAGTATATTCATTTCCTCAAGACCCTCGATTGAGGTATAATTCGCTCTGTCCATGGATAAGATTAAAGTTGCCCTTGTTCACGACTGGTTGACAGGCCGTCGAGGGGGTGAAAAAGTCCTTGAGGTTCTGGCGGAAATTTTTCCTGAAGCTCCGATTTACACTCTCTTTCACTTCCCTAACTCTCAAATACCTGAAATTGAAAAAAGAAAAATTTATACTAGCTTTTTACAGAAAGCCCCTTTTTTGCGCCGCTATTATCGTTTTTATTTACCCCTTTTTCCCCTGGCCATTGAGCTTTTTGACCTTCAAGGTTATGACCTCATCATTTCGAGTTCCCATTGTGTGGCCAAAGGAATTATTGCTCGTCCTGGAGCTCTGCATGTAGCTTACATTCATTCTCCCATGCGTTATGCCTGGAATCAATATTATGCCTATTTCTCGCCCAGGCGTCTTTCCTTTTTCCAGCGTCTTTTCATCCCTCCTATAATTCATTATCTTCGCCTCTGGGATGTTGCCTCTTCGGCCAGGGTTGATTATTTCGTAGCTAATTCCATTAATGTGGCCCGAAGGATTGAACGCTATTATCATCGGCAGGCCGAGGTTATTTATCCTCCCGTTGATACCGATTTTTTCCATCCCTCTACCGACAATTCCCGCGAAAATTATTTTCTTATAGTTTCCGCCCTTGTCCCTTATAAAAAAATTGAGTTGGCCATTGAAGCTTTTAATCGCCTGGGTTGGCCGCTCATCATCATTGGTCAAGGACCGGAGGAGAAAAAATTGAAACGGCTAGCTTATGGGAATATTAAATTTTTAAAAAATATAAGTGATGATGATCTTCGATATTTCTATCAAAGGGCTCGGGCCTTCATTCTACCTGGGGAAGAAGATTTTGGCATTGCCCCAGTGGAAGCCCAGGCCTGCGGAACACCAGTCATTGCTCTTGGCCGGGGTGGATCAAAGGAAACAGTTTTACCTGATATAACGGGAGTTCTCTTTGAAGAAGCTACCGTTGAGGCTCTTCTGGAGGCCCTTGACAAATTCAATCGACTACCATTTAATAGAGCTGCTATCCGCCAGCATGCTGAGAATTTCTCTCGCGATATTTTTCGAAATAAAATGGCTGGCTTAATTACCCGCATCTGGTTGAAACATGGGGGTCAATCTTGATTAAAGAGAAGAAGATCAGACTTGTGGCTGTTTATCTTACCTGCGATATTCTGGGCATTTTAATAGCTTATTTTTATGCCTATTTTTTCCGCTTTTACGGCTATATAATTCCAGTAGATCCTCTCAAAGGCATTCCACCTTTAAGTTCCTATCTGGCTGTCTGTCCTCTGTTTCTTTTGATTCATCTTATTATTTTTTATTTTCAGGGTTTTTATCGCACAAGGCTTAAAAGGCCGCAGATCGACGATTCCTTCCTTATTGCCCTTAATACTCTTTTAACTATCCTTATTGTTATGGCCATTCTCAATTATCTCTATGCTTATAGCCAAGGAGCTGCCCCCCTTTTCCGCATGTCCTTCAAGATTTCCCATGGCTTTCTCATTGTTTATTTTATTTCGGTCGTTGTCCTACTGAGTTTCCTTCGCTATCAGATTTATTTTTTCATGAAGAGGCGTTTTGCCCGTGGACTTAACCTTCAGAATATCCTCATTGTCGGCGCCGGTGAAATGGGCCGAACTTTGGCCCAGAAATTAAGGGAATATAAAGACCTAGGTTTTGTCGTCAAGGGATTTTTGGATGATGAGCATCCAGTGGGAGAAAAAATTCCAGTGGATGGTGGTATTGAAGTCCTGGGAAAAATTAGCGATCTCGATGAAGTTCTTTCCCGTGGTGGTATCAGCGAGGTTTATGTGGCTTTAGATCTTCGAAATTATTCCAAAATTTTGGATACACTCAAGGTTGTTCATAAATATGTGGTTAATGTTAGACTAATTCCTGATGTTTTTCAATTGCTGACCCTTAAAGCTAATATTCAGGATCTAGACGGTGTTCCGGTTATTTCTATTGATGATGTTTCCCTGCGCGGGTTTAATCGTCTCCTTAAACGAGCAGTCGATATAGTCGTTTCCTTTATTGGTCTCATCCTTTTATCCCCATTTTTTCTGATTATTGCTCTTCTTATTAAATTGACTTCCAAAGGACCTATTTTTTACTTACAGGAAAGAATGGGACTTGATGGTCGACAGTTCACAATGATCAAATTCCGAACCATGATTTGTGACGCCGAAAAGGACACAGGTCCGGTGATGTGCCGACCTGATGATCCCCGCATAACTCGGATCGGCCGCTTTCTCCGCAAGTATTCCATTGATGAGCTTCCTCAGCTTATTAATGTTCTCAAAGGAGAGATGAGCCTGGTGGGGCCTAGACCAGAAAGACCTTCCTTTGTTCGTGAGTTTGTTGACCGAATTCCTAAATATATGCTAAGGCACAAGGTTAAATCAGGCATAACCGGCTGGGCCCAGGTTCATGGTCTAAGGCAGGATACATCGATTGAAAAAAGACTGGAATACGACCTTTATTACATCAAAAATTGGTCACTTGGCCTCGATCTCAAAATTATCTGGATGACTTTAAAGCGGGGCTTTATTGATCCCAATATGCGCTGAGGAATTTTCCTCAGGTCGAAAAAAGACTTTCTTCAAGCTAAAGGCAGTGTAATGAATGCCTGAAATTAATGTCGCCAGCAAAGTCAGAATAAAGAAAAAGGAATGAATGTTGGGTGAAAACAACCAGGTCAGAGGATTGAACTTGAGGAACTGTTGTTCAGCCATGGCATTAGCCATTAAAATAAACAGAATAGTAATTGCCTGTAAAAAGGTACATATTTTCCCCCACAAAGAAGGGTAAAAGCTTTTTATCCCTTTCCAGATAAAAAGAATTAAAGCGCCAAAGGCGATCAAAGTATCGCGGGCAATGACCGAAGTTGTAAGCCAGACTGGTATGGAAAAGGGGTGGCTGAAGCGGGGAATGGTCGTAACTACAAAGGCTGAAACCAGGAGGAGTTTATCTGCGGCTGGATCGAGAATCCGGCCTATAGAGGTGCGGACATTCCAGGTTCTGGCGATGAAACCATCGAGCAAATCAGTCAGACTGGCCAGAAGAAAAATTATAAAAGCTTTGAGCTGATTACCCTGGACAAGTTCGACCAAAAAAAAGGGGATAAGAAAAAAGCGGAAAAGAGTTAATCCATTAGGTAAGGTTAACCAGGAATTTTTTTTTGAAACCTTTTCGGTTGTTTTCATTGGATGAGAGCTAAAAGTAAATCGAGAATCTTTATAGCTTCCCGACCAGAAATAGGACCCTCAGGGTTAAAGCGTTTGTCAGGCAGAAGTTCCATCAATTGATGGGCGATGACCTCGACGATGGAAGAATAGTAGGCGTGCTCGGGGGAGACGTCAGGCAGGATGATTTTTTCAGGAGGAATAAGGGGTCTTATTTTTTTGCCTCGTTGTCTGAAAAAATTGAGCATTCGGGCTAGCGTTTCAGCCATTTCCGCCCTGGTAATGATATTTTTTGGCCTAAAGGTGTGGTCAGAATAGACATCAAGGAAACCGGCCGCTGCCGTTTGAACAATAAAACGCGAAGCCCAGGAAGTGGCAATATCGACGATAATCGGTGGAGAATCGCTCAGAGGGGGCATAAATTTTTTAAATTTAACCGCAATTAAGGAGGCCAGATCTTCTCGGCTGATGGCTTCAAAACGAGGTATGGCTTCATACTGACTTGGTATTTCCACAATGCCCAGTTTATCCTTTAGCTCTGCCAGTTTTGCCTGGATTTCTTTATCTCCAGGGTTAAGTTCGAGGAGATGTTCGAAGGCATCGAAAGAGCGCGAATATTGCTTAGCTTCGAACAAGGTTTCAGCATAGCTCAAAAGAATCTCTCGATTGCCAGGGGCAAGATCGGTGGCTGTTTTAAGATGAATTAAAGCTGAGTCTAAATCGTTTTGTTGGCGATAAATTCTGGCCAAAGAAAGATGAATATCTATGGCTTCAGGTGAATAATGCAAGGCTTCGAGGAAGTTCTCTTTGGCTGCGGTTAAATTGCCAGCCTCAAAAGCTTCTTGGGCTGCCTGGCGAAGGGAAGAAGTTAATTCTTCTTTTATGGCTTTAAAATTGTCTCTGGCCCACTCGTTTCCTGGTTCTTCTTTCAATACTTCTCTTAAAGAGGAAAAGGCAGCTTTTTTATCATGGAGATTTAAATAAGCCTGGGCTAAGCCCGCCCAGGCAAGAGAAAGAGAGGGAAGAGTTTCGAGAACAAATTTAAATTTTTTTATGGCTTCCTGATTGTTTTGCTTCATAAGATTGATAAAGCCGGCAATTAGACTGGAAGAAAGAAAAGTAGGGGGTAATCGCTCAAGAACTTTTTCTGCTTCCCTAAGATTACCCCGCTGGACAAATTTCCAAGCCTCTTCGGCCACAAATCTTTCCTGAAGACCCATCGTAACTGTCAAGGCCGGGGGCAAATTTTGTAAAGGAAAAGGAGGCGGAGTTAAAAGAGGCGGAGGGGAGGGAGCACAGGCTCCAAGAAGGAGAGAAATTAAAAGAAAGGGAAGACTAAATTTTGGCTTCACCCTGTTTACCTCCATTTAGGTAGCGGAGAAATGGTCCCATATTTTTCGGCTCGGCGAGAACGGTTAATTCTATATATTCATTCCTTTCAAGTTTTCTGGTTATTATCGTCCAACGGCTGAGGGAAGAAATTAAGTCGGCTTGCTTTCGAGAAATCTTTAATTCAAAGAAGCGGAAGCGATCAAAAAGAAGAGATCGTAATTTTCGAAGCAAACTATCAATCCCTTCTCCGGTTAGAGCCGAAATATAAACCGAATGATTGTCGGTTCGCTCATTCAACGAAAGAAGCTCCTGACGATGGGGGAGCAAATCAATTTTATTATAGACTTTGATGATGGGAATTTTATTAATTCCTATTTCTTCAAGAGTTTTTTCAACTGCCTCTTCCTGCTCATTAGCTCGAGGTGAGGCTAAATCAATGACATGAAGCAAGCAGGAAGCTTCTTCTATTTCTTCCAGTGTTGCCCGGAAGGAAGTGACTAGCTCCACCGGTAATTTTTTAATAAAACCAACTGTATCGCTTAGAAGAAAATAGGTGCCATCGGGAAGCTCAACGCGGCGAAGCAAGGGATCGAGGGTCGCAAAGAGATTGGCCGAAACAAGCGTTGATTCCTTGGTCAGCTGATTGAAGAGAGTGGATTTGCCAGCGCTTGTGTAGCCAATTAAGGAGACAACAGGAACCGGATTTTCTCTTCGGGCCTGTCGTTGAATTTGGCGCCTTTTTTGAAGCTTCGCAATTTCTTCATTGATTTTATTGATACGCTTTAAAATCCGGCGACGATCTTCCTCCAGCTTTTTCTCTCCTGGACCCCGGGTGCCAATGCCACCTCCTAATCTCGAAAGAAACCGTCCTTTACCGGTAAGCCGAGGTAAAAGATAGGTAAGCTGAGCAAGTTCAACCTGCAATTTCCCCTCACTTGAGCGAGCCCTTTGGGCGAAAATATCAAGAATGAGCTGGGTCCGGTCAATTACCCTGGCCTGAATTTTTTCTTCCAGGCTTCGCTGTTGAATGGGCGTTAAGTTATGATCAAAAATAATGAGATTAGCCTCAGTTTGTTCTTTTAGCTGGGCTATTTCTTCCACTTTCCCTTCGCCAATAAAATACTTTGGACTTATTTTTTGTCTGAATTGAAAAACTTGGGCAACCACTTCGGCCCCGGCAGCCTTGGCTAAGAGGGCAAGCTCAGTCATCGAATCAGCTGCCTCTTCCTTTTCCCGTTGATTCGTGGCTAGATTAACTAAAATCGCTCTTTCCATTTTGGTTTTTAAGAAATTATTTTTTCTCGGATAAACTCTTTTATTTTCTCATAATCGTGAGGATTAAACCAGCTTATTCCAGGCATATGGCGGAACCAGGTCATTTGCCTTTTAGCATATTTTCTGGTTTCCCTTTTTATTAATTCGATGGCCTCTTCTAAGGATATTTCTCCGTGGAGATAGCGAAGAACTTGCCTATAGCCTAAAGCCTGAAAAGCTGGAGCTTCAGGCGGGATGCCGCTATCGAGAAGACTCTTCGTTTCTTCGACTATTCCTCGAGCAAACATTCTTTCGACCCGTTCATCAATCCTTTTTTTTAGTTCCTCCCTTTCTAATTTTAGCCCAATTTTAATGATGAGGAAATCACTAAGATATGGTCTGGTCATTTTAAAGTGCTCGGAAATGGGTCGGCCAGTGAGGGCATAAACTTCTAAAGCTCGAATAATGCGGCAACGATCATGGGGATGAATCTTACGGCCATATTCAGGATCAATGGCCAGGAGCTTTGAATGAAGATAGGGGAAACCATAGCGCTTGCCCTCCTCTTCAAGACTTCGTCTTATTTCTGGATTCCGGCCTGGGCCGGGAAAGAGTCCCTGAATCAGGGCCTGGAGGTAAAGACCTGTTCCCCCAACAATGAAGGGAAGATGATGGCGGGAAATAATTTCCTCAATAGCTTTGAGAGCATGAGTCACGAAGGAAGCAGCCGTAAATTGTTCCGTGGGTTCAGCAATGTCCAGAAGATGATGAGGAACAAGCTTGAGCATTTCCTCAGTGGGTTTATCAGTTCCGATATCAAAGCCTCGATAAACCTGCATGGAATCGCAATTGATGATTTCTCCATCAAAATCGAGAGCTAAACGCAGACCCACCCGGCTTTTGCCGACAGCGGTCGGCCCAAGAACAATAACCAATTTTTTTTCAGCCAACAAGGTGCCCCACCACAATCAAGGCCAGAAGGGAAAGAAAGATGAGTATGGCTAGAAGCTGTTTTCGATTGATCATCCTTCCGCGATTTTTTCCAGGTTCTCGACTAAAGCTGATTCAAAGCTTGAGCCCAGGGTTCTTTTAACCGCTAAAATTTCCGCCATAAGAATTTCATTTAGATCGCGAATTAGGGTCTGACGAAAATTTTTTTGAAGGAAGAACCAGGCTAATTTATCTGTTGATGGAAGATCAATCCGACCATCTTCCTTAAGGGTAATTTGAGCCATAGTCGGGCTGAGAAATGGTCTTATTTCCTCAATTGATTTCTGCAAAACATGCCAGGCTACAGGGCCAATCTCTTTAAAGATGAAACGAAAAATGAAAGCACATTTTTCATTAAAGGCATCTAGAATTTTATCCAATTGCTTCCAAGTAGGTGCATCTGCAGATTTTGGCGGGGTGAAGCTGGAAGCTGGAGTAATTATGTCCATCATCAGAAAAGTAAAAAGGATTCGCTGGCATTCCCGGCGTCCAAGATGACAGAGCTCATAGATTTCAGCCAAAGTATGGCCGGAAGCAATTTGACGGAGTAGGTATTTTTCAGCTTGACTCAAAGATAATAGACCAAGCGATGAAGAGTGATTAACGTAAAAGCTTTCCTTTTCGTCGGGTAGATGGGCGATAATTAAGTCGAAATTTTCCATTCGGCGGATACCTTCAAGAATTATTTCAGGGGTAAAGATTTCTGAATAGATTAAAGATTCATCAACAGAGACGGGCTCGAAGAAATAATCCCCTTCATTGAGGTCGAAAAAACTGAAAAACCATTCTTTCCAGGTGTAAATGTACCAGTCCAGCGCCACCTGTGGGCTTATCTGACCGTCTTCTATTATGGAGCGAATAATGGGAATACCCCTATCTTTAGTTTGATTGAGAGCCTGATTAATTATTTGAGGATTAATTCTGGGATAAGCAGTAGAGGCTGAATTTAGGAATGGTAAAGGTAATGAATTAGCCACAATCAGCAAGTTGCCGTGGCTAAGCCAGAAAGGAAAATTTTGGCTCCTTTGGCGGAGCTCAAGGTAACCTGTTAATTTTTTCTGCCATAATTGAAAGAGAACGCCTGGCCAAGGCGAAGAACTTAACCGGCCAAAAAGAGGAAGAACTTCTTTCATTTATTGATTAATTTAGCTTGCTTCTTTGTTTCTGTCAAACCAAATTTGGTTTGTTTAAATTGTTTAATTTTAAATAAAAACAAAAAAGTTAATAAAAAATTTAATATTATTGCTTTCTCTAAACGATTGAACACCATAGAGCATTCCCTTCAATTGTCATGGGGGGCGCGAAGAAAAGAATTTTGGCTTTTGATAATTATTTTTAATCTAAAAAGATTCCGCTGGGATTTTTTCAATAAATAAAGCTTAAGTCATATATCTTAAGTTTATCAGGCCTATGGCTATATAAAGCAAACTTTTTAAAATCCAGAAGCCATAACTTAAGAAAAGAGCCCGGCGCAGGTAGATTTTGAAAGCAAAGGCTAGGCCAAAGGCCATAACGCCAAAAAGCCAGAGCTGGAAAAAATCTATTTGACTGAGAATGACATAAGTGGGTGAAGTAAAAGAAAGATGGGGAAATAAAAGAACAAGCGAGGTGGAGGTCTGAAAAACAGATTTTTTTAAGAAAATGAGGATAATTCTGATGATATTGCCTAAAAATTTATCAATGAGATTGGCATGAAGAAAGCAGGCCAGGACTTGGATATATTTTCCTTCAGGAGAAAATATTTTTCCCAAAATAAGAAGGATGAGGGATGAAAGGAGAAAGCCCAGAAGAAGAAAACCGGGCGAGAGAATAAAAATATTTAAAAATCTGGCCAGGGTAGAGGGATTTTCAAGTTGTTGCAGGCGCTGTTGGTATCTTTCTTCTCCCAGCAATTCCTTTAGTCTCACATTATCTTTCATCAAAGCGAGACTGTCTTTTTGGGAAAAGGGAGCGATAAGATAAAAATAGATTAATCCAATAACTAGAAGGAAGATAAGAATATCTACCCAGACTGGCCTTTCAGCTAATTGGAGCATAGTCTTCTTAGGGTCAAAGAAAATGCCCGTTAATCTTGATAAGAAATTCATTTTGGTTGCTCCTTTATTTCCTCCCTTTCAATTTTTCCATCTCGCAAATAAATAATTCTTTCTGCATGGGCAGCTACCTCTCGGTCATGGGTTACAACAATAATCGTATGGCCCCGACGATGGAGCTTGCGAAAAAGATTCATTATCTCCTGACCAGTTCTTGTGTCAAGGTTTCCTGTGGGTTCATCAGCCAGAATCAATGAAGGTTCATTGACCAAGGCTCGGGCAATGGCAACCCGTTGCCTTTCTCCTCCAGAAAGTTCGGCTGGCCGATGGTGAATTCTTGCTCCCATTTCTACCATTTCCAGAGCCCGGCGAGCCTTTTCCTGACGAAGCCGGCGATTAAGTCCGGCATATATCAAGGGTAATTCCACATTATGGAGGGCTGTAGCTCGAGGCAAAAGATTGAAAACCTGAAAAACAAAGCCTATTTCTCGATTGCGAATATGGGCTAATTCATCCTCAGAGAGAGAGCTGACTAACCGTCCTCGAAGATAATATTTCCCCCTGGTCGGCGTATCCAGACAACCGAGCAGATTCATAAGGGTTGATTTGCCTGAACCTGAAGGCCCCATGATCGCCACAAACTCGTTGGGGGCCACCGTGAAAGAAACTCCCTGCAGAGCCACCACCTGTTGTTTTTCCAAACGATAGATTTTCCACAGATCTTCAGCGACAATTATTTTTTCGTTAGTCAGGCTCATCGTCGGCTATTTCTTGGCTGTGGTCGAAGAAGTAACCTGTCTTTTTATTAGTTGGCCATCTTTTAATTCCCGGAGAGCGTTGTAGGGCCCAGTTATTATCTCCTGTCCTTCTTTTAACCCTTCAAGAATTTCTACATCCATCTCCCCAATGATACCTCTTTTTATAGACTGAAAACGGGCCCTGTCGTTTTCCACTATATATATCCCTTCTTCTTCATTTTTTTTCGAACCAGACCCACCTTCCCTTTCCCTGACAACAATGGCTGAAACAGGAACGGCTAGGACATTTTTCTTTTCGGCGATAATTATGTCAGCAGTCGCCGATAGACCTGGCTTGAGCGATGGAGGCGGATTATCAAGGGTGATGGTTACTTTAAAATTTCTCGATTCCTGGGAAGCAAGTCCTGATCTTTCCAGGGCCGAGCTGCCAATTTCAGTTACTCGGCCGGTTAAGATTTGATTGGGAAGAGCATCCACTCTAACTTCGGCTCTTTGTCCAGGAGCCACGGAAATAATATCGGTTTCATCAACCTCAACCCAAACTTCCATTTCAGAAAGATCAGCGATAGTCATGAGAATTGTGCCCGGGTTATTCATTGTACCCACGACAGCGATTTCTCCCTCTTCAACCCGCAAACTGGTGACGATGCCATCAATGGGCGAAACATAAATTGTTTTTTTAAGATTATCTAGGGTGCTTTTTAAAGAAGCCTCAGCCTGTTGGATCTGGTGTCGAAGAGCCTGAACTTGTGCTCGAGAAATGTCCAATTGCACCTTAGCGGCTTCAAGCTGTTCATAGGGAATAAGCTGTTCTTCATAAAGCTTTTTTTGCCTTTCGTACTGGCTTTCATCTCTTTTCATTCTGGCCTCAGCCTCGATGAGCTGAGAACGATAGGCCTGAATGAGAGCTCTATCTCTTTCAGCATTGGCCTCATATTGGGCTGAGTCAAGTTGGAGAAGAAAATCTCCAGCTTTAACCAAATCTCCCTCTTTAACGCCGATCTTGATGATCCTGCCTGGAACAAGGGCCGAAAGATTTATATTCTTTTTTGGTTTAACTTCACCCGAGGCTGAAACAATTGAGGTTAAGTTCTTGGTTGTGACTTTTTCCACCGTCACTTTGATTGCTTTTTCCCTCTGGCTGCGTAGATTGAGAAAAATGATTAGAGCTAAGAAAGCAATAAAAAGCGTTAGGAGGACTATCCTCTTTTTCTTCATTTTTTTTGACCTTACAACCTTAATTTTCATTGCTGATTTTTTTATTATATATTAACGCAGCTAAGAATAAAAAGTTTATTTTCAGGATAGACTGGCCAGTGAAGAGTTTGTAAGATAAAAAACTATGCCAATGGAGAAAAAAATAAAGGGAAAAAGCAGCTGGCAAAGGGAACTTAGGCATTTTCTTGATGTGTCCACGAAAGCAGCCCTGGCTGCTGGAGAATACCTCCGTCGCCGGATTCACCGGGCTGGTCAGATTGATTATAAGGGGGCGATTAATCTGGTAACTGATTGTGACCGTTACTCCCAAAAGATAATAATTTCTACTTTGCGACGAGCTTTCCCGGATCATGGTTTTTTGGCTGAAGAAAATCTGCAGATTTTAGCCGGAAAAGAAAAATATCGCTGGCTCATTGACCCTCTTGATGGAACAACTAACTATGCCCATGGCTTTCCCATTTTCTGTGTCTCCATCGCCTTAGAAAAAGATGGTGAGATCCTCGTAGGTGTCATTTATGACCCCATGAGGGAAGAGCTTTTTCAAGCCATGAAGGATCATGGAGCCAGGTTAAATGGCCGTCCGATAAGAGTCTCCACCACTTCTTCCCTCAACCATAGTTTACTCGCCACAGGATTTCCCTATGATTTGAGGGAAAGTCCGGTTAATAATCTTGTTCATTTTGAAAATTTCCTTTTCCGAGCTCAGGCCATCCGTCGTTGTGGCGCAGCCGCCCTTGATCTTGCCTACGTGGCCTGTGGTCGCTTCGATGGCTTCTGGGAACTTAAACTCAATTCCTGGGATATAGCAGCTGGTTTGCTACTGGTTATCGAGGCGGGCGGCCTGGTTACTGATTTTCGGGGCGAAAAACTCGATCTAGAAAAAAGGGAAATTGTGGCCTCTAATGGACTTATCCATTCCTCGATGATAAAAATTCTGGCCAGAGGCTTAAAGGCCGAAAAACAAATATGAAGAGATATCTGATTTATTTTTTTTGTGGCTTTTTTATCTTATCTATCCAGGCTCAAGAGTTAAGATTAGTTTTGGCTGTTCCAGCCCAAGTTGCCTGGACAGACACTGGGCTTGAAGTTGAAGAAGGGGAAGAGTTTATTTTTGAAGCGAGGGGAACCATTTCGCTTCAAACAGGCAATCCAGAGGGCCTATGTGGACCTGAAGGCCTTGATTTAAAGACAATGCAGCAACCCATGGCTGAAGAAAGATTAGGCATGCTCCTGGGCAAAGTCGCGAGGCTCATTTCGGTCGAAATAGATCCACAGACAAAGGAAGATAAACGCATTGAGGAAGTTCGTCTCTTTGCTATTGGGCGAGAAAGGCAGGTAAAAATGCCCTTTAAAGGCCGACTTTATCTCGGCATAAATGAAAACGTGGTTGAAGATAACAGCGGGGAATTTCTCGTGGTTATCAGAAAGTTGAGTAAAGATTTGGGTAGAAAAACTGGAGAGAAAGAGAAAAAGAATGATTAAGGCGATTTCAGATAAAAAATGAATTGAAAAAAGACTTTGTTAAAAAAAGATTTTTATTCTTCAACAGCTTCTGGCTTTAAAAACCGTTCGAGGAACTGGGTATCATATTCGCCCTTCTGGAAATCAGCATTTGTTAGAATTCTCAAATGCAGGGGGATATTGGATTTAACCCCTGAAATAGTTGTCATTTCCAGAGCGGCTTTCATTTTGCGCAAGGCCAGTTCTCTTGTTTGAGCGAGAGCACAGATTTTGGCAATTAAAGAATCATAATCAGGAGGAATTACCCACCCGCAATAGGCCGCAGAATCGACTCTGATGCCTTCGCCTCCCGGCAAAACGAGAAACTCAATTTTTCCAGGGGAGGGAGTGAAAGTTTCTGGATCTTCAGCATTAATACGGCATTCAATAGCGTGGCCGTGGGGTTCAAGGTCTTCAGGCAGGCTCAATTTTTCCCCAGCGGCAATTCTGATCTGTTGCTTGATTAAATCCAGGTTATAAATCATTTCAGTTATGGGATGTTCTACCTGAACCCGGGTGTTCGCTTCCATAAAATAAAATCTTTTCTTTTCGTCGACAAGAAACTCAAAGGTGCCAAGGCTTTCGTAATTTATATATTCAGCGGCTTCCCGGACCGCTTTAAGCATTTTCCGCCTTAATCTTTCCTCCACAAAAGGCGATGGTGTTTCTTCAATCAATTTCTGGTATTTGCGTTGAATTGAACATTCTCTTTCAGCCAAAGCCACAACATTGCCTTTTTTGTCAGCGATAACCTGAATTTCTATATGGCGGGCCCGGGGAATGAATTTTTCTATATAAAGGGAAGGATCGCCAAAGGCAGCTTTAGCCTCTGTCTGGGCAACTTGAAACTGTTCTTCCAGTTGGGCCATCGACCGGACAATTCTCATCCCTTTGCCTCCACCTCCAGCGGCCGCTTTTAAAATTACCGGCAAACCTATTTTTTGAACTACCTTTCTGGCTTCAGCCAGGTCTTCAACCAATTTGTCGCTTCCAGGAATGACGGGAAGACCGGCCTTTCTCATTTCCTCCCTAGCCCTTTGCTTATTGCCCATGAGTCGAATAATTGAGGCTGGAGGACCGATAAAAGTAAATCCCGAGGATTCACAGATTTCGGCAAAACGAGCATTTTCGGCTAGAAAGCCATAGCCCGGATGAATGGCTTCAGCTCCTGTAATTTCAGCCGCGCTTAAAATGTTGGGGATATTTAGATAGCTATCCTGAGCTCGGCCAGGACCAATGCATATTTTTTCATCGGCAAACATTGTGTGAAGAGCCAAGCGGTCGCTTTCGGAATAGACCGCTACGGTTTTTATACCTAGCTCCTTGGCTGCCCGAATAATTCTGATCGCAATTTCACCCCGGTTGGCAATAAGAATTTTCGAAAACATTCCTCAACTTATGGGCTGGATAGAGAAGAGACGCTGGCCATACTCAACGGGTTTACCATTTTCTACAAGAATTTCTCGAATGATGCCATCAATATCTGATTCAATTTCGTTCATAAGTTTCATTGCTTCAATAATGCACAAAGTCTGACCTTTTTTTACCACATCGCCAACCTCGACAAAGGGAGGCGAAGTTGGGTCGGGGGCTCGATAGAATGTTCCTACTATGGGGGAGGTAATATAATGAAGATTTTCCTGAGGCTCAGGCTGCGGCTTTTCTTCCATAACAGGCGAGGGAGAAACAGTGTTATTCAAGGCCGATTGAGGAACCCAGGTATTTAATGGGCCAGGAGCCTTTATCTTGGGTTCTTTAGAAATCTTTATTTTAAAACCTTCGATTTCGAGTTCAAAAATGGTTAAATTTTTTTCTTCAATCAATTTGAGCAGACGAGCGATCTCTTCCAGGTCAATTTTTGGCTTCATCTCTTTCTCCAAAGAGGGATAATCTTCTCTTTTTGATGTTTTCATTTTCCTTTTTTACCTTGAAAATTTAAATTTTGTCTTTTTGAAGAATCTTTATTACCTTAACGATAAAGGAAGGGAAAGTCAAGACTTTTTCTGACTAAAGAGGTGGGTGTAGTAATAGAAAACAGGTATGGTAAAGAAGATAAGGAGGGTGGAAGTTGTCAGACCGCCCATTGTTGCCAAGGCCAGACTAGCCCAAAGCCGGCGGCGGGCCACTTCAGTTTGAATGAGAATTAGGGGAAGAAGGCCAAAAATTGTTGTTCCTGCAGTTAGGAAAATAGGCCTTACCCGTTCGCAAGTTCCCTCAATAACTGCTTCTCTTAATTTTAGGCCCTGAGAGCGCTTAAGCCGGAAATGATTGACGAGGAGAATGGAATTATTAACTACGATCCCAAAAAGGAGAATTAGGCCAATATAGGCAGAAGAATCAAAGGGGAAATCAGCCAGAACAAAACTGAGGAAGACGCCAATAAGGGAAATAGGAACAACGAAAAGGGCTATAAAGGCATCGCGAAAGGATTCGTAGAGAGCCGAAAGAATCATCAAGATAACTACAAGGGCCACTCCAATGGCCAATTTAATCTGGCCCTTTTCTTCAGTTGTCATTAGCCATGGTGATTCCATTGTGGCCGTAAAGCCAGGGGGGAGAACTAAACTGTTAAATATCTCCTTTCGAAATCGCTCAGCAGCTCTCGAGGGCCCCCGAAATTCCCAGAGAACAGTTATCTGAAAGCGCTGTCTATCTCGGTCTATGGAGCCAGCGATAGGTCTTTCTTCCACAGATACCAGGTCCCCCAGCCGGATATATTCGCCCCTTTCTGATTGGATTAAAGTATTCAGGAGAGCCCTGAGATCAAGCCGTTCAGATTCGGGAAAGCGCAAGTTGATAGCGAGTTCCTGACCTTCAAGGAGCCAGCGAAGGGGGGCTTGAAATTCCCCCCTGAGCAAGGATTGAAGATGGAAAAGGAGAACTTCCGGTCTTATCTGGTAACGATAAAGTTTTTCTTTATTAATTTTCAGGATATGCTCATACATATCCGCTGACCACCAGCCTCTTTCGCTCGAGACAATTTTTATTTCCCTTATCCGAGGATTCTGCCTCAGCCTTTTTTCAAGCTCCGCAGCTAAATCCCTGAGCTTTTTAAGATTGTAGCCATAAATTTTAATCCAGGATTCATAAAAGGTTCCGGGGCCTGGGCTTGAATAATAGCCCTGAGGGTCAAAGCCATACACACCGATTCCAAGGCCAGCAAAGTTGGTGGCCAGCTGAATCAGTTCCTCCTTTAAAGCATAGGGGCGCCAGGAATATTCAATTTCGGGAGGAAAAGTTATGATTATAGTTCCCCTTTCAGCACTAACACTCGAATTCATTTCAAAGGGATAATCCTTAGTTAAAACCTTAGCCTCAAATTTTCGGATAACTTCGTCGGTCTGGGCAATGTCTGTTCCAGGTGGCATGGTGATTGAAACTATGAGCCTGTCTTTGGCTGTCCAGCGGAAAAATTCACCTAAAGTGACATTATTTCGAAAATAGCGGTAACTCCCCCAGACGAGTAGGCCTATAACCAGAATCATTTCGACAGGGTAATTCAAAATTAATGAGAGGATTCGGCCATAAAGCTGAGAGAATGACCTTTTTTTTGGCTTTTTCCTTTCAGCCAGAAACTTCGGGCTTAGAGCCGGAATAAGAGTAAATGAGACAAGAAGAGAAATTGCTAAGGCCGAAGAAATAACCACAGCTAGGGGCCAGTAATAAATTCTGAGTCTTCCTTGGAAGTAGGGGAAACAGATAAAAACAGCTATGGTAGTTAAAGTCGAGGCTAAAACCGCTGAAAAAACTTCAGGTGGGGCTTTTAAAGCTGCCTCTTTTGGCTCATCTCCCTGTTCGCGGCGACGGAGAATATTTTCAAAGACAACCACCGCATTATCCACAAAAAGACCGAATCCCAGAGCCAGGGCTCCTAAAGTGAGCATGTTAAGGGAAATTTTAAAAATGTATATTGGAATAAAGGTAATAAAAACAGAAAAGATGACTGAACTCAGAACAAGTAAAGAAGGAAGAAGACGGTGCAAGATAAGCAGGGTGAAAAAGAAAATCAAAGCCAAAATAAGAATAGCTAGAAAGAAAAGTTCTTTTAAATTTTTGCCTATTTCTAGAGACTCATCATAAACGGTCCGGAAAATTAGACTGGAAGGAATTTCTTTTTTAATTTCAGCCAGTTTCTTTTTTACCTCTCGAGCAACTTTAAAAGAGTTGGTTGCTTTCTCCTTATAAACTACCAATTTAACAATGGGTAAGCCATTAATTCGATTATAAGTCCTGAGTGGGCTATATGTATAATTAATTTTGGCTATATCTTTGAGATATATAGTTACTCCGCCCACCCTGGCCACAGGGATGGCTTCAAGTTGAGCGATCTTTTCAGCAGTGGCCGCCAGACGGAAGAGAAACTCCTGCTGACCTTTTTTGACCAGACCAGCCGGATAAATTCTTCGCCAGGATTGAAGAGCTCTGAGGACATGAAAGGGGGAGATATTTAAGGTAAGAATTTTTTCTCGATCCAAAAGGATTTCAATTTCCCGTTCTGAACCGCCGGAGACAACAACTGCGGCTACCCCTTTAATAGACTCGAGACCATATTCAAGTTTTTCTTTTACAAGATCATAAAGTTCTTGAACTGAATAAGGACCGGCTATGGTCATCTGGAGAAAGGGTTCGGTTCTGAAATCCTCAGGGACATAGGGAATTATTTCCGGCCAGGAGGCACTGAGGGGCAATTCTGGTCTCAGACGACTGATCTGTTCTCTCAAGAGGAGTCTGGCGAGCTCCATATTGGTCTTAGGATCAAATTCAAGGGTGATCAGGGACTGACCGATAGAGGAGGTTGAGGTAACCCGTCGCACTCCTCTGATAGAAGCTGCGGCTTCTTCAAGAGGAGCTGTTATCTGGGCCTGAATTATATCGGGAGGGACATCGGGCCAGATTGTTCTAATGCTTATCTGGGGATATTCATCTTGGGGCGCAAGTTCAATGGGGATATGAAGAAAAGAATAAAGTCCGATCAAGGCAAGAGCAATTAAAATCATAACGGTGGCTACAGGCCGGCGAACAGCGAACTTCATTTTTTTCTTTCCGCCCTCTTCTTTTCCACGGCCTCATAAAGGCAGGGAATAAGAATAAGTGTAAGAAAAGTCGAGAAAAGGAGGCCGCCGCTTATGGCTATTCCCAGAGGCTTTTCTAAATCGGTTCCGCCACCCAAGCCGAGGGAAAGAGGGATGAGACCAAAAACTGTCGAGAGAGAAGACATAAGAATTGGTCGGAGACGAACTTGAGTGCCATCAATGACAGCTTGGCGAAGCTCTGTTCCCTGTTTACGAAGCTGATTGATTATATCGATTTCAACGATGGCGTTATTAACCACGATGCCTACTGAAACTACAATACCGATAAGAGAGAGCAAATTGATGGTCTGTTGAGTTATAACCAGGGCAATGATTGACCCGGCCAGGCCCATGGGCACAGTGAACATAATGAGGAAGGGATGGAGGAGGGATTCAAATTGAGCAGCCATTATCATATAAACAAGGATTATGGAGAGGAGTAGGGCAACCAGGAGGCTTCGGAAAGAAAGGCGCATTTCTTCGGCTTCTTTACCTAAACCCAAACGAACATTTCTTCCTTCATTCATTTCTAAGGCTAATTTTTCAATTTCGGGGAGAATTTGGGAAAGTCTCTTTCCCTTAAGGTTAATCTTTATTTCCACCATTCTCTGCTGATTTTCTCGCCGAATCTCTGCTGGGCCTCGAACGAGCTCATAAGAAACGAGATGACGAAGGGGAATTAAACCTGAAGGAGAGGGAAAGGAAAGATTTAAGACATTTTCGATATCTTTGCGAATGTCTTCTTCGGCTTTGACGGTTATATCATATTTTTTGTTTATTTCCTTAAAGGAAGTGGCCACTTTCCCTCTAACAGCCTGAACAATAAAATTGCTGACGCTTTCAGGTGAGAGATTGTTGGCTTCGAGAGCCTCTTTTTTTAATCGGAGGAGAAATTCAGGCTTTCCTTCTTCCATGGCCACCCTGGTCGAGGTAAGTGCAGGAAGCCTCTTTAATTTTTCAGCAAGATTGAGGGCTTCTCTTCTTAAGATTTCTAAATCGTCACCATAGAGGCGAAGGCCAACTTCAGATAAACCAGTGCTAAGCCATTGGGCTAAGGTAGATTGTTCTTTTAAGATGGAAAAATTTAGCCCAGGAAAAGATAGCAACCAAGAACGCACTCGAGGGATGATCTCATCTAGCTCCTTGGCTCCTCGGGCCTGAAAAAGAATCCTGGCTGAATTGAGGGAAATTTCAGGCGATAAAGCTTCAAGCCCACTTACAAGTCCGGCTTGGGAAAAAACCTGGGTGACAAATCGTTCCTTTCGAAGCCTTTGGTCTATAATTTGAACTACGTAAGCTGTTTCCTCAAAGGAGAATTCAATGGGGGTTCTCAATCTTATTTCCGCTGAATTGACCTTAAGCTGAGGGACAAGCTCTCTGGGCAAATTAAAGGCGAGAACAGTTACACCCAGGAAACCCAGCAAAGTAACCAGAGTTACTTTACCCTTATTATTCAGGCTCCAGATTAAAGTCCTATGATGGAATCGAGCTAGGCGATCATAAGTCAGATTGAAATGATGAAAGAGGCGATGAAGGAAAAATCTGATTGGCTTGAGCAAGAAAATTAAAGAACGGCTCAAATAGAAGAGGAGGCGAGGAAGAATAATGATGAAAAAGGTGAAAAGGCAAAAGAAAAAGACAAGGATAAGCCAGCGAATAAAAAGGATGGGAAGAAGAGGCGTTTTCCAGCGGGGAAAGGGAGGAAAATGAGGGAAAATAAAAAAACTTTTCCTTTCGACTTTTCCCGATTCATCGCTTCCCTTTGACCAAGGTCTTGAGGCCATTAGGGGGATCAAAGTGAGAGAAACAAAAAGCGAAGCCAGGAGGGAAAAAGTAACTGTCAAGGCCTGGTCACGAAAAAGCTGACCAGCTACCCCATGAATATAAATAACAGGAAGGAATACGGCAATAGTCGTAAAAATAGAAGCGCTCAAGGCGAGACCGACTTCGCTTGTCCCAATCGAAGCAGCCTCTGGCCAGCGGCGCCCGAGACTTCGATGGCGATAAATATTTTCTGTGACAACAATAGCGCAATCGTCAAGCATGCCAACTCCCAGGGCTAAGCCGCCAAGGGACATGAGGTTAAGAGTTATCGAGCGAATAAAAAGAAGATTGAAAGTGGCAATGATGGAGGTGGCGATAACGGCAAAAATAATGAGGGAGGTTCCAAGCTCTTGAAGGAAAAAATAAAAAATCAAAAAAGCAAGCAGTCCACCGAGAACAATTTCCTTCTGGACAGATTTAACTGATTCTTCAATTGTTCTAGCTTCTTCAGTCACTACAGAAAATTTTATTTCAGGATGTTCTTTCTCGATTTCCTTCATAACCTGGCGGGCGATTTTGGTTACCTTAACTGTGTTGGCTCCAGCTTCCTTCCGAATAAGAAGGGCCACAGTTTCCTGGCCATTAAGACTCACCGTTCCCTGTTTTTCTTTAAAAGAATCAACCACGCGAGCGACATCGCGAAGACGGATTACCCCTCTTTCCTTTGTGGTTTGAAGAGGGATCGAGGCTATTTCCTCAACAGTATTAAATTCGCCAACCACCCTTAAAGCATATTTAAATTGACCCTGGCGAATAATTCCGCCTTGAAGATTGCGATTAAAAGCGTCAATGCGGCGGGCTACCTCATCTATGGTCAAGCCATAAAGGGTTAAAAGATGAGGGTTGACCTCGACCCTTATTTCTCTTTCCAAGCCCCCAACAACTTCTGCCGAACCAATGCCTTCTATTTGTTCGAGCCTCGGCTTGACCAAGTCTTCAGCGAGTTCTTTAATTTCAAAAAGATTTCCCTGCGTTTCCATGGCGACAATCATGATAGGCTGGCTTTGGGGATCGACAGTCACGATAGTGGGATTTTCAGCTTCTTCTGGCAGGCTGTATCGAGCGGCATCGAGTTTTTCCCTGGTATGGAGAAGGGCCATATCCATATTTGTTCCCCAGTTAAATTCCAGGCTTAAATAGGAGAGTCCTTCCTGACTGACTGATTCGACCCGGCGCAATCCAGGGATACCGCTTATGGCCGCTTCTAAGGGGGCGGTGATTAAATTTTCCACCTCTTCAGGCGCTGCGCCTGGGAATTGAGTGATGATGGAAAGGCGAGGAAAAGAAATATCGGGCAAAAGATCGACGGCCAGATGGCGGAAAGAAACAAACCCGAAAAGGATAACTCCAAGGTAAAACATCAAAAGGGCTACTGGACGACGAATGGCTATTTGGGGTAAGAACACGAAAAAATCCCCTTTTAATTATTTTTTCAAGGTATATTGATTATTTTGACTCGAGCGTCATGGGCCAAAGTTAGGTGTCCCTCGACAATTACTTTTTCGCCTTCTTTTACTCCGTCTAAAATTTCCACAAAAGTCTCATTTTCGGAGCCGGCTTCAATATAGCGCCATTTAGCTAGATCTTCCTCAACCACAAAAACCAGTTTTCGACCACCCCGAACAAGAACGGCCTTCTGGGGAACAAGAAGTCGATCTTTTAAAACTATGGCGGCTATTTCCACCTCAGCATGCATTCCAGGTTTTATTTCTTCCTTAGGGTTAGCTACAGCGATGTAGACTTGGCAGGTTTTATCTTCAGGATTAATTAGAGGAGAGATAGCTTCTACTTTTCCTTTAAATTTTTGATCTGGATAAGAAACAAATTTTATATCCACTTCTTGGCCGGTTCGAATCCGCCCAATTTCACTTTCGAGAACGCGGGCCACGATTTTGATCCTGGCCATGTCTACCAGGGTGAAAAGCTCTTTTCCCGCTTCAATATTTTCCTGAGGCGAGACACGAATATTAGTAATTATGCCAGCAAAGGGAGCTCGGATTTTGGTTTTTTCCAGTTGTATTTTAGCCATCTGGACATCAATTTCAGCCTGAGTCAGACCTTTGGCCGCCGCCATGACCTCCTGCTTCATCTCTCCTGACTCAAGCAGGAGCAGCTCATATTCTCTTTTAGCCTGTTCATATTGTTCAAGGGAAATCAATCCCTGGCCTAAAAGAGAAGCGGCCTTTTCATAATTTTCTCGAGCTATTCTGATTTTTTCTTTTATTTCAGAAGAAAGGGGTTTTACCGGTTCGCTGAACCGTTGCTCGAGGAAAAGCTCGGAAAGATACCTGAGCCTGGTGGCTTCTCTTTGTTGCAACTGTAAACGATAGGGGGTATCTTCAATTTCGGCCAGAAGCTCATTAGCCTGAACATGCTGGCTTTCCTGAACATGAAGTTTCTTAATGACCCCTGAAACTTCTGATTTAATAACGATTTTCCGTTCAGCTACAGCCTCAGCGGGGGCACTGAGGCGAAGCAGTAAATCGCCCCGACGAGCTTCAGTTACCTTTACAGCGATAGGTTCCTCTTCTTGAGAAGGAATCGGGGAGGATGAAACTAGGGCCGGACTTGAAGAGGTCTCAAATTTTTCTGATGGCTGGCAGCAGTTAGAAAAAATAACTGTTAGAATTAGCCAGCAAAAGAAAAGCAATAAACCAAAGGAAATAATTCCCCTCTGTTTTTTAAAATATCCGCTTCTTTTTTTCACATTTTTCCCCTTTTATCCATTTATTATAAAAAATAACGATTTCAGACAGCAAATTTTTTCATTTAACCAGAATTTGATATTATAAGTTTAAATTGTTGTTAGAGGCCATCTCAAATTTTGATCGTCTTTCCGCCCTCGTAATTTCTTAAGTTTTTTTCTCTTCTAGCTTCATAGATTTTTCCATTTCTAAAACCAAAACAAGCTTATCTTCTTTATATCCATTTAAATTAGATTTATTTTGAATTATTCTAAAAAGTAAAAAGCCAAGCTAAAAAAGCTTATAAGATGTTTCTTTTGTTGATTTCACCTATATGATATGAAAAAAATGGCGATTTATTCAATTGAAGAAAGACTTTTTGAAATAATAGACAGAAAATTAGTTTGAGGTTAAAAACTTTTTTATAGAATTTTTTATTAGGAGATCAAAATGAAAAAAAAACGAAACATCTTTAAAGCGTTGTTAATTTTTTACCTTATAATTTTGTTCTTTGCCGGAGGATTGTTTTATGGGGAATAGATAAAGGGCAAGGAAAATTTCTCGCGATGTACAGAAGGAGGATGCCGGAATCCTTCAAGAGCAGATGACTGCGGGTTATATAATTGCTCCGGCGGGCATAACGTTTATTGTGATTACCCATAAATTAATAAATGAGCATTTTAATCTTAATTAATAAAAAAGTGAAGCGCCTTAAATTCATTATTATGATTTTTATATCATGTTTATATGCCCAAAATAATGTTTTAAAAAAAATAAATTATTACCCAAAAAAAGAAGGTGATTATTATTTCAGATCTATAAGTGATTTAGGCATAAAAGAAGATTATCTTTATTGCGTTATTAATTTTGAAGATAGAATATTGAAACTCAATTTAAAAGATGATTTAAAATTAGAAAAAATTATTGGAAAATCTGGAGAGGGGCCAGGTGATCTTAATGGTCCGGTATCACTATCTATCTGGCAGGAGGAACTAGTAGTTAGAGATCAAATCGGATATTCAATTTATGCTTTAGAAGGGAATTTTAAACAAAGATTTAGAGCATTTACATCAGATATAAGCTTTGTATATTTAGATAATACTATTTATACAGTTAATCCGCACCCTGAAGAACATTTTTTAATTGAGGTTTATGGAAAAGATGGAAAAAAGCTTTTTGATTTTGGAGACAAGCTTATAAGGCCAAGGTATGAAATATTTAGAGGTTTAAGTCCGTTTGCCGTGATCAACAATGTTTATCAAGGGAGTCTGCTTTGAGAGGGGAAGTATCTTTATTACCTAAATTCTAAATTTGGGAAAATAATAAAGTTTGATAAAAAAGGGACGAAATTAGAAGAAAAAGATATAGGAGAGTTATTTGGAGAAAAAGGCAGGAAAATATTAAAAGAAAACCATGAGACTTGGATGAATAAAGGTTTGGACATTTCTCTCACTCGTAGATTTAAACCATATGACTTGTTTATGGATGCTTTTTTGAGCCGAAGCAATATATACTTACTGGGTAGCGAGTGGATGCCTGGAGAAAAAGATAGAGAGCCGATTGTGGAAATAATAAGTATCGACACGAACTCACTTACTTTGTTATCAAAATACATAATTAAAAGAGCCAAGAACGAGAGGTTTTTTGTTTTGCCGCATTTGAGAAAGATAATGAGCTTATATTTTATGTAAGTATGGAAGATGAGAATGGATGCGATGAGAATGGATGCGTTATTTCTATTTATAAAAAATAAAAAAAAAATGAAATATATTGTTGTTATCATTATCATTATGGCATTAAGTTATCTTATCTGTCAGAAAATGGGCTACTATTCTTGTATTAGAATTAAAATATTGAGCATTCCTGAGAAAATGAAAACAAGTGATAATGGGGAGAACATGATATTAATTTTATATGGAAACGCCTACGCAAATTGTTCAAGTGGCAACATAATTTATTCTTTAAGGGGCGATCAAAATCTCACAGTTATCGTTCCAAATGATTTCAGTTCGAATGATATAGAAAATCTAAAAAGAAAATTTTCGCTGAAAGGTCAGATAATAAAGGGAGGACAGAAAACAGAGCAGATTTTGCGCGACTTCGCAAAGTGTAGAAAATGGAAAATATGGGAACACAAAGTTATTATTTATTCAAAAGGTAATAAGATAATAAATTTTAAGAAATTCTAATAATTCGAAAAAGCAATTAAGTAAGAACTTGTTAGTTGAGTAAAACAGTAGGATAAAATAATAATAAATTATAATCTACTAAATTTACTAATTATTTTACTATATCGAATTTAGTTTGCCTTTTTGATATCGTAATCTTTCAATTTTTTCCTGTCTTAATTAGCGGCTCGAGATATTCGACTTTCAAAAAACAGAGGAAGATTATTTATCTGGATATATAATAATAATCATTAGACCAATCTTTTAGATTATTTTATATAGTGGTTCTTCTTTTGGAAAATTTAATGTGATTTAATGATAATTAGATAAATATTCCTTTCAAATAAAAGAGATTAAAAGAAAGCCCCCCTTCCCCCTGGAAGAAGAAGGGGGGCAGTAATTTTACCAGATTTTAGAACTGGAAGCGAACGCCAAATCTGACGACTCTGGGGTTGAGAATTTCATTAGGTTTGCCTGATGTTGGCGAAGGCGGTGTATATTGGCCGGTATTTACATAGTAAGTTCCGTAGCTGATAGAATATTTTCGGTTAATTGTGTGATGATTGAGGGCATTA
>CALLJL010000011.1 GCA_938092135.1 uncultured bacterium
GCCTGGTATAACGATATTGAGTTATTGAATAAGACCTATTATCTTTCGAGCATCATTCTAAAAGAAAACCATAAGCCAATCCATGTTTGCCGCTCGCTTGGGAAAATTGAGGCCGAGTTTGGCATCTTGATTGAGCCAGCAGTTGGTATCCTGAAGCAGATAAGCCAGCTTCCTATGCCTGAACCGTGGCGCTATTATTATCACAATTCCAATTTTACCCAATTGATTGGGACAAAGAAGGGCGAATTGATATTCTCGCAAGGCTTCCACTATCGTCTTATGAAGTATAAAACCGAAGGGAAAATATTACGGGACATTATGGGCGATGTTGATTTTAATACATATCTCCAGGTTAAATTTGACGTTGACAGCTTTGGAACCAGCATTATTACCAACCCCCGGAAGCTTCCCGTGTGGTTCTCGGTATGAATATTATAAAGAATGGCGATCAACTTGCTGTCTCCTTCTTAAATCCTGAAAGTAATATTTTCTATATCGATAATTATGATTTGGATTTAAATCTAATTTCCAGATTTAAAATATTAGATAGAGTAGGAGATATTAGAAAAAAGGAAAACGTCATTCAGGCCATAATCGATGATGATAATAATTTCTATATTGTTATATTTTCAGAAGGAGATTATCCAAAAGTATTAAAATACAAATTTCTTTTTTAGGGGCATTTTATGCCGGCCATGTCAAGTTTTGTTCGCGGTTCGTCCATCGTAATCTCTCCCGTAAAGATTAAGATGGCCGGATGGCGGACAAAAAGCGGCCGGCCCCGCGATAGCGGCCAGATTAAATCACCGCTGCTTTATCCCGATTCGGTGCTGGCTGACTCTGTGTTGCTGGTGGAGACCTCAGAACAGAACAATACTATTCTTTTTTAACAGCCCATTTAACAGCCCGCCTGATTTTAAAACCTGCTCAGGAAGAATTAAAAACAGGGTTTCATATCCTTTAAGTTTCGGTATTAGCGAATCTGCTGGGTGGTATCTCTTCCTTTCTTCAAAAGCCCTGGTAGCCTAGACCAATAATTCATAGGAATGAGCAGGCGTAATCCTTATTCTTGTTTTTTAAATGTTACCTGATTGATATAGCTTGAACAAATCAACCCGGCCAGCCAGAAGAGGCTGAAAACCCGAAAACAGCGGGTGCTTTCCACGGCGCTTTTATACCTGAGAACATATTTATAAATATGCTAAAATTCGACCGATGAAAAGAAAAACAGGAGGACTAAAATGAAAAAAGATCAGAGATATTCTCTCCGGTTTCTGGTTTTATGGAGGCCGGTTTTCTTCAAGCACGAGGACTTCGCTCTTCTCCTTCGCCAAGGAGCTCATCTCAGAGGCCCTAGTGGAGAAGATCGCAGGCTGGCGCCACTCGGGTTTTTCGGTCCACAGCAAGGTCAAAAGCAAAACCCCTAAACAGGCTGAGTGGGTGGGAAAATACATGATTCGGCAGCTCCTTTCCCTGGAACGCCTCTCCCTCGATGAACAGGAAGCGAAGGTCATCTACCGGTATGGGGAAGGAGCTGAAGAGGCGAAACGGGTGGATTATCTGGAGTTCATCGCCCGGGTGACCTCCCATATCCCAGACAAAGGACAAGTGACCGTCCATTACCTCGGTCTCTACGCCAACGCCCACAGGGGCAGGGTGCGCAAGAGGGAGGCGAGCGACTACAAACTCATCCTCAGCGAGCAAGAATGCCCAAGAATCCCCCGCCTCGGCTGGGCTGAGATGATCAGAAAAGTCTATGAGGTAAATCCCTTGACCTGTCCCCAATGCCACGGAGAGATGCGCATCATTGCCTTCCTCACCGACTATGGCGTGGTGGATCGAATCATCAATCACCTCAAGCTAACGTTCATGGCGGAGAGGCCTCCGCCGCCGCACCTGGCCTATCAGGAACTCTTGATGGCCGCTGAGACCGCAGTCGAATATTTATCGTAATCTGTTCTTGCCTGCAGAGGAGAAATCTGTCGGATTTTCGGCGCTTTTGGCCTTGTCCCCAGCCTCACGGCCCATTCCTTTCCCCTGCGAGCTCAATTTGACACGCGCAAGCCTAAGACTTATTGTTTTTTATTTTCCACGATGGATCGAGGCAAAATCTGTGGCGCGACACTCACTCGGCAAGCGCAGCAGAAAACGAATTTCTTATTCTCTATTCTCTATTCTCAGATGGATGGAAAGAGCCTGGAGCCGGCCAGGATTCTGACCCACTTTGAGTCGGATTACGCGGCAGCGCCCAAGGTGGAGATGCGGCGCGGCCAGGTTGTAACTAACATCATTCCTGATTTTGAAGCAAAGAGGTGGGTGGGGCTACTGGGGAGAATTGAAGAAGCTCCATTTATGCCCATCGGCCGGTCGCAGATTGAAGTGAGCTTCAACAAAGATAGCGAGCTTCTGGCCAGGCGCATGCCCGGTTTCCACTGGATGACCGGCTACGGTGATTATATGTGCGAGGTCGGTTATGCGCTTCGCCGCGTCGGCATAGCCTGGGACACCTTGTGATGATAATGGGGGACAAATTATTGTGTCCCCCTTTTACGCTTACAATTTCATAGTGTCCGGTTAACACCCTTTTCGATTCTTTGCCCTTTGTTTATTATCCTTTAAAAGCCCATATCACTATTAAAGGATAACGGGTTATCCTTTAATAATAAAGGCCGAAGAATTAATTTTTTAGGTTAACAGGTAGTATCCAGTCTAAGGGGTCTTTTTGGAAGCGGCGGGGTAAGAATCCGACAACAGGCCTTTGGGTTGAATAATCCAGGCTCGTTCATGCTCCCTCATTTCAGGCTTAGAGCTTCGTACCTATGGTATTGCCGTATGAACGGGCTAAGGGGAATGCCTGCATTAAGCCTTAAAAATCGAGATCAGCGAAGGGAGATGTGATGGCTATGGTAGCTAACAGGGGTGCAAGAATGGAAGGTTAAGATGGCCATATAGCGAACAAAAATTGAAATGACCTGATTAATTTAGAATAAAATTAAAGTAAGACGAATAAATATAATGGAGATATTGATATCAAAGTCTTACATAATTTATTTATCATAATAAATATCGCTTGACATACTTAATTAGATGCAGTAACCTATAATCACAAGGAGGCAGAAATGCTTACAATCATGTCAAATAAAGGCCAGGTGGTTATTCCAGCCAGGCTTAGAAGAAGGCTGAAACTTAAAAAAGGTACTAAATTATTTATTGAAGATAAGGGAGACAGGATCATACTTCGTCCCCTGACAGATGAATATTTAAATAAATTGGCGGGTCTGTTAGGAACAGGCGGTAAGCTGGTGAAGTCTCTGAAAACACAGAGAGAATTAGATAAGAAGAGTGAGTAGCTTATGAACAAAATATTAGATTCTTATGCCTTACTGGCTTTTTTTGAGAAAGAATCAGGTTACGAGATTGTAAAAGATGCTCTGGCTGAGGCCTTAGAGAAGGATAATTTTCTGTTAATGACTGCTGTAAATGCTGGTGAAATCTATTATATCGTGGCCAGAGAGCTCGGGTCTGGGAAGGCTGAGGAAATATGGGAGGTAATCAAAACTCTTCCCATAGAGATAGTTGAAGTTGATGATGAGCTGGCCAAGGAAGCGGCAAAGTTTAAAGCCAGGTTCAGTATCTCTTACGCAGATTGTTTTGTCGCGGCCCTGGCCCGGATAAAAAAAGGTGAAATCATAACCGGGGACAAAGAATTTGAAAAAATCTCCGGTGAATTAAAAATTAAATGGATTGGATGAGTCCCTGTAATGAAGAAAAACAAGACCGATATTAGAAAAAGTGGGGCAAATATTATCGATCTTAATTATGAAAAAATTGGGCTTGATCAGCTATTAATATATTGTGTAAAAAAAATTATCGATAGGGGAGAGGTTTGTACCTTTGAAACCCTTGTTTATGAGTGTTTTTCGTTATTCCCTAAAAAATTCTCACTGGCACGTTATCCAAATTGGCCGGATTCAGCCAGAGTTGAGAAATCATGGCGAAGATGCAGATCAGATAAGGGATGGCTTTCCGGCAGGGCAAAAGAAGGCTTACGAATAACGGAAGCAGGCACAGAAATAGCTCTTGATACCGAAAATATCTTGCTTAATAAAACGGTGATAAATAAGCCTATTAAAAAAAATATGAACAGGACCAGGGAAGAAGCTATTATTAATTATATATACGGTACAAAAGAGTTTAGAAAATATTTACTTTCTGACCGATACGACATTTCAGATAGAGAACTGAGATCTTTTTTGGGCGGTACACTCGAAACCCCAAAGAGAATACTCATTCATAATTATTTTAGATATTATCAAGCAGCAAGAAGACTTGGCGAGCAAAAGATATTATCATTTTTGAGATTGTGTAAAATTCGATTAAAGAAAAGAGGGGGGATTAATGGAAGAGCGACAGTCAAAAAAAAATATACCCAGGAATTGACGATGAAGTTGCCGTAATTCAGGCTCAGGGAACAATTTCAAATATATTTGATGCTCTTGTGGAATTAATAACCAATAGTGATGATAGCTATAAAATACTCGAAGCAGAAGGCAAAAAACCCTCAGGTAATATAGATATAACGATAAAAAAATCAAACCAGGGTTTTTGTGAATCTATTAGAATTAGAGATGAAGCGACCGGTATTCCAGCTTCAAAAATTGAAGAGATATTTTGTTATGGAAGACCTACCAGCGGCCTGTATCATGGAAAGAGCGTAAGGGGTTTTTTCGGAAGAGGACTGAAAGAAAGCATTCTCTCATTAGGCCAGGCTGAAATAACAACATGTTGCCAGGGTCAAGCAACTCGCTGTAAATATTATTATTCTCAGGACGAGAAAAGACTTATATTAGAAATATTTGATCAGCAACAGAGAAATGATCCCGTATCCTACACAGATATAAATATAATATGTTCAGCAGAAAAGAAAATCAGGTGCCCTGATTTTGAAAAAATATACAAAGTTTTGAATGATCATTTTGCCTTAAGAGATATTAATAGAAACCTTAAGCGAAATATCAAAATTACCTTAGAAAAAGGTAATAAGAAATATGGTCCGAAAAGGTTATTTTTCAAAATTCCTAGCTATCAACAAATAGAAAACTTAGAAATTATTTCATCAGAATATGGTCCAGCCAGCTTTGTTTTATATGAATCCCCCGAAAAATTATATTATTCAAAGTATGACCCCTCATCGTTAGCAGGTATCTTAGTTAAAACGAAAGGGGCTATTCTTGAGAACTATATGTTTGGTTTCGAAAATGATCAGAATTCTCATTATTTTTTCGGAGAATTAGATTGCCCTGGAATATTTGAAAAGTTATTAAAAGGCGACAAGAGCTTAATAAGACCTGATAGAAAAGGCCTGTACTGGCAGAAACTTATTGATATAGAAGAAAAGGTTAAAAATGTATTAGCCAGGCATATTGAAAGAAAAAAGGCAAAAAGTTATGAATCATCTGAAGAAATGCCCCGAGAAAGATTAGATAAGTTTAGGAAGGTACTGAAGAAATTGAACATATTGGCTGAAGAATTAACAGAAATAATAGACATAGATGAAGGAATAAAACATGGAATTCAAGAGCTCAAAAGATTAACAATTTATCCTTCTGAGGGGAGCGCGCCTCCATATCAAAACAGGGTGTTTTCTATTTATTGTCCTAAAAAGAAAAATACAAGTTCTATTTCTGTTTTTGTCGAACTGGAGGATTCAAGTGGAAAATTTGAGCTATCTGATAGACAAATAATATTAACACCGCTTGAAAAATATGCCAGCTTGCTTTTCGGTTATTTTAAGATAAAAGGATTCAGAATAGGCGATACCACAAATATTATCGTTCATTGTGAAGATGAAGAAGATATTGCAGAATTTAAAGTAAAAGAAGAAAAGGGGAAAAAAGAACATGGGAAAGGGGCACCAAAAGAAAAAACAGCAGGTATATTTAAAAAAATAGTTTTTGATGATGAAGAAAAAGATCCTAATCAAAGAGTATATTATGATAGAAGTCTGGGATATGTAATTATTTATCTGAATTTTCCTGGAATTAAGCCACACCTGGAGAAGCATGGTAACGGCATCGAAACAGAAAAGGGAAGTATGTTATTTTCTGAATTGCTTGCAGAGGCGTTTTGCAGAGAAATATCTAGAAGAAAAGCTGATAAAGAAATATTCGATGCTGAAGGAAGGCTTGATTATTATCTTAAAATGTATAACGAATATATGAAAAAATGTCTTCCTGTTATCCAGAAAATATTTCTTATTTCTTGGGGCTAAAACTGCTGGATAAAAAAAATAGGATGGATCCCGAGGCTTTTGGAGTTAAGAGACCTAAGTTTTATTTGGTTATTTTAACAGAAATCAATATACCTGGTTTTTATTCCAGTCGAATACTTTAAGAGTTTCTTGGAATTTATGTTTCTTACAGAAGCTGCGGATCTCATGCCAAGTAATCTGCCCCCATTTCTTGGTGTTTAGTGCTTCCAGTTTGCCATAAGCGGCAGCCTGGCTATTTTCTTCTGAATCTGTTAACGGAGGAGATAGTAAATCCAGCGATTGGTTGTGGTTAGGAATAAGGCAAACGAAAAAAGCATTTTGGCTGTATTCAGATAGTTTTTCTGTAGCTCGAAGGACTACTTCATTTACGCCAATTTTGCGATGGTTTTTGCTGCTCTTATTAAAGTAGCTGATATTTATTCCTTTTTTTAGGTTTTCAAAACCATCTGGCTTGCTCAGTTCACAGAATAGCCTTTGTTTGAAATATAACTGAGTAAAAAGATCAGATGTTCCATACTTTTTCTTTTCGATTTTTTCACATCCCGAGCGGACTGTCCTTTATCGCGTGCTCTTCCATTACTTCGACCGCTTCCTGGCCGAATATGAGTCACGTTTCGAGAGGGAGTACGGGTTCTTGCGTCCGATCGTCAAAGAAGTCGTCGAGCGCTACCTGGACTGCAGCAACCCCCGCTGTGGATTCGCCCGCATCCGCTGTCCCGACTGCGGAACCGAACTCCTCCTGATGTTCTCCTGCCGGACCCGCGGGTTCTGTCCTTCGTGCCATTCGAAGAGGCTTGAGGAGTGGGGCGAGGGGATGCGCGAGACACTCCTCCTGGATGTTCCCCACCGCCAGGTCGTCTTCACCATCCCCAGGATGCTCCGCCTCTTCTTCAAATACAAGCGTCGTCTCCTCGGGGAGCTCTGCCGGGCGGCAGTCCAGGCGCTCCTCAAATACTTCCAGGCCGCAACCGGCCCAGAACTTATCCCTGGTGTCGTGGCCGTCATCCACTCGTTTGGCCAGAAGATCAATTTCCATCCCCATATCCACCTCCTGGTGACCGAAGAAGGGGAAGACTCCGAAGGCAAGTTTCATGATGTCGCTTCCTTTCAGGACAGTCTATTGGCCGAGTTCTTCAAGCCCGAGGTCTTCGCTCTTCTCCTTCGCCAGAAGCTCATCTCAGAGGCCCTGGTGGAGAAGATCGCCGGCTGGCGCCACTCGGGTTTTTCGGCCCACAGCAAGGTCAAAGCCAAGACCCGAAAAGAGGCTGAGCGAGTGGGAAAATACATGATCCGGCCGCTCCTTTCCCTGGAACGCCTCTCCCTCGATGAACGGGAAGCGAAGGTCATCTACCGGTATGGGGAAGGAGCTGAAGAGGTGGAACGGGTGGATTATCTGGAGTTCATCGCCCGGGTGACCTCCCATATCCCAGACAAAGAACAAGTGTCCGTCCATTACCTCGGTCTTTACGCCAACGCCCACATGGGCAATGTGCGCAAGAGGGAGGCGGGCGAGAACAGACTTATGTGGTGACCCTGATGCACCAATGAGCACATTTGTCCACTAAGTTCTTTATGATTTACCTGCTAATATAAATGAACTTCCAGAAGGGCTTCCAGCTGATAAAATTCTTGAAAATGGTGTAAAACAAGGGATAAACGATTTTAGAAAAATAGGATATGGAGATCCATGCCCTCCTTTTGGCACTCAAAGGTATTATTTTAAAAATTATGCCCTTGATGCTATTTTAAACTTAGAGCCAGGATTGACAAAATCACAATTTTTGAAAAAAATGGAGGGACACATAATCAGCTATGGTGAATTAATGAATGGGAAAATATAGAAGATAGAAATTGAGAAAATAAAAATATTTGATGTATAATTTTATAATGAACCCCTGAGAATATAGACACCTCCAAGAGATAGAGTTTATACTCAACATAGGAGGTAAGCACGAGGCTCAGCAAATGGACGGCTGAGGAGAAGATGGCCATCGTGCTCGCAGGACTCAAGGGGCAGAAATCGGTGGCCGAGATCTGTCGGGAACATCAGGTCAGTCAAACATTATTTTACCGGTGGCGTGACCGTTTTCTGGAGGGAGGGCAAAAGAACTTGATGAATGGGGGAAGAATCGGGGAAGCGGATGCTTTACGGGCAGAGATTGAGAGGTTGCAGAGGATCATTGGCCGGCAGACGATCGCCATTGAGGCTTTAAAAAAACCCAGGAACTAATCTCCGGGAAGCGGTAGAGTTAATGAGAGAGAAAGGGGAGAGCTTGAAGGCATCCTGCGAGACACTGGGCACAAGCCGGAGGGGCCATTATCGGAAGATAGGGTCAAGAAAGAGAACTTCATCTTTGAACGAAACGCTGGTGGAAAGAATAAAGGAGCTTCGCCTGGCTCATCCGTTTTGGGGGTATCGACGGATGACGGCCTGGCTTCGCTATCGAGAAGGT
>CALLJL010000012.1 GCA_938092135.1 uncultured bacterium
CAGCGGCAAGCTGGAAGGGGATGCTCCGTTGGGCTTGTCGGATGAAGGCGGGTCTACGAGAGCACTTGAAAAAGAGCCAAAAGTTTGAAGAATGGGTCGATCCGGTTTGGATCCTACACCTTTTCGGCGACGCGAAGGACGAAGAGCGGGACTCCAATCGAGGTGCGTTAGTCTTCTACCCCACGTGGTTTAACAAGATCGGTTTCGAAGTGATCAATCCCCACAGCCGCGTGCATCGGGCAGGCACTCTGCCTATTTATTTCGAAGTGGTGCCTCCAGGAGCCAAGGGAACTCTTTATCTGCTTTACGCTCCATGGCCGGGGATGAAACCGGTGCTGAATCCTAAGGACTTTCTGGTCAAGCTGCTCGAGGCCATCGAGGACCTTCTGACTATTTATGGCATTTCGGCTAAGCGCACTGTGGGCTGGGGCACAGCCAAGATCGAAAAGTGGCATGCATTTCGTAAAGGACAAGAATCTATCTCATTCGAGAATAGAAGCGATCTTTGGCAGAAGATGAAAGAGTGGTTCCAGGGAGGGGGTCATGAGTAATTTTGATCCTGCAGAAAAGCTCCGGCAACATCGCCCGTTGCTCCTTGCTTGCGAAGCCATTGGCTGGCTCCATATGGCTGGAAAGGCACGCCTCAAATTTTTGCGTAAACATGGCGGAGTTAAGGAGGATTACGATGATCTCAAATGGCACGATAGCGAGCAGCCACCATTTCCATGGGATGATCTGTTGGGGTGGGTCAAAGAGTTTTCGGGTAGCGTAATTAAGCCAAATGCTTGGCCGTCTTCAATAAAGGAATTCACTGAAAAGCACCGGGAGCGGGATAGTGATATTCTGGGTCTTCTTCAGGCTGGGCACGGAATAGCCTCGGGGATTGAGAAGAATCTGCCCACAAAAACATCCGAATACCTTAGCCAGTATCTCTGCAAAATGTGGCTTTCTACGCCCTTCGGTTATCCTAAGCGCAATCTCTTTGACGATCCGCCCGAGATTTTAACTGAGAACGGCTGGAAAAGACTAGTGGAGAAGATGAACCGAGTGTTGGAGGAGCTGAAGGCTTTGGCCTCCCAAAAAGCAGCCGATGTTTCCCGCTGGCGGCAATGGCGAGACATGGCCATCGGCCCAGCTTCTTATATTCGGAAAGCCTTTCTCTCCACCCTTGCTGAAACCCGCTTGCCCAATAACGATGTGACCCTTTGGGACCAGAGCTATGTAGCAGCAGCTCTGTTCAAGAGCGCAGTGGCGGGAGCAATATTGAATTCCTCATCTTTCCCGTGGAATGATAGACGAGTCAAACAAAAAATCCGCTGGCGCTTGCTCACAGTAGCGATCGGCACAGACCACTACGAGGCGCGGGCGGTGAAGATTGGAGATTGGACGGGATCGCTGGCCGGATTAGACCAATTTTTTGACGAGGTGGCTCATCTTATTGAAGTGGACCTCGCTATGGGTTCATTGATTTATAGAGATCGCGGCATAGCAGTCTTTTCATTTCCAGGCGAGCAATTTAATGAGAAAGTACCCGCTTTATGGCTCAACGGATGGGAATATTATTTGCAACAGGAAGTCGATCGCATCGCTAAGTCGCTATATCTTGAAACCCCACCGCTTTTGCGATTGAGCCTCCCTACCCGCTCGTTGGTGCCAATCGTTCGGGAACGCAGGGAGGTAAATGAGGCCCTGGTCATTCCGGTGCATCGCCCATGGAATGTATGCCCGCCGAATCCTAAAGAAAATTATGGACATATTTGCCCGGTTTGCCGAATACGTCTCAATGGAGATCCCACCAACAAAGAAAAGCCCTGCGAGGTTTGCCAAAAGCGGCGCTACCGTCGTTTAAAGGACTGGCTCAGAGGACAGATGAGTTGTGATACCATTTGGTTTGAGGAAGTGGCTGACCGCAACAATCGCCTTGCCCTCATTACCCTTTTTCTTGACTTAGAACCATGGCTGAACGGTGAGCGGGTGGATAGCCTGCGAGCCCAAGCGATACCGGAATGGATAAGATTTAATCCCATCTTGAGTAATGAGGAGAACCCCATCAAAACGAACCGGCCTTGGGAGAATCTTCATGAATATATAAAAAATAAATTTCAATCTTGGAACTCAAATGACCCGGTTCTTACCAGCCTTCAAGAGGGTTTCAAATATCATAAAGGCTGGCAAGAATTTTTCGAGCGAGTTGTTGAGGATCGCGCGGATGCCCCAGATTGGAAATCTTTGAACGACGAGCAGCGTGCGACCTGGCTCGCACATCAACTTTTCCGTAAGCTGCCTTCCCCCGGTCGAGTCTATCGCTTCTGGCGGGAGGCTCAGGAGTTCTTCGAACACCTATTGAAAGAATTTCGGCGAATTGCGGATAGCAGCGAGAACCCATGGCGGGTGCGTCGTCTGCTCGTCGTGCCCGATCAAGGCCGAAGCGATCAGGGCTGGAAAGACAGCACGCTTTACGACGGGCGGCTTCGCGGCGTGCAGTTCAGCCTCCTCTATCTGCAAGCGCTCAACGGGTTCATCACCACGTCGAATTTGGCTCAGGTGCTTGGGCCTGAAGAGCAAGCTTCCGCTCTCGCGAGCCAGTCTGTCTTTGTCGCTGAAGAAGACATATTTGGAAATACGCAAAATTTGATTATCAAATGGGTCGAAGAGATCCCGTCGTCCTATTATTATCTGCGCACGTATCACCCTCTGATCCCCCTTGAACTCTCCCCCCTACGTTTTCGGGTGGTCGTGCCGTTGGAAGTCGTTTCAGAATGCGTGGATCTGGCCCAAAGCCTTTGGGAAAAGCAATTCTCCATGGTATGGGATCGCCTGCCTTTGCACGTGGGAGTAGTGGCCTTTGAACGCGCCTTGTCTTTCCAAGCTGTTTTAGAAGCCACCCGTAATTTAGAAGATACTTTGAGCAGCCAAAATGAGGAGTGCTGGGAGGTGATCGGCAGGGAAGCTTACGATGATTCTCTTATGCTCCAACTCCGCCACCAAGACGTCCAGATGACGACTCCCATGATGCCCCTTCGTATGCCCGACGGGCGGGAGGATGTCTTTTACCCATACCTCCGGGTGGAAGACCAAAAGTTGCGCTTCCCCAAAGACTTCCGCCATCCGAAAGGAGCTGTCTACCGCCACGTCGCCGATCTTCAAATAGGAGATAGGGTGTATGTGTGTCCTGCCTTGGTGGCAACATTGTTCATGGACTCCACATCTGTACGCTTTGAGAAGATCAAGCTCATTTACGCCAATGACTGGAAGAAATTGAGAGCCCTCTGGCAACTAATTCGGCGGGTGGCACCCAGTCAGACGGCCCTTCAGCGGTTTTGGAGTGAGCTGAATAGGCTAGAGTCAGAATGGCTCTTTGGGACGGAGAAGCCTTCAGTAGAGCTGTGGAAGGACACAATACGAGCCTTGCTGGCTCAACATCTGGAGGTAAAAGGAGTGGACCTAGAGACGTTATCAGAGGCAGCATTGCGTGGACTTTTGCAGCGCACCCTGGAATGGCATATAACTGCCTTAAAAGAATCTTTATAAAAGGAGACAATCTATGGCAAGTTTCAAAAGATTTATTCAGATAGGGATGGCGCTTGACCCCATCCACATAGGCACGGGCGGGGCTCGAATAGGTCGTGTTGACTTGACAATCACTCGCGAGCCCGCGACGCGTCTGCCGAAGATTCCCGGGTCTAGCCTGGCCGGGGTTTATCGGGCCTATGTAGCCATGGCCGAAACCGAGACCAATCCCAACCGACAAATAAAAGGAAAGGACTGGCCTTGTTATCCCCATTGCGCTGGATTGGGTCAAAGTCGAGAAAGTTATTATGGTCATTGTGGCCAACCCGATTGTCCAGTTTGCATCGTTTTTGGTTTTGCCCGTGGAAAAGATCATGGCATGGATCAGGCCCATGGTTTTGCCGGTTTAGCGGCCTTTAGCGACGCCCATATTTTTCTTTTTCCCGTACCAACACGGAGAGGGCCATATTGGATAACTTGTCCTCTGGCCCTACGATTGGTGGATTTTGAAGTAACCTGTGCTGAGGAAGATGCTGTTTACTTAGGAAAACTCGAGCTAACTATTCAGAAAGCTGAACAGCAATTCCAGCAGCCAGGGCAGCAGGCTTCGCCCCTTAAATTGAATCTGGGATGGCTATATCTAGAAATGCGAGAGTGCCAAAGATTAAACGACCTGGCGGTTAAGCTAAAATCCCTGAAGGTGCCCCAATATATCGTTGACCGCATCGCCCTTCTTTCTGACTACCTCTTCATCCACGTCGTCAACAGCAACTTGGAAGTGAGGACTTCAGTGTCCATTAATCCAGAAACAGGCGCTGCGGAGGAAGGGGCCCTGTTTTCTTACGAAGCCTTACCTCGAGCAACCATACTGGTGTGGGAGATCATCGCCAAAAATCCCAAACACTTTAAGGTGGGAGGAAAGGACATAGGTGTAATTCTTGAGAGCGGGAAGATGGACGATCCGGATAAGGTCCATCAAATTGTTCAAAGGGCTCATCCTTATCTGGAATACTTGGGGATAGGTGGTATGGGCACGCGCGGGATGGGGAGGCTAAAAGTTCTTTGCTCCAAATGGGAAGATGGGCAATCCAAGGAAGTGGCCTATCAGAATATACACCAACTCTCAGCCTCCCAGACCGAGGAACAGACAAAGGCCCCGGCCGATTTCGCTGAGCGGCCATAGGAAATCTTAAAGGGAAGGTGAACTATGAATTCCCTGAATAAATTAATTGCTAACCTGGACATTAGCTGCGCCGAGGTGGGTCAAAAGCTAGCCAATATTAATGGTATGGAAGAAAGGATCCTTAATGAAGCTCTAATTGTTCTGGAAGAGCAAGGCCCTTATGCTATGTTCCTTTACATTGAAGCTCGCCATAAAAATGTGGGCAGAGAAATTCAAAAAAATTGCGCAGAATTTTTGCAAAGCGTATTCAAAGTCGAAAATAAGATTGACCCTGAGGCATCAAAAGTAATTAAGCAATTGGCGGGTAACTTGGATGATTTACTTTTTGCCCGTGATCTTTTGCGCAATGCTTTGATTTACGCCCGATATCACCTTAAAGCAAGAGAAGGTTAAGCATGGCCTGGTCACTTTATCGTTGGGTGTGGCGGCTAGAATCGCCTTTGCACATTGGGATAGCGCCTGCTGGCATGTTGAATCGCACGCGCCTTTACATGCCGGCGCGCACCCTTTGGGGTGCATTGACGGCTGAGCTGGCCAGGCTTAAAAACCAACAGTTCCCTGATTATGAAAAAGTGGGAGCTGAGCTTCAGAAAAAAACACGCCTGAGCTATTTCTATCCAGCCGAGAAGGTGAACGGCCGATGGATCGCTTGGCTTCCCCATTTTAAAGAAAGGGAGGGGCTGGTATGGGAGCGGGAAGACGGGAGGATCGAAGGGGACCGGAAATTCCGCAATCGTCTTCTCATCACCCGTCCTGGAACGGCCATCGAACCCGAATCTGATACCGCCGCTGAGGGCACGCTCCGGGAGTTTGAAATGATCAGCCCTTACTGGCGAGCCGATAAGACATCATTTCAAGCACTGGCTATGGTCGGCTATATATTCAGTCAAGATGAAGGAATTATTCAAGAGCTTGTGCAAATTCGTCTTCTTTTGATTGGCGGTGATACCCGCTATGGGTTGGGAAAGCTGAGGCAGGTGATTTGGCAGAAGGCTAATAACTTTTTTAATAACAAAATCAATCTCAACAATGATGAGCCGGTGGTGACGGCCGAGCGTGTACTGGCCCACACTCGCCCAAGTTCTGGCCTGGATCAATTTAAAGGAGCGATGGAATACCTGGGAGGGTGGGATATAATTAGGGGTGGTTTGAAAATTCAGGGTCTAACCTGGGTCCCAGGTTCTGTATTAGAAAACGCAAAAAATGGCCATGATTTTGTCATCCAGGAGGATGGGCTATGGAGCAAGAGGTAAAAGGAATACGTCGCCTGATTGAAACTGGCGAGATGCCCATCGGCCACGTTTCTGAGCACGCCCGCAAAGACCAAAACATCCGTCGAGGGCACCTGCACTCAATGCACATCTGGTGGGCCACCCTTCCTCTGGGTGCCTCTAGGGCAGTGTTAATGGATACTCTACTTCCCGATCCTGCTAACGAGCATTGTCCCGAATCTTTCTGTCAAGCAGCACGATAAGTACTTCAGCGCTTACCGGGAGGGGCGCGTAATCTTTCAGATCCCCACATATTGCGCAAGGCGCTTTTAGATTTTATCGCCAACTTTGCTGCCTGGGAGAACACTCATAAATCCACCTTCATAGTGGCCGCCCGCCAACTAATTGCCGCTGCTCAACCGCAGGAGTCACCGTGAGTTCGTTAGGGAAAATTTGCTTATAAAATAAAGTTTGAGTAGATTCCCCGCATATTAAATTCAAACCCTAATTTTACAGTCGATGAGGATGAATTCTCTAACGAAGTTCTGCTGTCGCTAGATTATGATGAGTTAAAGCCCCAAGAAGTGCAGAAATACGTCGAGCCTGACATTGAAATACAAGACGAACCCAAAGAACTATTTATTCAATTTTACAAAATTATCTCCTTGAAAGGGGACATAACTCGCCAGAAAAGGGCCAAATTTTATAATTAAACTAAATTTGCCACTGAACCCAGTTTACAAATATTCCTTAGCTTCAAGTAAAACCCGAAGGAGGCATTTCTAAAAAGAAAGAGGAGGAAATTCGTTCCACTCTAAGAGAGCTTGGCCTTGATCCGGAAAGTCTGTGTTAGATAAATAAGAGCAGTAAGAGCTAAGCCTGTCCATTTTTTATATATTTGGGAAATTCTTAATTGAGATTTTTAATCATGGATGGCGCCAAATTTGATGGCAACTTTTTTAGCAGCCCTTCAGTTTCAATTATATTAAATTGTGGTTCCTGGCAACAGCCTCTTTGCTGGTACATAGATTAAATTCTTAAAAAAGTTGAATAAACGCGAAGCCGTACTGACCTGATTTAGATAATTATTTAGATAATTTCTTAAGAAACCCATCAAGACCTCGCTTGAAAATAATATCAAGGCAAATCGCTTCTTTTGTAAAAATTTTCTTTAAATAATGAATTCAATATTTTGAATTCAATATTTTGAACTATTTCAAATATTTGAATTTTCAAATTATGGGATGAGTTCTATTTATATGAAAACTCCTTAAAAAATACACAAAAATTACAAATAAATTGGCATAAATTTTGCAAATATAAAAAATGGATAATTCAGCTTTAAAGCGAGAAAAAATGAAGGAAGGAGGAAAAATGAAAAAAGCGCTTATTTCCTTTGCTTTTTTGCTTCTTTGTGTGGCCATTTTGGGTGCCCAGCTCCGAACAGGAAATATTTATGGTCGGGTTGTTGACAATGAAGGCAATCCCCTTCCTGGTGTGACCGTTACTTTGACTGGTACTTACACCGCTCCGATGACCACAATGACGAGCGCCGAAGGACTTTTCCGATTCCTTTCCTTGCAGCCGGCCCGCGATTATACCATCAAGGCTGAGCTTACAGGGTTCAAAACCAAAATAGAGCAAAACATTACGGTGATTGTGGGTGGCAATACGAACATAACTATTGTCATGGAACCTGGAGTTTTGGAAGAAGAGATAACCGTAGTTGCTATTACTCCGGTTGTGGATGCTAAAAAAACCTTGGTGGGTATTAACGTGGATCATACCGCTTTACAAACCCTGCCGACAGCCCGTGACCCCTGGGTCATCATGAAGCTCGCTCCAGGTGTCATCGCTGACAGAGAAGATGTCGGTGGTACTGACACCGGAATGCAGTCAACCATGCTCGCCCGAGGAGCTACAAGCGGTGCCCAAAATCAGTGGAATATTGATGGAGTTATGGTTACAGACCCGGCTGCCATTGGAGCATCCATTACTTACTATGATTTTGATGCTTTTGAAGAAATGCACATTTCCGTTGGAGGAAGTGATGTTACCACCCAGACAGGAGGAATTGCCATCAACCTAGTAACTCGTCGAGGCGGCAATAAGGTTTCGCTCGGCGGCCGCATGTATTTCACCGATGGTTATAAGTTTCTGCAGGCTGATAATGTGACCGATGAAATGAGGAAAGAAGGGCTCCTCGGTACTAACCGGATTCGCCGGATTGAGGACTATGGCGTCAATGCCGGCTTTCCTTTAGTTAAGGATAAAGCCTGGTTCTGGGGCTCTTACGGTGTTCAGGACATAAAGGCTGATACTATTTTGGGGACTCCCTGGGATATGCTTCTGACCAATATGGCCTTCAAATTCAATTTCCAATTAATTCCTCAGAACAGAATCGAAGTGTTCATGCACGCTGGCAACAAAGAGATGTGGGGTCGCAGTGCCACCACGGCCAATCCTGAAGGTCTCTACCAGGGAACTTTATATCATTTTGGCACACCAGTCGTTAAATCTCAGATTGAACAAACTGTGGGTACCGATCTTTTCCTATCCTTCAAGCACGGTTATACCGGTGGCGGTTTTCACCTCACCCCCATGACCGACTTGGAGTTCCAGAAGCAGGCTATCTATGATTATACGGCCGCTCGTTATTATGGTTCTCAGGCCTCCCGCTACTATTGCATTCGACCCCAGCATCAATTTACCTTTACCGCCGATTATTTCCGGGAGAATTTGGTAGGAGCCAATCATGAATTTAAACTCGGAGCTGAATACAACTGGCGGCGAGCTTACACCGAATCAGTCTGGTCTGGTAATTATGTTCTTGATCGAAACTTCAACTTTCCTTTAGCTGATTTCAATGGCGACGGTTTACCCGATATTCCCCCTTCCAATTTCTATCGTATTAATCTATGGCGAGGTTATTATGAAGATTTGGCTGGCTACCAGTATTCCTTCTTCTTCCGAGACACTATCACCAAAGGAAGATTTAATGTCTTGTTAGGTTTAAGATACGATTTTCAGCGTCCCTATGTTCGGCCTTTTAAGGTCATTGCTGTCGATAGAAACAGTAAGGCTTGGACCGATTACTATACTCCAAAGACAATTGATCTTCTTGATTCTCTCTTACCCGCAGCGGAACAAGGAGAGGTTAAAGCCACGGCCAAAGATGGAAGTCCCTATGCCTGGAAAGTTCTTTCTCCCCGTATTGGAATTACTTGGGATGTTCTTGGCGACGGCAAAACAATTGCCAAACTCAGTTTTTCTCGATACGGTAATTTCATGGGTGTAGGCGAAGCCTGGCGATGGAAAAAAGGCGGAACCGGCGGCTGGATTGATCTGCTCTGGTGGGATACCAATCGAGATGGAAAAATAGATTTCACCGAACTTTACTGGTTTAATTACAGAAAATCGCCAACTTATCAACTCTATCGCATTTTTAATGATGCCGGGACCTTTATCGGTGATATTAACGATGCTGCCGGTTATTTCTGGGGTGATTATGATTTCCGCAATCCCAAAAAACTTGTTGATCCCTATCGAGTAATTGATAAAGATGCCACTTCGCCCATTACTTGGGAAACCATTTTAACTGTGGAAAGAGAACTTTTTACCGATGCTTCGATTTCTCTGAATTTAACTTATCGCCGTTTTACCAATTTTAATTGGGCTTTAAAATGGTTCCCCGACACTAATGAGGTTGATAATCAGGGTTGGTATATAAATGCCGGCAAACCCCCGGCCACCGTTCCTGGAATGGGTTCAACTAAAGATGCGGCCAAACACGATTACTACTACGCCTCCACACTCCAGACTCGCTATTCACCTTATACCTGGGAACAGCGCATGCCCTCTGATCGATATAATGAATATTTCGGGTTAGATTTAATTTTCACCAAGAGGCTCTCCAATCGTTGGATGTTCGATGGTAGCTTCACCTGGCAGAGACAGATAGCCCATTATGGAAAGAAAGGTTATCTTAGCCCCAACAATATCTGGGCTTATGAGGGTCGACCTTATGCCCCTCTCGTTGGTGGAGCTGCTGGAAAAATTGATCAATATGCTGAGACCCCATGGATGGTCAAATTCTCAGGAATTTATCAAGCTCCTTTTGATATCAATCTGGCGGCTACTTTTAATGCTCGGGCAGGCTGGATCATCAGAGAATATTTCACCTTCGTTAACTATACTTTGCCCAACCCCGCCAGCCGTTCTTTCACCCTGGACATGACTCCCTTTGGCTCAGAAAGATTGCCCAATCTGTATCACCTTGACCTCCGGATCGAAAAAATGGTCAAATTCGCCGATACTGGGCGCATCTATCTAATGATTGACCTGTTTAATGCTCTCAATTCTAAAACACCCATCCGCAGATATCAGAAGTATCACGGCACTTATTACTATTACGGCGAGGGCAATCCCAATAACCGCTTTGTCAAGGATCCGAATTTCTTCAAGCTTAACGAAATTATTAATCCGAGGATTGTTAGATTTGGTTTAAGATTTTCCTACTAAGAGCAATTTAAAAGAACTGGGAGAGGGGAGAACAATTCCCCTCTCCCACTTTATTTTTAATAATTTTTTACTTTAAGGTGAAAATTTTTTTGAATATTAAATATTTTCTGAAAAAAGCCCTAAAGAAGAGTAAAGTAAAATTGCTTTTGCCGAGGAAATAAAAGAAAGACAGAATGAGGAATTGATTTCGATATGGCTCCAGAGGAAGATTTTTAGCCTGGTCTGATGGTGAAGTGGAGAAGGTTGAGCTAAATACGGGTATTGGATTGCTTGGAACTAATTATAGAATTACAATCAAAGTCGCCAAGAATTTGGAATTGGATTATCATTTCGAAATAGACGACTCTGTTTCTGAACGTAGGGGGAAAGCCAAAATTCTAGTTGGCAAAGGAGATCGAATAAAACGGGAAAGTCCTTTGCCAATCTGATTGTGATTGACAGTAACATTGCTCATGTCCATTTTTTTGTTCTTGAGAAAGGCAATGTAATTAACAGCCCGCTCGAAATTTCTTCAAAAGATGTCGCCAGTTTACTTGAGCAGCTTTATGATGCCAACCTCCCCGTTTTCAACCGTTCTTTTAATCCAAATCTTTGTAACTGATTTATCTATTTTTCTTGCCTTTTGTAACTTATGGATATTCCCGTCCAGCTGGGCCGAACAATAGTTGTTTCCAAGGAGGGAAGGCTCCGTAAATATTCCAAAAATTCCCTGATTCCCCATTGTCGGTAGCCATCAACATTATGGGCTGTAAAACAGCCGCCTACAACAAGCTTTGGTAGCACTGCAATTAAATAATTTTTATACCATTCTTTATCGGCATCGCAGAAAACAAAATCAAAGGGGCCTGGAAGTTTGGGGACAATCTCGTGGGCGTCTCCTAGAATCGCCTCAATATAAGGGCTCAAGCCAGCCTCCTCAAAATTCTTCAGAGCTTGACGGTAACGTCTTTCATTTATTTCAATAGTGATAAGCTTGCCGCCAGTTTTGCTCAGAGCCCAGGCAATCCAGATAGCTGAGTGACCGGTGGAAGTGCCAATTTCGAGGGCTCGCTTGTAATTATTTTTTATGATGAGATCAAATAATAACTTACCATCAGCTTCGCTGATATTCATATCGCGCCAGGAATATCGATTTTTTTCGAGGAAATTGCGCACCTGCGTGTCGAGCTCCTCGCTGACCGGTTTACCACTTTGATTGCCCATTATTTGAAAAGGGCCAATAAATGGTTCAAAAACAAAGCAAGATATAAAGCCAACCAAGGCCGAAAGTGATGTTATTTTAACCATAGTTTTATCCTTTCCTTGAAGATATCCTTTTTTCCAAGGAAAAATTTTTTATTAATTAAAAAATTTCTTTAATTTTTTTAAACTTCTTTTGATCTTTCTTAAATTATGACGAATCTTGATTAAATTTCTTCCCTGCTATTCGTCCCCTATATAATTGTTCTCCTTTTATTTTTCCCTTGTTTTGTTTCAGTCCTTGATTTATATTCATAGCGTTAGCATTCCTTTGATGGAGGCCAGCCGATGGAGATTCAACTGTTAGCCGCCCAGTATGAAATCCTTATCAAGCTGATTTATCTTGGCCAGATGGTGGTTCAAATGGCCAGGGAAGACAATAACAAATATAAAGAATACGATGCCGTCGCTTCCTATATTTATTCCTATGCGCCTCGTTTTGGCTTTCAAAGACTCGTCGATTTTGATGAAAGCGAAGGCATTTATGGTGCTTCTGATGATTTAGAAATAATGATGTCCGGAATTTTCAATGATTTTGCCGAAGCCACCTTTTTTGATCGGCTTGCCTTCATGTTAGCCGATAGGGATCTTCTTGAAGAGTATGGAGCCGAAGAATATAGCCAGATGGACTTAATCGAACTCGAAGAAAAAAGGAATGCTCTCATTGAAAAATATCTGAGGGAATTTGCTGAAAACGGCGTCAATAACCTGGTGCTCGAGCGTGTTTCCTGAAGGAATGAAATGCCCATTTTAAGAGCAGAAGACAGGATTATTTTATCAATTGAAATTATCCAAAATAAAAAATATTTTGAGGGGAATAAATTTTTCTTAAAAGCTTTAAGCTGAGCCAGGAAATTAAGATCAGTTTAAATTCTGGACGGCTGATTTATATCTCAGGAAGATAGTTCTAATTCAAGGAGGCTTTCATGTTATTTTTAATCAATCTGCTCTTAATTAATCTTTTTTTAAGTTCTCCCTTTTACGGGGAAGACAGGGTCTTTGTTCAAAAAGAAAGGCCGGTATCAGCTCAGATTGTTTCCGAGAAGCCAGCCTCAGCTCAAATTATTTCCGCTCAGCCCAGTCTTGAAAGCCTGTTGAAGGCCTTTGAATTCCGGGCTCTTGGGCCCTATCGCTGTGGCTCCTGGATTACAGATTTTGCTGTTCCCGAGAAGCCAACTAAGGAACATCGTTACACTTTTTATGTGGGGACAAGAAACGGCGGCGTCTGGAAAACCATCAATAATGGCACCACCTTTTTCCCTGTCTTTGATGACCAGGAATATTTATCCATCGGCGCCATCGCTTTGGCTCCCGCGAATCCAGAAATTGTCTGGGTGGGAACAGGCGAGGCTCATTGTACTCGAAGCACTTATCGAGGGAATGGCGTTTATAAAAGCCTGGATGGAGGAAAAACGTGGCAACATATGGGGCTTGAAGAAACCCATCATATTGCCCGCATTATCGTCCATCCTGAAAACCCGGATATAGTTTATGTAGCTGCCCTGGGTCACCTCTTTGGTCCCAATCCAGAGCGGGGCGTTTTTAAAACCACCGATGGCGGAAAAACCTGGAGCAAAGTTCTTTATATCAATGATCGGGTTGGCGTTGTTGATCTGGTGATGAACCGAGACAATCCTGAAATCCTTTATGCCGCTACCTATGAAAAATATCGTTATCCCTGGAACTTTGAAGAGGGAGGGCCAGAAAGTGGCATCTATAAAACCACTGATGGCGGAAAAACCTGGAAGCGCCTGACCAATGGCCTTCCCTCTGGAAGAATTGGTCGCATTGGTCTCGATATCTATCGACGCAATCCTAATATCCTCTATGCCATCATCGAAAATGCTAATTTCCGACCCCCGACGCCTGAGGAGGAAACTCAGGATAAACGTCGCGGGATCCAGCCCCAGCCCAGGACAATTGGCGGAGAGGTTTATCGTTCCGACGATGGGGGTGAAACCTGGCGCAAAATGAATTCGCCCAAGGACAATATCGGTGGAAAAGCTCCTTATTCTTTTAATCAGATTCGTATTGATCCCAATAATGACCAAAAAATTTATGTTACTAGCGTAGCCGTCGCCCATTCCTTTGATGGCGGTCGCACTTGGCATGATCTGGATTGGCCACCCACTTTATTTGCCCGGATGTTTGGTGATGTTCGCACCATCTGGATTGACCCTGAAAATTCTGATCGGATCTTTCTTGGAACTGATGGTGGCGTTCACATCAGTTATGATGGTGGCCGGACCTGCGACCATCTCCATAATCTTCCCTTGGGCGAATTCTATGCCATCGCCGTGGACATGGAAGACCCCTATAACATTTATGGGGGCATGCAAGACCATGACTCCTGGAAGGGTCCCTCCAATGGGCCATCGGGCTACGTGAGCCTTGAAGACTGGGTGACGGTGGGGATGGGCGACGGTATGTACAACCAGGTTGATCCCCATGACAGCCGCTGGGTTTATAATACGCTACAATTTGGTGGCCACAGTCGGGTGGACCAGAAGATGGGGACGATTACTTCCATTGTTCCCATTAGGGAACCCGGAAAGCCTCCCTATCGCTGGAACTGGACACCGCCGCTCATTATCTCACCCCATAACAGCCAGATAATTTACACTGGGGCTCAAGTTCTTCTTCGTTCCCTTGACCGAGGTGATCACTGGCAGGAAATCAGCCCTGACCTGACCCGTAATGATCCCAAAAAAATTGCTGGCCGTGGCAATATCACCTATTGCACTATTACGACCATATCTGAGTCGCCCTTGAAACCTGGCCTGATCTGGGTTGGTACCGATGATGGCAAGGTCTGGTTAACCCAAAATGGAGGGGCGAGCTGGACTGACGTTTCGGCCAATTTGATCAAGGCGGGTTCACCAGATGAAAGATGGGTCAGCCGCGTTTTTGCCTCCTTCCATCAAGAAGGGAAAGCCTACGTCACCAAGTCAGGCCTTCGCCATGACGATTTTAAACCCTATGTCTATGTGACAGAAGATTATGGCGCCACTTGGAGACCAATCAATCGGGGACTTCCTGATCGGTCAGTTAACGTCATTTTTGAAGATAGAAGAAATCCAAATTTGCTTTTTGTGGGTACCGATGGCGGCGTTTATGTTTCCATTGATGGCGGAGCGAGCTGGCACCGTTTTAAAAACAATATGCCTTCAGTTCGGGTGACAGACCTTCTTATTCACCCGCGCGAAAATGACCTGGTAGTTGCCACTTTTGGCCGGGGCATTTATATCACTGACATTTCCCCGCTTCAGGAACTTAATCCAGAAATTCTAAATAAAGATGTTCATCTTTTTTCTATTGAGCCAGTTGTCCAACGAATAACCCGTAACTGGGGGAATTATCGACTTTACGGCGACCGTGTGCTCGTAACTCCTAACGAACCTAATGCTGTAATTATTAATTATTACCTCAAGTCGGCTCTGCCCACGAAAGTTAAAATCACGATAAAAGACCCCTATGGCCAGTTAATCCGGGAGCTGGAAGGTTCAGCCGAAGCTGGTCTTCACCGGGTTCTCTGGGATATGAGAGCTTCAAGATCCAAGGAGGAAACAGGGACCGATCAAGCAGTGGTCCGCCAAAGGGCAGGTTTAGTTGAACCGGGTGAATATGTCGTTGTCCTTGAAGCGTCAGGGAAGACACTTCAAGCTCGAGCTCGAATCAAAAGCCGCCAGAGCTGGGCCATTGGTCCCTTCCCCGTTTACCATCAAAATTATTAATAAGTTTTTAAGACAGAAAATTTTCAAGAATGCCCCCCGTGTCTTAGAGAAAGAGTGTCTTAGAGAAAGAATTTTGTTCACTCGATTGACCAAAGTGATCAAAAAAATTAATAAATTTATAACTTAAATTCAATTGTGGCTAAAAATTTTAGAATTAGGGTAAAATGAAAGTTCAAGGGAAAAAAGTGGGAGGTTTTGAATGGACCATAATACAAAGAAAAGGTCGAATGAAACTATAACGAGGCTTTTTGTTTTTCTGGTCTTTTCCTTGATGCTTTTAGGGTTGAAGTCAGACTCTTTTATCTTTGCCCAAGGTTCTGCTCAGGAGACCAAAGATTTAGGCTATGCTTTAACCCCTGTTCCCTTCACCGATGTTCAGATTTTTGATCAGTTTTGGTCCCGACGCTTGGAGACAAATCGAAAAATCACCGTTCCTCATAATCTTAGGCAATGTGAGATAACCGGCCGCATCGAAAATTTTGAAATTGCGGGTAGAATGAAACAAGGCAAATTCAGAACTCAATATCCCTTTGACGATTCCGATGTTTTTAAAGCTCTAGAGGCTGTGGGTTATGTCCTTATGCGTTATCGCGATCCTGAGCTTGAGAAGAAGGCTGATGAAATTATTGCCAAAATTGCAGCCGCTCAAGAGCCTGATGGTTATCTTTATACGGCTCGAACAATTGACCCCTTAAACCCTCCGGTGCGCTGGGTTGGTCCAGAAAGGTGGTCAAATCTCTCCATGAGCCATGAGCTCTACAATGTGGGTCATCTTTATGAAGCAGCTGTAGCCTATTATCTGGCGACGGGTAAGAAGAATCTTCTCGACGTAGCCCTGAAAAATGCGGAGCTTTTGCTTTCGGTTTTTGGGCCGGGAAAGAATCGCTCGGTACCAGGACATCAGGAGGTCGAAATTGGGCTGGTCAAGCTTTATCTTCTCACGAAGGATAAAAGATATTTAGATCTGGCCAAATTCTTTTTGGATGAAAGAGGCCGGGCTGATGGGCATAAACTCTATGGTACCTATAGCCAAGATCACAAGCCAGTGATCGAGCAAACCGAGGCCGTCGGTCATGCTGTCAGAGCCCAGTATATGTATATAGCCATGGCTGACGTGGCCGCATATACTGGCGAAAGAGCCTATCTCCAAGCTTTAGATGCTATCTGGAAGGATGTTATCGGCGGCAAGGTTTATGTAACTGGAGGCATTGGGGCCGCCGGTGGGATTGAGGGCTTTGGTCGTCCCTATGAGTTGCCCAATGCCACGGCCTATTGCGAAACCTGTGCTTCCATTGCCCACATCCTCTGGAATTACCGTCTTTTCCTGCATTATGGAGATTCTCGTTACCTTGATGCCTTGGAGCGAACTCTCTACAATGCCTTCCTTTCGGGAATTGGTTTAAGTGGCGACCTTTTCTTTTATCCCAATCCCCTTGAGTCTTTCGGCCAGCATCAAAGAAGTCCTTGGTTTGGCTGTGCCTGCTGCCCGCCTAATGTCGCCCGCCTCATGCCCCAAATCCCTGGAATTATATACTCCATAGGTAAAGACAATAGCCTTTTTATTAACCTTTTTGCGGCCAGTAGCACTAATGTTACTCTCGGGGATACTAAGGTAACTATAAGACAGGAAACCGGTTATCCCTGGGAGGGGAGCGTCAAAATTCTTGTCCTTCCAGCAAAAGAAACAACTTTTAGTCTAAAAGTTAGGGTTCCTGGTTGGGCTCAAGGTAGACCTGTTCCGAGCGATCTTTATGTTTATTTGAAGCCTGAGAAAGCCCAAATCAGCTTTAAATTAAATGGTCGGAAGATCAATCCCAAAATGGATAAGGGCTACGCTGTTTTTAATCGCCGCTGGCGAATTGGGGATACTGTGGAAATTGAGTTCCCTATGCCTGTAAGAAGAGTCCTTAGCCATCCGGCCGTTAAAACCAATGAGGGCAGGGTGGCTATAGAAAGAGGGCCTATAGTTTATTGTGCTGAATGGCCTGATAATAACGGCGCAGTGAGCAATTTGATTATTGAGGATCAAGCACCCTTAACCGTCGAGTGGCGTCCTGACCTTCTTGGTGGTCTCATGGTGGTTAAAGGTGAGGCGATAGCCCTTAAGGAAGGCGAAAAGGAAGGCGAGATAATCAGAGAGAAGCAGCCCTTTGTGGCCATTCCCTATTACGCCTGGGCTCACCGAGGCAATGGAGAAATGGCTGTGTGGCTCGCCCGAAACGAGAAGAGGGCTCGGCCCTACCCAAAACCCACCGTGGCTTCAACAAGCAAAGTGACCGCTTCCGGCAATCGGCCAGCGCGGGGGGTTAATGACCAGTGGGAACCTGAATCCTCCAACGATCGAAGTCGCCCTTATCTTCACTGGTGGCCTCGCAAAGGGACGCTTGAATGGGTTCAGTATGATTTTGAAAAACCAGCCACTGTTTCCGTAGTGGAGGTTTACTGGTTTGATGATACGGGCGAAGGGGAGTGCCGAATTCCTAAAAGCTGGCGGGTTCTTTACAGGGAAGGCGATCAATGGAAGCCCGTTGAGAACCTTACGCCCTATTCTGTGGCCAAGGATACCTATTGCCGCGTTGAGTTCAAACCAATCACTACCACTGGCCTTCGCCTCGAAATCCTGGCGCAGAAAGATTTTTCGGCCGGTGTTCTGGAGTGGAAAGTTCGTTAAATTAAGACTGAGAGGTTGCCTGTTCCAGTTTCCTCATTATGGAGAAAATGAAAGCTGCCGAAAGGAGACAGCAAGCAACAAAAATTCCCCAGACGATCCAGAGCTCGGTTCGATCCCAAAGGTAGCCACCAATAAAAAGGAGCTTGTTGCCCACAGCTGTGGCCAGGAGCCAGCCTCCCTGCATTAACCCTTGGAATCTTTCTGGAGCAACCTTGGAGACAAAGGAAAGGCCCATGGGGCTGAGGAAGAGTTCAGCAATAGTAATGATGAGATAGCTAGTAATCAGCCAGTAAGGAGAAACCCTGGTCCAGTCCGTCAAGCCCTGGAGAGCAATGGTTTTAGGTGAAACAAGATTAATGGAACCGAAGAGCATGATGGCGAAGCCGACAGCGGCCAGAATCATGCCAATGCCAATTTTTCGTGGGGTTGAAGGCTCTCGGCCTTTATTTCTCAGCCAGGTAAAAATGCTCATCACCGGAAAGGTAAGAACGACAATGAAAAGAGGATTGAAAGACTGGAAAATTTCAGGAGCAATGGGGTTAAGTTCCTGGTAGCCGCGAACAAAATAAAAGGTGAGAGCGCCAGCTCCGGCAAAAACTGCCAGACTGACAATCTTTTCAGTGGCCTTCTTTCGGGTGAAGAACAGAATAAGACCGGCCAAAGAAGCGATAAAAGCCAGTATGGATTTGAGATTAAAAAAGATGTTGGTGAAAGGACCTACTTCCTTAACAGTGTAATCCCGGGCAAAGAAGGTCTGGGTAAGGCCGTTTTGGTGGAAGGACATCCAGAAGAAAATGACGACCGCAAAAACTAGAATTAAGGCGACAACGCGGGGTTTTTCTTCTCTGGTCGAAACACTGACAATTATGGCCACAAAACCCACAAAAAGCCCCAGGGCCAGTCCAAGGGCGAAATCATTCATGAGATAGCGGAAAAGAAAAGCTGTGGCCAGAAGAAGGATAAAAGCCATAATAATAGCGCCCAAATTTTTTAGGGAAACGGCCGCTGGCCTGGAGGTCGTCTCAGCTTTCTTTCGGGTTTTGCTTGGAAGATAGCGGTTGAAAAGGACAAAAACCAGAAGCGAAACAATCATCGAGGCGCCAGCAATTCCGAAGGCATAATTGTATCCGCGGGAAAAAGCCTCAAGATAATCGCGGGCAAAAAGGGATAACTGATCAACCCCTGAGATGATTTTTCCTGAGACCTTGCTGGCCAGGTTTTCGAAATGGCTGAGGGCTTGTGGTTCAGTGAGTTTTCCTCGAAGAAAGGCGTGGCAGAGAGCCGGTAGACTCCCGTCATGCAGGAATCCCTGAGATTTAAGAAACCAGTTTCTCATAGCCGTAGCCGCATAGGGAGCAAAGAAGGCGCCAATGTTGATGCCCATATAAAAAATCATATAGGCCGCATCTCTTACTTTGGCATATTGAGGGTTGTCATACATTTGACCGACGACGGCCTGCAGATTTCCCTTAAAAAGACCATTACCAAAAGCGATGGTGAACAAACCGGCCAGCGTTATGGCGAGGGGCATTCCGGGAATGGCCATGAGAATATAGCCAGCCAACATGACGATAATCCCGGCTCCAATGACCAGCTTATATTTTCCGGTCCAGTCAGCGAGAAAACCGCCAAAAAGAGCTAAAGCATAAATGGCAAAATAAAACCAGCTGTAATAATTGCTGGCGCTTTCAGCCGAAAGGCCATATCTTGCTTGAAGGAAAAGAACAAGGATGGCCATCATGGTATAAAAGCCAAAGCGCTCACCCATATTGGAAAAGAAAGCAACGATTAACCCCTTGGGATGTCCCTTGAACATAACTCTTTCTCCTGATTAAAGATTTAAGCGGAATGAATAATATCAGAATTAATTAAGATAATTAAGTATTTTTTTCAGTGACCACATCAGCTTAAAAATATTTCTATAAATTGTGTCAAAATTTTTTTCATTTAAACCGTTCCTTTCGCAAGCTTCAAGCTTCCACCTTTTATGTTAAATATAATCTTTATTTCATGGACATTGTCTACATCTTAAGGCTTCAGTCTAATTTAATTGATTTATTATTTTCATCTTTGGTTTATTTCTTGTTTTCATCTGATGCAGGTATGCGCCATTTTAAAGACAAGGATATCGCTAAATTCTGATCATAAGCTTTTTTCCGCAGGGTTTTAATTAAAATTTTGGCTCAAAGATTTTTCCTAATTATCTCTGTTTATGATATAAAAATAAAAAATAATGGGAGGGAAAGGTGATTGGAGAAGGGAAAGATATAGGGGCAAAAATAAAAGAAATTTTTACTTTTAAGAATTTTCGAATATTTAAAATTTCTCCGGTGAAAATAATTTTTCTCCTTATCCTGACCATGTTTCTCCTAGGAGGAATGGAGGCGGAAAAGACCTTGCCGCAAATCATGGGCAAAAACGAATCTACTAATCCATTAAGTCGCTTCAGTTTATTTAGTTCTTTCAAGGATAAAATTTTTAAAAAAAATAAACAGAATAATGAAGACAAAGACAAAATTAAATTTATACGAAGAGATCAAGCGAAGGATTTGCCTTATTCGCTAAGTGAGCTTATGAGCTTGGGTAAAGTAAGGACTTTTGAGGGCGAGGCGTTGCGGGAAATAGCCTTCCCTCTTGGAGGAATCGGCACTGGGACAATTTCTCTTGGTGGTCGGGGAAATCTTCGGGACTGGGAGATTTTTAATCGTCCGGGAAAAGGAATTAATCTTCCCTTTACTTTTTTTGCTCTTTATTACCAAAGCCAGGGCGAAAAACCCCTGGCTCGAGTCCTGGAAGGGCCACTTCTTCCGCCCTTCAGCAGCGGCCATGGTTTACCCAGAGAGATGGTTCCGGGTCTTCCCAGAATGGGCCAAGCTATTTTTCGAGGCGAATATCCCTTGGCTCAAGTGCAGTTGCGGGACCAGAAAATTCCTCTCCAGATATTTCTTGAAGCTTTCAATCCCTTTATTCCTGGCGAGCCTGAACAATCAGGAATACCGGCTATTTTAATAAGATTTCGGGTAAAGAATCTGGGCCCTGAAGAGGTTCGAATTACTGTTGTGGGTTCTTTTCTAAACCCCCTTGGCTTTGACGGAGAAGGCGAGCTCAATTCCATCAGAAATGAAAAATTTGGAGAGAATGTCAATGAGATTCGGTTTGGGGAAAATCTGACCGGTCTTTTTATGACCTCCCGAAGGATAAAACCAGACTCTCCTGCCTTCGGCAATATCACTGTGGCCACTCCCTGGAAAAAGATTACTTATTTGTCCCATTGGGTCAGGGGTGAATGGTGGGATGATCTTCAAATTTTCTGGGATGATCTGGCCGATGATGGTCGCCTCCAGGATTTAAAGGAAATCAGCCCTTCACCCGAAGGTCGCACTGATATTGGCTCCTTAGGCCTCATGGATGAACTTCAGCCTGGGGAAGAAGCTGTCCTCCCCTTTATTATTTCCTGGTATTTTCCGATTTTTTTAAATTATTTTGATGTCGTTCGGGAGCAGAGGGGGAAAATTTTCCGTAATCATTATGCTGAAAGATTTTCTGATTCCTGGCAGGTGGCTGAATATTTTGTCCGCCATTTGCCGGAGTTGGAGAAGAAGAGCGAGCTTTTCCGCCAGATCTTCTTTTCCTCCTCTTTGCCTCCCTATGTTCTGGAGGCTATCTCCAGCCAGATGGCCACAATTCGAACTGCAACCTGTTTCTGGCTTGAAGGTGGCCATTTCTTTGCTTTTGAAGGGTGCTCTGATCGTCGGGGCTGCTGCCCGCTCAATTGCACTCATGTTTGGAATTATGCTCAGGCTCTGGCCTTTCTTTTTCCGGGTTTGGAAAGATCGATGAGAGAAACCGATTTTCTCCATAATACTAAGGACAATGGGGAAATGGTTTTCCGGACTTCCCTCCCCTTAGGAAGCGGTGTTTACTGGAATTTTAAGCCTGCGGCCGATGGTCAGCTTGGCCGCATCATTTCCCTTTATCGTGATTGGCAGCTTTCGGGCGATTTTGAATTTCTTAGGAAGCTCTGGCCCAAGGCGAAAAAGGCGCTTGAATATGCCTGGATCGCCTGGGACAAAGATAGGGATGGCCTTCTTGAGAGCGAACAACATAATACCTATGATATCGAATTTTATGGACCTAACAGCATGTTAAGCTCCTTTTATTTAGGCGCCCTTCTGGCCGGTTCCAAAATGGCTGAAGCCATGGGTGAAAAGAGCCAGGCGAAAGAATATCAAGAGCTTTTGTTTAAGGGGCAAACCAGGTTTAATGAGCTTCTGTGGAATGGCGAATATTATATCCAGAAATATGAAGAGGTGATGACAAGAAAGTATCAATATGGCGAGGGATGCTTATCCGATCAACTTCTTGGTCAGTGGCTGGCTATGGTCGCAGGTCTGGGTCGCTTTCTTCCTCAGGAAAGAATCAAGCAGGCCTTGAATTCCATTTTCAAGTACAATTTTCTCGCTGATTTCAGCGAGCAAGCCAATTGCCAGCGAACCTATGCCCTGCAGGATGAACGAGGGCTTCTTCTTTGCTCCTGGCCCCGGGGAGGACGGCCGTCCCTTCCCTTTGTTTATTCCGATGAAGTCTGGACTGGCATTGAATATCAGGTGGCCTCCCATCTTCTTTTTGAAGGAATGGTTGAAGAAGGATTGACCATCGTTAAAGCTTTAAGGGATAGATACGATGGCCGGCGGCGTAATCCCTGGAACGAAGTTGAGTGCGGTCACCATTATGCCCGAGCCATGAGCTCCTGGGCCTTGCTCTTAGCTTTAACTGGATTCAGCTATTCTGGCGTGGACCAAAAGCTTAGCTTTGCGCCGCTTGTCCATCAGAATGATTTTCGCACCTTTTGGAGCGTTGGCACAGCCTGGGGGAATTATTTCCAGAAAATTATCAATGGGAAGCTCTTCAACGTCGAGCTTTCTTTAATTCATGGAAGTTTGAGCCTGAAGGAGGTTTCTCTGGAGCTCCCCCCGGATTGGTCGAAAAAGGTCACAGGGCTAAAAGCAAAAATAAAAATTGAGGAAACCGGAACAATTAAAGAGAAGAGAGTAACTTGGCAGATGAAGGCGAGAAAAGTGACTGTCAGGTTTCTTCAGCCTCTTCTTATCAAAGCAGGAGAAACTCTATTCGTTGACATAAATATTTAATTACCCATTGACGTAAGTATTTAATCACACCTTGATCTATCCAGCCAGGCTAAGAGGATAGCTATCTTTAAAATTAATATTAGGAAGATTAGCTTTTACACTAATTGCGAAAATTATTAATAAAGAAAGTAAATACATAAGCTGTCATTAATTTCAGTAACTGTTACTAATTTCAGCTTTTTCGGAAATAGACTCAGTAAAGAAGCAAATGCGCCTTTTTTTGCTAATAAATAAGAGGAAACCGATTTTAGGTAAACACATAACGCGGGAACAATAAATTAACAATAAATTTATAGAACCAATCAATTTATATAGGTGAATATATATGTTGGAACCGATTAATGGGAACCGATTAATGTGAGGTGGAACCAATTACTGGATGATTTAATGGGGGGGAACGATTTTGTGGTAATGGTTATGAGGATGTCATTGATTACGAGACGGGCTGATTTTATGGCAAATTTTTTAAGGAAATAAATAAGGCGGTACAAATTTAATAAGGTAAATAGATAAGGCGGTACCAATTTTAGTTATTTTTTGATTTTTTCGAGCTGGGCTTTAGCTGTCTGAATGGCCTTTTTAATTTCTTCGTTTTCAGGTTGAAAAACCAAAATCTTTTCCCAGATGGCTATGGCTTCTTTGAGGTTTCCTTTTCTGTATTCAATCAATCCGAGAGTTGTTAGCTGCTGGCCACAATTTTTTATGGATTTGTCTATTTCCTCCAAGGTTAAAGGAAAAGGGGATAAATAAGTCTTGTGTTTGGTCAGACTTGATTTAAGTAGAGAATACAATTTGCCAGCGTTAGCCCAATCTTTCGAATCAAGCGCCCTTTGAGCTGAAGACGCGATTTCTTTAAGTATCTGATCAAGGTAAATTTTAAAAATTTCTTCTTCTGGGTATTCGCGAAGTCCGCTAATTATAAGATTAATCGCCTGTTCGTTCTGACCAGCTTGGAAAGCCTTCTCGGCCTCGCTCCTTTGGAGTTTGACCCGACATCCTCTAATTTCTTTCGGCAGATCTGCGAGCCGAAAGGATAGTCTCTCTTCTTCCTGGCCGAGATTTTGGCCATATTTAACAAGCAACTCGTAGTAAAAAAGGGCAGAGGAATATTTTTCCTTCTTTTTCAGAGCATCAGCTTCTCTCTTGACGATGTCAAGGGCGGCCAAAAAATCAGATTTGATTTTGCCTTGATCTGGATTTTTTTTAAGAAAGGCGTAATAAATTTCAAGAGCCGCTGAATAAGCTCCTGAGGCCAGAGCTTCTTCAGCTTCGGGTAGGCCAGAAAGAGGAGCTTCTGATTTCTGGGGTTGTGAAGCGACGACTGATTTTTCCTGACTTTCGGCTTTTTCTATCTTATTTTTATTAGTCGCCGGTCTTTTAAGAAGCGAGCAACTTGAAACCATGAGAAGAGAAAGACAAGTAATCGACAATAAGGCTCGCATCGAACTAGTTGTTGTTTTCATTGACTGCCCCAACTTTTTTCCCCCAGCAGCTTAATTTGGCTACGTTTTTTAATAATCTTAATAAATAGACTGGCCAGCTCGGGATGAAATTGTTGGCCTGAGTATTTAGCGATAACATCAAGAGCTTCTTCCGGACTCAAGGCTTGGCGATATGGTCTATCTGAAGTCATGGCATCGAAAGAATCAGCCAGGGCAATGATGGCTGCAGATAGGGGTATTTCATTTCGGCTCAGTCTGTCGGGATAGCCACGGCCATTATACCATTCATGGTGATGTCTGACTGCGGGAATGTATTTATAAAGGCAAGGTGCTTTGCTTAAAATTTCAGCTCCGTACTCTGGATGTTTTTTCATTTCCTGGATTTCTTGGGGTTCTAAATGACCCTGTTTATGGAGGATAGAATCGGGAATTCTTATCTTGCCCACATCATGGAAAAGACAGGCAATTTCAATTAGCTCGATTTCTTCATGAGAAAGGCCGGCCTCTTTCCCTAAGGCCACGGCAAGTTCGGCCACTCTGGTGGAATGGCCTAGAGTATAGGGATCTCGGGCTTCGATCGCTGCGGCCAAAATTTTGATCGTAGCTACGTAGGCCTGTTCTATTTCATGGGCATAAGAAGCAAGTTTTTCTCTCTGATCGATAACAAGCGAGGCCATTTCGTTGAAACTGGCTGTCAGACGGCCCAATTCATCCATGGAATATATTTTTAAAGCTTGAGTTTTCCCCAGGCGCTTCATTTCCTCAACACCTCGGGCGAGCTCTCTTACCGGCCGAGTTAATTGATTTGAAAGGAATAAACTACCGACTAGACCAAAAAGAGTTATTAGGGTGAAAAGCAAAAGAATATTTTTCCTGGCTTGGGCTTGAGCAGAAAGGAGGGCTGACCAGTCAATTTCCAGAAGAACTAGTCCGAGCCTTTCACCCATAAAATCAATGGGATTTTCGACCACCAAATTCTTTTTCGATATTCCCTTTGAATTTTGACCTGAAGGATTATTTTTTTGGCCTAATTCCGAGGAAGAGGCATTGAAATCAAAAATTTTTTCCCCTATTTTCTCTGAATCGCTATGAACGATAATTTCACCTTCATTATCGATGATGGCGATGGAGGTAATATCGGGATTGGCCATTTTTATCCGGTAAACCATATTGTCGAGACTTAGAATATCCCGGGGAATAAGATGGTGCCCAGCAGCCGAAGCGATACTGCGACAAAGGGAATCGGCTCGCCTAAAAATACTTGTTGAGATTTGCCTTTTCATAATCTCCAGGGTTATCACATAAGTTCCAGAAAGGGTGATGAGGAGAAGAGCGAGAATATAAAGCGTGAATTTCACATTAATTTTATGATAAAAAATAAGGGGGAAAATAAAGAATAATTTTTTCTTATTTAATTTTTTAATAAAATTCATTTTTCAGTTTAAAGCTAAATACTTTATTTTTCCCTGTCATCACCGATAACAATGATTTTCGGGGTGATTTTAGGATGAAGAAAGTCACCTATTGAGGTGAGAAGAAAATGGGCCGGGAGAAGTCCACCTATAACGCATTTTTTTCCAGAAATTTAAGATAGAAATCTTATAAATTTTTAAAATTCTGATTCATAAAATCAGCTAAAATCAAAAGCTTTTTGATCTATTCTACCGGTGGCAGAATCAGCCCTTCTGGTTCAAAAATGACCTTCCTTTCTCCTTCCTCCACCTGGCCGAGGTGAATAAGTTCATAACCAGCTTTTTGGCCAATATCAATTGTTCGATCTACTTCTTTTTCTGGAACAAAAATGTAAAATCCTATTCCCCAATTAAAAGTCGTCAGGCAATCTATTAGACTTACGCCGATTTCACGCATGAATTGGAAAAGAGGCGGTATTTCCTCGACCCATTTTTTGATTCTGTAGGTGAAAGGTCTTTTGCAATAGGCAATTTTCGACACCCCTCCTCCTGTTCCGGCCAGAAGCGAGTGAATTTCAATATTATTCTCGAGCAGGGCTTCGACCAGGGCCACATAGGAACGGGTTGGAATTAGAGCTTCCTCCCCCAGGGTCCGCCCATTGGGGAGCAGATGAAGAAATTTATCCTTCAGAGTCATGGCTCTTTTAATCACCAGGGAAACTCCATTGGCATGAAGTCCAGAGGAAGTTACCCCAATAATTTGGTCTCCCGCTTGAAGTTTTTCTCCCGTAATCTTCCTTTCAGCTGGCACGATTATTCCGGTAACACAGCCTGAAAGGGAAGGGGCACTTTTCACTGGCGGCTCAGCTTTAATGATGTAACGGAGGGCTGGCGACTCTCCAGCCGGCATGGCCATGCCGCACATCTCGCAAGCTTTAAAAAAACTTTCTGCCAGATCGCAGCTCCGTTGTTCATCCATAAACCATTCGCTATCTCCAGCAGCTACTTCATCAGTGTAAATAACAGGAAGAGCCCCCTGACAGATAACATCGTTGGCCGCCATTAAAGCGGTATCAATGCCGATACCTTCATAATAGGTTAGGCCAGTTCCGGCATGCTGATACATCCATTCAGCAATCCAGTTTTTATTGCCCAGGCCCTCCTGGGTTTGACACCAAAGATGGGGTTGGTTTCCTCGATAGCTAAAAACAACGCCATGGAGGCCGAGGCTTTCGGGGTCAATGTAAACGCCCCTTTTATTGGGAAAGGAGAGGGTGCGGCGACCCGCCTCCACCATGGCCATTTTGAAGGGTTCAATCTTAGAATAATCCACCCCAGCCTGGGCGTATTCGGCTCTATGTTTTTTCTTAAACATAACAAGCCTTTCTTTCAACCTTAGCCAACTCTCTTTCTGATTGATAATTCAGAATAACAGCCATATTATAGTTTGATTTTAAGCAAGAATAATTCCTAAAACAAGAAGATCTTTAGCTAAGTAAGGCAGGAAAATTTCCGGCAAATATTTTGGACTTTGATAATTCTTCTCTTTCTGGTTTTTCCAAATTTCTATTCTATGCAGGCTTATTTTTAATTTGAGCTTTTTCTTTTTAAAGTTCAGCAAGCTTCAGATTTTAAAAGCCCGATGAGGCTTTCATTTAAAGACAAAATAAGACCAAAAAGGGATTTCCTAGACTAATTTACTAGGCTTAATGGTCAAGAATAGATGAAAGAAGAATTGTAACCTGGATTTAATTTCATTAAAATAGCTGACGAAACGACAAAAAATTAGGACGGACGAAATGAGTTAAAATTTGGGGAAGATGAAAAAGCTAATTATTCTCATAATTATTCTCCTTTTTGGCTATTTTGTTTTTGATTTATACATGAAGAGCAACACACCCGAGATCAAGATAGTTCGGAGTCTCGAAAGGGAATTCCGTCGGGCCGTGGATAGATATATAACGGCGATGAGGCATGCAGCCGAGCCCGGTGGGGTCATCATTTCCGAACCAGAGAGAGCCGAAAATGAGATAAGGGTAATCAGGGCAAAACTTCAGGAAATAATTGTAACTTTGACGGAACAAAAGGCCCTGGAAAGAGCCCGAAAACTTCAAGCCGACATTAAAACCTTTTGCCAAAAAAACCAAATTGATTGAACTCTTTAAAATCGCGGGCCCACGAAAAGAAAGATTTAGCCAGCTTTAAAGGAAAAGCTAATTTTTTGCTTTGGCAGGTTAATTTTTTCCTTAAAAGGCTTTTCTTGTCCTTTAAGATAGGCCTATTTTGATTTTTCCCTCAAAAATTTCTTAAAAATTACAAAAAGATGAGAGCTATTTCGAGCTTCTTTAAATACTTTTTTGCTATTTCAAGATGAATCTTTGATTTTTTCTTTTATTTTAGAATTCCTTTTAACTTTTATATAAATTAATGGATAATAGTTAGCTTAAAATCTAAGTTAGCTTAAAATTAGTTTTCAGGGGAAAGAAGAGGATTTAAAAATTATTGACCTGACTCTCTCGGACCTAATAAACTTTGATTCAAAATAAAAATGGGGAGGATTTAATGAGAATCAAAAAAACGGTTTGTTTTTTGGGATTTATCTTAATTATTGGGTCTTCTTTTTCCTGGCCTCAGGCCGTGATAGGTTCCAGTTTTTTGGATGAAATGGCTAGATTAAAGAACTATGAACGCAAAAGGATTTCCAGCTTTGATCGCACCGGGAAAAATACCGATTGTCTTAGGATAGATTCTGGGGAGACAGTGGAATTGGCTAAAATTGAGGGGGCGGGCATTATTAAACACATCTGGATAACTCTTTCCTCTGAAGATCCCATGATTAGAAGAAATGCCGTTTTAAGAATGTACTGGGATGGTGAGAAAGAGCCGAGTGTTGAATGTCCCTTGGGTGATTTTTTTGGCCAAGGTTGGGGAGAAAAATATAATTTTATTAGTTTGCCCCTTGCAGCTAGCCCGCGCGAAGGCAATGCTCTCAACTGCTTTTTCCCCATGCCCTTTAGTCAGGGGGCTTTAATTACCCTTGAAAATCAATCGGATAAACCCATTAATGCTTTTTACTATTATATTGATTATGAAAAGCATAAAAATATCCCGCCGGAGCTTGGGCGTTTTCATGCTTTCTGGAATCGTGAGCTAACAGAGCCCCTGCCTGAAGGTGAAAATGAATGGTCCATCCTGGCCGAGCCCCAGCCAAATCTTGATGGCCGAAGAAATTACATCATTGCTGAGATTGAAGGTCAGGGCCAGTTTATTGGGATCAATTATTATGTCGAAAATCCCACACCTATTTGGTATGGTGAAGGAGATGACATGTTTTTTATTGATGGTGAAAAGTGGCCACCCTCCCTTCATGGTACGGGCACCGAAGATTTCTTCAATTGCTCCTGGAGTCCCGTAGAAAATTATCAGCATCCCTTTTATGGCTATGCCCGAGTCTCCAATGGTTTCGGGTGGCTTGGCCGGACTCACTGTTATCGCTTCTTCCTCGAGTCGCCTATAACTTTCCAGAAATCCCTGCTGGCCACGATCGAACATGGCCATAATAATTGCCTGACCCTTGACTTGGTCACAGTGGCCTACTGGTATCAAAAAGAGCCCCACAAACCTTTCCCCAAGTTAAGGCCAAAGGAGGAAAGACAGAATATGCCTTCCATTGGGCCTGTTGATATTCACCGGTGGCGCGATGCCTGGCGCCGCGAATTAGGCGGCGGAAAACTTTGGGGAAATGAAAAGAGGGAAGAAAAAAGATAGAAAAAAGGGAAAAAATAAAAATAAAAAACTAAAAATAAAAAAGCTAAAAAAGAAATAAAGAAAAATTTAAAAAAGTTAAATTAGGATATAGGCCAATGCTGGAAATGCAAGGAATCACTAAATCCTTTTCTGGAGTCCAGGTTCTCCATGAAGTTGACTTTGATTTAAAAGAAGGTGAGATTCATGCCTTGGCTGGCGAAAATGGAGCCGGAAAGACAACTTTAATAAAAATTCTTTGCGGTGTTCATTCTGATTATCAAGGGAAAATAAAATTCAAGGGGGAGACAGTTCATTTCCGTTCCCCTCAAGAAGCAGCCAAGAAAGGCATAGTGGCCATTCATCAGGAGCTTTCCCTGGTTAATTCTCTAAGTGTTATTGATAATATTTTCCTTGGTCGGGAAATCAGAAGAAGGCCCGGCTTTATAGATTATCGGGCTGAGAGCCAAAAAGCTTCGGCCATACTTAAAAATTTTGGATTGGAAATAAATTTAAATGAAACCACAGGCATTTATCCTTACTCCATCCGCCAGATGATAGAAGTTGCCAAGGCCCTGGCTCAAGAAGCTAAAGTTATCATCATGGATGAACCAACCTCAGCTCTTAATCAAGCTGAAGTGGATCACCTTTTTAGCCTGATGGTTAATTTAAAAAAGAAAGGCTGCAGTTTGATTTATATTTCTCATCGCCTCGAAGAAATTTTCCAGATTAGTGACCGAATCACAGTTCTACGAGATGGCCGGAAAATAGGGACAGAGATAACTTCAAAGCTTGCTCCTGAGACACTTATCCGCTGGATGGTTGGTCGCGAAATTACTCAGCAATTTCCTCCTTATTTTCGTTGCCTCGGTCAGGAGAAATTACGGGTTGACCATCTTTTTATCCCCGATCCAACTGGGCTTAAACGATGGATCATCGAGGATGTCTCCTTTTCTCTTCATCAAGGCGAAATTCTCGGTTTTGCCGGTCTCCAAGGTTCAGGAAAGAGCGAGCTTTTTCACGGTCTCTTTGGTTCCTTTGGGAGAGAAATTAAAGGAGAAATTTATCTTGATGGCCAGCCCTTTTCAGTCCGCTCTCCTGGGCAATCCATAAAAAAGGGAATTGTCCTTTTAACGAATGATCGTCAGCGGACAGGGCTTATTCCTTCAATTGATGTCATAAAAAATATAACCATAGCTTCTTTACGAAAATATTCGCCCCGAGGCTGGATTGATCCTCAGGCAGAGAGACAAACAGCCCAGAAATATGTGAATAAACTTCAGATCAAACTCCAGAGTTTAGATCAAGAAGTTCAGACTCTTTCGGGTGGAAATCAACAAAAAATAATTCTGGCTCGTTGGCTGGGAACAGAACCCCAAGTGCTCCTTCTTGATGAACCAACGCTTGGGATTGATGTCGGGGCCAAATATGATATTTACTGTTTAATGAACGAATGGAAGGCCCAAGGCTTAGCTATTGCTCTAATCACTTCAGAATTACCTGAGCTTCTGGCCGTGGCTGATCGCTTTCTCGTTCTCCATCGAGGCCGAATTGTAGCTGAATTTTCCCATGAGGAAGCGACCCAGGAAAAAATTTTGCAGGCAGCCATGGGAGGAAGAGAGGAGACAAAAATTTTTTATTAGTGACCTATGATAATCTGTAAAAAATAATTAGGGAAAATAAATTTGAATCAGCTGATAAAACCTATGTTTCTATGGTGTCAAAAAAAGATTAAAAATAATTTTTTAACTATTTTTCGCTCGCCTTTAATGAGAGCTACTCTGGCCTTGATTTTTGTTTTTCTTATTGGAGTTATTTTTAACGCTCATGGCGCTTTTTTCCGCTGGGATACTCACCGAGATATGTTTCGCCATATTTCAGTTTTTGCCATCTTGGCTTGCGGAATGACCATAGTTATTATTACGGCGGGCATAGATCTTTCTGTTGGCAGTGTCTTGGGATTTTCAGCTGTTCTTTTTTCTCTTTTAACTATTCAAAGAGGATTGAACCCGATTCTAGCCCTTTTTTTGGTTTTTTTGGCCGGACTCGGCTGTGGTTTAATTTCTGGTGCGTTGGTGGCCAGGTTTAAAATCCAGCCCTTTATCGCCACCTTAGCCATGATGGTTTTTGCCCGGGGTCTGGCCAAATGGATTTCAGGTGGCAAAAAAATCTCAACAGCTATTCTGGATTCAAGTGGCGTTTATCGCTATGTTGAGCCACCCCAAATTTTTAACCTCCTTAATTCTAAAATTTTCAATGGCAATCTCGCTGTCGTCACCATTATTTTTCTTTTTTGTGCCCTCATAAGTTCCCTTATTTTGGGGAAGTTACGTCTTGGTCGTTATTTCTATGCTGTTGGAGGGAATGAGGAAGCCGCCCGTCTTTCGGGTGTTCCCGTGGCCCAAACTAAGCTTATAGCTTATGGTCTAAGCGGTCTTTTCAGCGCTGTGGCTGGTATCTGTCAGGCGGCTCAAGAAATGCAGGGCGATCCTGAAGCCGGTCTGACTTATGAGCTTACAGCTATTGCCATTGTGGTCATTGGCGGAACGAGTCTTGCTGGCGGAAGAGGCAGTTTAGGTCTGACTATAGTTGGGGCTTTAACCATAGGGTATCTTGAAAAGATTCTAAGTCTTAATGCCATTGGCGAAGCCAGTCGCCTAATGCTTACTGGAGCCATCATTATTGGCGCGGTTCTTTTCCAGCGAGCGCGGAAATAGGCTTTAAATGGGAAGATTAAAATTTAAAAAAGGTAGAAAATCTGGCAGATCATAAATATTAAAAAAGTCAAAAAGGTGGAAACTGGAAAAATCCAAAAGAGGAGAGAATTGATGAAAGATCGAAAAAATTTTTTATTAATGATTTTAGTCTCTGGAGCTTCAGTTTTATTTATTCTTTTAAGCAGTTGTAAAGCTGGAAAGGAAGAGGCCAGCCGAGCAAAGGCTGCTAAGAAAGTTGTTCGGCCACAGTTTATCATCGGTCTGAGTCAATGTAACTTAGGTGAACCCTGGCGGGTTCAAATGAATCTGGATATAAAAAATGAAGCTGATAAGCATCCTGAATTAAAAGTAATTTTTAAGGATGCCCAGAACGATTCTTTACGGCAGCAGGCTCAGATTGAGGAATTTATTAATGCCGGTGTTGATTTAATTATTGTTTCTCCGAAAGAAGCGGCCCCATTGACAGCTCCGGTGGCGGCTGCCTATGAGCGAGGTATACCCGTTATTGTTCTTGATCGCCGGGTTCTTGGCGAAAAATATACCTGTTTTATCGGAGCGGATAATAAAAAAATTGGTTATGCGGCTGGACGCTGGATAGTCCAGAGACTAAAAGGTCAGGGAAAAGTAGTCGAACTCAAAGGCTTGATGACTTCCACCCCTGGGCAGGATAGACATACCGGTTTTAGAGAAGCCATTAAGGGCAGCAATATTGAGGTTATCTTTGAAGCTGACATGAAGTGGCTTGAGCCTGAAGCCCGAAAAGAGATGGAATCAGCCTTGGCGCGCTTCCCCAAAATTGATCTTGTTTATGCTCACAATGATCCCGGAGCTCATGGTGCTTATCTTGCGGCCAAAGCCGCTGGTCGAGAAAAGGAAATTATCTTCGTGGGTATTGATGCTTTGCCCCATGAGGGCCAGATATATGTCCGCCAGGGCATTCTTGAGGCCAGTTTTGAATATCCCACGGGCGGCAAAGAAGCCATTCTTTTTGCTCTTGAAATATTACAGGGCAAACCAGTGCCTAAAGAAGTTGTTCTTCCCTCAAAATATTTTACTCGAATGAATATTGACCAGGGAGGTGAGTCAATCGAAAAACTGCTTGGTCCACAATATGCCGAATATCTATCCGCTGTGGCCAACCTTATGGTTTTAGAACACCTTAAATTAAATTTCAGAAATTTAATTTTAGCCCAATGAATAAGAATTGTCCTTTATTGTCCCTTCAAAGTTTAGGCAAAAATGGGTGGGAAAAAAAAGAAGTTCTTTAGATGAAAATCCTGTTTATTTTCGGGTTTGGCTTGAATATTTTAATAACATAAAAGAGGAGGCGCTTTGGTGAAAAAATTGGTCGATATTTATTTGCCTTTGGACGAAAGGGAAGAGGCGAATCGGGTGGTTTGGCCCAAAACCAGGGAGCAGCTGGCTAAGCTTTTAAAAGTCATCAAAAAATGTGGCTTTGAGGCCAATGTCCTTAATCCAGAAAAGCCTATTTCCAGCGTGGCTGAGGGAATGAAAATCATTAAAAAGGCTAAAGGCTCTAGATTTATCGTTTTCATGGGTGGTTGGGCCTATCCTGATTTTACAGTAAGCCCTATGGCCCAGCTTCCAGATGATGTCCCGAAGCTTCTTATTGGTAGCGCCATTCCCGATTTCCCCGGAAATGTCAGCCTTTTTGCAGCCGCCTCTGGCTTGGAACATGTGGGGATTAAAACTCAAAGAATGTTTATTGAAAAATTTGAAGAGCTGAAAACCTTCGAGGATGAACTGGCTGCTTTTTTAAAGGAGGGTCAGATTAAGCGTTCCCTCCCCAAGACAATTGAAATTAAGGTTACGGAAAAGCACCGCCAAAAAGCCCGCAAGGTTAAAGAAAAATTAAGGGGAATGATTTATGGCGCCGTCGGACCAAGATCCATGCAGATGTGGAATAAAATTTCTGAAGCTGATTTTCTTCGCTATTTCGGTGTGGCCCGGGAAGGCTTTGATGGTCTTCGATTACTTAAGATGGCTGAAAAAGTATCCGATGAAAGAGCGGAAAAGGCCTTTAATTTCCTTCAGGAAAAGGGAATGGTTTTCAAACTTGGCTCCAATCCGAAAAAATATTTAACCCGGGAAATGGTCCTTTTCCAGCTCAAGGTTTATTTTGCCCTGCTTGAACTTAAGAAGCGTTACGGTCTTGATTTTGTTGGCGTTCAGGATCAACTCGACTGGATTGAACATTATCCCGCAACTGACTTAGCCTTAGGATTGCTTAACAATAAATTGAGACCTGAAGGTGATGGGACTACTTTGGTTGCAGCTACCGAAGCTGACGACGGAGCGGCCATTACCATGGAGGTTTTAAAATTATTAAGCGACGGAGAACCGATTGGTTTTAATGATCTTCGCTATTGGGATAAAGAAAAAGGAATATATTGGTTTGTCAATTCTGGGGCTCTGGCGCCCTATTTTGCCCATGGCCGCCATGATTCCCTGGAAGGCGCCTGGTCAGAACGTCAGCCTTACATGTATTTTAAACATGGTGGCGGCACCTGCTCGGTTGTCTGTCGAATTCCGGGAGTTGTCACCTGGGCTCGTTTTAGCTACCGGAATCATCGTCTTTATCTTTGTGCCGGAAGGGGAGTGACTGATGTGCCTACAGAAGAGGAATGGCGGAAGCGGTCGCAACGTTGCGATCCTCAGTGGCCCCATTGGTATTTGAGACTCTGCGGCCCGATTGAATGGAAAATCAATTCCAACCATCCCATGACCATTTGTGGCGATTATTTAGGTGAACTTAAAGCTTTGGCCGAAGAACTGGCTATTCCTTTTGAATGCTATGATTATCTACACCCAAAAGATTTAATGTGATTTTTGCTGATTTAAGCCTCTTCTTTGCCGGTCAGGCCATCCTTGGATTTCAGGCAATCATCAATAAACCTTCTTTTTGAAGATAGCCTTCTTTTTCCTTGGGGGCTTTTGTAAACAAGAAAAGAGGGAAGGAAAACAAATTCATGGGTTTTTTGGCTGGGGCCTTGTTGACGTCTATCCTATCTGAAGTAATAAATTAGATTAAACAGAATTGACCAAGCAAAAAAGAAAGGAAAGAAAAAGAGTCAAATATATTTTAAATTTTTAGCCCAAAAAAATACTTTTCCACGACAGATAAATTATTTAATTAATCCCTGAATTTCTTCTGCTGCCATGATATTTATAGGTCGATGATTGCTTTAATGACTCCATCTTCATAATTGGAGGTAATTTCAAAAGCCCTTTGCACCTCACTTAAAGGGAAGTGGTGGGTAATCAATGAGGCTAAGGCTTCTTTGTTTTTTTGGAGGAATTCAATAGCTTGAGGGAAAAAATTGTTTTGGCGCCTGACATTATAGAGGGTAATTTCTTTGCGGCGAAGAAGATGGGGATCGAAGAAGATCTGATTTGTTTCCGGGATGCCAATAATAATTAGCTTACCTCCCGGTTTGAGAAGAGAAATAGCTTGGCTGAGAGCTTGCTGGTCGCCAGAGCAATCAAAGGCCAAATCAATTTCAGGCCAACTTGGAGAAGGCTTAAAAGGTAAATTTTTGGAGTCTGTAGCCAAGAAGGCCTTTAATTCATTAACCACGTCGAGAAGATCTGGATTACCCAGCCAGTGAGCACCAAACCGGCGAGCCGCCTCAAGGCGAGCCTGAATTTTATCGGTGGCCGCAGTTATTTTAGCCCCCGATAAATGGCAATGTAAAAGAAGACAGAGCCCTATCGGTCCACAGCCAAAGATAGCCACCTTTTTATCTTTAATCGGTCCAGCCATTTGGGCGGCGTATAGGGCGCAAGCTATTGGTTCCACCAAGACCCCAGCAGGTAAGAGATCTTCATTTAGTAAAAAGCAATTTCGAGCCGGCAGGACCATATATTGCTGGAGGCAGCCTTCGTGCTGGCCTGGACAGCCTAAAAATTCGAGCTGACGGCAGGTATGAGGCCGGCCCTCGAGGCATTGGTCGCATTGGCCACAAGTAATAGCTGGATCTATAACAATTTTATGTCCTGGCTTTAGACTTTTAACTTCTTTTCCTGTGTCTTCAACGACGGCTACTCCTTCATGGCCGAGAATGAAGGGATAATCAATCACCTGATCGCCGATGGCCCCATGGCGGAAATAATGGAGGTCAGAGCCGCAAATGCCCACATGAATAATTCTCAGCAAAACATCGTCAGGATTATGGATAATCGGTCTGGGAGCAAATTGGATGACCAGCTTTTTTTTGGCTACCAGCTTAGCTGCGAGCATATTTTCCCCTTCCCTTTTACGGTACCGTCTTACCTATTCACCAATTTTTTCACCATTTTTTCATTTTTTCACTTCTTGGTACCACTTTTTCACTTTTTGGTACCATTTTTCCTATTCACCAAGTTTATTTTTGTTGTTTCTTCATTTTTTCCCCTTCATTTCATGGTACCATCTTTTCTATTTACCAAATTTTTTGGTTCTTTCTTAGTTTTAAGCTCTATTTTATCATTATTTATGAAAATTGTTTTTAATTCTGTGATAAATATTAAGTCTTAATGGTGATCAATAAATTGGAGCAGGCAATTTAAATAAGAATAAGATTAAGAATAAGATAATGAAGCCGAGGCCAAGAGCAGAAGCTTTTCTAAGGGCAAATTCCCTGACACCCAGCATATTTTGATTATATATGGGATTTATTAAAATCATTCTAATAGGGTTTAAATAAGAATCAATGTAATTATTAGGCGATTTTTTGAGCCATATATGATTTAAAGGAGAAAAAATAAAAATAAATGGAAAGATGAATCCCCTGGCATTTAGAAAATTTAAAAGCAAAGAGGAAATAAGAAAAGCCATTTGGGCTTATATGGAAAAGGAAATTTTAGTTTCCTTTCCTCGCCCTTGTTATGGCCGAATTCCCAATTTTATCGGCGTTGAAAAGGCGGTTAACCATTTGAAAAAGCTAAAAGAATGGCATGAGGCCAAAACTATTTTTGCCGCCCCTGATGCTGTTCTTTTTCAGGTGAGGCTTGAGGCTTTGAAGGAGGGAAAAGCTTTATTGGTTGCTGCCCCAAGATTAACAGGCTTTTACTTATTACAAGATGTCCCCTTAGGAAAAGCTTTTTTAGCTTCCAGGATTAAAGGTTTCTCTCAATTTGGCCAGAAGGTTGAGATTAACTCAAGTTTACCCAAGATCGATCTCTATATTACTGGCGCTGTTGCCTGTGATAAGAAAGGCAATAGAATCGGCAAAGGGGCTGGATACGGTGACCAGGAAGATAGAATTCTTTCTGAAGCTGGCCTAATTAATGAAAAGACCCCAAGAATTGCCATTATTCATGAGATTCAACTTTTAGAAGATTTCTCTTTTCTAGTTTCCAAAGAAGATAAAAAAATTTCCATCATCATTACCCCCAAAAAGATATATCGTCCCAATCTTAAAAGTTGAAATTTTCTTAAATTACATGAAAATTAGAAGAAAAAAATAACTTATTCAGGTTCAAAAGAAAGTTTATGGGACCAGAAAAAGATGATTCTCACCTTTAAAAATTATTAAATAGTCTGGATTGATGATTGGCCCCTAAAAGGTGAAGTAAAAGAAGACAGGAAAATAAAAAGAAAGAGACAAGTAACGAGGAAATTATAATTGAAAGGTTCCTTATAATTTTCTCATAATAAGGCAAGCATAAACGCCGCCAGCGGTGCTCCCAGGATGAGGCTGAAATTTAACCGTAATTTTACTCTTTCCTTTAGTTAATTCTAAGGGGATCGGATATTCCACCTCAAAGAAGTCCCCGGGAAAATTAACATTAATCCTCTGGCTGGCGATTTTCTGGCCATCGATAAGAATATCAAATTCCCGATTAAGATCGCTTCCCCAGTAGGTGCAGACAAGGACAACAGGTCGGTCAGGAAGGACTTTAAGCTCATAGCTGAACCAGCCCTGAGAAGCGGCTTCCCGGAAATTACGCCCTTCTGTTTCTCCGGTTCGGCTTCTTTCTGCCTGGAGATTATGTTCCCTTTCTGAAACCTCAACGCCAATTTCCACTTTATCAACCAGCCGGCGGGCGATTTCCCTTTCCCTGATTTCTCTTTCCTTTTCTTTTTTAAGGCGGAGCTCCTCGGCTTTTTTCCAGCCTGCTTCATCGTAAAAATGCCAGTAGATGGCGTAGCGCCGGCCGAAAAGCTTGTAAAAAGGAATCAGGGTAACATCTTCAGGACGTCCAGCCCCCATTGTGCGAAACGTTAAAGGCCCATTTTCTTGCGGCTGAATCCAATTTTCAGGATGATTCATATCAGCCACTAAGTCAGGAGCTCTCGCTTTCTGACCGCGAGCATGATAGAGGCCGTAAATGTCTTTTTCTGAAAATTCTTCGGTAGGCAAAAGGCCAGCCAGAACAATGGGGCCATAAAGAATAGCGGCTATCTGGGGATCGTCCTGAAGGGGCCAGAGGTGAAGGGACATGGGCAAATGAAATTCGATTCGGTCTCCATCCTGCCAAGTTTCTTCTACCCTTATATATGTACCTGGAATAGCCATAATCATTTTCTTTTCACCATTGATGAAAAGCTCGGCTCCCCTATTTGCCCAGTAGGGAACGCGTAATCGAAGAGCCAATCTTGTGGGTTTCTTTAAATTGAAAATTAAAGTCGTTTTATCCTCCTCCGGAAACCTGGTTTCCTGGCGAAGGCGAAGCCCTTTTTCCGGCCAGCTGAGCTCTGAAGCGATAAATAAATTAAGATAAATTCCTTCATTATCATGAAAATAGATGGCTTCAGCCGCCCGGGGCGGATTTTCAATTCCTGTGCCTGTGCAGCACCAGAAGGATTCATAGGGAGTACTAAAGGTTTTATACCAGCCTGATTCCATGGGCACATAATACATGGTCATTCCGGTAGCTGGGTCTTGAGTTGGCAAGATGCCGTTAAAGAGGGCTCGCTCATAATAATCAGCATAGTAAGGGTCGGGCTGGAGACAGAAAAGCTCCCTGGTTAGTTTGAGCATATTGTAGGTACAGCAGGTTTCATGGGTGGCATTGCTCAATTCGGTGGACATCTGGCCAGGTTCAGTTCGCCAGGCCTCATAATTACTTGTCCCGCCAGTGACGTAACAGCGATGATCCACCACCTGACGCCAGAAAAAGGTGGCCAGATCATAATATTTTTTCTCTCCGGTATATAAATATTCTCTCACGGCGCCGATCACTTTGGGGATCTGGGTGTTAGCGTGAAGACCCTTGAGTTCATCCCGCTTAGCGGCCAGAGGTTCAAAGAAGGCCTGATGATCAAATTTTTGGGCTAAAGAGAGATAATCACGATTGCCAGTGTAAGCATAGAGATTAGCTAAAACCTCATTCATTCCGCCGAATTCAGTTTGGAGCATGGCTTGAATCTGGTCGGGAGTTAACTTATCCAGCCTTGATTTGGTCCATTTGGCCATTTTTTCGAGGATTCTTAAAGCTTGCCTGTTGCCCGTATAGCGATACATATCGAGAAGGCCGGCCATGATTTTGTGAAGGGTGTACCAGGGAGCCCAGACCCTTTGCCTGGCTATGACCCGATCGATAAATTCCTCAGGGAAAGCGCTGAGATAGCCACTCTCGCCAAGAGCTTCCTGACAGCGAGCTAATTCATTCACGATGTAATCTGCCTTTTTCTTTAATTGCTCATCCCGGGTCAGGGCATACATCAGGGCGCAGGCGGAAAGATAATGGCCGACGAAATGGCCCCGAAGCTCTACCTTGGGATCTTCCCAGCCGCCAAGAGGTTCTGCTTCAGAGGGCAAGCCAGCATTCAGACGAAAATTATGGAGGAGGCGGTGAGCTTCAAGTTCAAAAAGATAGTTTCGATTTCTCTCGATCATCTCGAAAAAGGGGCCCTCGAGAATTTTTATCTGCTGGAGAGGGAAAGGATAAACGGCCGGAGAAACCACCGGCCTTACTTTTTCTTTTATCATCCCTCTTTCTTTCTGACAGGAAAATAGGAAAAAAGATAGGAGAAGAGAAGCCAGAAGAGAAACAAAAGCCAAATAACGAGCGGGGAATTTCATTTTATTTTTTCTCTCCAAGAGAACACCTCCTCTGAGTAATGCATCGATTTTATACTTATATCAATTTTATATTTTATTTTTTTTTAAATTTATCAAAAAATTACATGGGATCATGTCAAATTTTGTTCATAAATTCGCTATCGTAAACTCTCCATTTTTCCCCTCTTAATTAGCCGCATTAGCCGCCTGGGCTATTTCATTTTCTAAAACCGGAGCAAGCTTAGCTTCCTTGATATAAGCATAATCGTTAGCCCAATCTTCTGTCGACTCCATAAGATAAGAAACAACCAGCCTTAAATAGGAATCCACCGAAGGAAACACTCCTACCACCCGACTTCTCCGTCTAATCTCTCGATTCGTCCTTTCCAAAACATTGGTGGATGAAATCTTTCTATTTCAGAAAAATAATAAAACTGAAGGCTGTCTTCTAATCCTTCTTCCAAACAACCCATCGCCTCAGGATATTTCTCCTTATATTCCTCAATAATCAATGGAGCCACTTTCTCAGCACCGGCTTTATCGGGTTGAAGCCAGATCTCTTTCAACTTCTCTGCTAATCGAGCTTTGTCTCGAGAAGATACTTTCGCTGACACATTCCTCATAAAATGAACCTGGCGCGTTTTCGGTGTCGACCCTAACCACTCTTTCTTTATCGCCCGCTTAAGACCAAACTGATCAGCGCCACCTCAGAGCGCTTCCTTTCCGTCAGAAAAACAGGAATCAACCCTCCCTTCCTTAACTTAGGTATGACCAAATACAAAGTCCCAACCCTC
>CALLJL010000013.1 GCA_938092135.1 uncultured bacterium
GAGAAGAGCCGCCAGGATACCGATAATGGCGACGACAATAAGCATTTCAATCAACGTAAAGCCCTTACGATTCATTTAAAACCTCCTTTTTTTCGGCCTTGGGCCGAGGATTTTTACCTTTTGCAGGCGCTATTAAAATAAGCAAATAGCGTGCCAAGTTATGTTATGAAAAGCCTTACTAATAAATGAAATTCAATATCTTTAAAATCATGGCCTCATAATAAATGGACATAAATTGTCCAATTGCGCCAAAAAATGTCGCCTTTGCCGCCTTCACCAGAAGAAAAGATATCTCCTCTCCAAATTAAAAATTTATTAACAGCCGCCTTTTTTCTTCCGATATTAAATAAAGCTAACAATTTAGTCCCTAATTTGATCCATATACTCCAATCAGGTCTAAAATCCCTCAGGTCTTGCCCCATTGGTTCTCTGTTTTATTTTATATTTTTCCATTAAATAACGAATAGACCGGTAGCTCAATCCAAGTAAAGAAGCGGCCTGTTTCATGTTCCCATTGGTAGCTATCAGAGCCTGGCGCAAATATTTTTTGGCTATTTCATCCAAATAGCTCATAAGGTCAAAGCCAGGATTGAAAACAACCTGGGTTTCTTCTTTCTTGGCCGGCATGATAATTTCAGGGGGAAGACTCGCAGGCGTAATTGTTTCCCTGTCTTCAATGGCCACCACCCGCTCAATCACATTTTCAAGCTCCCGGACATTGCCAGGCCAGCTATACATTTCAAGAAAGCTCATCGCTTCAGGGGAAACCCGCTTCATCTTTTTCCCCATCTGCTGGCAATATTTTTGCAGGAAATGATTGACTAAAAGAGGGATATCCTCAACTCGACGCCTTAAAGGTGGCATTTCAAAGGAAATAACATTTAAGCGATAAAAAAGCTCTTCCCGGAATTTGCCTTCTTCAATTCGTTTCTTTAAATCATGATTTGTCGCTGCAATAATGCGGACATCGACAGGAATCTCCTCAGTTCCACCTACCCGGCGAATCTTCCTCTCCTGCAAAGCCCGAAGCAGCTTGACCTGAGTCCAGGGGGACATTTCGCCAATTTCATCAAGGAAAAGCGTTCCGTGCTGAGCCGCTTCAAACATTCCCTTCTTATCACTTACTGCGCCGGTAAAGGAACCTTTTACATGCCCGAAAAGCTCACTTTCCAGAAGATTCTCAGGTAAAGCAGCGCAATTGATTGAGACAAAGGGACGATCGGCCCGTCGGCTTAGCATGTGAATAGCTCGGGCCGCCATCTCCTTTCCTGTCCCGCTTTCTCCGGTGATGAGAACCGTGGAATCTGTTCCAGCAATTTTTTCAATTAGGGCAAAAATTTCCTGCATCGCCCGGCTTTTGCCAATCATATTTTCGAAACTGTAACGCTCCTTTAAATCCCGCTTGAGCAGAATATTTTCCTGTTCCAGGCGTCTTTTCTCCAACCCCTGGGTGACTGTTATTTTTAATTCCTCAATATCAAAGGGCTTAATAATATAATCAAGGGCTCCCATTTTCAGAGCTTCAATGGCTTGCTTCATGTTTCCATAGGCTGTAATCATAATCACCGGAACATCAGGTCTTACTTCCCGGCAGCGTTTAAGAATTTCCATTCCGCTTATTTCAGGCAATCGAATATCGCTGATCAGAAGATCAAGATCTTCTTTTTCTATAATTTCAAGAGCCCGGACAGCCGAGGTTGTTGCCTCAACCCTATAACCTTCTTTAATAAAGACTCGGGAAAGAAGGTCGAGAAGGCTCCTTTCATCATCGACGATAACAATCTTTTCCATTGGCCTCCCCCCTCTTTATTTACTCCTTTTCGCTTCTTTTCAATTTATTTAGTTTAATTTCCCTAAAAATTGCTTTATAAACCTTTTGATCGCTTAATCTATTAATAAATCTTTTCGCTTGGCTCTTTTCTTTGTCTTTCGCCTTTAATTTATCTTCTCCTTTCTTTTATTTTTCCCCCTATTTTCTCCTCTAATTACCTTTCTATTTTTTCTGGGGAAAAACGACAGTCACAGTTGTTCCTTTTTTGGGTGAAGAGCGCACCAGAATTCGGCCTCCATAATCCTCGAGGATTTGTCTGACAACGGTCATTCCCAAACCACGGCCATTTTCAAAGCCAGAAAAGAAGGGCTCAAAAAGATGCTTTTTCTCCTCATCATTAAAGCCTCGGCCGGTATCAGAAATCAAAATGCGCAACTCGCCCCGATATTCTGCCAAATCAATGCCTAAGGTACCGCCCTGGGGCATAGCCTTGATGGCATTGCGAATCAGATTCCAGAAAACCTGCTTGAATTGATTGGGATTGCCATAATATTTGAAATTACCATCCCGGAAATTACCTACTACCTTAATGCCACCATTAAGTTCACCACCGGCCCGAAGCATGGTCAGAGTTTCCTCAACTACAGTTCCGACATCAAAAGTAACGAAGGTTTTCTTACCTGGAGGCGAAGCTAAATCAAGAAATTGTTCGATAATCTGGCTAACTCTTTCTGATTCTTTAAGAATAATATTCATTAAATTTTTCTGGTCTTCCTTGAGTTCCAGCTCATCGCGGAGCACTTGAACTGCGCCGGAGACAGATGCCAGAGGATTGCGAATTTCATGGGCTAATTGAGCCGCCAGCTTACCGGCGGTGGCTAGCCTTTCTCTTATTTCGAGTTCCTTTTTTGCTCGATCCAGTTCTTCCTGAATCTTTTTCAGTCTTAAACTGAGAATATTCATCAAAATGGCCACAACAAGGAAGACCGCCCAGGCCGTAATCAAAGTTGAAAGAACTTGACCTAAGGACAAAGCCACTTTTTGTTCGGGAAGGTAATAAGGTATGAGCTCAAAATAAAGGCCATCCACGAGAAAGCCAAAGAAAATGGCTGATAATGATGCAACAAGCAGACTAGCCCTAGAACCAAGAAGAAAACTGGCGGCGATAATTGGAAAAATATATAGAAAATAGAAAGAGCCAGCCAGACCACCAGCCACATAAACCAATGCTGTAATAAGTAGAAGGTCCAGAATTATCTGCAAATAAGCCTGAAGCTTAAAATTTTTGCTAACCGCCCAGAAAAGAAGATAGCCAAGAGATAAAAGATAGGCCAGGCCAATAAGATAATAAAAAGGAATTATGGGGATATAGGTTACGGTGGAGTATTGAAGAATTACGGTGGCGACGAGAAGGGCGGTAATGGCAATCAGGCGATAGATGATGAGACGAAAAATTCTTTTTTTCTCCACCGTTTCCCCGCCTTCTTCTTAGAATTGAGACATCAAACTGAAAATGGGCAAATACATGGAAATAATTAAGGTACCAACCATGATGCCGACGAAAATAATAAGCAATGGTTCGAGAATAGAAAGAAGCGCAGCCACAGCGGTGTCCACCTCTTCATCAAAGAAATCAGCAAGCTTAAGCAACATTTCATCCAGAGTTCCGGTAGCTTCACCGACACTCACCATTTGGGTTAGCATAAAGGGAAATTGCCCAGTTTGAGCCAGCGATTCATTGAGACTCCGGCCTTCAGCCACCATTTTCCGGGCATCTAAAACAGCTTTCTCTATGATGACATTGCCAGCCGTCGTCGCCGTTATTTGCAGGCTCTCAAGCATAGGCACTCCACCGGAAACCAGAGTGCTCAGCGTGCGGGTAAAGCGGGAAACAGCCACCTTCCTCATTAACGGACCGATTATGGGCATCTTCAGAATTAGGCGGTCAATTGTCCAGCGGCCAGTGGTTGTCCGCCGATAATAGCGAAAAGCAAAGAAAAGGGCTATCAATCCGAGGAAAATCAAAAAAATAAAGCGTTGAACAAAATGGCTAAGTCCAATAATCGTTCTAGTTAAAAAAGGAAGACTGGCGCCGAGTTCATTGAAAATGGAGGCAAAAACAGGAATTACCCGCCACAACAAGAAAATAGCCACGAGAATGGCAAAGATAACAATAGCTGAAGGATAAATCATCGCCTGTCTTACCTTGGCTCGGAGGCGAAGAATTTTTTCAATGTATTCAGACAATCGCCGCAGCATGACATCGAGGGAACCGCTTTGCTCACCAGAAGCAATGAGGTTGCAATAAAGGTCATCAAAGGCCTTGGGATGCTTCCTCATTGCCTGATTTAAGGTAGAACCAGCTTCAACATCGCTTCTGATGGTGCGAATAACCCGCTGAAAGTATCTGTTTTTAGTTTGCTCGGCCAAAATATTTAGGCTCTGAATTAAGGGAAGCTCAGCGTCAATCAAAACAGAGAGCTGACGGCTAAAAACAGCCAAATCTTTGAGCTTAACCTTTTCTCGCCTGAAAAAGGGAATGCTGATAGCGGCTCTTTTGGGTTTGATTTCGAGTACGGTTATTTGTTCTCTCTGCAAAGCCCTGGTCAGTTCATCGACGGAGGCGGCCACCCTTTCGCCGGCCACGATATCGCCAAAACGATTTCTTCCCCTCCAAAGATAAGTAGCCATCTCTCCCCCCTAAAATTATTTTCTATAGGAGCTACTGCCAAGGCCAGCAGCCCTTTTGACATGTTCGCGCCGCTGGATGATATCGGTCAGTTCTTCAGGATAAGGTGAAACGCTCATGGCCGTCTCTAAGGTAATTAGACCGCGGAAATAAAGGTCAGCTAAGGACTGGTTAAAAGTCTGCATACCGGTTTTTTCCTGGCCCATCTGCATGGCCGAATATATCTGATGAATCTTATTTTCGCGTATGAGATTGCGAATGGCTGGATTGGGAATAAGAATTTCCATGGCCAGAACCCTGCCTTTACCATCGGCTCGCGGCAAAAGGGCTTGGGTCAATACCGCTTCAAGGCACATGGAAAGCATAATTCTAATTTGGGCTTGATACTGAGAAGGGAAAATATCGATGATTCTGGAGATGGATTCAGCTGCCGAATTAGTATGAAGAGTCGAAAAAGTTAAATGTCCAGTTTCAGCCACTCGCAGGGTAGCCTCAACTGTTTCATAATCTCGCATCTCACCAACAAAAACGACATCCGGGTCCTCCCGAAGAACTGAGCGGAGGGCATTGGCATAGGAAAGAGTATCCACATAAAGCTCCCGCTGATTGATAATCGCTTTTTTGGGCGTGAAATAATATTCAATTGGGTCTTCAATCGTCACAATATGGACAGCCCTTTCAGCATTAATATGTTCAAGCATACAGGCAATTGTTGTAGATTTTCCGCAGCCTGTTGGTCCGGTCACCAAAACCAGGCCTCGAGGCAAATAACAGAGCTGGGCGACTCTCTGGGGAATCCCTAATTTGGCAAAGCTCCACATTTCAGGCAAAAAGCGGCGGATGGCCCCAGCGACCGTGCCTTTTTGCATGAAAATATTGGCCCTGAACCGGCCTAAATCCTTAATCCCAAAGGAAAAATCGATCTCCAGCTTTTCCTCAAAGAGCCTTTTCTGCCGATCATTGAGCAAGGAGTAAAGCAGGGCTTTAGTTTCTGCTGGCGTAAGGGGCGGATGGTCAATCGAGCGCAATTGACCATTTACCCTAATCCGAGGCGGAATGTAAGAGGTAATATGTAAATCGCTGGCATCCTCCCGGACCGCTATTTCGAGTAATTCATGAATTGTCTTGGCCATTTCCCCTCCTTAAAATAAAAGATTAATCCCGCACCGTTTCCCGCAGGACCTCTTCAACCGAGGTTATCCCGGCTTTTATTTTGATCAGGCCACTGCGCCGCAGGGTAATCATGCCTTTCTCCATGGCTTTCTTCTTGATTTCCCGCGACTGGGCCCGGGCGAGAATCAAATCTCGGATATCATCGTCAATGGGCATAACTTCAAAAAGAGCAATTCGACCTTTATAGCCAGTATTGTTGCAGGCTGGGCAGCCCTTCGGTTTAAATACCTGGACTGTTTCTGCCTCTTGGGCGGTAAAACCCATATCAATCAAAGCTTTTATGGGCAATTTATGAGGAGTTTTACATTTCTTACAGAGCTGACGAACAAGCCTCTGGGCGACAATTAAAATAACTGAATCGGCAATGAGGAAAGGTTCTACATTCATATTAATTAATCGGGTTATTGTACTTGCAGCATCGTTAGTATGAACTGTCGAAAAAACGAGATGGCCAGTTAAGGCAGCTTTAATGGCGATATCTACAGTTTCAAAATCTCGCATTTCGCCAACTAGCATAACATCGGGGTCTTGTCGAAGGAAACTACGCAAGCAGCGGGCAAAATCAAGGCCGATCTCCTCTTTAACCTGAACTTGGTTAATACCGGGAAGATAAAATTCCACAGGGTCTTCAGCTGTCATGATATTACGTTTCTCTTCGTTTAGGGTCGAAATGGCTGAATAAAGAGTAGTTGTCTTACCGCTTCCAGTTGGTCCGGTTACCAGTATAATTCCCCAGGGCCGATGAATGGCTTCAAGGAAAAGGTTCAAAGGTTCTTCTTCAAAGCCGAGCTGCGTTAAATCAAGCTTAAGCATTTCTTTATCCAAAATTCTGGCCACTACCTTTTCCCCAAACATAGTAGGGACCGTGGATACCCGCATATCAACCTCTTTGGAATGGCCGTTTTCCAGCTTAATTTTAACTTTGATGCGGCCATCCTGGGGCAATCTTTTCTCAGCAATATCTAGGTTAGAAAGAATTTTGACACGACTGATAACCGGAGCTTTGAATTTCAATGGAAGATTCATCATTTCGTAAAGAGTGCCATCAATTCTGAATCTGACCCGAAAACTCTGTTCATAGGGCTCAAAATGAATGTCGCTGGCACCTTTCTTGATTGCATCAACAAAAATTGAGTTAACCAGTCTGATGACGGGCGCCTCTTCTGTTGACTTAACCAGCTCTTCAATGGTATAGCTATCCGTTGGCTCTTCAATAACCTTAACACTTGCCGTTTCGGCCAGCTCGATATCTTCCATTATGTTTTTGACTTTAACCGCCGATACCGAACCATAATAACGGTTAATGGCATTCATTATTCCGGTTTCGGTGGCTATAACTGGCTGAATACTTAATCCGGTACGAAAGCGAACATCTTCAATAACTTCAAGATCGGTTGGATCAACCATGGCCAAAGTCAGGAAGGAACGGATGCGATGAATGGGCATAACCATGTATTTCTTAGCAATTTCGGCCGGAATTATCTCAACAACTTCCGGCGCCACTTCAAATTGATCAAGATCAATGTAGGGATAACCAAGTTGCCGGCTTAAAGCTTTAGCTATCTCTTCCTCGTTTATATAGCCAAGGGAAACAAGGGCAGTATGAAGCGGCAAGCTTTTTTGTCTTTGAAGCTCCACCGCCGTCTTTAATTGATCGGCTGAAATTGCCTTTTCTCGAAGAAGCAACTCCCCTAAATTAGAAGACATTTACTTTCCCAATCCTATTAAATAATTTTTATCAAAAGATTATTCATATAAATATTTTCTTTGACAAAAATTGTCAACAAATATCTTCAAATAGTCCCCTTTCCGGGTCAATCACCCCCCTCGGCGATTTATAGGGTGATATTTTTCCCCTTGACGCCATAAAAAGAGGTGAACGATAAACCCAACATCAACTCCTTTTCAATAAATTTCCAAAATTCTAATTTTAATTCAAGTTATTTTTTGAAATTGAATTAAATTATTTTTTCCTTCTTTTAACCTCAACTCCAACTCTTTTTGCTTATTTTCTCTAAACTTTTTTGTTTTTGTTTGTTTTTAATTTTTCTTTTTCTTCTTCTCGCCTTTAGAATTTTTACGATTTTCTTGCTATTGATATGGTTAAATTTACCTATTTCTTATAATTTAGATTATCCAATTGTTCGGTCTTTAATTTTTACTTTCAGCCTTTTTCCCTCTCAACTCTTTGTTTCTTTAAAAAATAAATAGCGCGCCTGGAGGGACTCGAACCCCCGACCCGCTGCTTAGAAGGCAGCTGCTCTATCCTGCTGAGCTACAGGCGCATCTCCCTTTAATAGATCAAATCGGGGAGATCGGATTTGAACCGACGACCTCCTGCTCCCAAGGCAGGCGCGCTAACCAGGCTGCGCCACTCCCCGCTCCATCAGATTAGCCTGATGAGCTCTGGATATCTTAACAAAGGCATTATTTTTTTTCAATTTGGGGCTCTTTTAAGAGCCTTTTCAATATCTTCACGATTAAGGCGAAGGGCGATTGGCCGGCCATGGGGACAAAGCCAAGGATTTTCACACTGGAAAAGCTCGCTTACCAGATACTCCATTTTTTCTGGGGTAAGAGGAACACCAGCTTTAATAGCTGTTTTGCAGGCCATGGTCGCTAGAAAACGGGGCCTGGGATCACTAAAAAAAGTAACTTCAGAATCACCCAGAAAGGTCAGAAAAATTTGGCGAGCCTCCTCATCTTGAAGGAAATCGGGGAAACTGCGAAGTAAAAGAGTTCGGCCGCTGAAATTTTCTAATTCAAATCCAAATTCCTCAAGGATCTCCTTATGCTCTTCAAATCGCATCATTTCGGTCGGGCTCAGCTCTAGAACAAGGGGGAAAAGTGGCTGTCGCCTGGAGAAAGCCTGTTGGCGATTAATTTCTGTATATTTTTCATAGAGAACCCGCTCGTGGGCATTATGTTGATCTATGATTAAAAGGCCATCCTTAAGGCCCACAATGATATAGAAACCCAAATATTGACCAAGAATTTCCCAGGTTTTTCCTTCCCCTACCTCTTTCGCTCTTTCTCCAAGCTCTTGTTTAGAGAGAGCTTCAATTTTTCCCTCCAGTCTAAAAATTTTTTCCCCCTCTTTCTCATAACCAATTCCTTTAAATTCTAAAGGGAAAAATACCCTTTCTTTTTGAGTTTCTTCCTTAATTTCCTTAAAACCAGGCATTCCCTTCTCGGGATAAATTGATTTTGCCTGAGCTTCTCTTTTCAAAGCATCATCAATGGAACTCTGGACAAGCTGAAAGACGCGTAGAAAATCCCGAAATCTCACCTCAGCCTTAGCTGGATGAACATTGACATCGACTTCCTGATAAGGAAGGGTAAGAAATAAGTAAAGTTCAGGATGATTATCTTTTTCAAACCAGCCCTTTGTCGCCTGTTGAACGGCAGCGGCTATAATTCTATCTCTTACGGGCCGGAGGTTGACATAAAAAGTCTGGCGTTGCTTATCGGGAAAGCCTTGGGGTGGACGGCTAAGGAAACCTTCAATCCGATAATCGCCTTCCTGCCAATTAAGCTCAAGCATCCTCTCAAGAGTCTGACGTCCAAAGAGTTGATATAGTCTTTCTCTTCTGGTTTCAACGGCTGGGCAACTGATAAGTCTGCGATCGCCATGCCTTAAAGTAAAACTTACTGCAGGAAAAGCCAGGGCAAGGGTAGTCAAATAGCGGACAATGAGAATTAGCTCGCTTTGAGCTGAACGCAAAAATTTCCTTCGGACCGGAAGATTAAAAAAAAGATCGCGAACTTCAACAGTTGTCCCCTTTGGATAGCCACCTTCACTGAAGCGAATAAGGCGCCCACCTTCCCTTTCGACTTTGAAGCCCCTTTCACCCGTTGACGTCTTCAAAATAACTCGGGCAACAGCATCGATGCTGGCCAGGGCTTCGCCCCTAAATCCAAGAGTGGCGATTCTATCAAGGTCTTCAGCCCGGGAAATTTTGCTCGTGGCATGTCTTTCAAAGCAAATGAAAATATCCTCCTGGCTAAGACCAGAACCATTATCTTCCACTCTGATTAATTTTTTGCCACCATCAATTAGGTCGATGCGAATATCATTAGCTTCAGCATCAAGGGAATTTTCAACCAGCTCCTTGACTACGGAATAAGGTCTTTCAATAACTTCGCCGGCCGCAATTTTCTGGGCAACTTCGGGGGGGAGAATGATTATTTTTCCCATTGGACCAAAAGGCTTCCTCTGGTAATCTCGGGCTTTACTTCCTCAATTTTTACTGCCACCTTTTCGCCTGCTTTCAATTTTCCCTCTACTCTAACTTTTAGATAATTTTGAGTCAAAACCTCAGCTTCGGATTCATTTTTCCGCCCGATGGCCAGGCCTTCAAAAACCAGACCCAAAAGGGATTGGCGAAAGGAAAAATTTTTCAGGCAGCTAAGGTTTCGCAGCCTCCGAGCCCTCTCCTTTTTTATTTTGGCCTCAATCTGGGGCCAGAGAGAAGCTGGGGTTCCAGGCCTGGGAGAGTAGGGAAAAACATGGAGATAAGTCAGAGGTGAGTAGGCAATAAAATTTTCAAGAAAATTGAAGTCCTCCTCAGTTTCTCCGGGAAAGCCAACAATGATATCTGCCCCTAAAGACGCATAGGGTGATTTCTTCCTTAGTCGCTCTAAAATTCGCTGATAATCTTCAGGGTCGCCTTTCCTCCCCATAAGGCGAAGAAGGCGCGAGCTCGCATGTTGAAGCGAAAGATGAAAATGCTGGCAGATTTTTTCATGACCAGCGATAAAATCAATTAAATCATCATTCATACTTCTTGGATCAAGGGAGCTTAATCTAATTCGACCGAGATTATCGAGCCTTGTAATTTGCTTCAATAAATCAAGAAGAGAGCAGAAAGAAGCATTTTCTTCACCATAGGAGGTTAGATGAATCCCAGACAAAATAATCTCCTTATATCCCTTATGAATAAGCTCTTTTATTCTTTCAAGGATCTCAGGGGCTGGTCTGCTTCGACTCGGACCTCTTACCTGAGGAATAAGACAAAAAGTACAGGCATGGCTACAGCCATCTTGAATCTTAATTAAAGCTCTAGAACGAAAACCGTCTGGAAAATCTTTTTCTATATATTTTTTATCTATTTCAATAGACCCTTTTTCCTTTGGCCAATAATCCCTTTGATTTATCTCCTGCTGGTGTTCAATTGCTTCTTGGCGGAAGATCGATTTATCATTTGAGATCAAATCCCTTTCTCTTTTAATTTTTGCTTTTAATTCTTCTTCCAACGCTGATCGATCTGGTAATAGTGATGCTTCCCTATCTTTATATTCCTTTTCTGAAATAATCTTCTCTGAAAAATAATTGGGTCCCTCTTTTGTTTGGACCTTTTTAAAAAATAGTATGTGTCCCCATTTTTTGAGACGGGGGAGAAGTTCTTCCTTTTCTTCATTATTAAGTATGAGTTCGATTTGGGAATTTTTACTTAATTCTTCTTTCAGCAAAGGTACACAGCAACCTGTCACCACTACCCTGGCCTGAGGATTAAGGCGTCTTACCCTCCGGAGAAATTTGCGGACATCTCTTTCGGCTTCGGCGGTTAAAGCACAGGAATTAACAATAATTAGATCACTTTGAAGATAATCTTTTTCTAGCCGGAGACCCTGGGCCTGAAGGGCTTCGGCCCAATCAAAAGCTTCGGCCTGATTAACCCGGCAGCCAAAGCTTTGGATATAAAATGTACTCATGCCGACTATCTTTCACAACCAATATCCCGTCTGAAATGCATTCCTTCAAAATTGATAACAGAAATGGCACCATAGATTTTTTCCATAGTTTTTTCAAGAGTAGGTTCGGAAGCACAAACCCCAAGAACCCGGCCTCCAGAGGTAACGAAATTTCCATCTTCAATTTTTGTCCCGGCATGGAAAATGGTTATGCCTGGAATTGATTCGGCCCTGTTTAATCCGGTAATTTTTTTCCCAGTCTCATATTTAATGGGATAACCACCTGAAGTAACAACAACACAGGCGGCGGGTCTTTCTGACCAGTGGACTTCCCGCGAAAGGACATGACCTTCAAGGGCATCAAGAATTATCTCCACTAAATCTGATTGAAGACGGAGCATCTGAGGTTGGGTTTCGGGATCACCGAAACGGCAATTAAATTCTAAGACCTTTGGGCCCTCTGCAGTTAGCATGAGGCCAGCATAAAGAACGCCGCAGAATTTTCTTCTTTCTTCAAGAAGCCGAGTAATTGTTGGTATGATTATAATATCCATAATTTCGAGAAAAAGTTCTCTGCTAATATGGGGGGAAGGCGAAATCGCTCCCATTCCTCCAGTATTGGGACCACGGTCGCCATCAAAAACGGGCTTGTGGTCCTTGGTTGTCACTAATGGTAAAGCCCTTGTCCCGTCGCTAATAACGATAAAGGAAACCTCATGACCTCGTAGATACTCTTCAATGATAATTCTCTCACCAGCTTCACCAAATTGCTTTTTTATCATTAAATTGTGGATTGTTTCCTCAGCCTTTTTGAGGTTATTACATATAATAGCTCCCTTTCCCCCGGCCAGACCATCAGCTTTAATAACCATAGGGAAAAGAAATTCGCCCGAACGAATAATTTTCATGGCTAATTCAGGCGAATCGGCAATCTGGAAGCGAGCTGTGGGAATTCGATGCCGGACCATGAATTGCTTCGCGAAAATTTTACTACCTTCAATTTCAGCGGCCTTGCGAGACGGGCCGAAAATTCTAAGCCCTTTATTTTCAAAGTAATCAACTATCCCGGCGACAAGGGGTTGCTCCGGACCTACAATAGTTAAATCAATTTTTTTGCTGGCGGCAAAATCAGCCAGGGCTGGAATGTCAGTTTCTTTAATGGGCACGTTTTCAGCAATGATGGCAGTTCCTCCATTACCAGGCGCACAATAAACCTCTTTTACCAAAGGGCTTTGCCTGACTTTCCAGGCAAGAGCATGTTCTCGGCCGCCAGAACCTACAATAAGAATCTTCATTTCTTTTCCTTAAATTAAAAAAGTTTTAGTTATTTAATTTCATTCTGACAAAAAAAGGTCTGGGCGTCAACGCAACTATTCAAAGGAGACGGGAAAGACTCTCCATGAAATCATGAATAAAATTGGGTCGGGGAAAGATGCTGGCGAAAATCCGAGCTGCCAAGGGAATGGCTTTATCCTCAGGAAGGCAGTATTTCATTTGGAGAAAATTCTTTCGAAAACGGGTAACTTCTTCTTTAACCGGCCGATTGTACTTAATGATCTCGGCCATGTAGCCAGCTAAAGTATCAAAATCTTTTTCCTCCATACCGAATCTAGTCATCTCCTGAACCCCCAAGCGGATGCCCGATGAGGTAAGAAAGCTTTCGTCATCGGGCAAGGCTTGATAATTAGCAATAATATTGTTATTTTCCAGGCGGCGAGCAATTTCCTGACCTGAACCATAGGCTGAAACTCGCAGAAGAACCTGATGGGTTTCGGTGAAACCATCCCGCTCATCACCTTCAACCTGCAAACCATAGCTTTTGAGAGATCGGGCAAAGGCTTTGGCGTTGGCTCTGACCTTGGCTTGATATTCTTCCTTAAAGGCATTCATTTCATAGGTCGCCATCAAAAGGCCAAGCAAGGTTCCAAGATGGTGGTTCGAGGTTGAACCAGGAAAAGCCCGACTCTTTATATCCACCCATAGCTGGCGTAAAGAATCATTATTTCCAATCCTGGCAGCAATAACTCCTCTCTGGGGGCCAAAAAAGGTCTTATGAGTACTACCAGTAACAATATCTGCCCCTTCTTCAAAGGGCATCTGAAAAGCTCCGTAAAGGCCAAGGACATGGGCCATATCAAACATAAGAATAGGCCTATCTGGCCAATCTTTAACCAAATCGGCGACAAATTTAACGGGCTCAGGATAAATAAACATACTTTTGCCAAAAATAACCAGCTCTGGCCTATTATTTTCCAGGAGCTCAGCTAAAGCCTGCAGATCGGCGCGATAGGGATTTTCTTTAAGTACAGGAAAATTAATTACCCTTTCTTTGCCTGTTTTGGGATCTTCTTCGACCAGATTAAAAAGAGCCCCCATAGGCTGGGAACTTAGATGACCTCCTTTGTTAAGATCGTTGTTGAGAACCAAGCGTAGACGGCGGGAGGGAGTTCCGGGTGCCTTTCCCCGATTGACAAATTTAACCATACCTTTAAAAACAACTTCATTGGCCATCTGCCCACTGATAGGTCTGAGCTCCACATCGGTGCAATTAAAGAATTCTTGCAACTCTTTTTGAGCTTCAAGTTCCACATCACGGATAAAATCTGTTCCCTGATAAAAATAAATTTCTTCCCCCTTCATTGTTCGGTGTTCAGCATATCGGCCCGAAGGATCAGAAATCTCGCAGAGTTTGACCAATAGGCTGGGCGTTGTCTCGGAGGGAATAAGATTAAAGACTTCACTCTGGCGCCAGAGATTATTCTTTATAACTCTTTCGGCCAGGGAATTAACTTTTTCTTCGAAGGAAGGCATTACTTCTCTCCTTGATCAAATTGCTAGGAGAAATTATTTTTTTGAAATTGTTCTTTTCAATGACCGAAATTTTATTTAACCGCCGCTCATGGCGGCCACCTTCGAATTCGGTCTCCAACCAGATAGCCACAATCTGCTTGGCTTTATCCACATCAAGAACGCGCCCGCCTAAGGTTAGACAATTAGAATTGTTATGACTGCGACTAACGCGGGCAGTAAATTCATCCCAGCAAGGGGTAGCCCTTATGCCGGGATATTTATTGGCCAAAATGGCCATTCCCAGTCCTGTTCCACAGAAAAGAATGGCCCGAACACACTCCCCTCTCAGCAGACTTTCTATAGCTTTTGAACCATAATCAACGTAATCGACAGTTTCATCAGGGCCACAGCCAAAATCAATAACCTCCACCCCCAAGCTGCGCAGGTAATCAATTATAGCCTTTTTAAGATCATAGCCAGCATGATCAGAGGCTACACCAAGGCGCATCTTTACTTGGACCTTTCAATCTTCGATCATCTTTGCGGCTTCAGGCAATAATTCAATAGCCTTGAGAATGACCGGGTCTGATAACCGATAAATTTTTATTCCCTCGTCCATTCCCCACAAAAGAGAAAAAATTTCTCGCTGTAATTCCCTGGCTATTTCCTCACTGGCTTCAGCAAAGGCCTCAGGCTTAAATTCAATTTTATTGCTCTGTAAAAATTGTTGAAACTCAGACATCATTTCTTCGGATGGAGAAAAATTTTTATCGAGGACTATTTTGCCTTGTTCAGCTTGGCCTTTATTATCTGCAGGAAAAATATATTTTTGGCTTAGGGGCGTTTGGCGACCCGTAAATTTACGAGCGTAGCTGAAGATTTGACCGCGGAAGAGAAGTTCAGCGGTTAAGGGCTTGATGGTAGAAGCAATTTTGTAATCAGGAGTAATTCCGCCCTGACCGAGAACTCGGCGACCTTTACTTGTATATCGAACTTCCCGCTGCTCTACGGGGATTTCTTTATTCAACATGTAATCTTCAATATGGGAATAATCTCTCTGGATAGAACGACCACTTGGAGTATAGTATTTAGCCGTGGTTAAAGCCACGGCAATATTCGGTCCAAGCGGAAAAACGGTTTGCACCAAGCCTTTTCCCCAGGAATCCTCGCCAATAATTAAACCTCGATCATTATCCATAATGGCTCCGGCAACAATCTCAGAGGCGCTCGCGCTTCCCTGATTTATCAAAATAACCAACGGAATCTTTTCGTACTGACGATCCCGCTGAGCTTTGAATTCTCGGTCATAGCGCCTATTTCTTCCCTTGATAGTTACAATTAGAGACCCACTGGGCAGAAATTCATCGGCCAGTTCAACCGCTTGGAAAAAAGTCCCACCGCTATTTCCCCTTAAATCTAAAATCAAAGAAGTCATGCCCTCCTTTATGAGCCCTGTCATCTTTTCTTCAAACTCATCAATGGTGGTTTCGGCAAAATTACGAATAAATATATAGCCTACCTTTGGTTTCAGCATAAAAGCGTAAGGAACACTCTTTAAGGAAATCTCTTCTCTGACAATCGTCAAATCAAAGGGCTTTTCCAGGCCTTCGCGAACAATAGTTATGGTGACCTTTGTTCCCTTAGGGCCTCGCAATTTCTGCATCGCCTCAAAACTCGACATGGGCTTGGTGCTTTCCCCGTCAATATGGGAAATAACATCGCCGGGAAGTATTCCTAGGCGGTAAGCAGGGCCACCTTCGATCGGCGAGATAACAACTAGGCGATCTTCCTGTTTCTGAATTTGAATGCCAAGGCCATAATATTTTCCCGTATATTCCTCTCGCATGCGGGCAAAACTATCAGGGTCAAGGAAATAAGAATGGGGGTCAAGAGTGTTGAGCACGCCCCTGATTGAAGCATAAAGAAGACTTTCAGTTTCCACTTGTTTATAATAACGCTGCTGAATTAGGGTGGCTACACTTTCGATTTTAGCTAAGGATGTACTCCAGTTTTCCTCAAGGCGATCTTGGCTATTTAAAAAAAGAAGACTGACAATTATAAGGAAAGCCACCAATTCCCGTCGCATAATCTTTCCTTAAATTTACATCTTAACAAACTCAAACATGACTGTAAAGCATGGCTAATTTCAAAAGCTAGTCTAAATAAATTAATGAAAGGATTGATTATGAATATCAAAAAGGCCCAGAAATATTAAATCGAATAACTTAAAAAGATAAAAAAAAAATTTAATAAAAATAAAATTTAACAAAAAACAAAAATTGTATAAAAAGCCCATTGATGAAAAATTGAAAAGATAGCATAGAAAGGCCCTTATTTCTAAATCAGCTCCTGCCCTTTGATTAATATGCGATGCCATTAATGGAGAGTCAAAAAGAACACGGAGCGAATCAGGTGAAACATCTTAACCCGAGCTTTATTGGAAAAGGTGGTGGTGGAGAAATAGGAAAAGAAAACGAAACAAAAGGAGAGGAAAGGAAAGAAGAGAAAAAGAAAAGAAAAGAAAAGAAAAGAAAAGAAAGAAAAGGAAAAGAAGAAAAAAAGAAAGATAAGGAAATAAAAAAGAAAAAGTGAAATAGGGAAGACGGTATCTATTTGTAGGTAATCGTAAAAGGGGAAAAATGGTATCTATTCGAAGGAAAATAGGGAAAAAAGTGAAATAGGTAAGGCGGTACCTAATGGGAGGCGGTACCTAATGGGGGATTGACTTAATGAAGCTGTAGGCATTATTATGATGATAGCCCTTAGCGGGGCTGAGGTCCTCATGTTTGGCAATATCGGTTTTCCCGAGTTATTGATTATCCTGATTATTGCCCTTCTAATTTTCGGTCCAAAAAAGCTACCTGAAGTAGGTCGCAATATTGGTCGGGCTATTAAGGAATTCCGGCGGGCTTCCGATGAGCTCAGAGAAAAAATCGAGGAAGAAATTAAAGCTGAAGACCTACGCAACCTGCAAGAAGAACTCCAAAGAGATATAACGAGAGATGACAAGGACATAAACAGAAATGGGGAAGGTTAAAAAATCCCCCGACGAGATGACCTTCCTTGAGCATCTCGAGGACCTAAGAAAAAGGCTTTTTAATTCTTTCTTGGCTATAGTCATAACCTTAATTCCCTCATGGTTTTTTAGCCGAGATGTTTTTAGAATTCTGGCCCGTCCTGTAACACGATATCTTCCCGAAGGAAGCAAACTCGCCTATACGGGTTTAACCGAGCCCTTTCTTCTTTACCTTAAGGTTTCCTTTTTGACTGCCATTTTTATTTCCTCTCCCTTTATTTTTCTCCAAATCTGGTATTTTGTTGCTCCCGGTCTTTATCAGCGGGAAAAGAGGATGGTTATACCTTTCGTTATTTTTACCTCTTTCTTTTTTCTTCTTGGAGCCACGTTCGGTTATCTCGTGATTTTTCCCTGGGCCTGTCGCTTCTTTCTCAATCTCGGTTCAGATTTCCAATCTGTTATCACGGTCAATTCCTATTTCAATTTATCTTTAAAACTTCTTCTGGGAATCGGCCTTGTTTTTGAAATGCCCGTTCTTGTTTTTTTTCTCGCTCGAATTGGGGTTATCTCTTCCCACTGGATGCTCCGTAATTTTAAATATGCAGTTCTGGTTATTTTCATTATTGCTGCGGTCATCACCCCCACTCCTGATATGATAACCCAGAGCATTCTGGCTATTCCCATGCTTCTTCTTTATGGCTTGAGTATTGTTGTGGTTATCGTCGTCGAAAAAGCTAAAATAAGAAGGCAAGAGAGGGAGGCTCGTTTAGAAGCCTCGAGTAATGGAGAGTAGCTTTGGAATCAAAACGCATCGTCGGTTTAACTGGAACAAATGGAGCTGGTAAAGGTGAAGTTGCCAAATATTTTATAAAAAAAGGTTATCGCTACTTTTCTCTTTCCGATTTACTCAGGGAAGAACTGCAAAGACGAGGAAAAGAGATAACCCGTGACAATCTCATTCGCCTGGGCAATGAGCTTCGCCTTCATTCTGGCCCTGATATTTTAGCCAAGATGGTGATGGCCAGGGTCAGAGAAATCGATGGCCCAGTGATTATTGATAGTATTCGTAATCCAGCCGAAATTAATTATCTCCGGCAACAGGGCCATTTCCTTCTGATTGCAGTTGATGCGCCTGTGGAGATTCGTTTTGCCCGGGTTAAAAGCCGAGGTCGCGATGAGTCAGCTGAAAGCTTAGAAGAATTTATAGCCAAGGAACGAGAGGAAATGTCAGAGGCAAGCGAAGCCCAGCAGCTTCAAAAATGCTTAGCCATGGCTGATATTAAAATCTGGAACGATGGTTCCCTCGAGGAACTCTATGCTCAACTGGAGAAAATAGAATGAAACCAAAACGGGTCTCTAAAATTGATTATTATTTAGGAATTGCCCGGGAAGTTTCACGGCGCAGTACCTGCTGGCGGCGCTCCATTGGTGCCATAATTGTCCGGGATGATCAAATAATTTCCACGGGCTACGTGGGGGCTCCTCGAAAAACCAAGGACAGCTTCGAGCATGGATTCTGTTTACGCGATAAGCTCGGTATTCCCCATGGCGAACGTTACGAGCTCTGTCGAAGCGTCCATGCCGAGCAGAATGCCATCATCAATGCGGCGAGAGCAGGCGTAAGCCTTCTCGGCGGTGATATGTTTATTTATGGCTCAGATTATCAAACCGGCCAGCCTATCAATGCCTTTCCTTGTTTCATTTGCAAAAAAATGATTATCAATGCTGGATTAAAACGGGTTATCTGCTCAACTGCCGAGGGAGGCAAGAAAATTTTTTCAGTTAAGAAATGGGTTGAGGAATGGCAGAGGGGTGACATCCTCGATGACCGCCACCAATATGGATAAGTAAGGAGGGAAAAAATCATTAAGGTGGTAAATCATGAAAAAGAAAAATTTGATTAAAAAGTTTACGCCGATTTTCTTTATTTTGCCCATTTTTATTCTGATTTTCTCTTCTTATATTTTTCTCTCCCTCTATTCTTCAGAGAAAAAGAATTTAATTTCCCCAGGCGAAAATCCTAAACCGCAGCTCGCCCCCCTGAATAAAGATTTTCTTAGATATCAACAAAGACCAGCCGATGAACCCTTTGCCCGCTTTTCAGCTGAAGGTTATTCCCTGGGCCTTATACCTGATCCCATTGATTTTTCCCATCTTCTGGACAGGCCGCCCTTGAGAATAAGTGGTTTGCCCGCTTCTTTTGATTTAAGAAAACAGCCAAAGCTAACTCCAGTCAAAAATCAGGGTAATTGTGGTTCCTGCTGGGCCTTTGCCACTTACGCCTCCCTTGAATCCTACCTTTTGCCGGCTGAAGTCTGGGATTTTTCGGAGCAACATCTTATTGATAACCACGGCTTTGATTATGGGCCCTGTTCTGGAGGCAACATTTCTATGTCCACAGCTTATTTAGCTCGCTGGAGCGGCCCGGTTAAGGAAGAGGACAATCCTTATATTTATAAGGCAGCGGCTGACTTTCCTGTCCGAAAACATGTTCAGGAGATTATTTACCTTCCGCCTCGCCTAAACAGTCTTGATAACGACCTCATTAAACAGGCTGTCATGACTTATGGGGCTGTTTATACGACTATGTATTTCTCCAGCAGCTGCTATCATCCAGGTCAATGGAGTTACTATAATCCTGACCGAGAAGAGGGCGGTCATGCAGTGGCTATTGTCGGTTGGGATGATAATTTTGACCGCTCTCGTTTTCTCCAGCAGCCACCTGATCACGGCGCCTTTATCGTCAAGAATAGCTGGGGAAATAACTGGGGTGACGGTGGCTATTTTTATGTTTCCTACTATGATCATTTTTTCGGTCGACGCGGCTTCAATGCTGTCATCAAAGCCGAAACCAAAACCAACTATGAAATTATCTATCAATATGATCCTCTTGGTCGGACAAATTCACTCGGTTATTTGGGAAGAGATTATGCCTGGTACGCCAATATATTCACTGCTATTTCTTCTGTTCCTCTCACCGCCGTTAGCTTTTATACCCCCTCAATTAACAACTATTATGAAATCAGAATCTATCTTAATGTTAATCCCAATCAGCCGGTAAGTGGCAGCCTAATTACCAGTAAGACGGGCCAAATAAATTATCCTGGGTATTTTACTGTTCCTCTTGATGTAGCTATTCCCCTTATTCCAGGCCAAAGATTTTCCGTCGTCGTTAAAATGACGACGCCAGGGTATAATTACCCTATCCCTATTGAAAGGCGCATCCCCGGCTATTCTTCTCAGGCTAAGGCTGAACCTGGTGAAGGTTTTATCAGCCCCGATGGAAATAGCTGGTCTGATCTCCATACATCATGGAGTGGCGCTTATGCCAATACCAGTGTCTGTCTGAAGGCCTTAGCCGGCTATCCACCCCTTTATCCACCAGCTAATTTTAGCCTCCAAAGACTGGAAAATAACCTGATTTTCTTTATTGAATATGTTAATAAGTTAACCTGGCAGGCCAATCCCGATAATAAAACAAGAGTCCTTAAATATCGCCTTTATCGCAAAACTAAAAATGAGCCTGATAAAAATTTTAAATTGATCGCCGAATTGGAAAACAGTGTTTTTAGTTACTTTGATCGTGGATTAAAAAGAGATGACCTCTATACCTATTGGCTAACTTCAGTTGATGAATATGGTCGGGAAAGCGAGCCAGCCATTATTTCTAATTGAGGGGGCTTTAATGAAGAATGAAAATAAAGAAAAGAACAGAAAGCAACAAACAGAATCAAAAAAGATGAAGGATGATCAAGCCAGGAAAATGATTAAAAAGGAAAAGGTTAAAAGGAATATGGCAATTAATTTAGAGAGGGACAACGATCGAGTAGATAAAGACAGGAGCATCGACATAAGGATGATAAGTATGAATAGAAAACATGTCCATTACCTGCTTTGGCTAAAAAACGTTTATTTAGCTATTTTTTTGTTCTTGATTTTCTCCTGGCAGCAGGCCATGGCGATTAGTTTTCAGGCTGGAGCTTTTTATGGTCAAAGACAGATAGTTGAAGTGGAAATAAAAAATGTTTATGGTCAAGGCTCAATCTATTTTCCCTATCTGGCCTTTGTTTTTAAAGGATTAATTATCGGCGCTGGTTATGAAGGAGGCTATTCAAAGAATGGCCTGATCGGTCTATTTAAAGAAAAGACTAATTTAAAAATTACAGGATATGAAATTTTCACTGGTTATGAGTTCAAATTAAAGGTTCTTTCTCCCTATTTAAGGGTTGGTTATGGTTATTACGCCTATAAACAGACTATTGAAAGCGAATATCTTTCGGATTTCAAGGTTGATGAAAAGAAAGGAGCCCCTCTGGCGGCCGTCGGGTTAAAAATTTTTCCTTTGAAAAATATCTTCCTGGCGGCTGAAATCAAGTATGTGCCCCTAAAAGTTAAGCCTCTTGACCGGCAGGTTGATCTCAGTGGTTTTCGCTACCTTGCCGGAGCCGGCTTTTCCTTTTAAAGGAATCGTCCTTTTCAATTTTTTTGTATGTTTTGAATTTTGATTTCTTTTCATTTTGCGAAAATAACTTTTTTAACCCACCCAAAAGGGAATCAAACCGAAATTTTAATAGTTTAAGGACCCATAGCGGCTGAACTATATGCCTATGATTAATTTAGCTGTGAAGAAAAAGATAAGTAAGCCGGTAATATCCACAATTGTCGTCAGGGCAGGCGAAGCGACTACCGCCGGGTCTAATTTAAAAGAGGCAGCGATCAAGGGTAAAAAGGCGCCTATAAGAGTTGAACTTATGACTTGAATAGCTAAAGCGACAGCCACAGCAATCCCGACCTTAAGTGCTGGTACCGAGGCATCAGACGATGGGTCAAAAAATAATTGAACCCTAAGATAAGCAATTATACCCAGAACTATGCCCATTAAAAAGGCCACCTTAAATTCCTTTATGATTACTTTTAGGGCATCCCTCGTTGAAATCTCTCTAAGGGCTAGGGCTCTTATAACCAAAGTTGCCGACTGGCTACCAGCATTGCCTCCGGTATCAGCCAACATGGGCATAAAAGAAGCTAAAATAACTACCTGAAGTAATAAGCTTTCAAAGCTTTGGACTATATAGCCCGAAACAAAACCGAGGAGAGCTAAGGCTAAAATCCAGGGAATACGACTTTTAAAATGGTCCCAGGCTGAAAGGCGCATATAAACGCCAACCTCATGACTTCCCGTAATCGCCATTAATTTTTCCACATCCTCTTGTTGCTCCTGAGTTATGATATCGATGGCATCATCATGGGTAATGATACCGACCAGGCGATCCTGATTATCAACTACCGGAACAGCGATCAGGTCATACTTCTGAATTTTCCTGGCCACATCCTCCTGGTCATCAGAGGCTCTAACAGCAATGACATCACGATGCATAATATCGCCAACTTTCGCTTCCGGTGGAGCCAGAATTAAATCTTTAAGGGAGACAAAACCAATTAATTTCTGTTGATTATCAATAACATAAGTATAATAAATAGTTTCCTTGTCAGGAGCTTCTTGCCGGAGTTTGGCAATGGCTTCATTTACCGTCAGCTCAGGAGTCAAAGTGGCATAATCCGAAGTCATCACTGAGCCAGCTGTTCCTTCGGGATAAGCAATCAGGCGCCGCAGATCCTCTCTTTCAGCCTGAGCCATGGCCGGAATAATGGCTTCTCGCTTCCTTTCAGGCAGACTTTTGATGAGGTCAACCCGATCATCAGGAGGCATGTCTGAAAGGAGTCGACCTAAGTCTTCCCGACTAAGGGTATCGATAACATCAATCTGGAGATCTTCGGCGAGATGGCTAAAAATTTCCCCCCTAATTGCAGCCGGCAAATGAATTAGGATTTCGCCAATTTCTTCAGGGGTGAGAGCAGAGATAAATTCGGCGACTAAGCCAGGATGAACAGTGGCACAGAAGTTTGCAATATCTTCATATTTCTTTTCTTTGATTAATTCGCGAAGCTCAGGAACTAGAAGAGTATTAATCATTTTCACCTCCAGCTGGTCAGACAAGCCCAGCTGGAGGTGAAATCAAAAGTTCATTTCTCTGTTAATTTCACCTGGCCAGCTAGTTGCCTGTCCCACCAGCCAAAAATATCTTCTTTTAAGCCAGGGAAGAAAGGATCACCTTCCTCTCGGCTATTCCTCTCCATTTCCTTAATCGGCCTCCTCTTTTCATAAACTTGATTAGCAGTTACCATAGATTATGTCAAGGATTTCATTAAATTTTTCACTTTTTATAATTGGTAATATTTGCTTATCAATTCAAAGAAGAAGATTTTTCCTTTAATTTTCAGCAAAACTTTTCCTCAATATCTTTTGACTGAAAATTAATTTAACTGAAAAGATTAATTTATCAGGAGAATTGAATAAAAATTAATTTTTTAAAAAGAGATAAAAAATCTTTAAAAAATTAAAACTTTTTTCAGATCAAAATAAAAATAAAGAAAAGCTTTTTAGGGGAAAGGAAGATTGGCGCCAATATCAGGACAGGTAAGTTCAACTCGGCTTTTTTCCTTCTTCTCCGAAGCCTGAGGATAGACAAAGATTTCACCTTGGTAATTGCGGAGAACTACTTTTTCCGCCGTTATTTCCTGCACATATTTAGGCAGCACTGGAATTTTGCCTCCTCCCCCGGGAGCATCGATGACAAAATAGGGAACAGCCAAACCAGAAGTCCAGCCCCTTAAAGACTCCATAATTTCAAGACCCTTTTCCACTGTTGTCCGGAAATGTTCTGTGCCTTTAACATAATCAGCTTGATAAATGTAATAAGGTCTGACTCTAACAGTAAGAAGTTTTTGCATTAGGTGACGCATCACATAGGGATCATCATTTACCCCCCGAAGGAGGACAGTTTGATTGCCCAGAGGAATACCGGCGTCAGCAAGAAGATTAAGCGCCCGCGCTGCTTCAGGTGTAATTTCATCGGGATGATTAAAATGAACATTGATATAAAGGGGATGATAACGTTTCAGCATGTTAACTAATCGTCTGGTAATTCGCTGGGGAAGAAAACAGGGCATCCTGGTTCCGATCCTCAAAATTTCCACATGGGGAATCTCGCGCAAAGAATGAAGAATGAATTCCAGCTTGCGATCCCCGAGCATTAAAGGATCGCCGCCGGAAATAATAACATCTCTTACTTCGGGATGATTACGAATATAATTGATTCCTTCTTCAATAGCTCGGGGATTAATTTTACTAGCATCGCCCACTTTTCTTTTCCGCGTACAAAATCGGCAATAGGAAGCACAACAATGGGAAACGAGAAAAAGAACCCGATCAGGATAACGATGAACAATGCTGGGAACGGGCGAATCTTCATCCTCGGCCAATGGATCAAGGACACCGCCATCACTTAATTCGGCCACGTCAGGGACAACCTGGCGATAAATGGGGTCGCCCTTGGCTTTAATCAAACCAGCATAATAAGGCGTAATTTGAACCCGAAAAATCCGAGCAATTCGTCTTACCATCTCGACATTGAGCCCAAAACGAAGAGCTATCTGCTCGGGTTGCCTAAGGCTTCCCCGCAATTGTTGCTGCCAATCTTCACTCATTGTCCTTTTTTCTCCCGATCAAAATATTTGGCATAGATAAGGCGATCATCGCCCGGTCGATAAAAATCAACAACTCGGGCGACTTCACTATAGCCCATCTTTTTATAAAAATTTCTTGTGGCTTCATATTTAGGTTGCGAGGAAGTTTCAATTAAGATAATTCGACCTCCTGCTTGGCGTACTTTGTCTTCCAACCAACGAATCAAGGTCCGTCCAAATCCCTTTCTCTGATCACGGGGACTAACAGCAATCCAGTAAAGATCATAAGTTCCTTCGGTGAGAGGTGTTGGTCCGTAGGAGATAAAACCAGCAACTTGACCTTCTTCGTTTTCCACAACCATCAGCCGATAATCCTGTTGCTCAGGTTGGTTAATATAAATATCCACCTGTTCCAAAGCACAAGCAATTTCAGCTGGAGTAAACAGATCATTTTCTTCAAGAATTTTTTTTACGGCTTCGCGATCATCCCCCCTTAAGGGTCTTACCATCGCTCTCCCTTTCGCTGCGATTGAGTTGCTTTCTCGATCAAACTAATTAAAACTTTCTCTGAAGTTGAATCAAGCGAGATAAAGGGCCAGTGAATTTCTTTTTTCCCCTCGATTCTTTTCTTTCTTTCCAAAGCATTATTGATCATAATTTCCCAGAATTCATGATAGGCTAAGCCAGCAGCTTTGAGCGCCCTGGCATAGCCAGCATTAAGGCTGATGTCAGGATTGGGGTTGATTTCAAGAATATAAAGTTCACCTTGCGATGAAAGGCGCATATCAACTCGAGCATAATCGCGGCAGCCGAGAGCATAAAAAGCAGCAACCGCTAAACCCTGAATTTTTCGTCTCAATCGTTCATCGATTCGGGCTGGACAAACAGGTATGGTGGCCTGATAAAGCTCATGGTCTTCATACCATTTAGCCTCATAACAGCAAATTCTCGGAATGTTTTCAGGCAAAGAACTGAAATCGATTTCTGAGACAGGAAGAGCCTGGACTCCTTGACCCTCTCTTTCAAGCAGAGCCACATTAAATTCTCGGCCTTCAATATATTCTTCAACCAGGGCTGGTTGCTTAAATTTATTCAGAATTTCATTGATTTTAATCATCAGAGAATCTTCGTCATAAACAACTGAATCAGCCTTTATACCAATACTGGCGTCCTCACAACTGGGCTTGACAATTAAAGGAAAGCGAAGGTTTGGTTTTTTAGCGGGTAAAGATATCAGCTCTCCCCGAGGAGTTGGCAAATTGAAAGCCTTCAGGATAGCTTTAGCTCTAAATTTATCCTGACAAAAGGCTAGTGCCCTGGAATCATTTCCTGTAAAGGGAAGATCGAGAATTTCATACAAAGCGGCGATATTGGATTCGAATTTTGATTGGTCTAGATAGGCTTCACAAAGGTTAATAAGGACATCGACTTTTTCCTCTCTGATTCGCTCCAAAAAATCGAAGAGACTCCTTTCAAGGGGAAGCATTGTGACAGAATATCCGATCGAACTTAGAACATCATAAACTTCCTGGGCCATTTCCTCAACAAACTCTTCAGAAGGATGATAATCAATGTCAAATTCAGGAAAATAGGTATTGTAGGCAATGCCAATACGAATATCTTTTCTCATGCTTTTAATCCATAGCGCCGACAGGCGATTTCAACCACTCGCTGAATTAAACCTGCATAGGTATAGCCAGCTGCTCGCGCTGCCTTAGGTAAACAGGAGTTATCTTCAGGTCGGGGCAAAATTCCGGGTAAGGGATTGACTTCAAGCACATTGGGCCGACCAGATTCATCAAGCCGCAAATCCAGGCGACACCAATCTCTAATTCGCAGAGCGCGCCAGGCTCGAACCACCACATCTTCTATCCTTGCTTTTAATCGAGGAGAGATCTCAGCCGGACAACGGAAAAGAGGTAAGGGATTTTCAGGTGTGTCCCAGATCCATTTGGCCTCATAAGAATAAATGGGATTCGCCCCGGCCGGCAAATAGCTGTAATCTATTTCAATAATAGGTAAAATTTCTAAATCAGGGAGATTACCTAAAACACCAACGGTAAACTCGCGCCCGCTCAGAAATTTTTCAACCAGAGCTGGCTGTTGATACCAGTGAATAATTTCTTCCACCTTACTTTGAAGTTCAGCGAAATTCTTTACCACTGAATTGTTGTGAATGCCCTTACTTGAGCCTTCATAAAGAGGCTTGACAATTGCCGGAAATTCCACTTCTTGGTAGCCATCTGTGGCCCCGTTTAATATCCAGAATTTTGGATTTGGAATCCTATAGAAAGAAAGAACTTCTTTAGCTCGCGATTTATCAAGACAAAGACTTAAAGTCAGGGGATCTGAACCAGTATAAGGTAAATTAAGCATTTCACAGATCGTGGGAATATAAGCTTCGCGATTGGGACCAATTATTCCTTCAGCGATATTGAAAACGAGATCAGCTCTGCATTCTTTAAGTCTTTCGAAGGCTTCATCATCGGATTCAATGGGAATTACATCCCATCTTTCAGCGAGAGCATTCTTTATTGCTTCAATTGTCTCTTCTGAGTCACATTCAGCTAGCCAGTCCGGCGGCGGCTCTTGCTCTTCACTTAAATTCTCATCACGATGTAATCTCCGCCACCACGCCGCCATTCCTTCTTTGGAGCTGTAAACAAAAGCAATTTTCATTTTTTGTTTGGGTTAATCAAGATTACAAAATACGAAAATTTTCTTTTTTAATTTTGTAATTTATAATCAAATTTAAAATTTTGTAATTCATCTTCTCTCTATCGTTTAATATAAATCAATTCTCTCAAATGTCAATAGATTTTTTTAAAAAAATACATTTTTTAGGGGGGGTAAAGAGGGAAAGACGCTATTAGTGGCGTTCTATTATGTCTTTGATTCGCATTAGCTGAGTTTTGTAAGACCGTTCTATTTCCTCTAATCTTGCTTCTATGTAACGAATAGTCTCTTTTAAACTTGGAATGAGAATATGCTCCAAGGCGTTGACACGCCGCCGGGTAATTTCAATTTCGTCCGCCAGAAGATCGCAACGCTGCCAAAGGGAGGCCATTTTTAGGAGCAAGGGGAATAAATCAAGACAATCTTTTCTAGCCACCTCAATCTCGGCTTCAGTTAGGGCTATTTCATCAAAAGACGGAGTGACTGATTCAAGGCTGAAAGCAGGTACTTTCAAATTTAACAATCTTTCTTCATACCCAGTAATAAGAAGCTTCCCAGGCTTTATCCATTTATCAATTTCTTCAGGAAGATGGCGGGCTCGAAGCAACGCTGAGATCTTAAGGATTTTTTCCCATTTTTTCTCCACTTCAGCTTTTATTAAAATCAATTCTTTGATGGCCTCAAGAAAGGAACGCATTAATTCGTCAAGTTTATCCTTGAGTAACTTGTGACCTCTTTCGGCTAGAACGAGGCGTTTTTTTAATCTTAATAATTCCATCCGGTTAGGGTTAGCTCTCAAACGCATCTTTATGTCCGATAATATTTATCCAGAAATTCCGGTCTGATCCTCTTTAATTCCCGACGGGGAATTAACTTCAACAATTGCCAACCGAGATCTAAAGTTTGTTCTACAGAGCGATCTTCAAATTCGCCCTGACGAACAAATTGGCTTTCAAAAAGATCAGCAAATTGCAAATAGAGTCGATCAAGATCACTTAAAGCTGCTTCACCTAAAATGAGGGCCAGTTCCCTGGCTTCCTTGCCTCGAGCGTAACAAGCAAAAAGCTGGTTAAGAACATCGGCATGATCTTCCCGAGTTTTTCCCTTACCTATACCTTTATCTTTGAGCCGAGATAAACTTGGCAGAACATCAATGGGAGGATAAATTCCGCGACGATGAAGTTCCCGGCTCAAAATTATTTGACCTTCAGTTATATAACCGGTTAAGTCGGCAATGGGATGGGTTTTATCATCCTCAGGCATAGTCAATATAGGTATAAGAGTAATTGAACCTTTTTTATTTTTGATTCGGCCAGCTCTCTCATACATGGTGGCAAGATCCGTATAAAGATAACCAGGATAACCACGGCGTCCTGGAATCTCTTTCCGGGCAGCTGAGATTTCCCGGAGAGCCTCAGCATAAAAAGTCATATCCATAAGAATCACAAGAACATGCATATCTAAATCAAAGGCAAGATATTCGGCACAGGTCAGAGCGAGGCGCGGCGTGCTAATCCTCTCAATGGGAGGCTCATTGGCTAGGTTAAGGAAAAGGACTGCTCTTTCCAAGGCTCCAGTTCGTCGAAAATCTTCGATAAAAAAATTGGCTTCTTCAAAAGTAATACCCATGGCCCCAAAAACTACAGCAAATTTCTCTTCCTTGCCTAAAACTTTAGCCTGACGAGCAATCTGGGCAGCAATTCGTGCATGGGGTAAACCACTACCTGAAAAAATGGGCAGTTTTTGGCCCCGAACAAGAGGATTCATGCCATCTATGGCTGAAAACCCAGTTTGGATAAATTCAGAGGGATAATCCCGAGCACAGGGGTTAATAGGCGATCCATTGATATCCAGCCATTTTTCCGCAATTATGGCTGGCCCTCCATCCTTTGGTCGGCCTGAGCCATCAAAAATTCGTCCAATGATATCTTCAGAAACGCCCAATCTTTCTGAACGGCCAAGAAAGCGAACCCGTGTTCTCTCCACATCAAGACCGGCTGTGCCTTCAAAAACCTGAACAACGGCCCTTTCCGTGGAAACATCAAGAACGCGCCCCCGACGCAGCTGACCATCGCCCGCTTCTATTTCGACAAGTTCGGCATACTTAACATCCTCAATTTTTTCAACGATCAGTAAAGGGCCAACAATATTGGCAACAGTTAAATATTCTTTATACATGAAGCACCTCTTTTTGCTGTTGCTGTTGCAGATTTTTAAATTCATTGTCAATAGCGAGATAAATATCAAGAAGGATGGCCTCTTCGGGCTCATACTTCATCGTGGTTATTCTTTCTTTAACCGGAAGGCCGAGAATTTTTTCGAGGTCAATGCCAGCCTCAAGGGCTTTTAAACCGAGATGATGAAAATGGAGAATATTCCGAAGCATTAAATACTGTTTGCGCATGGAACTATAAGTATCTTCTACATGAAAAGCATTCTGGTGAAGAAAATCTTCCCGGATAGAACGAGCTGTGTCGAGAACAAGTCTTTCCCTCGAGGAAAGCGATTCGATGCCCACGAGACGGGCAATTTCAAGAAGCTCAGCTTCCTCTTCAAGGAGCTGTAAAGCTTCCTGCCGCAAATCAGGAAAATCTTCAGCCACTTTACTTTGATAAAAGGATTTTAAATTTTCAGCATAAAGAGAATAACTAAGAAGCCAGTTAATCGCCGGAAAATGCCGCATATTAGCCAGCCGATCATCTAGAGCCCAGAAAACCTTGACAACTTTCAGTGTAGCCTGAACGACGGGATCGGATAAATCACCACCAGGCGGAGACACAGCACCAATAACACTTAGAGCTCCTTCTCTTCTGTCAGAACCAAGGCAGATGACCTTGCCCGCTCGTTCATAGAATTCGGCAATTCGGCTGGCCAGATAAGCGGGATATCCTTCCTCACCGGGCATCTCTTCCATTCGTCCTGATATTTCCCTTAGGGCCTCGGCCCAGCGGCTGGTGGAATCTGCCATGAGGGCAACAGAATAGCCCATGTCGCGAAAGTATTCAGCAATGGTCATGCCAGTATAAATTGAGGCTTCCCGAGCAGCTACCGGCATGTTGGAGGTATTGGCAATTATCACCGTCCTCTCCATCAAGGGACGACCACTAAGAGGATCCTTTAGCTCAGGAAAGGAGAGAAGGAGATCAGCCACTTCATTACCCCTTTCTCCACAGGCCACAAAGACAATAATTTGGGCATCTGACCATTTGGCTAATTGATGCTGAACCACGGTTTTGCCACTGCCAAAGGGGCCAGGAACACAGGCTGTCCCTCCTTTAGCCAAAGGAAATAAAGTATCAAGAACGCGCTGCCCTGTTATTAACAGCTCATCAGGCATTAGACGATTAGCCACCGGTCTCTGCTTTCTTATGGGCCAGTTTTGAGCCAATTTTATTTCCTGAAATCCCTCCTTGGTGAGCAAAGTAGCCACAGGCTCGGTAATCCTGAATTTCCCTCCTTTTATTTCTATCACCTTACCTTTAAAAGGAAAGGGAACCATGATTTTATGGAGGATAAGGGGCGTTTCTCTGACCACTCCGAGAACATCACCTGGACCGACTTCCTCTCCGGGTGAAATAAGAGGCTCAAACTCCCAGATTTTATTCCGATCAAGAGCTGGAACTTCAATTCCTCGGGTAACGAAATTTCCCTCCTTAGCGAGAATAAGATCAAGGGGGCGCTGAATACCATCATATATTGTGCCAAGAAGGCCTGGACCAAGTTCGACACTTAAGGGCTGGTCTGTAAGAAGAACAGGCTCACCAGGTCCAATACCTGTTGTATCCTCATAAACCTGGATATAGGCCAAATCTTCCTTTAATTCAATTATTTCTCCAATCAATCCGAGTGAGCCAACCCGAGCCATATCATACATTTTCGCCCCAGTGCAATTGGCGGCGATAACTAAGGGTCCAGAAACTCGAATAATCTTGCCCTCTTTCACTTTCTCCCTCCTTCAACGTCCTTTTCTTAAAAGGGTGTCAGAGCCGATGGCTTTAATCATCATTCTCTTTAATTCTGCTTCAACAAGGTCTTCTGCCTGGCGATAATCTCGGAAAGGTATGAATACAGGCCATGGCTCTTTTTTCTTTTCTTTTTCAACAAGCAGCGAATAATAATCTTGCTGAAGAAAACATAATTGAAAATTCTTGGCCTTAACCTCACTTATGGCCTGGCGGGCTTCTTTTTCGTTTCTAACCGGATAAACTTCTATGCCTAAAAATTTAAAAATTAAAATAATATCGAAATCACCAATTATGGCTATTTCCCCTCGTTTGCCTTCAGACATAGGTTTCAGAGAGCCTTTCTTTGATTAATTCTTGAGGAACTTTAACCATTCGACCAATAGTAATTATGCGCATGAGGTTAATTTCTCTAAGTCTGGCCATGGCATAGGCCAGCACAGGTTCAGGACCGAAGGTTATCTCCTTGGCCCGGCGCCAAAAACGGATCAAAAAATTTTCAATTTCCCTTTCCATAACAATAAAGGTCTTCTGCTCCGCAAGCGCTAAAAGCGATTTCTGCCACAAAAGGCCATAATCCGTTTTTAATAATAATGAATACAGGTCTGACCATGGCTGGTCGTAGGCCTTTTTAAATATTTGAGGCTCAATAAAACCATCAGAAAAGAGGGCTTTCTCCAGTCTATCCGCCGCTTCGCCTCTATATTTTAAACGCAAAAAAGTTTTTATATTGGCCAAATCATGGCGATATCGGGAATATTCAATAAAAAAGGGATAACCCGTTTTCCTGGCTCTTAATCCTAACTCAAAAAGATTTTTTTCGGCTTGGAAAAAATTAAAAATTTCAGGTTCAAGAAGCTCGGCCATCAGCAAGTTTAATTTCTCGACTTCTCGTCTTGAAAGATTATCTATATCTTCAGGTTTCTTCGCTTCAATAATCTCTTCAGGCCAGAGCCCGGATTCATAAATTATTTTTAAACTCCCTTCAAGATCATGAGCTTCCAGAGCTTCAAGGAATAGTTTCAGAGGAACAAGATATTTTTCGAGGGCCTTAATATATCCCAAGGCATAGGCATAATCCAATCGATGACGTCGGCTCATATTCCTAATAAATCCAAAATTAATTTTTCCAAGCGAAGGCGTAAATCCTGTCTCAGTCTTTCGGTTTCAATTTCTATTTGCTCAACTCCGCGCCGGGTAACGATTGTCTTTTTCATTGAAGAGCTAAGAAGACCAGACTCCTCAAGGGCTCTATTTACAACCTGATCAATCCACTTTCTTTTGACCTCAAGGAGGGCGAGACGTTTTTCCAACTTAGCCTGGGAAATAATACTTAGGGCTTCAGTTTGCGCTTCCTTTTCAGCCTGGCTGATAATTGTGGCCGCCCTTTTTTCCGCTTCCTGGCGATTTGAGAGAATCATCTGTTCCGCTCTTTGCTGAGCCTCCTGACGAAGCCGCGATGCTTCCTCCTCAGCTTCTTCAATGATTTTCGTCAAAATATGATCAAGACTCATTGGAGGATGCTCTTTCTTTTAATCAGAGTTTAATTCCATTTAATAAGAGAATTGTTATAAGTAATCCCAGCACAGCGTAAGTTTCAACAAGGGCTCCGAGGATAAGGGGCTTAGTCATTTCCTTAGGCTGTTTGGCCACCATATAAACTCCGGAAGCACAAACCTTTCCCTGATGGATGCCGCTGATCAATCCAGCTAAAGCTATAGGCAAGCAAGCGACAAAGATCTGCCATCCCTGATGAAGATTAACTTCGGCAATGGGGCCTCCAGTTACTCCAAGTTTGAGAATAACCAGGAAGGCACTCAAGAAGCCATAAATTCCCTGGGTTCCAGGGAGGGCAACAAGAAGCAATAAACTGCCGAATTTTTCTGGATCCTCACTCATAACGCCAGAAGCGGCCTGCCCAGCTAGGCCCACCCCGATAGCCGAGCCAATGCCAGCTAAAATGGCCGCAGCGGCTGCACCTGAAAAGGCTAGGACCAAACCCATTTCCATTATTTTCCTCCTTATAGGTCAAAGATCATCATTTCTCTATCGAAACTCCACATATTTCCCCTGCAAAGAAAAAGGTTTCAGGGGTTTACCGCCGGCTTCATAAAATTTAGTAAAAAACTCAACAAATTGTAATCTCATAGAATGAACAAATCCACCGAGAAAACTGATGGCCAAATTAAAAAGATGCCCTCCCAAAAAAACGAATGGAGCGGCTACCCAACCAATAATAGGGATCTTTACAGCTGTTCCAACTAAGGTATTAACCACCATGGCGATAACGCTTGTCGATAGCCCGAGAGCAAGCAGGCGAGAATAGGAAAGAACATCGCCAAGATATTTAGAAATATCATAGAGACTGTAAAGCCCTCCCAGAAAGCGTAAAAGGGGATTTCCTTTGGTTTTAGAAAAAGTAACAATCAGAGAAGCCCCAAAAAGACTAAAATAGCCAAAAAGGTCAATTTTTCTCAGTCCATATAAAACAATGGATGGTAAAAGAATAAGCCATCCGATCTGGGCTAAGGATCGAGCCATATTTCTTTCTCTTCGCCAGCAATCAATTGCTTTAAGCAAGGTACCAAACCAGACCTGAATAAAGCCAAGGATTAAAGCTAAAATAAGGAAATTCACCGGTTGAGTTAATGGATCTATGAGCAATAACTGGCGGATGGGGAAACCAAACCATCCCCCCACAAGGGTACCGAGAATAATTGTGGATAGACCAAGAGCAAACATCAATCGACTAAAAAGGAGGGTTGACCCCTTTGGCCTAACTTTAATCATAAAAAAAAGACTTAAAAGGGCTACAAGAAGTCCATAGCCAGCTTCACTGACACAGAGACCTACAAAAAGAAAAAAGAAAGGGGCTAAAACAACAGTGGGATCTATTGTTCCAGGCTTGGGAAGACCATAAAGACTGGTGATAATTTGAAATGGCTGGATCAGAGGAGGGTTTCTTAGAACGACAGGTGGATCCTCTCCTTCTTGAGGAGGACGATGGAATATCGCTAGGTGGTCAGCAAAGCGGGCTAATCTATGTTTCAGCCGTGTGATATTATTGGCTTCAATCCAGCCCTGAAGAAAAACAGTCTTTTCTGTCTGCCCGAGATGACTATAGGTATTAATCCTCTGCTGCTCGTTCTCAAAAACATCAAGAGCAATCATGAATTGAGGCCATAGAGAACTTAATTCCTGACTTTGCTTTTCAATGGAATTAAGAACTTTTTCTTTCTCCTTGATCTCGGCCTCGATTTGCAAAAGGATATTCTTAAGGGTCTCTTCCCGTTGAGCCTTTTTTAAAATTGTTTCGGGCAGGAAAAAGAAAGAAACATTCAATTCCTTCAATTTACTTTCAATTTCTTTCAAAGCAGAACGCTTAATTAAAAAAAGCAAATAAACATTTCTTTTATCGGCGTTAATTTCATGGAACCATAAAGGTTGCTCTTTCCCAAGTTCAACGAGCTCATTTAAGTTGGAGCGGGGGAGACGACCAAGTAAAACTTCAACACTGGCTGTAGATTCAAGGGCAGCAAGGGGAAGTTCTAGATTCTGCCAGGGAAGAAGTAATTCCCTTTCTTTTTCCAAAGCTTTAATTTCACTCTCAGTTTCTCGGTAACTCGATTCCAGCCGTTCTATGGGGGCAATCAAATTTTCCCAATCTTGCCTTAAAATAGCTTCCCTTTCCAGGCGATTGATGATCGGCCGGGGTTGAAGCCACTTTTCACCTGGCTTAGTTTTTCGCCAGAGAGAAAGATAACGGATAACCTGACGAAGGCGAAAAATAAGCGCCTCAAAGGAGACGCTGGGCCGCTGGCCTGGATTTAAATCAAGGTTTGAACCGATTTCTTCTATTTCCAAAAGACCGGCTTCCTGAAGCTCCACTAAGAGCTCATCTTTGATCAAATTAGAAGCGATAATTTCAACTCTTTCAACCCGTGCTAAGGCCATAGACTAGCTCTCGACTTTTTCAATTTCTCTTTTAATCAATTGAAGAATTGAGGGCCAGGAAGAGGCCAATTTTTCCCTAGCTGTTCTTTCTATTTTTTCAATTTCCTGTTGAGTTTCCTTTTTTATTTCCTCAGCTTGCTTTTTGGCTTCGGCCATAATTAACTGCTTTCTTTTTATGGCTTCTTCTTTCGCTCTATTTATAATTTCTTCAACCATAGCTTTAGCTTCTTCGCTCGCCTTGGCCAGAATCTGGGGGACTTCCTTATTTCGAGTCTCCTCAATAATTTCCTTAGCTCTGGCTTCTGCCTCCTTAACCTTCTGAATGGCTTCAAGGGCTGTCAATTCTTTTTCAGTCATGGGGCCTTCTTTTAAAGATTAAAATAAAAGAATAAGTAATTATGAATCCTGCCTCAATCCTTATGAAAGCTTTTAATTATAGCCAAACCTTTTAGTTTTTTAAAGATATTTAAAAGAGAGCTTTTTCTTCCAAATGAAAGGCACGGAAAGGTAATTGACGTCTAAGGAAGTATCTTTTTTTTAGGAAAGATGACCAAGGAGGCTGGTAAAATACGACAAAACATCCCTTTTTAAAAGCAAACTCAATCAATTCAATCCCTTTGCTTTCATCTTCAACATGAATTACCAGGCGAAGGGGGTGACGAGGAAAAGATCGAAGAAGCTCTTCGAGCTCATTCTTCTGGCTCATATCAAAGAAACGATCTGATAAATGAATCCAGGCCATCTCTTTAGCTAGCTGATTCAACCAGGTTTCAATCGGTCCATAATGATAATAAACAAACCAAGAGCGGCCCCGATGGCAACAATTAGCCAGCTGACCCAAGGCTTCAGAGTCGAGGGTTTTGTTTTGGCCAGAAATATGAAGATCAACCCCGCATCTTCCAAGGTGCTGGAGAGCGGAATATATCTCCCATAATTTTTCTCCGGTTTCCCTATCTTTATAGGCAAAGATAATCGGTTGTCCAAATCTTTTGGCTACTTTATTCAATAAGAGAAGCTCAGACCAGGAACGGTCAGCTTCAGGCGAGCTGACAATAAGGCTTTTTTTTGTGGACAGCCATTCAAGTTGAGAAAGAGAAAAACAGCCGGTATCGATGAGAATAAAGGTCTTCTTCCTCGCTGAAAGCCATTGAGCAAGATCTAAGGCTTCTACCCAGGAAATCTGATCATCTCTCATAATTATTCTCTTTCTGGTTAAAAGCTTATCTTTAAAATCAACTTCAAGAATAAGCTGGCTCATCTTTACCTCGAAAGTCTATAATATGGCAGAAATTAATTTCTCTGTAAAGATTCATAAAGATAAAAAAATAACGGCGACTAAAATTCTTAACTTGCATAGGCAGTGAACTTTTGCCTATTATGGAAAGAGAGAAATGAAAGGAGTAGTTCTTTTTTCTGGCGGCCTTGATTCGACGACCCTGATTTATTGGGCTCTGTCTCAAGGTAAGAAAATTGAGGCTTTAAGCTTTGACTACGGTCAGCGTCACTTATTAGAAATAAAGATGGCCAGTCTTGTCTGCCAAAAGCTCGGGCTAAAGCATGAAATCATTAAAATAGACTTAGGCTCCATCGTCCACTCTGCCTTAACCGATTCGACTTTTGAAATTCCTAAATTTGGTTCGCCTATCGAGGGGAAGACCCAGGCTGGCCCCCCGCCAACATATGTTCCTTTCCGTAACGGTATTTTTATTTCCTTGGCAACAGCTTGGGCCGAAACAAGGTCAGTTGAAGAAATCCTCTGCGGCTTTCATGTCCTCGATTCTCCTGATTATCCGGACACAACCCAAAGCTTTGTTCAAGCCATGGAAGAGGCCATCAATCGGGGAACAAAGGCAGCCTTTGGGGGCTTCAGGTTTAAAATCATCTGCCCGTTCCTTGGCCTCAAAAAAGTTGATATTCTGCGCCTTGGTCTCAGTCTTGGAGCTGATTATTCCTATTCTATCTCCTGTTACCGAGGACAGGAAGTTCCCTGTTTTGAATGTCCTGCCTGTTACTACCGTCAGCGGGCCTGGGAAGAATTAGGCGAGGAGGACCATCTACTTCGCCGTCTTAGAAAGGAAGGTAAGCTTTGAGCTGGTTTCTCCGAGTCCGCGAGACTTTTCAGGCAGCCCATTTTTTAAAAGACTATGGTGGTAAATGCGAGCGAATTCATGGCCATACTTTCAAAGTGGAAGTAGTAGTTGAAATTAATGAACTCAATCCTCAAGGAATCGGGATAGACTTTGCGGAAATTAAAAAAATCCTCAACGAAATTCTTCCCGACCATACTCATCTTAATGAAATTTATCCCTTTAATCCTTCAGCCGAAAACCTGGCTCGTCACTTTTATACTCTGCTTAAATCGCGACTTCCGGTGGTCGAAGTAACTGTCTGGGAATCAGAGGATGCCGCGGCCACTTACACTGAAAATCGCTGAAATCTTTGCCTCTCTTCAGGGCGAAGGATTGAGGCAAGGGGAACCATCTATTTTTATCCGCTTCGCTGGTTGTAACCTTCGCTGTTCTTTCTGTGATACTAAATGGGCTTGGCGAGGCGGCGAGGAAATAACCCTTGAAGCTATTATGGCCAGAGTGCTTGATGAAAACAGGCATTTTCCCTGTTCCTGGGTTTGCCTGACTGGAGGCGAGCCTTTACTTCAACCTATATCATCTCTCATTCGGGTCTTAAAAAAGGCTGGATTCTATGTCCAGATTGAAACTAACGGCACCTTAGAACCAACAGGGGAAGCTGATTGGTGGACGGTTTCTCCTAAACCACCTAATTATCTGCTTAAACCTGAATTTAGATTGAAGGCTAAGGAGCTTAAACTTGTAGTAACTCGGGACCTCAACTTGAAAGTCATCGAGCAATTTAGAACCTTTCTTCCTTTAAAAACACCCATTATTCTCCAGCCACAGTCAGGCCGACGCTGGAGTGAGAGGAAAGCTCTTTCATTAATCAAACTTTGTCGACGCCAGGGACTCGAAAACCTCCGGCTCATGATTCAGCTTCATCGACATCTTGGAATCCCTTAACTTTATTTCAAGCTGGAGCCGACTTTTCGAATCAAAATTTCGGCAGAGAATTTAGAAAAGTTAATGATTTAATTTTAAAGAAATTTAAGGGGGGTCTTAAATCTTTTATTCAGGCTGAAGATGGTTTTTTATACCAACGCCGCCACCAGAGGCCAGATCGAGTAAGGGAGAAACCGAAAAGAACTACAAGCCCACCCAGGCCCTGAACGAGGCTGATTCTTTCTTTCAAGGTAAAGTGAGCTGTGAGAATGGCCACAAGCGGAGTAAGGTAGCTATAAATAGCGGTGCGGCTATTACCCACGGACCGAAGCGATTTATACCAAATAACAAAACTTATCCCTAAGGCAAGACCAAAGGAATAAATAAGGGCTATCCATCCTCTTAAAGATACAGTTTCAAAAGAAAAAGATTTAGCATCAAGAAGTCCGAAAGGAAAATAAAGGAGCATGCCTGCGGTCATGGTCAGAGCAGCAAGCTTTGTTGGTGAAATTATCTGAAGAAATGGTCTTGAATAGATGGTATAGGCTGCCCAGCTTAAATTAGCTAAAAGGATGAGGATATCTCCCCGCAGGGAGCTGGAGGTTAAAGAAAAACCGCCGCTTCTTTGGGTGATAACTAAATAAAGACCGAAAAGGGAGACAAAAAGGCCAATCCAGCCAGGAGGAGATAATCGCTCATGGCGCAATAAAGTACTTAATAGGGCAATAAAAAGAGGGGAAGAAGTCATAATAAGAGAGGCATTAGAGGCCGTGGTCAAGCTGATTCCTTTGATAAAAAAAACCTGATAAAGAGTATTGCCAAGAAAGCCAATGAGGATCAATGGAAATAGGGCTTTCGGAGGCACATTTAATTTTTCTCCTTCCGCCATGGTCAGCAATAAAAGAAATATGGAGGCGCCGGCCAATCGAAGAAAATTGAAAAAATGAGCTGGGAATTCCGTCAAGGCATATTTAACTACACTTAAATTTATCCCCCAGATAAAAACAGCAAGAAGCATGTAAAAATCACTCTTTTTCCATCGAGAAAAAAGTCCCTCGCCGTTCTCTTTTAAATCAAAATTATTTTCTCGTTTCATTTTTTACTTTATGATTCTGCTTTTCCCTGTTAAGGTAATAGTTTAATTCCCTATCCATAGAGAATGAAATTAAAGATTAGCTCGACTTTTAGCGAACTTTTTTTCTTTCTTTTGGCCGCGGATAAGTGGCTGTAATTATCGATTTTATTCCACCTCTTGGATTAAATTCACCGATAACTGTCGCTCTTATTGGTTGACAAGCCCTAACAATATCTTCGAGAATCCGATTGACTGCATTTTCATAAAAGATACCTAAATTTCGGTAGGCCAGAATGTACATTTTGAGCGATTTGAGTTCAAGGCAAAGATGCCTTGGTTCATAGATTATGGTAATCTTGCCAAAATCAGGTAGCCCCGTCTTGGGGCAGACTGAAGTATATTCGGGAATTTCAATTTTAATTTCATAGCCAGGAAACTGATTGACAAAGGTTTCAATTTCGGGGAGAGGAACATCTAGCCCAGCTTTGGCTTCCTTCTCTGTCATCCGAGGTGATTCTCTTCTCTCTTTTAAATTCATTATTTTATTTATTCACCTATAAAAAAGACTTGATTAAGTAAATTAATATAGCGCATTCTTCTGTTCTAAGCAATTAAATTCAATTTTCTGTCTTTTTTATAATGGCTTTTTTAAATAACGAAACCAATTCTTAGATAATGAAACCAATTCTTTTATAAATATAATTTCTTTTTTTAACCATAAAATCTTTTTAGCCTTAAGATTCCAATTAGCCTTGTCTTCTTCTCTCAATTAAGTTATTCTATGGCCTTAAATAAAATCAGCTAAAAGGAATTTAAAGAGGTAAAAATGAGAGAATGTCAGGAAGAAAAAAATCTCCGTCGGTGTACCTGTACGTATGAACCCTGCCCGCGCAAGGGAATCTGCTGCGAATGCCTGGCCTATCACTGGCGGCATCGGGAATTACCTGGGTGTCTCTTTCCCCCGGCTGTGGAAAAAACCTATGATCGCTCCCTAGAGCGATTTCTATCGGTCTATCAGAAGCAATAGGCGGTAATGAAATTTTAAAATAATGTTTTTGAAAAAAAATATCGTTAAGCCGCCAGGAACGGATCAATTTATGCGTTTTATTTATGGTCCTGTTCTTTCCCGAAGGCTTGGCTTCTCCTTGGGAATCGACATCTTGCCCCCAAAGACATGCAATCTTGATTGTGTTTATTGCCAGCTTGGTCCAACCAATAAAAGGGTTGAGGTTAGACATTCCTATTTTCGAATTGAAGATATTATCCAGGCTATAGAGAAAACCCTTCCTCATCTACCTAAGGTTGACTATCTGACCTTTTCCGGTTCGGGCGAACCAACTTTAAATTCTCATCTCGGGGAATTGATCAAAAAAATAAAAAAAATAACTCCTAAACCTGTGGCTGTCCTGACCAACAGCCTTCTCTTAACCCAAAAAGAGGTTCGCCAGGAAGTTTCTTTGGCCGATCTAGTGGTACCTTCACTTGATGCGGCTGACCAATCGGTTTTTCTTAAGATTAATAGGCCATCGCCCTCGGTCCAAATTGATTTGATTATCGAAGGTCTGATCAAATTCAGGGAGGAGTATAAGGGGCAGATCTGGCTGGAGATAATGTTGGTGAAAGGTGTTAATGACCAGCATGAGCATCTTTTAAAATTAAAAGAAACTTTTATTAAAATCAGGCCGGACAAAATTCAGCTCAACACTGTTGTCCGACCTCCCGCTGAATCCTGGGTTGAACCTTTAGAAGAGGAAGAGCTTATGGAAGTAGCAAAAATTTTTGGTCCCCCAGTAGAAATAGTAACTGAAACGAGAAAAAGGATTAATTTTGGTCCGAAGAATAATCTGGAAGCTGCGATTCTTTCCATCCTAAAAAGGAGACCAGCTACGGATGAGGAGCTGGCTTCTTTTCTCAATGAAAAACCAGCAAGAATTAAAGAAGCGATTCAGAAACTCCTGGCCCAGGAAAAGATAAAGGCTAGAAGGCATTATCATCGCCTCTTGTATGAATATTATCGGAGAGGGAAAAAAGATGAAGGGACCGGCTGATTTGGATAAAAATAAATTGCTTGATCTTCTCCGAGATGCAGCTCTTAACTGGCTGACCCATGATGGTCTGTGGTTTCGGGCCGTTGAGAAAGAATTTGGCCTGGAAACAGCTATTCATCTGGATAAAAAAGCCTGGGAAAGATTCACTGTCATTGAAGCCAGGCGAATAATGAAAAGACTAAATCTTCCGGAGAATGGGGGAATACAAACCCTGGCTCAGGCCCTCAACTTCAGGCTTTATGCCCATATCAACGATCAAGCGATTATTGAAATGAGCCCATCTCACTGTGTTTTTGAAATGAGAACCTGTCGTGTCCAGGAGGCACGGAAGCGACAGGGATTGCCCGATTTTCCCTGTAAAGAAGTGGGTCTGATTGAATACGACGGTTTTGCCCGTACAATAGATCCAAGAATAAAAACTAGCTGTCTCTTTTGTCCCCCTGATCCCCATCCTCCAGAAGCGTGGTGTCGCTGGGAGTTTCGTCTTGAATGAATTAAGGCTCGGACAAGAAGAAGATTTTTATTTGCCTTTAGGGAATTTATCTTTTCAAAATTCAAGTTTTACCAAAGTAATTGAGTTTGAATCTAGAATTAAATTATTAATAAAAATTTTTTCTTATTTTAAAATTTAGGTGTCCTTAATTTTAATTTTAAAAATGTTTGTGTCCCCATTTTAAGGAGAAAATTATGTTTGATACGAACCAATTTCCGAAGGCTAAAAAATACTGGTATAATGGTCAATTTTATGACTGGAACAATGCTTTAATTCACCCTATGACCCATGGCCTCCATTATGGCACTTCTGTTTTTGAAGGCATCAGGGCTTATCCCACAGCTAAGGGACCAGCCATTTTCCGACTTAATGAGCACATTGACCGTTTTCTCTATTCTGCTCAGGTGGCCAAAATGACTGTACCCTGGTCAAGAGAAGAAATAATTAATGCTATTAAAGAGGTCGTCAAAGTGAATCAATTAAGCTCAGCTTATATTCGACCTCTTCTTTTTTATGCCTATGGAAATTTAGGCCTCGTCCCCAAATTCTGTCCAGTTCATTTAGTTATTGGAGCCTGGGAATGGGGGGCTTATCTTGGCGATAGGGCTCATGAAGGCGTAACCGTTTACATTCTGCCCCAGCGACGCCTTCACTGGAGCCAGCTGGATATGGCCGCCAAGTTGGGAGGTATGTATATTCAATCAACCATTTGCGGGCTAGAAGCGAGGCTCAAGGGAGCAGATGAAGCTGTTTTTCTTAATCTTGAGGGCCGAATAGCCGAGGGACCAGGAGAAAATATTTTCATTGTCAAAGATGGTATCCTAATAACGAATGATCGCCATGAATCAATCCTCGAAGGCATAACCAGGTCTTCTTTACTCAATATCGCCTCTGACCTTGGTCTGAAAACTTCTATTGCTCCTATTTCCAAGGAACAATTTCTCCAAGCCGACGAAGCCTTCTTTTGCGGAACAGCTGTCGAAATTGTGGCAATCACCAGGGTCATTGATGCCTCAGAAGACGAGAGTTCCCCTAAGAAATATGTAATTGCCTCCGGCCAAGCTGGTCCAATTACCTTAAAATTAAAGGAGGCATATCATAAGATAGTAAGAGGCGAAAATCCTGCCTATGAAAAATGGCTGACCTACCTTTAATAGGTGCCAGCTTATCATTTCACCTATTTTTTGGTACCTAATTTTGGTACCTAATTTTGGTGCCAACTTACTCTTTCCCCTATTTTTCTTAACATATGATTATTCTTTCCCTCTTTTCCTATTTCTTTCTTTAAAACTGAAAGGAATAAATTAATCAACTTTTGGAAGAAACAAGCCTCTCGGCTTCATTTCTGATTATTTCCCAGGCCAAGCGAACATGTTTCTCCTGCGTTGTCCTTGAGCCCACCACAAACCTTAAGATATAGCGACCCCTTAGCGCAGTATGAGTCAAAAAGATCTGACCTGAGTCATTGATTCTTTGATGGAAAATCTGATTTAGTTTGTTTAATTCTTCCTCTGGCCGTCCATCGTTAAGACGAAAACAAACGAGACTCAAAGGAGAAGGCGCCATTATTTCAAAAAGTGGGTGCTCTTCAAGCCAAGAACGAAAAAGATGGGCTAACCTAATATGTTCTCTTACCAGGGCTTGTAAACCTTTGACGCCGTAGGAGCGAATAACAAACCAAAGTTTTAAAGCTCGAAAACGCCGACCAAGCTGAATTCCCCAATCCCGAAAATTTCTGACTAATCGATCTTGGGCTGTTTTTAAATATTCAGGATTCATCTCAAAGGTTCGGACATACTCTTCTTCCCTCCGGACAAAAAAGGCTGAACAATCAAAATTAGTAAGCATCCACTTATGTGGATTGAACACGAAGGAATCAACATACTCGATGCCGTCAAGCATCCATCTCATTTCAGGCAAGATAGCTGCAGTGCCAGCATAGGCTGCATCAACATGAAGCCAGAGGCCATAGCGGGCGCAAATTTCGCCAATTGGCCTTAGAGGATCTATAGCACTCGAGGAAGTAGTGCCCAGCGTGGCCACAACGCACGTAGGAATAGCTCCAGCTTGTATATCTTGCCTAATTCTTTCTTCGAGGGCTTCAGGGATCATGGCTAAATTATCATCTGTGGGAATATAACGCATCCTTTCCCGGCCATAACCGGCAATTTTTACCCCCTTTTCAACGCTCGAATGGGCTTGATCAGAAGCATAAACAGTCATTGGTCGATAAAAGCCTTTATTATTCACTTCGAAATTAGTCGCCCTTTCTCTAGCCGCGATCAAGGCGCAAAGGGTCGAAGTAGAAGCTGTATCCTGAATAACTCCAACCATTCCTTCTGGCAGACCAATCATCTTTCTAAGCCATTCCATCACCACTTCTTCTAGCTCGGTGGCGGCCGGTGAGGTCTGCCAGCTCATACATTGAGCGCCGAGGCCAGCAGTGATAATTTCAGCCAAAATGGAAGCGGGGCTATTATTAGCCGGAAAATAGGCAAACCAACCTGGATGCTGCCAATGGGTCATCCCTGGAAGGATAATCTGGTGAAAATCATTAAGAATTTGAGACCAATCCTCGGCTTCTTCAGGCGGAGATAAGGGAATCTGTTTTTTTATTTCTCCAGGCCTAATGGAGGGAACAACTTTAAACTGTTCTAGATTTTCCAGATAATCAGCTACCCAGTCGACGATTTCATAACCCAGTCGGCGGAATTCTTCTTTTTTCATGAGTTTTTCCCTCAAATTACGGAGTCTAAAAACGATAAATCAAGGGGTATTATAGGGTTAAAAGGTTATTAGAGTCAAAAAAATTATTTTTTTTGATAATTTTTCAGATATTTTTGCTAAAAATTGGCAAAATGGGCTCAATTTGGATAAAAAAATAGATAAAAAAAGAAATTTTTTCTAAAAAAATAAATAAATTTAATTTTTTTCTTGATTTTTTATAAACTAATGTGATAAAATATTATTAGTTAAAATAAACCCTCTTTTAAAAAATCATCTTCTTATCAGCCTAAAAAAAGTTTATGTGATTTCATTTCAATTTTTTTATTTTGGTCAATTTTATTTTTCCCAAAGGCAATATAAAATCTTCTTTTAATGTAGCCATTTTATCGGCTACCAAATAACTGAAAATTCATTTTTCAGCACAAATCCTCTAAGATAACTAAAGGTATTTCTTTTCAGTAAGATTTAAATTTTTTAGTTGACTGTAATAAATAAATATACTATATTTAATCAAACTTTTTGTTCTTTGATCTAAATAAAAACTAGGTTTAATGGCAGGGAAGTCCGTGAAAAGCGGACACAGCCCCCGCTACTGTAATCGGGGACGAATCCCGGAAAATGCCACTCTTCAAATAGAAGGGGAAGGCCCGGGAGGAGGATGATCCGAGAGTCAGGATACCTGCGTTAAACCTTGTCAACCCGCCTTCGGGTGGAAGGAAGGGTTGAATTTTTTTTGATTAAAGCGGGGGAAGTAAAAAAACAAAGGAGGTTAAAGGTGTTGTTTAGTTCTACGCTTATCCCCCTGATTTTTTTCCACTGCTTTCTTTTCCCCATAAACTTTCAGGAAAAAGAAATCCAACCTGAAGCCAAGTCAAAAATTCATCACGAAGTGGTCGTTACAGCTACCCGTCTTGAAACTCAAGCCTTTAAAGTCGGTAACTCTATGACTACAATTTCTGGAGAAGAATTAAGAAATCGGGGCTTAGTAACAGTTGCCGATGCTTTATCTCAACTTACCTCGGGTTTTTTGACTCGTAATGGGGGACCAGGTTCAGCCGCTTCCCTTTTGCTCCGGGGCGCTAATTCTGAACACACTCTCATTCTTATAGATGGGGTAGAAATTAATGACCCCCTTTCGCCTTCCCGCTCCTGCGACCTTTCCCAAATTTTTCTCATTGACGTTGATCGCCTTGAAATTCTTGATGGTCCCCACAGCCCTCTTTATGGCTCCGATGCCATGGGAGGAGTCATCAATATTATTTTAAAAAAGAGAGGGCCAGAAAGAATTTCTTTAAACAGCGAGGCCGGCTCCTTTAGAACAATTAATTTTAATTTATCAATTTCGGGTCAGGCCAAAGAGCTCAATTATCATCTGGCTGCCAGCGAGTTCAGGACCAAAGGAATTTCTTCGGCCAGCTCTCTTTATCCTGGTAATCAGGAAAGCGATGGCTATCGTAACACTACATTTTCCGGTCAGATAAATTACCCCATAACTACCCATATGGAATTAGGTTGCCTCTTTCGTTATGTCAATTCGAAAACCGATTTAGACAACTTCGGCGGTCCCTACGGTGATGATCCCAACTATTATCAGCGTTGGGAAAATTTTTTTCTTAAATTAAGTCTCCAGGGCTTTCCATTAAACAATCATTGGGAACAGAAAATTTATCTGGCCATTGTTTCCAATAATCGGCAAAACAAAAATGAGGAAGACGATTTCCATCCTATGGAAAGGGAAACGGGGGGATTCAATAGCCTCTTCTTTAAACTCGATTGGCAAAATAACATTTATTTAAATAAAGAAAATATATTAACTATTGGATTGGAGGCCGAAAAAGAAGAGGGCGAATCAACTTACCTCTGGTCATCTCTTTGGGGAGAAGATAAAAGTATTTTCCCTCGAAAGAAGGCTTTCTCCACCGGTCTTTATCTTCAGGAGCATTTTTCTTTAACCGACTACTTATTTACAACCGCTGGCTTAAGACTTGATTATCATGATCGAAGCGGTCTTGCACTAACTTACCGTCTTGCCCAGTCCTTCTGGAATGATAAAACCTCAACTAAACTAAGGGCTTCTCTGGCCTCAGGTTTCAAATCACCTAGCCTCTATCAGCTTTATGCACCAGCGACGATTTGGGGGCCTATTGGCAACGCTGACTTAAAGCCTGAAAAGACCTTTTCTTGGGATGTAGGCCTTGAAAAGGATTTTCCCAAATTATTGAAAAACCTTTCCTTAACTTATTTTTGCCACTCCTTTCGCCATCTTATTCAATTTGATTATTATCAAGGATACCAAAACATTGGTCGGGCCAGAACCTCAGGTTTAAATTTAAAGGGCAAATTTTCACCGTTTTCATTCCTCAACCTTAACTTTAATTTTAGCTGGCTTGAAGCTCTTGACCTGAATTCAAAAGAAAAACTTCTCCGACGGCCTGATTTCCAAGGGAAAATTGAAATTGAACTTAATCCCAGTTCAAGCTGGCGACTTCTAGCTTCTTTGTGGAAAGTGGGATCGAGAGAGGATATGGATTATTCCCTATGGCCCGCTCGAAGGGTTCTTCTTCCGCCTTTTCACCTGGCTCATATCAATCTGATTTATAATATTAAACCTTATCTCTCCTTTCATCTCCGGCTCGAAAATGTGACTAATAGACATTATGAATTAATCAAAGGATATGGGACCCCTGGTTTCAGCTTTTATGCCGGTTTTTCCCTAAGCTACTAAATTTAATTTTCTTTAAGCCGATTCTTTTTAAGGCAACCTTGATGACCATAGATAAAAAGGCTATAATTTTCATTAATGATTATCAATTTCAATAAAAGAAATTAATATGCCTGACCAATGGAAATGGCCATTGAGCCAAAATGGCTTTGTTGGCCGCTGGACGAAAACAAGAAACCTAATACTTAATTTTTTATCGAAAAAGCCTGGTCATTTAAGCGCAAAGGAAATATATCAGGCTCTAGCCCCCCTTCATCATCAAATAGGATTGGCTACCATCTATCGGACTTTAGAACTTCTTACTAGTCTGGGATTTCTCAATCGTCTTGTAAGTCAAGATGGTCAGAACCGCTATGAATTCAAGAAACCTGGACTCGAAGGCCACCATCACCATCTTCTTTGCCTAAAATGTGGTCAGATCATCGATACAGCTGAAAATATTCAAGAAGAAATCAATTTAATCCTAAAAATGGAAGAGACTATCCGACAAAAATATAATTTTCTTATCCAGGAGCATCAGACTACCTTTTATGGTCTCTGTTCGAATTGCCAAAAAATTAAGGATTAAAGCCAAAATGTTAATTCCTTCCATTAACTTCATCTTTTTTCAGCCCAAAAATAAAATAGCCAATTTAATTCGTCAGGAGTAAAAATGAAAAGAATCTCATCAATTCTTTATTTCTTTTCAATTTTTTTCTTATTTTTCTTTCTTTTTTCGCCTTTAAAAATTTATCCTTGCCGAGGAAATATGGCCTGGCGATTTTTGCCCATTGAAATCGCCCGCAAAGAATACGCTCGGATTGAGGCGGAGCTAAAAAAAGAAAGAGAACTTCTCCGGTTCCTTGTCTTACCCTCAGAGATTCAAAAATGGATTAAATTTTATCAAAATCCTGTTTTTCGTCCTGGATCACCTGGTTCCTGGGAAGAAAAAAGCGTTGATTGTTTTTCCATTGGCTATTATTTTGGCCAGTATATGATGTGGTACGTGGGAACTCCTAAAAGTCTCAACTGTCAGATAGGCGTGGCAACTTCATCTGATGGCATCCATTGGACAAAATATGCAGGAAATCCCGTAATTCGTCTTGGCCCTAAGGGTTCCTGGGATGAATCAATTCTTATCTGTCAGTCCGTTATTTATGATCAAGAGGAAAAGGTTTTTAAAATGTGGTATATCGGCGGCACTCCCGAAGGTGTCTTTTCTATTGGCTTAGCCACCTCGCCTGACGGTTTTCATTGGACAAAATATCCTGGCAATCCCGTGCTAAGGGTCACTGAGCCCTGGGAGGGGACAGTCATGGAGGCCTTTACCGTTCTTAAAACCAGAGAAGGTTATAAGATCTGGTATGGCGGCAATGACCTCAGTCGCGATAAGGCAGCTATAGGCTATGCCACTTCACCTGATGGTATCAACTGGGTTAAACATCCTGGCAATCCCATTTTCATTCCCGATTCCCCCAATAGGTGGGATGGCTATAGCGTAAGTAATCCTGATGTCGTTTTTCATGATGGGATTTATCACATGTGGTATAAAGGCTGGAGAAAAAAGGGTGGTAATGCCTGGATAGGCCATGCCACTTCTTTTGACGGAATTAACTGGCAGAGAGATCCAGAAAATCCGGTTCTCCTTACTTCCTCGCTTCCAGGCGGTTGGGATAATTATGAAGTTTACCGCCCCCGCGTCATCATCGGCGAATTTATTGAATCTGGCCCTTACTTCACTATTGACCGCCTGTGGTATTCAGGTCGAAATTATAGCCTTGTGGCTCAAATTGGTGTTGCCTACCAATTAAGACGAGCCCCCCAAGAAAGAAAGATTAGGCCGCGCTTTCAAAACGTTAACCAGGATGAAATGCGAATCGCCATCGACCTGCAATCAGAAAAGAACTATCTCATTTCCTACTTCAGTCCATGGATGACCAAAATAAGGCTCACAATTTATTCAAATGAAGGACGGGTAGTCAAAAATCTCCTGTCTGAATATCAGCTGCCAGGCTATTATGAAGTCACCTGGAATAGGCTTGATAATCGAGGCCGATCGGTTAAACCAGGTCTTTATTTTGTTGAGCTTGCCAGTGAATACGCCATTATAAGTAAAGAAATTATTATTAAATGAATTAATAAAGGAGGCTTCTCCTTGACTCATCATTTAAAACTTGGCCTTTTATCTAAAGTTATTCATGGAGTTTCAAAACCTGATCCCCTTTTTGGCGGTGTTTCGGTTCCCATCTATCAATCCTCCACTTTTGCTTTCAGGTCAGCTGAACATGGAGCAGCCCTTTTTGCCGGTGAAGAAAAGGGGTATATATACACACGCCTGGGTAATCCTACAGTCCATGCCCTGGAGGAATGCCTGGCTTCCCTTGAAAATGGGGTGGCCTGTTTAACGACAGCCACTGGAATGGCTGCTATAACCACGACTTTTCTTGCTCTTTTAGACCAAAACAGCCATCTTATCAGCACTGCCTCAGTTTATGGTGCAACCAGGGTTGTTGTTGAAAAGGAATTTTCACGATTTGGCATAAGATCCACCTTTATCGATACCTCTGACCTAAAATTAATCCGGCAACACATGAGGCCGGAAACTAGAATTCTTTTTATTGAAACCCCAGCCAATCCAACCATGGCCATTACCGACATCCAAGCTTGTGCTAATTTGGCCCATGAACATGGCTGCTGGCTTATCGTCGATAATACCTTTGCCAGCCCTGTTCTCCAGAATCCCCTTGATCTCGGCGCTGATATTGTCATTCACAGTCTCACCAAATTCATCAATGGTCATAGCGATGTTGTCGGCGGGGCCATTATTTTCAGGGATGAGAATCTTTTTGGACGCGTAAGAAGAACCCTGATCAATTTAGGTGGCACGATGGACCCCCATCAGGCCTGGCTAATTCTAAGGGGAATCAAAACTCTAGCCCTAAGGATAGAAAAAAGTCAGGAAAATGCCATGAAATTGGCTAAATTCCTGCAGAACCATCCTCTTGTTAGCTGGGTTAGATACCCTGGCCTTGAGAACCATCCCCAATACGAACTTGCTCGGCGTCAGATGCGAGGACCTGGCTCTATGCTCTGCTTTGGCCTGAAAGGAGGTTATGAAGCTGGCCGTCGCTTAATCAATTCCGTGCGCCTCTTTACCTTGGCTGTTTCTCTTGGAGGTATTGAAACTCTAATCCAACATCCCGCCAGCATGACCCACGCTGCCGTTCCTAGGGAAGAAAGAGAGGAGGCTGGCATTACCGATGATTTAATCCGGCTTTCCGTTGGCTGCGAGGATTATGAAGATCTTCAGGCTGACCTGAACCAGGCGCTGGAAAAAACTGCTCTCTGAAAGCTTAACTTTGAAGAAATAAAAAATCGATAAATAATTTCTGACTTTAATTGCAGTTTATTTCCAAAGAATTTTAATTCCAAAAATAAATTTGAATTTTAAGTAAGTTGAATAAATTACCCAAATTCAATCATTAAAAAATTATATCCTTCGGCCAAAGACGAGGTGGTGGGATATTTATCCCAGGTGAGACATAAGAATTCTCAGGCCGATGGCTATGAGGATTAACCCACCAAAAAATTCCGCCCACCGGCCGGCGAGATAACCTATATAAGAGCTAAGACATGCGGCTATCATTGTCAGGATGAAAGCTATTAGGCCGATGATAATGGCCGCCATAAGTATATTAATTTTTAAAGTGGCCAACGTGAAGCCTACGGCCAAAGCGTCAAGACTTGTGGCCACTGAAAGCAGAAAGAGAAACCAGCCTCTTGTCGGGTCAGATCGAAACTTCTTTTCCGGTTGCTTTCTCCACCCAAAGTAAATCATGCGACCACCTACTAAGGCCAGGATGAAAAAAGCCGCCCAGTGATCAAAATTTTCAATTAGGCTGATAACTCTGCCGCCAGCCAGCCAGCCAAGAAGGGACATGAAAAACTGAAACAAACCAAAATGAAGTGCCAGGCGGAGGGAAGCTCCGAGGGTCAGGCCATGAAGGCTGGCCCCGATACCCGCCGTGACCGCAAAGGCATCAAGAGCCAAAGCCAAAGCAATAAGAAAAATCATCCCCTTTTCAATAACAAACTCTATCTTTCGTGAAAGTTAAAATCATGTCCAATTTGTCCTGGCCCCTGAAAAACATAACCCTTTTCCCCTACGAAATGAATGTCTTTTTAAAAAATATTTACTCCGGAAGCTAAAAATTTAGTTTCGACAATATATCAACATTTCTCTAAAACAGCAATCCAATAATTAACTTATCTTTCTATATTAATGATCTGGAAGTGCATTTCATTGGCTAAAGTCTAATAAACACAAAGCCGGTTCGAGTCGTTACTAATTCAGGTCCAATTTGCTTAATAGCCTTGCTTAAATCTGGGGGAAAGTATATCCGAATTAAAAATTTGAAAACCAAAATGAATTTTATTTTATTCCCCTTATCTTAAGGCCGCCATAAATCCAACGTCCAGGGGCGGGAAGAAAACCGGCGTCGTAATAGAAGCGGTCTCCCAGGTTGGTGGCCTCCACAAAAAGCTCTATATCTCCTGAAGTCCAAGATAGCTTGCCATCCAGGACGAAGACCCCCTTCTGGTTTAATCTCTGAAAATATCTTCCATGGAGACCTATTCTCCAGCCCGAAAATGACTTTGACTGCAGATTGAGGAGAAACTGTTTTTTTAAACCGGTAAGGGCATATTTAGAAAGATAACCTCTTAGGTCTTTATTGCTGCGATAATAGACAAAGCTAATTTTGAGGGTTTCCATAATCGAACTCCGGCGCAGTAACTGATGTCCGAAATTCAGACTTGACTCTGTTCCAAAATTAGTAATTTTTGATATATTTTCCGCTCGCCAGGGATCAGGCGAAGATTTCTTTACCCAATCAATTAAGTTCTCAGCTTTTCGATAGAAAATTCCTATCTCAAAATTTATATACTTATTTTCCTGACGCAAGCCTGCTTCTATTTCTTTAGTTTCTTCCGGTCTTAATTCGGGATTGCCTCTATTATTAGGGTCGGAATAAAAAAGCTCAGTGAAGGTTGGCAAGCGAAAAGCTTGGTTGTAAGAGATATAAATTTGAAGATTATAATTGAAGCTATAATTTGCTTCCGCTCCAGGCCAAAATTTCCAACCATATTTTGGATAATGATAGAGCACGCCGCCAATTAGAAAAGCCCCAAAAAAAGTTTGAATCTTATGTTCGATAAAAAAACCTGAAGTCTTTCTCCTTTGCCAGCCAAGTCGATTACTATCTATGCTTTCGGTTCGCCATTCCAGCCCGGCTGAAGTTTCACCGAAACTGGAAAAGTGATGAAATTTTAATTCTACACTGCCAGATAAATTATGATGAAGATTGCGGTAAAAAGAGGGGTCATTTCTTTTTAGAAGATATTTATCAGACCCAAGGCGCAGATAAATTCTGGGAGCAATAGTAAAATTAGGCTGCAAAAAAATTGAATCCACGGCCATAAACAGGACTTTGTTTTCCTCCCACTGTTCAGGGTATGAGGGAGAATAAAAACTGTTGGCTCCAAAGGCCTTTTCGGAAAAACCTGCCAGGAAAAGAGTCTTGCCTGAGGCAAAATTAATTGCTAAGCGATTATGCAAGGAAAGATGATTAAAATCTGTGTTCTCAATATAACCATCACAGGAACGCCAGGTTAAACTGACGGTATGGCCAAACCTAGCATTTCCAAGATTGAAAGTAGAAGAAAAATCTTTGTAACCGTATTGACCTTTCCTCAAAGATAAAGAGAATGCGTTCTCTCTTGAAGACCTAGTTATTATGTTAATCGCCCCGCTCAAAGCGTTGGGTCCAAAGATTCTACTCCCCGGTCCTTTTAAAACTTCTATCCTTTCTATATCTTCCAAACTTATGGGGATATTTAAAGTGTTATGTCCAGTCTGGGGATCGTTTAGTTTGAATCCGTTTAAGAGAATTAAGACCTGTTCGAATGTTCCTGCCCTGACTGACGGGTCGACCTGAATACCTCCCGCTCCCCTTTGCTGGAAATCGACTCCGGCCACATACTTCAAAAGCTCTTCAACCGTGCTGATGGGAAGCTTTTTAATTTCCTCGGCGCTTATGACCATAACGTTACGGCCAGCTTCTGACTTGATGGCTGGCATCAGACTAGCCGTTACAATAACATATTCTTCTAGCTTTTTCTGCTTAGTTTTTTCGGAATCGGTGGTTAATTCCGCTTGGAGATTTCCAGGCAAAATGAATATCATTAGCCAAAAAATTAAAAGCTTATTCTTCATTTTTTGCCTCAAATCAGAAAGATTTTAGCCAAAGTCACTTTTCAAGGTAAAGGCCGTTTTTTTCGCTGGAACCTAATTTCTTTTATCAATAAGCAAGCAAATTGCAAGACCAGACCTCCTTTTCTCCCTTAATCCTTCTGAAATGGCTCTTTCAACATCGATTTCAGAATTTGTATCTTGAATCACATTGCCTTTCCTGGCTTATTGCCGACCAAAACCTGCTTCCAGACTCATAAAGGTTTTTCCTTAAACTTTCTCCATGGGCAATAAATCTTTCCAAAAAAATCGTAATTCCGCTATATTTCTAATTTCCAAAAAATTTTTTATAATATAAATTTGCCTTTTTAATAACCATGTCTTCTCTTGAATCCCATCTCAAAGAACAGGAATGGATTCACCTCCGTGGAGTCAGGGTTCATAATCTCAAGAATATTAACCTTGATATACCCCTTTACCATTTTATTGTCGTAACTGGCCGAAGCGGCTCGGGAAAATCTTCCCTTGCCTTTGATACCCTTTATGCTGAAGGCCAAAGGCGTTATATCGAATCGCTTTCAGCCTATGCCCGCCAATTTCTTGAACGAATGGACAAACCCGATGCTGATTTGATTGAAGGAATTACTCCAGCTGTTGCCATCCAGCAAAAGGCTTCAACCAAGAATCCCCGATCAACCGTAGCCACAGTCACCGAAATTCACGATTATTTAAGGGTTCTCTATGCCCGAATTGGGGTTATTCACTGTCTTAAATGTGGTCAGCCGGTTCGCCGCGATACTATTGATTCCATCGTTGATGACCTTTTTCGATGGGCTGGCGGCAAAGAAATTATAATTACCTTCTCTTGGCCTTTAGAGCAAGGTCTGGCTCTTTTAAAAAAAGATGGCTTTTTCCGAGTAATTAAGGGTTATAAAATAATCGACCTCGACAACTTTCAACCTGGCCGGAAAAAGCAAGTTGATGTTTTCGTTGATCGAGTCAAGCTAATTCTTGAAGAAAGGGAAAGGCTTGTCGATTCCCTTGAATTAGCTCTGAGGCGGGGGAATGGCCAAATAAAAATTTTAACTCCAGAAGGAGAAGAGAAATTTTTTTCCAATCGCCTTGAATGTAAGAACTGCCACCTCCCCTACGAAGATCCCTTCCCCAATCTCTTCTCCTTCAATTCTCCTCAGGGAGCCTGCCCTGTTTGCCATGGATTTGGCGATTTGGCTGTTCTTGATGAAGATAAAATAGTTCCAGATAAAAATAAATCTCTGGAAGAAGGGGCCATTGAACCTTGGTCAAAGCCTGGCTCCTATGAGCTTCAGGAAGAACTTCTTTATGAAGCCAAGCGAAGAGGCATTCCCACTAACATCCCCTTCAAGGATCTTAAGTCCCGATGGCAGCGGTTTATTCTCGATGGTGGTGATGGTTATTATGGAGTCAAAGGATTTTTTGAATGGTTGCAAAGCAAAAAATACAAGGTTCAGGTACGCGTTTTTCTTAGTCGCTATCGCAAATATGTTCCCTGTCCTTCCTGTCATGGTCAGAGGCTAAATCCTCAGGCTCTGAGTGTCAAAATTAAGGGTAAATCGATTGGCGAAGTTTGCCGGATGACAGTAAGGGAAGCCGATGACTTCTTTCGTTCCCTTAAACTAACCTCCTATGAAAGCCAGATCGCAGAGCGCCTGGTAGCAGAAATTGAGAATCGCCTTCGCTTCCTCCTTGAAGTTGGCCTCGATTACCTGACGCTTGACCGGATGACTTTTACTCTCAGCGGAGGCGAAGCCCAAAGAATCAATTTGGCAGCCGCTTTGAGCAGCTCCCTTGTGGGCACCCTTTTTATTCTCGATGAGCCCTCTATTGGTCTTCATCCCCGGGATAACCAGCGCCTCATAAATACTTTAAAATCTTTAAAGAACGTGGGAAACACTGTTCTTGTGGTTGAACACGATGCAGAAATTATCCGGGCTGCTGATTATATAATTGACCTCGGTCCGGGGGCAGGTGAAGCTGGAGGTGAAGTTCTCTATTCTGGACCAATGGAAAAATTCTTAAAGGAAGCAACGACTCTTACCGCCCGGTATCTGCGCTCTGAATTTAAAATTGAACCGCCTCTTGAACGCCGTAAACCCAGGGGCTATATTCAAATTCTTGGGGCCAAGAAACATAATCTAAAAAATATTGATGTTAAGATACCCCTTGGTTGTTTCACCTGCATTACTGGGGTTTCAGGATCAGGCAAAAGCACCCTTCTCTACGATGTCCTCTATCTTGGCTGGCTCGGTGAAGCCCGCGAAGCTTTCCGAGAAATCAGGGGATTCGAACTTGTAGATAAAATCGTTATGGTGGATCAATCGCCCCTCAGCACATCTCCCCGTTCAATTCCCGCCACTTATATGAAGGTTATGGATGGCATTCGCGAACTTTTCAGTTCAACCAGGGAGGCCCGATTGCTAGGCTTAAAACCAGGTTATTTCTCTTTTAATACTCCAGGCGGAAGATGTGAGGATTGCAAGGGGGCTGGTCAGCAGATTGTGGAAATGCAGTTTCTCTCGGATGTGGTTCTCACCTGCGAGACTTGCCAAGGGCTTCGTTACAAATCAGAAATTCTTGAAATTAAGTACAAAGGAAAATCAATCGCCGACGTACTGGCGATGTCAGCCCAGGAAGCCATAGATTTTTTCCAGGACTCACTTGAAGTCGTTCGCTCGCTTCAGCCTTTATTGGATGTCGGTCTTGGTTATCTTAAACTCGGTCAGCCCACCACCACCCTTTCTGGGGGCGAATTGCAACGTCTCAAACTAGCCCATCACTTAATTCATGAGCAGGGGAAAAGAATTGTCTATCTCTTCGATGAACCCACCATCGGCCTTCACCCCGCGGATATTTCCATTCTCCTTCGCTGTTTCCAGCGTCTAGTCGATTCGGGTCACACCGTGGTGGTAATTGAGCATAACTTAGATGTTATTAAATGTGCCGATTATGTGATTGACCTTGGACCTGAAGGTGGAGAACGGGGAGGCTCTATTGTCGCCCAGGGCACTCCTGAAGAAATTGCTGCCTGCAGCTCATCAATTACGGGAAAATATCTTCATCAGGCTTTAAATAACCTTTAAAAAATTCTTTGCCTGAAAGCCCTACCTTAATTTTTCTCGTCACTTATTTTTCCTTTATTTTTTTTCCTAACCTCTTCAATAAAATCGGGATTTACCGCCAGCCCTAAGGAAAGTGCTTTTTCAATATGTTGCCAGGCCAATTTATATTCCTTTAATTGATAATAAACATAGGCTAAATTGTTATGACTTACCCCATCGTTAGGTACGATTTTAAGGAGCTTGACATAAATTTCTGCTGCTTCTAACCATCGTCTGAGGACAATTAAAAGGGAGGCCAAATTGGCCATGAACTGACTGTTTTCAGGTTCTAAGAAAACGGCCTGACGAAAACATTTTTCTGCCTGGGGATAGTCCCTTAGTTCGAGAGCACAAATTCCCAAGTTATTCCAGGCCATGGCTGATTTTGCCTCAAGAGCCAAAGCGGCCTCAGCCGCCTCTCTTGCTTCTAACCATTTCCTCTTCTGAATTAAAGCCGTACTTAGGTTAAGATTGAGAACAAGGGAGTTATGACCTCTTTCTTTAGCTCGGAGAAAATTATCAATAGCCCCATCGATATCTTTAAGCAAGAGAAGGCAGGTTCCAAGTCCCTCATAGGCTTCGGCAAACTGGGGAGAAAGATTTAGGGCTTTTTGAAAATAATTGAGAGCTTCAGTAAAACGGCGCAATTCAAGGAAACAGTTCCCTAAATTATGGGCTGCCTTAGCATGACCAGGATCAAGCTCAAGAGCCAGGGCAAATTCCTTGATGGCCTCTTCTATTTTTCCCTGCCAGTGAAGCATTTTGCCCATCATGTTATGACCCTCTGGAAGCTCGGGGTCGTGAATTAAGGCCATTTTCACCATTTCCAGGGCTTTTGAATAATCCTTTCTTCGAAAATAGATTTCAGCCAGATTGGCTAAGGCTAAGGCAAAATCTTTTCGAACTAAAAGAGATCTCTCGAGGATCTCCTCAGCCTCGGTCTCGCGGCCAAGTCTTATCAAAATTTCGGCTTTATTGCCCATGGCTTCAACCATCCTTGGCCTTAAAGCCAAAGCCTTATCATAGGCTTCTAAGGCAGCCTGAAAATCACCTTTTTTGCTCAAAGCTATACCCAAATTGTAAAGAACTCGGGCTTCGCCGGGCTTTTGCTGTAAAATTTTTTGATAAAGAGAAATGGCCTCATCCACTGCTCCCTGACGCCTTTGAGCAATGGCCATCAAATTAAGGGCTTCAAGGCAATCGGGATTGATCTTTAGAGCTTCCTCGCAGACTTTGATAGCGCTTTTATAATTTCTTTCTTCCAACTCAATCTGAGCAATGCTCAAAAAGACGTCCTCAAGGGAATTGGGAATCTTCCTTCGACTTCTCTCAGTTTCGGTCTGCCTTCTTCTTACCCAATCCTGTAAAGATTCAGCTATCTGATAATACAAAGAGAGCGCCTGCTTTCTTTTTTCACGATTAAGGGGATAACGCCAGGTATTAAATTTTCTTTCCCGGAAAAGGTTGATAATTTGTAAATTAAGGGTATCAAGATTTGTTCCCCGATTCCAAAGGTCCATGACTGAGGTCGGGTCGTCAAGATGGACTGCTCCGAAAAGATGGGCCAATTCGTGAAGCAAGGCTTTTATTATGGATTCATCTTTTCCTTGAACCCGGACAGTGACAATCCCTTCCTGAAAAAGGCAAAAACCAAAAAGGAAGGACTGAAGATAGGGGGAACCAATTAAGGCAATAATTATTGTTCTTTCATCTCTAAGGAAGCTTTTTTCAATTGATTCGGCTATTTCCTCAAGAGTGACTGGCTCTTTCTCTTTTGCCCAAATCTCGAATCGCTCAATTTCAAAGCTAATCCCAGTTTCCTTTTCAAAAATAGAGGCCCCAGCCAAAAAGAGATTATTCGCTTTTTCTTGCCATCCTGATTGAGAGGCAAAATAGGTATCGGCAAGAATAATTACTTTGATTTTTTTTGGCTCCTCCGATTCCTGGAAGGAGAAGGCTTTGGCTATAGGAAAGAAAAATAAGAAGAAGAGGAGGAAAAATAAAAAGAAAGAGAAAAACCTCTTTTTTAAATATTCAAACATCCCTCAGAGTTAATTTAATTATACCATGGGTATTGTAATTGTATTCAAACTCTTTCACCAATAACAATTTCCTCCCTTTTAGGTGATTAATTTTCGCCTCAAAAATCACCGCTGGTGGTGATTGTCAATCAATGGATCATGAGCAGAATTATTTTATGGGAAAAAGGCGAGAACTCTAAACAATGAATCAATTTTTTCTTTCTTCTTTTAATAACTCGCCCCGTAGGATTGATCAAAAATTATTGCCGCGAAAATTAAATCATTTTCCTACTCTGCTTTCTTTGATTCAACGTTTAACCGGCTTTGATGCCCGGCCTTATCGGGATTCAACCTTAAAAAGAAGACTGGAATTGAGGCTTCAGGCTACAGGATGCCGGAATATTCAGGAATATATAAATTACATTCGGAATAATCAAGAGGAAGCCTTTAATTTTAAAGAAAATCTGCTTATTCATGTTACCAGCTTCTTTCGGGACCGGGCTGTTTTCACTTTCTTAGAGCGTAAAGTTTTCCCTGACTGGCTGGATAAACTTGCCTCCAGGCAACGGCGCTTGCTCCGTGTTTGGTCGGTAGGCTGTGCTTCAGGTGAGGAGCCCTATTCCTTAGCAATGATTCTCCATCAACCTACTCTGAAACGGGGAATTCATCCTGTTATCTTAGCTACCGATGTCTCGCCTCGAGTCTTGGCTAAGGCTCGAGAAGCTATTTTTCGGCAAAGGGAACTCCGCAATATTCCTAAATTTTATCGACAAATTTATTTTTCAGAAATAAAACCAGGGATTTGGCGCCTTTGTCCTGAACTACGAAGACTCGTTATTTTTCGCCAGCACGATTTACTCCAAGAGGAAGTACCGGGATTCTTTGATTTTATTGTCTTGCGCAATCTCCTTATTTTTCTCCGTCCTGAGGCTCAAGAACAAGTTTTAAGAAAAATAATTCAATCCTTAGTGGGAGGTGGACTTCTCCTTTTGGGTAATTCAGAAAGAATTAATCCCAACGGTTCCTTAGAACTTCTTTCGGCTCGACATTGCCTTTATCAAAAAAGGCAGGCTTCAAGTCAAGGAGAAGTTTTTCCTCCCAAAAGAGGCAAAAAATGATTACAGCCCGACCAAAGAAAAAAAGAAGTTTTAATGAATTAATTGGAAGCCTTTCCCAAGGAGTAAATTCACTTAAGCGTTTATCTGCTGATATTGATACTGCCCGAAGAGAATTAATTCTCAATCATCGGGAACTGTTGACCCTTAATCAAAAACTTAAAGAAAGAGAAGAGGAACTTCGATCGGCCAATGAAGAACTTGAAGCCATGATGGAGGAAATAAGGGCGGCCAATGAAGAACTCGAAGCGACTAATGAGGAACTTCGGGCCAGCAATGAAAGCCTTGAGAAAGCCAGGGCAGACCTTGAGGCCCTGTTTGAAGCTATACCTGATTTAATCATGGTTATTGATCCGAACTTCACGGTTCTCCATGGCAATTCCACTATGGCTAAATGGCTCAAGCTTCGCCATCCCCATGAATTTCTGGGGAAAAAATGTTATGAAGTTTTTTATAAAAGAAAAGGCATCTGTCCTAATTGTCCTGTTTTAAGGGTCTTAAAAACAGGGCAGCCTGATTTTATTGAAAAAACTACAGCTTATGGCCGAATAGTCTCCGTCGCCACTTCCCCGGTCTTTGATCGCCGGGGCGAAATAATAAAAATCATTCAAGTCGCTAGGGACGTAACTGCCCGTTATTTGGCTGAAAAAGAAGCCCGTAAAGAAAAGGCTTATCTCGATAGCCTTTATAACAGCGCCCAGGAAGCCATTGTCATCACCGATGTCAAAGGCAAAATCATACGCATCAATCCGGAATTTACCCGGATTTTTGGTTATAGCGCCAAGGAAGCTATAGGTAAAAATATTGATCGCCTGATTGCCCCACCTTTCTTTAAAAAGAAAGCTGAAGAAATAACGCTTCGAGTAGCTAGAGGAGAAAGGGTAAATTTGGAAAGTGTACGGAAGAGAAAGGACGGCTCTCTGGTTCATGTTTCAATCATGGTTTCACCCATCCTCGTTGACGGTCATCTTGAAGCTTGTTATGCCATTTATCGAGATATCACTGATCGCAAAAAGGCAGAAGAAGAAAGGGAAAGGGAGGCGGCCAAACTGGCCACCATGATTTCAGGCATGAAAGAAGGGGTGGCCTTTGCTGGCCCTGATAGTCGAGTAATCGAAGTTAACTCTTTCTTTCTCGACCTTTTTGGCAAAAAAAGAGAGGAAGTAATAGGCCATTCCCTTGGTGATTTTCTTTTCGCCTCCGATGGTCAAAAACTTGAGGAAATTCTTCGTCCTTTTCGATCAAGAACCAAAAATTTAATTGTTTTTGAACAGAAGCTTGACCAGCGCGATTGTGTTTTTCGCTTTCAGCCTGTTTATCACAACAATATCTATGATGGCTTTCTCGTTAATATAATTGACGTCACCGAACTTGTTCAGGCAAGACGTCTAGCTCAGCAAGCAAGCCAGGCCAAAAGTGAGTTCCTCGCCAATATGAGCCATGAAATCCGAACACCTATGAATGGCATTCTAGGAATGGTCGATTTAGCCCTTGATGCCAATCCTCCGGCTGATATCCGGGAATATTTAGAATCAATTAAGGAATCAGCCTATTCCTTACTACGTTTGCTCAATGATGTGCTTGATTTTTCCCGGATCGAAGCTCGCCGCGTTGAACTTGAAAAGATTCCTTTTAATTTAAGAGATACGGTCGAGCATGCAGTCACTTCCTTGGCCGTTCAAGCTGAAAAAAAGGGGCTCGAGCTTATCTTAAGATTTGCTCCCAATCTACCTGATCGGTACCGGGGTGACCCTGGCCGCCTTCGCCAGATTCTCCTCAATCTTCTTAGCAACGCCATCAAATTTACAGACCAAGGAGAAATTGAGGTCTCCGTCGATCTTTTAAAGAAAAAGCGAAGAGAGGTGACTCTTCTTTTCAAGGTCCGCGATACAGGAATCGGTATCCCTGAGGATAAACAATCAATTATCTTTGAAGCCTTCACTCAAGCCGACAGCTCCACCTCGCGGCGCTATGGGGGAAGCGGCCTTGGCTTAGCCATTGTCTCCCAGCTTGTCCAGCTCTTTGGTGGTCGCATCTGGGTTGAAAGCCAGGTAGGTAAGGGGAGCACTTTCTTTTTCACCATTAATCTAACCTTGCAGAAAAAAAGGGAAGCCAGAATAGTGCCAGCAAAGTTAGAACAGTTGAAATCTCTGCGTGTTCTTGTCGTCGATGATAACGCCACCAACCGTCGAATACTTTGTGAACTTCTCAGCTCCTGGCATTTAAGACCGGCTGAAGCTGCCTGCGGAAAGGAGGCGCTGAGTCTTTTGAATAAAGCAGTCCGTGATAGAGATCCCTTTAAATTCATTCTCATTGATTCTCACATGCCTGAAGTAGATGGTTTTACTTTGGCCAAAAAAATAAAGGAAAATCCCTTCTTCGGAGATTCTATAATCATCCTCCTTACTTCGGCCGGGATGCCTGGTGACGCTTCCCGTTGCCGCGAGCTTGAAGTGGCTGGTTATCTCACCAAACCCATTCGTCAAAATGAACTTCTCCATTCCCTCATGTTTGCTCGGGGTCGTCAGCCCGCTAATCCTGAATCCCGCGTCCTCATTACCCGCCACTATATCCGCGAAAACCAACCTTCCTTAAAAATTCTTTTGGCCGAAGATAACATCATCAACCGAAAAGTGGCCCTTCATCTTTTAGAAAAAATGGGGCATCAAGTTTATCCAGTTGATAATGGCCGTCAGGTAATCAAAGCTTTAAAGAATAACAATTTTGATCTGATTATCCTAGATGTTCAAATGCCGGAAATGGATGGCTTCAAAACTGCGGCCATCATCAGAAGATGGGAAAAGAAAACCGGTCGCTCGATACCCATTATTGCTATGACCGCCCATGCCCTTAAAGGTTATAGGAAAAAGTGTTTAGCGGCCGGAATGAACGGCTATGTCACCAAACCCGTCAATTTTCATGATCTCTGGAAAGCAATCAGACAAACTTTGAGAAAAAGAAAGCCTGTTTCTATTGGAAAAAATTAAAGAGGTTATCTTTTATCTTTCATTATTTTTCTGAAACATTTAAGGAATTATTTTTAACTATTTAAGTTAAATCGAATTACCTTGACGGCAGAAAAAGGCAATGGTATATAGGTAAATACCCTGAAATGTGGGTGGAAAAAATCAACCCCGTCTCTGAAAGAAAGCTCAGTGTATTAAAAAATGAATCTTAAAAACAAAAAAATAAAGTTAATTCTTTTTCTTGGACTATTTTTCTTTCTTTCCTTACCTTCAACCTCTTCTTCGGTCTTATCTTTTCTTAATCTGGAATCTTCTGAAAATTACCAGGAAATCCTTTCAACCTATGAAGCTTTTATTGGTCAACAGATGAAAAAAGATCGTGTTCCTGGCCTTTCGGTGGCTTTTCAACACGGTGATTTTTTCTGGGCCAAGGGTTTTGGCTATTCTGACCTAGAAAATGATGTGCCGGCCTCACCGGAAAGCGCCTATCGTCTGGCCTCCATAACCAAAACCATAACCGCCGTAGCCATCTTACTGCTCTATGATGAGGGGAAAATTGATCTTGATGATGAAGTTCAAAAATATGTACCCTCCTTTCCAAAAAAGCCTTGGCCCATAACCATTCGCCAGCTTTTAGGCCATCTTGGTGGCATCAGTCACTATCGTAATTATGATGTTGAAGGACGTATAAAAGAACCAAAAACAACTGAAGAGGCTATAGCCATTTTTAAGGATTTTCCTCTTGTTGCCGAGCCTGGAACAAGATACCACTACTCAACCTATGGCTATAATCTCCTTGGAGCAGTTATTGAGGCTGTTTCTGGCCTTCCCTATGGTGAATTTGTTCGCCGCTATATCTTTCAACCCCTCGAAATGAAGGCCTCACGTCTTGATAGTCAAATCGATCTTATTCCCTATCGCGTTCGAGGCTATCGATTGATCGATAATGAGATAAGGCCTTCTGAGTTTATCGATGTTTCCAGCCGTTTTGCCGGAGGCGGTATCCGCTCCACTGTCGTTGACCTGGTTCGTTATGGTTATAAATTAATAATTCAAGGAGAGTTACTCAAACCTGAAACCCGACGAATGATGTTAACCTCAATGGTTCAGAAAAATGGTTTTTATACAGGATATGGCATGGGTTGGGTGGTCAATCCTTGGCATGGCCATTTTTATATCAATCATAGCGGCTCCCAGCAAGAAACAAGGACTCATCTGGCTATTTTCCCGGCAGAAAAATTAGTTATTGCCATCGCCTGTAATCTTGAAGGCACGGATCTTATTCCTTATTCCCGTAAGTTGGCTGAACTCATCCTCCAGGAAAAACTCGAACAGCCCGCTTATGTCACCAGTATAGAGGGGAACCTTCTCTGGAAAGCCTGTGAGCTAGCCTTTGATTATGGATTGAGCCAGTTTTATTTGAATAAGGGATTCATCGCCTCTCGCTCTGAAACTGAGGTTAGTTTTAAGGCTTTTAATCAATATTTAAATCCCAAGGTTATGGTGGGCAACCTAAATCCGGCTCGTCAGTTTGTCCTCACAGGCATTCATCCAGCCGGTCGTCATCATCTCACGAAAATAGGCTCATTCATGGCCGCTTCTCTCAGTCAGAATAATCCTGATAAATTGAAGATTTATCATCAGACTGGACCTATTAATTTTTTTCTTGATTACATCAAACTTAGCGAAAATTTAAATAGGGGACGCAAACTTCCCCGCTTTGAAAAAGAAATAAAAAAATTAATTGAAACCTGGAGTTTTGACTGGCCGAAAACCTTTCGACCCGACTTGATAAATCTCGAATTTAGTCCTTCTTATGATTGGTCTGAATTCACCGGGCGCTTAAAAGAAAGCTTTTCTGGAAAAAATATTTACCCTGATTTCTCCTCCTACTATGTCAGGGCTGCTCAGGAAGCTATCAATGCCCAAAAAAATCAGGAAGCTCTGCGGATTATCAAGCTCGGCCTCGAAATTTACCCACTTTCACCTAATTTACACTCAGCCTTGGCCATGATTTATTTTTGGCTAGGAGATATGGTAAATGGTCAGAAAAGCCTTGAGCAAGCCCATGCCTTAGACCCTTACAGTCCCTCTATTTCCATAGAACGCTTTCTTACTTGGAGTAGCCAATTCCAGCGGGCCAAAAAAATCAAGGAAGCATTGGCCTTGATTCAAACCGGACTTAAATTTTACCCTCGAGAATCTCGCCTTTATTTCGAATATGGGCGCCTCAACCGTTTAGCCGGCGACCTGGATAAGGCTATTCTGGCTCTTGAAAAAGCCCTGTCGCTTGATCCTAATTTTGAGGATGCCCGCCTAGAACTCGAGGGAATAAAGAAAAAATAAAAAATGAACGACGAGATAGGCCGAATATTTCAAGAAAAGACAAAATATAGGCGCGGCCAGTTGGGCGGATTAAGTCGCCTAGAAAAGTGGCCTGGAAGATATAAGCATTATTCTGGTGTACCCAGAATTAAATTGCCTTCTCCTGAATTGGGGAATAAAACTTCCCTATGGGAATGCCTCCGCCGAAGAAGAAGTATCCGATCCTTTAAAAATCTACCTCTTCCTTTAGAAATCCTTTCCCTGCTTCTTTGGGCCTGCCAAGGCATAACTGCCCGAGAATTTGGTGTTGAGCTCAGAACTGCCCCTTCAGCTGGGGCTCTTTATCCTGTAGAAACCTATCTGAGTGCCCATAGGGTCGAAAATTTGGAACCAGGAATATATCATTATGATGTCTCCGCCCATGCTTTAGAAAAGATAAAGAGCGGTGACTTCAGTCAGGCCATAGCCCGAGCTTCCCTTGATCAGGATTTTCTGGCTGAGGCAGCGGCGGTTTTCATCTGGACTGCTCTTTTTGCCCGCTCGAGCTGGAAATATCGCCAAAGGGCCTATCGATACATCTATCTTGATGCTGGACATATCGCAGAGAATCTTGCTCTTGCTGCTGTTGCCTGTCGGCTTGGAAGCTGTCAGGTTGGAGCTTTCTATGATGAAGAAATTAACGCCCTAATTGGAATTGATGGCCAAGAAGAAAGCACCATATACTTATCCGCTGTTGGCTTCCCCCTTTAAATATTAACTAAAGGTTTTGCCTGCGCCAGCCAAAATAAAAAAATTTTATTTAAAAAGAGATAAACTTTTTTAGTTTTTAAACAGTTCTAGGGATTATTGATTTAATTCCTCTTCTAAAATTTATCCTCTGAATAAAAGGCAAAGATGATTGAAAATTGAGACGGATATTTTAAAAATGAAATTCAGATTAAAATTTGACTAACGGAGAAAAAAATTTATTGATGAGGAGGCGAAAAATGAAATTAAAAAATGTTTTTTGCCTTTCTTTTCTTCTTTTTTGGCTTTTTTGCTCAGCCTGGTCTCAGTCTCAAGAGGAAAAGCCTTGGCTTTGGAGTATTGAAACGATCAAGAAGGCCGTAAATAAAGTCAGGGCTGGCCGTGATCTAACTCCAAAAGAATGGCCAAGAGGAGCGAAAGTGGCTGTCGGCCTTTCCTTTGACTTCGATGCTGAGACCAATGCTCTTCGCGACAACAATCTTTCTCCTGGTATTTTATCCCAGGGAGAATATGCAGCGCGAACAGCCATCCCAAGAATTCTAGCTCTTCTCGATAAATATGATCTTCCAGCAACCTTCTTTGTGCCGGCAGTTACAGCTTTCCTTCACCCTGAATCTATTAGGGCTATCTTAGCCAAAAAACGCCATGAAATCGGCATCCATGGATGGATCCATGAACGCAATTCTCTTCTTTCGGAAGAAGAAGAAAGAGATGTTCTTCAACGATCTTTTAAGGCCTTGAAAGAGATAACGGGAAAGGCGCCGGTGGGTATACGAACCCCCTCCTGGGACTTCAGCCCTTCCACCTTAAAAATAGTTCGCGAACTGGGATTGATCTATGATAGCAGTCTAATGGCTGATGAAAGGCCCTATGAAATTCTGGAGGATGGCCAGCCAACGGGTATTATTGAATTGCCTGTCGAATGGATAATGGACGATTATCCCTATTTTGGTTTTGAAAGATATTCGGCCGTCCGGCCTCACATCTCGCCCGACGATGTATTTTCTATCTGGCGAGCTGAATTCGATCTGGCTTATGCTGAAGGCACCATGTTTATTTTAACAATGCATCCTAAATACATTGGCCATCGAAGCCGAATCGTTATGCTCGAAGAGCTCATCCGATATATGAAGGGAAAAGAGGGTGTCTGGTTCGCCACTCATGAGGCCATTGCTCGCTACGTCAAGGAAAGAATGGGCAAATAAAAATCATTAAATTATTCAATTTCTTCTGGGCCAATAACACCACCAGAAATAACTATTTTTATGGCCTCCTCGGGGCTCCAAGGAACGTATCGGACCTGACTTTCAGGAACCATGGCCATAAAGCCGGAGGTCGGATTTGGGGTGGTAGGAATAAAAAGTTTAAGAAATTTCTGACCTGATTGGCGATCAAAAATTGAACCGGTGACAAAGGCCACGGTCCAAACGCCAGGACGAAAATATTCAAGGAGAACAACCTTCTGAAAGGCTTGCTGATCAGGAAGAGAAAGAGCTTCCGCTAGTTTTTGGCCTAAGGAATAGATGGTTTTGATAATGGGCAATCGAGTGGTAATAGCTTCAATTATCCTGAAGAGCTGCCGGCCAGCCCAATGACTGGCGGCAAGACCCACAAGATAAAACAAAATCAATATCAACAATAATCCAAGGCCAGGAATACGAAAGCCAATAACTCTTTGAATCAGTTGGGCCGCTCGTTGGTCAACGGCAAGATAAAGAAACCTGATCAAAAGATAAGAAAATATTAGGGGAATCGAAGCCAGGAAGCCCCGGATAATCTGCCGCCGCACATGTCCCCAAAGTCGTTTCATTTTTATTTTCCCGGCTAATAAATCTGATTAAATTCGGATAAACCTCTTTTTTGCCGAGAATAATTTTCGATCATAATTACTTTAAGACCAAACTCTTAGCTTTAAATTAATTTAAAAGTTTTTTCCCTGTTAGATTAAATATCCTTAGCTATTTACGTCGACCGGCTAAAAAGCCAAGGGCAAAGCCAACCAGAAGCAGAAGGGGAATTAAAATAATCTGGGAAATACTCATTTTCCAGAAAAGAAAACTAAAATGAGCCATCTCCCGATTCTGAATGAGGGCAATGATAACTATAACAATGAGAATTCCAATTAAAATTAGCTTGGTTTTCTTTTCCATCTTTTACCTCTTTTTTCAAAATAAAAATTGCAGCCTCCCGACAGATCTTTTGGCTAAAATCAATTAAACGGGAAATCTTACCGAAGCCTAAAGCCATTTTTTTCGCCGAAAATAATAAATCATGCTCAGAGCACAGATCAACATAATGAAAAGCGAGCCAAAATAACCCCACCGCCATTTAAGTTCGGGCATATATTCAAAATTCATGCCATAAACTCCTGCAATAAAAGTTATGGGAATAAAGATAGTGGCAATAATAGTCAGAACCTTTATCACTTCATTCATGCGGTGCGATAGACTAGAAAGATAAATATCAAGCATTCCGCTGAGGATATCTCGAAAGGTTTCAGTTGTATCAATGACCTGAACGGTGTGGTCGTAAACATCTCGAAGAAAAACAGCGGTCACTTCTTTAATTAAGGGTGAGCCAGTTCGGCCGAGCCAGCTGATTACCTCTCTTAGAGGCCAAACTGAACGTCTCAAATTTAGGGTCGCATTTTTAAGACGATGAATTTCATTAAGGGTTTCTTTTTCTGGTCTTTCAACCAGCTCTTCTTCAATAATTTCGATTCTTTCGCCCAGCTTTTCAAGCACGATGAAATAACGATCGACAATAGCGTCAATCAGGGCATAGGCGAGATAATCGGGTCCAGAATATCTCAATCTTCCTTTCCCTTGGCGCAGTCGTTCTTTCACGGGGTGAAAAACCGGGGTTAAGCTCTCTTCAAAGGAAATAACATAATTTGGGCCAAGAAGAAGGGCAATCTGCTCTGAGATTATCTCCTTTGTGACTTCGTCATAATCAAGATAACGAAGAACCAGAAAAATATATTCGCCCATTTCCTCAATTTTTGGTCTCTGCCCGGTGTTCATAATATCTTCGAGAATTAGCGGATGGAGCTTAAATATCTCCCCTATTTGAGAAATAATTTGACTATCATGAACTCCAGCCACATGAACCCAGATATTCCTTCCTTCCTCAAGTTTGAGGTCATTTTCAATTTTAGAGACCTTAATTTCCTCAACCGTTGTTTCATTGTAAAGAATTAGCCATATTTCAGGCTCAGCCAATTTTTTTTCGCCCACATGAATTAGCGTGCCTGGAGGCAGCCCAACTTTAACGGCTCTTTTGGTTAGCTCTAAACGATACATAATAAGCCTCTTATATAAAAAATTAGATAAAGAAAGCGAAAGGATTGATCTTTTCAGAAAAGGGAAAAGCAAAAAGAAAGATACCTTTTTTGAGGGAAAAAACAACTGAATGGTTTCTCATGGTTTGATCATAACTTTTTATTTTAGGCTCGGCTTGAGGCTTTTTTCTCTGATTGGGTTTCTTCCTGATCTTCAAGCAAACCAACCTTTCGGCGGATATCCCGCTCAATCTGGGTAGCTAATTCTTTATTTTCTTTGAGTAACTTCTTGACATTTTCTCTCCCCTGACCAAGTCTTTCGCCTTGATAGGAATACCAGGTTCCAGTTTTCTCTAAGACTCCATATTGCAGACCACAATCAATTAAATCACCTTCGCGGGAAATTCCTTCGCCAAAAATAATATCAAACTCAGCTTCTTTAAAAGGCGGGGCTAACTTGTTTTTAACTACTTTAATTTTGACTCGATTGCCAATAACCGCGTCTCCTTCCTTAATCGCCGTCAATCGCCGAACATCAATGCGCATGGAAGCATAGAACTTTAGGGCGCGGCCACCGGTTGTCGTTTCAGGCGAGCCGACAAAAACCCCAATTTTTTCCCTAATCTGATTGACAAAAATAAAACAGGTTCTTGATCGACTGACAATAGCCGTCAATTTGCGCAGAGCCTGACTCATAAGTCTGGCCTGAAGACCCATATGGGCATCGCCCATTTCACCATCGAGCTCGGCCTTGGGGACCAAAGCGGCCACTGAATCAACGACAATCACATCCACGGCCCCGCTTCTTACCAAAACTTCGGCAATTTCCAGGGCTTGCTCACCATAATCGGGCTGAGAAATAAGGAGATTATCTACATCTACCCCGACAGCCGAAGCATACTTGGGATCAAGGGCGTGCTCAGCATCAATAAAAGCAGCCATCCCACCCCTCTTTTGGGCTTCAGCAATGACATGGAGGGCCAGGGTTGTCTTACCGGTGGCTTCAGGGCCAAAAATCTCCACTACCCGACCTCGGGGAAAGCCACCAATTCCCAGGGCGAGATCAAAGGCAATCGAACCAGTTGGAATACTGGGTATTTTTTCTGCTGCTTCTTTTTGGCCAAGTCTCATCACCGCGCCTTTACCAAATTGTTTTTCAATTTGAGAAACCGCAGCTTCCAAAGCTTTAAGCCTTGAGGCCGGCTGACGTTCTTCTTCCTTCATGCTTTCCTCCCTTCTCCCCCCAATAAAAGTCAGGAGGAGCTCTCTTAAAGGCGATAAATTATTAAGCCTATCTTTGTTCCGACTAAGTATAATTTAAAATTTTCAGCTATAATTGTAAAATCCTCGGCCGCTCTTTCGCCCCAGATATCCTGCCTCAACCATCTTTCGCAACAGAGGGCAAGGTCGATATTTAGGATCTCCAAAGCCCTCATAAAGAACTTCCATGATATTAAGGCAGACATCAAGGCCAATAAGATCGGCTAGAGCCAAAGGCCCCATCGGATGATTCATGCCCAGCTTCATAACGGTATCGATGGCTTCAACTGTACCTACTCCCTCCATAAGGGCAAAAATTGCTTCATTGATCATGGGCATAAGAATTCGGTTGGAAATAAATCCTGGAAAATCATTGGCTTCTACAGGAACTTTGCCCATTTTTTCCGCAAGTCCCTTAACAATGGTAAAGGTTTCACTGGAAGTTTGAAGCCCTTTGATTAACTCAACTAAAGTCATCAGAGGAACAGGATTCATGAAATGCATACCCATAAAGCGATCAGCTCTGGTGGTAAAGGCTGCCAGTTTGGTTATGGAAATAGAGGAAGTATTCGAGGTTATAATCACTTCAGAGGGAAGAAAACTATCAAGAGTTTGGAGCACCTGTTTTTTAACCTCTAAATTTTCAAAAACGGCTTCAATTATAAAATTAGCTTCTTTCAAAGCGGTTACATCTGTCGTCATCTTCAGCCGGCCGAGAATTGTCTCTTTGGCTTCGCTGATCTTTCCCTTTTCAATCAGCTTATCGAGACTTTTTTCCATGGACTTTAAAGCCCGATTTAGCTGCTCCTGGCTTATATCCTGAAGGATTACCTCAAAGCCACTTGAGGCCGCGACCTGGGCAATACCATGGCCCATAGTTCCAGCGCCAACAATGCCGATTTTTTTAATTTCCATTATCCCCCCTTTTGATGAATTAAACCATTTCGATGGCCACAGCCACCGAATCTCCACCCCCCAGACAGAGAGCAGCAACGCCTCTTTTTAGTTTTCTATGTTTTAGGGCATAAATCAAAGTAGTTAAAATTCGAGCTCCGGTAGCACCAATAGGATGCCCAAGAGCAACTGCCCCGCCATGAACGTTGACTTTTTCTCGATCCAGTTTTAATTCCTTGAGTAAGACTACCATCTGGGCACTGAAGGCCTCGTTAATTTCAAAAAGATCTATGTCTTCAAGTTTCCAGCCACAATTAGCAACGACTTTTTCTATAGCCCCCTTAGGAGCGTACATCACCATCGAAGGCTCAACCGGGTTTGTGGCCCAGCCGACAAAACGTGCTAGAGGAGAAGATAAATTCAAAGTTTTAATGGCTTCTTCCGAGGCCAGTACGCAAGCTGCAGCGCCGTCGCTAAGCTGAGAGGCATTGCCAGCGGTAACGGTCCCATCTTTTTTAAAGGCAGGTTTTAATTTAGCTAGCTTCTCGAGGGTTGTATCCCGACGGGGACCTTCATCATTCTTTAAAATAATTGGCTCGCCTCTTTTCTGAGGTATGGTCACAGGGACAATTTCTTCCTCAAAATAACCATTATCGATGGCCTTGATAGCCTTTTGATGAGAGCTGAGAGCGTATAAATCCTGTTCCTCACGAGTAGCCCCAAAACGTTCGGCAATTATTTCTCCGGTAACGCCCATATGGATATTTTCAAAGGCACACCATAGACCATCATAAATCATGGCATCTTTCATCTGGATATCACCAAACCTGACGCCCTCGCGCAAACCCCAAACAAGATAGGGCGCCCGGCTCATGCTCTCCATGCCTCCGGCTACCACCACTTCCTTTTCCTCAAGTTGAATACTTTTAGCTCCGAGAACTATGGCCATGAGACCTGATCCACAGACCATATTAACAGCATAGCAACTTATGGTATAGGGAAGTCCACCCTTAACGGCAGCCTGCTTAGCTGGCGCTTGACCAAGGCCGGCCGAAACCACATTACCCATAATTACTTCCTGAACATTCTCTGGAGCAAGGCGAGACTTGGCCACTGCTTCCCTAATCGCTAGACCGCCAAGCTCAGGCGCCGAAAAATCCTTGAGCGCTCCCAGAAAAACACCGATAGGTGTGCGGGCAGCGCTGACAATAAAAACATCTCTTACTTCGCACATAAATCCTCTCCTTTTTTCATTTTTAGAAAATAATATCTCTTCTTTTTTATCATATTAGAGAAAAAAGTTGAATCTTAATCTCGCAAAGATAACGCTTCTTTCGGCTCAGATTCTCATTCCATTTTTTGAGGAAAAGAAAAAGAAAAAATCCTTCACCTCAATTTACTTCTAATAAAATCTATTTACCATAAAAATCGACCATTTAAATCTAACTTAGACCGACAACTTCGCCTTCTGGAGTAATATCAATTCTTTCGGCAGCGGGATTGCGAGGAAGTCCGGGCATTGTCATGATATCGCCACAAAGGACTACGACAAACCCAGCTCCGGCGCTCAGCGAAACATCGGTTACTATAAGTTTAAAATCACGGGGCCGTCCTCTCAATTCCTCATCATCAGAAAGGGAATACTGGGTTTTGGCTACGCAAACAGGTAGATTCCTGAACCCATCCCTTTCCATTTTTTGCAGCTTTCGCCTAGTTTTACCTTCCATGGCCACATCGGCTGCCCCATAAATCTTTCGGACAATAATCTGAATCTTCTCTTCAAGGGAAGCCTCAAGAGGATAAAGGAAATTAAAGTTAGCTTTATCCTCTTTAATGGAGGTTAAAATCTCTCTCGCCAGGTCTAGACCGCCCTGACTTCCCTTTTCATAAACTTCACTGAGGGCCACCCGGAAACCGGCCTGACGGCAAAAATTTAGGACTAAATTAATTTCTTCCTCAGTATCTGCGGGGAAACGATTCAAGGCGATGACAAAGGGAATCCCAAAGGTGCGAAGAATAGAAGCATGCTGTTCAAGATTTTCAAAGCCCAGTTTAAGAGTCTCTAAATTAACCTGGCCGAGATTCTCTAAAGCTTGCCCCCCATGATATTTAAGAGCTCGAATCGTGGCTACAAGCACACAAGCCGCCGGAGGGGGGACATGGCCTGTCCGAACAACAATATCAAAAAATTTTTCAGCTCCCAGATCAGATCCGAAGCCGCTTTCAGTAACTACAAAATCGGCTCGACTGAGGCCAAGCCTCATAGCTATAACCGAGCATGCTCCATGAGCTATATTGGCGAATGGGCCGCCATGAATAAGGGCTGGTGTTCCCTCCAGGGTCTGGACCAGGTTGGGTTTAATGGCATCGCGAAGTAGCGCGGCCATAGCTCCATGAGCCTTGATTTCCCGGGCAAAAACAGGTCGGTCATCAGGGGAATAACCAACAAGAATGTTGCCTAGCCTTTCTTTAAGCTCATTTAGATCTATAGATAAACATAAAATTGCCATAACTTCAGAAGCAGCAGTAATATCAAATCCAGATTCCCTAGCAATTCCCCTAAGGGGTCCGCCAATGCCCACAATGACATCTCTTAGAACCCGATCATCCATATCAATTACTCTTTTCCAAGTAACCTTGCGGCAATCGATAAGACAGGAAGGTCCATCAAAATGTAGACGATTGTCAATCATAGCGGCCAGAAGATTATGGGCTGAGGTGACGGCATGAATATCACCAGTAAAATGAAGATTGATAGCCTCAGAGGGAATAACTCTGGCCTTGCCTCCTCCTGTGGCTCCTCCTTTAAGGCCAAAAACGGGCCCAAGGGAGGGTTCTCTCAAAGCTACAACCGCATTTTGACCCATCCGACGAAGAGCATCAGCCAGGCCAATGGCCGTTGTTGTTTTGCCCTCACCAGCTGGAGTAGGGCTCATAGCTGTAACCATAATCAATTTTCCTCTGGGTTTAAAATCACCCTGGCGGGGCCAGACCTTAATTTTGGCTTTGTCATCTCCATATTTCTCCAAATCGTTAGGGGTAAGTTCCAATTTGGCGGCAATGGCTTCAATTGGCTCCATAAACTTCCTCCTCTTTTAAATATTATTTCTGTCTTCCCCTAAGTTTAGCGATTTTTCGGTCAATAAGCGATAGAAAAATGAAAGAATTTAATTTTGAATTCATTCATTTTTAGCCGAATAAGGGAAAAGGCGTTCATAAGAATCAATCAGACCGGCATCGGCGAAACTAAAGTAGCGGTTATTGCCAATAATTATATGGTCAAGCACTTTAAGCTGCATAATGGTGGCAGCAAAAACCAGCTCTTTGGTTATTTCCTTATCGCAAAGGGATGGTTCAGGATCTCCAGAGGGATGGTTATGGACGAAAATTAAAGCTGAAGCATTATGTTTGAGGGCTTCTTTCATTATTTCCCGGGGATAAACAGCGCTGGCATCAACCGTCCCTTCAAAAAGGGTCTTTTCTTCGATGATTTGATTTTTAACATCGAGAAAAAGAACCTTGAACTTTTCCTTTTTTAGATCCCGCAAGGAATGGAAGAGATAGTCAAAGACTTCTCGGGAGGAGCGACAATAGGGCCGGCTCATCATCCGTTCTCGGAGGAAACGGCGGGCAACTTCATGAACAAATTTGAGCCCAAAAATATTGTGAGGGCCAATACCCCTAATTTCCTGAAGCTCTTCAGGCGAGGCTTCCAGAACCCCTCTTAAATTTTTAAATCGACGCAGAGCTTCGCGGGCCGGTTCGCGGCAATCGCGACGAGGCGTGGCCAAGGTGAGCAAAAGCTCAACTATTTCATAATCAAGAAAGGCGTCAAGACCGCTACGGAGAAACTTTTCCCGCAGTCGACGCCGGTGTCCCTCCCGGAAATCCCCTTCTTTCCTTCTCGCTGGTTTGCTCATTTTGTCTTCCCAATAAAAAGACGTTTTTTCTTCTCACCAAAATGGGGACACAAACATTTTTTAGAGGAGGGCTTAAAGACCAAGCTGACGGCGTTTATCAGCCTCTTTGATCTGTTCATTTAAAATATACAAAAGAACGCCAATAACAAGCCACAACCAGCCGAGAAAGGCATAAACACTTATTTCTTCTTTTATATTTTTAAATTGGGGTTTGATTATTTCTTCGTCTTTGGCTTCTTCTTTTTTAACATCTTCCTGTCTTTTATTTGAAGCCTCAACGTCATCCGAAATTTTTATTCCTAACATAGAAAATAATGAACCGTCTTTTTCTCGGGAAAGCTTAAAATTTATGATCTCTTCCCTTTCTGTCCGAACGATCTCTTTTCTCTTTTTCTCTTTCATCTCTGGCAGATCAGTTTTAAAAATAAGGTCACCCAATTCACCTATTGAAGCCAACAACTTGAAACTTCTTAATTCAGCTGAAGCTTTCTCATTAAGACAGGGTTGAGGCGAAAAAGGAATTTCTTCATTTAGTTGCACTTCCCTTAGAGAAATGTCTGATAAAATGGAATAAGCGGCAGAACAGAGATGAAAAAAACAAATAAAAAAAATAATAAAGTTTAAATAGCACCTAATTTTAAAACGGCACCTATTTTTGAATGATTTCTTAGTTTTTAAAAAATCAAAAATTTTTAATTTTTTAATCTTAACTACAAAAATTATTTTTTCAGGTACTTCCCCATTTACTTTGTCCAATTTCATTCAAAAAGACTCCAAATGGTCATGGCAATCGCATAAATTATGATAATTACAGATATAGCTGTTATGATTTTTCCCTTTTTTCGGGCTGGCTGATTATCAATTAAAGGAAGGAAGAAGAAAAGGCCAAGAAAGAGCAGGATGATCAGAATAGCCAAGGTTTCGCCGCTAATGAAAATAATTTGAGAAGGGAAAAGCTTCAAGGTTTGAAAGAGGAAGAGAAAATACCACTCAGGCTTTATTCCAGCAGGTGTTGGCGCCATCAGGTCAGCTTGAGGGCCTAAAGAACGGGGGAAAAAAATAGCGACAGTAATAAGAACCCCAAGGGCAATTAACCACACTCTGGCCTCCCTAAGAACGAAATCAGGCCAAAAAGGAATCTCCGGAACCTTAATTCCTCTCATTTCATATTTCAAAGGATGGCTTATGCCAAGTTTTTGAATTAGGAAGATATGAAAACCAATCAGCAGAAAAATCATTAGGGGCAAAAGGCAGATATGGAAAAGATAAAAGCGAGTTAAAGTGTCAGCCCCAACATCTTCCCCACCCCGGAGAAATTTAGAAATCCAGCCTCCAATGAGGGGAATTACTCGAGGAATATCGGTACCTACCTTAGTAGCAGCCAGAGAGAGGCTATCCCAGGGAAGCAAATAACCACTAAAGCCGAACCCAAGGGTAATAATCAGAAGAAAAACGCCTGTCATCCAGGTTAATTCCCTTGGCCGGCGGTAGGATTTCAAAAGCCAAATGCTGATCATGTGAACAAAAACTGTGGCGATCATTCCGGTGGCCGACCAGAAATGAACCGAGCGGATTATCCAGCCCAAGGGAATTTCAGTCATTATCCTCCTGACACTGGCATGGGCTTCGGCTACTGTTGGTTTATAATAAAGGGCCAAGACAATTCCTGTGATAACCTGGACAGCAAGAAAAAGAAGGATAAGACTGCCAGTATAAAGCCAGATCGTATGCTCGCTTAAGGGGACCTTTTTCTGCCGCAGAAAATTTATTATTGCCCGCAAGCCCAGTCTTTCTTCCCAAAAATTCCCTTTTTTTTCTCTTAAGTTCTTGTGACGATTAATCATGCTTTTTCTTCGCGTCGAATGATAAGATGATCGCTTTCTTCATAGACAAAGAGCCGTCGCAAAGGTTTGGGAGGAGGCCCAGCAATATTCAGGCCATTTTCATCATACCATCCCTCATGGCAGGCACAGAAAAATTTTCTCTTTTCAGGCAAATATTGGACATTACAATCGAGATGAGTACACACTCCCACAAAAGCAATCAACTGACCATCATCATTCCTTTTAAGGATTCCAGGCTTTATCCCCCAAGAAAAATATTTAACTGAATTGGGTTGAAGTTCAATCACCTCTTTGATCAAAAGAACCACTTCATCAGGCTCGCGATAGGGAGGCGTAATGGCTTTAAAAAGGGGATATATAAGGCTGCAAACAAAGGTCGCTAACCAACCCCCACCAAGCCAGCTTAGAAAACGACGCCGGCTGAGACAGGAATATTTGAATTTCATTTCTTCCTCCTGAAAATTTGCTTTATTTTTTCGATGAGATAACGCCGGCGAAGAGACAAAAGAGCATGGGCCGGATTTACCTGTCTTGGACAAACCTCGTTGCAGCGAAAAACAGTGTCGCAACCCCAAAGACCACTTGAGGTCCCCACATATTGCCAATCTTTAAAGCGGCGCCGATCACGGGGATCCCGAATATATCGGTAAAGCTTGGCTAAAGCAATTGGACCAAGGTATCTTTCATCTCGAGCTACAACTGGGCAGGCGCTGTAACAGCAGCCACAGAGGATGCAATTGGTTAAAGGCTCAATCGCCTCCATCTCCTTTTCTTCAAAGCGATAGCCTGGGCTCGAAAGCCAAAGGCTTTCCTCCTTAAGTTCTTGGAAACCCTGGCCTTCAATTTCTTCTTCAGCCATAACATATGGTTTTATAGCCTCAAGAGCCTGGAAAAAAGGCTCCATATCTACCACTAGATCCTTTAGAACAGGAAGATTGGGCAATGGTTCAATGACAATAACTTCCTTACCAAGGGAATTAAGCCTTGTGCGACAGGCCAATTCAAATTCCCCATTAATAACCAAACCACAACTTCCACATACGCCTTCCCGACAGCTGTAACGAAAGGATAGAGTTGCATCCTGTTCATTCCGAATATCCATTAAAGCTTCAAGAATTACTTTCGATTTTTCCTCTTCATAAAAAAAATCTTGAAAATAAGGTTTTTCATCCTTCTTCGGGTCGAAGCGAAAAATTCGAAAAAGATATTTCCTAGCCATTACTATGGATATTCAGTACAGCCTTGTTACAGGCGAATATTTGGTAATAACTACAGGCTTATAACTCAAAATAGGTCGACCCTCCTTCCAAGTAACGATGGTATGTTTTAGCCAATCTTTATCATTCCTTTCGGGATAATCAAGTCGATAATGGGATCCCCTTGTTTCCCGCCGAGCTAAGGCCCCCATAGTTATAACCTCACAGAGGTCAAGCATATATTCAAATTCCAGCATATTTACCATCTCCTGACTGTAACGTCGGTTATGGCCGGCAAGGTAACCTCTCTTTTCATAATCCTCACGAATATTCCTGATTTCTTCCAAGGCTAAGGCCAAATCCTTCTCATTGCGGAAAATTCCCACTTTTTCGGTCATTATAACCTTCAATCGATTAAGTAATCGATGAACCTTTTCTCCGTCGCGGCGACTCATCCAGGCCTCAACTCTCTCATCAATTTTTCTGGCTTCTGCTTCCATAAAGCTGGGGTTAGCTTCCCTAATGTGGCTATTCTTAACATAACGTGATGCTTCCCGGCCGGCTATCTTACCGAAAACAATAGTTTCGAGGAGCGAATTTCCACCAAGACGATTGGCGCCGTGAACGCTCACACAGGCACATTCGCCGGCTGCATAAAAACCTGGAAGACAAGTTGCTCCTCTGATGTCCACATCAATTCCGCCCATGGAATAATGTTGGGCAGGTTGGATGGGAATGGGTTTTTCAATAGGGTCAAGACCGGCAAAGCGCAAACAGATATCACGAACCGAAGGCAATCTCTTTTTTATTTTTTCGGCGCCCAAATGGCGCAGATCAAGGAGTACATATTCGTTTTCAAAACCATTACCTCGATCAATTTCTGTCTGAATGGCCCTGGCCACAATATCCCGGGGGGCAAGCTCCATAGCCTGAGGAGCGTAATCGGCCATAAAACGGCGGCCATGACGATTGATCAGATAACCTCCTTCTCCCCTTGCTCCCTCTGTTATTAATATATTTTTACTATAAAGAGAAGTGGGGTGAAATTGAACAAATTCCATATCTTTAAGTGGAACTCCAGCTTTATAGGCAATCCCAATACCACTACCATGATTTATGTAGGCATTGGTTGTCTTAAGATAAACTCGACCATAGCCCCCCGTAGCAAAAATAACTGCCTTGGCCCTAACAGGAAAAATAAGGCCACTCGTTAGGTCGTAAACCACAACGCCCTGACATACCCCATGCTCAACTAAAAGTTTAACCACAAGCCATTCAGAATAAATTTTGATCCGGCGACGCCAGACATGTTCAAAAAGGGTATGCATGATTACGAGGCCAGTTCGATCGGCTGCATAACAAGTGCGGGGAAAACCAGCCCCACCAAAAGGTCTTTGAGCGATGACTCCACCGGGGAAACGGCTAAAGGGAACGCCCAGTTTTTCGAGTTCATAAATCATAGGAATAGCTTCTCGGCAAAGAAGCTCGGCTGCGTCCTGGTCAGCTAAAAAATCGCTTCCTTTAATGGTATCGTAGGTATGCTTTTCCCAATTATCATCTCGACCTTCTGGGTGATTACCTAAGGCCGCATTAATTCCACCCTGAGCTGCGACTGAATGAGAGCGAAGAGGATGAACCTTGGAAATTATGGCTATAGAAAGAGAAGGATCGGCTTGAAGAGCTGCAGCCAGACCGGCAAGTCCGCCGCCAACAATAAGAATATCGTGGCTAAGCATTAATAATCCCTAGTGAAATAAATGATCAGCATAGCTATGGTAAGCGCTGTTCCCAAGCCAGTAAAAAACCAGAAAAGAAATTTCTCGCGCTTGAAACCCATATCCATGATCACAGTTCTCAGGCCATAAAGGGCATGATAAACAACACAAATAATCAGAATAACATCTATTACTGGGCTGGTATGGAGGGCAAGGGCCCAGTCTGGCTTCTTTTCTCTGGTCATGAGGAAAAAGCTGGTCAGAAACTTAAGACCAAGGAAAATAATCATTAAAAGGCCAGTCACCCGATGAAAAACCCAAATGAACATAAATATCCTCTCCTGAGAGAGTATAATTAAAGGAATCTTTAGCTCTTAGTCAAGAAATTTCCTTCTTCAGCTGTAGCTATTATAATAAGTTTAAAAACTCTCTTTGTCTGCCCAATTTAATCTTTGATTTCTTTGGTTCAAAAGATATTAGAATCCTAAAAAATAGAGGCTTTTTGGATTAAGAAGAGAGGAGGACAGCAATTAATTTGCTTATAAAAATTACTTCAAATATAATAATTGAAACATAAAAGGAGGTTCAATGAAAAAACTTTCCATAACTTTGGTCGCTTTGATTTTCCTCTGCTCCTTTGCCTCTGCCGATATTCTTATCAAGATTAAAACCCATAGCGATGCCGTCACTATCATGGGGCAAACCCAGCCGGAGAAAAACGAAGTCAGCGAGCACTGGATTGGCGATGATCGTTATGCTGTCCATGGGTCGGATAGTTCGACCATCCTTGATCTTAAAACAAATAAGCTTTTTTTCCTTGATCATCAAGAAAAAAGCTACGTGGAAACTACCCTTCCTCTCGATCTTAATAAACTGTTTCCACCTGAAATGGCTCAAATGATGTCAATGATGAAAATGACCGTAAATGTTAAGCCTATAGGACAAACTAAGACCATAGGTAACTGGAAATGTTCTGGCTATGAAGTCAATATTTCCATGATGATGATGCCTATGAAGATGATAGTCTGGGCCACAACTGATGTCCCCTTTAAAGTCGATGAGTTTATGGAAAAATTCTACGCCCCAATACTCAAGCTTCAACTTAGATTAGATGATTCAAGTTTAGCGGAGATGCTCAAAATCAAGGGCTTTTGGATTTATTCTGAAACTACAGGCGAAGTTATGGGGGCAAAAATTCGCAGCACCATGGAAGTCATTGAAATCACAAAAGCTTCTCCACCTCCCAATGTATATTCCATCCCTGCCAATTATCGTCAAACAGAAAAAATTAAAATGAAGAAATAAAAGCCTGGCCCATTCTTTTCGGCTTCGTTTTAATAAATAATTTTTTATTTTTCGTTGAAACCAAAAAAATTTTCTAATTTTCGGCTCTAGATTGATTAAAAAAATAATTTAAGATTTTATTAATAAAATTAATCTCTCCTTCTTTTCGATAAAAATTCATTAATAATTTTTCCCCTTAAAAATTTAAACCATCTTTCGTCGATTGAAATTTTAAAAGAGTTAATTTTTTAAAATTAAGTCTGGGATAAAAATTTGTTTAATAATAAATATTCACACCAATGGAGATATATTGACCGGAAAAACGATATTCCGCTGATTCACGATAATCCCAAAAAGTAAAGACAAGATAAAAAGGCGATTTAGGAACGAAGACAAGGCTAAAAGCTATGGTTCTGGCCTTAACTTGTTCTGAATTCTGGTAAAAATAAATGGAGGGATTAATCTTAAAAAAGGGCATTATCTCAATTTCTATTCCTCCTCTTATAGCCCCGACCCTTATCCTTCGGCCAGGTTGATCGGGATACCAAAGAACAGAACTTTCATCAAGAAAATAGAGGCCGCCTTCAAGGCCAAATCTTGAACTTATTTTCAAGGTAGCGCCACCATCAAAATTTAAAGCACTATAATCATCGGATCCGCGAAAATAGCTCATAGCTAAATAGCCATCCATTTTTTCCCGAGCATGATAAAAAGCGCTGATGAACTGGGAAAGGTTAGCCTGACGCTTCATCCTTGTCTCAGCAAGGGGATAATCAAAGCTGAGATCATGAAAGGTAAATTTAAATAAAAAAGAAGAATTAGCCGCCAAAGTCATTCTTAGCCCCACCCATGGCTTAAGGCTTCGGAACTTATTGGCCCCGAAATAATATTCAATCCCGGCTTGAGGATAAAGAATGGCGGCCCAGGCCTTTAAGCCCAAAAAAATGAGGCTGCTAAGGATCAACAGACTTCGCCTTATTGTTGACTCCATCTTTTTCTCCATCCTGAAAAATTAGTCGCTGGCTATAGTCTGGTTCAGGAAAACGTTCGGTTTTTATCCAGATTTTCTTTCGCCGCTGAATAAAATCTTCAAAAAAGCTGCGCAGAACAACAAGCGCCCATAATTTAGTGTAGGTAAAATAAGCCATTATAGCTAAAAGAAAATTAAGAAAAGAGTCTTCTTTCTCCATGGCTAAAGCCACTAATATTTCAAAAATAAACAATAAGAAAGCTATCAGCCAAAGCTCAAGATAAGGACCGGGCAAGCGCAAAGACAAAAGACCAGAGATGGAGAGGATAAAAAAGAGATCGGAAATAATAATGGCCAAGACGAATAAATAATAAAGGTAAAAAAGATTGATCATTTCAAGCGAAGTCGCCGAAAGCCGACGCTGAAATAATCCTTTTAATTGACGAACAATAAGGTCATTATTTCCCCTTGCCCAGCGAGTTCTCTGGCGGAACCAGGTTTTTAATTTCTCCGGTTCCTGTTCCCAAGAAATAGCTGTGGGCAAAAATTTCACCCGCCAGCCCTGCTCATAAATTCTCAAAGTAAGCTCTGTATCTTCAGTCAAGGCTCCTTCATCCCAGCCACCAAGGGCATCGAGAATATTGCGGCGAATCACATAGTTGGTTCCGGCGAGAAAAGCAATATTAAGGAAATAGTTTCGGCCGGCCTGAATTATCCATTGAAAGGCGATGGATTCCAAATTTATCAAGCGGGTAAGCCAATTACGATGACGATTATAGGCTCGAAATAAACCTGTAACTGCCGCCAGTTTAGGGTGGTTAATAAGCTCAACAACCAATTTTCTCAATGAGTCCTTTTCCGGCAAGTTATCGGCATCATAAACAGCCACCACTTCGCCTGAGCAATAGCTAAGCCCCCGATTTAAGGCCGCTCCTTTGCCCCGACCACTCTCTTCAGGCAAAACATTGATGAGCTTGAGGACATGTCTATTTCTTTCTTTCCAGCTCATCACTATATCTCCCGTTCCATCCTGGCTACCATCATTAATAACGATTATCTCCATCTTTTGAGGTGGATAATTCTGAGCAGCCATTCGATCGAGCAAACCTTCAATCACCAAGGCTTCATTTCTCGCTGGAATTAAAATCGAAACAAGGGGCAAACTATCTTCCCCATCTATCGCCTGCTCATCGGCCCGGGAGATTTTCTCCCTTTTCCAAAACAAAAGCCCACCCAAAGTTAAAAGAAATTGATAAAGCAGCATCAACCAGATAAAAACAACGGCAAAAATGAAAAGGCCATCGCGAATAAGGGGAAGAAAGGTCATCCTTTTTTCTTGATGTATATATAAAAAAGATTAAGTAAGCCCACGGCAAACGAACCTAAGAGGAAAAAGATAAGAGAGGAAAAGAAACCGAAAGATTTTAGCCGGTGAGAGGCGGGTGTTTCTGTGAAAATTTCAAGGGAGTGTTTACCTGGGGGCAAAATTAGACTTGATTGATCAAGCAACAGGGGAATAATTTGACCATCCAAGTAAAGTCGGTTAGGCCCAGGAAAAAAGAAGAAAGAAACGGGAAGGGAAGAAGAATAAATAAGACGATACCAAGGGCCCTCAGTTTCCACCTTAACTAAATCGCCATCGAGGAAAAAGTAATAGTAAGGCCAACCCCAGTTAAATATAGTCTTTTCTTTTAGCTCAAAGGAGTTTTCCCCGGCGGGAATAGCCACCATATTTTGATAAATTAAAGGCCAGATCTGGCCATTAAGGACAACCTGAAAATTACTTCGATCAATTACTAGATTAAAGGGCCGAAGACTACGGCTTACAAATTTTCCATCCCTTTCTTCTAAGGTAATATCTGCCCCCAGAACATTAGCCAGAACAGGTAAATCCAGGGGGATAAGAGTGGCTTCCGAATAGATAGCAACTCGGCCCGAAGCCTGCATTGCCTGATAAACCAAAGTAGCCAGCTCGCTGCCGCAAGCTTGAGGCAAGGGGAAGGGGGTTCCCTTTATCTCTCTCCAGGGGACAACATTGATATCGAACATGAGGCGATTCAAATCCTTAACGACTTTTTTATATGTTTCGATATATTTTTCATATCGCGAAGGGAGCTCCGTCCAGGAATGAGCCGGATCTTCTATCTGAAGAATAAAGGGGAAAGCATCCATTAAATCAATGAGTAATTTTGTATCCACCCCACAGTGTTCGATGATCTCGGGATGAAGAAGAGAATCGTAATTGGTAACAATAATTTCCCATTGAGCCCCCTTAAATTTCTTAATTTTCTCAATTTCCTCGAGAAAAAGAAGGTGCAGTTCCTGGATAAGCTGGCAACGAAAGGAAAGCATTTTCTCTTTAGCTTCAACGTTGTTCTTCCAATAATAAGGCGAATTGGATTTGAAAATTTCTTCTAAATCATAGCCTTCCCTCTGCTTAAAAAGACGGCGGACTTCATCGTTAAAAGGAGTAAATTTTTCAGGATAGGTGAGTCCGCCGGCTGTATCGAAGGCTATTTCAGCCAGATTAATTCCATCCCAATCATGCTCAAGTAATATTTTCTTTAAAAAATCCAGGGTAGCCTGGCGAGCTTCAGGATGAAAAAGATTTAAAGGCAAACGCCAGCCATTCCGGGCATCCTGGCCATTAACCTGCTTTTCCCTCCACTGAGGATTCTTTTGCCATAAAAGAGGCGTCACTTGGGGAAATTCAAACCAAGCATAGACAGCCAGGCCAAAACGATGGCAAAGGTCAATAAAATAGCCATAGGGAAATTGATAATTCTCATAAAAATGCCAGGCCGCCAAATAAATAATTTTGACACCACAAGATCGCCAGTGCCGGACGAGCTTCTCAAGGCTGACACCCTCCCTCAGTCCAGGATCAAAATAGAGCTCAAGGCCGGGTCGTCTAATTCTTAAGGTAAGCCCCAGATTATTTCTCAGATAATAAATCAAATAGGGATAGCGGCTTAAGCCAAAGGGAGTTTGAGGATCAAAGAGGGTCGCCAAAAAAAGAATTTTCCCTTGCCCTAATAAGCGAAGCACAGCCAGGGGAAAATTATGTTCTATATCCCTGGCTAAAACCAGCCCTGATTCAAAAGTAAATTTAAGCTCTTCAGCGGGAGATGACCATTCAAAAACAGGAGCTGGCAGGGTTATTTCCTTAAGTCCCCTAATTTTGATTTTTTCGCCACTGAATCGAAAGCCAAATTTTTCAGCCAGAGGAGAGGGCCCGTCAGTTAAAATTAACCCGCCTCTTTCCACAAAATCGAGAAGGCGATTGATTTCAGTAGCTTTAAGCTGCCGAGCCACTGGATTGGGAATAACTAAAAGGTCAGGCTGGCCCGGTCTTGAGGAACGCCATTCCTTTAAAGGAATCTCCTTAGGATTTAGGCCATAAACCTTAAGAATCGAAAGAAAGCTTTTAATATCCAAATCTTCTTCTTGGTTGACTTTTTCAGTGGTTAATACCGCGGTTTTCATAATTTTAAGAAGAGGCTCTTTTTTTGGCCAAAAAGTTCTTTTTATGGAGTTAATTACTTCCACTGGCCAGGATTTCTTTTTAACCGGAAGGGCCGGTGTGGCTTCGAGGACATAGAGTGAGCCTCGTTCCAGATCAATCTTTTGAGGCCAGATTCCGTCAACAGGTCTTGAAGAATAATTTTCCCTTATTAACCGGCCCTCGTAGTCGAGCAACAATTCATGGACATATTCGCCTCGCAAATGAATGACGGCTTCTCCACCCTCTGAACTTATCCAGAGCGAATCTGTTCGTACATTACAGGGAAAATCGCGAAGAGAAACAAATTGCCAGCCCATATTTTTCATGGTCAAGCAAATTTTTTTGAGATACTCGATGGGAACAAAGGAATGGAAGAAAAAAGAGGCTATTCCATCCCTGACGACAAGCATGTTGCGAGCTCTATCAATAAGGCCTTCAGGATCAGGATTTTCAAAATCAACATAACCGAGATTTTCAGGAATAACTTTGATTCCCAGGTCTTTTAAAAAGCAAGGGTAGGGGAAAATTTGCTGAGTTCCCACCAATTCAGCCGCCATCAGGCGATCATAAAAGGAATCGAAAACCCTAGCAATTAGACGATAATCCTTCTGGGAAGCTGAATAATGAGGTGTTTCCCAAGCCAGGGGATAAAGGCCACAACGCAGGCACTCCTCCAGACCGAGCCTTATTCTTTCTTGAACCCAGTCCTCGTCTTCATGGGGAACGGGTTGACCAACGATATCATCCCAAAATTCATAATCTTCGGCCGTTCTTCCCTGATGCTGATGGGTAGCTCCATGAAGGACAATCGTTCCACCCAAGGCGACAAGTTCTTTCAGAGCGGCCACGAGCTTTGGCCTTTGAGAAAGTCTAATTTCCAGGGATAATGAAGGATCACGAAAAATTGGGATTAGGGAAATAGAGAAGGGAATTCCTTCTTTTTTTAGCCAATGACCAAGGCGACGCAGATTTTCTGGCCTGTCTTCAGGATTAACATCTTCAATCCGAACCATGGCCCGATGTGATACAGGATGATCTTGGCCAAGAATGTCATGAAGCAGGTCTGCCAGAATAAGAAAACGGCCACCTTCAAGAGCATAAGAAAAGGGGGAATCGGCCACATACCAGAAGGAACCGCTCCTTAAAATATAGGGATAGGTCCGGCCATCGGGGGAAAAAATTTTGGCCAGAATTTCCACCTTATCTTGATCTAAAATCCGCAGGCGATTCAAGCCCGGATCTTCCTTGGGAAAATCTTCATTTTTATAATAAATTTTCCAATCAGGTCTTTCCTCCCAGCCATCGTAGTCAAAGCCCAGTTTCTCAGCTTCGCTCTCCAAAAAATGATCAATATGCATGTGAATCCAGACGGTCGTTTCCCTTCTCACTTTTAAATCCTCAAGCATTTTCGGTGGAAACTCGGGATAACCTTCTTCAAAGACAAGAAAGAGAAAATCAGGCTGGTGAACCCAGGAGGATTTATATTGACGAACCGAGGCCACCTCGCAGGAATCAACCTCAAAATGACCGAAAAGCCGGCTGAGAAATGAGGCTGATTTAAAGGCCTCGGATTTAGCTTCCGGGCCATCATAGAGAATCAGAACATTCTGAGCCAAAAGGAAAGACCAACAAGATAAAAAGAGGTTAAGGAGGAATAATATTGAAATTAATCTGGATCTGACTTTCATTTCTCCTTTATCCTATCAAAAAGCCCTTTCCTTTTTAACCCCATTGATTTATTGGCCCAAAAAGGAAAAACGCTTTTCAATAAAATTTTTTTAAAATTAAGCTTGAGGATTACAGGAGAATTAGTTTAAAAAGATTTTTTTATAGAATAACAAATCTAATCAGGCCAAGCCCTTTGATTTTTATAATTATATCTGGATTTTTGAAAATAAATAACTGCCGATGGTCATAAGCACCCCCACTATTATGGCCAGAATCCAGAAATCAGTCATTAATCCGAAGCGAGCTCCATTCACCAAGGTCCCCCGCAGCCCATCTACGGCATAAGAGAGAGGATTGAGGCGTGCCACCACTTGTAATGTTTTAGGCAAACCCTGTAAAGGAAAAAGAGCGCCAGAGAAAAAGAAAAGGGGCATTATCACAAAATTCATAATTAGCTGAAACCCCTGCATATCTTCTAGTAAGGAAGCAATGGCTGTTCCAAAGGCTGTAAAAAGTAGGGCACACAAAAAAATAAAGATAAAAGCTAAAGGTAGGAGCATGACGCTAACCGGTCTGAATCCAGCAATAAGGGAAACAAAAAAGACAATGATTCCTTGCATAGAAGCCACTGTTGCTCCGCCCAGTGTTCTTCCCATCATAATACTTAATCGAGAGACAGGAGCAACAAGGGTTTCTTTCAGAAAGCCAAATTGCCTGTCCCAAATTATTTCAAGACCAGAAAAAATGGCAACAAAAATAATACTCATGGCAATAACGCCGGGCGCCAAAAATTGGATATAATTTCCTCCACCCGCCCGTTGGTAAATGGGACCAAAACCGAAGCCAAGGGCAATGAGAAATAAAAGAGGCTGGCCAAGAGAACCGATAATTCTTGCTCTCGAACGTAAATATCTCTTTATCTGTCTTAACCAAAGAATATAAATAGCGCTCATAAAATCTAATTACCTCCTCATTATTTTTCGGCGCATTCGCAAACGATCAATCGCGGCTGCTTCCTCTTCACGGATGGTGTGACCAGTGAGCTTTAAGAAGGCCTCTTCAAGGGAAGAAGATTGAGTGAGTTCCTTTAATTCCTGAGGTGAACCCTGAGCTACAATTATCCCATTATCAATAATTGCCACCCGATTGGCCACCCGATCAGCTTCTTCTATATAATGAGTAGTAAAAAATACCGTTGTTTTCTCTTTTCCATTTAATTCTTTTATATAGTTCCAGATGTGATTTCTTGTCTGGGAATCAAGCCCCAATGTAGGTTCGTCAAGGAAAAAAATTTTGGGCTGATGAAGGAATCCTCTGGCAATTTCTAATCGCCTTTTCATACCCCCGGAAAAATGTTTAACTAGGTCATCCTTACGATTCCATAATTCAACGAATTTCAATAATTTTTCAATCCTTTCTTGCCTAATATCTTTTGGCACCTGATAAAGAATGCCATGAAATTCCATATTTTCATAAGCGGTCAGCTCATCGTCGAGACTTTGATCTTGAAAAACAATACCGAAAGACCGGCGAACATTATGGGGATGAGTTATTGGATCATAGCCATTGACTCTAATTTCACCTCTCGTTGGTTTCAGGAGGGTGGTGAGCATTTTTACCGTGGTTGTTTTGCCGGCACTGTTGGGACCTAAAAAGGCAAAAATTTCCCCTTCTTTTACCAAAAAGGATATGGAATTTACGGCCACAAAACCATTAAAATTTTTCGTCAGATTTTTAACCTCAATGATGTTCTTCATTTCTTAATTCTCCAAGCAAATTCAATTTTTGCTGATTTCCAGCAAGGTCAGAAGCCAAAGAAATCTCCGATGCTGGCCGAAAACCAAAATTTAACAAAACTTGAAAAAGATGAGGTTACTTTTCCTCTCACCGAATCTAAAAAGTCCCGAAGATAGAATCCATCCAAAAAATATCTTAAAAAAATTAATGGGGGTATACCCTACTCTTTCAGACAAAAATTTCAAAATCATAATATGTCACTTCTTTCAAGACCTTAATAAACCAATTTTTTATTAATTATATCAGTCTTTCTTATAATTAAACAATTTCCATGGTTGTGAGCAGAAATATTGTCTCTAGAATTTCTAAGAGACTTCCTCCCTTTGTTGAAAGATGGCGCCTTTTTGTCCTTAATCCTTGGCCAGATGACTCATTTGACAGTTAATCCAAGCCTTTTAACAATTGACTTGGCAAAACAGGAAAAATAAAATAAAAGTTTCTTAGATAATTGCGGTGAGCTATCGCCTTTTAATCGCCTTTGGAACTCGACCTGAAGTAATCAAATTGGCCCCCCTTATCCATGAACTCAAAAAATATTCTGATGATTTTGAAACCATTCTTCTGGCCACTGCCCAGCATCGTAGCCTTCTTGATCAGATGCTTAATCTCTTTGCTCTCAAGCCTGATATTGACCTCAATTTAATGGAGCCCAACCAATCTCTCGACGGACTAACAAGCCGAGTCATCCTTCGAGCAAGTCAGGTGCTCAAACGGGTTAAACCCAACTTAGTTATCGTTCAGGGTGATACAACTACGGCTATGGTTGTTGCCCTAGCCGCCTTTTATCTTAAAATCCCTGTCGCTCATGTCGAAGCTGGCCTAAGAACAGGAAATCGCTATCAGCCCTTTCCTGAAGAAATCAACCGCCGCTTAATTTCGGCGCTGGCCACGTTGAATTTTGCACCTACAAAGCAAGCTGTCCTCAACTTAAGAAGAGAGGGAATTCCTAAAAAAAATATTTTCCTTACTGGTAACACCGTCGTCGATGCACTTCTTCAGATGAAAGAGAAAATTGAAAAAAACCCTTTGCCGGTTAAAATTTCCCCTCGGAACCGACTTATTCTGGTGACGGCCCATCGCCGGGAAAGCTTTGGCGAGCCTTTAAAAAATATATGCCTGGCTTTGCTTCGTCTTATTGAGGAATTCCCCGATATCGAAATTGTTTATCCCGTTCATCCCAATCCCAATGTCCGTCAGTCTGTATATAATCTTCTTTCTGGCAGGCCCCGCCTTCATCTGCTTCGACCCCTTCCCTATCTTGACTTGCTCGCTTTAATCGAGCGGAGTTATCTCATTCTTACTGATTCCGGAGGTCTTCAGGAGGAAGCCCCTTCCTTTCACAAGCCTGTTCTGGTTCTAAGGGAAGTTACCGAAAGACCTGAGGGCATAAGGGCTGGAGTGGCCAAACTTGTGGGAACATCAACCCAAAAAATTGTCTCTCAGACCAGAATGTTGCTTCTCAATGGGAGGGTCTATGAGCGAATGACCAAGGCCCCCAATCCTTATGGCGATGGCCGGGCCAGCCAGCGAATTGTCCGCCATCTCCGCCGCTATTTAGTTTCTCTTTCTTGACTCAGAAACTGTTTAACCCCTATTATGTTCTCAATGAGCCAGATAAGAGTTCGCTTTGCTCCGAGTCCTACGGGTTTTATTCATGTGGGCAATGCCCGCACTGCGCTTTTTAACTGGCTTTTCGCTCGACAAAGGGGTGGCATTTTTGTTTTGCGCCTGGAAGATACAGATATTGAAAGATCAAGAAAAGAATACGAGGAAAGGCTTATCGCGGATCTGAGATGGCTTGGTCTTGATTGGGACGAAGGCCCTGATGTGGGTGGGCCCTATGGTCCTTACCGGCAATCAGAAAGACTCGAAATTTACGCGCATTTCGCCCGCAAATTAATCGATTCCGGTCAGGCCTATTATTGCTTTTGCTCACCTGAAGCCCTCGAAAAAGAAAGGGAAGAAGCTTTGGCTCGAGGAATTTCCCCTCGCTACAGTGGCCGTTGCCGGGGAATACCACCCGATGAAGCTATGGCCAGGGTCAAAGCTGGTGAAAAAGCTGCTGTGCGGCTGAAGGTGCCAGAAGATGGGCAAATAAGCTATTATGATCTTATTCGGGGAGAACTCGTTTTTGATTTAAAGCTTCTGGGCGATCCTATTCTTGTCCGGTCCAACGGCCTTCCCGCTTATAATTATGCTGTGGTTATAGATGACCATCTTATGGCCATAACCCATGTTATCAGAGGCGAAGACCATATCTCCAATACCCCTCGTCAGCTCCTGGTTTATCGGTTCCTTGGTTTTGAACCACCCCATTTTGCCCATCTGGCCATGGTCATGGGACAGGATAATACCCGTTTGAGTAAGCGCCATGGAGCAACCTCCATCGACCAGTTTGCTCAAATGGGCATCTTACCTGAAGCTCTTTTTAACTATTTGGCCTTTCTTGGCTGGGCACCTCCTGAAGGCCAAGAGGTCCTTTCCAGGGAGGAACTTATCTCTCTTTTTGATTTGAAAAAGGTGAGCCGCTCAGCGGCTATCTTTGATTATGAAAAGCTTTATTGGTTAAACCGCCAGCATCTGAAACGTCTTTCGCCCGCTGAAAAGGCCAAGCAGGCTCATCCCTTTTTGCGCGAAGCGGGGCTTCTGCCTGAAAACATGACCGACGATCACTGGAGCTGGCTGGAAAAGGCTGTTGACCTTTTCTTGGAAAATGTCGATCGTCTTGATCAGCTTCCTGAACGATTCCTTCTAATATTCAATTTTTCACCTGAGGATATGGACAGCGAAGCCAAAGATGTTCTGGCTCAGGAGTTATCATTAAAAATTGCCCTGTCTTTTTGTCAAAAAATCAAAGATCTCCCTGAATTTAATCTCGAAGTATTCCGCGGTGTAGTCGAAGAAATTAAAAGGGAGACAGGAGCTAAAGGAAAGAGCCTATACCATCCCATTAGAGTCGCTTTGACGGCTCGAGGTTCAGGCCCTGAGCTCGATCGCCTAATACCCCTTATTGAGCAGGGAGCCAAATTGTCTCTTCCGAGGCCAATTCCAAACTGCGGGCAGCGAGCTCAAAGAATGTTCAGCTTTCTAATCGAAAAATATCGGATTAAAAATTCCGGTCAGCATTAAAAAGATATAAAGGAACCCAAAGGTACCTATAAATTTTGGGCGTAATTTTTGAGAAAATTGGTTCAAAGAACTGAGCTTAGAAAAGGAGATGTCCCATTATTTTGCAGGTCCAATCATTTCAAAAAATTTTAAAGCGGCCTGGAAATGGAGTTAAAAATGGAAAAAGTGGTTAGGTTGCAGGCGGTTCGGGAGATTCTCCGTTCTTCACCTCAAAAAATCAACAAAATTTTCTTAGCCCGGGAAATATCCAAAGGCAGATTCAAAGAAATTATCGATTTAAGCCGTAAGGCCAATATTCCTGTAGTTCTTGTCCCCCGGCAAAAACTCAACCAATTAAGTCAGCATCATCAAGGAATTGTCGCCATCATCTCCCCCAAGGAATTTGTTTCCCTCGAATCAATCCTTGAGGCCACATCTAAGCCCTTTCTAGTTTTCCTCGATGGAATCGAAGATCCCCAAAATCTCGGAGCTATCATTCGCTCAGCAGAGGCAGCCGGTGTTGATGGCCTTATCCTGCCCGAAAGGCATTCGGCCGGACTTACTTCCGCCGTTTATGAGGCCTCAGCAGGAGCCCTGGAATACACTAAAATAGCTCGAGTCAAAAATTTATCCCGGGCCATAGAGGAGGTTAAATCTCGGGGCCTCTGGGTTATAGGAGCTGAAGCTGGTGGCGAAGGGCTTTGGTTTGAATTCGATTATACCGTGCCTGTCGCCATAGTTTTTGGCTCTGAAGGCCGGGGATTGAGGCCTCTAGTTCGCCAGCATTGCGATCGTATTCTTTCTATTCCCATGGCTGGTCGCCTCAATTCCCTCAATGTCGCCGCTGCTGCCTCAATCTTTTTGTTCGAAGTTTTGAGGCAGCGCCGCTTGACGAAGAAATGAATTTTTGACCTTCCTTAAATTGGACGGTAAACTACCCCTTTAATGCTTTATGGCCAGAGACATAGCATCCAGGATGGGAAAAGAGGACAGAATAAAGGTAAATAAGTGTATCTAATTCAATAACAAGAATCAGGACCATTTTAAAGAGCAATTTAGTCCAGGCTGGATGTTCAAATAAGGGGTCAGGCCATCAGGTTTAATTAACTCGCTTTGGATTATTTATAAACTGCGCGCGCCGCGGTCAAAAACTTGTTTTAATTTGTCCAGCTCTTTTTGAGGTATCTAGTTATCCTTATTTTCTCTTCCATATATCCCTTCCCCCATTACCCTTAATACCATGTCTGTGCCTTAATGAAGTGAAGGCTTAAAAAAATTGTTTTTTTTAAATTAATTATACGGGAAGGGGATATAAAAGACATTATTTAAACGAAAGGGGTAATAACGAAAAAATTTATTTTTCAATCCCTTATTTTTTTCATTTTTTTAGGCATAGCGCTAAGTTTTTTAAATTTTACAACTAAAGGATAGGGCTCTTCTGCCACCATATTTGGAACAACAACTTGGGAATTAAGTCTTTTTTGGCAGATTGTCTATTATCTTCAAGGCAGATGGTTGGATGATAGTTACTATTGCTTAGAACCACCAAGTGATTGCATGATAGTTAACTAAAAATTTATTATTATCTCTTTCCCGCTGGAATTAAAAAAATGAAAAAGAATAAACTTATTTTAATTTTATTGGCCATATATTTTCAGCCTCTTTTTGTCTATTCTCAGTCCGTCAGGCTGGTTAACAAAATCCCCATAGAGGAAAATGCTTTGATACTTACCGGTTCTTTTGTTGTTTTCAAAGACGGAAATTTTCTCTTGGCTGATATTAAGGATAGGAATAATCAGTTTAAGCTGATTAATGAAGCTGGAAAGCTAATAAAGCTTAGAAAAGTAGGACCTAGACCTGACGAGTATGGGAGAATAGGGTTTGTTGATTATTCGAGTAAATATTTAGCCGCTTATGACGCTGGCAGGCAATGTATTCATATTTTTGAACTCCCTAATAACAGCTTTCAAAAAATATGAAATTCTGGCTTGGGAAACAAATTCATTTATTAAATTATACAATCAAGGTGTCCTTATTGGAGGTTATATAATTTCTCCCGAATATTATATTCAAAAGAAATTATTCGGGGAGGAAAATCGAATTTATCCTGCCTCTCGAGTACCAATACGGAGATAGATCCCTGAGTAATATAAAAAAACATGGGGGGAAGTTCAGGGGGTATCACGTATAGGATTCGCTGACCTCTCTGAGGACCTCCTCTTTTATGTTAGCGATGTGAGGCTAAAAATAATTAAAATTGCCCGCCATTTTTTCCGTCGGGTCTTTCTCAACGAAACGATTTTCTTTGAAGAGCAGATGATTCAGAAAACCATAGGTATAATTGCCATCCTCTCGATATTTCCGGCCTACATCGCCGATTCTTTGTTGTTTAAATACCTTCTTATTCCCGAAAGGGGTGAGGCCTAGACGGAAACAGCCCTATTTATCACTTTAATTATGCTTCTTATCGGCCTCGTCACCCTTTTTGAGTGGGAGGTGATGTTTCTTGACCACCGAGATTATCAGAATCTTAGCCCCCTCCCCCTAAAACCTCTAACCATCTTGGCCGCTAAATTCCTCATTCTGTTGTTGTTTCTCGGACTCTTTGCTTTCGGTATCAATTCATTGTCTTCTTTGGTGTTCGCCATGTATTTATCTCAGTCGAGAGCCTAATGGACTATTTTCCGGATTTCTGCTTTTACTGATTCATCTCCTTGTTATGCTTGCTGTCGGCTGTTTTATTTCCTTTTCCCTGGCTCTTCTGGTGGGACTTTTCAAGATCCTTCTTCGGGGAAAGTTCTTCTCTGGTCTGCTGGAAATAATTCGTTTCGGACTGATTGTGGCTCATATCTTCATAATTTACTTTTTTGTCCTGGACACCAAATGGATTCAGGACCGATCTGAAAATATCCAGGCCCTTAAATCTACACCAACTCCATTCATGATGAATTTCCCGCCGGTCTGGTTTACTGATCTCTATCAGGTTCTCTCTGGAAATCGCGAGCCTTTTTTCCAGGTGCTGGCTTCCAATGCCCTGACGTCTCTTTTTGCTTTGATTGGAGCTTTCTTTTTTATCAGCTCGATTTCTTACCGTCGTTACTTAAAGAAAGTCTCGCTGGAGGGGACCAAATATTTCCAGCCCTCAATCTTCAGAAGAATTATCGAACCCATCCTTAATCTTACCCTCCTGAGGAACCCCTTAGAAAGAGGCTCATTCTGGTTCTACCATAGCGTTTTTACCCGAAGCCAGAGGCATCGAAATAAAATCTTTACCTTCCTCGGACTTGGCCTGGGCTTAACCATGATCATGCTGGCCTCCACTGGAAAATATTTCTGGAAGTATCAGGCTGGCAACATGCTCTCCCTGCCTTTAGTGCTGAACTTTTTTCTCCTAATGGGGGTAAAAGAAACTAGCCATTTCCCCGTCCATCAACCAGCCAACTGGTTTTTTATTCTTAGTGAAGGAAAAGATAAATGGCCTTATTTGTTGCTTTCAGAAAATACGCTGTCACTTTCCTAGTGCTCCCTCTTTTTTTAGGACTTTTTATCTTTTATTCAATTCTTTGGGACTGGAAAAAAGCTGCAATACATTGCCTTTACTGTCTGGTCATGGCCATTCTCCTGATGGAAATTCTTCTCTTCAAGCAGGTTAAAATCCCCTTTGTTTGCTCCTATTTCCCAGGAAAAAGCAGAATCCATTCTACATGGCTTGTCTTGTTTTAGCTTTCTTTGCCTACATCCTGATTCCGCGCTGGATTGAACCCTACTTTTTTATTAATTCTTCTCTTTTAATAAACCTTTTTCTTGGGCTAGGGTTATTTTTAATAAGTCAGAAAATCTACCACGCCCATTATTTCTACCCCAGGCACAAAATCAAGTCTGAGGATTTACCCGAGGTTTCAATAATAGAGCTCTTTCATGCCCCTTAAAATTCATTACTGTCCAAATCAACCTAAATCCCATCTGTATTTTCTATGTTATTCCGCAAGGAAACATCAGGAATTAAACAGGCCATTCCTCATTAAACAAACTAACTGAAAGCCTCCTCAAAGGGTTGCGGTTGAAAGAAAGCTTGGCTTGACACAATTTTATCCTAACCTGTAGAATAATCGGGTATTCGGTAAAATGAAAAAAATTTCATGAATAGCGTGGACTTTTATCAGCTCGAAAAGCCAATCCTGGAGCTTAAAGAAAGAATTGATAAGCTTGAGGGTTCAGATGACCCCCGCAAAAAAGATAAAATTCAAGCTCTGAGAGAAGAAATAAGCCGTCTCTGGGAGGAAATTGTTCCCCAGCTGACAGCCAAACATATCGTTCAACTGGCCCGTCATCCCCAGCGCCCTTATACTCTGGATTATATTCAAGCTCTCGTGGAAGATTTTATTGAGCTTCATGGCGATCGCCGTTTTGCTGACGATCCAGCTATTGTGGCCGGTCTGGGATTTTATAAAGGAAGAACCGTGGCTTTTATTGGCCATCAGAAAGGGAGAACCACAAGGGAAAGGATTGCCCGCAATTTCGGCCAACCCAATCCCGAAGGTTACCGAAAGGCTCTGAGGATTATGAAATTAGCCGAAAAATTTCATTTTCCCGTGGTCACCTTCATTGACACTCCCGGCGCTTATCCAGGAATTGGCGCTGAAGAAAGGGGACAGGCTGAAGCTATTGCCACCAATCTTCGCGAAATCGCCAAACTTAAAGTTCCCATAGTTAATATTGTTATTGGCGAGGGCGGAAGCGGCGGTGCTCTGGCTATTGGAGTAGGCGATATCATGTTTATGCTTGAGTATTCCTTTTACTCCGTTATTTCGCCTGAAGGCTGTGCCGCCATTCTCTGGAAAGACCAAAGTGCTGTCGATAAGGCTGCCGAAAATCTAAAACTCACAGCCCGCGATCTTCTTGCCCTAGGCATCATTGACAAGATTATCCCTGAACCTCCTGGTGGCGCCCATATCGATCCTGAGCAAACCTTCCGTCAAGTTGATCGCCATCTGGCTCCTGCCCTGAAAAAACTTGAAGAAATGCCCATAGAAGAACTCCTTCTTGCCCGTCATCGAAAATTCAGGAAAATGGGAGTTTTCTCTCTCAAATGAAGACTGGCCTCACAGCCCTAAAAGGTACAAAGGATATTCTCCCTGCCGAAGCCAGGCTTTGGCAGAAGGCAGAGGCTCTTTGCCGAGAAATCTTTGAAGCCTATGGCTATAGGGAAATAAGAACTCCCATCATTGAACCCACTGAACTTTTTATCAAGGGCACAGGAGAAACTACAGATATTGTAACCAAAGAAATGTATACCTTCACTGATAAGGGTGGGCGTTCCATTACTTTAAGGCCAGAATACACGCCTTCGGTCGTCAGGGCCATTATCGAACACCGCCTCTATCTACAACCTTCCCCTCTTCGCTTCTATTATTTTGGTCCCATGTTCAGGCATGACCGGCCCCAAAGGGGACGTTATCGCCAGTTTCATCAAGTGGATGTTGAAGTTTTTGGGGAATCAGATCCGGCTTTGGATGCTGAAATCTTGGAGATGGCCGATTATCTTCTCGATCGTCTGGAAATTAAAAACAGAGAATTATTGATCAATTCCGTGGGCTGTCCTGTTTGCCGGCCCAGTTACCTTGCCTTTCTCCGTCAGGAAGCTGAAAAATTGAAGTCGCAACTATGTCAGGACTGTCAGCGGCGACTTGAACTCAATCCTCTTCGCCTTTTTGATTGTAAGGAACCAACTTGTCAAGGAATAACCCAAAGTCTGCCCAAGATTACTGACCATCTCTGTCCAGACTGTCAAAGGCATTTTGATGGACTGCGTCGGTGGCTCGATTTTTATCGCCTAAGCTATCGGGTTGAGCCAAGACTGGTTCGGGGCCTCGATTATTATACCCGCACCACCTTTGAGATCATTTCCCCCGATCTTGGCGCCCAAAACGCTCTTCTCGGTGGCGGTCGATATGACCATCTGATGAAACTTTATGGCGGCCCCGATATTTGCGGTATCGGTTTTGCCATGGGGCTTGAAAGGGTTTTATCTGTGGCTAAAATTAGTGGCGACGAGGAAAAGACAATTTATTTTGCCTATCTTGGGGAAAGGGCCAAGGAATACTGTCTTCAACTCTGCCGAGAACTGCGTCGCCTGGGTCTTTCCAGCATTATAGAATATAAAGAGAGGAGTCTTAAGGAGCAACTGGGCCGGGCGAATAAGCTCGGCATCAGCTGGACGATTATTCTTGGTGAGGAAGAGCTCACCCAGGGTGTGGTGCAGCTTAAAGAAATGGCCAGTGGCGAACAAAAAGCGGTTCCCCTCGATCAAATCATTAGGGTTTTAAAAATTCTTGAAAGAGGCCAAAAAAAACTGGCGGATATAGATTGGCAGAACCGAGTTAATCGATGAATCGAGTAAATAGTCTTTCTTCCTGGAAGAGAACTCATTATGCTGGCTCGCTACGCCGGGAAAACATAGGAGAAAAAGTTACTCTCTGTGGGTGGATTCAGCGTTTACGGGATCTTGGACAGCTCCTTTTCCTCGATCTTCGGGATAGAGAGGGAATCGTTCAGGTGGTTTTTTCTCAAGAATCACCTGAATTATTAAATCGAGCTAAACAATTAAGACCAGAATCAGTCATTGGCGTTAGGGGGACTGTCCGATCAAGAGGGGAAAAGGCGGTTAATCCACAACTGCCCACAGGCGAAATTGAAGTTGCAGCTGAAGAATTGATTGTCTTCAGTGAAGCTAGGGTTCTTCCTTTTCAGCTCAATGAACCTGTCTCAGCTTCTGAGGAGCTCCGTTTCCGTTATCGTTACCTAGATCTACGCCGGCCGTCCATGCAGCGCAATCTCCGGCTCCGCCATGAAGCTGCTCTACAAACTCGCCTCTATCTTCACCGACAGGGTTTTCTCGAAATAGAAACTCCCTTTCTCACGAAATCAACCCCTGAGGGAGCCCGCGACTATCTGGTCCCAAGCCGGATTCACAAAGGCCGCTTTTATGCTTTGCCTCAATCTCCCCAGCTTTTTAAACAGACGTTGATGATTGCTGGCTTTGATCGCTATTTTCAGATTGTCCGCTGTTTTCGCGATGAAGATCTCAGAGCTGATCGACAGCCTGAATTTACCCAGATAGATATTGAAATGAGTTTTGCCGATGAGGAGGACATTTTCTCCTTAGTGGAAGGCTTGATGGTTGAGCTTTTTGCCCTCATCGGTGAAAAAATCTCTATTCCCTTTGTTCGTCTTAATTATGAGGAATGTCTGGAAAAATATGGAACTGATAAGCCCGATTTAAGAAACAAAGTAACCATTACCGATTTTAGTAGCCTCCTTGAACGGGCCTCTTCACCGCTTCTTAAAACTGCTCGGGAAGAAAATCCCGTTCTCAAGGGAATTGTTATCCCCCAGGGGGCCGGACTTTCGCGTTCTCAACTGGAGAAAAGTCAGCAAAAGGCCAGGACAAAGGGCGTCCGAAACCTTATTTGGATAAAAGCCGAAGGTGAAATAAAATCTTCTCCTCGCCTTGAAAGAGATGATAATCTGGCTCTCTGGGAAAAATCTGGCGCCTCTTCCGAGGATTTACTCCTTCTCTGCCTGGGCCGCCGGGAAGCTGTCCTGGAGGTGCTCGGTGAACTTAGAATTGAGCTCGCTTCGGTAGCCGATTCGTGGCCTCCTTTTACCTTTGCCTGGATAAGAGAATTTCCCCTTTTTGAATGGAGTGAGGAAGAAAAAAAGATTGTTTCTGTCCATCATCCCTTCACTTCCCCCCATCCTGAAGACCTCGATTTATTAGAAAAAGAACCTCTTAAAGTGAGAGCTCGCGCCTATGATCTCGTTCTCAATGGCTATGAAATCGGCGGCGGGTCGGTGAGAATCCATGATCGGGACCTTCAACACCGCATCTTTAAAATTCTTAACCTTAATGAGCAGGAAATTGAAGAAAAATTTGGCTTTTTTCTCGAGGCTCTGTCCTACGGAACGCCCCCGCATGCTGGTATTGCCCTAGGTTTTGACCGCTTAGTTATGCTTCTTGCAGGGGAAAATTCAATTCGGGAGGTCATTCCCTTTCCTAAAACGACAAGCGCTCTTTGTCTGCTCACCGGATCGCCTTCGCCCGTTTCCCCAGCTCAGCTTGAAGAATTGGGAATTGATATCAGGAAAGAGGAGAAGAAAAAATAAACACTCGTCTTTTTATTAGCCCCAATATGGGATTTTTTAAATTAAATTAATTACGCCCCTTTCCCCCAAAGGGGAAAAACCACCGCCTTTTTTAATTTACCTTTCATTAATTCAATGGTTAAATTTAACGCCTCTTTTCTTCCAAGGCAGAATTATTCAATTATGGCCCAGCATTCTATTTCCACCCTGGCGCCGCCGGCCAGGCCATTGACTCCAAAGGCGCTTCTCGCCGGACGATTCTTGGGAAAATAGGTAAGATAAACCCTATTCATCTTTTCCCATTCAGCCATATCAGCCAGCATTACTGTACATTTAACCACTCTATCGAGAGAGGATCCGTATTTTTCCAGAGTTCTCTTTATATTTTCGAGGGTTTGTTTTGTTTCCGCCTCAATGCCACCTTCAACCAATTGACCTGTTTGAGGATCCCGACCAAGTTGTCCAGAAAGAATGAGCCATTGGCCAACCCGGACGGCTTCGGAGAAAGGAGCCTGGCTTTTCTCGGGGGGATGGAGAAAGACAATTTGGCTTTTCTCAGCAGCAGAAAATTTAACCAAACTGGAAAAAAGCCCAAGAGGAAGGACCAGAAAAACTAAAATAAGGAAGCCCCCATCTTTTAATTTCATTTTCCCTCCCTAAGATTTTTATTTTTTCCTCTGATATTTTTGTTCTTCTTTTTTTAATTCAGGAATTTTTAAAAAAATAGGTTTATCTGTGGTAGCTTCAACTATTCGGTTCCCCTTTCCATGATTCTATTATTTTATTAATTTTCCCTCCCCCTTTAATTTTTGTTTGCTTGAATAAAAGATTGACATTCCCGGTTTTTTCCGAAAATAAGTGATAAAGGTTATTTCATCGGTTCTCCCGTCAGCGGGTCGCGCAGCGTGATCTGATGAACTTTGCCCAGCTTGGAAAGTGGACCTGGGAATTTAGGATCCCCCTGATTACAGGGCTCCCAATCGCCGACGATCATGATGACCATTTTTTCTGGCCGGATATATTTTTTGGCCACTTCAAGAACTTTTTCCTTGGTCACACTGCGAATTTTATCTCGATAAGTCTTATAATAATCCATGGGTTTGCCCTGGAGTTCGAGCATAGCAAAATTGCGCATAGTTGTAATGGGGCTGGAGAAAAATTCGCTGAAACTTTCTAAATAATAATTGATGGCTGTCTCCATTTCCGCATCAGAAACCAGTTCCTCCCTGATTCTTTCAAATTCTTTAAGGATGAGTGAAATCGCATAGCCTACCGTTGAAGATTTTGTCTGTACATAACCCGAGAAGGTTCCTGGAAAGCCCCAACGATAGGTAAAACGACTGCCCGTATTATAAGCCAGACCTTCATCGGATCGAACCTTAGAGGTAATGCGGGAGGTAAAGCTACCTCCGCCAAGAATAAAATTCATTACCTGGACAGCAAAATAATCAGGGTTGGTATCCTCTATTCCCAGATGACCTATGGAAACGTAACCTTGATTTATTTTCTTTTGGATAAAATAAACTCCTGGTTCAACCTCAGGGAAATTTTGGGAAATGGTTGGAAAGGAGGGCGTCTGATTTGGCCACTTAGAAATATACCTGTTTATTTTGTTAACGAAATTCTTTTTATTAAAATCACCAGCCGCGACGAGGATTATGTTGCGGGGGAAGAAATATTTTCGATGATAATTTTTGAGGTCTTCCCGACTGAGGCCTTCAATGATAGCTTTTGTGGGTTGATAGGTAAGGGGATGATCGCCATATAGCAGGCGTTCAAATTCCCGGGCAAGAACTGCACTGGGGGCATCATTGGCTGTCCTGAGCTGTTCAATCATCCTTCCCTTGGCTATTTTTAAACTCTCCTCTCGGAATTCGGGATTCATAAGAACATCAAAGAAAAGATCTAGGCCTTCATCAAGGTCTTTACTCAGAATGGAAAGAGAAAGAGTAGAAACTCTTTCACCCACGGAGAAATTGAGACTGGCTCCAAGGAAATCAAGGCGATCTTCAATTTGGCTACCAGTCCTTGTTTTAGTCCCACCTTTTATTAAAGTTTGCGCCATTAGACTGCCTAGCCCACTTTTTTCTTTGGGCACATAAAGATCGCCGAAATGAATTAGGGCCTGAAGATTAAGCAGAGGAAGACTGTGGTCTTCCTGAAAATAAGCCCTCATTCCCTGGGCCAGATTCAATCGAAACTGCCGGGGATCTGGAGGCTCAAATTTAAGAGGAGGAAACGTCAATTCCTCAGGCCTTTTGACCTGGCCAAAAGCTAGAGAAAGTAGGATGAGACTAAGAATAAATAAAAATATTTTAATTTTATCTCTCATTTTTTCCCTCCTTTATCGAGCCAAGCTTCGCCGATAAATGGCGGTAAGGGAGTTGGAGCGAACAAAGTACTTTGAGGCTACAGCTTTAACCTCCTCATTCGTCACCTTCTTGATGGCCTCAAGGTCAGTTAAGAGGGAACGCCATCCTCTATTGAGTTCAGCCCGCCCGAGTCGACTGGCCAGAGTCATAGGACTTTGCAGGCTCATAATAAAACTTGCTTCATATCGATTCTTAGCCTTCTGGAGCTCCTCAGCCGTCACTCCTTCTTTCTTAACTTTTTCTAATTCAGCCCAAAGATGGTTTTCTAAATCGTCAGGCTTTATTCCCTTTTCAATCTTAGGCCGGGCACTCACCACGAAGCTTCCTGCATACCACTGGGGTCGGCAAAAGGCGCTGACCATGGTGGCCAGATCTTTTTCCTGAACCAGAGATTTATAGAGACGACCGGTATCACCAGTTAAAATACTGGCCAAAACAGAAAGGGGAAAGGTATCGGGTTCACCCTCAGGAGGAATATGGAACCAAATGGCTATTTGGGAAGGAGCCGGCCCCTCGCCTATTATTCTTTTTTCACAATCTTGAGGCGGGACTGATGTTCGAATAGGTTCAATATCATTTCCCCTAGGAATCGGTCCAAAATACTTTTCGGCCAGTTGAATAACCGTCTTGGGGTCAAAATCACCTACATAAACGGCTACGGCATTGTTGGGGACATAATATTTATTATGAAAATCAATGAGATCTTCCTTGGTCATTTTCTTTAAATCCTCCATCCAGCCAATAACATTCCAGTGATAAGGCGAGCCCACAAAGAAGGTCGCTCGAACCTGTTCATTGAAAAGATAACCAGGACTATTCTCAGATAGGCGCCTTTCCTCCATAACCACATCCTTCTCGGAATAAAACTCCCGGAAATAGGCATTAACCATCCGATCAGCTTCTAAAAGCATCTGCAGCTCAATTTTATTGCTGGGCAAGGTGACATAGTAACCTGTGACTTCATCTGAAGTGGAAGCGTTAAGACCAGTTCCCCCGTGCTTCATATAGGTTTCCCAGAGATGGTCCTTGATTATATATTTCTTCTCTTCCTTAAGAAGCTTCTCCACCTCCTTTTCCCATTCAGCTACCTTGGCCATATCGCCGTTTTTCTTCCAGTATTTTTCCCGATAAATTTTATTCATCAGCTCGTCGATTTTCTGATTGAGGGCATGGTCGGCTTCAAAATCCGTTACTCCCATGATCCTTGTTCCTTTGAACATCATATGCTCAAGAACATGGGCAATTCCAGTAATTCCAGGACGCTCATTAACCGAACCAACCTTATAATAAATATGGCAGACTACGCGAGGAACGCCCGAACGAGGCAGCATTAGAATTTTTAGACCATTGGCCAGTTGATGCTCCATAACCTCGAGCTTAAGCTCTGTGGCCAGAAGCGGCCAACTCACAATGAAAAGAATGGAAAGGACTGCTAAGGTGCTTTTTCTCAAACTAACACCTCCCTTTTAAAGTGGCTTCAAAAACAATTTCTTAAAAAAACCGTTTTTAATTATAGGAAAAAAATAAAGCAATTATCAATCTTCCGAGGTTCGAAAAATTTTTTTTTATTTTGTTTTGGAGTTTATTGTTCAAACTGATCAATTTAATTTTAATTGGCGTATCTTTTTATTAATATTAAGGAGATTTTTTTATTAGCATGAAAACTTGACGATCGAAAAGAAAACATGTTAGCTTCTTAAGTTAAAAAGATGAGCCGAGAAAAAATTAGGTTTTAAACTCAAGAAGGGATTAAAATTAAGGCTGAAATAAAAAGAAAAGATAAAAAAGAGAGCTAAAAGGATGATGTTCAAAAAGAGAATGACCATTAAAAAAAAGAAATTTAAAAAAAGTTTCTCCTTATTGCCTGCCCTATTACTTCTGCTATTATTCCTTAACTTTACTCCTGAAAATCAGATAAAAAAAACATCTGAAAAATATGTTCTTACTCCGGCCCGTCAATTTCAGCTTTTCCAGAAAATTCTGACCTTTGAAAGAACCTGGAAGAAAAAGAGTCTCGCAGAAGTGAGGATGGCCATCCTTTATGAAAAAAATTATGAGCTTTCTTCCTGGATAAAAGAAGAATTTTTGGCCGCAGTTAATACTGACGCCCAGATTGAGGGTTTACCCATCCGTTTGCAAGAAATAGCCATTGAGGAGGTCGTCGACTGGCCTCAATTTTTTTCTCAACAAAAGATACTATTCCTTTATATCACTCCTCTCCATCCCGTTACTCAAAAAAAACAGCTCAAAGAGATCCTTAACTTTTGTAACGATTTCAAAGTGGCCACCTTTACCGGAGAAACTGATTATGTGGAGCTCGGCGTGGCCATAGGATTAGGGGTAACTGATCATAATCCCCAGGCGATAATCAATCTTCAGGCTGCCCGTAAGCAAGGTCTTGACTTAAGTTCTCAGTTATTAAGGATGTCAATTATAAAATGAGGGAGGGAGCGGGATTCTCACCAGAGGTTAAAAAAACCCCTTATTTTTCTCGCTTGGCGGTAAAGTTTCTCCTTGCTTCATCGCCCCTTTTGGCTTTATTCAGCCTGGGCTCTTTCATTTTTATCCCTCGTTTTTATCAACAACAAAGTCTTCGAAGTTTGGCTGATCATGCTCAGAATATAGCCCGAATTGCCGCGTATAGTGCAGCGCCAGCCGTTTTCTTTGAAGACAAGGAAACTCTTAGTGAAGTTTTATCTAGTCTTTCCCGGGATGAAGACCTTCTTTTCGCCCTCCTTAGGGATGAAAAAGATCACGAGCTGGCTTCTTTCAAAAAAATTTCTAACCTAGATTTTACCCCTCTTTTACCTTGGTCCCGCGGAATCTCTCGGGATAAACAGTTCTGGATTGAAACCTATGACCTTGATTATCAGGGAAAGCAGCTAGGTCAGCTCATCCTTGGCTTTTCCCTAGAGACAGTTAAAAGCGGGGCTAAATTGGTCCGAAGAACAATGGGCGTGGTTTCCTTTACTCTGTTTTTCCTCAGTGTTCTCATTGCTTATTATATAAGCTATCTGGTTACTGGCTCTTTACGGCGCATCACGCAAACTGCCATGGAGATTGCCTCCGGTGATTATTCCCGGCGGGTTCATATTGCCTCCAGCGATGAAGTAGGTCTTCTTGCCTTCTCCTTTAATCAAATGCTAGATCGCCTCGCTGAGACAATGAAGCATCTCGAGGAAGCCCGATCTACCCTCGAGCAAAGGGTGGAGGAAAGAACCGCTGAATTGCAAAGAGAAATCGCTGAAAGAATTCAAATCGAAAAAAAACTAAGAGAAAGTGAAGATCTTTTCAGAAGCATGGTAGAAAGCTTAGGCGAAGGAGTGGTCATTGTCGATGAAAAAGAAGTTTTTATTTTTGCCAATCAGGCCGCCCATAGGATTTTCGAATCCGAAGATAGATCTCTTATCGGCCGCTGCTTGAGCGAATTCACTACTCCTGATCAGTTCGCCCTAATCCAGGAAGAAACCAGAAAAAGAAAAACAGGCCAGAGAAGTACCTATGAGTTACGATTGCAATTACCTGGAGAGCGTGAAAAGGTTGTTCTTGTCGCTGCCACCCCTCGCTTTGATGAAAACAAGAATTTCACCTCAGCTTTAGCCGTTCTGACAGATATAACTCCAATGAAAAAAACAGAAGAGACTTTAAGATCTATGAAAGATCAACTCGAACAAACCATTAAAAAACTTGAAGAAAGAAATGAACAGGCATACCTTTTCATTCAAATGAGCGACTCCCTGCAATTAGCTCAAAATGAAAAAGAAATCATCGCCATAGCCATTAACTATGCCCGTCGTTTTTTCCCTGAAGAAAGCGGAGCTCTTTATTTAAAACAAAAAGGATATTTGCTTCTCCAGAAAGAAGGAGCTTGGGGTGAATTTAGCTTCCAGGCTGATTATTTCTCTTCGGACGAATGCTGGGCTCTAAGAAAGGGGCAAATCCATTCCGTTGAAGACCTGGAAAAGGATATTCTTTGTCCCCATTTACTCCTCGAAGAAAAAATACCCGGCCCGTCTCTATGTATTCCATTAACTTCTTTCGGGGAATCCCTGGGCGTTTTGGTCATGACCTGCTGTCAAGAAAAAAAGCCTGGAGAAAAATGGTCACCAGAAGAATATCGAGCCCAGAGGCAGTGGCTGGCTCTCAACTTCAGCCAGCGTTTGGCTACAGCCATTTTTACCATTAGATTGCTAGAATCGCTCCGAGAGCAATCAATTCGCGATCCCCTCACCGGACTTTATAACCGGCGTTTCCTTGAGGAATCCTTAGCCAGGGAAATCTTTCGGGCTCAGCGTGGGGGAACCAAAATTGCCGTGATGATGCTCGATATTGATCACTTCAAACAATTCAATGATGCCTATGGCCATGATGCTGGAGATGTTGTTCTTCAGGAAATAGCTCGAACACTTCAGAAATCTGTCCGACGGGAGGATATTGTTTGTCGCTATGGGGGAGAAGAGTTCTCCATAATTATGCCTCTTACCTCTGAAGACATAGCTATCAAGAGAGCTGAGATTATTTTAGAAAGGATCAGACACCTTGAAGTCCATTACAGGGGTAACGTTTTTCGAAAAATAACTATTTCCATAGGTTTGGCCTTCTTTCCGAATAATGGCTTTTCTAGAGAAGAAGTCCTTCAGGCAGCCGACATCGCTCTTCTCGAGGCCAAAAAAGCTGGCCGAGATAGAATAGTTATTGCCCCTTAAATTAAATTTCAAATAAACAACATGTGATTATATTTAAACAGCAATTGATTATAACAATTCATTTTTTCCCTTCTTTTTAAGCCAATCAATCAACTCTCTTATTTTTTGATCAGCCTGGCGATGGCAAATAAGAAGGGCATCCTCCGTGTTGACAACTATAAGATCCTTAATGTCAATCAAAGCGGTAAGCTTTCCGGGGTTATAAATTAAATTGCCTTTTGATTCCAGGGCAATGAGTTCTCCTCGACAGACATTGCCTTGTTCATCTTTTGGCCATAAATCAAAAAGGGAAGACCAGACCCCCACATCTGACCATTCAAAATCTCCCGGACAAACAACGACACCTTTAGCCTTTTCCATTAAAGCATAATCAATGGACAGGACTGGCATTTGATTGAAAATTGAGATTATTCTTCCAGGATCATCATCTTTCAAGGCCTTGATAATTCCTTCCCAGAAGGGAAGCCACTCAGGTGCGTGGGCCTTTAGTTTCTCAGGAAAAATATCAGCTCGCCACAAAAACATACCTGAATTCCAATAATAATTGCCCGCTTTTAAAAAGCCCTCAGCTTGTTCCCGCGAAGGCTTTTCTTTAAAAGCCAGGACAGGATAAAAAATTTCATCGTCATATCTAAAAGAAAAGCTTAAATCATAATGAATATAACCATATCCAGTAGCTGGATAAGTAGGTGGAATTCCGAAGGTGACCATATAACCATCGGCAGCAGCTGATGCGGCTGCCTCGAGCTTCCGTCTGAAAACCTCTGGTTTAAGAATTGAATGGTCGGCCGGCAAAGCAGCCACAATTGTCTGGGGATCTTCAAGATAAAACTTGGCCGTGGCTAAAAGCAAAGAAGGAGCTGTGTTCCTGGACGTTGGTTCAATCAAACAATTTCCTTTAGGCAAAAAAGGGATGAGATTTCTAATAATTTCAGCCTGGGAAGCCCCTGAAATAGTGTAAATATTTTCAGGGGAAAGAAGAGGGAGAAGCCTTTCAACTGTCTCTTCAATCATTGTTCTTTCCGTGGCTATGGGCAAGAATTGCTTGGGTTTGTCTTTACGACTTAAGGGCCAGAATCGTGTGCCGCTACCGCCAGCCATAATGACTGCTACTAGCCTATTATAATTTTTTTTCGACATCTTTTACTCCAAGCAATTAATCCCCCTCAAATCTTTGATTCCATCTCAGTTTAAAGAATTTTTTTAGATTCTTAAATTTCCTTAAATTAAAACAAAATCATTGGGATAATGGAAAGAATTATGCCCGTTCTGCTTTAAAAATATCATTGACCATTCAATCTTCTGATGACTTCTTCGAGCTTTGATTTAATCTCCCTTTGAATTTCCTCAAGTGCCTGAGGTGTGTCAGCTTCAAAGCGAAGAACCAGCACCGCCTGAGTATTGGAAGCTCTAACTAGAGCCCAGCCTTGAGGGAAAATAACCCGCACGCCATCAATATCAATTAGCGGATAAAGAGTTAAAAGCTCTTTTTTGAGCTCTTCCACTATTTTAAATTTTACTTCATCTGAGGCATAAATACGGATTTCAGGAGTGTAATAAGTAGTAGGCAGATAGGCCAGAAGAGAGGAGAGTTTCTGATGAGAACGGGACAGAATTTCAGCCAGGCGCAAGGAAGCATAAATAGCATCGTCAAAACCAAAATAGCGATCTGCAAAAAAGATATGACCACTCATTTCACCAGCCAGTAGAGCCTTCTCCTCCCTAAGTTTCTTTTTAATCAAAGAATGGCCTGTCTTCCACATTATGGGCCGACCACCCATTCTTTCAATTTCACTATATAAGACTTTCGAAGCCTTTACTTCGGAAATAATCGCTGCCCCTGGATTTTTGGGCAAAAGGTCGCTGGCAAAAAGGATAAGGAGCTGATCTCCCCAAATAATCTTGCCTCGATCATCAACAACCCCAATTCTGTCGCCATCTCCATCATAACCAACTCCAAAATCAGCTCCTTCGGCTATAACCTTATCAATTAATTCCTTCATGGCATCAGGCAAAGTAGGATCAGGATGATGATGGGGAAAACGACCATCCATTTCACAGTAAAGTTCAATCACCTCACAGCCGAGCCTCTTAAAAATGGGGACAGCCACTTCGCCGGCTGTTCCGTTGCCAGCATCGAGGACAACCTTTAAAGGTCTTTCAAGCTTAATATTATTGACGATAAAATCAATATATTCAGGAACTATATCGTAAGTTGTCCTTTCTCCCGGTTCATCTTGGATAAAATGGCCCTCTTTAACCAGCCGATAAAGTTCCTGAATCTCCGGTCCAAAAAGGGTTTCTTCGCCCAGCATGATCTTGAAGCCATTTTGATCAGGGGGATTATGGGAGCCGGTAATCATTATGGCGGCTTCTCTTTTTCTCTTGAAAACATTGAAATAAAGAACAGGTGTGGGCACCACACCAATATCCTCAACATCGCAGCCTGTTGAAAGAAGGCCCTGGATCAAAGCCTCAGCCAGCGCGGGCGAGCTTAAACGGCAGTCGCGGCCGATACTTACCTGGCGCCGGCCATGGCGACGAAAATACGTGCCACAGGCCAGGCCAAGAATTTTCGCCAATTCTGGGTTTAAATCCTGAGTCACCTTTCCTCGAATATCATATTCCCGAAAAATCTGAGGATTAATCTCCATGCTTTAGCCCTTTCATTTATTTTTAGTGATTAATTTCTTTCCTCGGGGGGATCAAGTAGGTGTTTAACTCTGTTCTCAAGGTCATCCATTTTTCCCTGGGCAGTTAAGATCAATTCAATAAATTCCCGGACAGCTCCGCGTCCACCCTCATGGCGACAGATGTAATGGCAATTTTGCTTAACTAAGGGGTGGGCATCAGCCACCGCTGCAGCCAAGCCCACGCATTTGATTACTTCCAGATCACCAAGATCATCACCTATATATGCTACTTCCAAATGATTAAGACCATTTCTTTTCAGAATTTCTTCGAGAATCGCCTTCTTGTCCTGAATGCCCTCATGAACTTCATCTAATTTAAGTCTTTGAGCCCGATGAATTAAAGTCCGTGAGGTCTTTCCGCTGATAACGCCTGTTTTCAATCCGGCTTGTCGAGCCATCAGGATACCGAGACCGTCGCGAACATTAAAGGCCTTAATTTCCTCACCATCGGGCAGAATAAAAATTGAACCATCGGTGAGGGTGCCGTCGACATCCATTAAAATCAATTTTATTTTTTTAGCTCTTTCTTCGAGTTTCATCAGAACATTTCCGTTCGCCATAAATCATGGAGATGAATAATCCCTTCAACCTTCCCCTCTTTATCTTTGATTATGAGGGAAGTTATTTTCCTTTCCTCCATTAAATTAAGGGCTTCAGTGGCCAGACTCTCCCTGTCAATGGTCACTGGATTGGGGGTCATACAATCACGGGCCTTTTGGAAGGTAAATTTTTCGCGAAATCGACGCATCATTCGGCGCAAATCGCCATCAGTTATTATTCCCTTGAGCCTTCCTTCTTGATCAATAACACAGGTCATTCCAAAGCCTTTGCGGGTCATTTCCTCCACTACTTCCAGCATAGGTGTTTCCTCATAAACCAGGGGTATCTCCTCTCCGGTATGCATTAGGGTTTCCACCTTGAGAAGCCGTCGACCAATATATCCTTTAGGATGGAAAAAGGCAAACTCCTTTTCACCGAACCCCTTTTTTTTCATCAAAGCAATAGCTAAAGCATCGCCAAGAGCCAAAGCGGCGGTCGTAGAAGCAGTGGGAACTAAGTTTTTTGGCCCAGCCTCTTTGGCAACTCGGGCATCAAGCACAATATCGCTATAGCGGGCAATTCTTGACCGAGGATTGCCCGTAATGGTGATCAGTTTGACTCCTATCCGTTTAATAAAAGCCAAGAGGTCAACAATTTCCTTGGTTTCGCCACTATAAGAAATAGCCAGGATAGTATCCTCCTTCTGGATCATGCCCAGATCACCATGTCCAGCTTCAGCGGGATGAACAAAAATGGCTGGTGTTCCGCAGCTGGCCAAAGTAGCTGCAATTTTCCGGCCAATGAGGCCTGATTTACCCATTCCGGTGACAATAACTCTCGACTTAGTCCGACTGAGCAAATCAACTGCCTTTAGAAAGTTATCATCAAGGCGCTGGGCCAGATCAGCCACAGCCTGGGCTTCTATTTCGAGAACTTCCCGAGCGATCTTTAAAAGATCATTCTTTTTCATGGGCTGAATTCCTCACTGCTTGCCAGATAAATTTAACTGATAACAAAACCTCTTTTAATTTTTCAAGCTTTAAAGAATTATCCTTATCTGATAGAGCTCTTGGAGGGTCTTCATGAACTTCAATAAAAAGGCCATCTGCTCCGGCGGCTATGGCCGAACGGGCAATGACAGGAATAAATTCAGGACTACCGGAAGACCTTGTTCCGGCTGCGCCGGGCTTCTGCACGGCATGGGAAGCATCAATAGCTACCGGAAAACCCCATTGTTTCATCACCGCGATCGAGCGCATATCAACGACGAGATCGTGATAACCAAAGAAGGTTCCTCTTTCAGTTAGAATAATTTGCTCATTACCGCTGCTGACAGCTTTTTCAATGACCATGGCCATATCTTCAGGAGCCATAAATTGACCTTTTTTTAAATTCAGAGGTTTTTTAGTTTTCGCGGCCGCCATAATGAGATCGGTCTGGCGGCAAAGAAGAGCTGGAATTTGAAGGATATCGAGAATTTCGGCGGCTGGCTCGGCCTGCCAGGCTTCGTGAATATCGCTTAGAACAGCAACCCCTGTCACTTCTTTGACCTTTTTTAAAATCGAAAGACCCCTTTCCAGTCCAGGACCTCGATAGGATTTTAGGGATGATCGATTTGCTTTATCAAAGGAGGCCTTAAAAATAAAGGGAAGAGCGAGTTGTTGACAAATTTTTTTGATCTCTTGGGCCAAAAAAAGGGCATGGTCCTCGCTTTCAAGCACGCAGGGGCCGGCAATAACAAAGAAGCTCTTACTGCCAATAATTGTCCCATTATCAAGCCTTATTTCTTTGCCTACGGTAAGCATAGCTTGCTCCAATAAAAGCTTTAAAAAGTGGATGGGGGGCCAGAGGTTTTGACTTGAATTCAGGATGAAACTGGCAACCCACAAACCAAGGATGTCCTGGAAGCTCAATTATTTCGACCAGACCATACTCAGGATTTCGTCCAGAAATTTCCAAGCCAGCCTGAGTAAGGGATTCCTCATAATCCGGGTTAAATTCATAGCGATGGCGATGGCGCTCATATATTATAGTTTTCCTATAAGAATTGTAGGCAATGGAGGGCTTTTTAATTTTACAGGCATAAGCACCTAGGCGCATTGATCCCCCTAGATTGTGATCAGGTTTGAGTTCCCGCCAGAGAATGAAAATTTTGTGGGGAGTGGAAGGATCAAATTCGGTGCTGTTGGCTTTCTTAAGATGGGCTACATTGCGAGCAAACTCAATAGCAGCTAACTGCATACCTAAACAAATACCAAAATAGGGTATCCCGTTCTCTCGAGCATAGGTAATCGCATTTATTTTACCTTCTATTCCTCTATGGCCAAAGCCACCGGGTACAAGAATACCATCATGGGGAGAAAGGATTTTTTCCACTTCTCCACGCTCAAGATCTTCGGCTTCAATCCAGGTTATATCGACTTTTAAACCATTGGCTACTCCTCCATGAACCAGGGCTTCTTTTAGACTTAAATAAGAATCTTTTAAAGCCGCATATTTCCCTACAATAGCAATTTTGACTTCATCTTTAGGCCGATTCATTTTTCTAACGAAATTCTCCCAGCGATTCATTTCTCTTTTGCCAGGAGAGAGACCAAGCTTTTTCAAGATTATTTTATCCAATCCTTCTCGGGCATAAATCAAAGGAATTTCATAAATATTATCAACATCCTTAGCTGTGATTACAGCCTCTACGGGAACATTGGTAAAAAGAGAAATTTTAGCCTTCAAGTCAGGCGTCAAAAATCTATCTGTTCGACAGAGAAGAATATCAGGCTGAATACCTATAGCTCTCAGTTCTTTTACGCTGTGCTGAGTAGGTTTTGTTTTCAGCTCCCCTGAAGTTTTTATAAATGGAACAAGGGTCAGATGAACAAACAGCGTGTTTTCAGTCCCAAGCTCAAGCCTCATTTGGCGGATTGCTTCGAGGAAAGGTTGGCTTTCAATATCACCTACAGTTCCTCCAATTTCCACAATTACGATGTCATTATCATTATCAACAGCATGAATCGCCGCTTTAATCTCATCAGTCACATGAGGAATAACCTGAACTGTTTTCCCTAGAAACTCGCCCCTCCTCTCTTTCCTAATAATTGATTCATAAATTCGACCTGCTGTCCAATTATGGCATCTTGAAGTTTGGGTAGAAGTGAATCGCTCATAATGGCCAAGATCAAGATCAGTTTCAGCTCCATCTTCAGTCACGTAAACCTCACCATGCTGAAATGGATTCATAGTCCCAGGATCGACATTGAGATAGGGATCAAATTTTTGAATAGTTATTTTAAAGCCGTGGCTTTCGAGCAAACAGCCAATCGAGGCAGCCGCTATTCCCTTGCCTAATGAAGATAAAACGCCGCCCGTGATAAAAACATACTTTGTCTTTTTCATTTTTTCTTCTCTTTTAAGAAATTTTCTGCTCTCACCAAGTCCTCAGGGGTATCTACACTTATTGTGGGACTAGAAATTTCTATCATTTTAATTCGATAGCCATATTCAAGGGCTCGAAGCTGTTCAAGACGCTCGCTTATTTCCAGTCTCGATGGCTGAAGATGACATAAAGTTAGCAGAATGTCCTTTCTATAACCATAAATGCCAATATGCTGGTAAAAAAAGTCTCTAGCCTGGTAAGGCAGAGGTGACCGAGAAAAATAAAGGGCATAACCTTTTTTGTCAACTACTACCTTGACTCGATTTAAGTCGGTAATAACAGACAGGTCATAAACTGGGGCCATCAACGAGCTTATTTCCGCCTCTCCAGAGATTAAAGGCGGAAGAAGATGATCAATCATCCAGCCCTCAAGAAGAGGCTCATCGCCTTGGACATTAACGACTATTGAAGCCTCTCTCGTTTTAGCCACTTCAGCAACTCGATCTGTCCCGGAAGGATGGTTCGAACTCGTAAGAACAACTTCTGCGCCAAAAGATCGGCTCAACTCAGCAATCCTCGGATCGTCGGTTGCAATAATGACTTCATGCAAATTTTTGGCCGAAAGAGCAGCTTCATAGACCCATTTTATAAGCGGCTTTCCCATCAGAAGGGCCAAAGGTTTGCCTGGAAAGCGGGTCGATCCATAACGCGCTGGAATAACGCCAATAATTTTAACCATTTTAATTTTTTCTATCACTTAAAATTATTTTTGATCTAAACATAATTCATCTTTGAAATTGGCAGCCTCACCTGTAAAACAACGAGCTTCGAGAAAGGCCCCCTCTTCTACCATCAAACGCGGCGTTATCAAAGTACCAGTGACCCTGCCTTTATCGTGAACTTCAATCTTTTCCTTGGCTCTTACTGTCCCCTGCATTTCACCTCGAATAATACAGATGCCAACATCAACATCTGCTTTAACCTTGCCTTCATCTCCAATAATTAGAACTGCTTCCGAAGCAATTTTACCTTCAAAGTAACCATCAATGCGGAAAGAACCACGAAAAGAAAGCTCACCCTTCATGGTGGTATTGCTGTCAAAAAAGCCGGTTATCTTTTCCTCATCAGGCCATTTCCTTTTTTCTTTCATCCTTCACCCCTTTTTCCCTTAAACTGTTCGGTCAGGCGATTTAAATCATCCATTGAATAATAAAAAATCTTAATCATTCCTTTTTTCAGACTGCCCTCAATTTTCACTTTGGTTCCTAATATCTTAATCAATTCTTCTTCCATCGCTAGAATTTCAGGGTATGTTTTTTTGGCTTTTTTAGCCACATGATTCTTACTCCACCTTTTCACTAGTTTTTCTGTTTCCCTAACTGAAAGTCCCTTTTGAACAATCATATCGGCAAGTAAGATCTGCCGCTCATGGTCAGTTAGGGAGGCAAGAGCCCTGGCGTGACCCATGGAAATCTTATTTTCGGCCAGATAATCCTGAATTTTTGGAGGAAGAGAAAGTAATCTTAAATGGTTGGTAATAGAGGAGCGATCTTTACCGACCCGGGCAGCAATTTCTTCATGGGTTAAACCTAATTCGTCGGTCATTCGCTTATATACTTTAGCTATTTCAAGGGGATTCAAATCTTCCCGCTGCAAATTTTCGATCAAAGAAATCTCTAATTGTTTCTCTCGAGGCAATTGTCTAATTAAAGCAGGAATTTTCTTCAATCCGGCAATTTGGGCTGCCCTCCATCTTCTTTCGCCAACGATAATTCGATAATGATCCTCCTCAGGAACAACAACCAAGGGTTGAATTACACCAGTTTCCCTTATTGATGCTGCCAGCTCCTCCAGATTCTCCCTAGAAAATTTTATTCTCGGCTGATCAGGATTAGGCCTTAGCAGATCAATATCAATCTCGGCCCATCTTTCGTCTCTGATCAGACCTATTTCGTCAGGAATAAAAACATCAAGTCCTTTACCTAAGGCTTTCTTAGACATTTTTTCAATATCTCCTCGGCCAGATTAAGGTAAGCTTCGGCCCCCTTAGACCGAATATCATAAAGAATGATGGGCTTACCAAAACTAGGGGCTTCAGCCAGACGGATGCTCCTAGGAATAATAACCTGAAAAACAACTTGCTTGAGGGATTTCTTAATTTCTTCTGCCACCTGACGAGAAAGATTAGTTCTTTCATCATACATAGTCAAAAGAATTCCCTCAAGAGAAAGTTGGGGATTAAAATAAGCTCTAACTTTATCAAAGGTATTTAAAAGAGCAGGTATTCCTTCCATACAAAAATATTCGCACTGAACAGGAATGAGAATGGTATCGGCGGCCGTCAGGGCATTTATGGTTAAAAAACCAAGAGAAGGGGGACAGTCAATAAGAATAAAATGAAAATGATTCTTAATAGGAGAAATTGCTTCTTTTAGTTTCTTTTCTCTATTTTCCATATTAACAAGTTCTACTTCCGCTCCAGCCATTTCAGGCGAACATGGGCATAAATAAAAATTATCTAGCTCTGTTCCCTGAATATGATCGAGAATCCTTTGCCCATCCATCATGGCTGCATAAATTCCCCTTTTGGGCACCATAGATCGAGCCAGCCCGGCTGTGGCCATTCCCTGAGGATCCAAATCAATAAGAAGAACTCTCTGATTTTTTATTGCCAGACAGGCGCCAAGATTAATCGCCGTTGTTGTTTTCCCAACACCTCCTTTTTGGTTAGCTATGGCAATTATGCGACCCATTTTTATGTTTCACGTGAAACATCAAGATGATCTTTCTTATTAGACTCCGGTTTTTTTTTCTTAAAATAAACCAAAAGGTTAATTATAGCCGCAGGGGTAATGCCCGGAATTCTTTTAGCCTCTCCGAGCGTAGAGGGGTTAAATTTGGCCAGCTTTTCAATGGCTTCTCTGGTAAGGCCAGGAACTTCCTGGAAATTAAAATTAGGAGGAATCCTAACTTCATCTACCTTGCTTAGTTCCTCAATTTCCCTTTGCTGTTTTTTAAGATAGCCTTCATATTTGATCTCAGCCTCCAGAAAACGTCTTTCCTCTGGCGAAAGCTCTTTTAGCTGGGCAGCATATTTTATCACATCATTAAAAAAAACCTTAGGCATTTTAAGATAATTTTTTAAAGTTAAAATTCCGCTTTCGGGGATAGATATTTTCTGGCTTTCAAGAAAAACCATCGCTCTTTGCAGCCTTTCTTTTTTTTCAAGAAACAGGCGGTAATCATCTTCGCTAATTAGCCCAAGTTTATAACCATATGGTGTTAAACGCTGATCGGCATTATCAATTCTCAGATTAAGTCTATATTCAGCTCTGGAAGTGAAAAGCCGGTAGGGCTCTTCAACCCCCCGGCTGATTAAATCATCAATTAAAACTCCTATGTAGGCCTGATCTCGCCTTAAAATAAAGGGAGGCTCGCCCCTTAATTTAAGACAGGCATTGATCCCGGCCATCAAACCCTGAGCAGCTGCTTCTTCATATCCTGACGTCCCATTAATCTGACCTGCAAGAAAAAGGTTTTCAATTTCAAGCACCTCAAGGTTAGGTTTAAGTTGTGTGGGCAGGACAGCATCATATTCAATTCCATAAGCGGGACGTAGAATTTTAGCCTGGTCAAGACCTGGAATACTTTTTAAAATTTCCATTTGAACTTCAAGGGGTAAACTGGAAGAGAGACCATTAACATAGATTTCAGCAGTGTCAATCCCTTCGGGCTCAAGGAAAAACTGATGGCGATTGTGATGGGGAAACTTAACCACCTTATCCTCAATGGAAGGACAGTAACGTGGTCCTATTCCCTTTATTTTTCCACTATAAAGGGGGGATTTATCAAGGTTACGCCTTATGATTTCATGGGTTTTTTCATTAGTATAGCCAAGATAACAGACAATTTTATTTTCCAATTTTTTCTTTGTCCAAAAGGAAAAAGGCACTGGCTCTTCATCTCCGGGTTGAGGAGTAAAATAGGACCAATCTATCGTATGCCGATCAAGCCTCATTGGCGTTCCTGTTTTTAATCTTATAATTTTAAGACCTAGTCTTCGCAAGCACTGGCTGAGTTCAAGGGATGGAGGCTCATTGGCCCGACCGGCTGGATAGCTCTGAAGGCCAATATGAATAAGACCATTGAGAAAGGTACCTGGGGTTAAAATGACGGCCCTACCTATAAACTCACTTCCGTCAAGGGTTCTAATACCCTTTACTTTTCCATCTCTTACCATAATTTCAGTAACAATGGCCTGAAAAATTGTTAGATGAGGCGTATTTTCAAGCCAGTGCTTCATCATGAGTCTATATTTAGCCTTATCACATTGGGCCCTGGGCGCCTGAACTGCTGCCCCCCTGGTGCTATTGAGCAATCTAAACTGAATCCCTGTCTCGTCGGTGATACGCCCCATCAGCCCACCAAGAGCATCTATTTCTCTGACAAGATGACCCTTGGCTAGCCCTCCTACGGCTGGATTGCAGGACATTTGGGCGATAGTTTCGAGATGAATGGTTACAAGGAGGGTTTCATATCCCATCCGGCTCGAAGCCCAGGCAGCTTCGCAGCCAGCATGGCCAGCCCCAACAACAATAACATCATACTCACCAATAACCGCCATTTTATTTTCCAATACAAAATTCACTAAAAATAGCATTAATTATTTCTTCTGATTTTATTTCACCTGTAAGCTGGCCAAGAGTATCGGCTGCGAGCCTGAGTTCTTCAGCTATTATTTCGTCCGAGTAGCCACCATTTTGTTTCTCGAGAACTTGAGTCAAAGCCTCTTTTGTTCTTTCAAGGGCCGCTTTCTCACGCCAATGAAAAATCACATTCTCGTAATTTTTATTTAAAGCAGGCGAAAAAACTTCGGCTATACTTCTTTTGAGCTTATCCAAATTAAGGCGAAATAGGGCTGAAACCTCAATTAATTTGCTCCCCCCAGCTAGGGCGTTCAATTTTTCCCTTTCTATTTGAGCCGGAAGATCAATCTTATTAAGCACGAAAATAGCTTTCTTGTCTCTGGCCAAGGAAAGAATTTCAAGGTCAGCATCGCAGAGGGGCTGAGAATTATCTAAAATAATTAAAAGACCTTCGGCCTGAGAGGCAAGCTGCCGCCCCCGACGGATTCCTTCTTCTTCCACAGGATGATCTGGCTTACCCAAACCTGCCATATCCACTAGGTTAAAAATTAAATCATCTATTTTTATTTTTTCCTCAAGATAATCGCGGGTCGTTCCTGGAAAGGGACTGACGATTGCCCTGTCCTTTTCAAGCAGAGCGTTAAAAAGGGTCGATTTACCTACATTGGCTCGACCCACCAGAGCCAAAGTTACACCCCGCATCATGGCCTCGCCCAGATTATGAGATTCAATTAATTTGTCCAACTCTCCAATAACCTCTTTGATTTTTTTTCTTATTTGCTCCTTATCTAGTAGAATACCCTCATCGGGAAATTCAATAGCCGCCTCAATTTGACTTAGAATATAAATCAGGCTTTCTCTCAGACCATCAATTTTTCGCGATAAACGACCATTGAGCTGATAAAAAGAAAGGCGAGCTTGTCTTAGAGAAGTAGCTCGAATTAGGTCATTGACTGCTTCGGCCTGAAGAAGATCAATCCGACCATTCAGATAAGCCCTAAGGGTAAATTCACCAGGATGGGCCATTCGGGCTCCAGCTTTAAGAGCCAGGCGAACCACTTCTTCGAGAATAACTGGGCTTCCATGACAAATCAATTCCACCATATCTTCCCGGGTATAAGAGCGAGACGCGGGAAAATAGACAGCTGTAGCCTCATCAAAAAATTCTCCACTTTCAAAATCAAAAAGGTTTCCCTGAACAAGATGCCATGGGGACAGTTCATGTTTCCCCTGAAAAATCTTGGAAGCAATTTCTAAAGCGGCTGGGCCACTGATACGGATTATTCCCAGAGCCCCTACTCCAGGTGGAGTAGCGATTGCCACTATTGTGCTTGCCAGGTCAATTTCCCTGTTCATTTTATTATAATAATATAACGATTTGGGTCCAAGACCAAATCCAATTTCAAATTGATCTTCTTCTGAGCCAAAACCATTTTTCTTAAGTTAAATTCCAACTTATTTAGCCATAATTTCAAAAAATTCAGATTCTTCCTTTATTAGTGATTTAAGCAATAAATTTGATTAAAAACCGAGAATTCTTTTTCTTCAGGTTTTAACCCGAAAGATTCTTACTTTTTTATAAAATCCATCGCCCAAACTTTCAGTGTTTAAACCTGGAATTTCGTTAACGACAAGGTGAATTATTCTTCTCTCATAGGGATTCATCAGATCCAAAATCTCTTCTTCCCCTGTCTCAAGAACTTTTTGAGCCACCTTTTCGGCCATTTCTCTTAGTTTTCTCTCCTTTCGCCGTCGGAAAAAGTCACAATCTACCTGAACCTTACGCGGTGAAATTTTATTTAAAATATGCTGGATAGCCAAAAGTAAATTACCCTCTTGGCGCAAGAGTAAGCCACGATCAGGACCACTAAAGATGAGATAAATAAAATTATTTCTTTTTTTGATTTCAAAATTTAATTCGAGGGGGAAATAAGATAGGAACCTCTGGAGAAAAGAGGTCACAGCCTCAGTCTCATTTTCTTCTTTTGGCCAGGCCCTGATAACAATTTCCTTACCTCTAAAGCCAAAAAGCTTAGTTTTTTCGGTTATTACTTCAAAGGAAATTTTATCTCGAGAAAGCTTCAGGGCAAGTTCAGCATTTCTAATGGCTTCATCTAGGTTTCTTCCCCTGAATTCCATGGCTTCATTGCTTTTTTGATTTTTTACCATGAACCCGACTCTTCTTTCGCCTCATCAGGCGATTCATGATATATTGCTGAATGATTTGAAGGACATTATTCGTTAGCCAGTAAAGCACCAACCCACTCTGGAAGTTAATAAAAATGATGGTCATAAAAATGGGCATGAACAGCGCCAGCCTTTTCTGAGTTGGATCAGCTGAGGTTGGCACCATTTTTTGACTGATATATTGAGTTATGCCCATAAGCACTGGCAGGACATAGTAGGGATCTCGGCTGGATAAATCTTTAATCCAGAGAATAAAAGGGCTACGCCTCAATTCAATCGCAATCACAAGAAGACGGTAAAAAGCAATAAAAACAGGCACCTGAATCAGAATGGGTAAGCAACCTGCTGCTGGGTTAATCCCATGTTCTTTATAGAGTTTCATCATTTCTTCATTTAATTTGCGGCGTTCTTCAATATCCCGTTTGGCTTTTTTATATTTAGCTTGGAGGGCTTTAATTTTTGGCTGCAACTCCTGCATTTTGGCCATTGATTTGGTGCTGCTGTAGGTCAAAGGAAAAAAGATGATTTTAATTACCAAGGTCATAATAATGATGGCCACGCCCCAATTGGGAATAATGCGATAAAAAGCCTTTAAGCCAAGGAGAAGAACTTCAACTATAGCTCCAAAAAAACCAAAATTAATGAGTTTCTTGGTGTCATGGCCAAAGCTTTTTAAACTATCAATTTCCTTCGGTCCAATCCTGATTACCCGAGGGGCTTTTGTTCCCAAGAAAAAGCCTAAAAGACTTGGCTGGCCTTCTTCTTGAGTTATAGATTCTTTGAAGAAAATAGCCTTCCCTTTTTTTTCAGGAAAAAGGAAAAGAGCAGCTGTATAGTTATCCTCATAAGCGGCCCATAATAAAGAATTATATTCGATTCTTTCTTCTTTGAGTTTTCTTTCAGCCACCCTAATTACTTTAGGTGGCCAGTAAAAAGCAGCCCCGGCTGAACTCATCTTTACCTGTTTTTCGCCAGGAAGTGGATGGTAGCCAATTCCTGGCCCCCAGAGGATTAAAAAATCAATAGGCTGGCCATCTTTATAAATAAAAATTTCAGCTTCAAAATCATAAGTTCCTCCGGTGAAGGTAAAGGTTTTGGTAATTAATATATTTTTTCCATCGGAAAAATAAAATTTTAATGATCCTTTTTCGCCATCAGCCAGCAAAAGAGATTCCTCTGAAACCCCATATAAGGCTTGATTAACTAAAGCCTCAATAGCCTTATCTTCGATACGTATGGAAAGAGGATAAGTATTCAATAAAGGAGCGAGGGAAGAAACAACTTCCAAACCTTGATTTTTTTCATCGAGATAGCGATTCAAACGCCAGCTAGTAAGAACAGCTCCCCGGTTTGTCCATTTAGCCGTATATAGAGACGTGGTCACCGTTATCTCTTTTTCTTCATCCTCCTGGACAGCTTCAGGGACAATCAAAGGCTGAATTTTCTCCATAGATTTGAACTCAATCGGCTCTTCCTCGGTTGGGATTATCTTCTCTTCTTTAACTTCAGCCGTCTTTAATTCCGGTTTTTCGGGTTTAATAAAAAGAATTTGATATAAAATGAGAATTAGGATAGATAAGACCATAGCGAGGAGCAATCTTTTTTCCATTTCTCTGCCTCTCCTCAGGGTACAGGATCAAATCCGCCTGGATGAAGGGGGTGACAACGGAGAAGCCGTCGAAGACCAAGCCAGAAGCCTTTAATCAGACCATGTTTTTGGATAGCTCCGTAAGCATAATCTGAACAGGAAGGATAAAAACGGCATCTATTACCAAGCAACGGCGAAACAAATCTCTGGTAAATTCTTATTAAAAAAAGAAACAACCAAGACAATTTCACTTCTCTCGATGACCAATTTTGTTTAAGGCGCGAAAGTATTCCTCTCGATATTCAATCCAACTGATACCTTCAATTCCTTGGGTGGCCACAACAAGAATATCCATAGGCCGTGGAATCAAATTCTTATGACGACGAAAAATCTCTCGTACCCACCGTTTAATTTTGTTTCTTACGACTGCTTTGCCTATCTTTCGATTAACCACAATCCCCAGGCGAGAATAATTTAAGTTATTTTCATGATAAATCAAATTAAAATATTTTCCTTTTATCCGCTTTCCTTTTTGATATAAAAATAAAAAATCTTTTTTTTTCTTTATTCTTTCGTAAGGCCTTAACCCCTCATCCATTAAACCGCCAGACGCTTGCGGCCTTTCTGGCGTCGTCTTTTGAGAACTAGGCGACCCCCACGAGTTTTCATCCTTACCCGAAAACCGTGAGTTTTCTTGCGGCGGCGAATGTTCGGTTGAAAAGTCCTTTTCATCGTTCACCTTGAATGCTTATGTTATTAAACCCTTAACACTCTGTCAAGTTGCCCTAATCAATAATTTCGGTTCTTGAATTTTAGCCTTTTTCTTCCTTCTAAAATAAAAAGGCTATTTTAATTTATTTATTTTAATTTTGCCATTTAAAAGTGAGTTAAAAACTTAATCACTTCAGCTGTTCATAAATGGCATAAGCGGGACGGAGACGACTGTCTTCATCGGAAACCGTGATGGCCAGAATACGCAAAGACTCATTATAGGGCAAAGTTAATTTCCTGGGATTTTCTGGAGTCTCAATAACATAGGCAAAAAGATAACAGTAATTATAAGGCTCATTTGAGCCATCAATAGCATGAAAATGGGAAGCATACCAGGCCACCGAAGCAGGTTTAATATAACCAGGAGCCAGACCGCTAAACTCCATCCTTTCTCTGATTTGAGGAAGCGGCAACATAAGAGAAGGGGCCATGGTCTGACCTACCTGCGGCTCGCGAGGAGGAAGCAATTCCTGCTTTATCGTCCAGAGTCGCCGGAACCATTGGCCTATAAAACCATTCCAGCTCTGAATAACAAGCTCGGCTGGCCTTTCCTCAACCCAAAAGGTTGCCCTTTGATCGCCGGAAGCTGAAGCCGCCAGCAAATAAAGCCTTTTGTTATTACCTTCTGGTAAGGTAATTGTTTGACCACGAGGAATTAATGTATTTAGACCCGAATTTGGTCCTAACCTGAAACGAATGCCGCCATAATCAATCTCAGCTGGAAGCATCTCTGAAGGAAGCGATCGACCCGAGGCATCAAAACCGCGTTGATTCATGGAGCCATCAGGAGACGCACCGGCTAGATTATAGGGAAGAGGAACAGGCTTAAATTCTGGAGTCTTAATTTTAAAAGTTGGTGGAGCCAGTTGGAGAGCAAAACTTCGAACCTCAAAGGGATTAAGATCAAATATCAGGATGCCCCCTTTAACTGGAAGATCCCTTAAGTGATCTTCCACCCCGTTAACCTCTCTGGCTTTAATTATCGGAGCCTTGAACTGAAGATTTACATGCCTAGCTGGACGACCATCCATCTCTACAAGGCGAAGGATAATTTCTTCGCTATCCTCAGCCTTTTTCATTGCCAAGACTCTCACCCGATTTGAATTTAAATGAAGAAAAGAAAAACTCTTACCCAGAGCTCCGGGATGGGAAGAACAGGTAAAAACTTGAAGGGGCTGATTCAATCTATAGGCCTGCCAATCGGTCATGTCGCGGTGATAATCCCCACTGTGGGCCGCAATTCCGAAAAGAATTTCATGGCGTCCCCAGTCCTGGCTTGATTGGTCATTGTAGACTTCCCATCCTTTACTTATTCCTGGGGTTCGAAGAAGAGTCAGGCGAATAGTTCCATCATCGGGTTTATCGCTACCAAGCTTGTAATCAGTAAGAATTGTCACGCCGAAGCTTCGGCTATTATCTGTAAGGTCAATCCATTGATGAGAAGGAACTTCAAACTGCTTTTCCGAATTATTGGGTCTCTGGATTGTTCCTATTCCCCAGTTATAAGTGGCCTGCCTATTTCGGGCAGCAAGGGGAAAGACAACTTTCAAATGGGCCTCCGCTGTGTGCCAATCAATAAGATTATAAAATTCAATCCTTTGTCCGGCTTCGCCCGAAGCTAGTCTGATAATTTGGATAAATTTAGATCCCTCGGCTTCGCGGGTTATTTCCAGGGCTATCCGTGCCGGCCCTGTTTCAAGAATTTTAATCTTGGCTGGCCCGCTCACATAGGCTCGGGGTTGTCTGATCTGATCTTCCCAGTCCATATTCCAAGCCGGCCATTGAGAAGGCTTATCAATCTTTATCTCAAGCCTTATGGGCCCTGAAAGTAATTCCCTCCTAAGTTTTTTATCGTAAATGCTCATGACATCGCCGTTATCATCAAGGTTCAGCCGATACCGTTCATTTTCAAGGCTTTTTTCACTAATTTTTAAAGAGGAATGTAAAGGAGCTTCAGCTGGTCTTACATCGTATACAGCCAGACCAACAGGTGAAACTTTGGCCAGAAAAACGACCCGATCTTGATTAAGTTGAGCCGGGACCTCGCGACCATCAGGGCCAAAAACTCGAACTGCCTTAACCTTACCGGAAGGAAAAGAGACATGGGCTTCGACTATATCTTCTCGAGCAATATTTAAAGGATTATAGACAATTAAAGGAATTCCCTTAACCTGAGTATCCAATTGCCTCGCCACAGCTTCAAGGGAATTCTCAATCACCCTAGAGAAAATGTTCATCGCTAAAATTTCATCATTCCAGGAGTATTCATAAGCTTTGGGAATACTTGTACCTGGAAGGATATCATGAAATTGAGCAGCCAGCACGAGTCCCCAGGCATCATTAATAATTTTTTGAGGATAGGGGAGGCCAGCCACCCAAGTTGCCATAATCGAAGCCTTTTCAGCTGCTTCAGCCAAAGTTTCATTAAGACGATTCCAACGCTTCATATAAGCTTGGGAAGTAATTGATCCAGCGGAATGATTAGTTAACTCAAGGTCACCTTGATAACGGGGTAAACCTTTGATCATTTCCGGCGTTAAATCCAGGAAAAGTTGCTCGGCAGTGGCTGAAATCACATTGACTGGACCATCGCCGACAATCACTTCTCGACCCGGCTCAGGCTTCTTTGGGGCTTCAGTCGTTGGAGCCCTTTTTAAAAAGGGAGAAGGCAGGGTGATCTTGCCCTTTGTGACTATGGCTTCAAGTAATTTGATGGAATCTTCCGAGGGAGAGCCACCAGTATCACCAGTGCCATAATACATATAATCGGCATAAACGCCGCTTACCTGACCATTAAGTTTAATTCGCGCTGGCCAGTCCACTAGCTGTCGTCGGGGCTGTTCTCCCGAAGGAGGCGACGGAGGAGTTTTACTCAGGTCATATAAAATGTCCTGGGCATAGCTCCCAGGATTCAAGGCAGCCACCACTCCCCGGCCATCAGGTCCCACCCAAACACCTAAATTAAAGGGAATGCCTTCGGGAGTTTTTTCAGGCGAATCAGGACCACCTACTGGGGCATTTGATCCCCAGGTTAATTTTTGGGTGGAAAAACCCTTTATTCCACAATGGGCTAAAATGCTCGGCAAAGAAGCGGGAAAGCCAAAGCAATCGGGCAACATGAATTCCGCGCTGCGGCGTCCAAACTCTTTCTCAAAAAATTTTGTTCCATAAAGAATTTGCCTAATAATCGATTCGGCCGAAGGCGCATTAACATCAGATTCTTCCCAAGATGAACCGCAGGGGAACCATCGTCCAGCCTTAACCAATTCTTTAACTCGATTAAAATCCGCCGGATAGTATTCCTTCATCATTCGATAACGGTTGGCTCCACTAAAATTAAAAATGTAATGGGGATACTTTTCGAGAAGATAGAAATTAAGACGCATCGTTTTGGGTATATACTCCTTTATGGTCGTCACATAGTCCCATCGCCACTGAGTATCAAGGTGAGCATAGCCGACAACATAAAGAGTGGGCGTTTTGGTTAAATCGCGCTCGCCAGTTAAAGAGAAAAGTCCACTAAGGCATAAGCTTAACCAAGTAATAACAAAAAAGGTTAGAAAACAAATTATTTTCTCGACCCGCCTCATTTCAACCTCCTTAAATTGCCTTATTTTTCAATATAAAATAATCCTATTTGGGAAAGCAACCTGAATCTTGATCCAAATCATCCCCTCAAAAATTAGAAAAATAATGGCTTCTCCAATTTCCGCTCAAAGATTAAAAGTTTTTGCCCCCTTTTTCCATAATTGAGCGTAAAACAAGAAAGGTTGAAGGTTTATCGTTTTTAAGAAAACAATGGACCTAACCGATGAATATGTTTAAGATAAACTCAAGAGATTTGAATTCCCCTTGTATTTTAAGTAAAATAAAAGCAATGGATTCCTTTAAAATAGGTGATAAAGTAATTTATCCTAATCAGGGCATAGGGATCATCGAAGATATCAAAGAGGCCAATTTATTTGGCGAGACCTTTCGCATTTATCATGTCAGAATTTTGGCCAATAATTCCCTGGTTCTCGTGCCGGTCACGAATACGAGTGAAGTTGGGCTGAGAAGGCCAATTTCTAGGGAGGCGGTTGAGGATATTTTTGATTTTATTCGCAGCAGTCCCATCGACATTCATCGCGACTGGAAAGAAAGGTATAAAGAAAATCAAAACCTCATGAAATCAGGCAAAATTTTCGACGTGATTCTTGTTTTAAAAAGCCTTTATTATCTTAATCTTCAAAGGACCCTATCCTTTCGCGAGAAGGCGATGATGGAAAAAGCCAAGGAGTTGATTATCAGCGAGCTCGCCGAGGCCTCTTCGCTTTCAGCCTTAGAAATAGAAAGAAAACTTGAGGAATGTTTGGCCCAGTGTTTCCAACATTTTAAACCCGAGCCTCAAATCTAAGGCTGAAAGCTATGATCCTTATAGTTGCCCTATTTTTCTTTTTATGTCTTTTTTTAAGTAGCTTTTTTGCTGCTTCTGAAACGGCATTTCTTTCAGTCAATCTCTTTAAATTGGGCTCCTTAAAAGACAAAGGGGCAAAAAAAGCTGGCTTAATTCAAAACATCAAAGCGAGGCTAGACCAATTTTTGACAACCATTCTTGTGGGTAATACCCTTGTAAACATTGCCGCGGCCTCCTTAGCTACTTATCTCGCCGTTTCCCTTATGCCTGAGAAAAAAAATCAAGCTGTCTTGTTGGCAACAGCGGTCACCACCATTCTTATTTTAATTTTTGGTGAAATTGGTCCAAAAACCTTGGCTGCCTATCATCCCGTGAAAATTGCCTTGAAATTTGTTCAGCCTCTGCGTTTTTTTCTTTTTATTTTTTCGCCTCTTTCTAGGGCCCTTTCTGGCTTTATCCGTCTATTTATACCAGCTTCAACCCGTAGTCTTAGCAACGGGCCTGATTTTCTCAGCGAAGAAGAGATGAAAATGATAATTCTAACTGGGATTTCCTCTATACCCCAAGAAAGACGGCAGATGCTTTCTGCCGTATTAACAATTCCCACTCGCCCCATTAGAGAAATAATGGTGCCCAGACCCCAAGTGAAGGCAATCGAAATTTCCTGTTCCTATGATAAGATAATTGAGATTATTCTGAGTTCAGAATTTTCCCGTTATCCAGTTTATCGGGGGCGTATGGAAAATATCGAGGGTATTCTTTATGTCAAAGATATTCTTCCCTACCTTGTGACCCAGAAGAATTTCCAGCTTAAGGACCTACTCCATCCACCGCTTTTCCTGCCTGAATCAGCCTCTTTGGAAACAGCTCTACGAGAAATGAGAACAAGGGCAGTTCATATGGCTTTGGTGGTTGATGAATTTGGCAGCGTCGAAGGAATTGTCACCCTCGAAGATATTCTTGAAGAAATTGTTGGTGAGATTAGAGATGAAACCGATGATCTGGCCGAGGAAAGATGGCTCGAGAAAAAGGAAGGAGAAAGCTTTTATCTTCGTGGCCGGGCACCAATTAAGGAAATCCGGGAACACCTGGGGATAGAAATACCTGAAAGGAAAGAATATACTACCTTAGCCGGATTCCTCCTTTACCATTTCGGCCATTTTCCCCAGGAAAAGGCCAGCCTTGAATTCGGACCATACCGATTCACTGTTGAAAAGATAACCCGTCGTCATTTAAGTTTAATTAGAATTGAACCTAAACAAAAGGGTATCAGTTCCAATGAGAATAATAACTGAAAACAAAAAGGCCCTTTTTAACTATGAGATACTTGAGAGACTTGAGGCCGGGATCGCTTTGCTTGGCAGCGAAGTCAAATCAATCCGAGAAGGCCGCGTAAGCCTAAAAGAAAGCTTTGCAGATATTAAGAATGGTGAAGTTTACCTTATAAACTGCCATATCAGCCCCTATGAAGCTGCCAATCGGTTCAATCATGAACCCCTGAGGCCCAGAAAATTACTGCTCCATCGCCAGGAGATCAAAAGACTTACTGGCAAAATAAAAGAAAAAGGCTTAACTTTAATTCCTACGAAAATTTATTTTAATGATAAAGGCAAGGTAAAAGTAGAAATTGCCCTAGCCCGGGGTAAGCGAGCCTATGAGAAAAAGGAGGCTATTAAAGCCCGGGATATTGAACGGGAGTTAAGAGCAGAAATGAAGCGATGGCGACGCTAATTTTCGAGCCATCCTATAGGCCAGAGTGATTGCTTCCATCATACTTTTCTCAGAAGCGATTCCTTTGGCGGCAATGTCGAAGGCGGTTCCATGATCGGGTGAGGTTCGAGCAAAGGGAAGACCAAAAGTGGCATTAACCCCTCTTTCAAAGCTCAATAATTTAAAAGCAATCAAACCTTGATCATGGTAAAGGGCAATAACAAAGCATGATTTCCTCTCGAGAGCCTGCCTAAAAATTATATCGGGAGGATAAGGTCCAGAAAAATTAAGCCCCCTTTGACGAACTTCCTGAATAGCCGGGATGATCTCTTTTTGTTCTTCCTCACCAAGAAGACCATCTTCACCGGCATGGGGATTAAGGCCAGCCACAAGAAACTCGATTTTTGATTTAAAAAAAGGCTGAACCCATTTTTCAAGACGAACGAAGAATTTGACGAGACTTTCATATTTTATTCTCTCGATTGCCTGTTTTAGAGAAAGATGATGAGAAAAGAGGGCTACCTTTATCCTCTGGCTCCAAAAAACCATAATCGCGTCGGAATAAAATTGTTCCAGATAATCGGTATGACCACGCCAGGGAAGGCCAGCCAGAGACCAGGAAAGCTTGGAAATAGGGGCGGTTACAAGGCCATCAAGATGGCCTTGATTAGCTGCTTCTACAGCCTGGGCAAAGGCGGTAAAAGAAATCCGGCCAGCTTCAGCTGAAGGTTCTCCCTTTTTAACAGGTTTTTTTTCTTCCTCAAAAGGGTAAAGATAAAATCCCGGTCTTGAGAGTTGTTCCCAATCAGAAAAGGGCAAGAAATTGATTTTCCTTTTGAGGTTTTTCACCTCTTGCTTAATAATCTCAGTTGGCCCAAAAATTAAGAAGGAGGCCGAAGGAAGACGATGCTGGCTGGCTAAGGATTTAATTAGAATTTCCGGCCCGATCCCTGCTGGATCACCAATGGTCAAACCAAGGCGAATTACTTCCTGTCTATTTACTCTTGGCCGCCCGGTCCAGTGATTCATTCTTCTTGTCATTGAGCTTATATAGGTATTTTATGCTATTTTTAAAAACCAGAAGATTAGGAGCGTTTTCTCGATTGATTTTAATACAATAACGATCATACCATTCAATATAACCTTGCACTACTTCGCCATCGATGAGCACTACCGCCATGGGCGTCTTCTTATTCATTTGCTTCAAATAGTAATAATTTTCAGCATGAGTTTCATAGGGAGGCGGTGCCTTTTTTTTACTGGTCGCCTCTTTGGACATCTTTTCTTTCACTTCACTTAAGCTTGGTCGCAGAAGTCTTCGGTTCATAATAAATACTCCTGGCCAAATTTTCTTGATTGACAAAAATTAAAGTAAATTTTTATTAGACATTCGCACCGGTTTATAAAAGGATAGATCTCTTTTTTAACCTATATCATAGCAAGGGAATAACCGTCAACTAATTATTTTAAGTTTTTTGGGTTAAGAATATATTGGCTTAAGGTTAATTTAATTAAAAAAGGCTTAAGCTTTGAGGAATGACTCTAACCTCATTTTCGATTTTTCCCTCTATTTATTTTGAAGAAAGATAGGGCAAAAGGACTTCAAGCCAGGCTTTGGCCATTTCCCTGTATCCTTCAGGAGTTGGATGGACCTGGGAAAGAAGCTCCATTTTCTCTTTAAAAAGCCGCCAGTGGTCAACTACAGGAAAATTATATTCTTCGGCCAGTGCTAGCAAAATAGGGTTAATTTCTTCTTCAACTCGGCGGGCCGATTCAAAACTAAAAGGAAATGGAACTTCTGGAGGAATAGGCGGAACCAGCCCGATAATCACTCGAGTTCTCTTCCCCCATCTCGTTTTAAAACGAGAAAAGATTCGGATGATTTCAGTCATATTGCTTCTAAAGCTTTCGAGGGAAGTATAATCGCTATCAAGACGAACATCATTGGTCCCAAGCTCAAGAAGGATAAAATCGGGTTTAAGAGCCTTGAGAGCTGCTTCGTTATTTTTTAAATAAATTAAATATTCCCTTGAATTATGTCCATCTCGACCGCAGTTGTAAATTTTAACTCTTATACCTCTCTGGCGTAAAAGGCGTCCCAAGTAGGGAGGATAACCCTGCTTGGTAAGGCTATCGCCCGCACAAAGGATAATATAAGAAGGGGATGAAGACTTGCAACTTGAAAAGCAAAAGAGAGTACCAATTAAAAAAAAGAAGGATAAAAATGATAAAAAAGACCTTTTCTGGCCCTTTTTCGAGGAAAGCTTTAATCTTGCCAACTTTTGGCTTATTTTCCTATTTTAAATAAGCAAAAAATAAACAAGCAAAGAAAAAATTTCCCTCTTTTTTAGGAAAAAAACTATTGCCTTTCTTTTGATTTATTTCTTGATCCTAAAAAAGGTTTAAATTCGCCACCAATAGGAAAATTTTATAAAAACGGAGGGACCTGGTCGTTTAAAAATACCATCTTCATCTCTGCCTTGTCGCTTATCCACTCCAAAATAAAAAACGGTTCCTGGTCGATACTCGTAGCTAAAAAGAAAACTCAGAAAGAAACGATCGTAATAATCATTATATTCCGTGATCAGCCGGAGAGAAAGGCTTTTCGAAATTTGATAATTGATCCGCTGAGAAATAATATTGATTTTATAAACCCTTTCGCCGCCCCTTTTTTTGAAGAATTCATTATTCTGAAGATTATAAAAAAGACTCAAATTACTTAAAGGTCTCAGGGAGGTTCGCATCGACCAGGAAGTCTTATAGCCAAGATAGGGGTTACGGGAATAATAAATAGCCTCTCCGAAACCGAAGGAAATGTTCGTGCTCAACCAGCCAAAAGGTTCAGTATTGAAATGAACATCGAAATCGCTCTTATAAAAATCAATATTTCTATATCTTTCTAGACCAGTGCTAAAAGAAAGCCAGAAGGATGACTGTCGCCAGCCAGAAATAAAAAGAGAAAAATCAACTTCATTATCAGTTAAGGTATTATTGAAGTCATAAACGCGGCGGTACTCAACGGAGGGACGAATCGAAATTATATATTCCTTTTGGGGAAGAAAAACATAACCAAAGCGAGTATTTAAGGATTTAATATCCAAACGGCGGAAAAATCCTGAGCTGGCTTCAAAATCGGGCGGTAGACTTTGGTAATTTAAAGAAAAATTAACATGCCTAGTCATCCGGCTCAAATTGAAGGCTAAAGCTGGAACCAAGCGAGTTTCCTGCCCTTGAACCCTGGTTTTGGTCCCGAGAAACTGGAAAGAAAGGCGATTGTTCCCCAGGAATTTGAAATGACCATCAATCCCGGCAACGCGGTTATAATCAGAAAAAATTTGATTAAAGGAAGAGCCTATCTCTTTATCATGAAAAAGGAAACCAAGATAAGATTCACTATATATATCTTGGCGCAGGCGAAAGACATTGATGAAAGCCCTGGCTGAGCTTCCTTCAAGGCTTTCGATATTTCTATCGGGAATTTCTATAGCTAAAGGATTACTATCCAGAACGCTCAGCAGGCCCAGAGCCGTACCCTTCATCTTGCCTGAGAGCTTAAGCCCCCAAATTGGATCAGCAATGCTTCGGGTATAAACAATTTCGAAGGGAGTATTAAAATAGTCCCGGCCTTCAATAAAAAAAGGCCTCTTTTCAGGAAAATAAAGAGCATACCGCTGATTGACGTCAATCTGAGGCATATCCGCTTCAATCTGGCTATAGTCAGGATTAAAAGTAAAGTCGGCGATCAAATTGGAAGATAACCCCCATTTGAAATTCAATCCGGCCTGAGGCGAAAACTTTTGCTCATCTGTTCTTAAAGCCGTTAAAACTGGCATGATTTCAATATTTCGGCCTGTATTGATCGGAGAGAGGAATTCGATCTGCCCGGCTTGAATTAGAAAGCCATTGATTCTCCGTGATTGAGGCGGCCAGTATAATTCTTCATTTTTTCTTCGAATTGAGCGTTGAAGGATAATCCCCCATTTTTGACTGCCGGTGCTCGGAAAACGGAGACTTTTAAAGGGAATAGCCATTTCAATCGTATAACCCTCTTCATTAATTTTAGCCTCCGAAAGGAAAAAGGCATCCCAGCTTCGGTCAAAGCGGTCAAAACCCATCATTCCGCCGCCTCTTCCCCGTCCACGCCCCCCTCCCTCAACAAAAACGCCGTCATTCTGAATTCCACAGGGATTGACTTGAAAAACAAAGGCCATCTTTTTATCATTAAAGGTATCTAAATAAACACTAACTGAATCATCCCTAAATACCCTGTCCCTCTGCGTTAAGCAGGCTCTTATTTCCTTAGGATTGGAATCAAAACATTGAAAGGCCAAATACAGATTATTCTGATCATAGCCAATAAAAACTCTGGTTATTTCCGAAGGCTTAGCTCCTTCCTGGGGTTCATATTGAATAAATTGATCAATGATCGCAGCTCTTTCCCAAAGGGGATTTTCAAGATAACCATCAATTTTAGGGGGATGAGCAAATTCAACAGGCTGGATGAGATAATCCTCCCGACCACCGGCTAATAGAGAAGAGGAGAAGCAGAACAGAATAAAAATACCGATGTGAATGATTAATTTCATGCTTGTCATTTCCTACTTACATAATTTTTTTTCAATTATTTTTATTATTCTTTAAATTTTACCCTTTTTTGGCTTTAATAACAATCGTCCCTCTTAACTTTATTGAAAATAAACAAAGTTAAAAGAATCAATCTCTTTTCCAGAAGTTAATAAACTCTATATTTTTGGTCTTTAGGGTTGTTCCCAAAACTTTATCAAGATTAGCCAGAGAAAGATTATAATCAATAATCGCTTTAAGCTCAGCTGTGCGCTGATTCGCCAGATCCCGCTGATAAGTTAGCACCATAAAATTCGTGCTTAAACCAAGACGAAGCTTCTCTTGCTCTGCTTCCAGTTTTTTTTCGGCCAGTTCTCGGGCAATCCGGTATGCCTGAACGCGCTGAAAATTGGATTGAACCGCCCGGACAGCGTTTTTCACTTCAAGATAAATCTGCTCTTCCTGATTTTTAAGCCGCAGCAGGGCCTGCTGAAAATTAACCTTGGCCTGAGCATAATTAGCCCGCGATAACGCATTGCTCAGAGGAATATCTAAAGATAAACCTAGAGACCAGTTGCGATATTTAAAATTTAAAGAATCTTTTAAAGCCCCTGAGGCCCCTCCAGGGATAACGCCCAAAACTACGCCGGTCAAGGGATTATCATTTAAATAGATAATTCTATCTCCAGAAAGTCCGGGACTCCAGTAAGAAGCGGTAAAGGAAAGGCTCGGGAGAAGCTGATTGCGGGCCACACTGACATTGAATTCTTGATTTTCCACCTGAAGGCGGGAAGAGAAAAGATCAGGTCGATTTTGCATAGCTATTTGGAGACATTCCTCAAGCTCAACCTTTTGCTCCACAAAACGAGGTTTATCCACCGGCTTAATCTCCAGAATACTTTCATCGCGGGTCAAATTAAGAACCCGTCTAAGCTGATCCTCTGCATTTTTCACCTGAACTTCAGCTGCAATAATATCGGCTTCCCGGCTGGCTACTTCCGCTTCGGCACTTAACACTTCCAGGGGAGCCATCGTTCCAATCTCCACAGCCATCTTATTTTTTTCGAGTAACTCCTTGGCTAATCTAAGGGCCTGACGTCTTACCTCAAGATTTTCTATGGCATAAACAAGATTCCAGTAAGCATCTTCGACTGCATAAATAGTGTCCATTATTGCTTTCTTCAGATCATATTCAGAAATTTCCAGATTGGTCTGGGCAATGATTATTTCTCGACGGCTCATCTTGTAACCAAAATCGCGAAGCAGCGGCTGGCTAAAAGTGAAACGTAGGGTGCTCGAATAGCGGGGATTAATGGTCTGGAATCGGGCCGACGTATCAGTTCGGTCCCAGTTTAAAGAAATTCCTAGACTGCCTCCGGTCGGAATCTGCTGGCTAATCTGGGTTTGATAGCTTTCAGAATCAGTCATTGTTTTATCAGTGGCTTCGAGCCAGGAATAGGAAGCCTGAACTGTGCTTCGACGACTAAAATTAAAACCTAAGGTAGGATAAAATTTCTCCTTAGCCCTAACTACCGATAAACTGGCAATTTCCGGACTAAGTAGCTGAATTTGAAGTTGAAGATTGTTTTTGAGGGCTCTGGTAATAGCTTCTTCTAAGGTCAAGCTTAAAACTTTGGTACTTTCTGTCTGAGCCCAGGAAATTATCGGAAAAATAAATAGGAAAATAATTATTAACGCTAAGACAAATTTTCTTCTTTTCATCGCTCCTCCTTATTAATTGTGACTCTAATCAAGACGAAAAAGTTGGAGTCAATTATCATTCATAACGAAGGGCTTCAATAGGGTCGAGCTTTGAGGCCTTGCGAGCTGGATAAAAACCAAAGAAAATGCCAACAGCAGCGGCGAAAAAGAAGGCCAGAAAAATGGCATCGGGGGAAACCACAGTTCGCCAGCCAGCAAAACGGCTGATTAATCGAGAAGCAATAAAGCCAACGACAATCCCGATTAAGCCGCCCATAAGACAAAGAGTCACAGCCTCAGCTAAGAATTGAAGTAAAATATCCCTCTCTCGAGCTCCTACTGACATCCTTATACCAATTTCCCTTATTCTTTCCGTTACTGAAACCAGCATGATATTCATAATGCCAATGCCCCCAACCAGAAGAGAAATACCAGCAATGCTACCCAGCAGGATAGTTAAAATTTTTGTGGTTTCAGTGGCCGATTCCATCATCTCCGTCATATTGCGAACCGTAAAATCATCTTCAGCTCCAGGGGCAATTCTATGGCGAATCCGAAGCAGTTCCTCAATCTGAGTCTTGGCTTCAGGCGTCCGGTTGGCCGAGACAGCCTTAACGTCGATGGAGTTAATCCAGTCCTGTCTGACCAGGCGCATTAAGGCAGTGGTATAGGGAACAATAATCATATCATCCCGGCTCATCCAGCCACCCGACTCGCCTTTTGAACGCATAACTCCGAGAACAGTAAAGGGAATCTTTTTTATCCTAATGACTTTGCCGATAGCGTCTTCATTCTCAAAAAGATTCTTTTTTACCTCTGAACCGAGAACGCATACTTTAGCGCCGGAACGCACATGTCCATCATCAAAGAAAGTACCAAATTCCACATCCCAGCTTCTGATTAAGGGAAACTTTTCATTCGCTCCAGTAATACTTGTATTCCAATTCTTATTAGCATAAACCACCTGGGCTCTTGTCTGAACAATGGGAGAAGCATAAAGAACAGCATCACATTGCTCTTCAATGGCTAAGGCATCTTCCACTTTTAGGGATTGCCAACCGCCGAAACCGGTGTGTCGTCCGCCCACGGCTCGGCTTCCCGGACTGACAAAAAGTAGATTGGTTCCCATAGCCAGAAATCTTTCTTCAACAGCACTTTTAGCCCCTTCACCAATACTGACCATGGCAATAACAGCTCCCACTCCAATGATAATTCCCAGGGTGGTCAAAAAAGACCGTAATTTATTGCGAGCCAAAGCTCGCACCGAAACACGTAGAATCCGCAAATAATTCATGGTTTCCTCCTCATGAGGTTTCTTCCCGGATAATTCGACCGTCTCGGACAAAAATCCGCCTTTTGGTCACAGCAGCCACATCAGGGTCGTGAGTGACAATGCACAGGGTAATCCCCTGTTCTTCGTTTAATTGTTTAAAAATGGCCATTATCTCCTCACCAGTTTTGGTATCGAGATTTCCCGTAGGTTCGTCAGCCAGAATGATTGAAGGATCATTCACTAAAGCACGAGCAATGGCCACCCGCTGCATCTCGCCGCCGGAAAGCTGATTGGTCTGATGATGTTCCCTTCCCTTGAGCCCCACCGCGGCCAAAGCTTTTAAGGCTTTCTCCCTAGCTGTTTTGTGAGGTATATTGGCATAAAGTAGAGGAAGCTCCACATTCTCTAAGGCAGTGGTTCGGGGAAGGAGATTAAAATTCTGGAAAACAAAGCCAATTTTTTTGTTTCTTATCCTGGCCAGTTTATTTCTATCGAGTTTTGAAACCTCCTCTCCATCGAGAAAGTATTTTCCCGAAGTCGGTTTATCCAAACAGCCAATTATATTCATTAAGGTCGATTTTCCTGAGCCCGATGGCCCCATGATAGAGATAAATTCACCGGGCCGGACACTCAGGGTGACTCCCCTCAGAGCATGAACTTCGGTCTCACCGACCTTATAAATTTTAACCACATTCTCAAGATGAATTAGATTTTCATTTCGGTTCATCATGGTGTTGTCTCTCAAATTAAAATTAACGACGGATAAACATCATGGGACTAGGTCCTCCGGGCCCCATTGGCTGTCTTCTAGTTTGAGAAGTAGAAGTGGGATAGGCATAGCCAACAATTATTTTCTGCCCTTCTTTCAAATCGCCCCATTTGATTTCGGTATAGGAATTGTCAGAAATACCTGTACGGACAAAAATTGGCCAAAGCTTACCTTTTTCGTCTAAGGTCCACACCCTGGCCATGAACTGTCGGCCAGCTCCAGGTCTTCTTTCGCCCAAAGGCAGCTGACCTTCCTGTCCTAGGGGACCACCTTGACCAAAGATTCTCTTGGCCTCAGGAGAAAAGGGGGAACGAGGCGATTCCTGTCCTTCGCCAGCTTTTTGACGCATTGCTTGGAACTGAGCCATCATCTTTTCACGAGCTTCTTTGAGTATTCTCTCCATCTCCTCTTGGCTGATTTCAGGTGAAAAACGAAGAGCCGCATTGGGAACTCTAAGAACTCCTTTAGCCTCGCCTACGGTGATGGTCACGTTGGCCGTCATCCCTGGAAGAAGCTTGAGATCAGGATTGTCAACGTCAACAATAGTTGTATAAGTTACAACATTCTGCACGGTTTCGGGAGAATAACGGACTTGACGAACAACTCCATGAAAAATTTCCCCAGGATAAGAATCGACGGTAAAACGAACTGGCTGCCCTTCTTTAACCTTGCCAATGTCAGCTTCATCTACACTGCATTGAACTTGCATTTTGCTCAGGTCAGTAGCGATTTTGAAAAGAACCGGGGCCTGGAGACTGGCCGCTACCGTCTGGCCAACGTTAACATTTCTTGTAATTACCACGCCATCAACAGGGGATCTAATGATAGTATAAGCGAGATTTACTTTACTGGCTTCAAGCTGGCTTTTGGCCTGTTCGAGTCGAGCTTCAGCGGAAAGAACTTCACTCTTGGCATTTAAATAATTGGCCTCAGCGGCCTCTTTCTCCTCAAAGGAGATTAAATTTTTTTCAAAAAGGCTAAGGGCTCTTTTATATTTCTTCTCAGCTATTTCCAGGGCTACCTTGGCCCTGTCCAAAGAAGCCACAGCACTTCGATAATTGGCTTCATCCTGTTGCAGGCGGGCAATAAAAGAGTCCTGTTCAAGCTCAGCCACAATCTGACCAGCTTTAACCGGGGAGTTAAAATCTACATAAATTTTCGCTACCCGACCAGATACTTGGCTGCCCACATCAACCACGGTCACAGGATTCACTGTTCCAGAAGTAACGACCGTGGCTTCGATGTCGCCACGGCTTACCGCCTCAAAGCGATACTTGGGAGTATTGTTTTTGCCCTTTTTAATCATTCCATAGCCAACTAAGGCACCAACAATCACCACAATGATGATGCCCAAAATAATCCATTTTTTCTTCATGGTTCTTCTCCTCCCTTATTCATTTTTATCTCGGGTGTTCCCTTTTTCTTTCTGGGTAACGCTCCCTTTCCGGAGCCCTTTCTTTTTCTCGCCTCTGCCGATGCTCCTGAATCATGGCTTGAAGTTTGTCGCGCTGCTCTTTGGTTAAAACATTATCAATTTCCTTTTTTATTTCCTCTCGAATAGCACTAAGATCATTATGAAAACGAACCCGCAACTCCCGCATTTTTTCGTCGCTGCGACGAAATATTTCTTTTATGGCCTTTTGCTGTTCTTCAGAGAGGTTCAAATCCTGAGCCCATTTCTCAAATGAGGGGAAAGAGGGGGCTTCCCGGCGGGGTTGAAAACTGCGGTGAAAGATAAATCTTTCACTTAAAAGGCCAATCAAGCCACCTACAATAAAAACTAGCAGGAAAGATAAAATCAGCCACAACCTGAAACGCCTGGTCATGATTAATGCCTCCTTTGGACTCGGGGCACTTCGAGCGAAGAAAACATCAAGCGAAGATTTCTTTGTTCAGGCTGAGCCTCATTTAGAATTTGTTGAACTTCAGGAAAGGGGTTTTCCTCCTGAAAAATCAGGGCTTCGGTGTGGCTGAAAGCGACTGACTTACCGAGCTGAAAAAAGATCATTAGGCCAGCTAAGATAATTAGAATTATCAAGGCCGCCGTCGCCATTCTAACTAGAATTGGTTGCCATAGAAACTCAGGCTCTGGTAAGTTAAGGGAAGCTATTTTCTTTTCTATTCTTTCCCTAAAATTAGGTTGCGGTTCAGGAATTTGGTCAAGCCTGATCCAGGTAAGAAGCGTTTTATATTCTGATTCCAGACGGGCGCAGCGGGAGCAATGGTGGATATGTTCCTCCAGCTCCTTTCTTTCTTTGGCCGTAATCCGACCATCAAAGGAGCGAAGCAGCCGTCTTTCGGCCTGACGGCAATTCATGATATCCTCCCTTCCTGTCTTAAATAAGGCTCCATTTTCTCCCGCAAAAGCTTCCGAGCCCGGTGGAGACGGGAATCCACCGTGCCTATAGAAATCCCTAAAAGGGAAGCTATCTCTTCATAGGGCAAACCTTCAATATCTCTTAAAGTCAATACAAGCCTATATTTTTCAGGTAAAGCAGCTATTACTTTATGCAGCAACTGCCTTCTTCTTTCCATCAATTCTTCTTTTTCAATAACATTTTCTTCCTTGGAAATAAGCCTCTCCCTGGCTTCCTCAAGGGACTCTTCCCGTTGGATTTTCCTTTTCATTTTTCTTAAATAATCCTTAATATGATTAATGGCCAGCCTGTATAGCCAAGTAGAAAATTCGGCTTTGCCTCTAAACCCAGGCAAAGCCAAATAAGCTTTAAGAAAAATTTCCTGGGCCAGATCATCAGCTGCTGTCCGATCATGAGTAAAACCAAAGGCCAGGTGAAAAACCTTTTGCTGATAAAGGCTAACAAGTTCGCCAAAGGCTTCAGCATCGCCTGAGCAGGCCCGCCGAAGAAGCTCTCTCTCTTCCATTCAGCTTGCACCTGATCTTCCTCCGTACAAAATTTAGACGGAGGAAGGCTTAAAATCTTCCCTCTCTGTCTATTTTATATAATTTAGGTTAGCGAAATTTAGATACAAAAATATAAAAAAAGAGGGGAAGGTCTTTTCAACCTCCCCCTCAAGGAAACGGTGGGGAAAGAAAGGAGGACGGAGTCTCGATTATTCAGGATTTTCTGATGGCTGTCCACTGAATTGTACCGAATTGGCCCATTTCGGCTTCGCCAGCCATATTATTGTTGTCTTTAATTTCACCTTTATAGGTGGTGGTGAATTCACCCCGCGGCGTCTGGCGAGTTATTGTCCACTGCACCATCTTGCCTTCAACTTTACCTTCTCCAGTTATATCACCTCTCTGGGTTTTTATAGTGACCGTAATTTTGGTCCCCTCCTGCTTGATCTCGAGTTCTGACTTCATTTCTCCTCGAGGTGTTTGAGTTGTCATCTCCCAGGTACCTGTCAGGTTATACTGCTGAGCAAAAAGGGCAGTTAAAGGGACAATAAGCAAGATACCAATAAATAACCCCACTAACTTTTTCATTCCAGCACCTCCTCGTCCTCACAATAATTTATAGCCAGACATAAGACTTAAGCCGTCAATATCTGGCCTAACTTGCTTCATTAATTTTGACGATACTAAAATATTTTTCTTCCTCCCTTTCAGGCTATTTTAAATATCTTCCGGCATTCTTGAATAAAAGGCCAATTAATCATTCCTTTTTCTCTTTCTCACTATAAAAAAGAGCATAATCCTCAGGGGTATCTAGGTCATAAATTATTCCAGGCTCATTGACTGGTATTTCCAAAATATCTTCAGGATGGAGCTGAATTAACTGCTTCAGGCCAATTTCTGGATTAAGATTCTTTATTTCCATGCGATATTTTAAATCAAAAAGAATCGGATGACCCCTTTTTCCTTGATAAATAGGTAGAACTAAACCTTTCTCTTTAAGGCGATAAGCAATAATGAGTAAATCTATGGCTGAAGCGGAAATGCCAGGTTGATCACCTAAAACTAAAACCACAGCCTCTACTTTTTCAGGGATTCTTTCAAGACCGGCAATTATAGAAGACAGCATGCCTCTTGCTGGTTCAGGATTAACAGCTATTTCAAAGCCCATTCTCTTCGCCAAGGGGGAAATGTCCCTATCATCAGGATGAACAACAACCAGACTTTGATCAAGTTTACTTTGTTTGACTACAGTCAAAACAGTTTCAATTACGGTTTTTTCACCATAAGGAAGAAGCAATTTAGGCAATCCCATTCTTTTCGATTCGCCAGCAGCCAAAATTAGACCATAGATCATAAACTCTTTTCTCCCCGTCGTCTGATGGCAATAACTTCAGCCATGATGCTCACGGCGATTTCTTCGACTGTCTGGGCGCCGATATCGAAGCCGATGGGCGAATGGATGCGGACCCAATCTTCATTTCTGGCCCACCCTTTTTTAAGAAATTCTTCTTTCATTAAAGCCACCTTCCTCCGGCTGCCAATCATTCCAATATAACCCAGCCTTTTTTTCAGAGCCATTCGCAAAACCTCGCCATCCAGACGATGACCTCGGGTAACAATGATGAGATAACAGAAATCATCAGTCGAAAATTTCTCGAGGCTTTCAACCATATCGGCCAAAATAAAATTTATCTTATCCCTTATTGCCGCAGGCAATTCGAGATCATGGCGGTCATCGAAGAGAAAAACCTCAAAACCGAGAAAAAGACCTAGTTGAGCGACTGCCTGACCGATATGACCAGCCCCAAAAATTAAAAGTCTGGGAGAAGGACTTACTGGTTCAAAAAAAAGAAAAATTTCCACATCCTCTGGTCCGAATTTTTTAATTAATTTTGGTTTTTCTTTTCGAAAAAGATCTAATCTTTCCTCTGGAGATAAGAAAAAGGAATATTCTTTGAATTGATTCTCCTTTCCCCCATAAACATCAGAAAGCTCATCTTCTTCCAGAAAAAGGCGATCGAAAGATATTATTTCTTCCTTCTTTCTTTGGATGCTGGTTATCAGCAAGCCTCGTCTTCTTAACCTTAAAGCCTGAGCTACTTTTTTAAAGATCAAAGAATCCCTCTCTGGGAAGCCATCCACAATCACCAACGCTTGGCCTCCACAAATTGAGCTTTCCTCTTCCCAATCTGCGGCAAATTTCCAAAGAATGAGCTCAGCTTGCTTTATATTTAAAAGCTTTTTGGCCCGATCAATTATTGACGCCTCAAAGAAGCCTCCACCTATGGTTCCGGCTATAAGTCCATCAGCCATAATGATCGCCTTAGCTCCAGGCACTTGAGGCGTCGAACCGATAGTCTCAATTATAGTCACAAGAGCTGCCCCTTCTCCTTTCTCCAAAAGATCGCTTAGTCTAAGAAAAATAAGAGGCGAAATTGAAGATGCCAGTTGAATTTCCATTTTTATTCTCATTATACAAAAGCAAACTTTAAATTAAAAATTCGTCTTAACTTAAATTTATCAAAAAAAATATTGACTTAAACCAATTTATCATTAAAAATATAAAAAAATTGAAATGGGAAATATAAAAATTAAGGAGCTGACATGACTTTAAAAAAAATTAATCGACGTGATTTCTTCCGTCTTGGCCTTGGCGCAAGCTTTGGTTTGATTGCTTCTCGAGGCTGGCCAAGGGAATTAAATTTTAATTCCAAATCCTTCTTCGCTTCCTTTTTTTCAGAAAAACATAAGCTAATTTACCGAGTTCTGGGTAAAACTGGTCTGAAGGTCACAGCCGTGAGCATGGGAGTCATGAATGCCGATAATCCAGATCTTGTCCGAGCCGCCCTCGATGCCGGGATAATTCTTCTTGATACAGCCCACAGTTATCAGCGAGGTCGAAACGAAGAAATGATTGGGAGCGTGATCAAAGGAAGACCAAGGGAATCCTTCATCATTTCCACAAAAATCAATCCGCCTACAAGAGACCGAAAAACTGGCGATTTCCTGTCCGAAACTAACCCGCAACAATTTCTTGATATGTTAAATATAAGCCTTGAGCGTCTCGGCCTTGATTATGTTGATATTCTCAGTCTTCATAACACCACCAAAGCTGAACACGTTTTGAATGAACCTATTCTTGAAGCTTTGCAAAAGGCAAAAAAGGAAGGCAAGACTAGATTTATCGGTGCCTCTACTCATTCCGGGCAGCCTGAAGTGATCAAAGGAATGCTGGAAGCCAAGGTCTACGATGTGGTCATTGCCGGCTTCAATTTCCGTCAACAAAATAGGGAAGAAGTGCGACAGGCCCTGCGCGAAGCGGCAGCCGCTGGTCTCGGAGTGATAGCCATGAAAACCCAGGCCGGCGTTTACTGGGATAAAGAAAAGACAGAAAAAATCAACATGAAGGCGGCTTTGAAATGGGTTCTCAATGAGCCTGCCGTTCATACAGCCATTCCGGGATTCACCACTTTTGAACAACTTGAAGAAGATCTTTCGGTCATGGCCGATCTTACTTTGACTGAAGAGGAACTCCGAGATCTTCGCCTGGGCGAAATCCATGGCGATGGGATGTACTGCCAGAGCTGTCTGAGCTGTCTTTCAGCCTGCCCTGAAAATCTACCCGTTCCCGAACTCATGAGGGCTTATATGTACGCTTTTGGTTATAATAATTTTGATTTGGCTCAGGACCTTTTGACCTCCCTTGACCTGCCATCTCCTCTCTGCCGCACTTGTATATCCTGTCAGGTTAAGTGCCGCCTGAATCTGGGAGTAAAAGAAAGGATAGTTGAGTTGGCCTCACTGGTGCCTGGTTTAAAGGTGGCTCAGTCTTAAAATTGAAGGGTAGAAGAGAAAAATCAAAAATAGTAAAGAGTCTAATTTTTCGACTCTCAATCTCTCCAAAATTATCTTAAAGATTAATTTTCTCTTTATCAAAGACATTATTTTTTCTTGATTTTTTTCTTTCTTTTGCTATAATATAAAAAGATTTCCTTCATACAAAAATATAATTATTTCCTTATATTCTCAATATTTCATTATTTTTTCGACTCAAAGGAACTTTTTCATTATCATTTTCGTCTGAATAGAGAAAGATTAAATAGACATTTCAAACTAAAAGGAGGTGAGAAAATGAAAATAACAACGAAAATAGCGATCATGATTGTGGCTCTGTTTCTTTCCCTGGTTGCCTTTAACTTGATAATTCCCCCTGCAGCTTTGGAATTAGCCAAGGTGGGCAAGCAGGCAGGCTCGGAGATAATTGCTAATTATCTTATGAAAGTAGAGGCATCTCCAAAAACTCCGGCAATAAAAGGATAAGAGCCATTTTGAACCAGACAAATTTTCTTCCTCTGAAATTCAATCAGAGGAAAAGTTTAGGGCGGCATAAAGAAAGGAATGAAGCCCTTTTTTATTTGCGGCCATAAATTCTTCCGCCTTTCATTAGCCTCTCTAAGGCTTTCCCCTCACCATTCAAATTAAGATTTAAATATTTATAGTTTAAGAAGGGAACTTGAGTGAGTTTTAGAAAATTTAAAAAGATGTTAATTAAATATTCCATAAAGGCGATTAAAATTTTATTTTCTGCGATTTTATTTGGATTTGAATTTTAATTTTTATATAACATATTTTGAATATATAAAACTTGGCCTAGAATTTAAAAACTGTATTTAAAACAAAAGAAAAGCTCATCGCGATCTTTGATTCGAGCAAAAGTTGTCTTCCCACGGCCATCAAGAATTCTCAAACCGGCCCGGATTTCTGTATTGGCCACGGGATGATATTCAATGGAAGGAACTAAAATCAGGGCCAAGTTATTTTTCAAGTTACGCCACTCATTTACTTGGACACAACCAGATAGAGGAACGAGTTTTAATTTGTCCCTAAGAAGGCGCCATTCTAAATTGAAAAGGAAATAATCATTTAATTCTGCCGAGCCTCTTTCATGCAAGAAGCCATGGGCCCATTGTCCATTAAGATAGATTCCTGGAGAAAAGGTATAATCAGCACCAAGAACAAATCGGGTATAAGCTTTGTTGCTTAATGCCGTTCTTGGCTGGCCTATGAGGCCAAATCCAGGGACAGGAAAGAGGGTTTCACCAACGATGCGTTCGGGGAAAAAGATGGCTGCTTCACCCCATAGACCTACTCCTCTCAAAGCGCCGGCCAAATCAAAGCCAAGAATGTTCAGGCGAGGATAAACTAATCTGGCCAAAACCTCAATCTCCTGGCCGCTTATCTTTTCAACCACAATATCCCGAAGAAGGGGCAGATCATCCCTTCCCCGAACAAAACTCATAGAAAAGTCGTATCCCCTAAAATTGGTACTTAATTTTAAACCAGTTATAGATGAGGATTTTAGATTACTTTCTGGAAGAATTATTTCATCGCGGAGATTGACAAGATTGTAACCCTTTATTTCTAGGGAAGGCATAAAGGCTTCAGCCCAATCGGGTAAGGGGGGAGAAGCAGGGGAAAAGGAGGGAATGAAAACTCCAGTCAGAGTAAATGGACCAAAATAACCTGTGGCTTTAATGGCGTCAGAACTAAGGTGTCGCCCAAAATCCCAGATATCTTCAAGGTCATCGGGATTAAGGTTATCGGTGGGATTGATTCTATCGGCCGTTCCCCAGGCAATCCTCTGGCGACCAATTCTTAAATCTAGCCAGGGAAAAAGAAAACCATAAATATCTACATAGGCTTCCCTTATTTCCATTTCAACTGGAACAATTTTTTCGCGCGCAAAAAGATCGGCTGACTTCCGGATAGAAGAAAAACCCAGCGAACGAACCCAGAGAGTGCTGGCCAATCTTGTTTTTTCAGTTTTGGCCTCGGCCTTTAATTCAAAACGATATTCCTTAAAGGAATAATTCCCTGGTGAACGCGTAAAAGCCCGATGATCAATCGAAAGATAGCCGCTCCAATTTAAACCTGATTCAGTTTTAATCTGATTTTCATCAGAAATGGCCGCTTCATTGGGGCAAAGGGGGCTTCCCTTGGCCGAAAATTTTTTGACTTCTTCATTTTTTACTTCATTTTTGTCTATCTGCTTTTTAATTTCTTTTTCAACAGGAGGGTCATCTTGAGCCAACAGGCTGAGAGGATAATTCAAAAATAAAAAGGCTAAAATTAAAAGGAGGTGGCAATATTTGAAGGCAGAGTGATTTTTAGGCGAGCAAAGTTTCATTCTTTTACCTCCTCGAAATCCCTTTAACCTATCTCATAAGAAAGCGCTCAGTGAAAAGTTCATCGCCCAAGCCCACATCAAATTTTATTTCCTGGAGTTCAAGGATGGTTTTTCTATTTTCCTTCAAATCTTCCATCGTCATTTGCCGGCTCGTCCAATAGGGCCCAATCTTTTCCATCTTATTCAGAGTAAGTAATTTGGCCAGGCGATTAGCCCGATCATAAAGTTCTATCTTGGCTGGGTAGAAGTTTTCGGTTCTTATCCACATCACCAGTCTGGAGTATTGAGTTTTAGTCTCAGGCTTGGGCTTAAGTTCAATTACATAATAATCAGCTTCTTCTCTCAGCCACTGACCAACCCATTTTTCGGAATAACGCGCGGCTTCCATGTCCTCATAGGTAAAATCAGTGCCCGCGAATTTGGTATTTTTAACATGGGAAGCGATCCGACGGGTTCGGCCGTAAGCTGGCAAATAAAGATACATAACTTCATTGGGGAGAGAAAGGAAGCCAATGCCCCGATGTTCAGCCGGAGAAGTAAATTTAACCAGACGTCGATCCGAGCCTTTTTGATAACTAATCATTTCTCTGATTTCCTGCTTTCCCTTGCTGTCAATGATAATAACCTTGATTCTGGCCTCTCGATCCTTGGGAGCATTGACCACTTCATCGACCCTTTTCAAAATTTCTTCAGCCGAAAGAGTCTGGGCAGGAAAAACATGGGCTGCCCAGAGGGCGAGAAGCAGAATGAGAAGAAGAATAATTATCCCCGCCAAAATCCAAGACCAGGAGAGACCCCAGGGACCGGGAAGGCCTTTTTTTTGTTTTTTTAATTTTTCCATTGACTTCTCCTTCCTCGAGTTTTTTAAATTTATATTAATCGTCCGAAATAGTCGGTTAAAGGGGCCATTATTTATCCAATTTCCCTGCTTTTACTATTTTTATTTTGCTTTTTATTCATTTTTATCCATTTGGCCTTTGTCTTTACCACGACTGCAGGGAGAAGGGTTAAAGTTCCCAGACCTGAACTCAGCATCGTTACGGCCACAAGCAAACCGAAGCGGCGTAACGGGATAAGATTACCAAAGGTTAAGACCAGAAATCCCGAAGCCACAGTGATCATATTAATAAAGATGGCACGGCCTGTGCTTCGAAGAGTTCTCTCCGCAGCCTCAATTAGAGCCGAATTACTCAGAAAGGATTGAGCGTCAAGAGGTAAAATACTAGAATTCCTCTTTTCAGTCATTGAAAAAACTCTCTTCTCCGCCTCTCTCCTAACCTCAAGGCGAAAACGATTGATCCAGTGAAGGGAATAATCAATACCGATCCCAATAGAAACGCTACCTACTAACACAGTGACTATATCCAGCGGAATTTTGGCATAGCCCATAAAACCGAAGATAAGAATTAAAGTGAAAATAATAGGAATCATTCCCAGAAGGGCTCCAGCGGGCGAACGCACTAAGAAAAGCACGCAAAGATAGATGAGAATTAGAGCCAAGGATAAACTTATTATCTGACTCTGAACAAGACTTCGGTCAAGATGAATATAAACTTGAGGCGATCCAGAAAAGATCATCTGGGCTGATGGAAAGGAACGCTGTTTAATCCAGCTTTCAATTCGCTCAACGAGCTTCTTCATTTCCTCGATATCAAGACTTGGTATCGTCGCCTGAATGACGGCCTCAGTTTTGTCAGGATGGAGTAGTTGATCAAGGCCTTCCTGCCCTTCCAGCAGGAAAAGGAGATTGCTCACCTTTTCCCTTGAGTCAGGGATTTTCTCTCCTTCACCCATGAGATCGTTCATTTCAGCCAAAAAGTCGGCAATAGAAAGGGGATTATGAACCAAAGGATCCTGGTCAAGAAAATCCTCTAAGGCCTTCATTTCTTCGAGAACGGCCGGCTCTTGAATGTCACCTTTAACCAGAATATTCATAGGAATAGAACCGCCTATTTTTCTTTCCAGAAAAATTTCGCTCCGCCTAATTTCACTGGAGGCCTCAAAATAATCAAGCATCTTCGCATGACGTTCAATAAAGGGAATACCAGATAGGGCGACAATTATCACCGAAAGGAAAACAAAGAGGGTAATTTTCCCCTGCCTCAGAAAACCAAAGGCGCCTTTTTCAAGGCGGAGAAGCCAGGGAATTTTTTTATTTTCCAGGGAATTCTTTTTTTCCTTTAATCTCTTGGGATTAATAATGAAAAGAAAAGCGGGAACAAAGGTCACCGATAAAATTAGAGCAAAAAGAATCCCCAAGGAGGCAAAAACACCAAATTCCCGGATAGCGGAAAGATAGGAGCCAAAGACAAAGGACATGAAACCAGCTATTGTCGTTATGGCTGCTAGAAAAACAGAAGCCGAAACATGAGATAAGGCCCTTTTCTTTTGATCTTCAGGGGCTTCATCAAAACGATGGAGAACGTGAAGGCTATAGGCACTACCAACTGCTAAGAGAAGAACAGGAATCGCAACGGAAATGATCGTCAAAGGAACTCCTGTTAATCCCATAAATCCAAGGGTCCAGAGGGTGCTTAGGGCTACGGCGGCCAAAGGAATAATAACCCCCCGCCAGCTGCGAAAACTCAAAAAAAGGCAGAGGAAAATAATGATTGCCACAAGAGGGGAAAGAGTCTTTAGGTCATAGAGGGTAAAGCGACTGATTTCGCTCTGCTGGGCTGGCAAACCAGCCAAATGGACTTCCCCAGATAAATGGCTGGTTTCAACAATTTTACGAATCTCTTTCATAATCTGATTTTTATCGACATCTTTACGAAGAGCGACAATTACAAGGGTCACTCGACCATCAGCGGAAACCAAACGGCCGCGAAAACGCTTTTTATTGAGAACGTAGGAGCGGAGCTCGCTGGCTTTGCTTTCATCAAGGGGAAAATCTTCCTCGCTGATAAGCTTGCCAATTTCAAGGCCTTCATCGCTTTTTTTCAAATCCAGAACATTAGTTAGACTTGTTACATAGTTGACGCCTTCAAGCAACTGAAGTTTGGTGGTTAGCTCACGGATTGAATCGAGGAAATAGGGCTTAAAAATATCATCACTTTCGATAGCGATAACCGCAACAAAATTACCGCCATAGGTATCAGCAATATACTCTAAGGTTCTAACAGCTGGATCACTTTTAGGTAAATAAGACGTTAAATCGGCATTGATTTTGAGTTGGCGGATAGGCCAGACAAGCATCAGGGTTAAAATAAAAGTCCCAAGGACGATCAACCAGCGGAAGCGGTAAATAAATTCATAAAATTTCATTTGGGACCTTCAACGCTTCAGGATTCCATAAAAGAGAATATTGAATAGACGATCGATATCACCTTCGATTTTATTGATGTCCGGCGATACAGCCCAAATATATTCATAACCTTTTATGGCCATAATTATGGCTTCAGAGGTCAAATCTAAATCCTTGACATCGAAAATTCCGGCTTTAACTCCCTCCTCGAGAATTGTTTTGATGGTTTTAATTTCATATTGATCATAATCTTGGCGGATTTTTTGGATAAAACCATAGGATTCAAAATATCCCTCACGAAAGGTATGGTAAAAATTGGCTAATCGATGCAGAGCCTTTATCCTGGATTTAGCATAAGCCTTGAGTCGATTAATCGGAGATTCCTCGCGGGCCAGCGCCTGCTCTATTTCTTTCTTCATCATCTGGGCTTCTTTTTCCACCACCGCTCGGAAAATCTCCTCTTTATTTTTGAAATAATGATAAAGGGAACTTTTAGCTTTAAAGACAGCCCGGGCAATATCATCCATAGTTGTCTTTTTGAAACCCAAGCGGGAAAAGATTCCCTGGGCTGTTTCGATTATTTTTTGTTCCAGAAGATTATTTTTTCTCATAAATTTCGACCATTTTGTTAGATTGTTCGATTTTAAAAAAAAATTTTTATTTTGTCAATGAAATTTTTTAATTAATTTAATTTGGCTTTTAGACATATAATAAGAAAATGAAGGAAGTGATTAATGCTATTTAAGGCTTCATTCTTGGCCCACGCTCCTGATGCCGACCCGAAAAAGCCTCACTGCCTCCGAGAAACTTCCCTTCATAAGCTTTTCGTCGTCTATGTTAAAAAACAGACTCAAGCTGTTGAAATACTTCAAAAAATATCGGCCGAAAAAGGCCTTCATTCGATTCCCCTTTGCCCAGGTTTTACCAACAGGAATGTGGCCGACACTCATGCTGCTGTCGGAGATAAGGTAGCTGTTGAGGTTGCTAGAACAGATGGCCCGGACTCGAGAAAAGTTCAAAGGGTGATTAAAGAAATAGGCTGGTTTAAGCCATGAAAAAGCCCGCCCTATTTCTTGACCGTGATGGAACTTTAATCGAGGAAAAGGGCTATCTCCACTGGCCTGAAGAAGTGGAATTTTTGCCTGGAGTTTTTCAGGCCTTGAAAAAAATAAGGGATCGCTATCTTTTCTTCATCGTCACCCATCAGCCTGGCCTGAGCTCCGGCCAGCTTAAACCTGACGAAGTGGAAAAAATAAATAATTTCATTAAGGATAGATTGGCTCAGGAAGGAATAATTATTGAAAAAATCTATGTCTGTCCCCACCTCCGGGAAGAAAATTGTGAATGTATTAAACCTAAGCCCTATTTTTTGCTTCAGGCAGCTAAGGAATTTAGTCTTGATCTTTTGAATTCCTATGTTATTGGTGACCATCCCGTCGATGTCGAACTTGCTCGTAATGCCGGCGCTTCAGGTATTTATGTCCTCACCGGACATGGAACCAAACATCTCCACGAGCTCGCTCACTATTTTCCAGTGGCCGCCAATCTGGAAGAAGCCGTTGATCTTATCCTCAAAGAAAATGAAGCTCTGATTAAAGCTTCAAAAATTATTCGCCAAGGCGGGGTTGTTGCTTTCCCTACAGAAACGGTTTATGGCCTTGGGGCTGATGCCTTTAATCCTTTAGCTGTCGCCCGAGTTTTCGAAATCAAGGCCAGGCCCTATTTCGATCCCCTCATCGTTCATATTGCCAGCCGGCAAGACCTGGAAAAGCTGGCCGAAGGGATTTCAGAAAAAGCTCGCAAACTGGCTGAAAAATTCTGGCCTGGCCCGCTGACCCTTGTTTTACCCAAAAAAAAGGAAGTTCCAGAAATAGTAACTTCAGGCTTGCCCAGCGTGGCCATAAGGATGCCCAGGCATAATCTTACCCTCAGACTGATTCATAAGGCCGAAACTCCAATTGTCGGTCCCAGCGCCAATCCCTTTGGCTATTTGAGTCCAACTACTGCCCAGCATGTCAAGGAGCAGCTTGGTTCCAAAGTCGATTTTATTCTTGATGGCGGCCCCTGTGAGGTAGGCGTGGAATCGACCATCCTCTCCTTTCTTGAAGATGTTCCCCGTCTTTTAAGACCTGGCGGAGTCGCTCTGGAAGAAATAGAAAATTTAATAGGCCCGGTTAATTTATCTCCGTCTTCTAAACTCAAGCCTGAAGCCCCAGGCATGTTGCCCCGCCATTATGCGCCTCGCACTCCCACCTGCCTTGATTGGTCAGAGAAGGATTTCTGGCGCTGGAAAAATCAGGGCAAAAGAATCGGTCTTCTTTCCTTTAGAGGTGAAATGGCATCTCTTCCCTTTGATCAGATTGAAATTCTTTCACCTAAAGGGGACCTTCGTCAGGCGGCGGCCTCCCTTTTTGCTTCTCTTTATCGGCTGGATAAATCTTCCCTTGATCTTATTCTAGTAGAAAAAATGCCTGAAATTGGCCTTGGCCGGGCAATCATGGATAGATTAAGACGAGCTAGCTGGCGGCGAAAAAATAAAAACAATCAAAATTCTTTTCCAAATCTACCCTGATCTTCTTTTTTTCAAATCGAATCTAATTTAATAAAGAGAATTCTTAACCTTCTTGGAGCAAACAAACGGCCCAGCAAGCCATGGCCTTAAACCGGCCAATTTCACCCAGCCTTTCATTAGTTTTCGCTTTAATGCCGAGCCGATCTTCTGAAATTTCGAGAATTGGCGCCAAAGTTTTTTTCATCCTAGGAATATGGGGCGAAAGTTTTGGTTTCTCGGTTACAATGACTGAATCAACATAAACTACCTTCATCCCCTTTTTTTTGATTATCTCCATTACCTTTTGCAATAAAACTGTGCTTCTTATTCCCTTTAGCTTCTTATCAGAAGGCGGAAAGTGTTGCCCAATATCGCCTTCTGCGGCTGCCCCCAATAAAGCGTCGATAATAGCGTGAATCAGACAATCGCCATCAGAATGGCCAACTAGACCAAAATCAAAGGTGATTTCAATTCCCCCAAGATAAAGGGGTCCACCCTCTTTGATTCGATGAAGATCATAGCCTATGCCAACCCTCATTTATCCACACCTCCGCCAATTTAAGATCTTCGGGAGTAGTAATTTTAATATTTTTTGTCTCACCCGGAATAATTTTGATTCGACCGCCTATTCTTTCAATCAAGCTGGCTTCATCAGGACCATAATAACCATCCTTTTTGGCTTGATGAAAAGCCCTTTCCAAAAGACTTTTTCTAAAGCCCTGAGGGGTTTGAACTCTAATCAGTCGCTCCCGGTTGAGAGTTCTTATAATAAAATCACCATTAACTATTTTGACTGTGTCTTCAATAGGCACAGCTGGCACAGCCGCTCCTTCTTTCTCTACCGTTTCTATAATTCGGCTGATCAATTCAGCTGTCACTAGGGGCCTGACGCCATCATGAACTAATACAATTTCCATTTCCAACGACACAGCTTCAAGGCCCAGGCTGACTGAATCTTGCCTTTGTCTTCCCCCTTTTACTACGGCTTTAATTTTGGGCCATCGAGTTTTAATTTCTTCAGCCTGGCTCTCATCGGGCAAAACAATGATGAGCTCATTGATCTGAGGGTGCTCGGCAAAGGCTTTTATGGTCCAATCAACTACGGGCCGACCGGCTAGGAGGGCAAACTGTTTTGGAGCTCCAAAACGCTGACCTTTTCCTGCCGCCACTATAATTGCCGCCACTTTCATGCCTTGCCATCCTGAAAACATTTAATGAACATCCTCATTATAGCGGCCAAAAATCATTTTGCCGACCGTTGTTTGAAGAACAGAAGTCACCGTAATATCGATTGTCTGACCTATCATTTTCCTGGAATTATCCACCACCACCATGGTGCCATCGTCAAGGTAACCAACTCCCTGATCCTTTTCTTTGCCTTCCTTCAAAATAAAAACCTTCATGGTTTCGCCGGGCAAAACTACGGGCCTCATGGCGTTGGCCAGCTCATTAATGTTAAGGACTGCAATACCTCGAAGTTTGGCCACTTTATTAAGATTAATGTCATTGGTAATAATTTTGCCATCAAGCTGGCGAGCCAGTTCTATCAGCTTGGAATCAACATCATTAATTTCGGGAAAATCGAGCTCAGAAATGACAACTGAAACCTGACTCGACCGTTGTAGGCGATCGAGAATATCCAGGCCCCTCCGTCCCCTTTGCCGTTTGAGTTGATCAGGTGAATCAGCAATCTGCTGCAATTCCTTGAGCACAAATTGAGGTACAACCAAGGTTCCTTCTATAAAACCGGTATCACAGATATCGGCAATCCGGCCATCGATAATTACACTGGTATCAAGAATCTTGTAGCTGCGGCCAACACTTTTTTCCTGAAAAAATCGGAAAAGATAGGCTGGATTAAGCCATTCTGATTTTAAAGTCCCGACGAGAAAGCCGATATAGGGCATGATGACTAAGAAAAAGATTCGAATAAAATGGGTAGTCGAGGAATCACTGGCTATGGTGTGGTAAATTGAGCCAAGAAACCAACCAAGAAAAACTCCAGCAAAGGTACCTAAGGTTGATCCCCAGATTACCTTAAATTGGGCTCGACGGATTCTTGTTTCAAGATACATAATAACCAGACCGAGACTTCCGGCCACCGCTGCCGCCACCACTCGAGAGAGGCCAAAAAAGGGCGAAAAATAACCGGCCACGGTCAGAAAACCAATAATAATCAGCCTAAAAATTAAAAGAGCCATCCTGCACCAATCCTAGAAAATTATATTAATAGCCTCCCGGAGATTGCTCACTCCGAGAAGGCGAATATTACTTATCTCTTCACTCTCCAGGGAACTAACATTGCCCCGGGGTAGAATAATCGTCTCAAAGCCCAGAGACTGGGCTTCCTTAATTCGGCTCAGTGGCTGAGCAACCGATCTTATCTCTCCGCTCAGGCCAATTTCACCAAAAACCACCGCTTTCGGGGGCATGGCCTTGTTTTTAAGACAAGAAATAACGGCTAAAGCAATGCCCAAGTCAGCTGCAGGCTCATCAATGTTCAAACCACCAGCTACATTAACATAAATATCGTCGCCTGCAAAGCTGCGGCCAAGACGCTTTTCGAGGATGGCCAGAATCATGGCCGAACGATAATGGTCAAGACCGACTGCCATTCGCCGGGGATTACCAGAAAAAAGAGTAGGCGAAACAAGGGCTTGAATCTCAGCCAACATTGGCCTTGACCCTTTTATTGTGGCGACAACCACACTCCCCGGCTCACCTATAGGCCTTTCTTTAAGAAAGAATTCGGAAGGATTGGGAATGGCCTTAAGCCCCATTGAAGTCATTTCAAAAACAGCCAGCTCCGCTACAGAACCAAAACGGTTTTTTAAAGCCCTAAGAACTCTGTGGGCATGGTCCCTCTCACCTTCAAAAAGGAGAACCACATCTACCATATGCTCAAGTGATTTGGGGCCAGCTAGATTCCCTTCCTTGGTAATGTGGCCGACAAGAAAAGAGGCTATTTGATTTTTCTTGGCCAAGCGAAAGACTTCATTGGCTACCTCTCTCACCTGACTAATGGTCCCAGGACTTGAGGTTAGCTTACCCGAATAAATTGTCTGAACTGAATCTATAACCAGGACGCGAGGTTTAAGCCTTTCTGCCAATTGCAAAATTCTCTCGAGATTGGTCTCAGCCAGAAGATAAAGCTCTCCTTCTTTTATGGCCAGACGATCGCCTCTTATTTTGATTTGTTCAAGGGATTCTTCGCCCGAAACATAGAGAATTCTCTCGCCTTTTAAGGCTAGATCACGGGAAATCTGGAGAAGAAGGGTGGATTTGCCGATTCCTGGCTCTCCACCGATGAGCACCAGGGAACCCACGACTAACCCACCACCGAGAACTTTATTAACCTCCTCCATAGGCAAATGAAGCCTGGGCTTCCTCGTCTCTTTTATCTCCTGATAAAGAACGGGTTCCTGAACAGGAAATGACGGCTCAAAGGGCCGATTTTCCTTTTCTAATATTTCTTCAATAAAGGAATTCCACTCGCCACAGCTTGGACAGCGGCCGAGCCACTTGGCTGAATGGAAGCCGCAATTCTGACAAATAAAAAGGCTTTTTTCTTTCACTGTCATTATTTTCGAGCTCCAAAACCAAGAAGCAGGCTTCTTTTGGATTTTACTCCTAAATCATCAACCCCAAAAGTTAAATAAAAATCATTGAAAAGCTCCAGGCGTGAAAAAAGGCGCCATTTCGCGCCATCAGAGCGATTAAAATTAAATCCTTCAATACTTAAAAAGAGACGATTAGCTAAGGGCCCAGCATCGATTCCTACTCCTAATTCTGATTCGATAATTCCAGCTCTCCCTTGGAAAGCTCCTATTTTAAGCCCGCTCTGAAAATTCCAGAGAAATCCTTCCCGATTAGGATCTCGGACAAGTCCAAAGGCAAAAAATTTCTGGTTTTCTCTTCGACCGGGCCAAAAAGATAAAGAAAGCCCGCCGCGCAGCTTTCGAAGTGAAACTAAATAATCCGCCCTAATATCAGGCTCAAAATTGACCGCGGCCAATTTTTCAGTCAGACTTGAAGCTTTACTTACAGTTTTTTGAGCATGGTCATATAAGCTGGGGTCATTGAGAAGCCGACCCAGGGTGCCCTCGCCTTTTTCCAATCGGTCAATAAGACGATCGAGATTTTCCACCGTGTTTTTTAACTTTTCACTTAGCTCTGAAATAGCTGTCAGGGACTTATGGATTTGATCCCGGTTAACCTCAATGAGTTCTTCCAAGCTAGAGGCTACTTCTTGAAGCTTCTGACTAAGTCTTTTTATCTCAAGCCCTAATTCTTCTGTTGTAAGGGAAAAACTAGCCACTCCCTTTTCAATCTGGGGACGTGATGATTCAAGAAGAGATTGCACTTCCTCACTAATTGAGGCTAAGTTATTAAGGGTAAGAGATAACTTTTCCTTTTCTTCCGGACCCATCAGACGGCGCAAGGATGAACTTGTCTCTTTTATTGCTTCACCTATTGAAATAAGCTGGGAGCCCAGCTGATCAAAACTTACCGATGGAAGGGAGGACATTTCTTCGCCAGGAAGGAGTGAAACTTTTTCTTTTCCCGGCAAAATTTCGATGTGTCTTTCGCCAAGAAGTCCAAGGCTCGCCAGAAAGGCCTTAGAATCCCGGGGTACTTTGATTTCAGGATAAATGCTCATTGTGATCAAGGCTCTGTTTTCAACCAATTTAATATCTTTAACATAGCCAATTTTTACGCCCGCGAGACGAATCGTGGTATGTTTTTCAATTCCTAAGGCCGAATCAAAGGAACATAATAAAGGGTAACCAGCTGGTTTAAAAAGGCGGCTCAAATCACCCACAACAAAAATAAAAAGGGCTAAAATAAGAAGAGTTACGCCTAAAAACAAACCTATTTTGGCTTCCCGGCTAAGTTTCCACATTTTTTAGGCCTGCCTATTTTGACTTTACCACAATTGCCCGCTAGCTTCCATTCCCCTTTTCCTTCTCTTGGCCATTCGGCGATAAGTTAGCTTTTTCTCTTTTAATCATCTATTCCCCTTTTAAATATGGCCTTTTTTGACCTCATTAAAAAATAATTTTTTACAAGCCAGGGAGTTATATATATTCTTTCCCAATCTATCTAAGGAAATTAAGGAAAGATCGCGATTTCTCTACCAGCTTTCAATCGGTCCTGAGGCTTCACCACGGATAAATTGCTGAACAATGGCATTATCGCTTTTTCGGATTTCATCGGGAGTCCCGACTTCAATTATTCGTCCACCGTAGAGCATAGCAATTCTATCAGCTACCCGATAAGCGCTGGCCATATCATGGGTAATGACAATTGAAGTCATCCCCAATTCTTTTTTGAATTGGTTAATCATTTCATTTATGGCATCGGCTCTGATAGGGTCAATTCCCGTAGAAGGTTCATCATAGAGCATAATTTCTGGCCGATAGGCGATGGCCCGAGCTAAGCCAACCCTTTTTTTCATTCCCCCGCTTAGCTGGTGGGGCATCAGATTTTCCACTCCCCTAAGCCCCACAAGCTCAAGGGATTGGCGGACAATTTTTCTGATTTCATCTTCCTTAAGCTTGAGATGTCTTTTTAGTCCAAAGGCAACATTTTCGGCCACGGTCATGGAATCAAAAAGGGCGGCTCCTTGAAAAACCATACCTAGCTTTCGATTGAGTCGAAGCCTTTCTTCTTCATTTAGTCCTGTAATTTCAAGGCCATCAAGATAAATTTCACCTCGGTCAGGCTTCATAATTCCAATAATGAGTTTGAGGAGGACACTTTTTCCAGCCCCGCTCTGGCCGATGACGACCATGGTCTCCCCTTTTTTCACTTCCAGATCAATTCCAGCTAGGACAGGCTTGTTGCCGAAAGATTTATGGAGATCCTTGATTTTAATCATAATCTGATTCTGCCGGTCCATCTCTTTAATCATCGGCCACTCAAGCTCGCGGGCATAGCCTTGCTCATGAAGAAATTAATAATCAGAATGGAAATCGAACTGATAACCACTGTTTTGGTGGTTGCCCGACCAACACCTTCAGCTCCCCCCTCAGCTTTCAATCCCTGCCAGCAACCTACAATAGCGATGATGAGTCCAAAAACAGCCGCTTTGATTACCCCGCTAATTACATCCCAGAGTTCCAGGAACATCAGCGTTTGGCTCACATAAATTGTTCGGTTGACGCCCATAAGAACAACATTATAGAAATAACCAAAGAATAGACCAATTAAATCGCCATAAAGAGTAAGACATGGCAGAGTGATAAAAGAGGCCAAAGTTCGAGGTACAACCAAAAAACGGATGGGATCAGCTCCTAAACTGATCAGAGCATCCACCTGTTCAGTTATTTTCATGGTTCCTATTTCTGCGGCCATGGAAGAACCGGCTCGTCCCGCCACCATCAGCCCAACCAAGATAGGAATTATCTCCTTGCATAGTCCGAGACCCAAGGCAGGCCCTGTATAGGCTTCTGTTCCTGGTCCGATATAGCGATGAAAACCTACATACATCTGAAGGCCAAAAACAAGTCCGGCAAAGGCGGCAGTGAGAGAAACGACAGGCAGAGATTGGACGCCAATTATTTCTAATTGATTAACGAAATTTCTCCCTTCCCAGGGTCGGCTAAACAAAGCCCTGATGGTGCGAATTAACAAGAGGGCAATTTCACCCAGATTGGTTATGAAATTTTCGAAGGGCGATGAAGCGAATAGACGATTCATTTGGCTTCAATCAGGGATATATTCTGGACGACTTAGTTCGGCATCGACAAAGCGAGTATATCGTTCAAGAAAAACAAGCTTGATGACGTCGGTCGGACCATTGCGTTGCTTGGCCACAATAATTTCAGCAATGCCCTTTAAACTTTCATCATGACGGCGATAAACCTCAGGCCGATAGATAAAAATAACGACGTCGGCATCTTGCTCAATGGCTCCTGACTCCCTTAAATCAGAAAGCTGAGGCCTCGGTTCCTTCCTTGCCTTTTCTGGAGCCCGGCTGAGTTGAGATATCCCCACCACCGGAATCTTAATTTCCTTAGCCAGCTCCTTCAAGGAGCGGGAAACAAAAGCCATTTCTTGGTTCCGATTCTCAAATTTTCCGCCTGTTCTCAAAAGTTGAATATAATCAATGAAAAGAAGATCGAGCTTCTGTTCCATTCTTAGCCGCCGCGCTTTGGCTTTCATTTCGGTAATAGTCAGACCAGGAGATTCATCTATGTATAGTTTAGCCTGGGCTAAGGTTTCCCCAGCCAAACGAAGCTTTTCATACTCACGGTCGCTGAGATAGCCATCTCTAACTCTCTTTAAGTCAAGGAGGCTTTCAGCACAGAGCAAACGGAGCACAATTTGCTCTTTAGCCATTTCCATAGAAAAAAAGCCCACCGAATAATCAGTCTTAAGGCCCACATACTGCGAAATATTCAAACAAAGGGCTGTCTTACCCATCGATGGACGGGCGGCAATAACAATGAAGTCAGAGGGATGAAAGCCAGAGGTTAAATTATCGAGGTCACGGAAGCCTGTAGGCACCCCAGTGACTGCACCCTTCTGTTCGATTCGGCGAGCCACTATATCCAAAGCAGGTTTGACCAGCTGACTGATATGGATGAAACCAGGTTTCACCCTCTGCTCAGCCACTTCAATTATTTCTGCCTGGGCTTCATTAAGAAGCTCATCGGCATCCTCCTTTTCTTCAAACCCAGCTGAAATAATCTTGGCTGAGCTAAAAATAAGCCGCCGGAGTAAAGCTTTTTCCTTAATTATCCTGGCGTAATATTCCACATTGATTTGACGATGGACGCCATCGAGAAGGGAAGAGACATAGGCAGCTCCCCCAACGTCTTCAAGCAAACCTGAACGCCTCAGCTCCTCGGTCAAGGTGACGAGGTCAGCTGGCATACCTTTATCAATAAGACTCACAATTTTATCAAAAATCTTGCGATGGGCGTCTTTATAAAAATCCTCTGATGAAATAATGGATAAAACTGGGTTGAGAAAAGCATTATTGATCAAAATACCCCCAAGGACAGCCCGCTCTGCCTCAAGACTATGCGGTGGCGTCTTTTTTAGAAAAAGGAAATCAATATCCATGACTATTTTCCAAAAACTTTTTGATTTTTATCTCTCTTCAGTCTTACTAGTCGAGGAAAATAACGTCTCCTTCGACTATTCCTCTCACTTTTTATTTTATTAAACATCACTCAAAGCCCAAATACAAGTGACAGAAAAAATCTTTTAAATAATTCATAATTTGTTTTTAAAATAAGTCGGCTTTTTTGATTTTTTAATAGGGATAAATCCTTTTCCTAATCACGGCTCACGGCTTTTCCCATCCCTCTATAGTGAAAAGAAAAGCTTATTAAGATAAAATAATTATCATGATTTATAATTCTATCCTTATATTGCTTGTGGCAGGGCTTTTTTCTCTGCTCGGGGCTGTGAGTGCTTTTTTGATCACTTACGAAGAATATAAGAAGCACCTCCTTCAGAAAAAAAGAATATTTCTAATTTACCTTAAGATGGGTCTAATTACTTTTCTCTTCTTTATGTTTTTTGTAATTTTGGTAATCTTATTGGCACCTCATCTCGCCACTTTCCGGGGCTAAGAAATTCTATCTTCAGCCATTCAGCTCTTAGCCTCCATTTCCTCCCGGGCTACTTCAACATGAATTTCGGCCTTTTCATCGCGATAGACCTTTATAGGAATGGTGTAATGGCCTAAGCGTCTAATAGGTTCATCGAGGAGAATCTTTTTCTTCTCCAAGGAAAAACCAAGTTTTTCCAGCTCTTCTTTGATATCGCCGGCACTGACCGAGCCGAAAATCATATCCTTCTCGCCAGCTTTTCTCCGGAAAACCAGCTTAACCTGATTAAGTCGATTAATGAGCTCCTGGGCACTTAATTTTTCTCTCTCTATTTTTTTAAGCAAAGACTGACGCTGGAGCTCAATTTGCTTAATATTTTGGGGGGTAACTTCAACGGCCAGCTTACGGGGAATCAGATAGTTACGACCGAAACCAGGAGCCACATCGACAATATCTCCTTTATGGCCTAATTTTTCCACATCCTGTTTTAAAAGAACCTTCATGGAAGCCTCCCTGAGTCTTTAAATTTTCTCTTCAGCCATACCTTTAATCGGCAATAAAGGGAAGAAGGGCCATGATTCTGGCTCTTTTTATCGCTTGAGCTAAACGTCTCTGATGAAAGGAACAGGTGCCAGTGGTCCGGCGCGGCGATATTTTGCCTCTTTCTGGAACATATCGTCGGAGAATATCAACATTCTTATAATCAATTTCCCTGACATTCATCTGACAAAAACGACAGACTTTCTTTTTTGGTGGGAAAAATTTTTTAATCTGACCTTTATCAACTTTTTCTTCCTTCGCCATAAGACTATCCTCCTTAACTCTTTTCTTTCTCTTTAGCTTCTTTACCCTTTTCCTTTATTCTTTCCTCCGTCTTACTAGCTTCCTTCTCCTCTCTCATTTCTTCTTCGACCAATTGAGTAATGTCAGATAAGGCTTCTTCCGCTTCCTTGGGCTTTTTCTTTCTCAGGGGAGAGGTAATACCCTTTCTCACTGTCATATACCGCAGAATAAGGTCGCTTTGTCGGAAACGTCTTTCGAGCTCAGCCGCAACCTCTGGTTCAGCCTCATAATCGAGGAAAAGATAGTACCCATCAGTAAATTTCTTAATAGGATAAGCTAGTTTCCTTTTGCCCCACCTTTCCTCACGAAGTAACTTCCCCTTCATCGAGGAAATAAGGTCAATCATCTGACGGATCTGCTCCTCAATTTCTTCTTCAGAAAGGCTGGGAGCAATAATTACGCCCGTTTCATAATGTCTCATTTTACCTCCTTATGGTTATGTTCCTCACATAGCTCCTCTTTTATTTTTTTTTTAAATAGGAGCAAGGAGTTTAAGCTATTTGACGATTATAAAGATTCATAGCTTGATCAAAATCTCCCTGGATAATCATTTCCGCTGCCTGGCAAGCTGCCTCAAGGCAGGGAGCAAGTTTCAGCTTTTCCTGGGGAGTGAAGGGCTGAAGTACAAATTCAGCAGCATCAACCGATTCAGGAAGGGGACCTATGCCAATTCTAATTCGGGGAAAGGCTTCGCTGCCTAGGGCTTCTACCACCGATTGCATCCCCCGATGAGTGCCTGGCCCACCGGACTTTCTGATTCTTAGAGTTCCCAGAGGCAAATCGAGATCATCGTAGATAACTAGAAGGTGGTCAAGACTTATCTTAAATTGGGAAAAGAGCCTGGCCACAGCTTCCCCGCTTCGATTCATAAAAGTTTGGGGCAGAATCAAGCAGATTTCCTCCTCCCGGTGGATTCCAGAACTTAGTTTAGCCATATATTTTCTTTTCCATTTTGGGAATTGCCAGCGCTTCCAAATTTTTTCTACAACCATAAAACCAGCATTGTGACGACTTTGGGAGTAAGCCTTTCCAGGATTGCCTAGGCCCACAATCATCCACACTAAAATTCTCCTACTCTTCCTGCTCCCTCTTAGCTCTTTCTTTACGAATAACTTCAGGCTCAGGAGATTCAGGGACAACTGCCTCCTCCGCAGGAACGGCCGTCACGGCTTCAGCCTCAGGAAGACCAATAGTTACGATAACTGTTTCAGGATCATCAATTATTTTGATCCCAGGCTGGGAAGGCAAATCAGCTACCTTGATGGATTGGTGAACATGGAGATGAGAAATATCAACTATAATTTGTTCAGGTATAAGGTGAGGCAAACATTCAATTTCAAGTTCCCTGGTGATAAAATCAACGATTCCTCCCTGGGTTTTTACCCCGATGGCTTCACCCTGAAGGTAAACGGGAATGGCAACGCGAATAGGCCTATCCATGGCAATCTGTAACAAGTCAACATGCAAGATTTCATCAGTGACGGGATTAACCTGAATATCTTTAATCATTACATTTCTTTCCTGGCCATCTAAGGCTATTTTAAAGATGGTTCTTTCCCCTGTATCCGATTTTAAAATTGAAATTATGTCTTTTTTATTTAAGGCCAAGGGAATATTGTCTACGCCAGGACCGTAAAGAATGGCGGGGATTAATCCCTGACATCTCAAACGGTAACTGGCATTTTTCCCTAAGGCCTTTCTTCTTTCAGCTTTAATTACAAAACTCATTATGGCCTCCTCATAGGACTAATTCGGCTACAGCCTCACGTAACCTTTTTCTCTTGCCTATATAAAAAGAGAACTTACCGAGCTACCCTCATTTATGCGACGAATGGCCTCACCGAACAGCTCTGCTACCGATAAAACCTCGATTTTTTCGCAACCATAGGCTTCTTTTTTTAAAGGAATAGTATTAGTTACCACTAACTTTTCCAATTCAGAGTTTTTAATTCGCTCAAGAGCAGGACCAGAAAGAACGGGGTGGGTACAGGCAGCAAAAACCCTTCGGGCTCCTTCTTTTTTAAGAGCTTCAACACTTAAAACCAAGGTACCAGCCGTATCAACAATATCATCAAAAATAACCACGTCTTTATCATGGACATCCCCAATGACATGAAGAACTTGAGCTTCATTAGGCGATGGCCTTCTTTTATCAATTATGGCCAAACCAGCATTGAGTCGCCGCGAAAAAGCTCGAGCTCTCGCCACTCCCCCGGCATCAGGGGAAACGACGGTAATATTTTTTAAATCAAGGGATTCAAAATAACGAGCAATAACGGGCGAAGCCATAAGGTTGTCGACCGGGATCGAGAAAAAACCTTGAATTTGAGGTGAATGGAGATCCATGGTGAGAATACGGTCAGCCCCAGCCCTTTCAAGCAAATCAGCCACTAGCCGGGCTGAAATGGGTACCCGAGGCCGGTCTTTCCAGTCCTGCCGCGCATAGCAATAATAGGGAATAACAGCCGTAATCCGCCCGGCTGAGGCCCGCTTGCAGGCATCAATTATCAGAAAAAGCTCCATTAAATGAAAATTGACATCGTGGCAACCGCTTTGAATAAGAAAAACATCCTCCCCTCGGATACTTTCATCAATGTAAACCCGGATTTCGCCATCGGAAAAACGGCCAAGAATCAGCTGGCCTAGAGGAATTCCAAGATAATCGGATATTTCCTCAGCCAAGGCTCGATTGGATGAACCGGCAAAAATTTTCATCTTTTGCCTCAAAAAATAAATTTATTAGCTGGGGCGGGAGGACTCGAACCTCCATATGACGGATCCAAAGTCCGTTGCCTTACCAATTTGGCGACGCCCCAGCAATCGTCAATGGAGCAACGGCCTATAACGTTCCCGAGGCAAAGTCTCCGTTAAAATTGCCCTCGCCTTTAATCCAAGCGAGGCTAAGGCTCTTTTAGCCCTTTCCTTCTCTAAGAAGAGCCCGAAAACAGCGCTTCCGGTTCCACTTATAGCTGCAACGAGAGCTTCCTCTTTAAGGAAAATATCTTTAATCTCTTTCAGCTCTGGATAAAGCTCAAAAACAATTTCTTCCAGTTCATTAGTCAGTAGTCGCAGACGTCTTCGCTCTAAAAACTCTTTTATTCTACTGGGTTGGCTTCTCTTAGTCAAGGCAAGGCGCTTATCGTAATACCTATAAATTTCAGCTGTAGATATAGGATAACCGGGCCAGGCAACAATACAGGGGAGGACCGGCATTTCCTTCAGGGGCGAAATTTTCTCCCCCTTGCCTTCGCCAAGGCAAAGACCTCCGATTAGAAAGTAAGCCACATCGGCTCCGAGTGAACTGGCCAGCTCGGTCAAACGGGAAAGATCAGAATTTAAATTCCAAAGCTGATTTAAAGCAAGTAGAGTCACGGCTGCATCAGAGCTTCCTCCGCCTAAACCGGCTCCGGCCGGTATTCTTTTTTTTACTTTTATTTTAACTCCTTTTTCTGGCCTAAATTTCTTCTGAAGTAGCTCAGCAGCTTGAAAAATTAAATTGGTTTTATCCCAAGGGACAGCTGGATCATCGCCATAAAGCTGAATCTCGCTCTCAGGGATTAGGTTAAATTCCAGAACATCATGGAAATTGATAGTTTGAAAAAGAGTTCTAATTTCATGATAGCCATCTTCACGGCGATGGAGAACTTCAAGACCGAGATTAATTTTAGCATAAGCAAAAGCTTTTACTATCACCATTTTTCTCTTTATAATCGAGGCTATTTTTATTCTTATTGTTGGTATTCAATTTAATTATAACAAAATGATAGATAAATCTTCCCTCAAATCGGAATTCCAGGGCTCTAAAAAAGGATAAAGGCTTTCTTAATCAAGTTTGAGTAAAGATTTCATTTCCTCCCACGTTATGGCTTTATAACCCCCGTCGATAATAAAACCGGTTTGAAAGTTAGCGGCCGAAAGAGGTTGGTTAAAGTCAAGGCCGAGAATGGTTAATTTTCCACTAACCTGGCGATACGAAAAGGTTAAAACTCGGGCCACGCCTTTATCTTCAACATATTCTTGGATTTTTATTTTCAGGTCATCCCTTTGACCCTGTTTTAACTTGCCAGCCTCATTCCATTCGACCTGCCATTCCCAAGCTGGCTCACCCTTATCCTGGAAATTTAAATTTTTCCTTTCTACCATCTTTATAGCCCAGCTTAAATTTAATCCATTAGCTAAGGGCTCAAGGCCCTGGGCTCGACCTATGATCCAGGCCAGAATCTCGACTGGATCAAGGGGCAGATCAATCAAATTGGCCATAAGCTGATCCCGCCCTTGTCTTCCCGACCAGTAGACTTTTTTTGCAGGGACAGCCAGCCATTCTCCTTCTTCCAGCCAGATAGCTATCAAGGTTAAACGGCCAAAAGGATCTAAAATCTCAATCCTGCCTTTTTTAGGAGCTAAGAGGACGAAAGCCCGCCCTCTGACGGAATCTCCTCCCTTTTCCAGCCGAAAGGAAAAGAAACCAGAGGCTGAATTAATTACCTCAGGAGGAGAAGATATTTGAGCCAAGGGCTGCTTCATTCGAAAAAGAGAACAGGCAGTTATTAAGAAAAAATAAAATAAAAGAAAAGCCTTTTTCCCCTTATCCTCCATAACTGACAACGGGTAACCTCGTCACTGAAACAATTGATTGACTAAATTGGACAAATTAATCCAGTTTAAAACCGTAATCTTCAGTCTTTTTAGGCTTTTTACCAGAAACCTGGCCTTTTTCAGAAATTGCCTTTGAAGGTTCTTTATTTGTCGAAGACTCTAATTTTTCAGGTTTTGAAGCTTTTCCTTTATTTTCTTCTCCTTCAATAAGGCGAAATCCATAATCCCTGGTCTTTATCTCCTTCTTTTCCTGTCTGGATATATATCGTCGCCGCCAAAGAGGATAAAAGGGAGAGCGAAGGCGCTTCCCAAAGCAACTCAAATTGGGATTAAAAACCAGAATGAGGATAAAGGCAACAAAAATAACGGTTAAAATGATTAATCCAATCATTAATAGCCTCAAAGATTTTTTATATTTTATCAATTTTATAGTATCTTTGGCAACGATCTCTTGGCTAAAATAACCCATCTTTTTAAATAAGGCTTTTTTGGCCAAATAGCATTTCTTCGATCCAAGGCCATTGACTTTTGTAATCTCTTGTTTAAAAATATTAAAGGTAAATGTAGAGGTAAGTGGAATGAAAACTTTTTGGCGGACTTTATTGACCGTGGCCATAGTTATCGGGGCCTTTATCCTGGGAATTAATTTTGGTAAAAATCGCCTTAAATCTAAAATTCCAAAGTTCCAAGAAGATATCGATAGCAGCTATTAACTCAAGTTCTCAGAATTTGGGGGGTTGAACCAGTAAATTTAAAGTCCTCTTATTCCAAAGGAATAAAGGCTTGATAAAAAGAAAAAAATCTCCCCCTCTTTTTCTCTAAAGCCACAATTTTCTTTGTTTTTATTCCCTGATTAGCCAGCCAAAGGCGCAAAGAGGGAGAGACAAAATAAATAGAACCTAAAAGCTCTTCTCTTTTATTTTTATAGGTGTCGCTCCAAAATCTTTTAACCAGAGTTTCAGGCAGGGTATCCTGTCCACAGTCATCAAAAAGGAAGCATTTTAAGCGGCGATTTGCCCTGATCGCCCGATTAATCTTTCTTCTCAGCTGAGACAAAAAATCTTCCTCAGGGTTGAGGCTGAAATGACAAACAATTAATTGAGGATAATCAATAAAAATTTTATAATTAAAAAACTGGGTTTCATGATAATTGGCTGAAAGGACAATAGCAGCGCGGTCAGGATGAAGGGAATCGAAAAGAGCATTAAGCCGACCGTCATAATTATCCACATTTGTCATCTTGACCTTGGAGAAATTACTAAGTAAAAACCAAAGGGCAGCACTCAAACAAAGGACTGAAATAGAACCAGTAACTAAGATTTTCTTATTAGATCTAGCCCATCGCCTAAAAAATTGAGCCAATTTCATCTCCAGCCAGGAGAAGCCGATAGCCAAATAAATAGCCAGAATAAAATGGACGGGGATAAAAAAAACGAAGATGTCTGGAATATTATAGTTGAGGATGAATAAACTCTGAAAACAAAGGGAAATTAGCAAAAAAAGAGCTAATCTCGGTCGATAGCGAAACATATATGCTAAACCTAGAAGACAGATAATTAAAAGAGGCCAATTCCATTCTCTGACTAGCTGTTTGAAGAACCAAGGTAAGCGTTCAAAAAGAAATTCCTGCCAATTGAAGGCAAAGAGCTTATCTTGAAAACGTTTGGCTGTTATCGTCTTTATAAGGTCATTGAAATTTCTGACGGGTGCCTCAACATAAGGAGCTTGCCAGCGTGTTCGAATAAATAAATAGGAATAAGGAATGAGACCGGCAAGAAGGCTTAAAAAGCCGACTAGCCAGGATTTCAAATTTAAAAATAAACTAGGTTTATAATATAAAATTAGAAAAAAAAGCGAAGGCGCCAAAAGAATTATAGTTAAGTGATGGGCTAAACTTAAGCCTAAAAGGAAAAGACCTCCATAAAAAAAGCTCTCATTCCCTGTTTTAAGCCATTTAACAACAAAATAGATAATCATAGCCAGGAAAAGACTATTAAGAGTATAAACCTCGGCCACAAGGTTTTGAGTCCAGAAAGTGAAGCTAAAAGCAAAAATTAGAGTGGTCCAGAATGCCAGAAAAAAGGGGATCTCCAGCTCATTAAGAATCAAATAAAAGAAAACAAGAGTAATAAGACCAAAAAAAAGAGACATAAAATTGGCCCGAAAGGCCACGCTTTTAAAGGGGAAGCTGACAAATAATCGATTAAGGAGAACGTAAAGGGGATAACCAGGAGCATGGGGAATACCTAAAATTTTACCTACATATTGAAACTTGGCCGCATCGCCTGAATAACCCATGCCAGGAAGAATTGTCGAAATATAAATTAAAGAGGAAACAAGTATAATCAGAGCGATCCCTGTTTTCTTTCTATTCCACGAAAAGGAAGGCTTGAGCATTTTAGTTTAAAATTAATAGACCTTTTTCAGAACTAGACTTTTCTCTTAAAAAAGATTGCTAATTATTTTATTTCCCCTCGCCTATCAATAGACAAGGCTTAATTCCACTTATATTTTGGCTTTAGACCCATATTATAAAATAAAAAAGACCAAACATCAGTCATCTGATCGATCGCCTTCATAGTGGAGCTCGCCCCATGTCCTGAGCGGGTTTCGATCCGAATTAAAACCGGATTGGGGCCCCGATGTTTTTCTTGGAGGGTGGCTATAAATTTAAAGGAATGGGCCGGGACAACGCGATCATCGTGATCGGCTGTCATCACCAAAGTGGCTGGATAACTGACGCCCTCTTTTATATTATGCAGGGGGGAATAGGAGAGAAGATTTTTGAAATGAATAGGATCATCACTCGACCCATATTCCACCACCCAACCCCAGCCAACAGTGAATTTATGAAAACGAAGCATATCCATAACGCCCACTGAGGGTAAAGCAACCTTAAATAAATCGGGTCTCTGGGTCATGGCGGCGCCAACAAGCAAGCCACCGTTGGAAGCACCAGCAATCGCTAGGTATTGAGGAGAAGTATATTTTTCTTTGATTAAATATTCAGCCGCAGCGATAAAATCATCAAAAACATTCTGTTTATTTAAAAGCATTCCAGCTCGATGCCATTCTTCTCCATATTCACCGCCGCCCCTGAGATTGGCCACGGCATAAATGCCTCCGTTTTCAAGTAAAATTAAATTACCTATATTAAAGTTTGGAGTTATACTGATATTAAATCCACCATATCCGTAAAGGTAAGTTGGATTTTTTCCATTCTTTTTAAGATCTTTTTTATGAACAATAAACATAGGTACTTTCGTTCCATCCTTGCTGGTATAAAAAATCTGTTTGCATTCAAAATCTTCGGGATTAAACTGAGGTTTCCTCATGGGAATAAAATATGGCTCAGCTTTTCCGGAGGAAATATCATAAAAATAAATCGTGGTTGGATAGGTAAAGGAAGTAAAACTGAAAAAAGTGTAAGGATCGCCGCGGCGGCCAGTAAAACCCGAAACGGTGCCGTAAGTGGGTAATTCAATTTCCTTTTCTCGCTGCCCCTGTAAATTATACTGATAAACACGGGAAGCCACATCCTTTAAAGTGACCACAAAAAGTTTACCCCCTACGAGTCTGACACTCTGAATGGTTTCATTCTCCATCTGAGGAATAAGATCAACCCAATTTTCAGGGGAAGGATCAGCCGGATCAATAACGACCACTCGCCACCTTGGCGCATCCTTATCAGTTAAAACTAAAAATCTATCATTAACTACATCAACGACCTCAGCATTTGCATCAAAACCCTTGACGAGTGCTTTAAATCCAAAGATTTCAGGAGCTGACTTTAATTTGACTTCGGATTTAAGTCCCTTTTCCGCTGCCTTCATGCCCGAAGCTATTTCTTCCCTAATCCGACCACTTCTTATTTTTCCTCTTTCTGGTCCCTCGGGTAATCCCTTTATTTCTTTAAAATAGATTTCATTGCCATGAGTTCCTTCTGTTATATAAAGAATTAAGTATTTCTCGTCCTCAGTCACGTCTACTTGATGATAGCGAAAGGGATGCTCTTTATCTTCATAGATCAGAATATCCCTCTCTTGAGGTTCACCCACCCGGTGATAAAAAATCTTTTGGTAGGCATTTTGGGCTGAGAGTTCTTTTCCCGGTTGAGGTTCATCAAAACCGCTGTAAAAAAAGCCTTGACCAAGCCAACCAGCTCCACTGAATTTTACCCATTTAAGGCAATCCAGGAGGGGAGTCATGCTTTCTACCTCCCAGATTCTAATTTGGGACCAGTCTGATCCAGCCTCAGACAGAGCCACCGCCACAAGGCGGTTATCGGGAGAAAAGCTCAGCAGACTGGCTCTAGTGGTGCCATCAATGGATAGCTTATTAACATCAATAAATATAGTTGAGCTCCCCTTCAATCCTTCCTGGCGCATGATAACAGGCTGATTCATCAATCCTTCATTATAAGTGTAAAAATGATAACGACCAGCTTTTACGGGCAAACCAAAGCGCTCATAATAATAAAGTTCAAGTAAGCGACGACGAATAGCTTCTCTATAGGGAATTTTTTCAAGGTAGCTAAAGGTTAATCTATTCTGAGCATCAATCCATGGCCTTAGTCGAGGATCATTTTCATCTTCCATCCAACGGTACGGGTCAGCCACAGGGAAGCCAAAATAATCATCCACCACCTCAACCTTATCGGTTTGCGGATAGGCTAAAATCTGGGCTGGAACCTTTTTTGCCTGGCAAGAGGCAAGATTGATGAAAATTAGGGTTAAGAGGGAAAAATAGAAAACTAATGTTTTTTTAAGGAAATTAAAAGGGTTTTCCATCTTTTGTCCTCCTATTAAATAAATCTTACTTTTTTAGAAAAATCTCACTGGATTAGAAATTTACCTATCTATCCCCTACTTAAAAAAATTTTAATGAAAGACAAGAGCTTCAAATACATAAAGCTCAGCCTTAGCCGACCGCCATGCATTGGGCGGTAAGCCAGCCTTCAAGCAAACTTGTTCCAGGAAGGTTTCTCTATCCCACCCCTCCTCTATTGGTACTTGCGGAAGCAAAACTCCCTTTTTACCCTCCATGGAGATGATCAGGCCATGGCGACCAACCACAATTTCCCGGGGATTGTCAATTTTTCTTGGCGGCGTAAGAACAGAGATTTCATATTCCAAACTTTTAAGCTCTTTCTCCTCAACGGGAGAAAATCGAGGATCTTCTGTGGCCGCTAAAAGAGCACACCGAATTATGGCTATATAAAGAGGTAAAACAGGTTCAATAAAGCCAATGCAGCCCCGTAATTGTCCCCTTTTTTTAATGGTTACAAAGACACCCTTTTCTTCCCAGAAGCGCGGATTGTCAGAATGATAATTAATAATTTTTCCTTCCCGGACATAAAGTTCTACGGCCTGCTTAGCCAGATTGAGAAGCTCCTTTTTCTCTTCCTGACTCAGGACAAATTCCCCTGACTCTGATTTTTTTAAGGCAGGACCTACCATTTCTTCCTTTATCTTCTTTCTTTCTTTAAGATAAGCGGCGGCGGCCATGTAGCCGACAACTTGATTTTTTGGTCCCCCTCCTTCTGTAGAATCAGCATAGCGAAGGATTTCTACCTTAGGCTCACCAAGTTTTTGAAGGTAAAGCAAACCGGCACATACACCCGCCCCCCCACAAAGGATATTTTCGCCAGAAATTACCTTCCGTAGCAAGGATTCAACTTTAAGTTCGGCAATTAAATTAAGGGTTTCTTGATCAATTTTATTAGCCTCAGCTTGGGATAAATAATGACTCATGTCAGTAGAAATAACCACTAAAGCCTTCTTTGATCGAAGCACCGTGGCCAGGCCATCGGCCAGCCGCTCAATCACCTTTCTTGTGGGATAGCCTACAACGACAGGCACAATTTTGGCCTCGGGCAAAACCTTTTGAAGAAAGGGAATTTGAACTTCAAGAGAATGTTCTTTGCTGTGGGCTTCAGGAATAAAATCAAAGCCGGTCGCCTTAATGAGACTAGAGGCTGTTTCTTCATCGACAGGAAGTATTCCCAAAGGTGTTTTGAAGCCTCCCTTGGGCCAGATAGAGCAACCATTAAAACCATACTGATGGCTCGGTCCAATTATGACTACCGTCTCATAGCGCTTGCCTTTGACCAGAGCATAGGCATAAGCAGCTGTCTGACCTGAATAAATATAACCTGCATGGGGAACAATAATTAAATCTGGATCTCCACCGAGCTGAGGTAAATTTTTGACAGCCTGCAAATAAACTTCGATTCGGCTGGCCAGTCTGTGAGCATTTTCCTCATAAAAAAGGCCAGCATAAACGGGAGGGCGAATATTCTCTAAAGAAGCCTCTTGATTGGCCCAAATAGAATAAGGAAAAGAAAGAAATGAAAAGATAATAAGAATAGAAGAAACAATTTTCATCTCTATTAATCATATCAAAATCATCCCTAAAAAATAAAGGCAAGGAAAAATTGCTTTTAACTGATCTTCTGCTAAAATGATATTTCTCCTTGACCGTTGCCTTTAGGGAGGTGAGAAAATGCCTCTATATGAATGTCGCTGTAGCCAATGTCAGTCCCTTCTAGAAGTTCTTCAAAGGTTGGACGATGAACCTCTCAAAATATGCCCCAAATGCGGAGGGAAACTGCAAAAGCTCATAAGCCGATCAGCAATCCAGTTTAAAGGAACAGGCTGGTATGTAACCGATTATGCCCGACGTCAGCCCGATAATGGCCAGTCAAGTCATGGCAACGGGCAAGAAAAGAAAGAGGCAGCCACTTCAAAAGATTCTATTAATTCATCCTCAACTAAGTCTGAGCCTAAGAAATAGCTATTTTTTTTAAAAAAATTGCTTTTAAATAAATTAAACTAAAGGGAGGTGGTCAATATTTCTTAAAATCCACTTAGCTGCCTCAAGAATATTCAAAGCTACTTGATCTGGTTCTAATTCCTTAATCCGGAGCGACCCCTCTGACCAAAGCTGTTCCCGATCAATCATCGCCTTAAGTTTAATCCAATCATTATCTTCTTTTGTAAAGATTATTTCTTCTTTTTTCTTTTTAGTCGATTTACCGATTAGTTCAATTCTTTCTCTGAGCCAGTTTAAATTTTGATAGGATCTATGGCCTTCCCCTGTAAGAACAAGAATCGATTTTGTCCCCAGACGATGACCAAAGAGAATGTCCTCGAGTTTGTCACCGATAGTAAAGGATTTTTTTAAATCCAAATTGAACTCGAAAGCCGCCTTTTGCCCCAAGGCTATCCCTGGTTTCCGGCAAGAACAGGCCAGGGAATAGGTCGGATCAGAAGAATTTATCCAGTGTGGACAGTAATAGAAAGCATCAATTCTCGCTCCCTGGCTTAAAAAAATTTCCTTCATTTGGGAATGAATCACTTGGAGATCTTTTTCCGTCATTAATCCCCGACCGATTGCTGATTGATTGGTAATTACAATGACATAGAAACCGACTTCATTCAATAATCTTACCGCTTTAAAACTTTCAGGAAAAATCCTGATTTCCTCAAGCCGCCTAGGATAACCAACATCCTCATTGATTGTGCCATCTCTATCGAGAAAAACGGCCGGCTTCATTCGTCTCTAACCTCTTTCTTCTCTGAATATTGAAGGAGGGAGAAACAGGCATCAAGGACATCTTTCTCAGTTATAAGGTTCATACAACTATGGTCATAGGGACAAGTCCGATACCAGCAGGGCCAACAAATAACTCTTCGATGGATAACCCTATAAGGTTGATGCCAGGGGCGAGTCACCTCAGGATGGGTGGGACCGAAAAGAGCCACCACAGGGATTTTCAAAGCATTGGCCAGATGCATTGGACCACTGTCATTAGAGATCATCAAATTGGACCAGCTTAAAAGGCCAATAAGTTCACGCAGGGTGGTTCGGCCTGACAAAATAAGAGGTTCCTGGCGAATTCCCCTTTCTCTTGAAGCCATCACTGCTTCTTTGGCTAGCCCCTCTTCTCCAGCCGCTCCAATAATTATTGAAGCGGCATTGAGACTTTTTTCTAATTCTGCGGCCAATAAACCAAATTTTAAGGGAGGCCATCTTTTAGCTGGGCCGTAAGAAGCCCCTACATTCAGAACAATCAGAGGCCTCCCTTCTTTTTGAAGATAATAAGGGTCAAGCCCATGGACGGTTAAAAACTTACGAGCTTTTTCCCTTTCCTCTTCCGTAAGATTAATAAAAATTTCTGGTTTAGCTGGCACCTCAAGATTCAGCTCTTTAAGCAATCTTAAATAAAATAAAACCTGATGTTCAGCCATTTCTTCTCCGAGCGCCGGCTCCCTTTCACCTGATGCCGGAAGATTGATATTTCCATCTTTTTTCTCTTTCACCTCTATGATTTTTCTTTTTCTCGGGACAGATTTCGTCAGCAAAAAGCCCCGGCCATCAGTTTTATATCCCCAACGTTCAGGAATTCGGGCCAGAGCAGCCAGTAAAGCTGAACTAAAACTGTTGGTAAACATAATAGCTAGATCAAACTTAAAATCGCGCCACTTCCGCCCTAATCGCCAAAAATCGGACATCGCCATGGGTTCGGGGACTTCAAGAACACCGGCTATTCCAGGCTCAGTTTCCAGGAGTTCAAATGAGCGAGAGGAAAGGGCTGCCCATATTTCTGATTGGGGGAAATTTTTGATGACAGCCCTTAGGGCTGGCAGAGCCAGAATAGCATCGCCAAGCCAGTTAGGCATCCTTATAATTATCTTCATGCCATAATTTTAGTCGCTCAGGCCTTGCATGTAAATTAAAGGGAAACATTTTAAGGGAAATATTTTCCGCTCAAAACTTGAGCCGATGACGTAATAAATGCCATAATAGGATAAAGGCTTGGCGATGGTTCGTTTTGATGACATCCTTGAGAAAGTTATCTCTTCTGGTTATCTATCAGATAAAGACGTTATTCTTTTGAAAAAGGCCTATGTTTTTGCCGCCGCTGCCCATAAAGGTCAGGTTCGTCGTTCTGGGGAGCCCTATCTTTCCCATCCTCTAGAAGTTACCAATATGCTGGCTGATATGGGGTTAGATAAAACCACTTTAATCGCTGGCTTGCTTCATGATGTGCTCGAAGATACTGATGTTACCCTTGAAGAACTCCAAGAGAATTTTGGCTCTGAGGTGGCCAGGTTGGTTGAAGGGGTAACCAAAATTACAAGAGTGGAACAATCTTCTCCTGAAACCCGTCAAGCTGAAACCATTCGCAAAATAATCCTCGCTATGACCGATGATCTTCGGACCGTTTTTATCAAGCTTGCCGATCGCCTTCATAACCTCCAAACCCTCCGTTTCTTGCCTGAAGCCAAGCAACGTCAGATAGCTCGTGAAACCTTAGAAATTTATGCCCCAATAGCGAATCGATTGGGTATGGGCCGAATTAAAGCTGAGCTCGAGGACTTAGCCTTTCGCTATGTAGCCCCCAAAGAATATTTCCGCATAGCTGCCATTGTCGAACCTATGAAACAACAGGCTGAGCCTTTACTTCTTCAGTTTAAGGAAAGGTTGGCCAAGATTTTACAGGAAAACAATATTCCCTGCGAAATTCAGACAAGAATTAAAAGGCTTTACAGCATCTATGAAAAAATGAAGCGTCGTCAAATTAATTTAGACGAGGTCTATGATCTTTTAGCCCTGCGGATAATTACCGATAGTGTCCGAAACTGTTATGCTGCTCTGGGAATAATCCATCAGAAATGGCCACCTATTCCCAATCGTTTTCGAGATTTTATTGCTGTTCCCAAACCTAACCTGTATCAATCCCTCCACACAACGATCATTACTGAAGATAAATTAACTGTCGAAATTCAGATTCGAACTCGCGAAATGCATGCTCTCGCTGAAAACGGCATTGCTGCCCACTGGCGATATAAGGAAGGGCCCCAGGCCGATCTTATCCAAGAAGACAGACGTCTTGAATGGCTGCGGGAAATGGTTGAGCTTTACCGAGAACATAAAAATCCTCTTGAATTTCTCAAAGTTTTAAAAACCAATTTGGTGCCAGAAGAAATCTATGTTTTCACCCCCAAAGGAAAAGTTATTGCCCTCCCTGCCGGGGCCACTGCCCTTGATTTCGCTTTCAAAATTCATACCGAAATTGGCCTTCATGCAGCCTCAGCCATTATCAATGGCCATCCAGTTCCTTTAAAAACATTGCTTAAACCTGGGGATATAGTGGAAATTGTCTCCTCCCCCGAGAAGCAACCCCGTCGTCAGTGGCTTCGCTGGGTAGTCACTTCGAGTGCCCGCCATCATATTAAACGCTGGTTAAGGCAAAAGGAAAAGGCCAAAAGTATTGAGCTTGGCCGTCGTCTCTGGGAAAGGGCCTTGAACCGCTATGGGCTTACTTTTGAATTGAAAGACGGCGAAGATGGTCTCTGGCAGCGCCTATCGGCCGCAAGTGGTCTTACTTTCCGAACCCAAGAGGATTTTTTTGCCGCCCTGGGATATGGTCGTGTAATCATTAATGACCGTTTCTTTGAACGCCTTGGGCTTTCTTTAGATGCCAAAATTAAGGGAAAAAATCTCACGATTCCTGAAGGTGGAACTGTTTCTTTATCTTCATCCCCTGAGGTTCAGGACTTTTACCCCAAAAATGATGCTAAAGGGAAATCAGAAGAGGTTGATAAAGCTAAAATTGAAAAAGGTGAAAAAGAAGAAATAGTCTCCTCAATAAAAATTCCCTCACCTAAATCCCCTTCTTCCGGAACTTTTTTAGCTCGAATGGTTGAAAAAGTTAAGGGAATGACCATTAAACAGCCAAAGGTTCAGAGTTCTGTAATGGTTAAAGCAGAAGGAATTGAAAGTGATAGCACTTTGATCACCCTTGGCCGTTGCTGTCAGCCTATAAAAGGCGAACCCATTATTGGTTACATCACCCAAGGTAAAGGGATAACCATTCATGCTCTACGTTGCCCTTTGGTAACCAAAGAAATTCTCGCCGCCGAAAGAATGGTGGATGCCTCTTGGGACCCCGCCTCGGAAGGCTCTTTTCGGGCCTCGCTGCGCATCACAAGCATCGATTCCCCTGGCGTCCTGGCCAAGGTGGCCAGTGCCGTAGCTGATTTAAACGGTAATATAACTCGAGCCGAAGTGAAAACCTTTGCCGAAGGTCACTCTCGAATTGATTTAAGGCTCACTATTCGCGATATAACCCATCTTGAGGCTATTATTAAAAAAATAGATACGTTAAAAGAAGTGGAATCAGTGGAAAGGATATAATTTAAATTAAATAGCCTTCTCAACCTTCCCGGAACGAAGGCAACGGGTACAAATCCAGATATAACGATGACCGCCGTTTTGTTTTATTTTTACCCTCTGAAGGTTAGGTTTCCATTTCCGGCTTGTTACCCGATGGGAATGGCTGATACTACGACCAAAGATCGGGCCGCGAGAGCATATTTCACAAACCTTAGGCATTTTATCCTTCCAGCATTGTTATTGAATCTAAATATATAGCATAAAAAGCCATGCTTTTCCATTGAAGCAAAAAAATTAGTTTTACCTTCTAATTTTCTCTTAGCCTGATTACGATATTAAATCAGGGTCAGGTCAGCTCAAATGGCGGCGCCTTTTAAAGGCAAGCAAAGTATTTCTCATCAGCATAGCTACCGTAAGAGGGCCAACGCCACCTGGAACAGGAGTAAATAGAGACGATTTTTCCCTGGCCTGAGGATGAACATCGCCCACTATGGTATAACCCTTTTCTTGCCAATCTTGACGTCTCTTTGGGTCGTCGCCAAAGATTTTCTCAATTAAAGCGGCATCGGAAACATAATTAATTCCCACATCAACCACTATCGCTCCTTCCTTGACGAAGTCGGATTGGATGTAAGCTGGCCGACCCATAGCCGCCACCAAGATATCAGCTCTTGAGGCCACTTTGGATAAGTCTTTTGTTCGGGAATGACAGATAGTTACGGTGGCATTTTCATTAATAAACATGGCCGCCAGGGGCTTACCAACAATGAGACTCCGACCGATGATCACCACTTCCTGACCCTCGATGGTAACGCCGTAAAATTTTAAGAGCTCTATAATCCCAGCTGGCGTACATGGTCTTAAGCCAATTTCGTTCATTAAAAGTCGGCCCAGATTAAGGGGATGGAAACCATCCACATCCTTCTCAGGGGAAATGGCTTCAATTACTTGATTAGTCTGAAATTTTGAGGGCAAAGGAAGCTGAACTAGAATGCCATCAATTTCGGGACTATCATTCAATGATTGCAAGCGAGCAATCAGTTCTTCCTGACTTATGCTTTCAGGCAATCTTAGAATTTTCGAAATGATGCCAAGAGATTGGGCCGTTCGTTCCTTGGTCCTCAGGTAAATTTCCGATGACTTATTTTCACCTACCAGAATACCTATAAGCCTTGGGACCTCGCCCAACTCTTGTTTTATCCGATCAACCTCCCTCTTAACCTCGGCTTTAATTTTCTCAGCCAGGGTCTTCCCTTCCATTGCCTGGGGCATAATTTTCCTCCTCGATCGATTGTTTAAAAAATTTGATTGAGAGATTTAAATTTTGGATTCAAAGCCAAGAAATTATATCCCCTTTTTTCAATTAAGAATAGAGGTAAAAATCCTTGGAACTTCCTCTATAATAAACAAATTAACTGGAAGGGAAAAAAGAGTTTTTTAGAGAATATAAAGATCAGCAAGAGAGGAGAAGTAAAAAAAAAGAATAAAACTCTTTATATAGGGATCTCAATTAAAACAGGCTTTGGCTGGCATTAAGTATTTGAAGATATGGGGTAGAAATGGTATAATAAAAAATAAGCTTTTAATCTTATGATTTTATTTTCTAAATTTAGATTTCTTGTCAGCGGCCTCCTTTTAGCCTTTGTTTTTTCTCTTCCCCGATGCGCTTCTAAAGGAGAAATAAACCAGCTTCGATTAGGTGTCTGGGCGGCTGAACAGGATCTCTGGGATGAAGCCATCTTCCGATGGCAAAAGGCTTTAGAAAAGGAACCCAATTCACCTTATATCTATAATAATTTAGCAGTGGCCTATGAAAAAAAGGGGCTTTGGGAGAAAGCCAGAGAAGCCTATGAAACCGCGCTCAAGCTAGCTCCCAAAAATAAATATATAGAAGCCAATTACAAATATTTTCAAGACCATCTTAAGGCCATAAAAAAATTTGAAAAGAAAGAAGAAAAAAAAGAGGATCAGGAGGGGAAAAAAAAGGAAAATTATAAGGCAAACACATCTACAAATCCTAAAAGAGACGTCCTCGATTAAACTGGATAAAAACTAAATGCGACCTTTTAAATTTCTTAATTTTCTCTTCACTATTTTTTTGGTCAGCTGTGCCTCCGAAATGCATCAAAAAATTAAGCTCGATATCCCTGCCTATTCACCCATAAAAATAGAGGAGTTTAATGAATTAGTTCTTGTACCCTTTTTTATTTCAAACGAAGCTCCAAAGCCTTCTCCTGCCTCTGATAAAGAGAGTTTGGAAGCTCAGAAAGATAAGACCGAAATGGGCTTGACCATCTCTAAGGAAAAGCCAGCTGAATCGAAAATGGATGTCCAGAAAGAGCTGATGGGATATTTTAAAATCGAATTTGGTCGCCGTTTCCAAGGAAAAATCCGCCAGGAATCAATCTCCCTGCCTTCACCAGATGTCATCCATAACCCTGAATACTGGCAATCTCTTGGGAATAATTCTCCCAATTGCCTCATTTTTACAGGTTATGGCCAATTTCGGGAAGAAATTCGAAAAGCCATCCTTTATCGCTCTGATCTTTATAGGGCTGAACAATCTGAGAGAGAGCTCTTTGGACCGGAGAAAAAACTGGCTGCTCGCCATGCTTTCACCCTTGAACTTAATGTGGCCTTGATTCGACCTGACAGGGGGGAAGTAGTCTTCGAGCGAAGTTTTAAGGAAACTAAGCTCACCCCAGATCTGAATTATCCAGCCCGTTTTGCCTTTTATGAGCTCATTCAGCGAATAAAACTCATTCTTTTCCGGCAGATTTTTGGAGAGGAAAGACCCCAAGAGCGCTATTTACTGATGAAATAAAGGAGAAGAGTTGAAGTGAAAAAGATTTATTTTATTCTTTTAGCCATTATTTACTTTATATGTTTTTCCACACCTGGATATTCCTCACCCCAAAGCTTCCGACCCGGATTGCTTTTCCGACCAGGCTTAAGACAGCAATTCTATTTTCCTTATTACGGCAAGAATAAAATAAACTATGAAGATTTTCAGTGGAAAACATATTCAACCGACCATTTTACTATTTATTTTTATGTCAATGAGCTTGATCTTGTTTCCACCTTGGCTACAGTGGCTGAAAGGGCCTATTTTAGGTTATCGGAAATCCTGAAACATCATTTAAGCCGACCCACTCCTTTAATTTATTATCGTACCTATACCGATTTCGAGCAAACCAATCTTTTCCAGGTTTCTGAAGGTATCCTTGGGGTAAGCGAGCCTGTCCTGCATCGGGTTGCTCTTCATGGTGATATGCCTGTTGATGAGCTCCTTGATCTTGTTGTCCATGAATTAACCCATATATTTCAGTTTGACCTCCTTTGGGGTAAAGAGCTTGCTCCTATTTATTCAGTTGTCCAGCCACCTTTATGGGTTTTTGAGGGATTGAGCGAATATCTTACCGGCCGGTGGTCACCATGGTCTTCTCTGATTGTCCGCGATGCTGTCCTCAATGACCGCATGCCTGAATTAAGAGAAGATGGCGAATTTATTTTACGCTACCCCCTGCCTCGCGATCCAGCCTACGATTTTGGCCATGCTCTTTATGAATTTATAGTGGATCGGTTTGGCCAAAATGCCATCCGCGAATTCTGGTCAAGCCTGCGCAATTTGCCCGCAATCCCGTTGAGCCGGCCTGACTTTATCAAACGAAGTTTTAATCTTAAAACCAAGGAATTCAATCAGGCCTTTAAGCGCTACCTCCGAGAAAAGGCGAGGCCCTTTCTCCTCAGAGAAAATCCAGAAGACTATAGCATTACTCTCGGCCCTGAATTTCCCATGAATCCCTATTATTTTGCTTTTAGCCATACCCTTTCTCCCTCCGGTGACATTGCCGCTACAATCACTTACAATGCCAAAGATGAAGATATCGATATCGTTCTTATTTCCACGAAAGACGGCCGGGTCATCAAGAATATCACTAAGGGTTATACAAGCCGCTATGAATATATTCGGTTCGAAGTTGATCCCTCTTCTGGACCGGGCCTTGCCTGGTCACCTGAAGGTGACCGTATTGCCTTTTTTGGCCGCCATGGCCGGCGTTATTCCCTTTTCATCATTGATGCCTTCAAAGGAAAGACCTTAAAAAAATTTGCTATACCCTATGATCAGCCCACTGCTCCTTGCTTTGACCCCGATGGTGATAAATTGTTATTTACGGCTTTCGAGCGAGGCCACCGGGATATTTTCCAAATTGATCTTAAAACAGGAGAAATTGCTAATCTCACTCAAGATTCAATATTTGAAAAAGCCCCATCCCTTTCTCCCGATGGTCAATGGCTGGCTTTTACCGTCCGGGAAGATGGCTATGACCATATTGTCATCGCCCCGAGAAACGATTTGAATCAGCGCCGCCGTCTGACTTCAGGACAATGGAACGCTATTACCCCGGTCTTTTCCCCTGATGGACAGAAAATTTATTTTTCCGGCGATGAAAGGGAGGCCTATAACCTATATGTCTATGATTTAAAAAATTCAACTATAAACCGCTTGACCGATGTGCGCACGGGCAATTTTTTCCCCTGCCCGATCCGAAGCGATCCCAAAAAAATTGTTTTTGCCTCTTTTAATAAAGGCTCTTTCCAGCTATTTAAATCAGAGTTTGATTTAACAACAACTGAGATAATTAAAGAGAAGCAAAATTCAAAGGATAACGATGCCGCTAACAATCTGACTTTCCTTTCATTTTATGGTCAAGAGGATTTAGCCCAAAAAGAGATGGAAATAAAGGTCACCATAGACCCCACAAAAATTAAGCCTTATCAAGGTCTTGACAAGCTCTTTTTAACCGAAAGGCCACCCATCGATGCCGCTGTTTCCACTGATGGTTCAGTTTACGGGGGATCTGTAATTACTCTTTCCGATATGCTGGCCGACCACACCTTTCTGTTTATGGCTACCCAGGTCAGAAGTTTCCGTTCCTATTTCATCGGCTATTTAAATCAAAAAAGAAGACTTCAATTCCTGACCATGGCTTATGATCTTACTGAATATTATTATACCCCCTATGATTATCTCGATCCCACACTCTATTATTATGATTATCTCACCTACCAGGACGCCATGGCTACTAGACAAATTACTGCAGCCGAATTCGCCGGTTATTACCCCCTTAATCGCTATCATCGCTTAGAATTCAGCCTTGGAGCCTATCATTATGAGGAAAATTATCTCGATCCTTTCACTCTCCGTTTTTTCAGTCCTGGCGCTTATGGCCTTTTCTGGAATGGAAACATCCTTCAGGCCTCTCTCTCCCTTATCGGTGAAACCACCTTTTTTAAATATTATGGCCCGGCTAGCGGGTATACCTATCGTTTCACCATAAATCAGGCTCTACCTGTTTCTTCTTCTTTTTTTTCTAATACAACGATTCAGGCGGACATAAGAAAATATTTCTATTTAACTGAAGACATTGTTTTAGCCCTGAGATGGGAAGGCTTTGCCAGCCGTGGTCGAGACCCCTGGGTATTTTATTATGGAGGCAACAACCAGGTCAGATCAGCCAATTTTTATAATCTAATCGCCACTGAGGGCTGGTATTTGAACGCTGAACTTCGTTTCCCTCTTATTAATGCGGCCTTAACCATTTTAGGCCAGATTGGCCCTTTAAGGGGTGTTTTTTTCTTTGACGTCACTCGATCGAAAGTCAAAGGCTATCCGGCTAAATTTTATCGCTTCGAGGGCGATTATTTCTCGCCAATTATTCATGAATTTGAAGCTATTGGCTCCTATGGCTATGGTTTTCAGTTCTTCCTTCTGGGCTTACCTATCCACCTTGAATTCGTCAAGCGGCTTGAATTTTCCTCTCTACGTCGGCCCCTTGATTTTTCTTCTTACGGCCGTTTTGAAACCAAGCTCTGGATAGGTTTTGACTTCTAACTTTATTCTTCCTTTCAATAAGATAAGCTATTATTTCTATTGAATATCTTTTTTTGGCCTAATAAATTTTTTGACCTTTATTTAAGAAAAATTAAAAATTTTTTTGAAGCATTTTATTTATTTATTTTCAATAACTTAAAAAAGGGGCAAATTTGACCCAACTCTTGAAATCAGTCTTTTTCAATGTTATATTCAAAAAGCTTATCCCCGGATGATACGGATGATGGTGAGCATTTCTTTTTCCACAATTGTGGAAAAATCTGTGGAAAAGTTGGAAAGACTATGGACGAAATAATTAAATCAAACCTTTGGCTTCAAATTCTCGAAGCTCTTAAAGAAAGAATCGATGCCAATACCTTTGAAACATGGTTTGAACCAACCTCTTATATCGGCCAGGACAAAGATTGTCTCTATGTAAAAGTTCCCAATGCTTATTTCCGGGACTGGCTTTCCTTTCACTATACTGGACTAATTAATGAATGCTCAAAGGAATTATTTGGCCAAATCTTTGAAGTCAAATATATTTTTGATGAAACTCCTAATCCCTTTATGCGGGGCTCACCCGAACAGAGAAAAACTGAGTGTGGTCCACTGCTCAGTCCTAATTTAAATCCTAATTACACCTTTGAAACTTTTGTTGTTGGCTCCTGTAATCAATTTGCCCACGCCGCTGCTTTGGCTGTCTCTCAACATCCAGCTAAGGCTTATAACCCGCTTTATATCTATGGAGGGGCTGGATTGGGAAAAACACACTTAATGAATGCTATCGGGCATTACGCCCTGAAAAAACATCAAAAGCTAAAAATTCTATATGTAACCACAGAAAAATTTATGAACGATCTTATAAATCACCTTCAATATGGTAAAATCCTTGAATTTCGTCAAAAATACCGTAGCGTCGATATTCTCCTAATGGATGATATCCATTATCTTTCTGGCAGGGAAAGAACTAAAGAAGAATTTTTCCACACCTTTAATCATCTTTATGACAATCAGAAACAAATTGTTATTTCCTCTGATTGTCCACCTAAGGATATTCCTAACTTGGAGGAGCGTTTCAGGTCCCGCTTTGAATGGGGACTCATTGCCGATTTAAAACCACCTGATATAGAAACTAGAATTGCTATCTTACAAAAAAAGGCTGAAATTGAAGGGATAAATTTGCCAGAAAGCGTAGCCCTTTTCATTGCCGATAAAGTCCACTCAAACATTAGAGAACTTGAGGGTTATCTTAGACGAGTTATTGCCTATGCTTCCCTAAAAGGTGAAAAGATTGATCTTGAATTAGCTCAAGAGGCTCTAAAAGGAATTTTAAATACAACAACAACGCCTGTGACTGTGGAAAAAATAATTAATATTGTGTGTAATCACTTTAAAATTAAACCCAGTCAACTTAAATCCAAGAATAATTCTCCTAAAGTGGCTTTTCCCCGTCAAATAGCCATGTATCTAGCCAAGGAAGTAGCCAAACTAAGTTTGCCCGAAATCGGCAGGAAAATGGGTGGAAAACATCATACAACCGTACTTCATAGTATCAGAAAAATAGAAAAATTGAGGCAACGTAATCCTGAATTCAACAAAGAAATCAACAGCTTGATTTTAAGGCTTCAATAGAAATACCAATATGATAGAAAGAATTTTCACAGAGGGCATTGATTTTATTATTATTATCTTTTAAGCTCTATAAGAAAAAAGTAAAAAATAAGAAATAAAAAAGGTGATAAAATGAAATTCAGAGTTTCAAGGGAAAAGATACTGGAAGAACTACAATTACTCCAGGGAATAGTAGAAAAAAGAACTACTATGCCCATTCTAGCGAATATCTTGATGGAGGCAAAGGGGAATAACTTGGAAATGACGGGAACTGACCTTGAGGTTGGTTTTAAAACAAAAATTGAGGCTGAGGTTGAAGATGAGGGAGCTTTGACTATTTCTGGAAAGAGGATTTTTGATATAGTTAAACTTCTTCCTGAGGAACAGATGGTCTCTTTTGTGGAAAAAGGCGATCTAGTTATGGAAATAAAATGTGGCAAAATTCACTTTAAAGTCCTATGTATGTCTAAAGAAGATTATCCCACAATTCCTGAAGCTAAGTTTGAAAAGAATATTAACTTGCCTCTAGAAAAATTTAAAGAGATGATTGATCGGGTTTTTTATGCGATTGCTCAGGAACAACGTTACTACTTAAATGGAGCTCTTTTTATAGTAAAAAATAAAAAAATAGAGTTAGTTAGTACCGATGGGCATAGGCTGGCCTATACCACAGAAGATATACCAGACCTTATTTACGATGGAGAAATAAGAGTTATAATCTCCAAAAAAACACTTGCTGAGATAAGAAAACTCGATAATACTCAATTAGATTTTGATTTAGATGAAAATAATCTCTTTTTCCGTTCAGGCCATCGGATTATCATTTCCAGGCTAATTGAGACTAAATTTCCCAATTTCGAAATGGTTATTCCCAAAAATAATCCCATTGTGCTTACTATTAACCGAGATGAATTTATTAATGCCATTAGACGGGTGGCATTACTTTCGACTGAAAGATCAAGGGCCATAAAACTGGAAATTGAAAAAGAAAATCTAAGATTATTTTCTTCTAATCCAGAAATTGGGGAAGCTAGAGATGAAATTGAAATTGAGCATCAGGGGCATGATATAGAAATCGGATTTAATTCTCAGTATTTACTTGATTTTTTGGTGAGCGTTGAATCGCCAAGAATAAAGTTTGAACTTAAAGATGAAAATAGTGCTGCTCTTATGACTCCGGAAGATGATGAAGCCAAGCATTATCTTTATGTGCTGATGCCCATGAAATTTTAATTCCAGCCATAAAAAAATTAATTTTCTACATAAAATTAATTTAAAAAAATGATTTTAATAAAAAAAGCAAGCGATCAAAATTTTTTAGCCTTTTAAAATAAAGACAAAAAAGACAGGCCTTAAAAAAATTATTTTAATGGAATAAAGGTAAATTTTTTGCCGGCCGAAATAAGGGAACCATGATCATCGACAATAATGGCTCCATATTCAGGATATTTTTTTAGAAGCTCGCCCGGATCATCGAGGACAAAAACAGCCGTAGCCAACGCATCACAAATAGTAGCTTGAGGGCCGATAACTGTCACACTTTGGCGACCTCGGGCAGGGAAACCAGTTTTCGGATTGAAAATATGGTGATATCTCACTCCTTTAATTTCAAAATAACGCTGATAGTCACCTGAGGTTGCCACTGCCAGATCGGCTATTTCCAAAACGCCCAGAAAGCCCGATTCTCGGGGGTGTTTAATTCCTATGCGCCAGGCCTGATTATCTGGATTTTTACCCCAACAGATAAGATCTCCGCCAGCATTAATAAAGCCTCGATCTATTCCTATATTTTTTAAAGCCTGAAATGCCTGATCAATTGCCCATCCTTTGGCTATAGCCCCCCAATCTAAAATGACCCCATTAGGAACAATCAATTGGCCTCCTCTTTCTTGTATCTTATCCATACCGATATAAGTTAGAGCTCTTTTTATCTCATCTTTTTCAGGGACACGATATCTTTTAGAGCGAAATCCCCAGATATCCGATAAAAGCCCGACGGTAAGATCGAAGGCTCCTTCTGAATCGAAATAAATTATTTTAGCCCTACGAAAAAGCTCGCGAACCTCGGGCGACTGATAATCATTAGCTTGGGGAGAGAAAAATCTTTCAGCTCTGGCAAAGGTCTTCCGAACTTCGTCAACCGCCAGGGCAAACTGATCTCTTGAGCCATAAATCTTGAGGTCACAAATCGTATCAAAAAAAAGAAGAGAAGTATCGTACCATCGGGCTGTCGGCCGGCAACTCCAATGGAGAAAAAAGGTTAAAAGAAGAGAAAAGAGAAAGAAAGAAAAGAAAAAAGATTGTTTCCTCAAAGGAAATTAGCCAATCACGGCATCCAGCCAGTTCCGACCTTCAATTTCTACCAAGAAATGATTGGGCGCACAGATAATTCTTTCGCCAACAAATTTTATTGGCGATGAAGCCACGCAGATCTTATGGGGGCAGGTAGAGTCTTCAACGAAAACCTGACCTCCTTCAATTCTGAGAATAACCCGTCCCAAACCGGTATTAATGATCCGGCGAATCGATTGATCTAGGGATAATCTTTCAATAACTCTGCCGCCTATCCTGATAGCAAGAACTTTCCCAGACTGCAAATAAACAAAAGAGGGTGTCATAGAAGCTATGGTTAATGATTTAGTTTCCGGTCTTGCTTGCATTTTTTTCCAGAGAGAAAAAAGCCTGGAAGAGCGGAGATCGCGAATTTTACCTTCCTGAACCAAAGTAAAAGAAGGTCGGGCCGAATTCAACAAATGGACAAATTTTATGAATATTTCGGCTTTTTTTTCGGGCGCCAGCGCAAATCCTTGATTTTTTAAAAATAAAGCCATCTCTTGCTGCTTTGGATGGGAAGAAGCGATAAAGAATTTTTGACCGCTGAAAAGATTTAACCGGCTTAATTCGGTTATCAGGATTGGTAAATCGACATGGGGTTCTTCTGAGATTAAAAAAAGTTCTGTTGAAGGCTGAACAATTTTCTGGTTAAGGATAAAAGGGGAAATGACAGAAGTGGTCACTATGGTTTTGATAAAATCTCTTCTATCCATAAAAACCTCCATTGCTTTTTATGATGGCGCAAATTGTAGGGAAGACCCTTTTTTTTGGCCGTCGAAAAATCAGCCAGATGATAAGCGAGGCTAAGCCAGCGCCGGCGAAAAAGCCTAAGGCTCCAGCGAGACTGGCCGAAAGTCCTGATCGGGAAGAAAGGATTGTGCCGAGGGCAGCGCCGAAAACGGATATAAGAATTAGCAGGCTAAAGATGAAAATTAGCTGGCGAGAGTAAGTAGCTTCAGGAATTTCAATTTCAACGATGTCACCAGGTTTGGCTGAAAGAGGATTGAGAACGCGAAGAAGAGACAACCCTGATTCGCTAATTGAGCACAAAGCCCGAGAAGCGCAGCTGTGGCAAGCTTCTTTTGGCTCGACAATAACTTCGGCATAGGGCCCTTCAATTTTTTTTACCAGAGCCTCGTCTCTCATGTTTCAGCTCTAAATTCTTTTTTTTCCAATAATTCTTTTTCTTTTTTCAACCGACCAATGGCTCCGGTCGGACATTTTTCTATAGCTGGTAATTTTTCAGCTGGAATTTTTTTCCAATCAACTATTCTGGCCAAATTGTCTTCCATTATTATAGCTTCAGGGCAGGCTCGCACGCAAATATTGCAGGCAATGCAGGCATTCTTACAGACTTTGCGGGCTACAGCGGGCCTGTCTTTCGATCGACAGAAGACAAAAATATTCCTCTCGATCGGATGAAGCTCAAGTAGATTCCTTGGGCAGGCATCGACGCATTTGCCACATCCGGTGCATTTCTGCTCATCGATAACTGGAAGTCCATCATCACCCAAGCGCATAGCATCAAAAGGGCAGGAACGGACGCAATCGCCGAGATGTAGGCAACCATAAGTACAAAATTTGTAACCGCCAATGAGATGAGCTGCCAAACAGGTGCCTACGCCAAAATATTGGCTTTTTGATGGAGCCGCTTCATGGGTGCCTCGACAATGAAGCCTGGCCACTTTTTTAGTTACCATTGCGCTTTCGACTCCAAGAATGGTGGCCAGACGCTGGGCAACTTCATTTCCGCCCACAGGACAGGCATTGGTTTCAGCTTTTCCGGCCAGAAGGGCCTCGGCCAAAGCCTGACAGCCAGCAAAACCACAGGCACCGCAATTGGCCTGCGGAAGAGCCTCAGCTATTTCCTGCAAGCGCGGGTCGACCTCAACCCGAAGTTTTCGATAAGCAAAAAAGAGTCCAGCCGATAGGATAAAGGCAATTGTTGCCATGGTGATTATTGGAATTAAAATATTCATTTAATTATTCCTGAAAACCCCATAAAGGCCAGTGAAATAATTCCGGCAGTAATTAAAGCAATCCCGGCTCCCCGAAGCGGCCGGGGAACATCGGCGAGGTCGAGTTGTTCTCTTATGGCAGCCATAAGCACAATAGCTAAAGTAAAGCCAATCCCCGCAGAAACGCCAAAAACTACTGTTTCGATGAAATTATAATTTTTTAGAGCTGCTAGAAGGGCTAGCCCCATAATGACACAGTTAGTGGTAATCAGGGGAAGATAAATTCCCATTGCCTGATAAAGAGGGGGACTGACTTTACGAATAAACATCTCCACAAGCTGAACCAAAGCCGCAATGACCAGGATGAAGGAAACAATTTGCAGATAATCTAATCCATAGGGAAGAAGAATCCAGTGGTTAATAATCCAGGAAGCAACTGCGGTCAAACTCAGGACAAAGGTGACAGCCATACCCATCGAAATGGATGGGCCCAATTTGCGGCTGACACCGAGATAGGGACAGAGACCAAGGAAATAATAGAAAACAAAATTATTTATTAAAACAGCTGAAATGAAAATAACCAACAAATTCATACCCGTTTCTGCCTTTCTTTGATTTTGAAGTCGATAACATTAGAAATAGCAATAATCAAACCGAGCATAATAAAAGCGCCAGGCGGAAGAAGCATCACCACCCAAGGGGAAAACCATTTGCCTAAGATAGGGTAGCCAAGAATTGTCCGGTTACCCAGAAGTTCTCTGATCAAACCCATAAGAAGAATTGTTAAGAAATAACCGCCACTCATTCCTAGAGCATCGATAACTGATCGGCTAACCTTATTTTTTGAAGCAAAAGCCTCAGCCCGGCCAAGAATGATGCAGTTAACCACGATCAAAGGAACGTAAGGACCCATGGCCTTAGAAAGATGAGGGAAATAGGCTGCAAGAGTGCGGTCGGCAATAGTAACAAAGGTGGCAATAATAACTATAAAGGAGGCAATTCGGACCTGGTTGGGGACTATTTTTCTAATAAGAGAAACGATTAAGGAGCTAAAAATTAAAACAAAGGTTACTGCCAGCCCCATAGCCAGCCCATTGATGACAGCGTTACTTACAGCCAGAACCGAACAGAGACCGAGAAGCTGCCGGGTAATAGGATTTTCTCCCCAAAGGCCTTTAAAGAATTCCTGCTTCCTCGTTTTTTCGGCCATAATTAATGCCTCTCTGATAATTTGCCTTCAGCCTGCAATTGCCTCGCTTTCTTTATAGCCTCATTAACTATATTTAAAACAGCTTGAGAGGAAATGGTAGCCCCAGTAATGGCATTAACCTCATTGGGTGCAAGAGAATTTGGATTGTCCACAGGAGGTTTGCGGAGAATCAGGCTTTTCGAGCAATCCCGATTCTTCCAGTACTGCAAAAAAGAAATTTCATCGGTAATTTTGGCGCCGAGTCCTGGCGTTTCTTTTTGGTCAATAATTATTAGGCTCAAAACTGTGTTTAAGTCAGGGCTGACGCCAACCCCTAAGGAAATTTTATCTTGAAAACCAGTGCCAGCAGCTTGAAGGGCGTAGCCAATTAAATTGCCAGTTTCATCCCTGTCTTCAAAAATAGCGAAGTCCCGTTCTTCATAGATCATTTTAACATTGCTGGCTCCTGGAACAACTTTAAGTGCAGCCATTTCAATTTCATGCTTTTTATTGAAAATAATACGTTCCTTTGTTACCTGCCCGACAATGGCCAGAAAGCTACCTGAGATAAGGCCGATGGAGGTAAGAGTAACAATCATTCGGGTAGCCAAATTCATTTTTTAGGCCTCCTTTCACCCAAGATGCGCGGCCTCAGATAATGATTAAAGAGGGGGACAAAAGTGTTCATAAGAAGAATAGAATACATAACGCCCTCAGGTAGCCCACCAAAAAGCCTGATAACTCCAATTATCAAACCGATGCCGCAGGCATAAAGCCAAATGCCAGCTCGAGTTATAGGCGAGGTGACCATGTCAGTGGCCATGAAAAAGGCGCCGATGATAAGGCCCCCGGCGAAAAGATGAAAAAGGGGAGGCGCATAACGATCAGGGTTGATCAGCCAAAAAACGGTGGTGAAAGCACTTAAGGAGAGAATAATTCCGGCTGGAATTCTCCAATCAATGGTTTTTTTGAGAATGAGATAGATGGCCCCGATAAGAAGCGCAGCCGCTGACGTTTCCCCAATACAGCCTCCCACGTTGCCCCAAAAAAGGTCCTTTAGGGGAGTCAAAGTTCCGAGGGCGATAGCGTTTTGAAATTTTAGATTGCCCAGAGGAGTGGCATAGGTAGCCACATCGACTTTTAATGTTACAGGCGGAATCCAGGTGGTCATGGCAACTGGAAAGGCGGCCTGAAGAAAGGCCCTTCCGACAAGGGCTGGATTAAAGATGTTATGACCGAGACCACCATAAACCTGTTTGCCCAGGCTAATAGCTACGGAAGCGCCAATTGCGGCCATCGCAGGGGGAAGAGAAGGTGGCAGGGTAAGAGCCAGCAGAAGGCCAGTTATAGCAGCCGAACCATCAAGAACTGTTTTTAGTGTCCTTCGTCGAGCCATTAAGCAGAGAACTTCAGTAATCATAGCCGAGGCGGTTGAGATAAGGATCAAAAGAATAGCCCGCCAGCGAAAGAAATAGAATGAAGTGGCTACAGCTGGCATTAGACTAATAATGACTCGGTACATTATTTTAGGTGTTGTATCCTTATCCCTGATATGAGGTGAGGATTCGATGATTAAAGAAAGTTCCCTTGACTTAGCCTTATCTTTTAAATCGTCTTTCATGAAGGACTCTTCTTGCGTTTAAGCTTAATTAAATAATTCTTACCTAGTCTAATCCAGTGGACAAGTCTAATTTTTGATGGACAAATATATTGGCAACAGCCGCATTCAACACAGTCAAGAGCTCCCCATGATTCGGCTTCAGGCCATTTTTCAAATTGAATGAATTTGACGATTTGAGTGGGAACAAGTCCCATGGGGCAGTGATCAACGCAACGACTGCAGCGAATGCAGGGAAATTCTCCTTCAAGATAAGCCTCTTTTAGAGCGACAAGCCCAGATGACCCCTTAATAATAGGAACATCCAGTAAACTTTGAGCTAAACCCATCATTGGCCCGCCGAGGATAATAAGACGGGCATGATCAACCAGGCCACCACAATAGGCGATTATGTTGGCTAAGGGAGTACCAATGCGCACTAAAAGATTTTTTGGCTCCCTAATCATCGGTCCGGTAACGGTGATAGCCCGTTCTATTAAGGGTTTTCCTAGAGCGCAGGCTTCCCAAATAGCTTTAGCGGTGCCAACATTTTGAACAAGAACTCCCACATCAAAGGGTAAACCCCCTCGGGGCACTTCTCGATGCAAAAGGGCATAAATCAGATTTTTTTCTGCACCTTGAGGATATTTTGTTTTAAGAAGGACAATTTCTGCTGGAAAGCCATTAAGGTGCCGCTCGAGCGATTGAGCAGCATCGGGCTTATTATCTTCAATTCCAAAGATGATGCGATTAGCCCCGACAGCTCGGCGGGCTAACTCGGCTCCCCTAACAATTTCCTCCGGGAATTCAAGCATGAGGCGATGATCAGCTGTCAAGTAGGGCTCGCATTCGCAGCCATTGATTATAAGGGTGTCAATAGGTTTATCCTTGGGCGGTGAGAGTTTGACGGCTGTGGGGAAGGCAGCTCCGCCGAGGCCAACAATGCCGGCTTCTCTTACCTTCTGCCTTATTTCTTCAGCTGTCAAGGTCAGAGGATTAGAACAGGGCTTTATTTCTGGACTGGGACGGTCCTGACCATCATTATTGATGACGACGGCGAGGACAGGATAGCCATTAGGATGAATAATATCTTCAACTGCGGCCACAGTCCCGGAAACACTGGAATGGACATGGGCAGAAAAAACGGCTTTGCCTTCACCTATTTTCTGGCCTAAAAGAACTTCGTCCCCCTTTTTGACTAAAGGAATCGCCGGCGCTCCAAAATGCTGAAGAAGGGGAATAAAAACTTTTTCGGGAGAAGGCATAACTTCCAAAGGCTTATGGGAAGTAAATTCTTTGTTTTCTTCTGGATGAACACCGCGCGGAAATGTCTTCTTTTTGGCCATTTCAGATGAAATAAGAAATAAAACATTATGCCATTTTAAAAATATTTGTCAATTTTAACTAAATTTTTTAAGGCTTTTTATTTATTTTCAAATTAAGTCATTCCTAAAATAATCTTGATTTCTTAAAACAACCCTTTTCCTACTTGAATCTTCTAATTTCTTATGAAATAAAATAAAAAAATTTATTTTTGGAGCGAATGATGTCCTTGGAAATAAGGGAAGTTTCCAGTAAGAAAGATCGGAAAATCTTTATTTTTCTTCCCGAAAAAATTCATCGAGGTCATAAAAACTGGGTTCCCCCCATCTGGGCGGATGAGAAAAAATATTTTGATCCTCAAAAAAATCGTGCCTTTTCTTATTGTGATACGATTATGCTTTTAGCTTGGAGAAATTCGGAGCCGGTGGGCCGAATTATGGGCATAATTAACCACCGTTATAATGAATATCGTCAGGAAAAAACAGCTCGTTTTGGTTACCTCGAAGCCTATGAAGATCGAGAAGTTGTAAAGGCTCTCCTTGACCATGTAGAGAGCTGGGCTCGAAATAAGGGTATGACCAAAATAGTTGGCCCTTATGGGTTTTCTGATCAGGATCCAGAAGGCTTTTTAATTCAGGGTTTTGAAAATCGGGCGACCATAGCCACTTATTATAACTTTGAATGGATGCCTCGAATGGTGGAAGAAGCGGGGTATATTAAGGATATAGATTATTTTGTTTATAAAATAATTATTCCTAAGGAGCTACCTGATTTTTATCAAAAAATATATGAGAGGGTGACTAAAAGAGGTGGCTTTAAGATCTTGGAATTTAAAAAAAGAAAGGAGCTTAAACCCTGGGTCAGGCCAATTCTTTCTCTGATGAATGAGTGTTATCTTGCGGGCGAGATTTATGGTTATGCACCCCTGGATGAAGTGGAAATGGATGAACTGGCTAAGCGCTATCTGCCGGTTATTGATCCCCGCTTTGTCAAGGTGGTTTTAAAGGGAGAAGAGCCGGTGGCTTTTATTGTTGGCATCCCTGATATGACTGAGGGCATTCAGAAGGCCCGGGGGCGATTATGGCCTTTCGGTTTTATTCATATTTTGCGAGCCGCCCGTCGATCGAAACAGCTTGATCTTTTGCTGGGAGCGATTAAAGAAAAATATCGAGGCATGGGCCTCGATGTTCTTATGGGAGTGCGAATGCTCCAATCCGCTTGGGAGGCTGGTTTTGAAATCATTGACACCCATCATGAAATGGAAACAAATTATCTAGTTAGAGCGGAAATGGAAAAAATGGGCGGCGTCATCTATAAGATTTTTCGAGTTTATCAAAAAAGCCTTTAAATCAGTTTTTATTTTCTATCTTAGCCCCTTCGGTGTTTAATTAAAACAGGCCAGATTATTATAAAATAAAGTCCCAGGTTTTTCGTTGATCATAAGAAAAGATTGATTATTTTAAAACTTGACGAAGAATGAGATTTTAATTTTTTAAAAGAACAGATTGATCAACTATTGAACTAAATCTGCCTTGAAAATTTAAGTCTAATCGATTATATATAATTCCTATAGAATATATAAGATCAGAGAAAAATTATGTCTATCGGGAAAATTGGTAAAATTGATTTGGAGATTTTTGAAAAATTTATTCGTCGGCGCCTGGGGAGAAAAAATCAAAGTGTTATCGTTCCTCCTCTAACTGGAGTAGATGCGGCTGTTATTAAAATAAATCAGAAACAAGTTCTGGTTATAGCTGAAGATCCAATTTTTTCAATTCCAGGTCAGCCTTTAGAGATGTTCGGTTGGTATGCTGTTCATATTGGGGCCAGCGATGTGGCTGTAATGGGAGTAAAACCCAAATATTTTACCTACACGCTGTTGATGCCACCAGAGACATCAGATCAGGCCTTCCAAATTATAGTGAATTCCATCCATCGTACTGCTTTGGAGCTGGGGTTAACAATTGTCGGTGGACATACAGGCTATTATCCAGGATTTGCTTCTCCTACTATTGGTGGAATTACCGTCTTTTCCATCGTGGACAAGGATTCTTATGTGACACCCGCTGGAGCCAGGCCAGGAGATGAAATAATTTTGACTAAGGGACCGGCGATTGAAACGGCTGGAATATTGTCTGTACTTCGAGAAAAAGAATTATTAGCTAAATATCCTGAGGATTTAGTTCGAAAAGCCCAAGCCTTATGTCGACAAATGACTGTGGTTGTCGACGCCTTGACGGCCATGGCGGCTGGAGGAGTCACCGCTATGCATGATGCTACCGAAGGTGGAGTTATAGGCGGCCTATTTGAAATAGCCGCTGCCTCAAGGGTTGGAATGGTCGTAGAGGAAAAGGCTTTTATCTATCCTGAAGAAGTCAAGATGGTCTGCGAAGCCTTTCAAATAGATCCTGTCGCCGCAATTGCAGAGGGGTCGCTGCTTATTACGGTTAAACCTGAAGCCTCAGGCCGAGTAGTTAGGGCTCTCCAAAAAAAGGGAATTGCGGCCAGTATCATCGGGGAAGTTATCCCTAATAAAAACAAGAGAATTATTAAGAGGCTTGATGGTCGTCTTCAGCCCTTAGCTATTCCCCAACAGGACCCCTTCTGGCCAGCATTTTTTTCCAGTTTGAAATAAATGGGATGTTTTAGATTAAAAGAATATTGTCACATTCTTCTAAATAAAAGATGAGGATTCTGATTATCTCTGAAAGATCTGAATTGCCTTCAAAGGCCAGAAGAGAAATATTGTTTTATTGGGGATCTCTTAAAAACGGATTAAAAAGATATCTTTGATTTTGGCTTTCCTATTTTAATTCAGGAGGAACAAAAAAGCCCTTGATTTAAGCATTTCTTTGCCTTTGTCAACAAAAACCACTAGGGCAAACAAAGGAAATAAGGGAAAATTTAAAAAAAGAAGCTTCAGGCACAATTTTTACCTAGAGAGTTTTGTTTGGTTTCAGCCTTGAGACGGCGCTTTTCAGCTATCTTTTGATATTCTAAGGGATGAAGCAACCTGAGTTCCCTTCCCGTGATTTTACCGTTAAGCCAGACCCGACTCATGGGGAAATTCTCTGGATTAAAATGAACGTTATACATATGCCAGATAATAATGGCTAAAAAGGCCAGAATAGCTTCATAGCCATGGATTATGATGAAAATGTCATGAACCCATAGGGGAAAGAGTCTTAATGAAAGCTCCACATTCCACATAAAAAAACCGGTAAAAATCATAATAAATGATCCCCAGCCTAAGGACCAGTATTCGAATTTCTCAATAAAGTTATAGCGACCATAAAGGGGAGGCTTTTCAAAAAGCCAGTAAGGATGGCGATCGAAAAATTTCCGTCCGATCCCGCGTCGATAGAGGAAACGGGTAATTCCTACATTATACATAAACTGCTCAAAGGCATCGCGGAAGTCTTTCGAGCGAGGCAGCATTTCTTTGAAATTTTCCCGTCCTCTGGGATGGAAAGCCGTATAGAGAAGATGCCAGATTAAATTACCAATCATCAAAACGGCGGCCGCACGATGAATAAGGCCCCGGATGAGAAAGATCCGGCCACTGGGAATAAACCAGCGAAAAAATTTAAATTCGTAAAAGAAAAGGGGTAGGCCCGTAATAATCAAAGTGAAAAAAGTAATAATAAGAATGAAATGCTGGATTCTTTCAGTCAGATTCATTCGAATAAAGACTTCATCATCATCGATGTAGGGTGACTTATCCATGGCTTTCTCTCCGCCATAAACGATGACCCAAATCGGCAGCGATAAAAAGAACAAAAATGGAAATAATTGTCGCTATTAAAATGATGTATATTTTTTTAACCACATAGGAAGTTTTATATTTAGGCGTTTCCACTTGATCGGGCAAAAGATGAACTTTGCCCTCAGCAAAACGGCGGCTGGCCCCAGGGTGACAACGGCCGCAGGTTTGGGGAATATTGGCGGGATGAATCGAAGATTTGGGGTCAGAAGATGGTCGAATGTCATGGTAACCATGGCAGCTGGCACAGTTAGCAACTCGGATATCTCCATAACGCGAAGCAGTGCCATGATAGGATTCAGCATAGGTTTTGAATCGGCCGGTAAGCAAGCCATATTGGCGAGCAATAGCCTGGTCATCGTGACACCGAGAGCAAACCCCGGCGACTTTAGTCGTGTAAACTGAAGAGCGACTATCCAGGGGACTCAGGATGTTGTGCTCTTGATGGCAATCCGTACAAACGGGGACATCTTTAATTCCTTTGATATAATCCTTGCCATGAACTCCTTCAAGATAATCTCGCTCGATGCCCACATGGCATTGACCGCAGGTATGAATTATCTTCCGCCGAGAAGTTTTTGATTCAGGATCTTCAGTGGGCAGAATATCATGGCTTCCATGACAATGACTACAATTTGCAGAAAGAGTTAATCCCGCTTTTTCTAAGGCTCGGAAGTGAATGCTCCCTTCATACTGGCGGATAAAATCAAAGCCCCGGGGAGTTTTAACTGTCTCAAGATGGCAACGTTCGCAGGTTTTAGGCAAATTAAGGGGATAGACTTTTGATTCAGGGTCTTTTTTAGATCTCACGTCGTGATCTCCATGGCAATCAGAACATTTAACCAAGCCCAAGCCCATGGAAGGGGCGCGGCTGTGAATGCTCTTGGCCCATTCCTTGACAACTTCACTATGGCAGGTTTCGCAGGCAACGGGCTTAAGTTTCTCCAGATGGGGGAATTCTTTTATCCCCCTAAGATCTGAATGGCAATCGAGGCAACTCAGGCCAATTTCCCCGTGGATAGATGAATTTAATTTCTCGCGAATGTTTCCATTATGACAGGCGAAACAATCTTCTTCGCTTTGGCCAAAAGAGGGGATAGAAAAAATATGAAGAAAATGAAAAGATATAAAAATAATGGAGATGTACCTTAGGATTAAAGAAATAGTCCTTATCTTCATCTCCTTTTCCTAAAGATAACGAGGCCCCGACGGATAAATCCTGGAATGAACCAAATTATTGTGATAACTACGGTGATGATCACTAAAACAATTAAAAATTTTTCTAAATAATAAATGGTCTTTGAGTACCTCGATGATGGACCCACATGGATTTTGGTTCGAGCGACTGTTTCGGGCATGCCTGGATGACAGCCATTTTGACTGCAAGTGCTGGCGACATTGGCTGGATGTACTGAGCTTCTTGGATCAGAAGGGGGAAGAATATCATGAGCTCCATGGCAGCTCACACAGGTAGCCGCTCCTTTGACTCCATAACCAAGGGCGATGCCATGGAGGCTTTCGATGAAAGTGGAGATTCGATCGGCCGGAATCCCGTATTTTTCCATAATTTCTGGCCGGGCATGACAGGTGGCACAGGTCGCGGGAATATTTTGAAAATAAGTGGAGGATCCAGCTTCCCTGGGCGGGATAATTTTGTGTTCCCCGTGGCAATCAACGCAAAGCGGCGAGCTGGGATCACCCTTCAAAGCCATCTTGCCATGAATGCTCTCTTTATATTTTTCGTAAATTTGTTCGTGGCAGCGACCACAAGTTGTAGGTAGTTTGGCCATTAAATGAGGTTCGCCGACTCCCTGAATATTATGGACCCCGTGACAATCAGTACAAACAGCGGCGAAAGTGGTTGCTCCCAGGCTGAAGAGGGCCCGCCCATGGACGGATTGACGATATTCCTGATAGGGAGCTTCTCGATGGATATGATATTTAATCACTACGGCCATGTTTTCATGACAAACCGAGCAAGTCCGGGGGATATTCACTTTATTGACTGTGGATTCAGGGTGGTTTTGAGGGAGAATATTATGCTTGCCGTGACAGTCCCAACAGCGAGCAACTTCCTTTTCTCCCCGGTCATAATAGGCTCGACCATGAACGCTATCTTTATAGCTTATGGGACCGGCTCGCCCGGGGACCTCAGGTTGTTCTTGATGACAGGAAGAAAGGCAATCAGGTGGCGGAATGTTCTTTTCATGGGGGATCCGATCTTGTTTGGAAAAGGTTATGGCATGGCAATCAGTGCAATCAAGAGAAGCATGGGCTGAAGAATAAAATGATTTTTCATCAATTTTTAAAGCCGATGGTAACGGACCTTCTTGGCCGTGACATTGTAGACAGTTTTCGGTGGATAAATATGGCCGGGAGATTTTCGAAGATAGAGATGAATTAATTATAAAAAGGGATAGAAAACAAGGAAGAGCGCCAATAAATAAAAATTTTCTAAATCCTGATAGCCTTGTTAAGGCTCTAATTACCTGTTGTTCTTTTAGCAATTTAATCTACCTTCAACAAAAAGAAATTTACCTTGCCTTAGCATTAATTTTTTTTTCTTGAAAGTTGAAAAAGTAAATTCATAATAATTAAAAAATTCTTTTTAAATTAAAATTTGGGCTCTGGTTACACCCTTTTAGGCTCAAAACCCAAAATTATTTTCCCTTTATTTGCCTGGAATCGAATGCTTAATTTTTTCCCAGGAGGAGGCAAAGTCAAAGGTTTGACCATGGGCCTGGGCATGACAGAGGAGGCACTGTTTTTTCACAGCTTCCTCATTGGGATAAACAATTAAACCATTTTTTACAGCTAATTCGCGATCCTTCATGATGTTGAGTTTTCGATATTCGCTCCCGGGCCCGTGGCAGACTTCACAGGTTACACCCTCGTTTTTTAGGTCAGCCGCTTTATCAAATAGAGGAGCGTGACACTTAAGGCATTGAGGGCTTTCCATTGGATTTGTTACGCCAGCCCCTTGGGCATAAATGGCTGCTTGAGGTGAGGAGAGAGCATTAAAAGAAGTGGAATGCTTTGATTTTTCCCAGAGAGGATATTGTTGCCCCTGTTTTTCAGTGCGGTGACAGATGGCACATTTGGCCGCCCCTACGTAAGTAAAATTTTGACAAAAGAGAAAAATAGTTAAAATGATGCCACCAAATAATCCGAAAATAATGAGTTTTTTCATTTTATCGCCTCCAAACAAAGATTTTAAACAGATAATCAATTGGTGTCAATGATCCTATATTTTTTATTTAAATAATAGGAAAATAAAAATAGAAATAGTCTTCATTTGAATGATTGAAAAAACCTAGGAGGAGTCGCCCATAATTTTAAATCTCATCTCTACTTTATAAATTATTTTTGATACTTGAATTTAAAAGATTTAGGAGATTAAACAAGACCTTTAATAATTTTTATCTAATGGAATTATTAATTCTGATGAAAGAATAAGCTTTTATTAAATAATTCAGATTTCGCTTTCGAGGGAATTAATATTTTTTGGTGTCTCGTTTTTACTGAAGGGCTTTTATTCGATTTTTGGTCTGTGATGGTTCCGAACTAAGGACGCTTTCGGCGAAGCTGCCTAGCTTTTAGCCATAGAGCCAAAGCCAGAAGAAAAAGAAACAGCGTGGCCACGATCAAACCGGTTTTTCTTAAGCGGGCTTCCCTTTCGGCTTCAGTGATTAATGTGCTTAATTTCTCTATTATCGCTTGGCTTTCTTTAATTTTCTTTTCTATTTCAGCCAAGGATAGGCTGTGAATTAAATTACGAGCCTCTAAAAATTCGCTCTGGGCTTGCTGGCTAAGAAATCGGGCTTCACTTATTTCTATCCCCTGCTGAGCTATTTTTTCAATCTTGAATGAAACCTTTTCAAGCTGGGCATCGAGAGCCATGAATTTTTCCCTTAAATTAGATCCTTCTTCATAAGAACGGGAGTTTTCATTATGACATTGAAGGCAAACGTCTTTTTTCCCTTTAGGGAGAAGCTCATAATCAGGAGGTTCAATCCGGTGATGCCCGTGGCAGGCCTGACATTCAGCAATACCTGCTTCATCGAAAGCTGCCTTATGGGGACTGCGACTAAAAAGGGAGGCTGGACTGGGATGGCACTGACGGCAAACATTGGCCACAGAGGCAACTTCGGGAGGTGTGGCCCCATGATTCCCATGGCAATCATTGCAAGTGGGTGCTGATAAGTCCTTTTTTTCATAGAGAGCTTGAGCATGAACTGAGGCCCGAAAGTCCTCTTCCTGCTGGCCTGGCAAGCCATAATTTTTCATCAAATTATTATCTGAATGGCATCGGCCGCAGGTGGCAGCAATATTCCAAGCAAAGGTAAGAGATTGGGGCATGCTAGCCGATTGAATCCCATGGGCTCCATGGCAATCGGTGCAAAGGGCCACCTTGGTATCTCCTTTGGTCCAGGCCCGACCATGATGACTCGTGAGATAAAGATCAAATTGGTCAACCCTTATGTTGGGATTATATCTACGCATAATGTTGGGGTCAGAATGACAGCTGGCACATAATTTAGGAATATCCTGGCGCGATGGGATTCCTTTAAAGCTTTTATCTTTAGCCTCTTCCAGTTCTTCTTTTTCAGAATTGCCGCCATGACATGCGGAGCAATCAAAGCCATAATTAGCATGAATATCGATCTTAAATGCTTGAGCTGGCGAGGCCAATTTTTCTTCAAGCTGAAGATGACAATCAAGACAGGTATTTTTCTTTGTCTGGCTGAAAAGCCAATTGATTGAAATAAAGAAACAAAGGATTAGCCCTAAAGTTTGGTTTAAATTTCTTTTCATGGCTTATAACCGAGGAAAGAGATAAGTTATTAAAGTCATTATTGAAATATAAAGAATCACGGCCACTCCAATTGCTGTTGTCACTGGATTATTTTGGTCTCGATAGGCCTTTCGATCCCAGAAGGGAACCAACATCCAAAATAATCCACCTAAAGCGAAAATTAAAAGAATAATTTTTTCCCCTTCAAGGCCGAGAATATGGCTGGGCACGAGCTTAAGGGTTGTAAACATAAAGGTGAAATACCATTCAGGACGGATGCCCAGGGGCGTCGGGGCGAAGGGATCGGCTTTTTTCCCAATTTCCCAAGGGAAAAAGACGCAGAGAACACCGATGAGAGCCAACACAAGGGACCAGATAACGGCATCACGGAGAAAGAAATCAGGAAAGAAGGGAATTTCCCTTATTTTTTCCGGCTTGACTCCTATGGGCCGACTTATTCCTTGAACCTGAATAAGATAGAGGTGAATTCCCAAGAAAAGGAAAGCCAGGCAAGGAAGGACAGCTATGTGGAACCAATAAAAGCGAGAAAGGGTGGCTCCCGAAATTTCTTGTCCGCCCAGAACGAAGGATTTAAGAGCGCGGCCGATTAGGGGTATCTGGCCCAGAATATCCGTGCCCACCCGAGTAGCGAAAAAGGAAAGTTCATTCCATGGGAGAAGATACCCGCTAAAACCAAAAGCCATAAAAATCAGGAGAAGAAAGAAACCAGTTATCCAAGTTATTTCCCTGGGAGGGCGATAGGCTTTCAGAAGAAAGGTGCTGAACATATGAACAAAGATGACGCCAATAAGAATGTTAGCCGTCCAGCTATGAACCGAGCGAATCAACCAGCCAAACTTTACTTGGCCCATGATATAGATGATGCTTTCATGGGCTCTATCAATGGAGGGAACATAATACAAGAGTAAAAGAAGGCCGGTTATGACCTGAATAACAAAAAGGAAGAGGCAAAGACCCCCAAAATAAGTCCAGAAAGAATAGGGATGCTCAGGTACCGTTTTTTTCTTGGCCAGGTCAACAATGGCTTGCCAGCTGAATCTTTCGGCCAAGTAGAGGAGGAATTTCTGACCCTTTTTTGGCCGCAGAGATAATTCTGATGTTTCCTGCTTGTTATTCCTCAAAAGATTTTGATTTCCCCATGGCTTCAACCTTAATCCTCCAAATCTGGTTTTTTTCCCCTCCTTTCCTGATCTTTTTTGTTCCTTCCTTTAATCAACCCTCCGCTGATTCATCTCTTCTTAAGATTTATTTTTCTTCTTTTTCCTTTTTTCCTCCAGAAAGCTCTATGAGATTAGTTTTATCCCCTTTTCCTGTATACAAAAATTTCTTCGCCGGAAATTTCAACTTCAAGGGGGTCGAGCGGCCGAGGGGGTGGCCCTGAAATGACCCGCCCTTCAAGATCAAAGCGACCATTATGGCAGGGACAGAGAATAGTTTGCGTCTGGCTATCGAAGCCAACGGTGCAGGTTAAATGGGTGCATATAGCTGAAAAGGCTTTATAAGTTCCGTCAGCAGTGAAAACAAGGAGAGCGGGAATGGAACCGAAGCGAAAAATCTTTCCTGTATTGGGCGTAAGTTCACCCACGCTGGCAGCCTTTGTTCTTTGAACCTCTTCCTCTTTAGAAGGCGGTGGGATAAGGTAACGCAGAACTGGATAAAATAGAGAAATAAAAGTTCCCAGAGCAGCTCCTCCCAGAAGAAAATCAAAAAATTTCCTTCTTTTCATTGATTTTCCCTCTCCCTTTTCTCAAGATGTGAAGTCCAGCGGATCAAACATTCAGAAAGCCAAGTCTCATAAAAGGAGAGATTATGAGCGCCAAGACTTCCTTCGTTTTTTAATTCAGTTAAAAGTTTCAAATCATCAGCGAAAGCTTTTTTCTCTTTTTCTCCTAGCCAATTTTTTTTGATCTTCTCTAAAAGAAATGATAACTTTTCTATCTTAAGCTGAATTTCTTTCTGTTTTTCCTTAAATTGGTCAAGATAATCTTTGTCGTGGCAATCAGAGCAACTGGCTTCCGACCATCGTTTAATTCGGCCTTTTTCTAAAGGATGACAATCCTGACAATTTACCCCAGCATCGGCCATCGAGTCGGCCTTAACCTTAAAATTATAGAAATCACCTCCTTTATAGACAGTTAATTGAACTTGATGGCAAGTGGCGCAGTCTCTCTCAGTTCGTTCATGATGACAGGAAGCACAGGAATTTTTAGTGGCTATTAAAGTGCCGTGTTTGGGAGTTAAGGAGTGACAGCTTTCGCACTGGAGAGAGGTTTTCTCAAGATGGCTTTGATGATCAAAATGGAGACTAAAGAATTTAACCTTGATTGATTCAATTCCTTGATGACAGTTAGCACAGGAAGAAGGTATGCGACCTGAGGCCAATATCATTTCAGGAGGTTTATAATCTGAGCCAATAATTTCCATGGCTTTCTGGATAAGGGCAAGACTGGCCTTGAGCAATTCAAGGCTGTAATGAATATTGTGAACGGCTTTACCTTTATCAACCACTTCCAAATTAAAAGCTGCCTCTTGAAGAAGTTTCTCTGCTTCTCTTTTTTGAGGTAAAGCAGCCCTTATTAATTCCCCTTGAGCCCGGGCAAGAATATGGCGAACTTGCGAAATTTCTCTGGCTGTAGCTTCTTTCCATTGGTTGAGAAGACGGGAAAAGCCTTGGCCATGGCAGGTTTCGCAGCTTTCGCCTGAAGCCTTAAGGGTTTCTCCTTGGACTTCCCTTTTTCTGACTTCTTCATGGAGAACATGGCACCCCTGACAGCTAAGTCCCTTGGCCATTTTAATGGAGGGCGAGGGATGACCTATTCCCTTCCCACCCTTGCCGCTGTAAAGAATTTTCTGGGGCTCATGAAAATGGAGATGACAGGTGCGGCAATCAGCCATAACCTCAATGTCTTTGATTATTTTGTGCTGAATTTCCAGATGGCATTGATTGCACTCGATTTTATGGGCTGTAATGTGGGTGGAATGCATCAGATCAGTTTCCTCGTAACGCTCGAGCCGATCCCTTTCAAAATGGCATTTATAGCAATTTTCTTTGGGAACTATCCCATCGCCCATGAAGACCTGAACATGACAGCGCTCACAGGGGAGATGACTTTGAAGGGCTACCTGATGGTCATACCTAGATTTACTAGCCAGAAGATTTTCTTGGCTATGACAATGGAGGCAATCAGCAATCCGGGGATAATGATCACTGGGTTTGAAATGACAGATAAAGCAGCTGCTTTCAGTAACAGTTATGTGTTCTCCCTGAACAATCTGGGAATGGCAACTGGTGCAACGAAGTCTTTTTCCTCGCTTTAAATCCTCGAAATGAATTTTATGATCAAAAATGACTGTTTTAAATTTAACCTTTCCTTCAAGAAAACGTTTATCGTGGCATCCAGGTCGCAAACAGGCCTCATCAGGAATTTCAGCCCAGGGTTTGGATTTAAGATAAAGCTTTGTCCAGTAGCGACCGACTTGAAGGAGGCCTTCAATCTTCGCTCTAAATTTTGACCTTAGACCTGGAGGATAATGACAAACCTGACATTCAATCTGTCCATGGGAGGATTGTTTCCAGCTATCGTAGAAGGGTTTCATATAATGGCAGACAGAGCAAAAGCTGCTCCGCGACGTAAATTCAGCAGCGACTCCGAAAAGGAGAATAAAAATAGCTCCACCGACTAACCACCATCGCCATTTCCTTCGTTTCATTAATTTTTTCTTTCTTTCTAGTTCGAAGCTGCTTTTCTTAAGCATAGCTATGAAGGCCAGAAAGAAGATAATTAACCCCGAAGTAGGTGAAAAGCGCCGCCAAAAAGCCAATGATCGCTATCCAGGCCGACCTTTTTCCTTTCCAGCCCATAACGATCCTGGTATGAAGATAGAGCGCATAAAAGAACCAGGTAATGAGCGACCAAACTTCTTTGGGATCCCAAGCCCAATATCTTCCCCAGGCGACATTAGCCCAAACCATGCCAAAGACAAGGCCACCTAAAGTAAATAGGGGGAAACCAATGGCTACAGCCCGATAGCTTAAGGAATCAAGCTTTTCTGAACTTAAAGAGGAAAAACTCTGTCCTTTATTTTCTTTTGCGGAGGCAACAAGGTAAAGAATACTGGCTATAAAAGCGACAGCAAAAAAAGCCTCGCCAAGAAGGGTAACTGAAACATGAAGCCAGAGCCAGTAACTTTGCAAAGCCGGAACAAGAGGCGTGGCTTCCTTGGGCATGAGAGGTGAAGAGGCTAAAGCCATCAGAGCAATTACCAAGAGCATCAAATAAGCACTCAGGCGATAAAAACGGAAAACCTTTTCGGCAATCAGCATAGCTAAAACTGTGGACCAGGCAAAAAAGGAGAGGGATTCATACATGTTGGTAAAGGGAGCATGGCCACTTTCAATAGTCCGAAAGATCAAAGCCAGATTATGGATAAAAAAGCCAATGATTACCAGGCCAGATCCAGTTCGATTGAGTTTTTCCTTTCGAGTGAAGAGGCTGGAAAAATAAAAAAATGAAGCCAGAAGATAAAAAAGGAAAGTTAAGGGGAAAAGGGTGGATTCTTTCATTTCTTTTTCCTTAATGAAGAAATAATTTTTTCTATTTCTTTTTCTAAGGCTTCTTTATTTTTAGAGGCTATGCCCGCCACGAGGAGGGCAGTGCGACCGGCTTCGCTCTGTAAAAGAAAACGGATTTCCCGGGGAGTCCAATAAAAAGCCAAAGCTAAACCTAACATAATAAAAATGCAGCCAGCCCAAATAAAGCCTGTCCCTGGATCTCGGGAAACATGAATGACTGAATATTCAGAGGCGGAAAAATTTCTTAGTTCAAGAGATAAAGGTGAGTCTTTACCTGGATGCATTTGGCCAAAATCGGGAAAACGGGCAAAGAGCCAACCGCTGAAAATCCTTTCTCCCTCTCGCGTGACTTCAACGAATGCGGCCGGATTGTTGGGTTCATTCGATCGAGAAAAGGGTCTTTTGTTTTCGTCAAGAACGAAATCGGGTAAAAAGCGATGAACATGAATTTCCAGATTCGGGTCGCAAGTAACCTTTTCTCCATTTTTTACGCTTATGATCTTATCCTGTCCTTGAGCCTCAGCTGAACGGATAACAATTTCTAAATCAGCTTTGTCCCAGTCCCAGCCATAGGCGCTTTGATAAAAAAGGTATTTTTTGTATTTTAATGGATGATTGACTTCGACCGTTTTGGACAGGACTTCTTTTTCTTCCTCGACGACCGTTAAAGTGCTTTTCCAATCTTTTACCTGGCCATTGGGATAATATTCAGTGGTAAAGGCATCAAGCCTGACCGCAAAATCAGAGTGGGGAATAGTTGCCATCTCTCCCTTGTGGAGAGCTAAATCCATACGGAAACTAAAAAGGCCACTGGTCAGCCCCCCGATGAGAATTAAAAGAATAGCCAAATGAACCACATCAGCGCCAAAATAGCCGCTCATTTTTTTCCGGCCGAGAAGGGTTAAACTGGATTCGCCTTTTTTTTCTTTTATCTGATAATGATAAGAATGGAGAATTGATCTTAACTGGCCATAGACCTTTTCCATGGGGACACTAAAGATTATCTTTTGGCTGTTTTTAAGCGCCATAAGTTCAGAGGGCTTGAAATCGAGGTGAGGGCGAAAAACCCTTTTGATTTTTGGCTTTAATCGAAGGAGAGTGCAAATGATGAGATTAAGAGAGAACAGAAAAAGGAGAGCCAGATACCAGAATGAACTATAAAGTTTGGTTAATTGGAGTCTTTGAAACAAAGGGGCTAATTGTCCATAGCGAAGTAAATACTCCTCTGGGCTTCTACCTTGAGGAATGAGAGTCCCCACAATGGAGGCAATGGTAATAATGATTATTAAAACGATGGCCGCTTTAACCGAAGCAAATAATCTTATGAATGATGACATTAAAAAACCTTAAATATAATGAAGGCTATAAATTATATCGGAATTGTAGATAAAAGGCAAGATTAAGGAAGGCTCTCATTTTCTACTTTTTGCCCTGTATTCTTCCGCCAGGGCCTTAATTTCAGCCAGAGATCGGACCATTTCGCTCCAGCCATACCAGAGGGAATAATCGGGGTTGTGATGGAAGGCTCCTTGGAAAGTTCTCATCCGATGTTCGAGGAACATAACAAAAAGCTTTTGTTCAATGACGGTTGGGGCGTCATGGAATGTTAATAAATCCGGGAAAGGATAGGCATAATTTTTGGGCTTAGGCAGTAAGCCATCTTTATATAACCCGGCCACAATTCTGATAGCTTCAGCCATTAATTTATCTGCTTCTCTTATAATCTTATCCCCCTTTTCGAGCTCACCTCGAGCGAAATTGGCAGAATGGCAACGGTTGCAGATGGCGATCATTTTGTCTCTTTCTTTTTGCCAGGCTTCTTGGGTCAAGCGGGCCAAATCAGCTGCCTTAACAACTTCCAATCGAGCGGTGGGTTTGCCCTCGGGATCAAGGACTCCAAGGCCCTTGAGGATAGTTACCCGATCATCAGCCCAGGATTTATCTTCAGGGAGGGGTAATCGGACAGCCAGAAACCCCCAGGCTGTCCTCACTTCATGATTTCCCTCACTCATATGGCAGGTCTGACAAGTGGGGGCAGCTGCATTTTCGGGCAAAACTTTATTTTGTTTTAGCAAAAAGCGCACTCCATGTTTGGAAGCTGAATACATTTCCCACTGGGGATGATCGAAGCCCATGTGACAAGTCTGACAGGCTTGAGGCTGTCGAGCCTCCGCTACGGAAAATAGATGGCGAGTATGACAGGCATCGCAAGAAGCAATCCCAAAACCTGGGCCGGTGGTTTTTAGCTCTTTTATTTCTGCTTCTGTTTTTAGGCCGATTTTATGACAGCCCCCGCAGCCTTTCATTCCTTCCATTAAAGCCATGGGTTGCCAATGGGCTGTGGGCATTGCCTTCATAGCCGCCCAGCCAAGGGCATGCTTGCCTTTTTTAAATTGATTGACTTTTTCTTCATGACAGAGGGCGCAAGTTTCAGGAGTGGGGATGCGGGCTTTAGCCACATCGTCACTTCCTTTGTGTTCTTCGCCATGGCAAACCTGGCAGTTTACATCATTTCGACCATGCTGGCTCAGAAGCCAATCAGAAACAATATGGGGGGTTCTGGTTTTATGGCAGTCTACACAGTTCTGAGAGAAAGCTGATGAAAAAGAGAGGATTAAAAAAATGACTCCCCAAAAAATAAAAGCCAAACAAGACAATCTTTCAAAAATTTTTTTCACCGATAAAACTCCTTTTTACCCCGAATTTAAATGTTTCTAATTTTAATTTTTATATTTTTATAGTTTTTTATAGTTTTATTTTTTATCAAGTATCCAAGAAGACGTCAAGACATATTTAGGATCTTAAAAAAGTTTGATTGGATAGAAGGATTGACGGCCTTATAAAATAAATATCGATATGTAGACAAAGTGAAATTTGCAATTTGCCCTCTTCCAAGGAGAAACTTAAATAAATCTTATTAATTAGATTAAAGCAATATTATCAGAATAAGAAGAGTATCAAAGGTTAAAGAATTTTTTAGAATTAATTTAATAATTCTTTTTCTCCAGATCTGTCGAACTTTATATTAAAAAAAAAATAGATTAATCTAGAGTTATCTGATAAAATTTTATTGAAAGAACTTTTTAATTAGATAATTAAATCGAGGGAAGAGAAAAATGCAAAAAGCTATTCTTGATTTAAGGGGAATGGAAATTTCAGATCTATTAGAAAGTATTGCTGAAAATATAAAGGGGCTTCAGGAAGGCGAGTCAGTCGAATTCATTTTAGATAAAGAAGAGGTAGTTCATCAGCTCAAAAAGTCGGATTTAAAAATGGAGGTTAAGCCCGTCGGCCCAAATTATATCCTCAAAGTTTATGGTGGGGAAATAGAAATAGAAGAGAGAAAAGAAGAGGAAGATTTAGCCATAGATGAAAAGACCAACGTGGGTAAGCTCGTCAGTCGGTATCCTGAGGCTATCGAAATTTTAGCCCGCTATGGCTTTACCCCAATCAAGAATCCTTTTCTTCGAAAAACCTTAGCCAAGACCATTAATCTTGGCCAGGCCAAAAAGCTGGAAGGTCTTTCGGAGGAAAAATTTAGAAAATTGTTAGAAGAATTAAAAGAATTAAAGGAAAGAAAAAGGTAAAGAATTAAAAATTAAAAGGAGGAACTATGTCTGAAATTTTAGATAATAAAGAGGCCAAAAAGGAAATATTGAAGGATCTCCTCAAACAAATTCACGCTGGAAAAAAGGTTGAAGAGCTTAAGGAACAATTTAAAGAGGTTTTGAGTAATCTTTCGCCATTGGAAATCCCTTTAATTGAGCAAGAGCTGGTTAAAGAAGGAATATCGACGAAAGAGATAGCTAAAATGTGCGATATCCATGTTGAGCTCTTTCGCCAAGCTATTAGTGGCGGCCTCGATCTAAGCTTGATCCCGGCCGGTCATCCCCTTCATACCCTTTATCTGGAAAATGATCAAATTACTCGAGATGCTGAATTACTCTCCCTTTATGCTAATTCCTTGGCCTCATTAGAAGAGGAAGGGAAAAGGCAGGAGATGCTGATTTCTCTGAGGGATTTAGCCAACGAGTTAAAAGAGATTGGGCAAACTCACTACGCCCGAGAAGAAATGCTCCTTTTCCCTTATTTAGAAAGAAGAGGCATAACGGCCGTTCCCACAGTTTTATGGACGAAGCATGATGAGAATAGATACGCCATCCGAGGCCTGGCTCGCCTTCTTTCCCAGGAAACAGAATTAGGCTGGACCGAGTTTATTGAAAGAATTAAAAGAAGGGTTGAATCAGTGGTCACCGGGCTTATAGATATGGTTTTCAGAGAGAACAACATTTTTTATCCTGCTGTCTACGCTCTTTTAAGCGAAGGTGAATGGGTAGCCATTAAACAGCAGGAAAAAATTTTTGGCTATTACAAATTGGCCCCGGAAGAAAAATGGCAACCTTCATCGCGGCCCATACAGCCCTATGAAATAAGTGGAGCCATTTCGGCGGAACAAATTCTTTCTCTTCCAGCCGAGGTTCAGATGGCTTTGCGAGGACAGCGACTTGAGCCGGATAGGTTATCTCCAAAAAAAGAGGGCGATATAGAAATTGAATTTGGCTATTTATCGGCACGAGAAATCAGTGAAATTTTTAAAGCCCTTCCCCTTGAAATAAGTTTTATTGATCAGGACGATCGAGTCAAATTTTTCTCCAAGAATCATCAAATTTTTGCTCGCTCTCCATCCATTTTAGGCCGGCCCGTTCAGCTCTGCCATCCTCCCAAGAGTGTTTATTTAGTGGATCGGATTTTAAAAGCCTTTAAAGAGGGAAGGCGTAATTTGGCTGAATTCTGGCTAAATTTAGGCAACCGGATGATTTATATTCGTTACTTTCCGGTGAGAGATGACCAAGGAGAATATCTTGGAACTATAGAAGTTGTCCAGGATATAACCGATATAAAAAAGCTTGAAGGGGAAAAGAGGCTTTTAGATTGGAAGTGAAAGCCTTGCTCCAAGGCCTTTTAGATTTTTTAAAAAATTTTGTTTACTATGGCTCTTTTCTTTTTAAATTTTTAAGCTGGCTGGGGAAACTAAGGCCTGGGCTTTACAAAGAAAGTAATAGGCTTAAATTGATATTTTGAGGGGAGGAAAATTAAACTCCATCTCCTTAAATAGCTAAAATAATTTAGGCAAATGAAGATTTATCCTTTCCCCTTGTCTTGGCTAAATTAGAAAAAGTAGCTCCAGGCCCACTCTCCGATAAAAATTAACTTATAATCTTTCCCTCTTATCGCCGAAAGCAGACCCGCTTTTATTTTACGTTGCTCAAGGAAGATGAAGTTTAATTCATGCCTTACATCCTTTAGCGCCAGGTGTAGCGAGAAATATTTCCGCCAAGGTGCTCAATGGAATCTACGAGTAGCTGAGCAACATAGAGGGAATTATGGATATAACCATGAGGCTCTTTTTTGCTCAATTGAAAATTATAGGCCGCTTTAAGCAAGGGGGCATCAAAGGAGTAACGATTAGCCATGGTTGATTCATTGGGATCAGCGATGCCGTTATTATTCAAATCTTTAAAGAAATAAGGATAAACCGCTTCATTATAAACAATGGGTATGCCGAATCGGGACGCCGAATAGGCTCTCATCTGAGCATAGAGGGCACTTTCTAGCCCTTGAATTTCAGCCTTAATTGACTCGCTTTTATTCCCATCACCATCATAGTCTGGCGTTGTCGCTGGCCTAATGCCTGAAAACTTAAACTTTGTCGGATCAGCTCCAGGATTGGGTTGAGATATGTCCTGACCATGACAGAAAACACAATCTTTCCGGTTAGGTGATTGGACATTATGGAAAATCATATCTTCGGCCGTTTGAGTTCGGTTGGGACTTTTTGTTCCCATATGACATTCGACGCAGGTCGTAAAGCGCCCTAAGTGGTTGGGATAAATTCGGCGAGTGGCATAAACTTTATTGGGAAATTCATAACCACCCTTTACTTCAGAGCCAAAGAAAACCGCAGCCGAAGGATAATAGTGAATATTAATAAAACTATAGGGGCCTGGAGAAGCACCTATAGCAGCATCGACAGTCGTTTTTGCCGCCCGCCCCTGATGGCAATTGAGGCAAAGATTAGAGGCATCCCTTAGGTCCTGAATTATACCGGAAGGAAATGTGACTGGTCCGACTTTTCTTAATAGAGGGGGACTCGTGTGGCAGGTGGTGCAGAGTAGGCCATTAGAAATGGGCAGACTTGTATCTACAGTTCCTTTTGCCAGAAAATAAGGCAAGCCTTCAGCCGAATGACATTTAGCACAAGTCGCAGGCACAGCCCCCTCTACATCCCAATGGCGCCAGGCTTCAGAGGAACCATCAAAATGGCCTTCATCTGTTCGATGGAAGCGGGCCATATCCACATAATTATTTAATTTTCTGTTTAAATCCTCAATGGAATCATAAAGGAGCTCAAGATGATATTTGCCATTGTGGGCAAACCCAGCAGGATCCTTTTTACTTACCTGGAAATTATAAGCCGCTCGGAGCAATCGCGGGGTAAAGGCATTATATCTATTGGCAAAAGTGACCTCATCAGAATCTGGTCGGCCATTATCATTTTTATCAATAAAGAAATAGGGATAAGTATGTTCGTCATAAACAATGGGCAGACCGGCGACTTCGCGAGCATATTTTTTGATTAAATCATAAAGAATATTCTGAAGATCGGCGATTTCGTAATAAATTCCTTCGATAATATTGCCATCACCATCATAATCTGTTAGGGAAGCCCAGTAGCGAATATCCTTAGGATCTTTAATACCAGTATGGCAGGTATTGCAGGCCCTCATATCTACTTCCAGGGAATGGGGATTATGGCAGGTAATGCAAGCATTATAGCCAGGGATATGGACAAAACGAGCATCGTAAGTTTTTCCGGCGTATTGATATCCGCCTTTAACTACTGTTCCAAACTGGGAAGCTGCGGCGGCATAATAGTGAATATTCAGGAAACTGAGAGCGGAGCTAGGAGTATCATCATCGGGGGCAGCAACATTAGCTATAGCAGTATCAACAGCTACCGTTGAACTTCTTCCCTGATGGCATTCCATACACAATCCCTCAGGGCCAAGTCCCTTGACCTCAACTCCAGAAGGAAAGACAACAGAGGGTCTTTCCCGCAGGGTGCCTAAATTGGCATCTATATGGCAGACTGTACATTCAACCGTTGTTCCAATAGGCGCATTTTTATCCACTTTGTTGGGCGTTGAGCCATCGGCGCCAATAAAATCTAAAAAGCCGGGAGTGCTATGGCACTTAGCGCAGGCGGCCGGAATTTCTGCTGGAGAGGCTGTGTTCCAATAATTAAAGGCAGTAGAATTTTTATCAGCATGTCCGGAAATTTTCCAGAGTTTTTCAGCTCTTGATTTTTTAGAAAGAAGATCTATCTGTCCTTCGTCGCTTTGAAGGACAAGAAAGGGAACAAGGGCAAAAACCGAAAGCAAAGATATTACTATAATTATCTTTTTCATTTAACCCTCCCTATTTGGAAAACCTATCATTTTGGGCTTAATCCCAGCGAGCTCCCAGGGAGAGCTCAAAAATGCTGGCTTTATAATCATTAAAGCCCGAGCTTTTTTCCTTGAAGTCCCAGAGTTTATAAACAGCTCGAATAAGCCATCCCTGGGGTAAATTATATTCAGCCCCGAACTTAGCTATTATTCGATCAATGGGCCAGAAACCTCTATTGGTATATTTTCCAATTAATCCTTCCACATTGATCTCAGGTTTAGGACGATAGCTAAAGGAAATATCAGTCAGGGTGGATTTACCTTCATAGCGGATTGGCCAGGGGAAAGAACCAGCTGGTCCAGTCCAGAAGGGTCGATATTTAATTGATCTATCAGCTCTGTGTTCTCCATTAATTATGGCTGATCCGGCAGAAAGAATAATCTTACCCCTTTGGTAGCTAACTCGAAGGCTGGCCTGATCGCGGCTGGATTCCCATTTGTCTTCAAAAACTTCGCTTTCGCTTCGATAAATTAAATAGGAGCCAGATAGTCTGAAGTTTTTCAAGCGTAATTGGGAATCGAGTTTAAAGCGATTGGCCAAAGTTGGCGAAATAAGAGTAAAAGGTTCCTCTATATTGGCTCGCTGATAATCAAGGGAAAGACGGAAAATTTTAGAGGGTTCAAAACGTAGGTGCCCGAAGAGGCCCTGGTGGGTGGTTTTGTCTTCATAGGTGGCCGTTTCCAACTCTTCAAGATTTCTTTGCTCGCGGCGATAGCCCAAAGTTAAATCAAGCCGGGAAGAAAAGAGAATTTGAATACCTGTTTCGAGACCCAGGGTATTATAGCCAAAATTGACTGATTCCCTTTCCTCTTCCATGACCATTTCCCCCTCCTGTTCGAGCTTTTGATAACGGAAATTGGCGATAAGGGCCAGACGATTGAAGAGCAAGTAAGAAGCATTGAGATCATAAAGCTGCCAATCCTGGCTGTATTTACCCTTGCCTTCTAGCTCATAGGCAAATTGCCAGCCTAAATAATCGAGACCACTTGCTCTTTCCTGATAATCAAGATCCATATCAAGGTTGATCAATTGAGCTGAGCCAGAAAAAAGGAGGCTTGAAAAGGGACGAAGGTTAAAGCGCAAACTATGAGTATAGGAGCGAAAGCTGTAGGGTTGATTTAAATAGAAGTAATTTAAAGAAGAAGGATAAGGGGAAAAGGGGCCACCATCGGCATATCCCGGCAGAAAAAGAGAATTAGTCGTCTCGAAATCATGAATTTTTTCTTCAAGAACAATAGAAAAGGGTTTTGTATGAAAATTGAGAGTTAAAGATCCAAGCTTGGAGTCTTCCTCCAGGGGCTTCTCCATTTCAAATTCAACCCTATTTATATCAAGGGTTGGAGTGCTCTTACCCTTACGGGAAAAGCGTTCATAGCCTAAAGTCAGATTTAATTGTCTGGAAAGGATTAAACGAAATAAACCACTGTCGCTTCGTCGATCGAAATCAAATGAGTGGGGATCATAGAGGGAACCGGCAGCCTGGTGAAGATCTTGATAAAAATAGGCGGCTTTTTTTCGGTTATATTCGAAGGAAAAGCGACCGATCTTATTGACCTGCAGATTAAAAGTTTCGAAGGGATCGCCGCCAAAGTTTTGAAGATTTATCTCCAGGCGGTCGATTATTTTTGCTCCATTTCCTTGGGGCTGATAAGTTAAGGCAAAATTAAATAGTCTGGCTCCCTTTTCCAGGTTAATGTCTTCCCTGTATTTTGAATAGGCGCCAGAAGTGTCGACAATACGATACCCAAAAAGAAAGAGACCTTTCCAGGAAGAGGCAGTTTGAGCCTGAAGACAAAGAAAAGATGGAACCAAAGAAAAAATCAGTCCAAAAATTATTAAAGCTAAGCGTTTCATTCGTCCCTCCTATTTTAAAAAGAGGCGATTAAGGTTCGAGCCATGGATGGCTCTATGACAGTTCGTGCAATTGGTGGCTGCAGAGGTAAAGCGGCTGTGCCAAGCTGGAGCCGTTCCATGGCAGCTAAAGCATAGATCGGCGATACTTTGCTGGGCCAGAAGATGCCGATTAGGTGAGCCGTGCGGGGTATGACAGGCTGTACAGCCTTCAATTCTTGACGCTCCATGTTCATAAAGAAAGGGTCCGCCCTTCTCAGCATGACATTGTAAGCACGCCTGTTGCTTGAAGCCACCTAATTGGTGTCTTTGGGTAGGTTCATGGGGATTATGACAGGAGATACATTCTAAAATGCCTTCGCGGAGACGATGTCTTTCGTTCAGATTAAATTCGGCCAAAACATCCTGATGACAGGAGGCACAAACTTTATCCGATAGATTTAAAGAGTTAGACGATTTTTCTGGGAAGGAGTGAATTGAATGACAGGCTGTGCAATCGAGATTGCTTCGGCCATGGGGGCTCGAAGAATAATGACCGGCCTCGGCATGATGACAAGCCAGACAAGGTTTTATTTTTTCAGCTGGCTTTTTTTCTGGGGTAAAAGAAAAAATGGATTCCTTGGTTCCTTCTTCCGCATGCTTTTCTGCTCCTTGATGGCAGGAAGCGCAATTTTCCTTTTTATGGGGAATGAGATTGAAAGCCTTGACCACATCTTCATGACAGGCAGAGCAATTCTCGGATTGTTGAGGCCTTTCTGAGGGTTTCTTAGCTCCTAAAAAAAAGATAAGAATAAGGAGAACAAAGGTCCCTATTATTAAGGGAGAAAAAAAATTAAAAAGAAATGGATATCTTTTTGATTTCAAGTGAAACCTCCTTTAGGAATAATCTTTCTAACCCTTGAAAATTTTTTTTGGTTGGCCTGGCTTTTTTTTCCAAGATAATTTTTTAATATTTTGTTTATATTTAATATCGAATATATAAAATTTATAGAATTTTAGTTATATTTGTCAAGTTTTTTTTGTCCTAAAAGGCCACGAATAGCGATTAGGGCCATTAGAGGGCTTAAGGAGAAGTCAATGAACTTAGGGCAAAAAAGTTTTAAAAAAGATAGGGTGATTTAATTGAATTTTCTTTTGCCTTTGTTTTTTTTCTCACAGATATCAAGGAGAGTTTGCAGAGTTACCTTCGAAAAATAATCTTCAAGCACCATTGAAGCTTCTTTCCAGATTTCATAAGTTGCACAACGGGGTAAACGGTTGCAAAAATTTTTATCGATAACGCAATCGACAAGAGCACAGGGTCCTTCGAGCGCTTCCAGAATATCGATCAGTTTAATTTCCGATGGCTTGCGAGTAAGGCTATAACCTCCTCCTGCCCCCCTAATGCTTTTAACTAAATTAGCGAATTTAAGGGGGATAATAATCTGTTCGAGGTAGCGAAGAGAAATGCCTTCTTCTTGGGAGACGTCTTTAAGGACGACTGATTTTTTACCTTGGCTATAAGCTTTGGCTAAATAGAGCATCAATCGGGTGCCATAACGACCTTTTGTTGATAATTTGATCATCTATTCATCCTTTTTATTTAAAAAAAAATTAAAGCGCACTATTAAAATAATTATAAATCAAAAAGCCAATAAAACTCAATAAAGTTTTATCGAAATATTAGGCTTTTGCCTTAAGCTTGAAGACAGATTATTTTATGCCTAAACAAACTAAAATTATAATTTTTCAAATTGCCAATTTTCATGATATTAGAAGTAGGCTAAAATAAAAGAGAGGGAAAAATAAAGGAAATAGTTAGGATTGGCTATAGCCGGATAGCTCAGGAAGGAACTTCCTGCTGTCCATCTTCCAACCCTTGCAAAGTAATCTTGGTCAGGAAATTAGCCAAAAAAATAGGCTATACAGAGGAGGACCTTAGCCGAAGGCCCAAGAAAGCCTATCTTGGTCTTGGCTGTGGAAATCCTGTGGCTCTAGGCTCCCTCCAGGAAGAAGAAATTGTTCTTGATCTTGGTTCAGGTAGCGGGATGGACTGTTTTTTAGCCGCCAATAAAGTTGGCCCTCGAGGTTGAATTATTGGTATCGATATGAACCCTTCGTTGGTGGCCAGGGCAAGAAAAATAGATGAAAAAGAAGGTTATAACAATGGGGAGTTCAAACTGGGCGAAATTGAGAATTTACCGGTAGCTGATAATTCCATAGAGGTTATTATTTCTAATTGTTAATAATTTTTGTCCTGATAAGAAAGGGTTTTCAAGGAGATTTATAGGGTCCTAAAACCGGGCGAGAGATTCATAATTTCAGACTTAGTTCTTGTGAAGCCATAGCTTAATTTCATTAAAGAATCAGTCGGAGCTTATATTGGCTGTTTTCCTGGAGCTGTGCTCAAATTATATAAAATTAATAAAACAAGCTGGTTTCAATGATATTAGAATAATCAAAGAAAGCCCCTTTCCAATCGAGCTAATGGCTAGTGATATCACAGCCCAGACAGTTAAGGAAGATAATCAAATTTCGTCAGGGAAGGTTAAGATTGAAGATTATGTCGTGAGTCTTCAGGTTGTAGGTATCAAATAATCGATAAAGAGTTAATTTCTTCTCTAACCATCATTCCGGAAATTTCTTTGCTATCCAAACGAGGGAAAGTCAATTTTTCATAGGAAAGTGCATTAGAAAGTGGTGACATTTCCTTAAAATTTTATTTCGATCATGGGCTTCTCTAAAAATCGTGGATGCTGACTTGACTTTAGCCTGGTAAAACTAAATATAATTTAATTTTCTAGATGAGGTCAAAATTAAAAAGGAGACAAAAATGAGTGAGCTTTCTTCGGTATTAAAAAAAGGAAATTGGCTTATTTATATATTCTTATTTAATCTGATTTTATTTTCTGGCTTCACTTCCATTAATCGAGATTCTCAGGAAGAAAGCAATCCCTTTTTTGCGCCCTATGGTACTCCCTTTGAAACCCCGCCTTTTGACCGGATTAAAAATGAACATTTTCTTCCAGCCATCAAGCGGGGCATCGAACTCCATCAGGCTGAAATTGACGCTATTGTTAACAACCCTAAGCCCCCAACCTTTGAGAATACAATTTTAGCCTTTGACCGCAGCGGCCAGTTTCTTTCTAAGGTTTCTCTTGTTTTTAGCGCCCTGCAAAGTGCCCACACCTCAACTGAGCTTCAAAAGATTGCCGAAGAAATTTCTCCCCTGGTAACCCAGCACCGATCCAATATTTATCTGAATGAGAAGCTTTTTACCCGAATTAAAGCAGTCTATGAACAGAGAAAAAGACTTAAGCTGGGAGAGCAAGAGCGTTTTCTGGTAGAAAAAATTTATCAGGATTTTGTTCGCCAAGGAGCCCTTCTTCCAGGAGACCAGAAAGAAAAATTGAGGCAAATAGATCGCGAGCTTTCTCTATTATCCCTCAAGTTTGGAAACAATGTTCTTCAAGAAACCAACAGTTTTAAATTGGTCATCGAAAACAAGAAGGATCTCGATGGCCTCCCCCAGAATGTTATTGATATGGCCGCTGAAACAGCCAAAAAGCTAGGCCTTGAAGGAAAATGGGTTTTCACCACCCAGGTTCCAAGCATGATTCCCTTCCTTCAGTACGCCAAAAACCGAGAGCTCAGGAAGCGCCTGTTCACAGCTTATATTATGCGAGGAGATAATTACAATGAATATGATAATAAGGAAATAATCAAGAAAATCATTAAGCTGAGAACAGAGAGAGCAAAGCTGCTGGGTTATCCCACCTTTGCTCATTATGCGATTGAAGTTAATATGGCCAAAACGCCCGAAAAAGTTGAAGAATTTCTGCTTCAACTCTGGAATTATGCTCTCAAACGGGCCAAGGAAGAACTGGCCGAAATGCAGCAGATTGCCGATGAGGAAGGAGCCGGAATCAAGATCGAACCCTGGGATTGGTGGTTTTATGCGGAAAAATTGCGCAAGAAAAAATATGCTTTGGATGAAAATGAGATCAGACCTTATTTTTCTATTGACAATGTAAAGAAAGGGATTTTCACCTTAGCCGAGCTGCTTTACGGTTTAAAATTTGAAAAAAGAAGTGATATCAGCGTTTATCATCCAGAAGTTGAAGTTTATGAAGTTAAAGAGAAAGATGGACGCCATGTGGGCCTGCTTTATTTAGATTTCTTCCCCCGGCCAACCAAAAGGAGTGGAGCCTGGTCTGGGGCCTTGAGAAGACAAGCCTATGAAGAGGGTAAACGAATCGCTCCTCTAGCAACCATTTGTGCCAATTTCACCAGGCCAACGGAAAAGAGCCCCTCTCTTCTTTCTTTGGATGAGGTTAATACCTGTTTTCACGAATTTGGCCATGCTTTAGCCACTTTACTTTCTAATGGTAAATTCCATAATCGCTTTGTTCCCCGGGATGGAGTTGAACTTCCCTCTCAAATTATGGAAAACTGGGCTTTTGAGCCCGAACTCTTAAAGCTTTATGCCCGCCATTACCAGACTGGCGAAGTCATCCCGGAAGAGCTTATAAGAAAAATAAATAATAGCACGCTTTTTAATCAAGGTTTTGCTTCAACCGAATATCTGGCTGCCGCTTTGCTTGATCTTTACTGGCACCAGACGATTTTTGATCAAGAAATAGATGTTAATGCCTTTGAAAGAGAAATTACAAAAAAGCTTGGCTTGATTGAAGCGATTGTTCCTCGCTACCGAAGCACTTATTTTCAGCATATTTTCTCTGGCGGCTATTCGGCTGGCTATTATGTTTATATCTGGGCTGAAGTTCTTGATAGCGATGCCTATGAGGCCTTTAAAGAGCGCGGCCTTTTTGACCAGAAGACAGCGGCTTCTTTCCGGAAAGAAATTCTAGAGAAATATGGAACAGTTGATTTCTATCAGCAATATATCAAATTCCGTGGCCGGGAGCCTAGGCTTGAGCCTTTGCTCAAGAAGCGGGGCTTTTTAAATTAAAAGCTTTTCTTCTTCTCGCTAAGCAGATATTAATCATCAAATATTAATCAATAAATAACAATTTTCCTTGCTCTTAAGCTTTTAACTAATCTTAGCGAGCGCGGTAATAAAAGTTTGAATTTCTGCCAAAGTACCAATACTTACTCTAATCCAATTCTGATCGCCAAAAACAAAGGGTCTAGTAAGAACTTTCTCCTTCTTCAAGGCCTCAGCTATCTCCTTTGAAGACCGATGAACTTGGAAGAGAACGAAATTGGCCTGAGAAGGAATCCGATCATAGCCTAATTGATCAAGTTTTTCTTCAAGATAAGCTTTCACCAATTTATTTTTTTCTTTAACCTGGCGAGTAAATTCATGATCGTTATATGCTTTAATAGCCGCTTTTAAACTAGGATAACTGATAGAAGCAAAATTCATTTCAGCCCTTTTTAAATTTTCAATGATGTCAGGATGGGCCAGGCCATAACCAACTCTAAGTCCGGCCAATCCATAAATTTTAGAAAAAGTTCGGGTGATCAGAATTTTCCTCCCTTCTCGAACAAGGCTGACCATTGAGGAGTAATTGGTATCGTCTACATACTCATGGTAAGCTTCATCCACAAAAACAAGGGAATTCCTGGAGGCTTCCTCACAGAAAGAGCGGAGGTTGCGGCCGTCGACCATAGCGCCGGTGGGATTGTTCGGATTGCAGATATAAATTAGGCTAGTGGTGGAGTTTATCTCCTTGGCCATGGCCTTTAAATCGATTTTAAACTGGTCATCAACCGGCACACGGCGGATAGAACACCCTGCCTGTTCGGCATAAAAAATAAAATCAAAATAAGTAGGATCTGAAGTTAAAATTTCGCCTTTTCGCCCGTAAATCATTATCGCCATATTCATAATTTCAGTTGAGCCAGCGCCAAGAACAATAAACTCAGGAGAAAGACCTTCTCTTTCAGCTATCATTTGGATAAGCTCTCTATAATGATGGTGGGGATAACGGTGCGATTCCCCAAGGGCTTCAATAATAGCTTGGTGGGCTGCGGGGGCAATCCCGTAGGGATTTTCATTATTATCGAGTCTGATGAAATCATCCTGTTGAATCGCTCCGGATTGACTTATTTCGCGACGGCAGGTCAATAATTGGGAATTTACCAAGAGCCAGGCTCCGGCCGTGGCTGTAGCTTTCATCCATTCGCGCCGATTCAACCTGAACCTCATTATGATCTCCTTAAATTTTTCAAATTCTTTTTTAAAAAATATATTAATTGTTCTTCGAAAACAAATTTTAATTTCCCTTAAATTTGCTGAGCAAAGGACTTTTTAACCTTATTCAGCTAGAAGAATTGATTGACCCTCTTTTTTGGGAAAAATTTTATAAAAAGCCTAATCTGGCTTTCAAAAGATCGAGCGAGACTGAGGGAAAAATATAATTTTGAAATTCACCATTCGGAGTTTAAGATTTTTTTAAAAGATTTAAAGTTAAAAATATTTGAATCCAAAAAATTAACCTAGCTCTATTTTTAATTAAAAAAAGGATTGATTAAAGGCCAAGAAACTGGACGGCCAGGCCAGAAAAGAAAATAATGGCGCCAGCCAAAGCGTGAGAGAATTTTTCAAGACCTCCAAGGCGCACAAAGCTTAATCCATAGGCTGAAAGAGCAATAAGGCTGAGCATGGTTAAGATAGTAGCCAACCCAAAGGCCACGGTAACTAAAATGACACCAATTAGCGAGTGCTGAGCCGCGGGAAACATGACGAGTGGAATGAGGGGCTCACAGGGTCCAAAGACAAAAATGATGAATAAAATCCAGGGAGTCAAGCTTTTTTCCCCATCGCTATCGTGGAGATGAACATGCTCAGCTTCATGGATGTGAGGATGATTATGTTCTTCCGGACCCAGCCAACCCTCTTGGGGCACTTGGAGATATTCTTTTCTGACACCGGGGCTTTCTTTCTCCTTCAGGTGAAAATGGGGATGTTCATGGGGCCGGCGTCTTAAAGCCCGGCGCAATCCCCAGATAGCATAGGCCAGGCCGAAACCGATGAGGAGCCAAGAGGCTATATTTCCCCGGGCAGTCTCAGCCTTCTCGAGCTGGCTGACAGCGATCCCCAGCGCGATGCCGATGAAACCTAAAATGACCGAACTTAAAACATGGCCTAGACCACACAAAAAAGAAATAAAAAGAGTTTTTCGTAAAGGCCATTGTCGGGCCCGGCTGATGACAATAAAGGGCAAATAATGGTCAGGCCCAATGAGGGTATGAATGAAACCAATTGTGGCCGCTGTAGCGACTAAAACCCAGATTGACTGCATAATTTACCTTCCTTTCTTGCTAATTTTAGCTCATAAATTTCTTTTTTGAAATTGAAAGGTCGACAAATAAAGGTGGCCATCAAATCGCAATTAAAAGAAGGTTAAAAGAGGGGAAGTCTTTTTTCATCTTTGACCACGTTAAGAACGAGATGGGTTACAGAACGGTCGACATAACGGAAACTGAGGATTTTTTTGATAAATCGATTTAAATCTTCACGGTGACGGAAATAACCGATAACTACGGAGTCCCATTCACCAGTAATATCATAAACGGCCACCACCTGTGGCTCACGGGCTATGAGTTGTTGGGTTTCCAGTAATTTCCCCTTAGAAATGCGCAGAGCAATTACGGCCGTCAGGTTATATCCAAAATATTCAGGATCAAGAATGGGGATATAGCCTTTTATAGCCCCTGCGTCTTCTAGCTTTTTAATTTTATTAATAATAGCTGTTACTGAAACTCCAACTTCTTTGGCCAATTCACGAAAGCTCCGCCGGGCATTTTCGTTCAAAGCCTTTATGATGCGGAGATCAATTTCATCGATCATTGGGACCTCCCTTTCTTGAAAATAAACGTCAAATTTTTAACTTTTATTATTGACAGATAATTCTTTTTTTGTTTAAAATAATGACAAATGTTTTTTAATAGGCCTATTATAAAAACATGAAAAAAAATAATTTTTTCCTGACCATTGCTTTCTTTCCCATTTTACTTAAAGGAGGCTTTTAATGCCAGAAATTTTTTCGGAAGTTGATTTCCCAGCTTTTGGCTTCAAGAATGAAAGGGAAGTTCTTCAAGTGGTCATGGAGCCAAAAAACAGAATAGAGTTTGTCCGGATAATCTTTCCTGATATTCTGGGCCGACAGATGGATTTCTCTATTCCCAGGGAAGAGCTTCCGAAAGCCTTTGATGAAGGCAAGGGCTTTGACGGTTCCTCCATTGAAGGCTTTGTTCGTATTGAGGAAAGCGACCTTATTATAAGGCCTGATCCAACGACTTGTCGTCTTTTACCCTGGGAGTATGTGGGCTTTTCTCCAGAAATTCGTTGGCGGGAAGCCATTATGTTTGGCGACATTTTGACGCCTGAAGGCCATCCCTTTGAGGGTGACTCCCGGTTTGCTCTAAAAAGAATCCTTGAAAGAGCTAAAAAGGAATTTGAAATTGACGATTTTAAAGTTGGTCCAGAGCTTGAGTTTTTCCTTTTTCCCAGCGACAGGGAGCCCACTTTCACCGATCGCGGTGGTTATTTCTTCAGCGGTCGCCATGGCGAGATAAGAAAGGAAATTCAGCTTTTGCTGAAAAAAATGGGCATTGAATCTGAATATGATCATCATGAAGTCGCCCATGGCCAACATGAAATTGATCTTAGATACCAGAGTGCTTTGGAAATGGCTGATATTGCCATGATTTTCCGCTACATGGTGAAAAAAGTAGCGAGAATGCACGGCCTCTATGCCACCTTTATGCCCAAGCCGATCAATGGTCAAAATGGAAGCGGCATGCATGTCCATCAGTCGCTCTGGAGAGGTAATCAAAATCTCTTTTTTGATCCTCAGGATGATTATCATCTTTCCCCTGTAGCTCGCCATTATATGGCTGGCCTACTCACCCATGCCCGGGAAATATCAGCGGTTATCAGCCAGTGGGTCAATTCTTATAAGCGGTTGATTGAAGGCTATGAAGCCCCAGTTTATATCGCCTGGGGCCAGAGAAATAGATCGGCTTATGTCCGGGTGCCAGAATATCAACCCGGAAAGGAAAGAGCCACCCGAATTGAGCTCAGGGCTCCTGACCCTGCCTGTAACCTCTATCTGGCCTTTGCGGTCATTCTCTGGGCTGGCTGCGATGGCCTTCGCCGCCAACTGAAGCTTTTGCCTCCGGTCGAAGAGAATATTTATGAAATGAGTCCCTCCCGTCAACGCCAAAGGGATATAAAAATTTTGCCTCGCAATCTGGAAGAGGCAATTAAAATAATGGAAAAAAGCGAGGTGGTTCGAGAAGCCTTAGGGGATTATCTTTTTTCCCGCTTCATTGCCAATAAAAAGCATGAAGTCGAGGCCTACAACAAAAATGTCTCTCGAGAGTACGATAAACAGGTGAGTGATTATGAGATTCAAACTTATCTTCCCTTTTTATAAATAATTTTATTTAATTCAAAGCTTGCTTATTTAAAAATCAGCATGCCGGTCCTTGTGGGAGGATTTATTTTTATCAGAAGTGGAAATTTAAAAAGGTAAGAAGAGATAACAACAAAAATGAAAACAAGATTACTTTAAATTTTAATTAATGAACTCATCAAAGTAAGAAAGCTTATTCAAGCCTGGCAATTTTGAGTATCTGGCGGTTTTTTCCGGATAAAAAGTAGAGCTGGCCCTGGCTATTGAAACCGATGAGAACCCCATCGATTTCAGGATTATAGGGTATTTCTTTGGCCGAGGGAATAAAACGATTGCCGCCCCACAAAGCTAATTTGTAAGGTCCTCTTTGGTGGCCTGACCTGCTTTCCGGGGAGAAAGGGTAATATTCCCAGATCAAAAAATCACCGGCGACCGAAAATTCGGTGAACTCTGAAGTTGGCCAGGGAAATTCATCGAGGAAGTGACCTTCATAGTCGAAGACCTTCACTTTCTGAGAGAAATAAAATTTCTGGAAGATTCTTCATTTGGCTTCGTCCACAACGAGCTTTTCCGGAGAAAAACATCAGAGAATTCTGCTTCATCTTTTAGAGGATCAAGCTTCTTTTCATAATCACTGAAAGACCGCAGGATATTGCCTTCAAAATCGACAACATGAAGACTTTTTAAATTATCGGTTAAACCATTTCTTTCTCCCCTTACCATTAATAGATCATAGGGCCTCAAAACTTTAACCTGAGCAATACCCCGAAATCTCTGCTTCAAAAAGTTATCATCCCACTCTGCTTTCTTAAGCAAAGATTGGCCATCGTAAAAATAGAGAACCCATGAAGATTTTACCATAGCTACTTGATAGGCCTCTCGTTGAAATAGGACAACTGGATCTCCCTGGGAAGTTATATCAAACGAATAAATACGACCTTCTTTTTCTCTAGGTCCACCCCCTCTTAGAGTGCCATCTGGCTCCAGAATTATAAAATCTTCTTTAATCTTAGGCTGAGTGACAAAGAGGCGGCCAGATTTGTCGGCTACAACTATGGTTGGATAATGATTGGGCCGGAGGAAATAGGAGAGATCAATTTCTTTTTCTACTCTGATTTTTTCTGGGACAAGACCGCCGTAATTAAATAGTATTTGTTGAGCTAAAATGAAGTAGGCTATTAATCTAAAAAAGGTCATTTTTTACCTCCTTGGGCAGGACCATAACAGCGCTGATAATCAACCGTATAAAGATCCCACCACTGGCCGTCCTTGCCTAAGCATCTAACCCAGGCAAGTTGATCGAAACATTTAAAAGGTAAATCATAGGTAAGGTAACAAAACTCATTATAAGCATTCCAGCGTGGATGAAGTTGCCTGATTCAAATGGCATAATTACATGGTAACCAGATTGAGGAATTACTTATAGAGCTAAAAAATAGAAGCAAAATTAGAAAAAAAAATCCCTTTCTCAAATTTTCCTATCTATTATATAAAAAAATAGCATACCCCCCCTTTATCAATAATTTTAGCTTTTCAGCGAAAATAAAATATCCTGGAAAGATTTTCGGATTCGGTCAAAAAGGACGAGTCGCTTAGGGCGATAAATAAAAACCCAAAGGAGGCCCCGGGCTCGTTTCCTAAATTTCCTATTTCTCCCTAAGTGCCGGGCAGGTTAAATCAATTTTTAATTAGGGAAGCGAGCTTAATTAAATATAGCTTTAATAAACAGGCCTATTATCCTATTTCTTTGATTGCGTCTTTTTTTCTCTGGTCTGAGCTTCAATGGCTTCCTGGATTTGCCTGACTCGCTCCTTGAGATGGTCCTTTATCTTGAGGTAAGGTATGCCCTTTTCGAGCCAGTCTGGAGCTGGTTTCCCCAGGAGGAAATGGTCAAAGAATTCCTTCATCCTGACCGTATAATCTTTTTGATTGGCCGGCTTGGCCAGGGAGTGATTTTCACCAACATACTGAAGCATAATAACCGGCTTTTTCAGGCGCCTTAAAGTATTAAAATATTCAATTCCCTGATTCCAGACAACAGCGCCGTCCTTGTCATTATGGAGAATGAGAAGAGGAGTTTCCACTAGATGAGCCCAATAGACTGGTGAGTTACGGGCATAGGCCTCCAAATTCTCCCAGTAGCCGCCGGTAAAGCGGCCCTGGCTGCTTTCAAAAATAGGTTGATTGGCTGAGCCTGTGTTCCAGTAGATGGAGCTGTACATAGAAATCATATTGGTTAAGGGCGCGCCGGCCACGGCGGCTTTGAAAGCTTTTGTTTGGGTGATCAAAAAAGCAGTTTGATAGCCACCCCAGGAATGGCCATGGAGACCAACTCTTTCGGGATCGACAACTCCAGTTTTAATGGCCGCTTCTAAAGCAGGCAGAACACACCAGACAGCGGACATTCCAGGATCATTCAAGGTGTAGACGATATCAGGCATTAAAACAGCATAGCCGTGGCTCGTATAAACTGATTTGTTAAAGCCATTAGCTGTCGGCAGAAAATAGCGATTGAGATTCTGAGAGAGCTTTTCATAGATATAAACAATCGTAGGATATTTTTTCCCGATCTCATAATTGGCTGGCAGAAAAAGGGCAGCCTGGAGTTTCTTGCCCTTGGCACTTTCATAGTCAAGGAGGCGACATCCCTCTGACCAGAGATAATTTTTCTGCTGCGGGTTGGCTTCGGTTAAACGCTGGGGATTCTGAAGGAACGAATCGGCGGAGTAATAGTCGGGAAAATCCTTATACGTTTCTCTGGTAAAAAGATATATTTCAGCTTTTTTGGCCTTTAAAAGACGACTGAAAACAGCCTCATCCCAGAGAAGAATTTTCGGGCCAGAAACTTTCCAATTTTTTGTCTCCACTTCCAGACGGGCAATGCCTGCTTTTTTGGTCCATTCGCCATAGACAGAAAAATAAAGAGGCCGCGAAAGATCTATCCCTTTTTCTTCGGGATCAAGCTGATAGCGGCGCTGATAACGAAGGCCCTCTTTTTTCCCATTCTGAGTTAAATTGAGGAATTTTTCGCCATGAACAGAGACGAGCCAGATATCCCAGTTATCAGAAAGGAGAACATACTGGCCATCGCTTGACCAGCCAAGGGGGCGCACTGGGGGTTTGGGGACATTGTGGTCATCTTCTTCATCGTAAAAAAGAGAAGGAATTTTGGCCGTTAAATTATAGATTTTTCCAGTAGCCATTTCATAAGTATAAAAATGACCGTCCTCATAATAAAGAAAATGAGTGCCATCGGTTGAGGCTTCATAGCTCCAGCGATTCTTTTTTAAAGCTAATTTTTTTTCGCCGGTCAAAAGATTAATGATATAAATATCTCGATATCTTTGGCCGCTCAGGTTGCCTTCAAGTTCATAGGGGGTAACATCAAAGCCAATTGCCCAGGCTGACTTGGGCAGAATCTGGACTTCTCGGAGATTATCATCGGCGAGGCGCAAAAATTTCTTTTCCTTAACCCTGTAAATGGCCAGATAACTATAAGTGGAATCTCTTCTTTCTTCCACCTGCTGTTGCGACTGAAGTCGTGGATCAAGCCAGTGCCAGATGACTAGATCGGGCATATCCTCTTCATCAATAGCTTCGGAGCGGCGAGAAGTCGCAACTGGAGTTTCCCTAGCTGGCAGGGTTTTCTCCAAAGACGATTTCTCAACTTTTTTCTCTTCCTCAGGCAAAGATTCTTTTTTCTTCAGAGATTTGAGACCAAAAATCAGCATTTGCCGGTCTTCACTCCAGGCAGGCCGACGGTCTGGGCTTATGGTCATGTCCTTTGGAAAATCTTTTTCTTTTTCTGGATCAAAGACAATTTTTTCTATTTTGGCCGGAGAGGAGAAATGACGGAAAGCCACAAGGGAATAGAGTTTATCTTCGTAGTTCTTATCTTCTTTTCCTTTAAGAACGGCGAGGCCATCGCCCTTTTCTGTCCAATTCAGGCTTTTATAAATGGACTGGTCGCTATCGAGAACTTTAACCTCACCAGTTGGAAGAAATCTTATTTGAACGCCATTACCTGCCTTTCCCTGGGCATCAACAATCCAGGCCAGATAATTCCCTTTCTTTTCAAAGGCAAATTCAGCCACATTGCCAATGTTGATTTCACTTTTTTGATTGAGGTCATAGAGAATAAGATCAGAGCCAGACCATTTGTCGGTTTCTTTCTCCTGAGATTCGGGCGGAAAACGATGCAAAGCGAGCCAGCCTGAGCTTTCTCCAGAAAAGAGAATCCTTTTAATTTTTGACCATTCTCTTTTTTCGCCCGTTGTCAGGTCAACGAGGCAGGCATCAGGGGTAATTCTTTTTCTTTCTAGGCGTAACTTTTTCGCCTCGCTTGCTTTTGGATAGACCAGGAAGGCTACATAGCGAGAGTTTTCGGCCAAAATTATTTCAGCACCGGAAGGGGCAGCCTCAGGTCCCCTTGCCTGGGCTCTGGGAATTTCGCCCCGGGTGAAACGATATTGTTTATCTCCTTTGACCTGGCGGATAATAATTTCACTATCGCCTTCATTGGGTTGAAGCTGATAGACAAGCCATTGACCATCAGGCGTAAGGGAAGCATAGGTAATATTTTTCCAGGCCAGAATATCTGCTATTTCCAGAGGTTTTAAACTGATTTCCTCGGCTGAAGCTTCTTTTTGGGAGTGCTGTTGAACCAGAAAGGAAAGAAAAAGGGGCTGAAAGATAACCTGGCGAGGGATGTTTTCTTCCTCATGGCCAGATTCATGAGCAGGCAAAGTTAGGGAAGGAAGTGAAAGAGAGAGAATCAGATAAATAATAAGGGGAAGAAAGGACATCATCTTCAGACCCGAGAGGGGAATTACCTTTTTGGCTCGGGGAGGGAAAACTTCGGTTTTATTATCTGCTGATAAACCACCTTTAGTTTCAGAAGCTATCTTACTTCCGGAAGAATTTTTCAGGGGATTATTAATTTTCCCTGGCATGGTTTTAATCTCCTTACTCTTAGAATTCTTTATGAGTTTAATATTTTTTAAAGGAAAGGAAAAGAATTTCGCCTCAGCTTAGGCAAAGGATTTTGCTTATCCGGAAGGATTCTTTATTTCCGGAATACCCTTTAAACGAGGCCTGAATAAAAAGAAATTTTTTCTCTTCATCAAAAGGATATCCCCTTATTTTGAGCTTTTTTGGGTTAAATGAGCCTTTTTGGCCAGAAAAAAATGGCCAAAGAGGGTAAAAGCATCCAGTTTCTGGAATAGGAAGCTTAAGATAAAATAAGAATTTTGAATTCGGAGAATAAATTAGGTAAAATATAATAAAAAGCATATTAAAAAAAATTTTAATTATCTAAGGAGGTGGAGGGATGGCCAAGGCAAGAAAGGTTAAAAACTTGGTTTTTACCCTGCCCAATAAGGTGGGGCTTCTCGCCGAAGTTTCTGGAGTCCTGGCCAAAGCTAAGATTAATATTGATGCCCTTTGTGCCTATGAAATGGAGGATAAAGCTATTTTTATGCTGGCGGCTTCGAGCCCTCTGCGGGCGACCAAAGCCTTGACTCCTCTGGGAGCAGAAATCAAAGAAGAGGAGGCGGTGGCTGTTGACATGCCCAATCGTCCAGGCGAGCTCGAAAAGGTAGCCCAAAAATTGGCTGATGCCGGAATTAACATTAACCTGATTTACGGAACGACAGGAACCGGTAAAACCTCGACCTGCTTTCTCAAGACAGCTGATAACAAAAAGGCTATAAGATTGATTAACAAATAATTCAATTTCATCCCCTGCTGACTTTTTCTAAAATTGTAAGCCAAAAAGTCTATTTTTTCTCATTTCGCAAAAAATAGAAAGTCTAAGTTGATTTTTCGTTTTCTAATGATTAAATTTTTGTGTTGACTGCTTGCGAGAAAAATTCATTTTTCCTTTATTTTTCTAGCTAAGGCGGCTACATCCCCTAACAATTCGCCATAGCGATAAAATTTACCTCTACCTGGCAAGAAGAAAAAGCCCTTTAGTTTTTCTAAGTCTAGACCGCCATCTTCAGTCAAGATTGATTCATCAACTTTAATATCCATGATTTCGCCAATAAACATGGTATGGGAACCAATTTCTAAGGTTTGTTTGAGCTTGCATTCCAGAATCAAAGGAAACTCTTTTATATAAGGAGCGTCAACAATTTCGCTTTTAACCGGGGTTAGGCCAGTTACTTCAAATTTATTTAAATCCCGTCCCGAGACGCTGCCGAAATAGGCAGCATAGGCTGCTTGCGACTCTGAGGGGATGTTAATGGTAAAGGCTTTCTTTTCCAAGATATTGCCATAGGTATAAGTTTCTTTGCGTAGGGAAATGGCTACACAGGGTGGTCGGGACGAGCAAATCCCTGCCCAGGCTGAGGTCATGGCGTTCGAACGACCATTCTTATCATAAGAACCAATAACCCAGACGGGCGAAGGGAGGATAGGTCTGGCGCCTAAGGATTTTTTGGTTTGACCTGCAGTCTGACCTTCTTTATTGTTTTCCAAAATTAAGGATGAAACTGGTTGCTGTCCTATATCATCATTTTGCCCTATCCAAGCGTCGGATTTGAAAAAAGCCAAAACGAGTGAGCTAATTAAAAAGAATAGACCAATATACATAAATTTCTTCATGATTACCTCCTCCTGGAGAATTCTTTTATTTAGTTTATGCTGGCTTTAGCCTTGGGATCAAACCTTTTGATGTCATCATAAAAAATCTAATTGAAGAAAGAATTAATAGCCAAATTTTAATCGAAACGTTCTCAAAATTAATGATCCGGGCGATTCGATTATTAAATCTATTGGAGCTAAATTTCCTTATGCAAAAGAGAAAAGAAGAGAACGGCTAAAAGTTGAGCAAAAACTGAAAAAAGAACAAGCAAAAGAATATTGAGGTCATAAAGAAAACCCATCAAAGCTGAGCCTGCAAACCAGGCAAGGCCAAAAAGAGCATTAAAGAGGCCGTAGGCTGTGGCCCTTTTTTCCGGGGCAATTAAATTGGCAATAACGGCTTTAACCACTGACTCCTGAGCTCCCATACCTATTCCCCAGCAAATAATTCCTAGGAAAATGAGGGGAAGGGAGCGGGCGAGAAAAGCAAGAGGGGCAAAAAAGCTGGAAATAACGGTTGAAAACATGAGGGCCTTTAACCCAATTCGATCATAGAGGCGGCCAAAAAAGAGGGCAGCCACGGCATCAATTCCCATGGCCAAGGTATAAACAAGAGGTATCGATGCCCCGGCCAAAATGTTCTGTTTTTGAAAATGAAAACCAAGGAGAGGAAAGTCGGCAAAGCCCGCGGCCAGAAACGAAATGCCAATGAGGTAAAGCCGGAAGCGTTGATCAAACTTTTTCTCCGCTCCTTTTTCCTTAACTTCGAATTTTTCAGGCGAAGGGAATCGATAGCGACCAATAGAGAGAAAAATCATGGCCACAAGGGCCGGTAAAAAAAGCGAGGCAAAGCCCCGTCGATAGCTTTCCAGATTACTTAAACCTTTATTTAAATAAATAATGAGAGCGAGAAAAAGCGGGCCAAGCATAGCTCCAATCTGGTCGAGAAATTCTTCAACGGCAAAACCATAACCGGCCCCCACTTGGCGAGCTGCATAGGACATCATGGCATCCCGAGCAGGCTTGCGAATGGCTTTTCCCATTCTTTCCGCTAGAATAAGAAGAGCCGCAAGTTCCCAACGCCCGGTGAGGGCTAAGAGGGGAACAGCCAAAAGATTTAAGCCGTAGCCAATAAAGGCAAAAAGCCAGTAGTTGCGGGTGCGATCGGCCATAACCCCTGTTCCTAAGCGAAGGGCATATCCAATAAATTCTCCAAGCCCAGCTATGAGGCCGACAACAAAGGCAGAAGCCCCAAGTAAACCTAAATAAGGACCAGTGAGACTTCTGGCGCCCTCATAGGTCATGTCGGAAAAGAGGCTAACGAGCCCCATTAAAACAATAAACTGAAAAGCCCGTTTTGTCTTCATGTTAAAAAAGATTATCTTTTAGAGACTAGGTTATCAAGACCGAATTTTTGTCACAATTTTTTTATTAGTTAGGCCACATAAGACTATACATAGATCAGGCATTTTTTCTCTCGGCTATAATCCTAAATTACCTTCGCCTATTCTTCCAGTTAGAATTTTAAAAAATAATTGATTTTAAAGTTTATAAGAGAATAGGCTTTTTGAGTATAGATTTCTTTAAATTCAGGGGATGAAGCTGAAAAAAGAAAAAGGAACTCTTCAGACTGAGAGCAGTGTTTTCTTTCCTTTGCTCCTCTTAAGCACAAATTGATAGGCCTGAAAAAAGTTGTCTCTTTCGGGGAAGAACAGAGAAAAAAGGGTCTGTCCAGATTGAAGCTAACGATCGAAGACTTAGTCATCGAAGCTTAAAAGAAAAGCGAAATAAGAGAGAGACTGAGCCTTAGCCTTAAGGCTACCGCTTTAGTTATGGGAAAATATTCTTACCTTAATAAGGAGCCGTATCCAAGGCGCGCGTCCCCTCCGGTTCTTTCTTTTTTGGATTGGCTCATCAGGACGATTGCCCTTGGGAAATTGACAAACAGTTTTTCAGCTAAGTTTTGACTCCTTTTGTTTTGACTAAGGGCTAGTCCTAGATTTAATCGTGCCTTTAGGCAAGCGATGAAGATGTCCCCCTCTTTCTAATTGAAGAAACAAGAGAAAGCTAAGAATTTTGAAGTTAAAAGCTCAATCAAGGGAGTTTTGCTGAGATTCCACCGTTTTTTTACAGCTCAAAGCGGTACGTAAATTTTATTAGGAAGATATTGTCGCCAGGCGCCGTAAATAAATCGCCAAGATCTCGCCACAAAGCCAGTTCTCCTGGATGACTGAAGTCAGCTCGGTTCTGAGTCCAAACTAAATAGATTAAGGAACCAGGTCTGTATTCCCAGCGAAGAACGAAAGTTCCCCGCATTGATTTATAGTTAAAATCTGGTTTAAATATGATAAAAGAAGGAGCGGGGCCAGTTCCATCAGGATCGACTTTGTAAAAATCACCATTGTCCTCGATGGAAGAGCCTTCCTCTCCGAAAATAAGATAATCATAAGAGCGAGGGCGGTTAAGCTGCTTAAAGCGATCATATTTTCCAACAGCAATAAAAGGCTGAAGATAGGCCTGAAGACTTAGCCGGGGTGTAAATATCCAGTTAATTCTTATTTCACTGGCAATCAATTTTTGATTGATCCGGCCAAAGATATATCTAGTGCCGTAGGTGGCGGTCATTAATAGATCAGATACCTTTTTAACCCATTGAGTTTCATTGAAACTAAGGCCGATCATTGGTCCAAAGGAAAGGCTCAAATTGGTTTTCGGTTTCCAGCGAATAGAGAATTGGGTATAAAATTCGGCCGAATTGTGGTTGATGTGCTGATAGGAAAGGGATCCCTGTAAAACCACGCCCTTTCGGGAATCGCTGCTAACATTAGCACTCATTCCCCATCCTCGAGGAAGAAGGGCCAGAGGCCCGCCTCTCGTCAAACGAGGATCCAAGGACTCTGCCAGAGAGAAAAGGGTGCATTCAAAAGCCCACCAGTTATGGAGAACACCACCGAAACCAGAGCCAAAGCCTTCAAAAGTCTTATTGCCTCCAAAGTCATATTGCCGGAAATAACCACTGAAGGCCATCGCCTGGCGAAAGATTTTTCGGGGTTTTGTCCACTGATGGCCATAAAAAACAAGGAGATCTATAAGATCAGAGCCAGAGCTTTGATAACCCAGGTCATTGGGGTCGAATCCAGGCGAGAGAGCCCCGGTCTTGAGAAGGAGAAGATGATTACCCTGCTGTTTGGCCAACTTAACTTCCCCGGCCCAGCCACTTAAGATGGTCGCTTCAGGATCAAGGTGGACGTGAGTCGCATCAGGTCTTTGGAAATAGTGGATGGAAGATCTTTGGAGCCTATATATAGCTTCTTTGGTCCCTCGGATATAGGTTCCGCCAATCCAACCAGCGATGACCCAATTTCTTTTTTTGTCCAAGAAAGACCAGCCATCGGCGGCGAGAGTGAAAGCTTGCTTATTCAATATCGAAGAAAGCCCTTCATTATCCAAATCCCTAATAACCGCTGTCGCCATTAAGCCTAATCCCTGTTGTCCTTCCTTTATATCTTTCTGAATTCTCCAAACACCGTAATAAGTTAAAGGCTCAACCTCATCTTTATAACGGTTGCTTAAATCATCCACGATTGCCCGTTCCTGGCCTGTAACAGCATTGATGAAGCCCAAATTCCAGCCTGAACCTAGGCGGCCAGTGAGCTTAAAAGCGCCGAGAATGGTCGTTCGGTCAGGAAAATGGACATAGCCTTCATGAACAGGATTTCCCTGAGGTGGGCGACCAATGCGGCGGCTATAGAAAAAGCGAGGATTGGGCCAATTTATATTTATATTAATATAGATGCCTCCCCGGCCGAAATGATTAAACATAGAGGCTCCTTCAATGAAAAAAGGTCTTTTTTCCTCATAATAAGTTTCATAGGCTGTGAGATTAATGACGGCCGGATCCACTTCTACTTGACCAAAATCAGGGTTAAACGTCACATCAAGGTTGAAATTGCTCTTTAAGCCAATTTTTAGGTCAAGACCTAGATTCCCTAGGAATTTCCGGCCGGGTTCAAAGGGGTTACCCGGTTCAGCCGGCCGGAACTGGGCCTGGCCAACAGTATAGGGATATAATTCTACCCGGCGACCAGGGTTTATATTTTCAATTCCCTCGAGGCGGGCAAAACGAGAAACAAAGGCTGCATCTTCCTTTGGCACCCAGGCAAAGGCAACTTTCTCCTGCTTTCTTTTAATGATGCGGAGGAAATTTATTCCCCAAATGTATTTGTCCTTTTTAGGAAAGCGGAGCTGATTAAAGGGTATACGCATTTCCAAAGTCCAGCCATCGGCCACCCGAGCTACCTTAACTTCCCAGATTCCATCCCAAGTAGCATCTTCGTTTACATCATTAAAGAGAGCTTGATCCACTATCGAACCAGCGGGGTTAACCCCAAAAAGGAAGCCCGTTCGGCGATCGAAATAGGGATCAAGGCTGACAAAAAACCAATCGGAGTCAACCAGAGAATCGCGGCGGCCAAGAAGACCGATAATTCCTTCAGGATTGGAATCATGACAATAGGCAGCCACATAGAGATTGGTTTCATCATAGGCTACCCAGACTTCGGTTTTTTCTGTGGCCGGAGCTCCATCTATTGGGTCTCTTTGGAGGAAGTCAGTTACTGGATGGCTTTTTTTCCAGGTATTTTCATCAAGATGACCATCCAACTGGATGGGTTCTTGAAGCCTGATAGCTCTGACTACCTTTTGCTCCTGAAGTTTTTTAAGCGCTTCCTTATCAATGGAAGAATTATTTCCAAGTTGATGAGCATCCATTGATCCCCTCAGGATGGGGTTCAAGAAAAGGAGACTGATGAGAAAAAAATTAATCCTTTTTCTTAACATCGTTCTTCCGTCCTCAAAAATTTCTCCAAAGATATCTTTTAAGGTTCTATCTTACTAACGAAAAAGGGACAATTAAGGTTCACTCGAAAATAGACTGAATTTTAATTAAAAAGTATGGGGCTTAAAAAAATAGAATTTAAATCAATTATCTATCTTAAACAATTTAGCAAGAGAATAGTTAGCTGCCCTTTATAGCTGCTGGATCAATTCACTAAGCCTTGATTTAAATTCTAATTTTTTTAAATTCTATCTTTCCTTTGAGTCTCCTAACTTAAAATTTATGTTAAGGTCACCAAAACTTGTTTGTTCTGGAAATTCAAAAAATAATCGATAGCCTTCATCATATATCGCTGAATGAAATAAAATAGCTCTTCGCTCCTTATCTTCTTTCAGCCAGCCAGCCACAGCGTCATGTTCCGAGCGATAACGAACTCTTATCCCGACAACCCTGGCGCCTAATTCTCTGGCTTTAATGATAACAACATCTGCCCGACCATCAGAGGGTATTTTAACTGGAATAATCTTTAAAGAAAGACCTAGATAATTTTCAAGTGCCCGAAAATACCGGAAGGGCGTATCGTAATACTGAAGAGAAAAATTCTCATCGGAAAAGGAAACAACAACCGGCTCATCAAGATCAATGGTGACAGGCTGATAGCCGATAATCGCCCCCTCTTCAGTCTTTTTAATGGGTGCAGTGCCGATAATTTGGCCCTTGGTTTTAACCCCAATAAGGAGGCTCAGAGCTCTATCGGCAGGCATATAAATGTTTAGTCCTTTCATGGCCAAATGATAGGCGGCTTCAACTTTGCCCGGGTGATCACCGCAGCCAATAACAAGATCAGACCCAAGGGCATCCCAGGCAATAGCGCTTAGGCCATGAGTGTCATTGATAATGACAGTTCGGGAATCAATGATAAAATTTGTCGGGTAGTAATAGATTTTGTCTTCCCATAAAGGAAACCTAAAAAGGCCTGTTTCGTCGGGAGCCCACCAGGTGTCGCCAAATTTCTTAACTTTTGTCCCCCAGACAGGATAGACTTTGGCCTGGGTGTATTCAATTAAATCTCTTATTCTGGCCCCTTCATGCCAGGGAACAATTTTTTCTAAGGATAAGGCGGAAGGAGAAGATGCGGGATTAAAGCCTGAAAGCCAGTCTCTGGTTACCCTTTCGACCTGAGTTTTAATGATAGCTCCTTTTCTTAATTTGATGGATGATTGACCAAGGATTATTCTCTGGCCTTTCTCCTTAATTTTTTCTTTTTTTATTTTTATCCTAAGTAATCTAATTTCCTCTTGAGGCGGATGAGGGAAGCCACTTTCAAGAACATTCGTCAAGTATTTCCAACCAAAATGAGACATTTCCTTTTCTTTTAGATTGGACGAAAAGTTGGCCAGAGAAGAAAAGATATTTTGAGCCTCGAGAAGATAAAAGCTCTGGTTGCTGACAAGTCCCTTAACAAGACAGGCCAGGGCATAGCCATAGGGATCTTGAAAAATAGCGGCGGGAAAATTTAATCTTGACCAGGTGTAATTTTTAAGGAATTCTTCCTTTGACTGATAGGCCAGCCAAAGGAGGTAGTTAAAATCAAAATTTTCAGGAAGATTTATTCTCGGCCATGGTTCTTCCGTCTGATGAAACATTTCTTTCAGGACATAGTAGCCTTTTTTTAATTTCATTTTGAAATTTGGTTTCGTCCATTCCGGCCAGCGAAAGGGATTTTCTTTCATTAGTTCTATTGATTTCTCAATTTTTTCCGGGGATAAAGTTTCTTTCGCCCAGGAATCTTTATCATCTGAAGACCTATAAGTAAAAGCTAAAATTCTTATTCCTTCCGTTTTTCGACCTTCCCCTTGGCCATAGATGATTCTTCTTTGAGAGGGATCCAAGAAGTTTAATAATGCCCAGGGAAGTTTAAGCTCAATAAAATCATGCTCAGGAAAATAGATAAAATCCCTACCTTCTTTTAGAATACCGGCTTTATAAATTTTTTCGGCAAAGACTCGGCCTTCTCTTGAAAATCGTCGCCGATGGATAGATATAATTTCAGAAAAAAGTCCATTCTCATTGGGTAAGGGTCTCACTTCTTCTTTTTCCCAATAACCGGTTAAGCCAGGCAGCTTGGCCAGCTCGGGCTTAAATTCATATTTGGCGTAAGTATCATCAACCAGAAGACAGCTATTTTTTCCATGGAGAAGGGCAACAAATTCAAAACCAACGGCTGATCTTATATTCAGATTAAAGGGGAGAAGGTGATCGCCCTCCTCTTCCCCATAAGTATCAATGGCCAGCAATAAGGCTGTTTCTTTCCAATCCAGTTTTCTCTTCAGATCAAGTTTTAAGTAAAGATAGCCCTCGTCGAAGTCAGCGGAAAGACAATTAATTATTTCATCTTCAGGGGAATAAAGTATATTCGTCTCAGACCAAGCTGAGGGATTACCCATGAGTTTTTCATCAGCTTTAGAGGGGGAAACGGCCATGAGGCCATAATTTTCTTCTGGATCTTCGGCGTTATACCAGAGGGGATCATTGTTTTCATAATTTCTTGTCATCCAGTTTGTTTTCCACCATTCATCGATCCAGGAAAAGACTATCCCTCCGGCGCAACCACTTTCTTTTATGTTTAAAAATAATTTTTTTAAGGCTTCAGCTTGTTCGTCTTCCGTTAAGCCTCCATGATTCAGTCTTTCTGGATGGAAGCGGGCTATGCCCCGGCTTGTGGGCAGACCAAATTCCGCGATTAAAAGGGGCCAATTCCGGTAATGAGCTTTTAAATCGCGTAAATAATTGACATAATAAACAGAGCCTTCTGTTTTTACTGGGATCGCATATTTTTCATCATTTTTCATAAAATCGGGATAGTAAGGGTAAACATGATAAGAGGCGAAAAGACCGGCTCGAAAATTTAGCTTAGCGATAATTTTAGTTTCATCGAGGCTGACGGCATCTTCATCCCAGGACTTGGATAAATCATATTCAGGGACAATTTCGCCAAGTTTTTTTCTAATCTTGATTTCCTCGGCTAAGGTAGCCTCGCTGGGATGAAAGAGGGGATCGCAGGTTGGCCAGTTGACAAAAGCAACTGGCCTCTGAATGCCGTAAGTTTTATCTTCATAGCCAATCAGATAATCAATCATTTCCGTGAGAAAAACTTCAAAGGGAGAACCATTATTTATGATCAAATATTCGCCTTTGTATTCAGTTTCATGATTTTTTAGGTTGAAGGCGATGACTTCGGCTGGTTCCCATTCGCGACCAAAAATAAAGGCCAGGACATCATTGCCGACATCAGCAGTATATTTTCCATGGGCATGGCCATAGCGAGGTTTTATCTCAGCCCGGCCATGAATGACATCGACAGCGTTTTTAATTTCATTTTTTATTTCAGCTAAATAAGCTTCATTTCTGAAATCTGCACCTTCAGGTAATTCGACCCAGATCCCCTGAATAAGAAAAAGCTTTTTATCGGCCGAATTGTCTGAATTGTGTTTTTGAAAGGCGCGATAAAATTCAGGTGGGAGAATGGTGTAAACTCTGACCGCATTGGCGCCCATCTCAGCTATAAGATTCAGCCATTCCCGGTATAAGTTTTCATCCTCCGGGAATTCAGAAGGGTATTTTCCCGGAAGGGCAACACCTAAGTTAACTCCTTTAATAAAAATTGGCGATGGCTCGTTATCATTTTTCTGAATCCAGAAATAGTTACCTCGGGCAAAAAAACGGTTCTTTGCCTTGTCAGCGGCTTCAGGTTTGGTTTGGGCATAGAGAGTTTTGGTGGCTACAGCTATGCCTTCAAGGCAAGTTTCATTTTTTGAATCAATCGCCAAGCCCTTTTCAAAATATTCAATGGCCTTTCTGAAATCACCTTGCTGGAGGAAAACGAAACCAAGACCAGCATAAGAATCAACCAGATCAGGTTTTAACCGGAGGGAATGAGCAAAGGCCTCCTCGGCCGCCGGCCATTCCTTCAATTTAAGCTCAATCCAACCAAGGAGATTGTAATCGCCAGCTTCTTTTTTTGGTTTTTGGAGAATGATTTCTTTGGCTTGCCGGTATTGGCCGGCTCGATAGGCCTGCAGAGCCTTTTCATATAAATCTTCCGATGAAACTATAATTTGCCCCACCATTACCCCCACCAAAAATGGGGACACAAACATTTTTTTGATCGATTTTTTTTTCATCGATGCTGACTCTTTTCGCCTTTATTATGCTGAAGAGATTAAGTTGAAACAAGGCATTTATTAAATTTTGGTCTTAAGTTTGAATAAAAGATTCAAAACCTCTCTGACTCACTGAATTTTTAATTTCTAAGTTTTAAACCTTTTGAAATTTTTAACATACTTCATACCATTTCTAATTAAGAACCTAGAACCTCGATTTAAATGAAGCTTCATTTAGCTTTAAATGAATAAGAAAAACCATATCTCAATTTAAGCCATTATTTTAAATAAGCATACTTTAGTCAATTTTCATAGCCTATGGTTATTTTTTTAAGGGAAAAATAGATTTAAAATTAATAGCGGCACATCTTATTTATCAAGAACAATAATGGATTCATCCCAGCTGGGAAGACCAAGACGATTAACTGCCTTTACAGAAATTTTTAAATTGAATTTTTTATTTTTCGCTTCCGTCTTTTTCGCCACAGAGCCCTTAGTTAATTCTTCTATTTTGAATAAAACTTGTGTGGCTTTCACTTTTTTCTTTATGATTTGATCTTTATTGGCAAGCTGGCATGTAACTATATAGTGATCGATCCCCTTTTCTGGGTTAGGCGACCAGGAAATTTCTACTATTTTATCTTTTTTTATGGAGGCCTTGACTTCGCGGACAGGCGAAGGACTCGAGACCATCATAATAACTGTAGCCACCATAAATTTTGTGGCCTCCTCAATCAACTCCTGATTGACGACTTCGAGCCGGTCAAGGGCGGTGTGGTAATAGGGATTACCTAAAACGGGGTGAGAGCCAAGGCCACTGATAACATGGCCAAAGGCTTCAAAGAGAGGAACGGCATCCGTTGATTTAATATAACGAGAATCATAAGTGACCATGCGGGAGAAGCCAATTGAAGCCGCATGCATCAAATCTCGCAGCCCAGGATTAGCATAACGGATAGTATTATCAAGGCGATGATCTTCAGTCCAGCCAATGGTATCATTGTTAATGGCTCCGAGAACTAGAAGATTTTTTTCTTTGGCTAAGCGCGCAAATTCTCGGCTACCCCAGAGTCCTGATTCTTCACCGGTAAAGGCGGCAAAAATGAGACTTGACGGTAAAGGGTATCGGGCAAGAACCCTGGCTGTTTCCAAAAGAACAGCGGTTGATGAGGAGTTATCGTCGGCGCCTGGACCGCGAGCGACAGAATCAAAATGGCTGCTCAAAACATAATATAGATCTGGATTTTCGGTGCCCCTTAAAGTGGCCACGACATTGGCCGTTTTATAGGGCCGATCGGGAAGCCACTGAAGTTCAGGTTCATAACCAAAGGAAGTTAGGGTTCTCTGAAGATAGTCTATGGCTTTAAGATTGCCGGGTTGACTTACATGTTTAGAGTCAAAATCAAAAAGAGTTTTCTGATATTCATATAAACGACGCCTCGAAACATCAGCTATTGCCTTTTTGATTTGCTTTTCCAGGGGCTTAATGAATTCCTCAGCTTTTGCCCGTAGTGCCGCCTCCGCCTTATATTGGTTTCTAAGTCTTGTCAACAATTCTTCTTTAGTTATTTTTTCGGAAAAGTTAAGTAAATAGACTCCCCGTTCGGGCGAGATTGTATCGCCGTCATAATCGGCCACGACAACCATCGCCTTACCTTCAGGATGAATAGCCCATTCATACTCGGGAACAATGGTTCTTATGGTTTCATTGTGGAAAAGCCGCATAACTTTTCCTTCTTTAAGATCATAAAGGAAGGAACGGCTATGTCTGGGCTCGCCTTTAATAGCCATCAATTTGTTAATTGTAAGAAAGCGGGGTTGACGATCAGGCTGAATTTCACGCGTCACTCTTTGTTCTTTTTTAGTCTCCCCATCGATAACAATAATTTCATTATTATTATCAAGAGATATTTCCAGGGCCAGCTGGCGACCATCAGGGGAATAAGAGGGGGATGAAATGGCCATAGTGGTTTTCTTAAGAATAGTAGAAGTTAGGTTTTCATCTAGTTTAAGCAAATTCAAAACGTTTTCATTTCCGTCGCGACTAATAAAAACCAGGCTATTACCCTGCGGAGAGATAACCGGCGAACTTCCTTCATAAGTTTTTACCTTTCCGGTGGCTAAATCAAGAAGAGAAAACGATCGTACTTGCAGGCGAGCGAACTGGCCAGGCGAGCTACCCTGTGGTTGACCAGTGGATATTGTTTGGGGCTGGGAAAAGGGTTGATTTTCGTCACTTTCGCTTCTTCGAGGGGCTTGAGCCTGCCGGCCAAAAGGATCGGTTAAGGAATTGGAGTAAAGAAGAAAACGACCTCCAGGAAGAGCGACCGGATTTATTTTAAAGCCTGGACCTAGAGTTAATGGAGTTAACGATGAGGAGTCGTCTCCATCTAACGAAAGGGAATAAATTTGATTAGCTCCAGTTTCTTCTGGCTTTGAACCTACCAGGAAAATTTTGCGGCCATCAGCACTGAAAACCAAATCGCTTTTAAGTAATGAGCCCAGTTCAAATTGCCTTTCCTGACCATTTTGAAGATCCCTCAAAACTATTTTGGCCTCTTTGGCTTCAAGTAAAGCTAGTTGTGATTGAAGCTCGAATATTTTAGTTCGATCAAAGGTAACGGAAGCATTTAATTCCGCCAATTCTTTCCTGATTCTGGCTATTTCTTCTGATTGCTTAACTTGAAGATAGGCAAATAGGTGGTCGAAGGTCGAAAAAACCCCCTTGTAACCACTTATCTCAGCAATCTTCTGGTAACTCGGGCTTGTTCTGAAAATCAAAATGCCAGGATTTTCCCTTGGGCCATAATCGATGGCTAGATAAAAGCCGTTGGGCGAAAAACGTGGATTACGTCCATCGGGAGCAAGCTCGGTAATTTTAAAGAGCGAACCAGTAAGAAGAGCAATTCTTTCAAAGGTAGTTTCATCGGGAGAGCTTGAAATAATTCTTTCGAAACCCTTAAGGGCCACTAAATAATCGCCCCTATCCCAGGCATCGATGAGCCTATCGAGATCGTCATTGGTCGGATCAATGAAAGTTTTAGGCCAACTAGCTAGGAGGAAAGATTGAGGTTTAAAAGAAATGATAACTAATGTTAGGGTAATTATAGTGGCCAGAAAAATTGTTCTTTTTCCCATGATTCCTCTCTTCATCAAGCCTTATGGCAGAATAAATTTATATTCTTATTTAGGCCAGGAAACAACCTATTCTTACTTTTGGTTTGTTCTCTCCTAGTCAATGTGCCGAATTTACGAACTTTAAATGAAATATTTTAAGAATGATAGACAGAATTTATAGCTTGGATAAGCTCATCGATTCGGGCTGAACTAAAGACAATTTTCTTCCCCTTTGAGTGATAAAATCTAATGCCCTGATTTCCTTGAATGACATAAACTGTTTCGCCTTTATGGCTGCGGATACCGTAGCCCCCGAAGTCTTTTACAGCGGAGAAAGTGATTTTTTCATAAAGGGCGATTTCATGCCAGAGAAGGCAGCGAAAGCGGCGCTGAAAGGGGAAAAACCTATAATAGAAACCATCCGGGCGAACTTGCAAAATCAACTCGGTTCGGGCAAAAAGAAGAGGCAAAACTACGCCAAGGAGAAGAGTGAGCAAAATAACCAGCCAATCAGGCGCTGGATTTTTGCCCATAGGCTTGCCCAAAAGAATTTGCTGAATAAAGATATACCAGACAACAATGGCCGGAATGATCAAAAGAAACTTAACCCAGGGTATAGAAAAGGTCTGCCTTTCCTCATATATAGGGGGACTCAAACTTTTTCCATTCATTTTTTTGGTCTCTAAAAGAAGAACAACTGCCTTATACCCTTAATAAAAATAAAATTTAGTTACTTTAATTAATTCTATTGAAAATGAAATAAAAATTACAATCAAAAAATATCCACAAAAATTAAAGAAAGTCATCCTAAATAGCAAAATAAATTCTGGATAATAAAATAAATTTAGAAGGCGATGTTTTTACTGAAAATTTTAGGCCTTAAACGATTTTATCAACCGGAATAATTGCCTTTTTTTAAATTTATGAACTTATGTCACCACTTTCAAAGATTGCTCGCGCCATTAATAAATTTATAATTATATTGAAAATCCCTGATTTATTAAAAAATTCAACAAAAGATAAGCAAATTCCGACTTAAAAATAGAAGTTGTTCTTCTGCTTTCTATGAAATATAATAAAAAGTTGATATAAGAAATTATGAGTAAAGATCAAAATAAATCAGAAGGAAAGCAAAATTTGGTTAAAAACTGGACCAGGCGGGCCTTTTTCCATTTTCTGACCGGCGGATTTTTCTCTCCCCTAATGGTTAAATTTAAAGCTGAGAATCGATGGTCGACTAAAAACCTCAATGACCTTTTCTTGGTCAAGGATATCCCTGACGATCCTTTTTATAACCCTAATAACCCAAATCTTCACCTGGGTGTAGATTCTCTTCTTTATTTGATGGCTGAGAAAGGATTGAAGTTTTATCGCTCGAGCCGTCCCAACTTCTTAGCCGGGCCTCAGGGGCTGATTGCGGCTAATGATGTTGTCCTGATCAAAGTCAATGCTCAATGGAAGCACCGGGGTTGCACCAACAGTGATCTCATCCGGGGACTTATTCAAAGAATTTTAGATCACCCCGATGGATTTGAGGGCGAAGTGGTCATCTTTGAAAATGGCCAAGGCCGGGGTAGCTTGGCTTGTGACACCAGCGCTGCTTATGGAGACAACTTGATTCGAGCTAATGCTAATGATGAAAGTCACAGTTTCACCTATTTGGTCAATAACATTTTTAATGACCGGAGGGTCTCCGCTTTTCTTCTTGATTCGGTGCGAGGCCATTTTATTGGCCCTAATGACCACGTCAGCGATGGCTATCGGCGGTATGAGAATGTTTCTTATCCCTGTTTTACAACCGCAGGCGGTCATAGAGTTGAGCTTCGGGAGGGCATCTGGCAAGGGCAAGGTTATAGCCAGAATTTAAAACTGATTAATGTCCCTGTTCTCAAGCATCATGACACTGGCGGCTCAGAAATCACGGCCTGTTTAAAACATTATTATGGTATTCTTTCCATGGCCGATGGATATAGTAGCTATCGGCATTATGAAGGCCTGGGCGAAACATGCGGCAAAATGATAGTTTCGGTAATAACGCCAGTCCTTAATATTATTGATGCCATTTGGGTTTCCCATAAATCACTCACCGGCTACCCCCCCTCCACTACCTTCAGGGCCAACATGATTCTGGCCAGTCAGGATCCGGTCGCAGCCGATTATTGGGCAGCTAAATATATTCTTTATCCCATTGATTATAATTTTCGCCATCATCCCCAATTCCCTGGAATCGATAAATGGCTGGCAGCTGCTGAGGAGATAATTAACAGTCGAGGTGGACTTAGGAATCCAGAGAAGGGAATTATGGTCAACAAGGTAACTCGAGATGAGGCGGAAATGAATGTCCTCTGGACGAAGGCAGGTGATTTTCTTCGGGGTGTAAAAATAAGTGTTTCGAGCGAAGAGCTTTCTTTTGTTTTTGCTGGTTCCCGGGGGCCACGAATAAAAGAAAAAAATATTTTCCTTTCCTTCACTGAAGATTATCCCTTCGCCTGGTGGGCCGAAGCAAGCGAGGATTGGCTGATGGTTTTGCCTGGTTCAGGTCTTGGGAAAAATAGCCTAACGATTCGAATTGATGTTTCAGGTATGCCCTCAGGAAATTACCAGGCCTTTCTGTCCGTCCATTGCCCCCAGGCAGTTAACTCGCCTTTGCGGCTGCCGGTGAAATTGGCGATTGTTCATGATAAATAACCTTCTCTTTCTTTAAATTGCTCCTAAGGTAAGAGATCGAACTTCGAAATTAAATTCAATTTTGATCATATTACCAGATTTAGATTTTAATTTTCAGCTTCGCCGGGCAACCAATCCCCTATTTCCTCCATTTCCTTTTTTGGAGGCTTTTAAAAGACGACTTTTTGGCCTAACCTGATCCTTTTCTTTTGTCAAGTATCTATTTTTGGTTTGAATAAGGAAGCGCAAAAAGTAAAAAGGAGAGAAATGGGGAGGAGAAAATGAAAAGGCTTAAATTAAAAGGCCAAATTTGCCTATTTCTTTTTTTTTATTTTATTTTATTTATTTTCGAGTAAGGGATTAGGTAAGGAGCCCCTAGTTCAAGAGGAGCCTTCTTCTCGGGATTTGAGCGCTTCCCTTAATTGGCCATTCCCACTTTGACTTTAGCTGGCTTTGCCTATGGGCAGAAACTATCCATGAAGTTGCCCGGCAGACTTTCTGGAATGTCCTTTATAAAATGGAGCAACTTCCTGGCTTGACTTTTGCTCGGAGCCAGGCTGCCTGTATGAAGAGGAAAAAATTTTCTACTCTGGCTTTCCTTAGTGGAGCTCGTGATTATTGCCCAGAAAGAGATCTTGATGAAGCCTGAAAAATTATTCGGCGGCGTTAATTCCAGATTTTCTCGAGGGTCACGTATCGGCCCGGTTTATGATGAGGTAAAAGATTTTTATGGAGAAGCTGAAAAGAAAGCCAAGCGGTCCCTGGATTTTTCTCTTGAAACCTTAAGCAATCAGATTGATACCTGGGGCGGGGGCATGCCTCTCATTGTTTTTAATTCTTTGCCCCGGGAAAGAACAGAGCCAGCCGCTTTTAGCCTGATTTTCCCTTCGCCCTTTAAATCCATATGGATTTTTGATACCTCCAACAACGAGGTCCTCTGTCAGATTTTGGGGATGAGGGAAGAAAATGGACAAGGGAGAGCGGAGCTTCTTTTTATCGCCCGAAATGTTCCTTCTCTTGGATACAAGACTTATCGGGTGGTCGCAAGCAATTCTTCAGTGAAAACAAAGAGAAAAGTCAAAGCCAATTGAGGGTTACAGCCATAGGCATTGAAAATGAATTTTTTAAGATTACTCTGATCCGAAAACAGGTTGGTGGCAGAGCCTTTGGGATAAGAAGAATAAGAGCGAGAGGTTCTATCCTCACCGGGTAATATCTTTGAGGCCATCGTTGATGAACCGGAAGCAATGTCAGCCTGGGAGTTAGGGCTGAAAGAATTAAAAAAGAATTGCTGAAGGGGATAATTCAAGATTAATTGAGAGAGAATCTCTAAATAAATTACGCGAAAAGACTAAAATGGATGGAGAAAAGAGGCCCTCGATGAGAGTCATTGGACAGGGACCGATTCGGTCAACCATCCGAGTTGGCTATAGCTTTAATAATTCAAAATTTATTCAAGATATCCAGCTTTATTTTGAATTGCCCCGAATCGATGTCCGGGTGTTTATGAACTGGCAGGGAAGAAATATTATGGTCAAAGCAGCAATTCCAGTGGCCCTGGAAAATCCAGTAGCCACTTTTGAGATTCCCTTTGGAGCCATCAATCGACCGCCCACCGGAAATGAGGTTCCAACGGTTAAATTGATTTGAGTGAAAAAACAGGTCATTATGGCGTCAGCTTGCTCAATGATTCTCGCAATGGCTGCGATGAAAAAAATGTTATTCACCTTTCGCTTATTCGCGGGGCTACTTATCCTTATCCTGAAGCTGATCGAGGACAAGTGAGCTGCTTTACTCCCCTTATCCACATTTAGGGACATGGAAAGAAGCCCTAAGTTTTCGGCGAGCTCTCGTGAATTCCATAATCCTCTTTGGACAAAAAAGGCCATGATGTACCCTGGCAAGCTCAGTTTAGTGCATTCTTTTAGGCCCGTCTTCCCAGAAAACATTATCCTTACAGTCTTCAAAAAGCAGGCCGGATATGGCCAGCGTAGCCTAATCCTGCGACTTTAGGAGATTTCTGGCCAAGAGACTGAGGCTAAAATTGAACTATCTAAGGAAATGGAAATTTGGGAAGCAGACTTGATAGAGAGACCTCACATCAAATTGAGCCCACCTCAAAAGATAGTCCAGTTCAAGGTGAAACCCTATGAGATAAAAACCCTTCTTCTTAATTTCAAAAGATGATAATTTTTTGTCTGGCCCATCTGGATTGGCTTCAAGATTTTTTGTTTACAAGAGAGAATTAAAAAGATAGTTTTTATGAACTGGCTAATGAAAAGATAGGTCATTAAAGCGCCAAAATAAATTAAATGGCTGTCATAAGATCAGGGTTAATATTTTTTTCGATTTATAAATAGAGAAAAAAGTAAAATTAAGGAATTTTAATTAAAAAGAAAAGCCATTAAAATAGAAATAAAATTAGGCATGATTGGCCGAAGATTGAGAAGGGAAAGTAAATAAAGATGAAAAGTAGGAAGCTTAAAAAATGTTTGTGTCCCCATTTTAGGAGGGTGAAATGAATACAGCCATGGGTAGTCTCTGGAGCCTTTTCTGGATTTTTCTGATCATTGTTTCCTTGATGCCAGCTATACAGAAAAAAGTTTTAGAGAATAAGCGGCTTTCCCTGATGAGGCGCCTTGAGATAAAACGTCAGTCCCGGGTTATTTCCCTCATCCACCGCCAGGAGACCATGAGGTTCCTCGGTTTTCCCCTAATGCGCTATATTGATATTAATGATTCGGAGGAAGTGCTCAGGGCCATCCGTATGACTCCTGAAGATATGCCGATTGATCTAATCATTCATACGCCAGGTGGCTTGGTTCTTTCTACTGAGCAGATAGCTCTGGCTTTAGTTCGCCATAAAGGCAAGGTCACCGTTTTTGTCCCCCATTATGCTATGTCAGGGGGAACGCTAATTTGTTTAGCTGCTGATGAAATTGTCATGGATCCTAATGCGGTTTTGGGTCCTGTTGATCCACAATTGGGTGAATTTCCCGCTGCCTCAATTCTCAAGGTGGTTAAAGAAAAGCCTATTAGTGAAATTGAGGATAAAACGCTCATTCTGGCTGACGTGGCGGAAAAGGCTTTGCGACAGATGAAAAATTTCGTAACCGAGCTTATTGCCAGCCGAACTGACCGCGAAAGCGCTGAAAAAGTGGCCACTATTCTGACCGAAGGCCGATGGACCCACGATTATCCCATTACCTGCGAGGAGGCCAAAAAACTTGGCCTGCCGGTTTCCTGTGACATGCCTGAAGAAATTTATTCTTTAATGGAACTTTTCCCCCAGGCCGCTCCCCAGCGACCATCAGTTCAATACATACCTGTTCCATACAAAAAAGTTACCAACCATGAAAAGCGGCCATGATGATAGCCAGGTTAATCAATTGATTATTTACAAGATAATTTCAATAGCCGCTTCAGTGAAATTATTGCCAGTTGATAATAGTCGGGCCGAGCGATCGACTTTTGATAGCCCCGATAAAAATAAATATAAAAATAAATATTGAAAATAAGAGTTGATAATTTGTTATTTAAATATTTTTGAATTAATGGGGACAGAGGGCAAAATAATAATGGGCAGTATGAAAACAGAAGGAATGGGCTGAGTTTTTAAAATTCGAGGGATAGGTGGAAAGTTTGGCCAGCTAAAATGATGTCCCAAGAAACAAAAAGATTTATTGGCGATTTGAATTTGGCCGAATTGTCCCAGGAGATGGAGGCTCTGGGCGAGCCAGTTTATCGGGCCCGCCAGATCTTCAAATGGCTCTATCAGAAGGGAATCTCCGATTGGTCTGAGGCGACTGATCTTCCCTTGTCTTTAAGAGAAAAACTTAACCGTCGCTTTATCATCCGTCCCTTTGAGCTTGAAACCTGCTATGAAAGTCGCGATGGAACCCGAAAGTTTGTTTTTCGCCTTAGAGATGATAATTTTATAGAAACGGTTCTTATCCCCTCAGGTGAGCGCCGGACGCTCTGCCTTTCTACCCAGGTGGGCTGCAAGTTTGGGTGTGTCTTCTGTGCTTCCGGCCTTCCTGGTTTTATCCGCAATCTGTCCCCTGCTGAGATTACAGGCCAGATTCTTTTTGTTCGCCATGATCTTGAATTTTCTCTGACCAATTTTGTTTTTATGGGCATGGGCGAGCCTCTGGATAATTTTCCGTCTTTGGCTAAAGCCATAGAAATAATGAATTCTCCCGAGGGAATGGGCATTGCGGCTCGTCGAATAACTGTTTCGACCTGCGGCCTGGTACCGGGAATTAAAAAGCTTAAAGAACTTCGGTTACAGATCAATCTTTCCCTTTCTCTTCATGGGCCGAATAATGAGCTACGGCGCCGCTTGGTTCCTTTAGGCCGAAGGTATTCCCTGGAAGAAGTTTTATCAGCCTGCGAAGAATATGCTGAATCTTCAGGTCGAATGATAACCCTCGAATATGTTCTCCTTGATGGCATTAATAATTCCTCGAAGGAAGCAGCTCAGTTAGCGAAAATTGCTCATCGTCTCAAAGCCAAAATAAACCTTATTCCCTATAGCCCCGTTCCTGGCTTGCCCTATCAAAGGCCGGCTCGAGAAGCGGTCGAGGCCTTTAGAGATTGGCTCAAGGAAAGGGGAGCCAAAGTGACCGTCCGTCAGTCCAAAGGATTAGATATTCGGGCTGCCTGCGGTCAGCTTGCCGGCCACTTCCTTTCGCCAAAATAATGGGAAGCTTAGGATTTTGACATTTCACGATGATAATTCAAACATTAGATAATAGATGAAAGGGTCAAAAAAATAAGCTTATTAAATTTTGTTCGCCTAGATGAAAGCGCTGAGTCTTGAATTAAGTACCTTGTTGAATTAAGTACCAACTTACTTATTAACCTATTTTTATGAAATTATTGAGTTAAGTACCATCTTATTTATTAACCCAATTTCGTCCCTGCCTCATTTACCTGTTTCATAAGATGCGTGTCTTCGCTTATTTTAGGGTCCGCCGGATGACGGCTTAGATTCGACGCCAGGGACATTGGGTTAACCGTAAGCTAATCCAGCGGCTGATGCGGTCAATGAGCCTGATGGCGATCTTTCCCAAGCCGCGGCTGTTCGTTTCTGGGCCTGATTATAAAACTTAGCCGTACTTGTTGAAAGGGCGTCAAGGGCCATCTGCCTGTTCAGCCAAAAGGGCGGTGAAAAAATATAGGAAAGCGATAGGAACTCCTTAATGAATAATATACTGACCTTCTGAGGAGGCGGGCACTTTCAAGAAGTAGAGTTTATTCTCTTTTCAGAATGTGAAAGGATGAAACTAAGGAAGCTGACGGCGGAGGAGAAAATGGCCATTGTTTTGGAGGCACTCAGAGGGAGAAGTCAGTGGCAAAGATTTGCCACGAGAACCCCTCAGCCAGTCGCTTTTCGCCTCTGATGATGCCGCCGATTAAGGAGGAATGTCTCAGGGTGAACGAGTTCAGCTGTTTTGAGCAGGCCTGGGAGGCAATGGAGGATTGAATCAGAGAAAATTAAAATCAGTTCTATGTGCACCAGGCCCTTGGCTACTAAAGTCCCTGGGAGTTCTATCAGCAATGCGTTCAATCCCAGCAGTTTTAACCAGAAGAGTCTAAGACATGAAGGGCAGCGTAGGGCCTTTTCTTGGTAACCAATTATCACAATACCTTTTTCATGTCTTTTTCTGCCTCAAAACGTCAAAAAGGTCTTGACTTTTGGAAGGCACAAAAATAATTTAATCTTCGGGGCTGGGAAGAATTGTTATTTTTTTATGAAGGAAAAAGTATTATTTTTGGCGAAAGTATGCAAAATCATTAATTTTATTAATGAAAATTTTGCCAAAAATGTTTCCCTTCATGAAATAGTTTTCCGGGCAGCCAATTTAAGTGCCTCGCAAGCCGAGAAAATATTCAAGTAAGAAGTTGGGATTCCGGTTAAAAATTTCTAAGTATCAGGAGACTTTATGAAGCGGGCTTTCTGCTCAGATCAAACCAAAAACTATCAGAATCTAAAGTGCTTTTCTACTGTGGCTTTGAGGATGTTTAAAATTTTATAAAACAATTTAAGAAATATTTTGGGTGTTCACCCAAAAAATTCAGGAATTGTAATTTTAATCCAGAAAAATGTATTTTAAGGAAGAAAGCCTATTTCTACCTTTCCAATAACATCAAGCTTAGAGAAGCTCTTGGTAGAGATGAATCTCAGCTTTGCCTGTTATTGAGGACAAAAAAACAAATAAATAGTAAAAAAGGTAAAATATTAAAAAAAACTAAGACTTATCTTTGGTTTAAATAAAATATAAAAAATAGGAAATGAGAACTTGCCAAGCTTCTCAGAGAAGCTAAATAAGGGCGTGATTAAAATCAAAAAAGATTTAATTTTGCTCTCCCTATTTCGGCTTGTAATTGAATCGTATTTATTTATTCTGCCCTACATAACCTAATGAATGCTGATTCATTTAAAAAAATGATTAACTCTTATGATTTTCTATCAAATTCATTTACCAGCCTTGTGATCTCAACACTTCCCTGAGTCCAATTGATTCTTGGGGCATTGTTAATATCCGGTTATCTGTCAAGATATGTAAGTCTAATCATTTCAATAATATTGGTCTTTTTTATAGTTTCAAATCTTCTAAATGTTTGGAAGGGAAATTGTCAAACCCGCGGTTTTTTATCTGAACTGGTCTTCTATAAGCAAGCCAATCCTTTTGTCTTGTTAACGATCAATTACCTGCTTATGGCACTATCGGCTTCTATATATTTAGATAAGCTATATTATTCTAATAAAAAAGCTCAATATTCTTTTTTGAGCCAAGCCATTCTCGCCCTGTCGATATTTATTGCCGTGTATCTCATTCTCTGTTTATTAACGTTTATGGGAAAGCGTTCTTACGAAGCCAAGTATATATCGGTTGTATCAGGAGAAAGGGATAAAATTATTAAAGAACTAAACAAGCCAGAGACTGTCTCTTTAATAGGATCTGACATAGAGTCTATCTCTTCTAATATTGATTTTCAAAGAAATCCTGACATTAAAATTATTGTCCTGTTAACTCTCCATTCATTGGATTGTGGAAGTTGTGCCCAAGAGGCGGCTTATCTAGAATATCTCAATGTTAAGATTGGGAGAAAAGCATACTTCTGTGCCATAGTCCCTAAAATCAAGTAAAACAGCAATTTATAATTTTAGGAACGAATATGGATTTACTTATCCCTTCATAGAGGACCCCATCTTGTTAAGTTCTAATATATTATCAAAATATAAGAGCCTCAGATTAATTGTTTCTCCAGAGGGTAAAATATTAACGATAGATCCAACAAGCTTTAATATAAAAAACTTTCAAAATATATATGAAAAAGTCTTATTAAGTTATCTAAAGTTAATAAAGGAGGCGGTTATCTTGCTTTAGCTAGTTGCCCAAATTTTAAATTCATTAAATATAGCTCTTTATTAGGAGGATAAAATGCGAAAGGGGAAAGTGTTAGGATTATTTTTACTTGCATGCAGTCTGGTATTGATAGTCGGGATTTTATTAGCTCAGGTTATTCCGAATAGATGTTATTGCTGGCAGGCATGTTATTATTGCGATGGGATAACCGGACAGTGCAGAATTTATGATGGCCCTGGAGGTTGTTTTTGTATTGAAAATCCATGCAGACTGGGCGCTGGCTTTGCTGTGTACACCAACAATATTAATTTCTATAAAATTTTGAGGAAAGATGAAGGAAGAAGCAGGTATTTAACCTCCTTCATCAAAGTTTGATCGAGGTGTTTCGGTGTGGAAGAAAAGGTTAATTTACATATTATTATCTTTTTTTATTTTTTTGGGCGAACAATTTAGCAACTTGGCTGTTGCAAGTACACCAATCATTCTTACCCCTGATGATAGTAAGCCAAAAGAACATCCAATCAGGGCTCAACTTGTATTAAAAATCGGTTCAGATAAGCCAAACGAAGATTTTTACAAGCTTCCAACATGTGCTGTGGGCGGGAAGGGGAAGATATATACTAGATTTGGGTAAAAGAAGGATTCTTTGTTTTTCCAAAGGAAGGAAATTTCCTGTTTAGCTTCGGTAAACGAGGACAGGGTCCTGGCGAACTCTCTAAAAGTGCCCGCCTAATTAATATTCTGTCTGATGGGAATATCTATGTGATTGATAACCCACAACGAAGAATAAATGTTTATGACCAGGAAGGAAAATTTTTGTATTCAGCAAAAACGTCGGCCTGGTATAACGATATTGAGTTATTGAATAAGACCTATTATCTTTCGAGCATCATTCTAAAAGAAAACCATAAGCCAATCCATGTTTGCCGCTCGCTTGGGAAAATTGAGGCCGAGTTTGGCATCTTGATTGAGCCAGCA
>CALLJL010000014.1 GCA_938092135.1 uncultured bacterium
TGAAAATTATCGAGCCATTTTCGAAGCAGCCAACCAGTCATTGGAACGAGTCTCAGGAGTTATTCTCTGGAAAACAAATTCGGCCTGGCCGAGTGTTATGTGGCAACTCTATGATTATTATCTTCGGCCCAACGCGGCTTATTATTTTGCCCGTCGAGCCGGTGAATTGCTCCACCCTCAACTTGACCCTCGGGATTTAAGCTGCTGGATTATCAATCAAAATCCTGAAAAAATCTCCAACTTAATTTTTCAAACCGAACTCTTTAATCTGCGAGGAGAGAAAATATGGAACCGCCAGGAGAAGCTAGAAGTCGATGGTCAACGGGCAAGGAAACTCTGGTCTATTGAATTGCCCCAAGATGAATTTTCTCAAGTCGTTTTTGCTCTCTTAAGAGTTTATTCTTTTGATACAGAAAAAGAAGAAAACAGTAATTCACGGGATAAAATCCTTTCCCCCGGGGAAGATTTAGAGGTTCGCTCCTTTCTTTCGAAATTAAAAGACTTTTCCAGCTTAAAACACTTAGCTGAATCCATAGAGGGCCAATTTACTCAAATTTACTCCCAAGCAAAACTTGTGGCTGAAAATTATTACTGGCTTTCCCTGAGGGAAGATTTTCGATCTCTTGAAAATTTACCGCGAATAAAAATTCAGGCTCAAATGATGGAAATTGTTTCGGCTTTTATCAAGGATAAACCTGAAAATAAAATTACCCAGGCCGACAAAAAGAGAATCTGGCAAATCCATCTGCATAATCCCACCCAAAGTTTGGCCTTTTTCATTCACTTATCTCTTATCGATGAAGAGGGCAATGAGATTCTTCCCTCCTTTTGGGACGATAATTTCCTTTTATTACTTCCTGGGGAGTCAAGGAAAGTTCAGGTCAGAGCTTTAATTTCATCTCTGAAAAGTAAGAAGGTTCGTTGCCGCCTAGAAGGTTACAATTTAATCCCTCTGCAAATAGAGCCAAAAAATAAGCCAAATTAATCCAGCTTTTTTTATCAAGATTTCTTAGATTTGAGCTACCGGGAGAGGAAAAAATAAATCAAATTAATCTAGCTTTTTAGGAGATAACTATTTGCGCGTTTTTTCCAGGGCAATTCTTTTCAGCTTTTCATTAGCAATGATACCCAGATCAACCCGGCGATTCTGTTGACGGCCTTCAGGTGTATCGTTGGTTGCAATCGGTTGATCAGGTCCGTAGCCCATGACTGAAAATCGAGAAGAGTTAACTCCAAGCTGGGCAAGATAATGAGCGACAGCTCTCGCCCTTCTTTCAGAAAGAGTTATATTGTATGGGCGGGGTCCGGTAGAATCAGTGTGTCCTTCGATAATGATGTTGGTATCTGGATATTTATTAAGAATAACGGCCAGCTTTTTGAGATTCTCCTGGCTTTGAGGGCGAAGATCGTAGCGATCAACATCAAAGAGAAGGCTCGATTCGAAGGTTATTTTAATTCCTTCACCAATTCGCTCAACCTTAGCTCCTTCAAGATCGCGTCTCATTTCCTCAGCCTGTTTGTCCATGAGATGACCAATATAGGCGCCGGCGGCTCCACCAATGGCCGCTCCGGTAATCGCTCCTAAAAGGGTATTGCCCGCGGCTTTGCCGACAGCTCCACCGACAACAGCGCCGCCAGCTGCCCCAATAGCCCCGCCCTTGGCTGTTTTGCTCCAATTCGCGCAGCTTACGCTCATTATTATTAAGCTAAGGATAAGACTAATAGGAACGATTTTTTTCACCAATCCTCCTCTCCATAAAATTGGGGACACAAACATTTTTTTATTATATCCTTTTTTCGCTTCTTTCACTATCAGAGAAGATTTCCCTCAAAACGGGGATCCCTAAATTTTATCCTCTTCTTCTTTAGTTTCTTTTCCTTCTAAAGATGACTTCCAGAATCGGCCATCCTCGCGAATAAAAAGAATGGTCCGACCGTCCTCGCTGAGGAGACGGGCTTCCCAGCCATTCCAGGTGACCTTGATTTCCGGAGGCCATCGATATTTTTCAACTTTCAACTTAGCTAACCCGAGTTCCTCAATGTTTTCACTATAGCGTCGTTGACGGGCAAAAAAATCTTTTTGTCGGTAATAGATCTGTCTTAAAGCCCACGAGGCATCCTGTTCAAAGCTGAGCTGAAATTCCTCCTTTCCCTGGCCCACAATTTTTTCAGAAAACTGAACATAACCCCACATTTCAGGGTAATGAATGTTAATCAATCCAGTGGGAGCCCAAACCCAATTGTCCTCGGCCAGGAGACGGCCGCTCGATGGATCTTTCGCCTTTTCATAACGTCCGTCTTTGACATTGACTCTGTACTCAACCCGGGAGAAATTAACCCGCCACTGATCACCTGGATCTGGTTTTAATTTTCCTGGATGAATACATTCTTTAAGCACCTCCCAGGGAAAGGCCAGCTCCACTGTCCAGCCTTTATCTTTATCGCCCGGTTTATTTATTGTCCCATCAACTTTTACCGCTGCCTTGAGACCCCGAATATCCCAGGCATGAACCGCTGGACCACCATCTCGATAAGGCCGGATAAGGAGAAGATCCCAGACCGTGCCGAAGGCATTGATTTCCAGCTCATAATATTCATGGGAATCGCCATCGGGATCAATAAAAACCTCAAAATCGTTGTCCAGATATATGATGGAGTCACGCTCCGTCAGGGTCGCCCAAACATCTTTTTCTTCAAGGTCAGCGGCCACATAAAAATAATTATCATCCCAGAGCATCTTAGCTCGTGTTCGAAAACGAGGTTTGGGCCGGCTTTCGCCTTCTATATCTAAAAAATCCTCAGTCCAGCGAGCTCGCTTCCAATCAGTTTCCTCAAGATGGCCATCTATTTTAAGAGGAGAGGAGGCCCGGTAGCAGACATAATTCGGTGGAGCAAAGGGAATTTTAGGAACGGGGAACCTGTCCTCACTATCTTTGAAAAAAGAAGGGAAAAATGGACTGGATGAATTGAAGGCCTCAGTTTTCGGAAGAAATAAAATTGCCCCTGAAAGCAGAGGTGATGAAATTGAATCATAAGAGATGGAAAAAGAACAAGATCGAACGGTCTTTCTTCCCTGGTCAGGAAAGATTAAAGAGAGAAAAGGGGAAAGAAAAAAGACACAGAATAAATAGGTAAAAAAAATTTTTTCCTTATTATTTTTTCCCCAAGAAATCATAGCTTCTTTCTCCTGGGCTAATTTTAAGAAAAGTTAAAAAATCAGTTCTTATATTATTAGCCAAATGAAACGAGCCGTAAAGCTCCAGGTAAAATTCAAGGTTAAGGAAAGGAAACAGATTTTATCCTCATAGGCGATTTTAAGAATATTCCCATTAACCCGATATCTCTCCGCTTACAGTTATCGTAAGTTCTTTTAATTCAACTTTTTTCCCTGATTTTTTGATGGCCTCCCTGGCAATATGGCTTATGCCAAAGCAACAGGGAACTTCCATATGAAGAACAGTTATTGAGGCAGGTTCGTTTGTTTTAATGATTTCAGCAAGTTTTTCAATATAATCATTAACACCTTGATCCAGCTTAGGACAAAGGATAATCAAAATTCTATCCTTCAAGAAATCTCGGTGAAAGTTGGCATAGGCAAAGGGGACACAATCGGCAGTCAGCAAAAGATCAGCTCCATCGAGATAAGGAGCGAAGGGGTTGATCAGTTTCATCTGAATGGGCCAATTAGACAATTGAGACTCAATTCTGGGTCCAGTTTCAGCATCGGAACTTTTTTCCTCTTTTGCTGATCTTCTTGTTTTTCCGCTTTGTCTTGATATGGTCATTGTCTTAGCGGAGGGACAAGTATGGTTGTGGTTAAGGTGCATGATTTCATTTAAAGGAATTTCTATTCCCCTCTCTTTTAGAAAATCAAAAGCCTCCTTCAAAAGTTTCTTTTCCCCGTGCTCTTCAAGGTGCTTTAAATGAGCTAAAATGACATTTTTTCCCTGTTTCAAAATATTCTCCATAACTCTTCTTTCATCATAGGGTTCAGCCTCTCTTTCAATAACCTCTATAGCTCCGAGAGGGCATTCGCCCACACAGGCGCCAAGACCGTCACAAAACAAGTCTGAAATTAGTCTGGCCTTGCCGTCGATGATTTGAAGTGCTCCCTCCGGACAATTAGGGAGGCAATTTCCGCAGCCGTTGCATAACTCCTCGTTGATCTGGATTATTTTCCTTTTCATAAAATAAACTCCTTTCAAAATAAATATTTAAAGATAAGGTCGATCCGACCACGAGTTATCAAATATTTGCCAGAAAATCTCATCATCTCCCGCATAAAACTTCTATGTTCGGCCGAATAGCAGATGTTCGGGCACTTTTTGCAGGCCGGTTTTGGATAATAGGGACAGATAATTCTTTTCATCGCTGCATAGAGAAATCTCGATCGGCATTGATCACAAAGATGTAAATTATCGTTGTAATATTTGGTAATAATTCCCTTGGGGGAGAGATGAATTTTGGGTAAATTCCTATGATTAGAAAAACAATAGACTTGGAAAAATTGGCTGAGCGTTTTCAAATCCTTTCGAATTGACTTTTCCTGGTCGCTCTTTTTCATCACAGCAAGCTTGGTTTTTTTAAGCTTTTTCTTTCTTCCTGGTTAAAGGAACAATCAATTTTTATATCCCTTTCGCCCAGCTTCAAATTTAACAAACGACAGTAATGGGCCCTCTTTTCACCTAAAAATTTATTGAACTCAAAATTGCGGCAAAAAAGACAACTCCTAAGGATGGCGAGATCTCCCCTTAGCTTTAAAATCCTTAATAATTTAATTAGAAATACAAAGATGGCCTCTTTATCTTTATCTGGAAATTTTCTTAAAAGCCCCAGAAACCACCTTTCCACTTTTTTTATTTTGGCAACTATTTCTTCACCCCTCTCAGTCAAAGCTAAATATTTAAAACGGCTGTCTCCATTAATTGACTTCTTAGTTACATAACCTTTTTTTACTAAAGCCGAGATTGCCTCGCTCACTGTAGCCTTAGTTAGCAAAAACTCGGAGGAAAGATAGCTTACCGTATTTCTTTGTTGCCGATCATACTTCCGATAATCAAGATAATTAAGAAACTGAATCATAATGGGCGATAGATTATACTTCTGAGAAATACCCCACAATTGGGCTCGATAGACCACAAAAAGCCTTTCAAAGGCTTGGTAGATTTTTTGCTCTAACATATTTATTAATATAGTTAGGATTCCTAACTATTTTAAGAATAAATATTGGCTTTGTCAAGTCTCTATCCGTCTCTTATGCTTTTTGGCCCTAATTTATTTCCAAAAATAGGTTATAAATTTTTTTCTTTTTTAACTATCTGTCATGGTCCAAAATCTGAGCTAAAACTAGCTAAGGATCAAAACACCAATTGCTTTTTCCTAAATTTTAAGATAACAAGTATTCCAACTATTTTTTGAATCTTTAGGCAACTAAAGTAAAAAACTGGTAAATAGGAAAGACGGCACCAAGCGAAAATTGGGAAATGAGTAAGATGGCACCTATTTTAAAGAAATGGGAAATGGGTAAGGTGGTACCTAATAATGACCGTATTGCTCAATGGCTTCATAAAGCATCATAATATTTTGGAGCGGCGCGTGAGGAGGAACTGAGCAAGCTGTGCTTAAAATATAGCCTCCGCCTTCTTTGGCTTTCTCAAGGCATCTCTTGGCTGCCTCAAAAACTTCTTCTGGCGTTCCTTTTAAAACAACATTAACTGGATCAATATTACCTTTTAAAAAGAGCTTCTTCCCCACTCTTCTTTTAGCCTCAGCAAGATCAACATTGCCAAGAGGCGGCGGATCAAGAGTATCAATTCCATTCGTTCCTGTTTCGGCAATCAGTTCCAAACGATCCCCTATTTTTCCGCAGATGTGAGTATAAATCGGCAAATTGTATTGAGCCTTAATTCCCTCAATCACCATCCTCTCAAAGGGAAGGACAAATTCCCGATAATGTTGAGGAGAAATAAAATGAGCACCAGTCAGAGCAGAGGAAATAAGGATCGCCTCTACGCCGTGAGCCGCAAGTCCAAGGCCATAGGCAATTGTTCCTCGGCTCAAAGCTTCAAGACACGCCTTGAATTTAGCTGGGTCCTTTTTCATAGCTAAAAAACCGGCCTCATAGCCCAGAAGCTCGAGGAGCTGACTAAAAGGAGAAAAAATTTCCCCATGGATCGAAATATCCTGGCCCACCCGCTTAATTAGGTATTTTACTGTTTCGAAATGCCAGGGAGGGAAAAAATTTTCAGGGTCCTTGGGATCTGGTGGTTCCTCGGAAAATCCCCAGTAAAAGGGATATTTCATCCCACCAAGGTCATGGGGTTCAAGATAAAAAAGAAGCTCAGGCTCGATCTCCTCAAAGCGGGCATGAAATTCCTTTCCATTCTCCCGAAACACATGGGGATTATCATCGGGAGGGCAAAGGCTCACCCAGCCATTCAGCCAATAAATAATCTTTTGGCTACCCTTTTCTTCAATTTTTTTTATATATTTTCGCCATTCTGGATCTCTTCCAGGAAGATTTACCAGGATTCCATCAAAATGATAGAGCCGTTGAAGTCTAATTAAAGCCTCGGCGAAAGCCTCGCTGCTATGCCAAATATCAATGGCCTCAAGCCCAGCATTTAAAAAATAATGCCCGAGCGCTAGCTGACACATCAGTGGAACTCGGTCTGGCTGGCCTAGCCTCATGGCCCGTGCCATCCGCTCTTTGCTCTTCATCTAGCTTCTTTTCCCCTATCTGGTTATCATAGAAAAAAATAATAAACCATTCCTTTAAGCAACTTCTAAATTTTTCTAATTATTTATTCCTTCTATCTTTATTAGCCGAAGAGCTTCACCTCTGAATGCTTCTTTGACAGCCAATCCAATTCTTTATTAACTAACTTCTCTCCTATTTCCTGAAGTATTGTTAATTCTAACCACTCATTGGTTTTCTCAAAAAACGTCAAAGAGGAATGAAATGAAATCTCTCTCCAAGAGAAGCTGCTTTGCTTATAAAAAGATCTCTAATATGATCGTCCATGGTGAGGTAGAAAATTTGCCAGCCTAAATTGGCCAGGTCGACCAAAGTGTCAACGATAGTGGCCCTTCTTTCGTAATCGGAGTGCTGAAAGGCGTCGTCAAGGATCAAAAAACAACGAGTTTTTTTGAAAATTTTTTCAATAAAGGCAATTCTTAAAGCGAGCATTACTTGCTCTCTGGCCCCAGTGCTCAAATCAGCTAGAACAAATTCACTGGTTCCATCCGAAACGCCGAGAACATCTGTCTGTCCATCAGAGGATTGAAGCCGGTAAATCTGGTTATACTTTCGGGTAAAGCGGTTTAGCATCTCACCCACTTGAGGAGAATGAATAACCTCCTCCACTTTTTCTGTTTCTTCTCGATCCAGTTCTTTTATTACCTCCGCCAGCAAAATTTGAGCAATAAGACTGGCTTCTCGCCTTTTCAATTCTTCCCTTTTCGCCTCTATTTTTTTGTAAAGACCATTTAATATTTCTGGCCAGGGCCATAATGGATCGCCGTTAATGACTGAAGCTATCTTTGTTCTTAAATCATTTAATTCTTTATTTAGTGTGTCTATACTCTCCTTAACTTTCTCCAGCTCTTTTTCGGTCTTTTCCATTTCTTCCGAAGAAAAAATATATCCGGGATCATCAATTAAATATTCATCTTCAATTACACCCAGCCCTTTAAGTTCACCTTCCTTTTCTTTAACTTTTTCATTCAATTTTTGTTTTTCGTTAATTAATTTTTTTATTCTATTCTCCCAGTTTTCGGCTTCAACTATTTCTCTAAAGTTCTTTTCAAACCAGGCTGTAATTTCTCCTTTAAGCTCAGCTATCTCCATCTCTAAGAGTTTAAGCTGAGATATTTCTTCATTAACTTTATTTTTAAGTAGATTCAATTGTTCAAGTCTTTTCTCAATCTGCCTAAATTTTTCCTGATTGAATGTTACTTCTGACGGCTCAGCCTCATAATCCTTTTCAGCGACATTCAATCTATGAAGAGTTTCAGAAATCCTTTCTATCTCTTCTTTTAATTTTTGGGCTTCCTCTTCCAGGAATTGTCTTGTTTTTTCCCACCTTTCGACTTCAACTTTAGATCCCGCATAGGGAGTTATAGTCTCCATGATTTCTTGACCCGTCTTATCAATTTCTGATTTTATTCCTTCAAGATTCATCTCTATGGCTTGGATTTCGCGATATTCCTTTTCGAGCAAGTTCGCCTTAGCTTCGACAGTCGCTATATCTTTAAGCTCTACCCCATATTTTTCCCTAAAATTCTTTTTTATTCTGGCCAGCTCTTCGCTTCTGCCCCAGATAGAAGACATTCTATAATAGTCTACACCTAGGAGAATAATTCCGACCACGGAAAAGAAAAGCAAGACTAGAGAAAAAGTTGTTTTTCCAATTAATAACAAGCCCAGGCTGGCTAAGATTAAAAATAAAGTAATAAAGAAAAATAGGCGGAAGACAAAACTAGGTTTTTCTGGCAATTCTTTCAGCTTAAGATAATTTATTTTTAGAGCTTGAAGCCATTCATATTCAATCGCCACCTCCTTTTTCTTTTCCAATTCCTTTTCTTTATACTCTTTATTTCTAATTAAATCCCGATAATTCTTTAGCAAGTGATCGAGTAACTTAATATCTCTTTCAAGCCTTTGAAGCTTATTGACCTTATTTTTTTTATCTTTATTTAAAAGATAAGCAAGGTGATTTCTCGCTTTAACTTGCAAATTGAATTCCTGTTCTAACTCCTGAAAAGTTGAAAGGTCTCTATTTTTGTCCTCAATTTCTTTTTTTAATCTAAGAGCTTCCCTGGTTTTTTCCTTAAAAAGATCAATTTTTTGCCTAATTTCATCTATCTCAGACTCGGTGGGTAATTTTTCCAGTTCTTCCCTCAAAGAGCTAATCTCTTTTGAAAGATTGAAAGCTTTATGGCGTTTGGCTAAAAGGAGATTTCTTCTTTTCTCCTCCAGCTCTTTTTTCTTCATTTCCAAAGTCTTCAATTCTCCTTCTTCATACCTGGAGATAACACTTTCTAAAAGATTATTTAACTTGGGAAGCTCTTCATTCCTTATCTTGAGATAGCCTATAGCCTGGTCGCCCTTTTGGGCAATCTGGATATAGCCTCCATCCTTGCTCAACTCGGCAGCCTTTACGGTGCTTGGAATCCGGTCAGCTATCTCATTAAGAATCTTTTTCTGAGAGAAAAGATTCTTCAAATATTCAAGAGTTATTCCTGGCGGCTGACTAACAATCTCTACTTCGCCTGCTCTGACGACTAGTAGCTTAATTAATTCGGTTGGTAAACCTGGACCAGCCTGCTCTAAATAATCTTCAAGTTTCCTTTTCAAGCCAGGCCGGAATTCATGCTGTTTCTCCTCTTTTATGCCGGTTAAAATCACTTTTCCATCTGTACCAGAGCGGACATAGCCCCATTCCTTCTTACTTTTGAATAGAGAATTAATAATTAGATCAACCAAAAAAGATTTGCCGCTTTCATTCTGGCCATAGATAAGAACAAGGTTTTTCTCTTCCAAATTTGTCCATCTAATCTTTTTTAAAGGACCGCACTCGTTGATATGAATTTCTTTAATTTTCATCATAAATTTTAATCAGCAAAAATTATTTCGAGAGCTTTTTCTAACACAGCTTCACTTGAGGCGCTAAATTTAGTTAGGTCTGTCTGGTTTAATTTTTCTTGAAACTTTTTCAGGATGACAATTTTAGTGTCGCTTTCATCATGGGCTATTTTGAGACAGGAAAAATCGGCTCCCTCTTTGTCGTAAAAATTTATGCCCAGCCTGGCCATTTCTTCATTAATCAAATTAGAAAGGGATTGTTTATCTTTCGTATAGCCATCCACTTTGAGCCGCAGATAAACTTTTCTTAATTCTTGACTATTCAATTCCCATTTTTTAACCATGGCTTGCAATTTCTTTTGAATAAAACCCAGTTCATCATCAAGAGGGAGAACTAAAAGAGTTTCATTGAAATAAATTACATTGGTTTCAACATATTCTGAGCTCAGACTATCTTCGTCCGGATCGAAAATAAGAAATCTCCTTTTTCCAGTCTCGTTTATATCGAGACCACAGGGCGAACCCGGATAAAATACTCGGCCAATTAAAGCTGGATTGGGCTGATGAATATGGCCAAGAAAGACTTTCCATGGATTATACTTGATTAAAGTCTGAAAGCTTATGGGCATATAAATTCCATCTTCATAGGGATTTGGCGTTCGCCAACTCGAAATATAGTCCCCGTGACTTAAAAGAATCCATTTACCTTTAAGTTCTTCTCTTATTTTAAATGAAGCTATAATTTCATCTATTGAGGTCATTGGTTGATAAGGAACAAAAAAGAAAGAAAAATTTGATTCCTTAAATCCTGTTATTTCCGGTTGCTCGATCACTTTAATATTTTGGGCCGTAAAGAATTTTTGTTTTATTTGAGGATCATGATTACCAGGTAAAAGAGTAATGTTCAAAGAAGGGTATTTTCGGCCTAGATTATCAAAGTCGTGGTAGTTATTGTAGTCACGGTCAAAAAGATCGCCCAAGATAAAAATTTCATTGATTCCTCTTTCAGAACATTGTGCTAAGATATTTTCGAGCGCTTGGTATCTTTCTGGAGTTTCCTCAACGCGGCGCAAATGAACGTCAGCCGTAAAGGCTATTTTCATTGCTTCCTCCTAAAACTGACCATGAAGATGGAAATGACCGGAAAAGAAAAATTGTCCATAAATTGAGAATTGACCAGAAAAGCGGAAATGACCTGGAAGTTGGAATTGAGAATAAAGGCAAAATTGATTAGAAATGAGGGGAAAAACATCAACGAAGAAACCGAACATTTTCTTTTATCCAAACTAAAGTTAACTTGTAACCGAAACAAAAATTAATTAAAAAAAGAACAAAAATCAAATTAAATGCTCATATTTGACATTATATCTAGCAAATCTCAGAGATAACAGGACTGCTGAAAGGCTCTTGATAAACATGGCAATTATTTCATCCGCCTCCCAATTTCTGCGACCCTGGATTTCATAAAGAAATTGCCGCCAAGATGGTAAATCAGTTCTGCCTTTTCTGTCTCCCAGAAGCCATCAGGAAAAAGTTCCCTCTCAGCCTCAGCATAAAGGACCTCGCCAAAGAAAACAATATGGTCTCCAATTTCAATTTTATCAATTAGCATACACTCAATGGCTCCAATACATTCCTTGATTTTTGGCGTCCTTAAATTAAAAGTTTTTTCGCTTTTTCAGGAGTCAATTTGGCCTCTTTGAATTTGTCAATCTCCCTGCCTGAATATGTTCCACAGAAAAGCACGGCCTCAAAGAGTTTCCAGCTAGGGATATTAACAATAAATTCACCGGCCTTCGCAATTAGTTCGGCAGAAAATCTACTTTTGCCAACCGCGATGGCCAGAACCGGGGGCTTGATTGAGACTGGGCAGTGCCAGGCAATAGTAATGATGTTCTTTTTGTCTTCATAAGCAGAGGAGACCAGGATAACATTCCCGCTATTTATTAACCTATTAGCCAAGGAAATTGGAACTGAAACTTTCATAATTAAGTTCTAGGTATTAAATCATCAAATGTCAAGGCCAACATTATCTTCTACCTGATGCTAATAGTTAAACATTGTGGAATTGGTCTCAATTACAAGAATCCGAAAATTTCCAGAGGCTAAAAGTCTGAATAGCCTTAATGCTTTCGGCCTAAGATCAATTCTACTGAAATTTTGAAAATAAAGTAAAAATTTAGAGGACCAAGTGAGCTAAGTGCCCCAAGCAAAATAAACCTGATAAGCATCAGGTCAACCTGATTTTATCCCAAGATTTGGCTCAGAAAATGAAGTTACTCCTTCGTCGCCATAATCGGTAGAAGAATCTGAGATGAAAAAAGCAGTTTGAAACAAAAATAATTAGGAAAACGAGAAAAAACAATAAAAAAAGTTGAAAAAAATTATTAATTTTGTAATTTATATTATAGGGCAATCGAAAGCACATAAGCTTGTTAATTTTCAAATAATAAAAAGAATTTCTTTTGTTGGAATTAAATTTACTTTTAATGGGCTAGTTGAATCTTGGCGGAGTTAAAAAGTTAACCTTTATTTTCTTCTAAATTTTTTAAATTAACATGAGAATCAAAACTGGAATCACCGGAATGGATGAAATTTTAAATGGCGGCATTCCTGAAAGGAATGTGGTTTTACTCAGCGGAGGTCCTGGCACGGGAAAAACAATTTTTGGACAACAATTCTTATGGTCTGGACTTCAAAAAGGAGAGCCCGGTGTTTATGTAGCTTTGGAGGAGCATCCAGTCCAGATTAGAGAAAACATGGTGGCATTTGGTTGGAATATAAAGAGTTTTGAGGAAGATAAAAAATTTGCCTTGATTGATGCTTTTACAGCCGGTATTGGTAAATCAAGGGAGTACGAAAAATATATTGTCCAAGATTTGAGCGACATAAGAGAAATTATGGATATCCTCAAAGAAGCAATAAAAGACTTGGAGGCGAAAAGAGTGGTCATAGATTCGGTGACAACTTTGTACATAAACAAGGCTGCATTAGCCAGAAGCATAATTTTGCTATTAAAAAGGCTGTTAGCCGGGTTAGGCTGTACATCAATTTTCATTAGCCAGATTAGTGTGGGGGAACATGGATTTGGTGGCCCCGGAGTAGAACATGGCGTCGATGGAATAATTCGACTTGATTTGGATGAGATAGATGGGGAATTAAAAAGATCAGTAGTGGTCTGGAAAATGAGAGGTACAAGTCATTCTATGAAAAGACATTTATTTGATATAACCTCAAAAGGTCTGGTTGTTTATCCTGAAAAAATTTTAAAGGTGAAGTAAAACCATGGATATCAAAATTCCATTTTCGCCCGTAGGTAGAGAAGAAATTCACAGGTTAGAAAGCATTCTTCTTTTTGCGACACTCTTTCGGCCAGAAGTTTTTGAAATGATAAAAAGTTCGGCCGAAAGATTAACTTGGGTAGACAGTTTAGCCGTAGCGGCAGGAGCTTTAGCGAGGGAAAAGGCAAAAATGAGCGTGAGAGAAATAGCCAAAGAATTAGGAAGAGTTGAACAAAGTGTAAGAAATCACTTGAAGGGAGAAAGTAAGGCAGGAAAATTAGTGAAAGAAACCTACGCGCTTTTGAAGGAAGGGAGATTAAACGAAATCATGAATTTTATAGAAAATATTGGGAAGAAGGAAAAAATGGAAGAAGAAAAAGAAGAAAAAATTGAAGCGGAAAGGAAACTAGAAAAATTAAAAGAGGAACTTGAAAAAATTCAGGAAAAGATTACGAAGCTAATAGAAGGTTTAAAGTAAGTTTGCCCTTTCTCACCTAACTACCCTAAAGATAGGGTTCGGACAAATCCGAAATTAATATTTATTTCTCTCCCCTAGAACTCGATAATCTTTTTGAAGACCAAACGCGATGGCCCTGCCTTGCTTGAGTCGAGATTCAGTCTTGATAATTAATAGATCGAAACAAAGGAATAACGCCATGGTAAAAAAGCTTCGCTCAGGATTGTAGACGATAAATTCATCAAATTATAAATTTCTCCAAGAGCTTTTTATTAAAATAAAGAGCCATCTCAAACTGAAAAGAACCATTTCGCCGAAAAAGAGAAGCAAGAAAAATTAAACCGAGATATTTTCAAAATCTTGATATCTTTCTAGTGTTTCCTTAAGCCGGCCTAAATGAGCATCAACAGGATCTCCAAAGAAAATAATATGAATATCAATTCCACCAATTAAAGCCGATGGCCGCTATCTTGGCGACCATAAGCGGCAACTTCAATTTCATCTAATTTTAATGGTTTTTTAACGCCAAATTAACCGTCGCCCGCTAAAGTTTTTATTCGAGGAAAAATAGTATGTCTAGAGCCGATCTTCATGTTCATTCAAAGTTCTCCAACCATCCATCGGAATGGTTCCTTCAAAGATTGGGCGCAAGCGAATCCTATACAGAACCCGAATTCATCTACCACTCAGCTAAAGAGCGGGGCATGAACTTCGTTACAGTAACGGATCACAACAACCTCGAGGCCTCCTTGCTTTTAGTTGAGAAATATCCACACGACTGCTTTACCGGCGTCGAATCCACTGCCTACTTTCCTGAAGATGGCTGCAAAGTCCATATCCTGATCTACGGTTTCACCGAGCGCCAATTTGAAGAGATCCAGCGTTACCGAAGAAATATCTACGATCTTCGCGACTATCTTTTTGAAAACCGGCTGGCCCATTCGGTGGCCCATGCAACCTATTCCGTCAACAACCGTCTCTCCCTTTCTCACCTGGAAAGGCTCCTTCTTCTCTTTAATGTCTTTGAGGTCATAAATGGAGGAAGAAGCCGTCTCCATAATGAGACTTTGATGGAAGTTCTTTCATCGCTCAATCCAGACAAGTTGGACGACCTCAGGAAGAAATACCGAATTGAGCCGATTGGCGATAAACCCTGGGAAAAGGGCACTACAGGAGGCTCCGATGATCATGCCGGTCTCTTCATCGGCCAAACCTTCACCACTGCCGAGGCTTCGAGCCCAACTGAGTTTCTTGATCGCCTCCGAAATCGGGCAACCCAAGGAATGGGACGGCATAATGACTATAAATCCCTCGCCTTTACGTTATATAAAGTGGCCTATGATTTCTACCGGCACAAGAGCGGCCGTCCCTCATCGGCCCTTCTGGGCAAGCTGACAGAATACACATTTGAAAAAAAAGAGACAGGACTTAAGGATCGACTTCTTCTCCGTCGCTTAAAGTCGTCGCTGAAAAAGAATGGACGCCGGATCAACCATCTCCTTTCAGAACTCCTCGTTCAGATCGAAAATCTTCAGACATTGCCTATCGATAAGCGGCTTGAGGTTATTTATGAGAAGGTCGCCGACATCGCTGACGAATTCTTCGTAATTCTCCTTGAATCAATAGAAAAAGACATTCTCAAAGGGGACATCATCAATTTAATTAGAAATCTTTCGGCCTCTCTCCCTGGGATCTTTCTCTCGGTCCCTTTTTTCAGCACCCTACGCTTGATGATGGACAACCGTCAGCTTCTTTCTGATCTACGGGCTAATTTTAAATTAGATCAAGTTAAAAAGCCAAAAAAGGTCCTCTGGTTTACAGACACCATTTACGACCTCAATGGAGTAGCCATAACTCTCCAGAAGCTCGGAAATATCGCCCAAGAAAAAGACCTGCCGCTTTTCATCGTCCACGCTTCTTCTCCGAAGGGGAACGATCAAAGACGCTTACCGATAAAAGAGATCTGCCTGCCAAGTATCTATTCTTTTCGACTTCCTGGCTATGAATCCTACCTTTTGAAAATCCCTTCAATTCTCCGTTCTTTGGAAATAATCTATAATGCTAATCCGGATGAAATAATCATTTCGACCCCAGGGCCTGTGGGTCTCATAGGCCTGCTTACGGCGAAACTTATCAACGCTAAGACCATAGGCATCTATCACACAGATTTCAAGCTTCAAACTCAAAAAATTATTCCCGATGAGTCTATATCTCAACTTCTGGAGAAGCTCGTTCGGGCCTTCTACAGCACGATGGATGAAATTCAGGTTCCGACTCAGGAGTACATCCAGATCCTTGAATCCCGAGGCTATGACCTCTCTAAAATGAGGATTTTCCAGCGGGCGATCGATACGGACCTATTTGCTCCGCGGCCGCGAGCCAAAGAACGCCTCATGAAACAATATAGGCTCAAACCAGGTTTCAATCTTCTCTATGTAGGAAGGATTTCCAAAGACAAGGACCTTCCCTTTCTCCTGAAAATATATCAGCGTCTTGTCGAGGAAGATGAAAAATGGAATCTCTTAATTGCTGGGGATGGTCCCTATTTCCAAGAATTGCAGAGGGAAACCCGCCATTATGAGAGGGTCCTGCTCTTAGGAAGAGTGGATTACAACGCCCTCCCCGAGCTTTACTCGGCAGCCGACCTGTTTATTTTCCCAAGCACAACGGACACTTTTGGCCTGGTTGTCCTCGAAGCTCAAGCCTGCGGTCTGCCGGCTATTGTCTCCGATCAGGGAGGACCAAAAGAAATCATCGAGGATCACAGAACAGGCCTTATAGCCCGAGCTGGTTCGATCGATTCCTGGGTGGAAAAGATTATTTTCCTAAGAAATGTATGGCAAACTAATCCTCGTGTGTTTGACCGGATGAAAGAGGAGGCGAGAAAACTCGCGATACAATCCTACTCCTGGGAAGGCGTCATTAAGGAGATATTCAATGAAAAAAAAGAGAGTTTTATTCGTTTGCGTCAACAACAGCGCCCGGAGCCAGATGGCCGAGGCTTTCCTCAACACACTGGCCGGGCACAAGTTTGAAGCGCAGAGCGCCGGTTTAGAACCAGGAGAGCTTAATGCCCTGGCTGTCGAGGTCATGAAAGAAGTCGGGATCGACATCTCCAGGAATAAGGTCAAGAGTGTTTTCGACCTTTATCAGCGCGGCGAGCTCTTCTCCTACGTGATCACGGTGTGCGACGAAGCGGCCTCCGAGCGCTGTCCCAGTTTCCCTGGTCTTCTCACCAAAACCATTAACTGGAGCATCGAGGACCCCGCCTCATTCACCGGGAACTTGGAAGAGAAGCTCGAAAAGATGCGCCGGGTCCGAGATAGCATCAAGGCGAAGGTTGAAGCCTTTATCCTGGATTTCGACTGAAAAATATATCGTAGAGATATCAATTCCTGTTCTTATCTTTCTAAAACTTTATTCTTACTATTCTTAACCTCCCTTTTCTCTATCTATAAAAGAATTACTCAGAATTATTTTTGACAGTCTTTGGCGTTTTTATTATCTTTAAAGAATGAAGAAAGAGAAAAAGTTCTTGAGAAAAATTAAACCAATTGTAAACAAGGCTAAGAATTTCAAAGAAGCAGAAGAATGGGACATCCAACAGCAAATTCAGATGACCCCTGAAGAAAGGCAGAAAGTGGCTAAAAAATTAAAGGAGAGGGTTTACGGGAAGAATCCCCCTGATGTAAGAAGTTATAATCCTGAATGAAAGCCACTTATTTTTCTAAGGACATTCGTGAGTTTCTTAGACTTTTATTTGAGTTTAGAGTTCGCTATGTAATTGTTGGAGGTGAAGAAGTTATTTATCATGGATATGCAAGGCTTACTGGAGATGTGGATATTTTTATGAGCTTTCAGTAGAGAATGCTAAAAATTTATTCAAGGCTTTGAGTGAGTTCTGGCAGGGGAACATTCCCGGAATAAAATCCTATAAAGATTTATTGGAGGAGGGAGTTATAATTCAATTTGGAGTTCCTCCTAATAGGATAGATCTTATGAATTCAATAGATGGGGTTTCCTTTAAAGAAGCGTGGCAAGGAAAAGTTGAAGAGGAAATAAAAATTTCAAGGTATAAATATTCCGTTTATTTTTTTGGCTTGGAGGAGCTGATTAAGAATAAAGAGGCTATGAATCGATAAAAAGACCATGAGGACCTGAAATATTTAAGAGCCAGTAAATCAAGATTTAAAAAAAATAAAAAAATTTTTAAGCTACTTTGTAATCAGATGATTCTATAAATAAAAATATTAGGTAAATTTTTCTAAAGCTCTCACCCCCATAACGAAATAAGTTTCTTCTATTTAAGAATCCGTCTTTTAAAAAATGGGCATTCTCTCAGAAATGAATCTTCTCCCCTGAAAACAAGGATAAGAAAAATTAAGCCAAGATGTTTTCGGCAGCCTAATATTTTCAAGAGATTCCTGAGGGCGATGAAAAGTAAGGTTCAGCCGGAAGCTATTTTCATTTCTAGACAATAAAAATGACCATGAAGGGGGTATTGTTCAAGAAAGAGAAAAAAACCATCAAAAGGAAAAAATGCTTTATATTTATTATCAGAACTCTATAAAAAAATATAATTATTTCATTTGAACATTATCCAGCTGAAACCAGAAAGGGCCAGATTCCTGGTAGGCACCAATAAAGATGCCCATAATGTCATACGCCTCCAAACCGAGCTCCTCAAAAGAAAAATAATATTCTTTCCATTCTGGGCCGGCTAAAAAAGCCCGAGTAGAAGCTGGTATAAAGCCAGCATGCTGGGCAAAAATAACAATAGCATATTGTCTCTCTTTCCCTTTGAGCCAAAAAGAAATTCCTTTAAAAGAGGATAAGTTAGCGGGGGCCATTGTGGCTTCGCCGGGGAAAAACATGACTCCAGCCCAAAGCATCCCACCCTCGCCCACTATCTCCCCCGAAACTCGAAGTGACTGCCGGCTTCCTTCAGCCCCTTCGCTAACCAGTTCCATCTGGGCTTTTGATTTTCCTCCAAAGATTTGATCAGTGGAAATAGCCCAACCGGCCCCAAAATTCGAGCTGATTTTTTCTCCCTCGAAGTCACTGATTAATCCAGAGCTGATTTGGGGAGCCGGGATTTTCTTTAGCTCGTCAAGTTTTTTCATTTCCAAAGCAATTTTTTGGCGATATTTATCTCGATCGACCTTTACCCCCTCTTTCCAAACGGCGATAATTCGTCTCGTTGCTTTTATATCCTCATCAGGATTGCCCTCCACCAAAACAAGATCAGCTAAATAGCCTGGCTTTATCCATCCCCGATCTTTTAATCCAAATTTTTCGGCAGGCAAAGAAGTGGCTGCCTTCAGAGCCTCTAATGGACTCAAACCAGCCCATACGAGAAGCTCAAGTTCATGGTGTAAACTCACACCCATGGCTGTCCCCGGATTGGGAACATCTGTTCCCGCCAAAATTGGCACCTTATATTCCCTGAGCTGCTGGACCACCCGTTGTCTTGTTTCGCTTAACTTTTTCCTTTTTTCGGCCGGAATCTTAACCGGTAATTTGCTTTTTAAAAATCGAAGGTCAGCTGGCCTGAGAAAAGGTGACAAGGCCGGTTCATCAATTAAAGAAGAGGCATCCTTGGTTCCACCCAGGCTCTCGAGAACAGTCAGGGTTGGGATAACAAAGGCCTTTTTTTGGGCGACTAAATGACCGAAGTTAGAGTCAAAGGAATCATCAAAATAAATATGGGCTAAGCCATCAGCACCAAGGTTAAGGACAGCTATACAGTTTTTCAAAGTGGCTGCATGGACGACAACTTTCTTACCCCTTTGATGAGCCTCTTTTATTAGCGCTTCAATTATGGCCAAATCAAGGGTCGGCCGTGGTCGAAAATAAGCTTCACCCGAATCATAGATTATTTTAATAAAATCAGAGCCTTCGGCGATTCGAGCCTCAACAAAAGACGACGCTTCTTCAGGTTTAGTAAGAGTCGGAATTTTTATGCCGTATTCAGTACCATGACCACCGGGGGCTGTGGCTAAAGTGCCAGCTGAAACCAGATAAGCCATATTATGAGCCTGGCCAGCCCTTTGCTTCTGCTTGATATCTTTCATCATCCCCACATCCATGAACATATCGATAACCGTGGTCACACCAAAAATAAGCGCCTGCTCCAGAGCTTGGGAATTAATCACATGAACATGGGAATCGATTAAGCCTGGGAGCAAGGTTTTACCCCGGCCGTCAATAATTTCCGCATCTACGGGGATTTTAATTTCTTTTCCCACAGCCTTAATCTGGCCTGATTCAATTAATACAGTGGTCTTAGGGATTATTTGTTGGCCATCAAAAACTCGAACATTTCTTATCGCCAGAGCTGATGAATTTTCTCTGTTCGTAAATTTATCAGAAAACAAAGTCTCCGGGGCAAAGAGGAAGGAAAGGGGAAAAATTGAAATGAGGATAAAGAAAAGCAAAGGACTAATAAATTTTCTTTTTATCTGCCTTACTTTGAATTGCATACTTAATCTCCTCTAATTTTTTTTTCATATTTATCCTAATTTACTTGCTTTAATCTGTTCAACTGTCAGGCTTAAAAAAAGACATTTTTAATTTTGCTTTCCAAATCTGTGAATTAATTGAATCCTTTTAAAATAATTTTTTAAAAGATGACAGGACTTTTCTTAAAAAAGAGTTTAATCAACTAATAGCTTGGGAAAAAAGAATTGAAGACTACCTTTCCCAGGGAAGGAGAACTTATCCCTTCAGACTCGTCTTTCCTCAATTCAAATAGTTGGTAAAGGGAAATTTGCTAGCCTATGGGTTGATGTCGAAGAAGACTCGGTTCAATTCGGCTCTCTTAATGGCCAAATTGCTGATGACTGGAAAGATCTTCCTTTTCTTTGAATTTGAAGAGATGGCCGAATGGCGCTAAAATCATTATTTTAATAATAAATTGAAGATCAATAGATTAAATCAAACAAATCGCGAAGGTAGAAAGATGGCCTTAATCGATGCCCATGCTCATTTGGATGAATTGGCTGATCTTAAGTCAGCTCTAGAAGAGGCAAAGGAAGCCGGAATTATCGCTATTGTTGGCGTCGGTAGCAGTCTTGACTCAAACCAGAAGACTTTAAGTATGGCCAAAGCCAACCCGGATTACATTTTTCCGGCTATTGGCTATCATCCCTGGGATATTAAGGAAGATGAGATCGAAAAGAATCTCCTTTTCATCGAGAAAAATCTTGAAAAATGCGTGGCCTTAGGAGAAATTGGCCTTGACTATAAAGCTAAAGTAAAGAAAGAGTTGCAGCATAAAGTATTCAACGAATTGCTTGATATAGCGAACCAGTTTAATAAGCCAGTTATTATCCACTGCCGCTATTCCCATGAGCGCGCTTTAAAAATGATCGTCGAAAAGAAAATCGAGCGAGCTGTTTTTCACTGGTACTCGGGCCCACTGGAAATTCTGGACGAAATCATTCGCCAGGGATACTTCGTTTCAGCCACTCCTGCCCTTCTTTATAGTCTCCACCACCAGGAGGCAATTAAAAGAGCCCCTCTTGAAAGAATTCTCCTTGAAACTGATACACCTGTTATTTATCAGGGATTAGAATCCAGGCCTAAGCATGTTCAAATAACCTTGGAGCAAGTTGCCAAATTAAAAGAACTGGATATGTCCTATGTGGCCGAACAAACTACGGCTAACTCACAATATTTCTTCGATTTTCCTGATCGATCCATGCCTCTTTTTTCGAATTAACCTGTATAAAAATCATTTCTTTTCTTCTGTCTTGGCCGGGATAACAACCACACCAATGTTCTCTTTTTCTTTATATTCAATGTTTACGCCAAAGGGCAGGGAAAGCCTTTTAAGATCGTCGATGATTTTACGACCCAAGGCTGAATCAGCCAGAAAAGGCCTGCCTCTAATCCAACGAGGTTTCCCAAAGCCAAGAGATATAGGGATTAGCTTAATTTCTATAAGCTCCTTCTCTTGCCATTTCAAAAAGGCCACAACTGATTCCCAATACTCAGGCTGACTGGGAAAACCGCGGCGATCTGAAGCATAGCGGGCTTCATTAAAATCGGCCACATGTTTATCCTCCCCTAAACGAAAGGCTTCATAATTTTCTTGGGGCAAACGTAGAGGAGTTTCATTTTGGAAGATAAAATTGCCTAAGCTGTAAAAAATTGGTTTTCCTTTATATATTTCTATTCCTTTCAAAATATGAGGGCCATGATTAACGATAACATCAGCACCCGCGTCAATGGCCGCATGGGCAAATTCAACGAGAAAAGAAGCAGGAGAAAATCTATCTTTGCCTTGTTCATGGCTATGGACAGATACTATGGTTAAATCAGCTAAGCGGCAGGCATTGCGAATAACAGAAGTTATCTCAGCTAAATCATCAGGATTAAGAGAAGTTCTAACTTCGGGGGTCTCGCCTTTAATAATTCTCTGGCGAAGAAACATTAATTGGTCACCTTCCTTTGGGGGATTTAGGCCCCATTGCTGCAAAAGATTCCTCAAATATTCTAATTGATCTGCCGTAACCACATAGGTCGTTGTAAACCGAAGCGGATTGAGACCCGGTCTGGGGGGTATATCATCACGAGATTTGCCGGCCCGAGCATGATCGGGAAAGGTAGAAGCACAGGAAATCAAAGCGATTCTGCCTTTACCTGTTTCTAAGAAACGAGCCTCCCTGGCCTCAGCCAAGCTCCGACCAACTCCGGCCTGAACAAGGCCGGCCTCGTTAACATATTTGGTGGTCAACTCCATGCCTAAAACCCCGAAATCACCGGCGTGATTGTTAGCCCTGGAAACCATATCAAAGCCGGCCCAAACTAATTCTTTAACCAGGGAGGGCTCGGCTCGAAGATAAGTTCCGCCACTTTCATGCATGGGATAAGGTTCATAATCATGAAATAAAATTTCTAAATTGGTGAAAGCCACATCAGCTGCCTTAATAATTTCAATTAGCCGGAGAAATTCAGGCTCCGAATTGACAGAAAGACGACGGGTAATAATTGAATCCCCAGTAAGAACCATAGTCAAGGATGATGCCTGCTTCTGTTCATATGATTTAAGGCCAGCTATAAGGCCAATTAAAAAAAGAAGCGAAAAACAAACAAGCCTTTTCAATCTCATAAAAGCCTCCTCAGGTTCTAATGATTAAATTTATCACTGACCATTTCTTTTCCTATCCTAGTAAGAATTCAAAAAAACATGTTGCTTTCTTCAATTTATGCTATATTTTTTTCTAGAAATAAAGACTCTTTAAATTTTACATGTTGAAGCAGAATGATAGGTCATACTTCTAAAAGGGGATTAAAGGAGAATTTAAATTCTGGAGCAAATGAAAATGCCCTCAGAAATAATAATCAGAGAATATCGGCCTGAGGATCTTGAGCAAGTGCTCGAACTCGTTCGCGAGCTTGAAGCTGAGTTGGCCGAAAAATTTCCCGAAGTTCAGCTAATTTCGAGTGTAAACGATTATAAAACTCGTTATCTTGTTCCGGGTTATAAATACAAAACTTTTGTCGCTGAAATTGAGGGCAAAATTGTCGGCTATCTTATGGGCTACCCCTCTACCGGAGCTTTAGAAGTGGATAATATGTATGATATATTTCCTTCCTCTTCCTGGAAGCCAAAGGAATTTTTCCTGAAGATAACCTTTGTCTCTAAACCCTACCGGAACCAAGGTATCTCCCGCCGTCTTCACGAAAAGGTCATTGAGTATGCCCGAGAACAGGGCTATGAAGAAATTTATGCTTGCATTGCTAAATGGAATATTCCGGAAATTAAAGTTGTCAGCTCCCTGAAATTTGAAATGAAAGACCTTGGCTCACGCTATCGCCTAACCCTTAAGCTCCGCTAAATAGGGACACATACCTTTTTCCCCAGATAATAGGATGCTCGCGTCCACATTTATTCCGCAATTCATTGCTCTCTTGAGCGTACCTTTTTATTTCCAGATAACAAGGTCTTCTAGAGGACGGCGTTTCTTTGGCTGCCAGGCATCGGCAGGATAGCCTAGAGGCGTAAAGACCACTGGATCCCATTCAGCTGGAATTTGAAGCACTTCCCGAGCTGCCGCCTCATCAAAGGCAGCCACCCAGCAAGTCCCAAGGCCGAGAGAAGCAGCAGCCAGGATTAAATGGTCCATGGCTATGGTGGCATCCACCACGGAATAACCGCGGCCATCACGGCGAACCCAGGCTTCAGAGGGGACTGCGCATATGGCAATAATATAGGGAGCCTGGACAAACCAGTCGCGAGGATAGATTCGGCGTAGCTGTTCTTTTCTGCCCTCGGTAGGTATAACGAGAAGACGGAAAGGCTGTCTATTGGCCGCAGTCGGAGCTAATCTTGCCGCCTCTAATATTTTTTTGATTTTTTCTTCTTCGACCGGCTTGTCTTGATAGGCTCTCACACTATACCTTTTTTCAGCTAATTCAAGAAAGTCCATCCTAACCTCCTCCTAAAAATAGGGACACATACATTTTTTTCCTACTTTTGTTTCCATTTTCCTTTCAGGATGAAATTCTAATTTTCTTTTTTCCATAATATCTAGATATTTTTCAAATCGTTACTTTTTCTGCCAGCTATTTCCCTTATTTAATCTTTATTTTTTGAAATAAAATGAAGAAACACCCTCTTTTCATTTTTTTAGCTTTTTAAATTACTCTTCCCTATAAATTAATTAATTACTTTCCTGATTAGACATCTAATTTTAAATCATCAGAGGAGCATCATCCAAGAAAATTTTAATCCTCAGGAGCGACGGCGAAAACGGGCAGCCAGCCCTCCTCCGGCAGCCATTTTTATTTTTAAATTATCTGATGCCCGCACTATCCTTTTCGACAAACGAAAATCGCTGGCATAGCGATTAGCATTAACTCCATCTTCATAAATTATAGCTTCATATTCACCATCGCCAAGAAAATCAAGTTTGATTTCAAATTCTCTTGGTTCCCAGTCGGTCATGGCTCCAAGATACCAATCATCACCGTGCTTTCGAGCTACCACGACCCAATCGCCAACCTTAGCGTCAAGCACTCTGGTTTCATCCCAGACAGTGGGCACAACCGAAAGAAACTCCAAACACTCGGGCTCTCTAAGATAATGCGATGGAGAATCACAGAGCATCTGGAGCGGACTTTCATAGACGACATACATGGCCAGTTGATGGCATCTCGTTCCCTGACTCATAGGCAGATCAAATACGGGCCGAAAATGCTTCTGGTCGGCATTAAGCATAGCCCCAGGCGTATAATCCATTGGCCCAGCATACATACGAATGAAAGGAATTAGCAAATCATGTTCCGGAGTTACCCTATCTGACCACTTGCTATACTCAAGACCCAGGACGCCTTCTCGGGTTAGGATGTTAGGATAGGTCCGCCTCAATCCTGTCGGTTTAAAGGCTCCATGAAAATCCACTATCAATTTCCTGGCCGCAGCTTCCAGGGCGATTTTCTCATAAAAATTAACTACCTTTTGATCATCCCGATCCATAAAATCAACCTTGATTCCAGCAACCCCCCATTTGGCAAAAAGGTCAAGAGCCGGCTTGAGTTGTCGATCAAGGGTCAGCCAGACACACCAGAGGATTAATCCAACCTTTTTTTCTTTGGCTGCCTTTAAAATTTTTTCTATATCCAGATTGGGATTGATTTTAAAAAGATCAGCCGGATCAGACCAGCCTTCATCCAAAATTACATATTCAATTCCATATTTAGAAGCGAAATCAATGTAATAAAGATAAGTTTCAGTATTAATTCCTGAACGAAAATCAACGCCAAAAACATTAAGAGAATTCCACCAATCCCAGGCGACCTTTCCCGGTTTTATCCAAGAAGTATCCTTGAGCTGATTCGGCCGGGCAAGGCGATAAACCAAATCGCTTTCAATAAGGTCCCCATCTTTTCTGGCTAGGCCAATCACTCTCCATGGAAATTCTCTATTTCCATTTGTCCGAGCGATATAAGGGGCTCCTTTAGTCACTCGAAGAGTTCTATCCTTGACCTGTTCTTCCTCAAGAGGATAAGGAGGGAAAATAGCCTGAAGTTTTGGCTCTCCATCATCAGAGCCAATAAGATACATCCCAGGATAATCAATGAGATCAGACTCTGTTATAATGATCTTCGGCCCATTGGGATTATCAACAAGAACTGGAAGATAGGCCATTCGCTTTGAACCAATAGCGCTTAATTTTAGCTTCTGGTACTGTCTCTCATAGGAGGAATGAAAGCTCTCCACCACTGGAAACCAGACTTCCCAATCTTCGGGAAAACAAAAAAGACTTTCTTCAGCATTAACCACAATCTGGGTTCTGTAGCCGGAAAAAAAGCGATAAGCCACACCATCATTATAAGCCCTGAAAATGAGACCATAATTACCTCTAAAATTGATAGTAATTTCTTCAAAATCGTCGTTTATTTCAGCCCTCTTTTCTTTAATAACGGGATAAATTTTTTCCTGGACAGTCCTTCGTTTGACATTATTAAGACGAACATTCTTACCTAGCTTTGTTCCATCCTGAATGGTCATAGAAACAGGCGAAGGAGCTAAAAGAATTTTATCATCAAAATAGATAGAATAAGTTATATCAGCACCAATTTTAATTTCCACTTTAACCCTTTTATCCGGTGAAAAGAGTTCAAATGTTTCGGCCTTAAGCGGATTCACCATAGCCATAATCATAGTGAGCATAAAAATAAATAGAATAATAAATTTTCCTTGTCCCTCCATAATCATCCTCCCTCCTAAATTATGCTTCATTTCCCAATTTTTTCAATTGAAAAATTATAAACGAGACAATTAACAAAGAACTGATTGGAGCTTTCGGCAATCTTTAAGCCTAAGCTTTGAAAGAAATCATAAAAGGCCTGCCCTAAAAAAATGGCTTTCGAGGGCTTTCCTGTTTTCTCCTAATTTTCCTCTTAAGGTGAAATAAATTTTTTATCCCCTATGAGTTAACATTGAAATAAAAAAATGATAAAATTATTTAAGAAAAGCTATGATATCGTCTAGAAGATCAGGGCGCTGGAGGGGTGCTCTTTTCTGGCTACTAACAGGACTGGTTATCATCATCCTCTGGAGTTTGTTCCAGACTTCCCAAATGGCCAGAAAGGAGATGACTTTTAGCGAATTTCTTGATAGTGTCGAAGCCGGTCGCATTCAGAAGGTCTCTATCGCCGGCAATCTTATTCGGGGCACCATGAAGGGTGGTGATGAATTCAAAACCGTAGCTCCCTCCCAGTTTAATGATTTAATCAAAATTCTCCGCGACCATGGCGTCGAAATTGATGTCAAAGACACCTCCAGGGCTCCCTGGTTTTCTTACCTTTTAAGTTGGTTTCCCCTGCTTCTTTTTGTCCTTTTCTGGATTATGTTCATGAGGCAAATGCAGGCTGGGGGTAATAAAGCCCTCTCCTTTGGTAAAAGCCGAGCCAAACTTTTTCAGGCATCTCAGAAAAGAATCACCTTTAAAGATGTAGCGGGCGTCGATGAAGCCAAAGAAGAATTGCAAGAGATAATTCAGTTCCTAAAGGATCCCCATAAATTCCAGAAGCTGGGTGGCCGAATACCCAAAGGAGTTCTTCTCGTGGGGCCACCAGGAACAGGTAAAACTCTGTTAGCCAGGGCTGTAGCCGGGGAAGCTGGAGTGCCTTTCTTCTCGATCAGCGGTTCAGATTTTGTGGAGATGTTTGTCGGTGTTGGGGCTTCCCGCGTCCGTGACCTTTTCGAACAGGGCAAAAAACACGCTCCTTGCCTAATTTTTATTGATGAAATTGATGCCGTTGGCCGGCAAAGGGGCGCTGGTTTGGGCGGTGGCCACGACGAACGTGAACAAACCCTAAACCAGCTACTTGTGGAAATGGATGGCTTTGACTCCAATGAGGGAATTATTCTCATTGCGGCAACTAATCGTCCAGATATTCTTGATAGTGCGCTTCTTCGTCCTGGTCGCTTTGACCGCCGAATAGTGGTCAACATGCCTGATGTTAAAGGCCGTGAGGAAATTCTTAAAGTTCACACGCGCAAAGTTCCTCTGGATAAGGATGTTGACCTCAAGGTTATCGCCCGCTCGACCCCTGGCTTTTCTGGCGCGGATTTAGCTAACCTGGTTAATGAAGCTGCTTTGATTGCTGCCCGAAAAGGCCAGGACAAAGTTACCATGGCAGATATGGAATATGCTAAAGACAAGGTTCTTATGGGAGTTGAACGTAGGAGTATGATTATTAGCGATGAAGAAAAAAAGTGCACAGCCGTTCATGAAGCCGGTCACGCTCTTGTGGCTGCTCTCATTCCGGAAGCTGATCCCATTCACAAAGTTACCATTATTCCTCGAGGTCTCGCTTTAGGGGTGACGCAACAGCTTCCCCTGGATGATCGTTACACTTACAGTAAAGATTACCTTGAAGCCCAGCTTTCCGTGCTGCTAGCCGGTCGGGTGGCGGAACAACTTTTTCTCAATAAAATAACCACTGGCGCAGCCTCTGATTTCGAAAAGGCCACCGAAATTGCCCGAAAAATGGTCTGTCAATGGGGTATGTCTGATCTTGGTCCTTTGACTTTTGGGGAACGGGATGATTTGATTTTTCTCGGTCGGGAGCTAGCAGCCCATAAGAATTTTAGCGAAAAGACAGCGGAGCTCATTGATGAAGAGGTTAAAAAAATCATCAATCGTAATTATGCTCGAGCTGAAGAATTGCTGCGCAAAAACCGAAGGAAATTAATTCGCCTGGCCAAAGCTTTGCTCGAAAAAGAAGTTCTTGATTCAGAAGAAATTGCCCGCATTGTTGGCCGCATTAAGAAAGCCAAACCAGCAATTATTTTTCCGGGAGAAAAAAGAGTCTCCCCTCAACCTGGTATGGCCTCGTCCGTTAGCCAAGAGGTAACTTCAAACCCAATTACTGAGGAAAATAGCCAAGAACAATCTTAAAGAAAAAGGGATGAGCTATTCTTTTGAAGCAAGAGGAATGTCTTTTGTTATCGGTCCCCGCCCCTGGCTGATGGGGATTCTTAATGTTACTCCCGACTCCTTTTATGATGGCGGTCGCTTCTTCGATAAAGAAAAGGCCATAAACCGAGGCCTCGAATTGGCCGCTCAGGAAATTGATATTTTGGACATAGGGGGGGAAAGCAGTCGTCCTGGGTCAGAACCAATTTCAGCTGAAGAAGAATTAAGGCGGGTCCTCCCGGTTATTAAGTCCCTGCGACCGCGAGTTAAATGTCTCCTTTCTATTGATACCACCAAGGCTGTAGTGGCTAAAGCTGCTCTGGAAGAGGGTGTCGAAATAGTTAACGATATAAGTGCCCTTCGAGCTGATCCAGACATGAGTCAGGTAGTAGCTGAAAATAAGGCAGGCCTAATTTTAATGCATATGAAGGGAACACCTCAAACGATGCAACTTAATCCCTATTATCAAGATGTTATTTCTGAAATTAAATCTTTTTTTCAGGAAAGAATGGCTACAGCTCAAGAAAGAGGAATTAAAGCTGAGCAAATAATTCTTGATCCTGGGATTGGTTTTGGCAAGCGTCTCGAAGACAATATCAGGTTAATTAATGAACTTGATTCCTTTCTATCCTTCGGGCGACCTCTTCTTGTGGGTGTCTCCCGTAAGTCTTTTATCGGCCAGATTCTTAATTTGCCTCCCGAAGAAAGACTTGAAGGAACCATTGCCTCAGCCATAATCAGTTTCCTTCGGGGAGCCTCTATTCTCAGGGTGCATGACCCCTTAGCTGTTGGTCGGGCTATAAGGACAGTTGAAGCAATCTTAGCTACTGGGCATTCCCAAAAAAAGGAATCTGTTGATTTTCAGTATTAATTAAAATGGCGAATTTAATTGGCATTATTAAACACATAACTTTTGGCGATTTTTTAGATATTTTTTTTGTGGCCATAATCATCTATTCTCTTCTTCTTCTCATTAAAGATACTAAGGCCTATCAAATGGCCATCGGTCTAGCCGTGGTTGGCCTTTTCTATCTTGCTTCCCGATGGGGAAAGCTGTTCGTTTCTCACTGGATTGTCAAAAATTTTCTTAATTATTTCATCATTGCTATTATCGTCCTCTTTCAAGGAGAAATACGTCGCTTTCTGACTGGCCTTGGCTCCCGCGCTTTTCGCCGGCCGCTAGCCATCAGGACCTTTGAAGAAAGGCTTGAAGAGATTCTTCTGGCAGTCGATTATCTCGCCCATCGAAAAATAGGTGCCCTCATAGCTATAGAGAAAGATATTTCCCTAGCCAGTTATGCTGACCGAGGGACAAAGCTTGAAGCCTGGCTTTCCCGGGACCTTCTCGTTAACCTTTTCATGCCCCATTCGCCCCTGCATGACGGCGCTGTCATCATCAAGGGAGATAAAATTATATCTGCCGGCAGTCTTTTGCCCCTTCCTTCTACCCCACCGCCTGCTGAACTGACCACGAGAACCAGACATTTAGCGGCCCTGGGACTTTCCCAAGAAACCGATGCTTTGGTTATCGTCGTTTCGGAAGAAACAGGCACTGTTTCTCTGGCAATAAAAGGAAAATTAGAAAAAATCCCTGACCGGGAAACCCTGAAAACAAAAATTTTGAATTACCTAAAAAGTCCATGATTCGCTGGTTGAAAAATCTTATTGCTCATAACTGGGAATTAAAAATCATTTCCCTTGTTTTAGCCTTTATTCTGTGGATTACCCTCGTTCCCGAAGAAAAAACTTTTTCCGTTAAAACAATCTCTGTAGCGCTCGAGACCTATAATCTTCCCTCTGATTTTGAACTGGTAGAGAAGCCGCCGGCCACAATTGATGTAACCATAAAGGCCCCTAATCGACTGATTGGTCAAATTACACCTAACAATGTTTTCGTTAAGCTTAATCTCGAAAAAGCCTCTTTGCTTCAGGAGGAATATCCAATCAATGCTTCGATGGTTAGTCTGCCTCCAGGAGCAGAAGTCATTCGCATCTCTCCTAATAAAGTTTATCTTAAATTAGAAAAGTCAAAAGAAATGGCTATGGAAATTTCACCCACCCTCGTTGGAGTTCTTGATCAGCGCTATCAGATTAACAAGATTGAGGTCTTTCCAACCAAGGTAACCGTGCGAGGACCAGAAAGCCGGCTTAAGCCCAAGGATAAAGTTAGAACCTCACCTATTGACATTTCTTCCTTAACTCAAACGACCGAATTCGAAGCTGATCTCATTCTTCCCCGACCTGAGCTTCGCCTAGCTTCCTCAATAACCAAGGCCAGAGTAAGAATTACCGTAGAGGAAAAGCAGGCCGACTTGCCAGTTCCTAAGAAAAAATAGGCCTAATAAAAACGAATATCCCTTGGCAAAAAGGATGGCTTTAAATATAATTGGGCTGATTTAAATAAAATGGGCCGCCTATTTGGAACTGATGGTATAAGGGGACAGGCTGGCAAATTTCCTCTTGATTATCCTACTGTTTTTTTCCTAGGCGAAAGCCTGGTTCATCTTCTTCAATTAAAGAACAAGAAACCTAGGATTATTGTCGGTTGGGACACAAGAGAATCAAGCCCTTGGCTGGCGAGGGCCATAGCCGCAGGTATCTTTCAGGCTAAAGGACAGATCGAATTAGCCGGAGTTTTACCTACTTCAGCCATTTCTTTTTTAACCCGGACTTGCCATTTTGATGCCGGTGTCGTCATTTCAGCCTCTCATAATCCCTATGAAGATAATGGGATAAAGATATTTCAAAGCGATGGCCTCAAACTCAATGATATTCTGGAAGATGAATTAGAAAAATTGCTTACTGAAAAAATTGAAGCCAGGAAAAAAGAAGGCGACTCCAAAATGAAGAATTTGAAAGAAGGCCAAAAAAATTATGGGGAAAGCGAAGAGGAGAAACCTTCATTTGGCCAAGATAATATTAAATCTTATTTTTCGAAAGAATATCTTCAATTTTTGATTCGCTATTTCCCTTTTAGGGAAAAAGCGTCGGGTCTAAAAATTGCCATTGATTGCGCCCATGGAGCCAGTTTCGAAATTGCCCCAGTTCTTTTCGAGCAAATAGGGTTCAAAGTTCATGTGATCAATAATATTCCCGATGGCCGTAATATCAATGCTAATTGTGGGGCTCTATATCCTGAGAGTCTGGCTGAGTTGGTTAAAGAATCAAAGGCCGATTTAGGCGTCGCCTATGACGGCGATGCTGATCGGGCCATTCTAATCGATGAGAAAGGCCGAATTCTCAATGGTGATTATACGCTGTTTATTCAGGCCCGCTTCCTTAAAGAAAAGAACCGATTGCGCTCACCTAATATTGTTGCCACCATCATGAGTAATATGGGCCTTGAAATAGCTCTCGCTGCTCTTGGTCTGAAGCTTATCCGCACTAAGGTGGGTGATCGATATGTGCTAGAAGAAATGCTGCGACATCAAGCCAGCCTTGGAGGTGAGCGCTCTGGCCACACAATTTTTCTCGATATCTTGCCTGCCGGCGACGGTCTGCTTACCAGTTTAAAAATAGCGGAAACTATGATTGAAACCGGACTAAAGCTTTCCGAGCTCGGGGCTGATCTTGTTGAATTCCCTCAGTCTTTAATCAATGTCCCTATTATTAAAAAAGTTAATTTTTCGGAAATTCCAGATTTCGAATCTACCCTTCGCTCAGGTCAGGCAAAACTCGGCCGTTTTGGTCGCATAGAAGTTCGTTATTCAGGGACAGAATCTATTGCCAGAATTATGGTCGAAGGAGAGAAGGAGGAGCTAGTTCAAGAGGTGGCTGAAGAAATTGCGACCCTGATCAAAAGGCATCTTGGAGTCTCAGCCTAAAATTAAAAATTTTAATATCCTTTGTCTCCGATTTATAAAGAATTTGTGGGGAGGGCAAAAATATGGAAAAAGAAAAAAAAGATGTTCGACTCGCCGTTAACGTGGATCACTTTGCTACTCTCCGCCAGGCCCGGCGAAGTACCGAACCAGACCCTGTTTTAGTAGCTCTTCTGGCCGAACAAGCTGGAGCCTCTGGAATTGTCACTCATCTTAGGGGCGACCGGCGTCATATCCAGGAGAGGGATCTTCGGCTTCTGAGAGAAATTATTAAAACCAAGCTTAATCTCGAAATGGCCGCAACTGAAGAAATGAAAAAAATCGCTCTGAAAATTAAACCTGATGTTGTTTCTCTCGTCCCTGAGAGACCAGAAGAGCTAACCACTGAAGGCGGCCTTGATGTGCGCCGACAGGAAAAACAATTGTTTCAATTTGTTCAGCTTTTGAAAAAAGCTGGCATAAGAGTAAGTATTTTCGTTGACGCCATCGAGGATCAAATCAATGCCTGCTGCCAGCTGGGGGTCGATCTAATCGAAATCAATACCGGTCGATATGCTGAACTAAAGCCAGGTCGGGCTAGAGATAAAGCTTTAGAAGCTATCAAACTTGCAGCCTCCTTAGCTGAAGAACTCGGTCTTGAGGTTCATGCTGGTCACGGCCTTGATTATCACAATGTTAAACCTATTGTGGCTATTCCTCAGATTGAAGAACTCAGCATCGGCTTTGCCATCGTGGCCAGGTCAGCTGTGGTAGGCATTGACCGGGCCGTTCGGGACATGATCCAATTACTTAAAAGAAATTAATAGGTCTATAAATTTTTTGAGCGATTGGGTAAATTTTTCAAGCCTTGATCAAAAAAATTTGGGATATTGGCCATTCTACTCTGTCCTGGGAGTGCTTTTTAAATCAGCTGAAAAAAAATAAAATCCAATGCCTCGTGGATATAAGACGTTTCCCTTCTTCGCGCAAATTTCCTCATTTCAATCAGAAGGAAATGAAAGAGAACCTAGGAAAAAATGGAATAGAATATATTTGGCTCGGTGAAAAGCTCGGTGGCTTTCGCCAAGGAGGCTATCCGGCCTGGATGAAAACGCTCGAATTTAATCAAGGTTTAAAGGAAATTGAGGATATTTCCCAAAAAAAGAAGGTGGCAATAATGTGTGCCGAAAGATATTTTGGCCGCTGCCATCGCCGCTTCCTCCTTGAGGCTTTGGCCAGCCGAGGCTGGCAAATCGAGCACATAATTTAAAAGAGAGGTCAGGGATGAAACGGGCTATTAATCTTGAGCGACTTCGCCGAGACTTGGAAGAATTGGGCCAAATTGGATTTAATCCTAAAGGCGGGGTGAGTCGCCCTTCCTTTAGTCAGGCTGATTTTGAAGCTCGTGACTGGTTTAAAGAAAAACTCCGTCAGGCTTCGCTTGAGGTAAGGGAAGATGGCGCTGGCAACATTTTTGGTCGCCTGAAAGGTCAGCAGGAAGAGCCAATTATACTTGTGGGGTCACACTTTGATACAGTCATCAATGGCGGTCTCTTTGATGGCTCCTGTGGAGTCTTGGCTGGCCTGGAATGTCTTCGGAGCCTTCAGGAATATAATTTTAATCCTGCCTTTCCTATTGAAGTAGTATCTTTCACGGATGAAGAAGGCAACCTTGTCGGTGATTTTCTTGGCAGTCGGGCCTTTACCGGCTTTCTCAATGAAGAGCTTCTCCGTAAAGACCAAACTCACTTTGGTCGGCCTTTGAGCGAGATACTTAAAGCCGCAGGATTGAGCCTGGAATCAGTTCTCCAGGCTAAAAATCAGGCTCCGAAGGTCTTAGCCTATCTTGAGCTTCATATAGAGCAGGGAGAAAATCTTGATCTAGAAGAAATACCCATAGGGTTAGTCACTCGAATTTCCGGTAAAAGACTTTACTATGCCTCCTTCATTGGTCGAAGCAATCATGCTGGCCCAACCCCCCTTGAACTCCGTCAGGATGCCTTCCTTGGGCTGGCCGATTTTGCTCTTCGAAGTACAAGACTTGTAGCCTCAGAATACGAAGATGGTCGCCTTACCATTGGCCGGGTCCAGCTCCATCCCGGAACATTTAGCGTTGTTGCGGGGCAAGCTGATTTCACCCTTGATCTTAGACATTCTGAAAAAAGTAGCCTCAAGGCTATGGAAGAGAAGGTTCTCGCCTTGGCCGAAGAAATAGCTTCGGCGCGAGCTCTTTCTTTCCATTCCCAGTTGGTCGACTCCACTGAACCAACTGATATGTCCGTGCCTCTTATTTCGCTTCTCGAAGAAGAAGCTAAAAATCTTAATTATCCATATCTTAAAATGATTAGCTGGGCTGGCCATGACGCCCAGATTCTTTCCTGGAAGACAGATGCAGCTTTAATTTTCATTCCTTCAATTAACGGAATTAGTCATTCCCCTGAAGAGGCCATTCGCTGGGATGACCTGGAGAAAGGCGCCAATCTCCTCTTTCAGGCTATCCTGAGACTAGCCAAGGGTTAAAATCAAAAACGTCTCAAGAGGGGAAAATGGAGCATTAAGGCCAAGGCTTCTTTTTAATCTTGAAGAAAACAAATTAGTAAAATAAAATCCGACTTCAATTCTTCGAGGAGAAAGAGGCATGTTAAAATCTAAAAGACAAATTTTTATAAGTTCCTTTTTTCTTTTGATTTTTATACCTCTTACGCTTTCTTCTCAAGAAAAATGGCCTTTAACCCGGGCAGAACAGACCGATTATAAGGCTACCTCACGTCATGATGATGTTCTTGCTTTTATTCAAGCTCTTCAGAGGAAAAGCAGTCTGATGAGAGTTGAAACTATGGCTATAACAACTGAAGGTCGACCAGTTCCTTTAATTATAATTGGCGACCCCCCGCCCATTTCTCCCCAGGAATTGCGATTTGATCAACGCGTGGTGGTCTATATTCAAGCTAATATCCATGCAGGCGAAGTTGAGGGAAAAGAGGCCTCGCTGATGCTCGCTCGTGACATCTTGGCTTCAGGTAAATTACCCTATCTCGATCGCCTCGTGATTCTCATTGCCCCCAATTTCAATCCCGATGGGAATGAAAAAATAAGTCCCCAAAACAGAAGAAATCAGCCGGGACCTGAAGAGGGCGTTGGGGTTAGAACCAATGGCCAAAACCTCGACCTAAACCGCGATGCCATGAAGCTTGAAAGCCTTGAAATGCAAGGCCTCGTAGCCAATGTTCTCGAGCGCTGGGATCCCTTGTTATTAGTAGATTGCCATACAACTAATGGCTCCTATCATGAAGAAATAGTAACCTACTCCTGGCCATTGAATCCAAATGGAGACCCCTCAATTCTTGCTTATATGCGCGATAAAATGCTTCCCTCCATTCAACAAACTCTCGAGAAAAAATATAAAACCCTTTCTATCCCCTATGGCGACCCCGTCGATTTCAAGGAAATGGAGAAAGGCTGGCGTACTTACAGCCATCAGCCGAGATATTTAACTAATTATATTGGCCTACGCAATCGTCTCTCCATTCTTGATGAAAATTATGTTTATGCTCCCTTTAAAGAAAGGGTGATGGGCTGTTACAACTTTCTTCGAGCTATCCTTGATGAAACTTATAATAGGGCTGAAGAAATAAAAAGACTTGTGGCGGAAGCGGATCGAAAAACTATCGCCATGGGCTTAAATCCCACTGAGAAAGATCTTTTTGCCGTCGAATTTGAACTGAAGCCTTTACCTATGCCTATAAAGATTAGGGGTTATGAGATGGAAATTATTCCTCGGGAAAGTGGCTTTCCCCAAATTAAACCCACTGAAAAGAAGAAAACATATATCGTCCCCTATCTGGCTGATTTTTGGCCGAAAAGGTCGGTTCCATGGCCTCACGCCTACTTAATAACCGTTAATGACCGGGAAATAATAAATAAGCTTAAGCAGCATGGAATTGTTGTCGAAAGACTCACCCAGCCTGCACGGCTTGAAGTGGAAACTTATGAGCTAAAGGACCTCAAAGCTGCTGAAAGACCATTCCAGGGGCATCGTCTTAATACCCTCAAGGGGGAATTTCGGTCAGAAATAAGGGATTTTCCAGCGGGAACTTTCTTCGTAACCACAGCTCAGCCCCTTGGCCGCCTAGTGGTCTATCTTCTTGAGCCAGAAAGCGATGATGGCCTCTTTGTTTGGAATTTCTTTGATCGTTATCTTGTTCCCGAATGGGGCCGACGTTTCGAAGTCTTTCCTGTGGTCAAGTTAATGAAACCTGTTTTTCTGGCCAAGGAAATCGTTCGCTAAGTTGCCTGAAGGGCTTATAGGGAGCTTATTTTTTTGTCGCCGACTTTTTATTCGTCTTTTGAAGGGGTTTCTCTTTTGCCGATTTGTTAGAGGCGACGAGAAATTTACCACAATTTTCACAAATATATATATCGTTGGAACCTTCAATGGCTGAACTCATAACCGTGGCCACATTGATATTACAGCTTTGACAGACCCCATTCTCCACTTCAGCCACAGCATAGCCATAGCGTTCCAAGAGGCGATCGAAGCGGGTTAGGGTGGCATGGTCGAGTTCTTCCCGAATTAGATCGGCTTTTTTCTGAAGTTCTCTAAGTTGAGCTCCTGAGGCCCGTCTCTTCTTAAATTCAATATCTTGAAGCTTCTTCAAAAGGCTCGCCCGGTTAACCAGACGATCATCCTTGGGCAGACTAATGATAATTTCTGAAAGAGTCTGATAAAATTCGTTGCGATCGCGGGCATTAAAAATTCTCTGGATAAATTCTGGTTCTCGAAGGTAACGGGCCAGGCCGGCAAAGAGATGATTGAAAAGGCCTGGAATTACTGGATTCCAGATAATAAGAATGATTAAATTAACCTTTTTCTCTGGCGAATCATAGGCTATTCCCTTAGAGGAGCGTCCAACAGCAATAGCAATCCGATTGCCAGTATCAACCCGAGCATGGGGAACAGCAATTCTTTCGGCCAGTACTGTCGATTCGAGCCTTTCTCGATCTATTAATCGGGTAAGAATCAACTGCTTATTTTGAATGAGTTTATGTTTAAGGAGAACGTCAAGAAGTTCCTCAAAGGCTTCAATCTTGTTTGTCGCCTTAAGATCAAAGATAACCTGGGAAGGCTTAAGATAATCAGAAAAATAATGGCTTTTTAAGATCTCGGCCATTAATTAAATATTAACACAAGATACTGCGCTTATTCAATATTAATTTTTCCATGTATTTTTCAATCAAACCTAAATAAGATTTAATCTTGCGAATTTTAAATCATGACTTTTAAAATTTTATTCTCTTAAAATTCATCTTTTTTCAAAAAAGTTCTTTCGCCGATAATCTCTAAGCTACTTAAATTTCATCTAAATCATGAAGGAATGTGGCCAAGCTGAACCAAATAATGCTTATATCAATACTAATTTTTCGCCTTAATTTTAGTTTTTTCCTTTAATTCTGAAGCCATTCTCTTTAAAAAGGTGAAAGTGGAAGAAACTCCTTTGACCTTGACCATATGGCTAGCCACAAAAAGGCCAAAACGGGCTGCCTCAAGCGGCGATTTTCCCTCAAGAAGCTTTAAACAAGTGGCTGAAGCTAAGCAATCACCACAGCCTGTGGTATCAACGACTCTGAATTCTTCTTCAGGTTCAAGGATTTCGCGATTCTCCGGGGTAATTACAAAGACACCTCTTTTCCCTAAGGTTATAAATATCGCTTTAAGGCCTAAAGCTAAGGCCTGGTCAGCTAAATGATTAAGATCATCTAAAGACGGCTTTCGATTGGGCTTCCCAAGTAAGCAGCTAGCTTCTCTTTCATTTACCTGAAGATAATCAATTCCTTCGGCCCAGGCTGGCCAGCTTTCAAGGCCTTCATATTTTCTTAGGCCGAAATTAGGACTTAGGGCCAAGGAATGAATATCTAACCAGAGAGGAAAGGAGCGAGCCTGAATAATCTGGCGCCAGGAATAGAAATCTAGGTCAAAACCGGAATTAAAAACAGCTATCAGAAAATCTATTTCCCTGAGAAAGGGCCAGATCTGGCTCAAGGAAAGGGGGGGAACAGACCATTTCAACCTTTCCCTTCTTTCGCCATGCTTAGGATAATACAAATGAACCTGATTACCGGGACCATGAATAATTTTAAGACCATTTATCCGCAGCCCAGGCCAATTTTTAATAACTTTTTTTATCTTTGGCCATATTTCAGAGCCCGCATTACTGAAAAGGCAAACCTCAGCTCCCAAGGCGCTAAGGCAGGCAGCTTGATAAAGAATACCTCCTAATGCTTGCCACTTTTTGCCCGAGGCAAGCTGGATGGTATCCCAAGTTATAGTACCTATCAAACCGAATCGTCTCTTTTTCTTTTGCTCCAAAATCTTTTCCTCTTTTAAAAAGTTACGCTTACCTTTACCTTAAGTTTACCTAAAAGTAAGGTTTGAGAAAACAATTGCTCCTATTTAGTCTTTCTTTTATGCTAATTTTAGATGAAATTGCATATCGGGACCTCAGGTTGGAGTTACGGTGGATGGCGCGGACTTTTTTATCCCGAAAATTTACCTCCCTCGGAATGGCTAAATTTTTATTCCCAGAACTTTCTCACCGTGGAAATAAACATGACCTTTTATCGCTTCCCCCGGCCGCAGACCTTGACTCGCTGGGCTGAACTTACTCCTGAAGGTTTCACTTTCAGTCTCAAAGCTAACCGCCGCATTACCCATCTGAAGAAATTGCGGGATGTTCGAGCCGATTTACGCTATATGTACATTTTGGCTCAATCGTTAGGTAAAAAACTCGGTTGTCTCCTTTTCCAACTCCCCCCTTCTCTCAAACTTGATCTCCCCTTGCTTGAAGATTTTCTCCACCAGCTCGAAACCCGCTTTCGCAATGTCATCGAATTCAGACATTCAAGCTGGTACACGGCATCTGTTTACGATCTCCTTCACCAGAATAAGGTAATTTTTTGCATCGTCTCCTCGACGAAGGTACCGTCGGAATTAGTGATTACTTCACCGGTTGCTTACATTCGCTTCCATGGATTGACGGCCGGTTACCGTTATTTTTATTCTGACGCCGAACTTGAAGCTTGGGCTTCCAATCTAAGTCAGCTTCCTGTTAAAGAACTTTTTATTTACTTCAATAACGATTATCGAGCTCATGCTGTCCATAATGCGCTGCGTTTGCGCGCTCTGCTAGAAAACCGGCTTATGGGGAAATAAAAAAGGTTTAAATTGATAAAGATAAAAATTTAAATCAATAAAATGATCTTCACCAAAAAAACTTAATCTTTGAGTAGTAGGCTTTTTAAATAAAATTAACCTTTAGGGAGAGTTTAGCCTATCCAATTTTTTTTAAAGTAACAAACCCGGTTTTCTCCAGCACAAGGATAAAATTTTCTACCTGCTTCAGAGGAATAGGTCCATACTCGGCAGACAGAGCATTGCGAATATCAAGAATTGACCTCCGCCCATCAATGAAATTGCGGGCTTCAAATTCGGCCCGACCAAGATTGTAAGACGGCAAGTCCTTAATTTCCCTCATTCTTTCTCTGAATTCCATCGCGTTAAAATAGCCCTTCATTTTCTCAGTTCGCACTGGGATAAGTCGGCTCAGCCGTATTTCTTCGGGAGAAAGGGCAATTTTCACAGGGTTAATTTCGAACTCAGAACATCGTTGACGATAGAGTTCTTCAAGCCAATTTAAATAAGTTGACTTAATCGTCTCAAAAGCTTTTATTCTTAAATCTATATTCGCTTCCTTCGTTTTTTCATTGCGGCTAAAAAATTTAATTGAAGCTAAAGTTTCTTTTTCCCGCTTAAAGGCTTGTTCAATAACATTCACTGCTTCTTTGCGCTGGTCATGAAGATTTTCTTTATTAGATAAAAGAAGATAGTTTTCAGCCTTTTTAAATTCCTCAGCCAGACGTTTCTGAGCTCGGCTCGTAACCTCTTTGATTATTAGAGGAACTTCAGCTGCCCCAGCATTGGCCAGAAAAAGAGCCGAAGCCGCTGAAAGAACCACGACCCGCTTGAGTTGGGTAGCATCAGACTTATCGGGCAAATCGCCGCTTGTGTGATACCAAAAATCAGGCCAGACAATGAACATTACGGCCGGTACCCGAACTCCTCCATCAATAAAAACCACATGGTCACTTCCGCCAGTATAGGAAGCAACCCGATAATAAAAGGGGTCTCGAGTTCCAGTCGGCGAAACAATACCCATTTCACCCGCTCTCCCTTCCAGGGAAATGCGCTGGGTCTCGGCCAGCCATTCAGCGAAAGATTCAATGACATCGCCAAGATAACTCGGCAGGCTGTGGGGTGAACGCTCTACATAAAAATAGGCATTATTTTTAATTAGAGCTTCACCCACCATGTCCTCATTTATGTTGGCAAAAAAGCGACGGGCAATCTCTGGATATTTTTGAATATAAGCAGCTGTCCCTGAAATTTCAGGGACAAAAAGAAAGCGGATCGATCGTTTTAAGGGAGGAATTTTGCCATCATCCATCAGTTTTTTAAGAATTCTCGCTGTTTCTAAAATAGCCACACAGCCTGAAGCATTGTCATTAGCCCCCTGTTTGGCAAAGCCTTCAAAAATGTGAGCCGTAAAAACTAATTCCTCTTCGGGATAATCTTTTCCAGGAAGCAAAGCCGCTACCATTTCCTCCCGATAGGGAACCATCTGAGTTTTTACCACAGCTCTGACGACTATTTCCTGACCACTTTCCAGTAGGTCGCGAAGCCGCTGCCCTTGACGGGTGGAGATCATGAAAGCAAAGGTTGCTTTCTGTCCCTCACCAATTCGGATTGAGCTCCAGCCAACCTGATCAGGATCAACTTCAGGGTGACTTGAAGAATAGCCGATTAAGCCTGCGGCTCCGTATTTCTCGACGGCCAAAAGCCTGGCTCTTTCAGGTGCGCCATTGACTAAAACTATTTTTCCCTTAATATCCTTCCCCTCATAAAAGCTTTCCCTATTGCCTGGACCAACATAAACTAAAGGAGCAGTAATATCAGCAGACATACTTCCTGAACAGAGAGAGGCCGGGATTTCCTTTAAGTCAGCCAGCTTCTGAAGAATAGGTTTAACCATCCAGAGCTCAGCCATCTCGGCATCCCAGGTGGTCTTGCTTCTTGTGGGTAACTCGATAATTTCAGCCTGGGAAAGACCATATTCTTTTAATTTTTCCAGAAGAAACCTTGTCTCAAAATAGCCACTGGTGTATTCGGCTGGGGGCCGATTCCGGCAAACTCCGGCGAGAAAAATTTCATTTTGCAGCGCCAGCTCACCCGAAGCTTCATTAATTATACTTAGAAGAATCTCCGGAGGAAGAAGCGTTTGTCTTACCTCCATCCGGTCAAATTGAGAAAAAATAAGAGAAAAGAAAACAAGCAGGCCCAAAACAAAAAAGCATAAACGTCTCATCGCCTTTCTCCTTTCCGCTTATTTTATTTATTTTTTCTCCAAAGTAAATTAAATTGGTTTTTAAAAAAAAGAAAAATAAACTTTTCCCCCTTTTGATGGATAGAAAATATTCAATTCTTGCCCTGAACCCTTTGTTTTTTTAGAATTTCCATGTTTTTTAATAAAATATTTTCTCGGTAAAGAAATTGGCCTTTTCAGTTTGATTAAAATTTGATAAGATAAAAAAAGAAAAAGTTAAGGTTTAAGAAACTCAAGATAAAAAAAGAAATGCCTATAGCCATAGTTAGAATAATCGTTTTAGGTCTTTTTTCTTTGGCCTTTTTGGCTCTGATTATCTCTCTTTTGCGCCGTGAAATGGACAATGTGGTTAGATCTTTAATTTTTGTCCTTATTTTTGCGGGCCTTTTCTTATATTTCCAGCAAACAAAAATGGATCGACTGACCTGGAATAACCTTAAGAAAGAACTCGGTTTGGCTAAGCCAATCTATTACAATTTCATTAAGGAAGAGAGCAGAGATAAATTTAGATATACAGTTCGCTATATCTTTCCAGAGCCTGGACCTCGCCTTAAACTGACTATTGATCCCAGTGGCCGCTATCTCCATTTGGATGACATCGATGAAATTAATCAAGTCCTGGAGTATTTGGGATTAAAAAAGGTTACCCATGGGGCAAAAGAGCTGGCTTCAATTACCGGCTCTCAGCTCGACATTAATCTTTATCGCTGGGATGATTATCCTGATGGCCTTTTAATTGTGGAGAGAGCAATTTGTCGGGATAAAACAACTTTTAATAGTTATAATTGTATTCAATCTATTTCTATTATTCGGGGCCGCTGATTGATTTTATTGACTTTCTAATCAGATTAAATTTTTTCGAAGCTTAAAACCCTCTCCCCCTTCAATAATTGAAGCTTTATATCTAATTCAGGAAATAAAGTTCCTTTCTTATTCAATTTTGGCTTGCATTTTTTGGTCAGCTCCTTAACGAAATGGGGAACTTGAAAGACCTAGGGCTGATAAAAAAGAAATTCATTTTAGATCAAAATAGGTTTAAATAAGATTAGAGTATAAGCAATTTGGCCTAAATTTTTGCTTTTTAGACTTATTGATTTAAGGTAAAAGGCAAGAAAAAGCGATAAAAGAGCAGGCCAATAAAAATTATCAGAAGATAAATAGAGGCAAATATCCTGAAAAGGCGAGAAGTTACCTTACCTAATTTATAAAATCGGCTTTTCCCAATTTCAGGGAGAGGTTTAGGGTCCCAGGGAAGTCCATATTTATCCGCCAGCCCCTTAATATAAAGAAGATGAATAACCGGTAGGGCTCGCCTTCCCATTTCCCAGACAACTCCCCGAAATTGAGTCGCCGACCGATCAATTATATTTAAACCAGGAAGCAGGCGAAGAATTTCTTCGCTTTCCCCCATATTGGCCCAGCCTCCACCAATATTTATAAAAGCAGCAATTCTTTTCCCCTTAGCCGCTTCTTCATAAAGATTTAAACGGAGGGCTACATTCTTCTCCAGATCGGGCTCATAGATAAGATTCAATCCTCTTTCTTTTACTTGACCAAGAAGAAATTCTCTCCCTTCAGTTACCATTCCTGAACCTATATCCCTTCCTCCACCCAGGGAAACTGCCACAGGTTTAAAAGGAAGCCACCCCTTTTTTTCGAGGCAATCTTGAATATCGAGCCAAGTAAAGAGTGGGTCATTTGCCCCCCACTGGGAGGCACCGAGAGAAATAATATAAACAGGCTTAATTCCCATTGCTTTAGCTGCAGCAAGAGAAGCAATTATAAGAGCTGGGAAAGAGCTCGAGGCTCCGATAGCGATGACATCATTTTTTTTGACTCCAGCCTGATAAAGTAGGTAAACAATAAGGCCAGCAAAGTCAGGATTGGTTGTCGTTCTCTTAGCTTCGATTTGACCCAAACTTGTTGTTAGGCTTGAATTTTTCAAGCCAATAAGACCGGTCTGATTAGGATCAGTCTCAAGATCGAAGGGCAAGCCCTTTTCCTGACGACAAAGGCGAATTTGGTTTATAGCTTCCTCCATCTCCCTAGCGGCGGCAAGCATAATTTCCAAATTCGCCTTTCCCCAGGATAAATATCTCCCCAAAAAAAAGAAAATTAAACTTAGAATGGATAAGCCGTAGATTATAATTTTCGGAAAATTCCTTCGCCTTCGATTCATGACTTAAGACTAAGTCATCTTAACCTATTAGCTTGCCTATGAAATAAGCCATGATTGTCACTGTAATAAAAGAGGCTAAAGTTAGCCAGAATTTCTGGCGCTCCAAATTGCTGGCTAAAAGACCCGGAATGATTAGCCCTACGATTCGAATTTCAGGATGAGACAAATTTAGACTTTCTTCGACCCAATATTTCTGATTTAAATAATAGCTCAATTCACTTAAACAGGCCCCTAAAAGCAGAAGAAAGAAAAAGCGACGTCGACCGAATAAAAGAAAAAATTTTGAGGCTAGGCGAAAAATAGCTAAGGTTATCAGAGCAGCGCCAAGGGTTAAAAGGGCTCGCCAGAAATTATCAAGGGTCAAAGCGACAAAGGCTGGAACAATCAACCCACCGGGAACAATGCCCGTTATTTCGCTATAAATTAGAGCTAGGACAACGCCAATAAATAATTTCTCAACCATAAATTCTTCGACCCTTGGCTTCCCACATTTCAATAATATTATTGCCCAAACCAACAATGTTTCCTAAACCGATAACAATCCAGGGCTCCTTTCCCTGATGGCTCAATTCATCAATAAGATTAATGGCCTCTCTTGGCTTGAGTCTTTTAATTTTAGGGCAAATTCGCTTGCTCAAATCGTCCGAATTATAGAAATCTTTCTTTTTTATTTTTTTTAAAGATAAAAGCCAGGGAAAATGGGGACAGCCGACCAAAAAAAGGCCATTAAAGCCCGCAAAAAAGCCATTGTTTATGGCCTTAAGCCATTGATAGGTTCGATCGCCCCGATCACTTCGAAAAAGGAGCAAGCCATAAATTCTTTTCCCCTCCCATGGAATAAGTTCTTTAATTCTTTTCAGGACAAGGGAAGAAGAAAGAGGCTCATTCGCCGCAAAGGCGCTAACAGTATAGCCAGGTGTTTTTCCAGGGAGGGTTATTTCCCAAATTTTTAGGCTCCCAAAATCGGGCCTCGCTTTTTTCATTCCAGAAAGGGCAATATTATCATTTAAACCTAAATAGCTAGTAACAGCTAAAGCTAATCGGATGTTATCAATAAAATCATCGCCATAATTAGCTCTTATGTCTTTTTGTTCTGACTCCAAAAAGGACTGCTGACTTGATTTCTCAGAGAAGCCAATTTTTTCTTCTTTGGAAACTAAAATTAAATTAGTTTTTTTTCTTTCGAGAAATTTCTTTATTTCCGGATCAATCTCTTCTTCCAAAAGGAAGACCGTTGATCCTCTTTCGACTGATTGAAGTAAATTCTGGGCCACCTCTTCCCTGTTCCAACCCAGCTCTTCCATGTGGTCGGGTCGAAAATTGGTCAGAATAAGAAAATGGGGTCGAAAAATTTTTTTGACTTCAGCCACAAGACATTCAGGTTGGATGGCCATAAGCTCAGCCACAATTGCTTCAGCCTTTTCTCTTCGGGCTAAGCGTAGAAATTTTTTCCCCTCAAGAATATTGGCCAAGCCCAAACGATTGATTTCTTCCTCCCGGCCATCAGGAAAAATAACTACAGGCCTAGAACCAGTTGTTCTCGCCATTACTTTTATTCCCGCTTCCCTTAAAGCCCCGGCTATCAGCCTGGTTACAGATGATTTCCCTCTAACACCACCGATAGAAATCCGATACTTAAATTTTTTCCTCAAATTCTCAAGATAAAAATATTCACTCCCACAGGCTAGAATAAAAAAGGTAATCAAAATAGCGAAAAAAATTAGCTCTCTTAGGATAGATGGCTCCTTCCGCTTAGTTTTTTCCTTTTTAATTTATTTAGTTTAAGAAAAAAGATCAAAAAATAAATTTAATGAGTTCGAAGATAGGCAATCATTTTGGGAACAATCAGGGGAACTACCATAGGTAGCATTCTGGGCAGAAGATTATCCATAACCTTAGGTAAGAGTTCAGGCATTTGCTCTCTCATATAATCAGGCATGGGGATCCTTTCATCGATTCTTTGGAGCATCGTGGGCAAAACTTTGGGCATCATTCGAGGCAAAAGGCGAGGAAAGAGAAAGGGAAAAAGGGGCTTCATTAGGGCAAAGGCGACTTGGCCGATGAGGCCCGCTTTTCCCAGGCCGCGCATCATTTTCCCCATACCCAAGGGCATGGCCGCAAGAAGCTCTGGCCACATAGAATCCATCAAATTCGCCATTCCCTCTGGCGTCATTAAAGCAATCATTTTTTCAAAAACAGCCCATTGCCTTGAAACCTCAGGCGAGGGATCAGAAAATTCTTTTCCCAGTCCCCGGCAAGCAACGGTGGCCAGATCGTGAATTTCCACCGGCAATTGCTTTTTTTCTTTGGTCACTCGAAACTGAAATTCACAGCACGGACAGAGGGCTAAAACTGAATCAGCCTTGACTTCTAAAGCTTCCTCTAGGCGGAATTGCCCAATTTCGGCCGCTACAGGCGGCTCTTTAATCAGGGTAAGGACGCTACCACAACAATGGGCTTGCTCTCGATTAAAGGGCATCTCTACAAATTGTAGCCCTGGGATGGCTTTAATTAATTCCCTCGGTTCCTCATAAACTCCTGAGACCCGGCCAATATGACAGGAATCATGCCAGGTGACCCGAGCTTTAACTTCATGGGTGAATTTAAATTCACCGGATCGAATTTTTTCAGCGATAATTTCAGAATAATGCTTAGTTTTTATCCCGAAATCGAGACCTAACTTTTCAGCCCACCGAGGATAAACGTGGCGCCACATCATATCGCAAGCCGGGCAGGAGGTTATAACTGTTTCAGCTCCAATGGCTTTGACCTGGGCAACATTATGGCGCATAGTTTCTTCAAAGACATCCCATTTCCCAGCAACTAACATGGGTGTTCCGCAACAGTTTTCATTTTCGCCAAGATAAGTGAAATCAACCCCGGCGGCGTCAAGAAGAGTAACTGAAGCCTGGGCGATATCCTTTTCGACATAAGAAGCGGTGCAGCCGGCAAAATAAACCATTAGGCTTTTTCTTTCCGGACCATGTTTGGCCTTCAGCTCTTCGGGAAACCATTTTGAGCGATCGCGGCGATAGCCGGCCCAAATATCCCCTTGAGAACGGAGAGCAGCCGCCATAATTTCGAATGGAGGAAAGGTCATCTGTCTATTTTCATGGATCAATTTGCCCCTAAGCTTCATCCAGCTCGGTTCAATGGGCAAAGCAGCTGAGCAACGCAAATTACAGAGCTCACAGGTGGTGCAAACAAGGAAAGTATCAACTATGAACTGATTCCATTTAACCCGGCCAGCCATATATTCCCGTAACCAATACCATTTACCTCGAGGCGACTGGCTTTCCCAGCCACGGCTATAAAACTGGTCGCATTCGTCGAGACAGTAACCGCATTGAGAACAGGCATAGGCATACCAGGCAACATCGGCTGGAATTCCAGCTATATCTTTTTCAATACGTTCACCAATTTTCGTAGTCACCACGTTACCAAAGGGGCGAATTACTGGTTCGAAAGAGCCGAATATTTTCATCAGGAAATCAAAGGTTCGATGGCCCAGGACTTTTCTAGGATTAAAAATATTTCCGGGATCAACCTGTTTCTTAAAAGTTTCTAATTGCTTTTTCTTCTTTTCCCCGAGAATCCGAGCGGCCCGTCCCGCAAAATAAAGGCCGGTGGAATAAGGTCGGCCGCCATGTTTTTCAGCAATTTTGATTACGGTCAGAACTAAGCCAAAAACGAAATTATAACTAAAGCGGCGCTGGTCGCTTGGGATAAAACCAAGAAGGACAGCTTCAGGCTCTCCATTTTTGCCCTCACGAATAATAACGCCCTCCTTAACTAAGGGCTGATTTATAGAAGTTTCAATCTCCTCCATGACTTCACCGAGCTTGCTCAGAGGAACAACAATTTCCGCAGGGACAAGGGAAGGCCCAAGCCTTTTGACTACCATCAAATTAAATCGCTCAGCCCATTCATGATCAGCTATTTTTTGGCTGAGAATTTCACCCTGAAAGGAAGGAACGATAGCTTTAATCTCATCTCTAACTATCTGTTCATCCTTTTTCCTAAAGGCTATCGTGGCAATATAGGCTGCCGGCAAAATTACTCGGGATTCAGCCGGACGATCATGATGAAGACGAAGGGGGGCCCGATTTTTCATCTCCGCCATGCGCGGATTAATGAAGATTACGGACCAAATGGGCAAATTACGAATGATAAATTCTTGGAAAATTTTTTCAAGGGAATGAGGATCTGGACAGGCAAAAGAGAGAACGCCAATTTCCTCGAGTGGCTGAATATGGAAAGTGAGCTGGCTTATAAAGCCGGTTATTCCCTCTGCCTCAGAGACGACCTCAAGTTCAGACCCAGCCAATTCTCTAATTTCCCCTGAAGGAAGAACAACTCGGGCTGAAACGACATTTTGATCAAACCAGCCATATTCATAGGAACCAATTCCTGCTCCTCCCTGAGCCAGCCAGCCGCCCGCAGTTGAAGAAGGGTAGCTTGTGGGATAAAGACGAAGAGTGAATCCCTGTTTTTTAAGCTCCCGGTCGAGCTGCTCCCAGCTGATTCCCGGCTCAACAGTAACTGTTTGTTTTTCTTGATCAATGGAAATAATTCGGCGCAGGCGGTAAAAATCAATGACCAGCCCACCTTTGACTGGAATTACGCCGCCATAACCGGAAGTGCCTTTGCCCCGGGGAACAAGGGGAACTCCTCTTTTTGAAGCCCATTGAACTAAAGAAACAAGTTCTTCTTCAGATTCAGGTTGAACTACAGCTTCGGGCGTGGTTGCACCAACCAGACGCTGGAAAAGGCTCGGCATAGAAGCTATATCATGGCTATAAAGAATTCTCTCATCCAGGTTAAAATTAACCCTGGATCCAAATTTTTCCTCTAACCACTTTTTATCCTCTGATTTTATTCTGGCCATTTCGTTTTTCCTTTTTTTTGGTTTAATTTTATAAAATTTTTTTTATATAGTCAAATTATGATAAGGCAAAAAAATTTATAATCTTTGATTAGTTAGCTCAATTTTTCACCGGATGCTTTAAAATTTAAATTTTTTTCCAGAAAATAAAGAAAAAAGTTGTGGCTTGCCTCTTTTTCTTAGCGGAAGTATATTAAATCTGGAGGTGGGGGATGAAGAAATTTTATTTGCTCGATATTGATTACGATGTAATTGACGCCAAACTTTATACCCTTCTTTTTGGCCGAACTGAAGACGGCCAAAAAACCGTCGTCCTTGATCCTTCCTATGAGCCTTATTTTTATGTCCTTCCAGCCCACATCGACAAGGCTAAAAAGGAGATAAATGAAATATTAAAAAAGGAAGGCCTTGAGATTAAAGGGATAGAAGTAGAGAAGAAAAATCTTTTCGGGCAGGAAAAGGATTTCCTTAAAATCCGTTGCTTTCTTCCGCCTGATCCTCAGAAAATTCGCGATTTAATCAAGGTCTTAGAAAGAAAGAGAGGCGGTTCTGGCTCAATTATTGATGAATTTGAATACCAGATTGGCTTTTATCGCACCTACCTTGTAGATAATTCTATTTCTTGCCTTGATTGGCTTTCTATTGAAGGCGAACCCCGCAATCTTCCCTTTAATGCTGATTTAGTTTTGGAAGCTAAGAAAATCTCAAAAAGCCAAGGAAAACCCTTTCCCCTTAAAATCCTTGCTTTTGATACCGAAGTGATTGAGGAGAAAAGAGGCGAACGTCAGCTTATCATGCTCTCAGTTTTTGGAGATAAATTGCAAAAGGTCATAACCTATAAGAAAGGGAAATTTCCTGATTTTGTCGAGATTGTTAAGGATGAAAAAGAGTTGATCGAAAGATTTGTGGAATTGGTTAAAGAATATGATCCTGATGTTATATCCGGTTATAACTCGGATCTTTTTGATTTTGTTGTTTTAAGAGAGCGGGCCGCCAAATTAAAGGCCAAACTGGATGATTTATCAGTTGACCGCTCGGGAATTACTCTTTCCAAACGAGCACGGGTAAGCACCGCTCGGCTTAAAGGACTTGTTCATATCGATATTTTCAATTTTATTAATAATATTCTTGCCCCGATGCTGCAAACAGAGGTTTTAAGCCTCGATGCTGTTTCTTCAGAAATTCTAGGAGATGAAAAAATTGAAATGGAATATTCCGATATTCTTGAAGCCTGGAAGGAAGAAAGAAACCTTGAAATGCTGGCTCGCTACTCGCTAAAAGACTCTGAACTTACTTACCGACTTTCCCTTGTTCTCCTGCCTCAGATCTGTGAGCTAACAAGAATTGTCGGTCAAAGTCTTTTCGATGTTTCCAGAATGATGTATAGCCAACTGGTGGAGTGGTATTACACCCGAAGAGCCAAAGAAATGGGGAAAATCATCCCCAATCAGCCCAAGTTTGAGGAAATTCAAGCCCGACAGAAAGAAACATATATGGGGGGCTATGTCCGGGAACCTGAGGCTGGATTGCATGAAAATATTGCGGTTATTGACTTTGCTTCTCTCTATCCTTCGATTATTGCCACTTATAATGTGTCCATTGAAACCATTAATTGTGATTGCTGCCCCAATGACGGCTATAAAGTTCCAGATCTGCCCCATTGGTTTTGTCAGAAAAAACCAGGTTTCGAGTCGGAAGTTATTAAGGACCTTCTATCGGAACGACAAAAAGTAAAGAAGGAGATGAAAAAATATGAGCCCGGTTCCTTAGAATATAATCTTCTCAATAATCGGCAATTGGCCTTAAAAACAATTGCCAATGCTAGCTATGGTTATTATGCTTTTCCAGCCAGTAAATGGTACTCCAAAGAATGCGCTGAATCAATTACTTCTTTCGGTCGCTACTGGATCAAAAAAATAATGACCGAGGCAGAATCAGCTGGTTTTAAACCCATTTACGGAGATACCGATTCGGCCTTTCTTGGTTTAAATGGAAAAAGTAAGAAAGCTTTACTTACTTTTCTTGAGGAAGTCAATGCCAAACTTCCGGGAATAATGCGCCTGGAGCTTGAAAATTTCTATCAGCGGGGAATATTCATTCCTCGAGAAGTGGGCGGGGGAGTAGCCAAAAAGCGCTATGCTCTGATCGATGAAAAAGGAATTTTGAAAATAAGAGGGCTTGAAAAGGTTAGGCGCGATTGGTCCAACCTTTCCAAGCGAACCCAGGAAGGGATTCTGAAACTCATCCTTGAAAAAAAGGATGTCAAAGGAGCCATAGCTTTGGTTAAAGAAAGTATTAAGAAACTTAAAGAGCGGAAAGTTGAGCTGAAGGATCTTGTGGTCTATGAGCAGCTTTCCAAGCCTCTGGCTGAATATAAACAGATTTCTCCCCATATTGGAGCCGCTAAAAAACTTGTGGCTAAAGGAATACCGGTGAGTGAAGGAAGTGTCATCGGCTTTGTAATTGAAAAAGGAAAAGGGTCAATCTCCGAAAGGGCCCAGCCCATTGAATTGGCCAACCTTGAAAATGTGGATACTGAATACTATATCAACAACCAGATTATCCCAGCTTCTCTTAGGATACTTAAAGTCCTGGGCGTTAAAGAAGAGGAAATAATTTAGGCCTATTTCCCCTCAAAGAATTTCAAAAAAACTTTATCTTTATTCTATGTTGAAAAATCTATTGATAAAGTGATAAAAAGATTAGAAGAAATTAAAGATTAAAAGATTTTAATTATTCTATTTGCCATTCCAATTTAATGGAGGCCGAAAATGAGGCGTATAACTTTTTCCTTAATTTTTTTGATTACTCTAATTTTCGGGCTGATTAGTGGCAGGGGTCAATCGGTTGAAAAAAGAAAAATAACCATCGATGATTTTTACCTTTTTAATGAGATAAGCAATCTTTGTTTTTCTCCTGACAATCAATGGCTTGCTTATGTTGTTACCATGAAAAATAAAGATAAGAAGAGCCGAAATTCAGATCTGTGGAAGATCCCGATTTCTGGTGGGGAATCATTGAGGTTAACCTATCATGAAAAAGCTGATACTCTACCTCGCTGGTCACCTGACGGACGTTATTTGGCCTTTCTTTCAAGCCGCTCAGGGAGAAATCAAATCTGGCTTTTCAATTCTCAAGGGGGCGAACCTTACCAGCTTACTCAAATCGAGAGTGACATTGAAGATTTCATCTGGTCTCCTGACAGTTCCATGATTGCCTTTTTGGCCAAGGACCCAAAAATTAAAGAAAGAAAGAAGAGAGAGACAGAAATAAAAGAAAAAGACATAGAAAATAAAGAAGAGACCGAAGAAGAGGAGATCATTGTTGTTAATCGGCTTCAGCATAAAAGAGATGGAGAGGGTTATCTTGATGATCGCCGAACCCACATCTGGTTGGTTTCAATTCCCTCTGGCCAAATCAGGAAACTTACAGATGGACCCTATGATGAAGGAGATATCAGTTTTTCACCAGATGGTCAAGAGATTGCTTTCAGTTCGAATCGAACCGAAAATCCAGATGGAAATAGAAATAGCGATATTTGGGCAATTGATATTAAAACAGGAAAAATAAGACAGATAACCAAAAGTCCAAAGCCTGAAACCAACCCCTCTTACTCGCGAGACGGTCGCTATCTTGCCTTTCTCCAGCCTTCGGGTCCGATTTATGGAACTAATTTTCTTTGGATTATGCCATCTGAAGGTGGCGAAGCCATCAAGATCACGGCTAGCCTTGACCGAAACATTATTCCTGATTTCTTCTGGTCCAAGGATAATCAGTTTATTTATTTTTGCTTTGAAGATAGCGGCAATCAGTCTTTAGCCAAGGTAGAGGTAAAAAGTGGAAAAATAGAGCGATTGATTAGCGGTGAAAGGGTTCTTCGGCATCTGGCCATGTCTTCTGATGGCCGCTATCTTGCCTTTGTCCAAACCGATTCTTGCCGACCGCCTGATCTTTTTATCTGTGATGATCAGGGGGAAAAGATAAAAAAATTAACTTCTCTCCACGATGATCTCCTTACCCAGCTTACTCTCAGTCTACCTGAAAACATCCATTATCGAAGCTTTGATGGACAGGAAATTGAAGGCTGGATTATAAAGCCTGTCAATTTCGACCCTAACCAAAAATATCCCATCATTGTCTGCGTCCATGGCGGACCTAATGCCCAATATGATACTTCCTTTAATTTTGAATTCCAATTATTAGCTGCCGAGGGTTATGTTGTTCTTTACGTTAACCCTCGGGGTAGCTCAGGCTACGGTGAAGCCTTTGGTCGCGCTATTTGGGCTGATTGGGGAAACAAGGACTTAAAGGATATTCTTGCGGGCATTGATTTTGTTATCAAGCTAGGCTATGTGGATAAAACCAAAATTGGTATTTATGGCTGGAGCTATGGAGGAATCCTTGTTAATTACGCCATTACCCGAACTAATCTTTTTCGAGCTGCCATTTCCGGAGCCAGCGATAGCGATTATCCGAGCTGTTACGGAACCGATGACCTCCATCTTTGGTGGGAAGAAGAACTTGGCCTTCCCTGGGATAATTTTGACCTTTATCGTCGCCTTTCCCCGATAAAAGATGTTAAAAAAGTTAAAACGCCGACTCTTTTCCTTTGTGGTCAGTTTGATTATCGCTGTCCCCTCCCCCAATCAGAACAAATGTATTTGAGTTTAAAAAGACTTGGGGTGGAGACAGAGCTGGTCATTTATCCGGGAGAATCACATGGAATTGCCCGATTAGGCTATCAGATTGACCGAATAAAACGCGTACTTTCTTGGTTCAATAAATATCTAAAATAAAAGCCCTTTTATTTCTTTATTTCCGCTGACAATTGATATTTGATTAAAGCTGTTTTCGGAGGATAGCTGATTTCCGATAAAAGTTAGTCGCCCCTATTTAAATTATTTTCGAATTTAAATTTTCGCTTTAAAATTAGTTTTTATCTGGCCAACTTTTTTGAATAATAAATATTTTTCTTTTTTCGCGATGAATTAACCTTTTAATTTGATGGCCAGGGTGGCAACCCTACGGCCAAGATCAAAGCAGGTTTCAAGGTCCTTAGATTTGGGCGCTTCAACCGAGGCAGCGCCATAATGTTTATCCTTGGCCCTCCCTTGAATAATCATGCCGTGAATGAGCATGGCCTGAAGAATGGAAAAAAGGGTGGTTTCAGCTCCGCTCGCCGTACCCCCTGAACTGGTAAAAGCCCCGCCGACTTTACCCTCAAGGCGCCCATGAATTTTAACCGATTTATCAATTAAGGCTTTGATTTTAGCTGACATCTGGCCATAATAAGTTGGGGACCCAATAATAAGGCCGTCAGCTTTAAGTAAATCGCCCAGGGTAGTATTATCCACTTTTTTGACTACAACATCGGCGCCTTTAACCTCTCTTGCTCCTTGAGCAATGGCCATGGCCATTTTTTTCGTATTCCCTGTTTTTGAATCATAAATAATCAAAATTTTGGCCATTTAGCCTCCTTTTAACCGATTTTAATCATGGTCGCAACGGCAAAAACATTCATTAACAGAAACAGAATTATTAATTTTAAACTATCTGGTAAATTTGTTGAAATTTAAATGAAATTATCCCTTATGATTTTAGATTTTATTCATTCCAAAGTATTTATCGCCTTCTTTAAAATCTCTTTCTTTAAAAAAACCATTTTCTTTCTTTCAACTTTTATGGGCAGGAAGCCGATTCGTTGAGCTTCAACCCGAATGAGAGGAATACTCAAAATTTCTTCCCAGAAAGCTTCTGAAATTAACTCCCAAACTTCGAAGGCACTCATCATGTCAATTACGGCCGGTCCGCTTACGCCTTCTTGGTAATCCTGAAGAAGAAAAAGAATTTTAGTTCGGCCTGAGGCTTTATAATCCGGTCCCTTCATTCAGCCGTCGCCATCCCGGTCAATATAAGGATCATCGTTCATAAGGGAAGCAAGATCATATAAAGTTATGTTCGCATTGAACGCCTTCATGGCCTCAAGGACAATATTGGCGATATAGGCATGAACTGTGTGGTTAGGATGAACGCCACCAAAAGAAAAGGAATTTCCTCTATCCCATCGCCGAGTAAGCAGATAGCCATCAACTGAAAAGATATCCTCGCCATCAACGCCGAGATTCGAGGGTACGGTTAAAGGATTAAGGCGGTTTTGGTCTTCGTCGAGAAAAGGCAGAGCGAATTAGAGCCACTTTGCTTTTTCCATTTTTTGAGCCATTTTCTGAACAAAGGCATTTTCAGTATTATACCGGTTAGTTTATATTTTAGGCATCGTTCTAAAGTTGACGTTTCCGTCGCTTGGCTCGACTAGTCAAAATTCTTGAAATTAAAATGATAATATTCCCTATTGTGGGTCAAGCAATCGTTTTAATTTTTTGCTTATTTAATCACGACCCATCGTCATCTTTCATTTCCGTTTTTCTTTTTTTGCCGCTAAAAAATTTTTTAGAAAATATTTCCTGGATTTTCAGCCCTTTCCGATTAAAAATTGGAATCGGGCTAGGGAAATGCCGGCCCGACTTAAGTTAAAGAAAAATTTAATCAGCAATATTTGGCCCTGAGTTCCTCCAGGAGGGCCTCAAAATACTCGTGCTTTCCCTCACCCACAATCTCTTTTTCCACCCGTTCAAATTCCCTCTCGAGTTCTTCCTGAGCTTCTGTCGTCAGGCGGGAATCCCCCATTGGATATAAAATGTTATCTTCTTTGAAAATATGCTGACTTAAAAGAGAAGCATAAGCCCGGGCATGGCGAGCCCAGTCCAGGCCAGCCTTCTCGTCTCCCCTGGCCAAACGGTCCATTGCTTCTTTCATCGCCCGCACATGGCTCCGGCCCTCCTCGTGCTCGGTTAACATCACGCCAATGGGTCCTCCCTGCCTGGGTATACCTGTTTTTTCCATCGCCGGAAAAAGCAAGTCCTCTTCTTTGGCATGGTGACAACGATCGGCAAAGCCGGTAATAAATTCGATGGCTTTTTTCAAATGGTCAAGGTCAATCTTTTTGCTTTTTTCCAATCGTTCGGATAGATTTTCCAGAACCTTCAGCATGGTTTTTATGGCCTCGTGCTCAGCCATTAAAATTTGAGTTGGCTTCAGTCTCTTCTTTTCATGTTTCTCCTGTTTCATTTTTACCTCTCCTTTTTTAAATGCCTTAATTTCAAATTTTTTTTAAATTTTAAATTTTTTCTTCACTCACCAGTTCTGAAGCTGCGGCTTTTTGGAAGTACCTTTTGGTCGAGATTAATCAAGTCCTCCAGGGTCAGGCCCTTCAACTGATTAACCAGATAGCTTTCAAGCTCGAGGAGCTTACGGCGGAGGACGCAGGTTCTGATATCAGGGCATAGATTTTTTTGAAAAAGACACTCCTGAAGCTCTATCTTTCCCTGAAACGATTCAATTAACTTGATAATTTTGATCGCCGACGGACTTAATTTAAGCCAAAAGCCTCCTCCCTTGCCTTTAGCTGAGGCCAGATAACCATCTTTCTGTAATTGCCGAAGGGTTTTTCTTAGAAAGAGCCTGGAAACCCTCATCTCTCTGGCCAGAGAAACTGTATCCCGCTTCCCGGTTTTATCCCGGGCAATGAGAATGAGCGCTTTCAGGGCAATATCAGTATCTTTTCGTAATAATTTCATCCTGTCTTAATGATACTAAATAAGTATCATTATGTCAACTAAAATTTAATTGGCGCTCAAGTTGTCCTCCTTTTAATTTCTTATTTTTCAATTTTCTTTAACTTTTCTTAAGCGAGAG
>CALLJL010000015.1 GCA_938092135.1 uncultured bacterium
GAGGGTTGGGACTTTGTATTTGGTCATACCTAAGTTAAGGAAGGGAGGGTTGATTCCTGTTTTTCTGACGGAAAGGAAGCGCTCTGAGGTGGCGCTGATCAGTTTGGTCTTAAGCGGGCGATAAAGAAAGAGTGGTTAGGGGCGACATGGCAGAGGTGCAAGGTTCATTTTATGAGGAATGTGTTAGCGAAAGTATCTTCTCGAGACAAAGCTCGATTAGCTGAGAAGTTGAAGCAGATCTGGCTTCAACCCGATAAAGCCGGTGCTGAGAAAGTGGCTACATTGATTATTGAGGAATATAAGGAGAAATATCCTGAGGCGATGGGTTGTTTGGAAGAAGGATTAGAAGATAGCCTTCAGTTTTATTATTTTTCTGAAATAGAAAGATTTCATCCACCAATGTTTTTGAAAAGACGAATCGAGAGATTAGACGGAGAAGTCGGGTCGAAGGAGTGTTTCCTTTGGTGCATTCCTATTTAAGGCTGGTTGTTTCTTATCTTATGGAGTCGACAGAAGATTGGGCTAACGATTATGCTTATATCAAGGCAGATAAGCTTGCTCCGGTTTTAGAAAATGAAATAGCTCAGGTGGCTAATTAAGAGGGAAAAAAATGGAGAGTTTACGATGGCGAATTTATGAACAAAATTTGACATGACCTCATAGGTTCAGATAACAATCCCTCTGTTTTTAAAATATTAAAAAAGAGATGTTTTGAAAATAATTAGAATAGGGTTGACTTGACTAAAAAATTTAGGTAAGATTAGTCATCATTAAGAAGGAAAATCATGATATCAATGAGATTAATGCGCTTCGGAGCAAAAAAGAGACCTTTTTATCGTATAGTTGTTATTGACTCTCGCCGGCCCCGGGAGAGTAAGGCCATCGATTATCTTGGCTACTATGATCCTCTTAAGGATCCAGCTGAGATAAAAATCGATTTGGCCAGGGCTAAGGCTTGGCTGGCTCGTGGCGTCCAAGCCTCCAAGACGGTCCAATCTCTCCTGGAACGAGCTGCGCAATCTGTGAACGCAACTGAATAAACTATTGCAAAAAAGGAGGTTACGGTGAAAGACCTAGTTGAATTGATTGCCAAATCTCTGGTTGACCACCCTGAAAAGGTGCATGTTTCTCAGCTCGAAGGTGAACAGACAACGATCCTCGAGCTCAAGGTGGCTCCTGAAGACCTGGGCAAGGTCATTGGAAAACAGGGCCGGACCGCCCGGGCTATTAGGACAATTCTTGGTGCCGCCGGAATGAAGATGAAAAGGAGATTTAATCTGGAGATTATTGAAAAGAGCTAATTGATAGTCCTCGGCAAAATAATTAATTTACAAGGAAAGAAGGGGGAGCTGAGGCTTAAACCCTATAAGGGGGGAGAAGCTCTAATTGCTCCTGGAAAATATATATATATAAAAAAAGGAGATTCTCTTCTTCCTTTTCAAATTGATTCCTCGAAAAGAATAAAAAAAGATTTCATAGTAAAATTAGCGGGAATTAATTCAAAAGAAGAAGGCCTCTTTTCCTTAGGCCAGGAGGTTCTATTTCCTGAAGAAAAACTGCCTCCTTTAGCCGACGGTGAATTTTATGAATATCAGCTTATTGGGGCCATTGTCAGGACCCCTGATCAGAGAGAAGTCGGTCAGGTCACTAGTTTTTGGGAAATAAGAGGAAAGACTTTGATGATCGTAGAAAAAAATAAAAAGGAGATTTTAATACCCTTTGAAGAAGCTATCTGTCTTTCCGTTGATGTCAAAAACAAATTGATCATCATCGATCCACCTGAGGGACTCTTGGATCTTAATGAGATTTGATATAATTACTATTTTTCCGGAAATCTTAAGTAGTGCTTTTAGTGCCGGGATTATTAAAAAGGCCATTGAAAAAGGATTGTTGGAGATAAAGGTGCATAACCTACGCGATTATACTCATGATAAGCATCGGCAGGTAGATGACCGTCCCTATGGAGGTGGCGAGGGAATGGTTCTCAAGCCCGAGCCCATTTTTGAAGCTGTGGAAAAAATCAAGATTTATCCCGATGCTGTGGTTTATCTTCTTTCCCCTCAGGGAAAAAGATTCACTTCCGAACTGGCCAGGCAATTGGCCACCAAAAGCCAGTTAATTCTTATTTGTGGCCGCTATGAAGGGGTTGATGAAAGGGTTGCCCAATATCTAGTTGATGGCGAGCTGTCCATAGGTGATTATGTTCTAACTGGGGGAGAGCCGGCTGCTTGGGTAATTGTGGACGCTGTAGCTAGGTTCATTCCTGGAGTTGTTGGCAAGCCCCAGTCGGTTATTCATGATTCCTTTTTTAATGGTCTGCTAGATTATCCCCATTATACTCGGCCCCGTGAATTTCGGGGAATGAAGGTGCCCTCAGTTCTTTTTTCTGGAGATCATGAAAAAATTCTTCGCTGGCGCAAAAGGAAAGCTCTTGAAAAAACTTGGCGCCTTCGACCCGATATTTTGGCTCAAAAAGAACTTTCTTCCGAAGAAAAGCGTCTGCTCGACGACATAATAAAGGAAGGGGAGAGAAATGAGTCTGATTGATTTTTTAGAAGCTAAAGAGATGCGCCGCGATTTGATTGTCCCTCGAGTTGGGGACAGGGTAAGGGTTCATGTGATTTTAAAGGAGGGGGACAAAGAGAGAGTTCAAGTTTTTGAAGGTGATGTTATTGCCAAGAGAGGCCGCGGTCTTGGGACGACTTTTACTGTAAGGAAAATTTCCTTTGGTGTTGGTGTCGAAAGAATTTTTCCCCTTCATTCGCCGTCTATCAAGAAAATTGAAATTGTCCGACATGGTCAGGTAAGGCGAGCCAAGCTTTATTATTTGAGGCAACTTAAAGGGAAAGCGGCCAAATTAAGAGAAGAAAAATAAAAAGCTGGCAGAAGAAGGGAGAAGTGGCCAGCTTCAAGATTGAAAAGTCTTTTTTAAAAAAAGGCATAGTCCATATTGCCGGCGTTGATGAGGCTGGAAGGGGGGCTCTTTTTGGACCTGTGGTGGCTGCAGCCATAATTTTGCCTCCTGATTTTTATGGACCTTCCCGCCCGCCCTGGATCGAAGAAATTGATGATTCCAAATCTCTTACTCCGAGGAAAAGGGAAAGATTAAAAGAGCTGATTGTCAAGCATGCCTTAGCTGTCGGTCTTGGGGCCGCCAGCGTCCGGGAGATTGAAAAATTGAATGTCCATAAGGCTACTCTCCTGGCTATGACGAGGGCCATTTCTCGCCTTTCTATTGTTCCTGAGATCGTTCTGATTGATGGACTGACATGTCCATTAGAAGAAATTTTTCTTCCGCAAATAGCCATTAAAGGGGGCGACAAATTATGTAAATCAATTGCGGCCGCTTCCATTGTGGCCAAGGTTATTAGAGATAATCTTATGATTAAAATAGATAGAATTTGCCAAGGATATAATTTATGTGATAATAAAGGATATGGAACCAAAGCCCATTATGAAGCGCTAAAAAAGCTGGGACCAGCGCCGCTTCATCGGCGTAATTTTAAATTGAGTATTTAGAGAAGGCTTAAAAATGAGCGCTAAGGGGGAACGAACCAGAATAATAGAAAAAGCTGAAAGATTTGTTCGCTCTGGTCGAATCCCAGAAGCCATTGCTGAATACCAGAAATTATTAGAAGATGAATATCCTGAGCCATCGATTTTAAATATTGTTGGCGATTTATATCTTCGTCTTGGCGATAAACAAAAAGCTGTTAATTATTTTAGGCAGGCAGCAGAAAGCTTCGAAAGCCGGGGTGGCTCAAGTCAGGCTTTAGCTATTGTCAAAAAAATAACTAAGGTCTTTCCAGATGATCCGGAATTTCTTATAAAAACAGGGGACCTTCTGCGGTCTCAAGGTTTCTATCGCGAAGCAGAAAAAGAGTATCTCAAGGCAATTGAAATCCTTCGTCATCAGAAAAGACTTCAGGAGATTATACCCATTTATGAAAAACTTGTGATTTTAAACCGAGAAAACATTGATTATCGCACTCAATTAGCTGACCTTTACGCTAGCGAGGGGAAAAGACCTGAGGCTTTAAATCAATTTAACGATATCGCTGAATTGCTTATATCTCGAAATGAACTTGAAAGGGCCCAAATAATGTTGCTTCGGGCTTATGAAATAGAACCTCTTGATGAGAGAACAGTTGGTAACTTACTTCAGGTTTTAAAGAAAAAAGGAGAAATAGATAAAGCCTTTAATTTAGTGAAGAAAATTGCTGACAAAAGTCCAGGCAATTTAACTTTTCGATATTGGCTTGGTTCATTGCATATGGATAAAAATGAAATAGAGGAAGCTCAAAAGATATTTGAATCAATTTTGGCCGAGCGCCCTACTGAAGTCAGAGCAAGAGTCCAGCTTGGTAAAGTTTTTGTCCTTCAAGGCCAGGTTGATCGTGCCTTTGAACTTTATGAGCCCCTTATTAATAGCTTACTCAAAAAAAAGAAAGAGGAAAAAGCTATCGGTCTTCTTGGGATAATTCTTTCTGGACCCTCTTTATATTTGCCAGCCCTTGAAAAACTGGCCGCAATTTATAAAACCAGGAATGAAAGAAATAACTTAGAAGTGGTTCTCCGGGCTATCGTAGAAGAAGCCAAAAGGCAAAAAATGAAAGATAAAATGTATGCTGCCCTTGCTGAGCTAGTTGAACTTGTGCCTTATGACGAAGATGTTCTCAAGCAATACTGGAGCCTTAGAAAGGAACTGGAACTTGAAGGAGAAGCAGGCGAATCGACCGCTGAGGTGGATGAGGAATACGAAGAACTTTTAGCCCGAGCGGATATATATATCCATCAGGGGCTTTATCGAAATGCCCGAAGGGTTCTTGAAAATCTTTCCCTGCAAAGACCCAATGATTCCCGAATAAGAGAAAGATTAGAATTAATTGATCAAGCCAAAGTTGAAATCCCTGAGGAAGAGTTGATTTTAAGGGTAGAAAAGATTTCCGTTATTGAAAGTGAAATTGAAAAGAGGCCTGGTGGAGCCCGGTCCTTTCTTTCCTTTCTCCGAGAAACTGGAGCTCTTGATGAAAAAGTTACCTCAGCCGAGATTTTTCATGGAACGGATATTCTGCCGCTCAACATTACCCCGCGAATAGAAAGGAGATTTTATGATCTTGAGGAAAAAGCAAAGGAGGAAATAGAAACGATCAAAATGGCCGTGATTAAGCAATTACAAAAGGGTCAAGGGGCGGGTGAAAAAGAATTGGCCGAAATCATTCAGGAATTTAAGCGTCAGGCAAAAGTTAAACTTGGCCTTGAAGATTATGAAACCCATTTCCAGCTCGGTCTGGCTTTCCTCGAGCAGGGATTATTCGATGAGGCTATAGAAGAGCTCATGCTCTCTGCCCAGAGCCCTGAAAAAGCTCTCGAAAGCTGTACCCTTATCGCCGAAGCCTTCAAAAGAAAGAAGGATTATAGGGAAGCTATCCACTGGCTGGAAAAATGCCTTGAGCTCTGCTTTGATGATCCCGAGAAGCTTCATTCTTTGGAATATGAAATAGCTTCTCTCTATGAAAAATTGCAAGATCGCCCGAAGGCCCTTTCTTTTTATAATAAAATTTTAAAATGGAATTCATCCTTTAGGGACGTAGCCAAAAGAGTGGCTGCTTTGCAGCGAGCTGGCTGAAAAATTTTTATTTGATTTCGATGGTGGCTGCCTGTCCTTCCCGATTGTAAGAATTAAAGGCGACAATAGAATAAACATAAGCCTTGTCTGGTTTTACGCCTCTATCGAAAAAAACAAAGGTGGAGGAGTCAACTTCCCCGATGGGTTCTCTCTTATCTTTTTCCTCCCGATAGAGGCGATAACCCTTAACGTCCTGATTGGCAGGATTTGGTTCCCAACGAATAATATTTATATATTCTTTCATCAAAAGGGAGCGATTCTCTTTTCTTTCACCAGTAGCATTCAAAGGGGCTAAAATTAAATCCTGAAGTTTTCCCCGACAGGGTGATTCGGCTGGCCAGAGAAAGAACTCCTTTTGGCCATTAACTAAAGCTGTGTAAGCGATGAAGGAATTACTTTGTTTTGCCAGAAAACCACCTGGTGGCAATGTATAAATTTTTTCCTCATAAATATCCCAGGGTTCATTTAAAGAGCGATTAACATAAATTACCAAATCGTTATCGTACTCAATTTTAAGCCTGTTCAATCTGCTCCAGAGAAAGAATTCAGGTTCAGGTCCTGGACAAAAAGGTAGCAGGCGGCGAAGAGAATCAGAAAGGGAAAAGAATTCGCCATTGACTTCATAAAAAATTGCTCTAACTGAAGCAGGTAAATATTTAGTTTGAAGATGTTTGAGAAAACAGTATTCCCGAAGAATTTCTTCGGGAAAAAACTCTATTTCTGGTGAAAGTTGAATGTACCCAGCATGACCGAAGGCAATTTCTGTCGCTCGATAATATTGGAAAAATTCCTCAGGAATAGGCCTGATGTCTAGGGCAAATCTTTCTCCAAGACCAACGCCATAGGGAACAAAACGCTCGTGGAGAACCTTAAGTTTGTAATCAACAATAGGAGGAATAGCATAGCCCCTAATGCCTTTATCTAAGGAATGAATAGACCGGGGATCAGCTTCGAAGGAATCGATGTAACCAGCCCAGATGTTGGCCGCATATCCATAGCCTTCTCCAGCGACTGGGCCCTGATGAATTTCTCTTACGGCATCGAAGAGCTGGCAATAAGCTAAAAAGGTGGACACTTGACGGCCTGATCCCTCAATACGGGCATCATAATCAACTTTAAAGGAAGGCAAAATGGCCGTATGCACATCGAGGAAAGCGGCCGAAGTATCATATCCTTCGTGTATCATGGACTCATAAAGACTAGCATAAAAAACAGCCTTTGTGGGCTTAAGCAGATAGCTCTGGATACCTAAGAGGGAATTAAACCAGGAAAGAGTCATTTTTCCTTGGGAATCGAGGGCCACATCGGCTGGATTCCAGACATCTGAATTGGGATAAAAATCGACATAATTGGTGTGGAGCCCAAAACGGTAGCCTAATTGACGGCAGAGATTAGCAATTCTCTTAAGATTCTCGTGGCCGCCATACATTTCTCCAGCAGGATAGGTGGAGGGTAATCCATTGTCATACCCGTATTTTTGCCAGAAATGAAGAATAACTAAAAAATCGCGGAAGTTGAAGGAAGCCAACCATCGAAGGAAATTTTCTTCTTCCTTGAAGGAATAGAGCCATAGATCAACCACAACCCGACGGACTAAATCCTCGCGGAAGGCTGAACGAACGGGTGGGGGGATGAAAAAAGTATCCTCAATCCAGGGAGAAACAGTGATCCTCAGCCTTTCTTTCAGGGGATTCCTCTGACCGTTGGAGAGGGGAAAATACCAGGCAACATACCCGAAGGCAGCTGATTCAGAAGTGACAGGCTGATGAATTGGTACGAGCCAGGATGAATTGGAAAAGAAAGGATCAATAATAGCCGAAACAAAGTAGCCCTGGGAAAATAGAACAGGATGGCCAAAAGGAAGCTCAATTATCTTGGGGTCAGGTGTGGCCTCAGATCGGTCGGTACTGAAAGTAATAACATTGAGAAAAGGGGAGAGAACCTCTGTTTCAATTAGCAAAGTTTTGTTTTCAAGCTTAAGTTTTAAAACAAAATCAAAAGATTCGGAGGAGAAACGCCAGCGGAAATGGGCTACATAAAAGCCTGCCTCATCAAAGGAGGCCCCTAAAAACTCCTTTTGATGGCTTTCCCCCCAAGCAAAAAGCAGGCGACCACCCAGGAAGAAAGAGGTAATACCGCCATAGTTGCAGGGACGAAAGGTGAAACCACTCGAAGTAATCACCTCAAGATCATGGAGGGTTCCGGTCGAGGGCTGATAGCGATAGGTCACGGTTACTTCCCCTGAACTCCAGGTAAAATCAAGGCCAATCAAATGGGAGCAAAAAATAAAAAAAATAACTATAAAAAAATAGGGCTTCATCATTCGCGGATTAAAAATTGATGGCTCAGATTTAAATTTACCACGCTTATTTTTTTATTATTTTTGGCCAAAAAAATCACCAAAAAAATTGCCATCAAATAATAATAATTCCTCCAATATATTATATATTGACAAACATTTTTGGCTTTTTAATAATGGCGGAAGCTAAAAATATATTTTATATTAAAGGAGGTGAGAGCCAAAAAAAAAGAATTCAAAGAAGTGGTTTAAATTAGATCGAGTTTAAAAGGAGGTAAAAATGAAAAGACTTCTAATAATTTCCGTTATAATGACATTGGCCCTTTATTCTTTCTTAGCAGCGCAGGGTACCAGCAAAGATACTGGAAACATTCGCGGCTTTGTTAAGGACAATGAAGGTAATCCTTTGCCTGGAGTAACCATCACTGTTTCCGGGCCGGCGATTATGGGTACAAGGAGCACTGTGACCAATGAAGAAGGGGCTTTTCGGGTTCCTCTTCTTCCTGTTGGTGTTTACAGCATCACTGCTGAGCTTCAGGGCTTTCAGAAGGTGAAGAGGGAAAATATTGAAGTAACCCTAGGCGGAACAGTGACGGTAACAATTGAAATGATACCAGCTAAAGTAGAAGAAGAAATTACGGTCACGGCGGCTTCTCCTGTAGTCGATGTTAAGACTTCAGCCATAGCCAACGTTTATAAGTCGGATCTTTTACTCAATTTGCCGATAGGTCGGGCTTTAGGGAATGTGGTTACCCTGGCTCCTGGTGTTGTCAGTTCATCCCAGGTAAGAGGTGGTACGGCAGCGAATACAATTTATCAGGTGGATGGACTTTATGCTAACGACCCTGATAATGCTCAGCTTGGAGTTAATGTGGATTTCAACATCATGGAAGAAGTCAATGTGATGACAGGTGGAATGCCTGCAGAGGTTGGTATTAGCTCCGGTGCTTTCGTTAATGTAGTTACCAAATCAGGCGGAAATAAATTTTCAGGTCTCATTGATTTTATTTATACAAATGACAGCATGTCGAAGCCGGTTCTTCCTGAAAATCATTTGCGGGCTCTCGGGTTAGGTCGTCCGACAGTGGCTCTCTATAATTATTCGACTTCCTTCAGTTTGGGCGGCCCCATAGTCAGGGATAAGGTGTGGTTTTTTGTTAATGGTCGGTATGGTCGAAGCGAGACGCCCAGCGGTTTTGTTAAATGGACAGCCCCCACTGGAGTGACTTATGATGAATTTAATCGTAAAAGCTGGAACTGGGGTGGTTTCGCTAAATTAACCTTTCAGCCTCGTCAGAATTTACGACTCGTTCTTAATGCCAACGCCCGTGAATCCTATATTAATACTCGAGCCAGCGGTCTTTTTATGCCTGCCGACTGCCATTATCATGATGATCCCTGGGGCAATTACAATGGTTTTGGCGCTTTAACTTGGATTGTTGATCCTAATACTTATGTTGAAGTTCGGGGTGGTTATCTTACAGTCGATGCTTGGTTAACCCTCGTTCGAGACGAGCTTGATGATATTCCATCTTATTATGATGCCTATACAGGATATTATTTTGGTTCAGGCTATAGGCCAAATGACTGGGTAGGTCGACCCTCTACTCAGGCCTCAATTCATTTCACTCGTTTTCAAGATAATTTTCTCGGTGGCGATCACGAATTTAAAGCTGGAGTGGAAGTTGTTACCGGAGCTGGTAATTGGGCTTCCTGGAAGCGTAACCCCATTAGAATTACATATTATAATGGCAGCCCTTATTACTGGCGTGGACTTTATGGGTTGACAGGACCCCATCCAACTTATGGCGATGGCCAAATCCTTCTTTATGTCATTGGCCAGAAAAGGGAAAACAGCGTGGCCAAAGCGGCGAATATTCGCTATTCTGGCTATATCCAGGATTCCTGGACCATCAAACATCGGTTAACCATCAACCTTGGTCTTCGATATGATCTTGAACGTGGCTGGATTCCTGATATTTATAAGGAAAGAAGCGGTGGTATTAGTTATTCCGTTGGTGAAGCTACACTAAAGGCTCTCTATGGTATGAATCCCTATGATGAATTCAGGCAGGAAGGAGTGGATGATTTTATTAAGTGGAGCTTATTTACTCCAAGAATTGGAATTACCTATGATTTATTTGGTAATGGCAAGACGGCTCTTAAACTTCAAATTGGCCGCTTCTCCAGCTGGCTCTATTCTTCTTTCTTTATGAGCTACAACCCCATTCGGCTGAGCTCTTATACATTTAATTGGTGGGATCTGAATGGTAATGGTAAGCCCGATGAGGCTGGAGTGGATAAATATGTAGTTGTGACGACAAGGAGTCCCTTAGTCATGCTTCGGGATTACTGGAGCCGGCTTGTAGATAAAAACCTCAAGGCCACTTACGATGATCAAATAACCATTGGCATCGACCATGAGCTTTTCCCCAATTTCCGCGTTGGTTTGAGCTATCAATACAAACACAAGAAAAATATTGTAGATGATGCGCTCTATGATTTTAATACCGGAACTTTCTGGTACATGCCCGATAGCCCCTACTGGGTCCCCTTTACGACGACCGTGCCAGCGATCGATCACTTTCCTGCAGCTCAGGTTACGCTTTATTATCCCACCAAAAATGCCCCTGAGATGTTAAGATTGCTCACGAATATTCCTGAAGCCTATCGCAAGTACTGGGGTTTTGATTTCACCTTTGAAAAGAGGTTTTCCCATGGCTGGCACCTTGGTGGTTCTGTAACTTATTCCAAAACTTGGGGCAATCACCCTGGCGATTATGCCAATATTTTTGGTTATGCGGCGACTGGTAATACGGCTAACTGGGTAGTTAACAACGAAGGTCGTTTAGGTGATGATAGGCCTCTGGTCATTAAGCTCTATGGCACCTTCAACCTTCCCTATGGTTTTGTCGCTTCTTTTTATTACAATCATTATAGCGGAACACCTTGGCAGCGAACCTGCACAATTTATGTTCCTTCGGCCTGGGCAGCAGCGAATAATGTCGACACAGTTAGAGGCGCTTCTTATACGGTGAATGTAGAGCCTCTGGGAAGCCGAAGAAATTATACCTATCAGAACTGTGATGCCCGAGTTGATAAGAGGTTCAATCTTAGTCGGTTTGGTTATTTCAGTGTGATTTTTGAAGTTTACAATCTCTTTGGAACCCATTATGTCAATGTGACTCAGAATCCCGGTGGTACCTGGCGACCTATCGATAACAATACTAGTGTTGGTACCTATACACCTTCAGCTAATTATAAAAGAGTAACCAGTATTAGCAATCTCTCCCGCACCTTCCAGATTTCATTGCGATACGGCTTCTAAGGACTGATGGTTAGAGGGGAGAGGGGTGGAAATAGACTCCTCTCCCCTTACTCATTTTCCAGCTATAATTTCAAAAAGTAAAATTATTTAGAGTTTTGAAGAAAAAAGATTAATTATATAATCAATTTGAGAGGAAATTTCTTTTTATTGTCTTTTAATTCTTTCCTCGCAGGTTTGGATGAGAAAAATAAGTTTTTCTTTTTCGTCTTTCGATAAAGCTGCTCCTGTTTTTTCCAAATATGTTTTAAATAAGGGAAGAGCTTTTTGAAATTGGGCTTTTTCCATATAAGCTAATCCCAGGAAATAATAAATTTGAGGCGATTCATGACTTAGTTCTAAAGCTTTTTCCCAGCAATAAATCGCTCCATCAATATTGCCTATAAGACGATAAATCATGGCTAAGCCATTATAGGCTTGAGAGAAGTCAGGATCAATTGCAATTGCTCTTTTAAATTTTTCCATTGAGAGCTCAAGAAGGCGGCGCTCTTTTGTTTTAAAAAAAAGAGATAAATAGGCTGAACCTAGATTAGCCATTAAAGGAGCGTATTGCTCATCCACAGAAATTGCCAGTTCATAAATTTCAATAGCCTTTTTCAGATCACCTTTCTGATAGTAAGCCAGAGCGAGGAGATTCATTATTTCAGGATCAGAAGAAGCGCGGGGAAATCGAGGCGAATTCTCCTCAAAAAACTTTATGGCCTCTTCAGCTTCTTTGGCTTCAATTAAAAGATTAAAGTAATTGAAAAAAAACTCATAGCTTGAAGGAATATTGGCCATGCCAAGCTTAAGCGTTTCTAAGGCCTTGTCGGGCCTTCCTTCTTGTTTATAGAGAATAGCCAGATTCGAGTAGGCGCTATCTAAAAAGGGACATTTCTTGATGATTTCTGTCAAAAGCTCAATAGCTCTCTGTTTTTCTCCCCTTTGATAAAGTCTTATTGCTTCAACAGCTTGATTATTATAAGGAAGAAGATTTTTAACATCATATTCCGGACTGAAAAACTGTTTTCTTTCGACAGGTTGGCTCGAAGTATATCCGAGGCTTCGTAGCTTTTCAAGTCTTTCTCGATCAGCTTTGGCTTGAGCTATCTTCTCTCGAGCGCCAGAGAGAGAGGTGATGAGAGAATTAAGTTCGGCTTTATATTTTTGAACCACTCCAGAGCTAATGAGATTATTTTTTTCCGCAAAATCCTTTTGAAGATCATAAAGTTCCGGCAAAGGCGAGTCAATAAACTTGACATTCTTCTGATAAAAACCTCTGATAGGAGCCCAACCACGACTATAATAGGGATAAAGAGATTCGAAATAAATTTTGCGTTCTGGCCATTTTTTCCCTTTGACGATAGAAAGTAAAGAAATACCTTGAAGCTCGCTAGGAGGGGAGGAATTTATCAATTCTGCGATCGTAGGAAAGATATCAATATGACTGACAAACTCATCTATTATGGTTGGTTTCATTCCAGGCACAATCATTATCAGAGGGACCCAGAGAGTTGAATTGTAGGCAAGGAAACCATGGGTTTCCTCGCCGTGTTCACCCAAAGATTCGCCATGATCAGCGGTAAAGATAATAACTGTTGAAGAGCGATAGGATTCTGTTTCCAGAAGATCAATAAGCGGCTTTAGGGCATGATCCACATAGGCCACCTCTCCGTTGTAAGGGTCATTAGCATATTGAAAACTAAAGGGCGGGGGCGGTTCATAGGGATCATGGGGATCATAACAGTGAATCCAGAGAAACCAGGGGGAAGACTGGTTTTTTAACCAGTTGAGAGCTGGCTGGATAACCTCTTCGGCTCGCCTTTCCAGATTGGCTAACTTCTGCTTATGAGGACGAGAATAATTATCATCATAGATATTAAATCCCTGGTTGAGACCAAAACGATGGTCTAAAAGATAAGAACCTACGAAAGCGGCTGTTTGATATCCAGCCTTCTGCAAAAATTCAGCCAGGGTGAAAAAATCTTCAGCGACAATAAAATTTAAATTATCATGAACTCCATGAAAAAGAGGGGTTGTGCCTAACAAAATATTGGCGTGCGAAGGAAGAGTCGTTGGGGTATGAGCCAAGGCCCGACGAAAAATGATACCCCGCCGAGCTAATCGGTCGATATTTGGAGTTAAAGGTCTCGCGCTACCGTAGCAACTAAGCCGGTCTGCTCTCAGAGTATCTATAGTTATTAAAAGAAGGTTTGGCTTTTTAGTCGTAGCTAAGGATAGCTTTCCTAACAGAAAAGGACTAAAAATTAAAAAAAGAGATAAAATTATTTGACTTATCTTAGGCTTGATTCTTTTAAACGCAAATTTCATCGGAGGCTTAAAAAACATATTGCCAGATTAGATTTTATTAGGCAAGTTTCAGGACTTATCAGCCAAAGAAACGACCTTAAAAGTAAACTCCCGACCGCAGCCTTTGTCAAGATTTGCTTTTCTTTATTTGATTCAAACATTTTTTCATGAGTATAGAGGAATTATCTTGACATATTTTTTTTCTTAAGATTATAAGGAAAGTAAATGGGGAGGGAAAAATGAGAATTAAAAAGAAAATATTCTTAGCCAGGTTGCTTCTTTTATTTTCCTCCTTTATTTATTTTTCTTTCCTTTTAATTATGACCGGCTGTAAAGGTCGGCCTTCTGCGCAGGAATTACCTTATAGGAATTCCAAACTTTCCATTGAAGAGAGAATCAAAGATCTTTTGAAAAGAATGACCCTCGAGGAGAAAATTGGTCAGCTCCAATGTTATCTCGGGGAAGTAGAAGGTAAAGGAATAATTGAGGCTGGTATCGGTCATTTAGCTGTAACTTTGAGAAATTATGGACCTAGGGAGAGCGCTGAAAAGGCGAATCGACTTCAGCAAATAGCTCGCGAGAAAACAAGACTCGGGATTCCCCTTCTTATTCATGATGAAGCTTTGCATGGTATATGTGCCCGGGGTGGAACAAGCTTCCCTCAGGCGATCGGGCTGGCGGCGACCTGGAATCCCGAATTGATTCTAAAAATAGCCAGGGTCATTGGGCGAGAAACAAGAACCCGAGGCATACGACACGTTCTTTCGCCGGTAGTTAATATAGCCCGTGATGTTCGCTGGGGAAGAACAGAAGAAACCTATGGAGAAGATCCCTACCTTACTTCTCGCCTAGGAGTGGCCTTTTGCCAAGGAATTGAAGCTGAAGGGGTTGTGGCCACGCCCAAACATTTTGCCGCTAATGTGGGCGATGGTGGCCGAGATTCAAATGCCATTCATTTTAATGAAAGACTGCTTAGAGAAATTTATTTTCCCGCCTTTAAAGCTTGCTTTCAGGAAGGGGGAGCCCAGTCGGTGATGGCTGCCTACAATTCCATTGATGGTCTACCCTGTTCAGCCCATCCCTGGCTCTTAACCCATATTCTTCGCCGAGAATGGAATTTTCAGGGCTTTGTTGTTTCTGATTATGGCTCTGTTTCAGGTATTTTGACGATGCATCGAGTAGCCACCACTAAAAAAGAGGCAGCTGCTCTGGCCCTAAAAGCCGGGCTCGATGTGGAACTTCCCTCTGTAAACATTTATGGCCAACCACTTTTTGAGGCAGTAAAGGAAGGTCTTGTAGGTGAAAAGGATATTGACAGAGCTGTCAGCCGGGTTTTAAGAGTTAAATTTAAGCTTGGCCTTTTTGATAATCCCTGGGTAGACCCTGAAGAAGCTTCGCGAGTCAACGATTCTCTTGAACATAGGGAGCTGGCCCTCGAGGCAGCTCGACAGTCTATCGTGCTTTTAAAAAATGAAGGCTCCCTTTTGCCCCTGAAAAAGAAATTGCGCAAAATCTTTGTTTGTGGTCCTAATGCTGATGCCGTTAGACTCGGCGGCTACAGTGGTTTTGGCATGAAAGTAGTTACCATACTTGAAGGCATAAAAGCCAAGGTTGATCCTTTAACCGAAGTTAAATTCATTCGTGGGTGTGAGCTTGAGTTAAGTCCATTGCCAGCTGTTGATTCTAAATATCTAATTCCTTATAAGGAGAAAACTGAAGTTCATGGTTTGCGAGGCGAATATTTTAACAATATGAAGCTTGAAGGAGAACCGGCTCTAGTGCGAATTGATCCTGAGATCAATTTTGATTGGGGATCTGCCTCACCTGATCCCCAATTACCTACGGATCAGTTTTCAGTTCGCTGGACTGGCTATTTAATTCCGCCGAAAACAGCCCTTTACCGACTTGGGATGACGACTGATGATGGAGTTCGTTTTTATCTCGATGGTCATTTGCTTATTGATTTCTGGTCTGATCGAGCTCCCTCCACCGATTTTATCACAGTTAAATTAGAGGGTGGCCGGGCCTATGAAATTAAAATCGAATATTATGAAAATGGGGGAGGAGCTGTAGCTAGATTAGGCTGGGATCTAGCCACTGAAGAGGAGAAAACAATTAAAGAAATTCTAACTGAAGCCAGGGGTGCAGACGTAGCCATCTTTGTGGCTGGAATTTTGGAAGGAGAGGGACGCGACAGGGCCAATCTGGATCTTCCAGGACCTCAAAATAAAATCATTAAAGCTTTGGCCGACTCTGGTCTTCCGGTAGTGGTTATCCTAATGACTGGAAGCGCAGTTACCATGGAAAACTGGTTTAATCAGGTGCCAGCCATCCTTCAAGTCTGGTATCCCGGCGAAGAGGGTGGAAAAGCAGTGGCTGATGTCCTTTTTGGTGATTATAACCCCGGGGGGAAATTACCGATAACCTTTCCTCGTCATGTAGGCCAGATGCCTCTTTATTATAATCCAAAGCCAACCGGTCGAGGCTGGGATTATGTCGATATGAGTGGTCAGCCTCTTTTTCCCTTTGGGCACGGCCTGAGTTATACCCAATTTGAATATAGGGAGTTAAAAATCGAGCCGGAAATTATCACCCAGCAGGAGGAAATAATTATTCAGGCCAGAATTAGAAACTCTGGCGAGCTTGCAGGAGATGAGGTTGTGCAGCTTTATATCTATGATCCTGTGGCTTCAGTGGCCCGACCTTTAAAAGAACTTAAAGGATTTAAGAGAATCAGTTTGAATCCAGGGGAAGAAAAAACCGTTAATTTTATCCTTAAATTAACTGATCTGGCTTTCCTTGACTCGAAGCTCAGGCTTGTCCTTGAACCAGGGGAAGTGGTCGTTATGGTGGGAAGCTCTTCTTCCGATATTCGTCTTCAAGGAACTTTCCAAATTAAAGCCAAGAGAATTCTACAAGCTGGCCGGCAAACCTGATGCTTCTTCTCCCCAAGGAAGACTCTCCTCGGCCGCTAAATAAGTCGAAGCTATCTTGGCGGAAGAGAAATCTTAGATGGCTTTTTTACTGAATCCTTAGCCCGGAAAAGTTTGGTGGTTGACAGAGGAGAGGGGAGATTTTATTATGTAAAAGAAAGGTTAATTACAGGTACGAAAATGAAAAGAAAAGAGATTATTATCTTAATTTTATTTTTCAATTTTCTTCTTTTTTCTTTTTATTATAAATCCTGGTCAGATGAATTTCGGCCGATCGGTCAGCAGCGGCTTCAGGAAGAATCAATTGTTATAAATGTTGAAGTTCCTGTCCGGGTGTTTAGGGGCAATCAATTTGTGGATAATTTAACGCTTAGTGATTTTGAAGTAACTGAGGATGGGATTCCCCAGAAAGTTGAAGCTGTTTATTTAATTAAGAAGAGATCAATCGAACGGCGGGAAGAAGAAAGGGCTTTTAGACCAACAACTATTCGCAACTTTTTTCTTATTTTTGAAATCAACGAATATATGCCTAAACTTAATGAGGCCTTAGATTTTTTTGTTCTTGAAGTTTTAAAACCAGGCGATAATTTGTTTCTGATGACACCTTTGAAGAGCTATCGCCTTTCAGCTCAGGCAATGGAAGCCAGACCAAGGGAAAAAATCCTTGAACAATTGAAGGGACTTGTCCGCCGGGATACTCTTATCGGGGCAAGTGAGTACAGGCGAATCCTTTCTGAAATGGAAGCCTTATCCAAGTCCTTGGCCCAACTTGTCTCTGGCCAGGCAAATCTTCCTGCCGGAAGCATTGATACGCCCTTGATGGTTATGGACAATCTGGACTCAGTTGGGGAACAGCCAAGATCTTTCGATGAGCAGCTGCAACGCTATGTGGAATTGCTCGCCCAGTTAGAAAACATAAGAAAAGTTGATGAAGCCAATTTTTTGGCCTTTGCTGATTTTCTCAAGAATATGGCCGGCCAGAAATATGTTTTTCTTCTCTATCAAAAAGAGTATATTCCCAAAATTGATCCGAAAATTCTTTATCAGTATATTGAAATGTATCAGGATAGGCCAGATATCTATCAGACTATTACCGGTGTCTTTGAATTTTATCGCCGGGAAATGAGCCTGGATACCGAAAAGATCCGGAGAGCTTTTTGCGATTCCTCGATTTCAGCCCATTTCATGTTCATTACTACCCCCAGGAAAGATCTGGTTGGGGTTAGAACCGAGGAACAAGTTGATGATATCTTCAGTGCTTTTAATGAGATTGCTAAGGCCTCGGGCGGCTTTGTGGATAGTTCTTCTAACCCAGCCTCGCTTTTAATGAGAGCTGTGGAAGCCAGTGAAACTTATTATTTGTTATATTATACGCCTACAAATAAAGAGCGAGATGGCCGTTTCCGAGAAATCAAGGTTAAGGTTAATGTTCCAGGCGTCAGTGTTGTCCATCGTCAAGGATATTTTGCTCGCTGATAATTAGTTGGTAAGCTAATTAATTCTTTCAGTTCTTCCTATAGCCTAAAAATGATTTAAAGCTGTCTTCTATTTTTAACTAAATCAATTTTTTAACCTCTTCTTTTCCTGCAGTCTCAGCCCATTTTAGTTTCATCTTTAAATTAATCTTTTTCTTACATCTTTTTACTTTCTTATCTATCCCCTTGCGTTAACATTATAAAAAAGTTTCAGAGGCATTAAGCAAGAGAGGTGAGAAAATATTTTGTGGCAAACGTTTTCCTTGTTGCCATGGAGCTTGAGAGAATCCGACTGCACGCTCTTGAATATCTTTGGTTTATTTTAAAAAAAGAAATATCTACTGATGAGGCCGCTATTTGCTCTCAGGAAGCAAAAGGTCGCTGGAAACCCCTTTTAATTAGCGGGGAAAAAATGAAGCAATGGATGCTTGATCAGCCAACAAAAATTGACGAAATAATTCATAGAGAAAAGAATTATAGATATCAGGATAATTATCTTGGCCATTTTCTTATATATCCCTTCAATGGATCTTCCCGCCCAACCATAATGATTTTTTATCGGCGAGCGGAAGCTTTCAGTGATTTTGAACTTGAAATTATTAATTTGATGGCTGAACCCATAGCCTCTTTCTTGAGGCGGTCGGCTGAAAACGATACTTTTCCTCCTTCCGATTATAGCGAAGATCCCATCCTAAAAGAATTAATCATAGGTGAAAGTGAAGTCATCAAGAAATTGAGAAGAACTATTAGCCAAATAAAATGGAGTGATGCTCCTGTTCTAATTGTGGGCGAAAGCGGAACAGGTAAGGAACTTGTGGCCAGGACAATTCATCAGATTAGTCCCCGCAGTCAGGCGCCTTTTGTGGTCATCAATTGCGGAGCTATTCCAGAACATCTTCTCGAAAGTGAGCTCTTTGGCCATGTTCGAGGGTCCTTTACGGGAGCTCTTCGAGATAAGCGAGGTCTGGTAGAGGAAGCTCATGGGGGGACTCTCTTTTTAGATGAAATTGGCGATCTCGCTTTTCCTTTACAGGCGAAAATTCTGAGATTAATTCAGGAAAAGGAATTCCGTCGAGTTGGCGAAACCAAAGTTCGCCATTCAGATGTGCGTTTCTTAAGTGCCACTAACCGCCAGCTCGAAAATGAAATAAAGGCCGGGCGATTTAGAGAGGATTTATACTACCGTCTAAAAATAATTACTCTGGAAATGCCACCTTTGCGGGAAAGAAAAGAGGACCTTTTTCTTTTAGTCAATCATTTCTTAAAAATCTTTGGTCCCAAATCGGGCAAGCCGAAAGCTTTTATCTCTCCTGAAGCTATGGAGAAGCTTCTCGAATATGATTGGCCAGGCAATATTCGCGAATTACAGAATGAAATTCAACGAGCTCTTATCCTTTGCGGACCTGATGGAATCATTGAAGAAAAAGACTTGTCGCCTAAATTTTTCGAAAATCAAGGAGAGAAGATTCAAAGAGTGGAAAATTTTTTTAATGCCAGGGCTGAATTTGAACGTCGTTTTCTTCGAATGGCCCTGGCTCGCTATAATTATAATCGAACCAAAACGGCTGATAATCTTGGTTTAAGCCGCCAGGGATTGACTAAGTTGCTAAAGAAGTATTCACTGATCGAGGGAAGAAAGCTAGATCAAAGAAAAATGTCTAAAAAAGTTTAATATTGTCAAAGCCGTTTTCTTTTGTTAAATTATTCAAGTTATGAAATCTGAAAATAAAAATGTTTTTGAAATAGAATGTCCTCACTGCGGGGCAAGTATTTGGGTTGATGCTTATTTAAAAAGTGTAATTAAAGTAGAAAAAGGTCAGAAAAAAAGAGCTTCCCTTGAAGACTTATTGGCCAAGGAAAGGGAGAGACGCGCTGCCTTTGACCGAAAATTTGAAGCCACGGCTGAGTTAGAGAAGAAGAAAAAAGAGAAAGCCAGGGAAAAATTCGAAAAAGCTTTAGAAAAGGTAGAAGAAGATTAATTTCGAGATAAGGTAATAAGATTAAAAAATTTATTCCGATTCCAGACTATTTTTAACTTCCGGGCAAAGTTTCATCGTCCCTAATGCGGCGAGCCATGGTTAGGCCTGTAAAGCCGAAAAAGGCTAAAATGATTACCGAGATGTAATTCATAAAAGCCCAAGGAAGATAGGCTAAAGTGGGCACCCCTAAGGTTCCGGTGATATAAACTCCAGCCATACTCCAGGGAATCAAAGGAACAATTATTCCTCCGCTTTCTTCAATCAGGCGGCTAAGATTTTTGGCAGCCAAATTTTTTTGCTTGTAAATCGGAGCAAGCAGTTCCCCAGGAATGATCATCGAAAGGTAGGAACTTCCAGTTATCAGAGCCGAGAGAATAGCTGTGGCGATTGTGGTTAAGACCAAACTCCAGGTTTTAGTCACAAATTTCATAATTCGATTTAAGATAGCCGCTAGCATGCCTGTTCGTTGCATGATGCCACCGAAACTAAAAGCGGTGAAGGCTACGAGCTGCGTTTCCATCATGCTCATCATTCCTCCCCGCGAAAGCAATCGATCGACGGCTTCTACACCAGTTTGGGGTTGATAACCGCTGTTGATAGCTGTGGCAATTGTGGTTAAAGAAGTTTTCTGAAAAACAACGGCGAGAATGGCCGCTACTAGGGAAGAAAGGAGCATAGCCGGAATGGTTGGCTTTTTCTTGACGGCAAAATAAAAGACGATAATCAGAGGAAGGAGAAGAAGGAGGTTAAAATTAAAATTTTTTTCTAAAGTTGAAAGAATTAAATCCATGGAATTGGAGCTTAGGTCTTCACCTTGATATTGAAAGCCGATAAAAAGATAAATTATTAAGCCTAGAAGCCAGGCTGGCCCGGCCGACCACATCATGTGCTTTATATGATCAAAGATATTTGAACCGGCCACCACCACCGCCAGGTTGGGGATATCTGAAAGAGGCGACATCTTATCTCCGAAGTAAGCTCCGGCCACAATAGCTCCAGCGGCTGTGCCAAGGGGAATGCCAAGCCCCATGGCAATACCTATGAAAGCAACCCCGATAGTTCCGATTGTTCCCCAGGATGTTCCGGTGGCCATTGCCGTTATGGAGCAGACAAGACAGGCAGTGAAAAGGAAAAACCGGGGAGAGATTAATTTGAGGCCGTAATAAATAATCATGGGGATCGTTCCGGAAGCGATCCAGCTACCGATAAGAATCCCGACGCTGAGCATAATAAGAATGGCGGGCATGGCCTTACTGATACTTTCAACTATCCCCCTTTCCATTTCCCTCCAAGGATAACGAAGGATCATGCCCAGACAAGCCGTAATAAAAGCCGCAGCCACTAGAAGCACCTGGGGCCTTATTTTATAAATTCCATAGCCGACACCGAGTAAAATGGCCATGGCCAGGATAGGTATTAGAGCGATCCCAAATTTGGGCTGATGGACATATTTTTCTTTTTCTTTCATAGCACCTTTTTTCCTTTTTTGTTTATCGATTCTTTCTTGAATGAATAATTTTTTACTTTTGTAAAATTTTTTCTTTATTTTTATATTTATTGGATTTATCTTTTAACTTTGAACAAAAGTGCTTCGGGCTAAAAGCTTACCTTGGTGCAACATTAAACGACCTTTAGCCATAACCATTTCGAGATTGAGATCAGAGTCAAACATAATCAAATCAGCATCATAACCTGCTTTGATGAACCCTTTATTTTTTAATTGATAAACACAGGCAGCATTTGTGGAGAAAAGGCGAGCCGCCTGTTCCAAAGAAACTATTCTATTTTTGATTAAGGATTGAAAAGAGGTTAAAAGGCTTTTTTCAGTGGCAATGGTTAAACCACATAAGTGCCCCAGAGAATCAAAGACAGGCAAACTACCATTGGCATCAGAACTAACAGTTATTCTTTCCAGGGGAACATTTTTTTCCATTGCCAGCTTTAAGGCTTCTTCAAGAGAAATATCTTTTGACCCAGAAAATTCTTCAGGCATAGCCGTAAGGTCGATTGTTCCACCCTTTAAAGCCAATTCAAAAGCTTCCAGAAGCAGTTCTTTGTTTCTATTAACGTGGGTTGGAATAATCTGAGTAATAGGAATTTCGGTTTCTTTGAGCAGGCGCCAGATAATTTCGAGCCGTCGGGGACCATCGCCGAGATGAAGATGGAGAATACCTGCTTTTCCGCCCAGAAGACCACCTACCCGGCATTCGGCAGCTAAATGGGCTATCTCTTCGAAGGATGGTTGAGAAGATCGATGATCAGAAATAGCAACTTCGCCACAACCAATAACTTTGTCGATAAGAACTAAATCTTTTCTAATTGATCCGGTTAAGCTTACAGGAGGTAAATCATAGGCCCCACTAAAGATAAAAGTGCTGATCCCTTCAATTTCCAGGGCTCGAGCCTTGGCATAAAGTGAAGACATATGGCGGGTAACGCTATCTGTCCCCAAGCAGCCGATGACAGTAGTCACCCCCGCCTGAATTATATCTTCAATTCTGATTTCAGGAGCTCGAGTATTTGGCCCGCCTTCGCCCCCACCACCTAAAATATGAACATGGGGATCGATAAAACCGGGAAGAATATATTTGCCTTTTGCTTCAATTTCCTGATAGTCAAGACCCTCAAGATGAAAGCTAGAAGGGGGAGACACAGCGATGATGCTCTGACCAGCAACCAGAATATCCTTTTCTCCTAAAGCTTCGGGGGCAAAAACTTGACCTCTTTTTAGAATAAAAATCATTCCTTTCCTCCTAATTCAGAGCCGTTAAATTATCACGGCTGAGAGGGAAAAACAAGATATTACCGAAATGGCTAAAGAAGCTATTTAAGCTTTTGCTAACTTCATGGAGAGGATAAAATAGGGGCTAGAAAATAATTCGAAGGTTGACGAAAGAGAAAATCAATTTAAAATAAAAAAGATGGCCAAAATAAGTTCGCTGGAAGAAGAGTTCAAGCGATTTGAACCAGTAATCCGCATCTTAAGTAATTTAGCCCTTCTTGGCAAAAAGCTCGAGGTGTTGGGGAAGGAAAACTTCATCCGGAGCGGACCAAATTTAATAGTGGGTAATCATGTCGGAACATATAAGGATATTGCCGTTCTTTTTAAAATTGTCCCAAGACCTATCTTTTTTACTGCCAATAAACAGATTTTTTCAAAACAGGAATTCAATGAATTAATCGGTAAACATCTTCAGCGTCATCTAAAAAGAATAGGTCCTTTTATTAATCTATTGCTGGGCCCGCTCAAATCCCTTTTCGTTCGCTATGTTTCTACAAATATTGCTCGAATTGGGACTATTCCAGTTGATTTGGCCAGCAAAACGAAAGAAGCCAGAGAAATGATTGAGAACTACATTCGGCAGGGGAAAGCGGTTATTGCCTTACAGGGAAGAGGACGCCTCAAGCCAAATGACCCCAACCCCTATGTGGATTTTTTTAAACCTGGGGTGCCGGCAATCGCCTACAATCTTTATTTAAATGATCATTTGCTTGTTCCTGTAACTCCTTTAGCTATTTATGGGACTCACCGACCCTTTTTAATTCCTACGTTAATCAAGGTAAATGTAGGCGAACCGATGTTTATTACTGATTATTTGAGAGAAAATGCCAAAGAAACAATTGAATGTTTTCGGACCGCTTTAGAAAATCGAGTGAAAAAGCTTCTCTATGGCCTGGTCGGATGAAAGCTTATCTTTCAAATCTGGCCAGAATATCATTATTTATTTTCTGAATTTCCTGAGAGTTTATTCTGACTTTCTTCTCTTCCTGAAGTTTGGAAAGAAAAGAGCTTAATATTAGATTTCTTTTAGTCATTACAAGATTATTCAATTCTTCTTTGAGATTTTTTAGAAATTCATCATAACTGGCTTCTTTTCTTTCGAGAACACGGAAAACGACCAAACCGCCCTCAAATTCTACAGGATTGCTTACCTTAGATAAAGGAAGGGAGAAAATCATTTCGTCAAAAGGATGGCTATCCCCAATAAGGCTTAAATATTGCTCTCTTTTATGTTCATTAACAGTTTTATATTCAAAATTATTTTCCTTAGCTATTTTTTCCCAATCATGGCTCGCCTCAAGCTCGGGTTTTAAGCTCAGCAATTTTTCCTTGGCTATTTCTTTTTTCTTAGCTTCGAGCCAGTCCTTTTCTACTTCGCTTCTGACTTCATCTAAAGTGGCCAGATGAGCCTTTGAAATGGCTGTAAGCTGACAAAGAGCCACCCCATCAAAAGTGGGAATTACGCTTGATATTTCTTTTTCTTTCAGGCTAAAGAGGGTTTTACTAATAAAACCAGCTGGATCTTTATCAGCAATGGCCTCTCCTTCTTTAACCGGTCCAAAATTTTCACCTTTATAACCCAGTTTTGCCGCCGCGCTTTCGAGATTTTTTTCTTTTTTGGCTATTTTGGCCAATTCGTTCAATCGTTTAGTTCCCAGTTCCCTGGCTTTTTGATCTTCTAGACTTGATTTAATCTGATTTCTGACCTCAACGAGAGGCCTAAGCCTCGGTTCCTGCTTTTCAGTTACCCGCAAAATTGAAATCCCATCGGCCAACTCAACCATGGCATCCTGGGATTTTTCAAGTCTTTGGATTTCATTCTGTTCAGTTTGAGAAAGCGAGCGCCATTCCCATTCGCCCCAATCACCTCCTTGGGAGGCTTTATTATCTTTGGAGTGTTCCCGGGCCAAAGTCGCAAAATCCTCGCCCTCTTTTAGACGATTGAGCAGAGTCTTCGCCTGGTCGACAACAGCGGCTCTGTTTTCAGCCGAGAAGGGAAGGTAGATTCGACTTACCCTGATTCTTTCTTGCTCTCGAAACTGTTCTTTATGATCTTCATAATACTTCTCAATTTCAGCTTCGTTGACCGTTATTTCTTTGATTAGATCGTTAATGTTTAAGAAAACAACATAACCCTGCCTTCTTTCAGGCAATTGATAACGGTCCTGATTTCGGGCAAAAAAATCCTGAATTTCTTGGGGGCTGGGAGATTGCTGAAAGGTGATTTTATTTTTATCTACTACCAGGTATTCCAGGCGGGCGCTTTCGTTGTTCCTTTTATAATTTTCCCAGGCTTCCTCTTCTCTGACCGCTACGTTGGCTGTAAGCAGAAGCCCGATTTTATTTAAAAGAATATCCTTTTTTAAACTATCTTCAAAATCGGTTACTGATATCCTATTCCATTGAAGAATGCGCCGGTATTCATCAAAGCCTATGAATTTGCCGTCCCGCTGAAAAACCGGCAAGCTCATGATTTGCTCTCTCACTTCATCCTCAGTTACTTCAATTTGCAATTCCCTGGCAACTTCATAAAGTAAATTTTGCTGGATTAGTTCTTGTAAAACTCTTTGAGGCAGACCGAGTTGTTCAATTAACCTCCTGTCAAGGCCCTTAAATTCAGACTGCAGGGCCTCTATTTGGCGGCGAAGGGCCTGGATATAATCTTGGGAATAGATTTTTTTATCGCCCACAATAATCAGGGGTTTTTCACTAGCCATCACGCCTAAGCGGCCACCACCGCCCCAAACGGCGAAGATGGCAATAATGAAAGCAGCAATAACAAGCCAAAGGCTCGGTGACAATTTTTTAACATTTTTTCTCATTGCTTTGAGCATGGAGTCTCCTTCCCTGGGCTAAGAGATTAGCCCTTCGGCCTCACGAATTAATTGGCGAGCAATGACCAGCCTTTGAATTTCCGAGGTACCTTCGTAAATCGTCGTCACCCTGGCTTCCCGATAAAGCCTTTCAATCGGATATTCTCGAGAATAACCGTAACCTCCGTGAATTTGAAGGGCAATATAGGCAATTTTATTAGCTGCTTCAGTGGCAAAGAGCTTAGCCATAGCCGCTTCTTTAGTATAGGGAAGATTGTGGTCAACAAGAGAGGCGGCTCGATAGGTAAGAAGTCTGGCCGCCTCAACTAAGGTAGCCCCATCGGCTAGCATAAACTGAATGGCCTCAAAGCTGGCTATTTTTTGTCCAAAAGCTTCTCTTTCCTTTGCATAACGAATGCCCAATTCGAGGGCTGTTTGGGCAAGTCCCACAGCCTGAGCAGCAATGCCTATCCTTGAACCATCGAGGAGCTTAAGGGCTATAGCCATGCCCCGACCTTCTTCGCCCAGAAGATTTTCTGTGGGAATTCGGCATTCCTCAAAGGCGATTTGAGCTGTAGGCGAAGAATTAAATCCCATTTTTTCTTCAATTTTAAGAATTTGAAGGCCTGGAGAGTCCCGGTCGACAATGAAAGCACTGATCCTCTTTTTCTCTTTTTCGCCTGAAGTGACCGCAAAGAGAATCAAGGCGTCGGCTTCGCTGCCTGTTGTCACCCAAGATTTAATTCCATTAATAACGAAAACATTCCCTTCTTTTCTGGCTTTTGTTAGAAGATTGGCGGCATCTGAGCCAGCCCCTGGCTCGGAAAGACTAAAGGCTCCAAGAATTTCACCTTTGGCTGCCCGGGGTAAATATTTCTTTTTTTGTTCTTCTCGACCATATTCCTGTATGGCTTTTATGAATAGGGAAGAATGGACACTTACGGTGAGAGCCACTGAGGCGGAGAACCGACTTAATTCTTCAAGAGCCAAAATAAAGGATAGATAGTCACTCTTAGTTCCGCCATAAGCTGGCTCTGTAGTCATTCCCAGAATACCTAATTCTCCAAGTTTGCGGAAGACTTCTCGAGGGAAAAGATGTTCCCTTTCCCAATTATCCACATAGGGCGCAATTTCTCTTTCGGCAAACTCTCGCACCATTTCCTTCAAAAGTTTTTGTTCTTCAGTGAGGCTGAAGTCCATTTTGGTCTCTAAAAAAATGATTGGTTAAGGCCTTTTTTTGGCTAATTCTCTCTGAAAAAGTTTATAAAGTCGATTAAAAGTGGTTTCAAGATCTTCCATTACGACTTTGGTTTGGGCCACCAGAGGCATAAAATTGGCATCTCCTGTCCATCGAGGAATCACATGAAGATGATAATGATAGGCAACGCCAGCTCCGGCACATTGCCCGAGATTCATCCCCACATTGAATCCCTGGGGTCGGTAAACTTCCCGCAGTATTCTCAAGCTTATCTTGAGAAGCTCCATCATTTCATTAGTTATTTCCGATGGAACATCCTCCAGCCGGGCTAAATGACGGTAGGGGGCGATCATAAGATGTCCCGGTGTATAAGGGTATTTATTTAGAACGATGAAGTTGTGGGAACCTCGGAATAAAATCAGACTTTTGCGATCATCGGACAATTTAATAGCTTCGCAGAAAATACATTCTTTCATTTTGAAAACATTTCTAATATAGGCTTCTCTCCATGGAGTTACGAGATAAGCCTTCATTTATTTTTTAAATAATTTTTTTATTTAATAATTCCTTTAAAAGTTTACTTGGTTTGAAATAAAGTATTTTTTTGGCTGGAACTTTAACCGCCGTACCTGTTTTTGGGTTGCGGCCAATTCTTCCTTTTCTTTTTCGCCACTGCCAGCTGCCAAAGCCTCGAATTTCCACCCTATCGCCTTTTAACAAGGCCTCTTTAATTGTTCTGAAAAAGGTATCAACCCCTTCCTTAGCTTTTTTTTTGGGTAGATTAAGCTCTTCGGAGACTCGGGTTACGAGATCAGCCTTTATCATGAGCCCTCCTTCTTTTTTCCCTTCTCCTTGGAAAAAGGAAGATTGCGGAGCTGGTCTTTCATAATATCACCCAGGGTCAACCGATTATTCTGAGATTGAAGATATTTCTGATATTCCATCTTCTGGAGCTCTATCTGGGCTTGGCGGAAACTCAGAGAAATTTTCTTTTCTTTAACATTCATCTTAGTGATTTTAGCTAGACGCACTTCGCCTCCCGAAAAGAGCTCTGAGGGATGATTGACCCTCTTTTCGTCTAATTCCGAAAGAAAAACAACGCCTTCAATTCCAGGTGTGATTTCAACAAAAACGCCAAAGTCAGTGATTCGAACAACCCTCACCTGGACAATATCACCCACTTTGTGGCGAGCAAAGAAATCTTCCCAGATATCACCCTCGAGTTGCTTTATTCCCAGGGAAATTTTTTGTTTTTCCACATCGATATTCAGAATGACTGCCTCAACTTCTTGGCCAACTTTCAGCTTTTCGGAGGGATGCTTGATTTTTTCCCAACAGATGTCCGAAATATGGATCAACCCCTCAATATCTTTATCAATTTGCATAAAAGCACCAAAATCAGTCAAACTGGTAATTTTACCTTTTACGCGGCTACCGGGCCCCAGGCGTTGTTTAAGCAACTCCAAAGGATGAGGACTAGCCTGTTTCAATCCCAGAGAAATTCTTCTGGCTTCTTGATTGACATCAAGCACCACCACCGTTACTTCTTGACCCGGGCTGAGGATTTTCTTCGGATGGACTGGTTTTTTGGACCAAGTAAGATCAGAAATATGAATAAGGCCTTCAATTCCTTTTTCGAGTTCCACAAAAGCACCAAAATCGGCCAGGCTTGTTACTTTGCCCACTACGCGGCTGCCCACAGGATATTTTTCTGAAACTCTAAGCCAGGGATCTTCAGTTAATTGTTTATAGCCAAGGGATATTCTTTCTTCAGATTCATCAAAATCTAGGATAACTACCTCAACTTCCTGACCGATAGTAAATAGCTCTGAGGGATGATTGATTTTTCCCCACGACATATCGGAGATATGCAATAAACCTTCAACTCCGCCTATATCTATAAAAGCTCCGAAGTTAGTAATTGATTTTACCTGGCCTTTAACCTTTTGCCCTTTGACAAGTTGGCTAAAGACTCTCCGTTTCTTCTTTTCCTTTTCATCCAATAAAAATAATTTGCGGGAGAGAACAGCCATTTCGCTCTTGCGGTCAAAGCGAACAACTTTAAATTTGAAAGTTGATCCGATTAATTTATCAGGATCCTTAGGAGTTTTAATATCAGCGTGATTTTCGGGTAAGAAAGTTTTTATTCCCACATCGACGATAAAGCCGCCTTTAATTTTTTCCACTATTTTCCCTTGAACCCAGCCATGGCTAGAAAAGGCTCTTTCAAGATAATCAAGGGCTCGAAGAGTGTCAGCCCGGCGTTTGGAAAGAATCAGCGATCCGTCCCGCGGATCAATTTTTTCAAGAATAGCCTCGACCTCGGCTCCAAGACGGAGGTTTTGGGCATTATCGCCTCCAAAATCCTCAATAGGAATAATACCTTCCGATTTAAAACCAATATCAACTAGAACATGAGAGGAGGTAACTCTGACAATTTTTCCTTTTATTAGCTTTCCCGGGGTAAGCTCTTTTATCGTAAATTGATAGCGATTGAGCAGATTTTCATAAGTTTCAGGGCTCAGGGGATCATTTTTTTCAGCATTCTTTTTTATCTCGGACATTGGACAGTTATCTCCTCATAACCAGACTCTTGACAGATATTTTTAATTTTAGCCACGGCTTCTTGGATGGCCTCAGGTGGTGTCGAGGCTCCTCCAGAAATACCTATTTTCTTGACTCCTAAAAGCATCTCAGGTCTTATCTGTTCTGCCTTTTCAATAAAATAAGTACGGGGCTGAATCCTTTTTGAGATCTCATAGAGCTTATTGGTATTTGAACTTGAGATTCCACCGATGATAAAAAGGACATCTACCCTAGAAGCGAGTTCAGAGGTACTTTGCTGGCGAATTTGGGTTGACCGGCAGATAGTATTATAAACCCTTAATTCTTGAGTTTTATCTACCAGCAAAGCCACTATGCGGGAAAAAAGTTCTCTGTCCTGGGTCGATTGGGCAAGCACAGCTCGCCGACGAGAAAAGGGAAGAGCCTGGGCCTGAGATTCTTTGTCAATAATCACGGCCCGGCCGCCGCTTGTTCCAAGTAAAGCTTTGATTTCAGGATGATTTGGGTTGCCAACGATAATTAATTCTAGATTCTGCTGGGCTAAGCGAGAGGTCAATTTTTGAATCTTTTTTACTATGGGGCAGGTGGCGTCAATTACTTTTTTGGCCTTTTTCTCAAGCAGATTATAAATTTCCGGCGAAACTCCATGGCTGCGGATAACAACTGTTTTTTCCTTTAAATTGTCAATATTTTCAGTAGGAATTATGCCTTCCTTTTCTAATTCCTGAATGACAGTGGGATTATGAATTAGTTCACCCCATGTATACACAGTTGAATTCTCTTGTCGCCTTGTTTCCCGAGCGAGATGGAGGGCTCTTTTTACTCCATAACAAAAGCCGCTCTCTCGCGCGATTACTATCTCCATAGGCTATTAAAGCAAATTTAGATGGCATATCCTATACCAGATAAAAAGATTTGTCAAATTAACTAAGAAGGCGAGTGAAGAAAAAAGCCAAGTCCTTTTAAGGCAACTTCATTTGGATCTGGAATATTATTTATTTTTATCTTTTTTGAAGGATAAAGTTCATTAAAACTTTCGACCAGACTGATGATTGAAGCCAGATGACGGCCCACTCTATCTTTAAGGGGAATGCCAGTTTCAGGATAATCCACAAAAAGGCGACCTGAGCGTGACGCTCGGGGATAAAACTTGTCGATCCCTTCGACTATTAAATCTGGCGAGGGCTTTCCTTTGAGTCGTCCATGAGAAGCGTTGGGGGTTTCGATTAACACAGCCAAAATTCCAGCCGCATCTCCCCATTCTCTGTGGCTTAAACCTCTCAAATTGGGCGGAGATGCCTCGAGCCTAAGCTTTAAGCCAAAGGATTCCATATTTATAGCAACCAAAGCAGCCAGCTCCGAACTATTTTCATGGAAGACAAGAGCATTGATAACCGGGTATTCAGGAGCTGATTCATGGACGTCAATTCCTAGGTCAATTTTTTCTTGGCGAATTACCTCCATTATCGCGAAGGCTATTTTTTCCGTAAGTAAGCCATCAGGTCTACCAGGATAACAACGGTTGAGGTTACGGACCTCAGAGCCGGAAAGCTTCTGGCCGCTTGGATTAATATAAATAGCTGGATCAGGCCACTGGTGAATGGGATTCGTAAGGCGAGAGCCGAGCCTAAAGAAACGCTTGCCCTTGGCAGTTGAAATAAAAAAGCGCTGGGGACTTCCTTCTTGGGGATCGCTGTGGGTAAAGGCGCTGGCATTTGCCCTGGGGATAATAACGACCTTGCCTTTATCAACAAAAATATTTTCAATTAAAATGACGGCGGTTAAAAAGCCAGCTGGCTCATTGGGATGGGTTCCCCCAGTTATCAAAATACAGCCACCAGGTTCTTTTCCCTCAAAGATATAGACATCGGTATCTCCCCAAGTATTTCTTAGCGCCGGAAAATAATCACTAAGCTTTTTATGATAGGATAAGCCAGAGGAGGGGAAAATAGGTTCAGATTGACGTTGGACAAGAAATTCTTTGCCGGCCAAAAAGGCGATGATAAGAGTGAGAATTAGAAGAACTATGGTTAAGGATAATCGTGGAAAAAAGAATTTTTTGATCAACCTTAGCCTCATTTACTGAATTGATAATAATCTAAGCCAAAAAAGGATCAGAACCAGAGAAGCAGATACTTTAATCCAGACTTTTTTGCTTTTAAAAAGAATCACCACCAGGTTGATGGTTAAATAAAAAACTAGGAGCCAATAAAAGATGGTCATAGCTAAATCCATTTATCAAGTATTGGAGCGAATAATAATAAAATTAATCCCATGATCCAGAAAGTAGCCACAGGTATAAGCGAATGCTTCTGAACCCGAAAAAGAGAAGGCTCGTCCATCACCTGAGCAGCAAAACGAGCGGAAAAGGCGGCCGGCGGAACAATTTCTCCAATAGCTGCAAAAGTCGAAAGAGCAGCGGCTGTGAAAAGAGCATTAAGATTGATTAGAGCGAGGATAAAGGGAACTCCCAGGATTGAGGCAGAGCCAAAGGTGGATATGCCTCCAAAAAGGGGAAGACTCAGCATCATGGCTAAAATTAACCAGATTGAAGGAAGAGAGAGAATAGAGACCACTAACCATCCTCGGCTACCTGTAAGCGTCATTATTTGAGTGAACATGCCTACTCCAACCAGGATACTTAAAATGGGCAAGGATTCTTCGAGAGCTTTCTGGGTAGCCTGAAAAAAGGAAAAGGGCCGACCAGCGAGCCAGCCAAAAAGACTAGCTAGGATAAAGCTACCGGGAAGACCGAGGTCTGGGATTATTTCTGGCCAGAGAGAAGGTCCGAGAAAAAGAAAAATAAGACTTAGCAAGGGAACAATGAGCCGCCAGCCATATTGAGGCCAAAAAGAAGGTGGTAATAGGGAGGCGAGATCGTCCTTGCTTATTTTTTTTGCTTCCTTAAGCCCTAACCATAGAGAAACCAAAATAGCGAGAGGCCCAACCAAAATTAGTAGTGGAACGGTTATACCGACATAGGGCATATCTACGCCAGCGCCCATTATCATAACCAAAATATTAATGGGAGGGGCTATCATTCCAAGAATACCTCCCATCGCCAGAAAGGAGGCTGCTCGTGACCGACTTAAACCAATTTTTAATAAAACAGGAGCCACAAGAGGTCCGGCACTCAGAATGGCGGTAACTGATGAGCCGGTAATCATTCCCGGGAACATAATAATGAACATTAAAATAAGAAGGAAAAGAGGCTTGTATCGATAAAAGGTTCGAAGGAGAAAATTGACATAAGTGTCAAGAGCGCCTGAACCCTCAAGGGTTTTCATGAAAATCGTGGCTGTCAGAATGATTAAAAGAGTATCGAAATAACCGAAGGCCCCTTCGACTAAATGTCTCCAGGGTAAGCCAGAGCCACTAGCCAATGAACCAATCAAAGCGGCCAGAAAAAGGCTCACGCCCACAGGAAAACGAACTAGCAGGGTCAGAAGAATAAAGGAAAGGAGCATCAAAACAAAAATTAAAGGTTCGCTCATAATTTAAAAAATTAAAGAAATATTCAATTTTTATTTTGAAAAGGAATTTTTTAAAGGTTCAAGAGCATCCGAAATTTTTTCGACTTCAACCAAGGGGATGCCCAGGTCTTGGCACATTCGGGTAAAAAGACCATCTTTATTTCCTGATTTTACCACAATGACCATTTTGGCCGCTGGTAAACAAGCCTTAATGAATTGGTCACTTTGGGCTCCCCTTCTTTCTTCCCCGCCTAAATGAAGACAGAGAATAGGAATATCTTTTTGTCGAGAAAATTCTATAAGACTTTTAACCCTTTCAAGTTCTTTATTAATATCAATTCCAGCAGCGCCTAATCCTTTTAAGCTAGCTCCAAGAACCAGAAGGAGAGATTTATAACCTTCAAGATCTTGACCTGTAGCCATCTTATTCAGAATATGATCAATTCCCGCTCTTTTAGCCAAAACAGCCACCATTTGAACTTCAGCATTTTGGCCGGCCGAAGTGATCAAAGCAGGTTGGGAAAATTTGGGTAAATCCGGGGAAGAAGCGGCAAAAAGATAGAAAAGAAAGAACATTAAACTTGAAGTTATAGTTTTCTTGATTTCCATTAAAAGCCTCCTTTAGGATTAATAACCCTGACCAAAGCCATCACGACGGGAATCGGCGCCTCCAAGAATGAGGTTTCTGGCTCGGTCGATCATTATGCCCTGAGCACCTCCAAAATATTTATCATAGGGCTCCCGAAGTGTGATTTTATGACCTAAGGATTCGAGTTCTTTAATGATCTCTAAGGGAAAACGGGGTTCAAGGTTTAAAGGACGAATCTGACCATTCTGGGAATAGCTGAAAAAGCGAGGGGCTTCAATAGCTGCATCAAGGGAGAGGCCAAAATCAATTAGATTAATAATAATTTCAGCCAGAGTGGGAAAGATTCTGGTTCCGCCAGGAGAACCCAAGATAAGTTTGAGCTTCCCCTTTTTAAACAAAAGTAAAGGGGCCATAGAACTTGCCGGACGACGACCTGGACCAGGAGAATTAGGACCTGAATCACTACTGGCAAAATCATCCAAGGTATTATTAAGAATAAAACCAGTGCCTTCGGGAATAATTCCCGAACCAAAAAAATGATTGATCGATTGAGTCAAAGCCACGGCATTTCCCTTCTCATCCACCACACAGAGATGGGTGGTATTACCCGCCTTGGTTTCAATTGGTGAATTTTCGGGTAAATACTCCATTAAAACCCTATCAGGTCTGATCAAGTTAGCCTTATGTTGAGCTGATTTAGGTGAAAGGAGCTTATCCACGGGAATATCGATAAAATCAGGATCGCCAAGAAAAGCTTCACGGTCGGCAAAAACAAGGCGCATGGCTTCGGTTAAATGATGAAGATAACGACTTGAAGTTAGACCCCATTCAGATAAGGGCCAGAAAGAAGCAATGTTGAGTAATTGAAGAAGATGCAGACCTGAGCCCGGAGGAGGTATGGTATAAATTTCAGCTTCCCTATATTGTCCCCTTAGGGGCTCAACCTCAACAGCTCGGTAATGGGCTAAATCTTCAAGGGTCATTAAACCTCCCTTTTCCTGAACAGCTCGGACTATTTTTCGGGCAATCTCCCCTTGATAAAAAATTTCGATTCCCCTTTGAGCTATAAGCTGCAAAGTTTCTGCCAACTCAGGGTTGCGAAACAAATCCCCCGGCTCATAGGGAAGTCCCTCTTTAAGATAAATTGTGTTTTCGCCAGCATTGGCTAAGATTTTTTCGTATTCTTCTTTATTAATAGCGCTAAAAGTTTCGCTTACAGGAAAGCCTTTTTTGGCAATTTCAATAGCTGGTTGCATTACCTCAATTAAAGATTTTGTTCCATAACGGCGGAGAGCCAGTTCCCAGCCGGCAAGAGCCCCAGGTACACCAACAGCTGTTCCTTTGAGTGTCCTCCAGACTGGGGCTTCTTCGCCTTTTTCATTGAAAATTTGGGCATAAAAATTTAAGGGAGCTTTTTCCCTAAAATTAATAACGGTGACCTTTTTTCTTTCCGATAAATAAATAATCATAAAGCCGCCGCCACCAATGCCCGAGGCAAAAGGTTCAGCCGCATTGAGAGCGCAGGCCGTGGCAATGGCTGCATCAATTGCGTTACCGCCGGTTTTTAAAATTTTTAAACCCGCTTCAACCGCCAAAGGATGGGCGGCAACAACCATGGCTTTTTGACCCGTATACTCATAGGGCTCATGACGATCAGCTGGTGGCGGGCTTATTTTAAATTGATGGGGCCGACAACAAAAGAGCCACGAAAAAAGAGCTATTAAAAAAAACTTATACAATTCATAGAGCTCAAATTTGCTCAATGTCTTTTTCCTCCAAAAGACGGGCAATTTCCTCCTCTGAAGGGAGGTCTTCTAAGCTGTTCAGACCAAAATAAAGAAGAAATTTTTCTGTTGTCCGGTAAACTAGAGGACGACCTGGGGTTGATCGTCGGCCGACAATTTTGATTAATTTTTTTTCGAGGAGAGTTTTAATTGTTCCTGTGGAATCAACTCCTCGAATAGCTGCAATTTCGGAAGCGGTTATTGGCTGATGATAGGCTATAATAGCCAAGGTTTCCAGAGCTGCCTGCGAAAGGCGACTTTTGCGCTCTATTTGCAAGAGACGGCGGATCCAGGGATCAAATTCAGGTCTGGTGGTGAAAAGGTAGCCTCCAGCTGATTGCAGGAGGCATATGCCCCTATTGTTAGCCCCATAATTTTCCTGCAATTCTTTTAGGGCCCGGTCTATTTCCTCCTCAGGAAAATCGGCTAGCACCTCTTTTATTTTTTCTGGGCTCAAGGGTTCTGGAGAAACAAAAATCAGGGCTTCAATTATATTGCGGATATCTTCACTCATTTCGTTTCCTCAATTAATTTTTCCCGCCGAAGCCAGACTTTAATTGTCTGAAAAAGACTTTCTTGAAAGGCAATAACTAACCTGGCCCTGACAAGTTCTAGAAGGCAAAAAAAAGCCACAAGAGCTTCCTCGAGAGAGGGCTGTTGTTTTAAATATTCAAGGAAATCGAGAACAGGCTGCCTTTCTAGCAGATCAAGGATCTCCTGCATTTTTTTTTCAAGGGAAACTTCGCGGCCTTTAAGAACTTTAAAATCTTCATTTTCCTTCTGCTTCATAAGAAAATAAAAACATTCAGCTAGATCAAAAAGATTGACTTCTAAAATTTCTTCTTCTTCCGAAGTTGGAACCACGGGGATAAAAGGTCTGAACCAACGGCGCTGTTGTTCCTCTTCTTTTTGTCTCAGCAGAGAACAAGTTATTTTCATTTTTTGATATTCAAGGAGTTTATCTACCAGAACCTGCCTTTGGTCAGAAACTTCATCATCCTGAGGTTGTTCTCGAGGTAAAAGCATCTGGCTCTTTAGATAAATTAAGAAGGCAGCCATTAGCAAGAACTCAGCTTCTCGGTTAAGATTAATGTTTTGTTTTTTGGCCAGATAATCAAGATAATCTTTAGTAATCACGGCTATGGGGATATCGTGAATGTTAAGTTTTCTTTTTTTAATTAAAAAAAGAAGGAGGTCGAGGGGACCTTCAAAGATTTCAAGCCTTACCTGATAGCTTTCTTGAAGTTCACCTGATTCCATAGACGTCAAAAACCAATGGCTTTTCTGACTTCCTCCATGGTTTTTTTGGCCTTTTCTCGCGCCCTTTTGGCTCCTTCGGCTAGGATTTCCCACACCTCCTGAGGGTGATTTTCGTAAAATTTCCTTTTTTCCCAGTAAGGGGTAAGGAGCTCTATTAAACTATCTATAAGAACCTTTTTACAATCGAGACAGCCGATACCCGCCACTCGACAGGAAGCCGCCAAACTCTCTCTTTTTTCTTCAGAGACAAAAGCTCGATGGAGGGTAAAAACAGGGCAATCTTCAGGCACCCCAGGATCGGTCCTTCGCTTTCTCCTTGTATCAGTCATCATGGTAGCAATTTTCTCTTTAATAATTTCAGGGGAGTCTTTAAGGTAAATAGCATTATTGAAAGATTTGCTCATTTTCCGGCCATCAGTTCCAGCGATGCGGGGAGTTTCCGTCAACAACATCTGAGGTTCAGGAAAAATCTCTCCGAAATAGCGATTGAAGCGGCGACATATTTCCCGGGCAAGCTCGAGATGGGGGGCCTGATCTTCACCCACGGGAACAACTTCTGCTTTATAAATTAAAATGTCTGCAGTCTGTAAGACAGGATAGCCAAGGAAACCATAAGTATTTAAATCTCGATCTCCCATTTCCCTTTGCATTTCCTTAAAAGTCGGAACTCTTTCTACCCATGGAAGGGGAGTAATCATCGATAGAAGCAGATGAAGCTCGGCATGTTCTTTGACATCAGATTGAATGAAGAGAACACTAAGCTTGGGATCGAGACCAACGCTTAGCCAATCAATAGCCACTTCAAAGGTGTTTTCTTTTATTAATCGAGAATTCTGGTATTCAGAACTTAGGGCGTGCCAGGTGACAATAGTGTAATAACATTGATATTCTTCCTGAAGTTTAATCCAATTACGAAGAGCCCCAGCATAATTGCCTAAATGAAGGGGCCCGGTTGGTCTCATGCCGCTAAGCACAATCTTTTTGGTCATGGTAGTCCTATTTAGAGAAAAACAATAGTGTATATAAATAATTGGACAGGTTTTATGATTAATTGAAGTATTCCGAGATAAATAAGGGCAAGAACAATAAATATGCCAAAGGGTTTCAATCGTTCATAACGAACCGCAGCTTCGTAGGATAAAAGGCCCATCAGAATGCCACTACCATCAAGGGGGGGAACAGGAATTAAATTAAATATAGCTAAATAGACGTTGGTGAGGGTCAGGTAAAAGAAAATTACCGCCAGGCCCTGAAGAGGGTAAAAGCCCCGGGGTAAAGTGCGGCCGCCTAAAAGAAAATCGTGGAGGAAATCTTTGAGCTCAGGAACCAGTAGTTTGAGGAGAATAATGCCCACAAGAGCCACAGAGCCCAAGGCGAGGTTAGCCAGTGGCCCTGAAGCTGAAATCCAGAGGTTATCTTGGCGGGGATGACGAAGATTATAGGGATTGACGGGCACAGGTTTGGCCCAACCAAAGGGGGGAGCACCAACTATAACCAGAATAATAGGAATTAAAACTGTGCCAATTGGATCAATATGAGCTAAAGGATTTAAAGTTACCCGGCCAAGGCTGTAAGCTGTGGGATCGCCCATCTTCAGGGCTGTCCAAGCATGGGCAGCCTCATGAACCGTTATGGCCAAAAGCAAAACGAAAAGCCACAAAATTATAGCCACAATGCTCATTTTTTCCTGATATTTATAACATATAACCTCTAATGGGTAAAGATAAATTTACAAAGAGGAAGAAAGATTTTTCTTTGAGACTATTTTGAGTTATTTCCTTGACATTGGATAATAAATGACCTAATTTTAAAATTTAAGATAAAAGCGAAAAGGAGAGGATCAATGGCGAAGGTTTATTCAACCATTGGTCGTCACTATATTGTCGAAGCTTCCGGTTGCGATCCCAATGTGATTGGAAGCGTTGAAAAAGTTCAGCAAATTCTGGTTAAGGCTGCTGAAATTGCCGGCGCCCAGGTCTGGTCAATTTCCTTCAGCCGGTTTCCTCCCAACGGAGTAAGTGGGGTTGTGGTTATCTCAGAAAGCCATATTTCTACTCATACATGGCCTGAATTTGGTTATGTAGCTCTTGATATATATACCTGCGGCCAGCATGTCGATCCAGAGAAAGCTGTCGTTTATGCTGTCCAGGCTTTTGGGGCCTCTACTTCCCACATTACAGAGATAACCAGAGGAATCGATGAAGGAGATTCCATCTTTTACCACAGCTTTGTTACCTGGGAGGAAGACATTCAGCGATTCAAAGAAATTAAAGGAGCGCGCTGAAATTCTGCCATGTTAAATATTAATTAAAATGGCCAGTTAAATTAAAAGAAGGGGATATTAATTTTAAAGACTAAAATGTTTTGTGGAGCCAAGCAATTATAAAAAAACTTGAATATACTTAAAATTTATATAAAAGCCTGCCTAAATTTGCCTTAAAATCTCCACTCAATTGCCGGGTGAAGCCCTATAATATATAATAAAAATTGAGGTGAATTTTGCAGATTGTATTTTTTGGGTTAAAAAAAACCAAGATTTTTTGCCTTTTTCTTCTTGTTAATATCCTCTACCCTGGAATTCTTTTTCCCTTTCCCTCTGACGGTTATGAAAGCTTACTAAGGTCTTTCCAGGAAGCAGTGGAAAAAATTGATTTTCCCTTTTACCAGGAACTATTTTTGCCGGAAATAAGTGAATTTGAAAGAAAGGCCTTCGAGAGTTATTTTTCTGAACTTCTAATGGATCAGGTCGTCATTTATCGTCTGCCAGGAATGAAGGAGTCTCAAGATAAGAAAATTATATATTACCATGTATATTTTCAAAATTCTTATTCAGCCCTGATCGAAACCTGGCGGATATCTTTAGTCGCAATTAATGGAACCTGGAAGATTGCTTCCCGGGAAGTTTCCACCAGGTTAAAAAATTTATATCGGTTAAAAATTCCAGCTTCAGAAGTGGCTCGGGCCGAAAGGGTGATTATCCGCCATCAAGATATTAGCCTTACCTTTCATAATGCCCTGGTCTTTTTCGACAATCTGCCCGAGATTGAAACGGCTTTGTTGATAATTGGCCAAGGTCGGGTTTATTTTGACCCCAGTGATCCCAATGAAAAACATCAACTTAAATTAATTTATAAGAATGAGATTTTAACCGCTGAACTTGATCAAGCCTATCTTCGCTTTTCTCCCTCCTTTTTTACTCGCCATATTGAAATAAAAGGAGCCATTCCCTTAACAACTCTTAATCAAAGAGAGAGTGAGCAAGCCTCAAAGATATTTGCCCTCTATAATGAGCGCTTTTTCACTCTAGAAAATTCTTTAACTAGGGAAATGCTGACAGTTCTACCCCAGAGCGAGGAAGCTGTTTTTGAATTCAAAGGGCCAAAAATTGGCAATCTAACTTATATTTACTCTCCTTTTTCTGAAGATGAAATAACTCTCTTTGACCTTGATCGTGATCGCTTTATCTGTTTATATTCGCCAAAAACACCGGATTCAGCTCGCCTTCTCCGTTTATCGATGGTTGAGACGGTCGATATTGCCCATTATGACCTTGAGGTTGAAGTTGACCCGCGCAATTTTTATCTTTCAGCCAGAGCCAAAGTCAAGCTGGTCCCCAAAGGCCAGGTAATAGAAAGCCTTCGTTTTCGTTTAAATCCGAAATTAAATTTAATTCGAATTTTAGACAGTGAAGGTCATGAGCTTATGTTTAATCAGGATCGGGCTAGCCGCATGATCTATATTCCCCTTGTGGAGCCAATATCTCAGGAGTCCCTGGCTCTTGAATTTTTTTACCAGGGCCGATTGGTTCCCCCACCTTCCCATACTGATGTCGTCAGCGGCCAGATTGAAGATGTGCCCATTAATGTTCCCATTAAATTTGAATCCTGGCTCTATAGCTATTCTTCTCTCTGGTATCCTATACCACCCAGTGATGATTATTATACAGCCAGGGTTAAATTAATTGCTCCGGAGGATATGACCTGCCTCGGTCAAGGAGTGTTGATTGAGTCCGGCCGCCTTTCTGGACGCAGAGCCGAAAAGGGTTTAGAAAGAAAAGAAAGGGCTTTCTGGGTCTATGAGAGTAAAAAGCCACTTAAATATCTCTCTTTTATTGTAGGCAATTTGGAACGTATTCAGGAATTAAAACTTGAAACAGGGCTTTCCCTAGAGCTATATGCTTCCCGAGAATTCAGGCTTAACTGGAAAGGACAGCTTGAGGAAGCAGCCTCGATAATCTCCTTCTATGAGCGACTTTTTGGTCCTTTCCCTTATGAAAAAATGAGAGTTGTTCTTCGATTTTGGGACGTCAGTGGAGGTCATAGTCCTGGTTCTATGGTGATTATTAACCAGCTTCCTCGGGCCCTGAGACCTCAAGCCCAAATTATCTCCAAACCGGCCAGTCCTGTTGATTTAACTCGCTTCAGCGAATATTTCTTAGCCCATGAAATTGCCCATCAGTGGTGGGGGCAGGCTGTAACTTGGCGGCGTTATCGGGATCAATGGCTAAGTGAGGGGCTCGCCCAATTTTCAACGATTTTATATATAAAAGAAAAGTATGGTCTTAGAGCTTATCTTGAAATCTTGAATCAGTTTAATCGATGGACTCGCCGGAAAACTTTTTGGGGTCCAATCATTATGGGTTCCCGTTTAAGCTATCTTGATTTTGAAGCCTTCCAAACTATTATTTATAACAAAAGTTCACTAGCCCTTAATCTTCTTTCTCATCTTTTGGGGGAGGAAGTTTTCTTAAAAGGGATGAAGGAATTTGCTCAGAATTTCCGTTATCAGGCAGCCTCGACTGCTGATTTTTTCAGGACGATGGAAAAAGTTTCTTCCCTGGATTTGAAGCTCTTTAGGGCAAGCTGGTTTGAAAGGCATTCTTTGCCTCAACTAAAGATTGAAACAGCATCTGAAACAAAGGCCAAAAATTTAATTTTTAAAGTCAAGATTGAGCAAATAGGTGAGAATTTCTTTTTTCCTTTATGGTTTGAATGGAAAGAGGGGTCAGAAATCAGAAGAGAAAAAGTTATTATTAAGGATAAGATTCAGGAATTTAATTTTTCCGTTAATAATAAGCCCAGAAACTTTAAAATCAATCCTGACGGATCAGTTCCCTTGTTTTAAATCGAAGATATTTTTTTATCAAACCTGTGGGCCTCAATGCCTAATCTTTTAATCATTTCATTTAACGTGCTCGGCTTGAGGCCAAGGGCTTCAGCCGCTTTTTTTTGAATTCCCTTGGCCTGGCGTAAGGCCATAATAATAAGGCGCTTCTGGAATTCCTGAGTCTGTCGTTTTAAATTAAGGTCTTCATTTATAAAGATTGTATCATTTGCAACGGCTTGCCGGGGATAACCAAGAAGATAGGAAGGGAGGGCATTGCGGGTGATGATTTTTGATTTGGTAAGAACGACGGCTCGCTCAATAACATTTTCGAGTTCCCGAACATTGCCCGGCCAATCATAATTTTCTAAAATTTCTAGAACGTCTTCGGAAACTCCTTCAATCTCCTTATTGTTTTCTCGGCTGTATTTTTCAACAAAATGGCGAACCAGCAAAGGAATATCTTCCTTTCTTTTTCTTAGAGGAGGCAACTCTATTTTAATGACATTTAATCGGTAAAAAAGGTCTTTACGAAAAACCTTTTGAGCAATTAATTCTTCTAAATCAGTATTAGTGGCCGCAATGATTCTTACATCTACTTTTATAGTTTTTGTTCCGCCAAGACGCATGAATTCTTTGTCCTGCATAACGCGAAGCAGTTTAGCTTGAGTTTCAAGGCTTATAGTTGATATTTCATCAAAGAAGATTGTTCCTTTATCGGCGGCTTCAAATAAGCCAGGTTTATGACTGATTGCCCCCGTAAAGGCCCCTTTGACATGTCCGAAGAGATGGCTTTCGAGCAGATCAGGAGGTAATGAACCGCTATTAACGACGACAAAGGGATATTTTGCCCGATCACTCTGCTGATGAATTGCTCGAGCCACAAGTTCTTTACCTGTGCCACTTTCCCCTTGAATTAAAATAGTGCTCCTTGTTGGAGCGGTAATTTTGATCATTTCAAAAATATTCTGCATCACCTTGCTGCGGCCGATTATATTGGCAAAACCAAACTTACGGTCAAGTTCATCCCGCAATCGGATATTTTCTTCCTGAAGGTGCTTGTGCTCAAGGGCCCGGCGAATTACCAATATAAGTTCATCATGTTTAAAGGGTTTCTGAATGTAATCGAAAGCTCCTAGTTTCATAGCGGCAATGGCGCTTTCAACTGAAGCATAGGCCGTAATAATAATAATCAGGGCTTGGGGATCTATTTTTTTTATGGCCTTAAGAACTTCAATGCCATCAAGACCTGGCATCAGCAAATCGAGGAGGATTAGGTCAAAGGATTGAGTGGCGTGTTTTTCTAAGGCCTCTTCTCCTGAAGAGGAGATCTCGACTTCATAACCCTCTGAAGTCAAAAGTTGCGAAAGGACATCTTGGATAACTGGCTCATCGTCAATTATATGTATCGAACCTTTAGGGGACATGGTTAATTTATAGATTTAGAAGGCGTAATTGAATTATCTGTCTTAGATTTTGGTTTAAAAGGAAGATAAATGTAAAAGGTAGTACCTTCTCCCACCTCACTTTCAACTTCGATCCGTCCATTATGATCTTTTATTATAGCATAACTAATAGACAAACCGAGCCCGGTTCCTTTTCCAAGTCCCTTGGTGGTGAAAAAGGGGTCGAAAATTCTGGGCAGATGTTCCTTTTTTATCCCTGTGCCTGTATCGGCAATACTGATTACTGCCTCCTGGTTTTTCTGAAAAAGATCTATTTTTAGTTTTCCGCCCTTGGGCATAGCGTCTAAGGCATTAAGGATTATATTGATAAAAACCTGCTGGAGCCGCTCGGCCTGCCCCATAACCGGTTTGACGTCTTGAAGATTGAGTTCAAGCTTAATATTCATCGTTTTTAGTTTATATTCGATAAGAGAAATAATTTCGAGAAGGCTCTCCTTGAGATTAACCGGTCGGAAGGAAGTATCTGAGGGATGCCGAGCGAAATTAAGCAGATTTTTAACTATTCTGGCGACTCTTTCAGTTTGAGCCTCAATTTTTTCCAAAATCTGAATGTAATGGGAATCGGTGAGCTTTTTCTGAAGGAGTTGGACATAGCTTGATATTCCAGTTAAAGGAGTATTGATTTCATGGGCCACACCGGCTGAAAGTAACCCTATGGAAGCCAGCTTTTCGGAAGTAAGAAGCTGCTGCTGCAGCCGGACCTTTTCGGTAACATCCTCAAAAACAATTATAGTTCCATAGGGATTTAATTTATTGTCGAGGAGGGGAGTACGGGCAATATCAAAAATTCTTTCTTCTTTATCTGGTAAAATTATGGTTATTTCACTTAAAAGATGATAACCTTCTTGGGTTTTAGGAGGAAAAAGAGCCTGAGCATTTTTTTCCCCTATGACCTCTTCAAGGGTTTTATTTAAAACCTCCTGCTTGCTCTTTTTGAAGATTTTTTCCAAAATGCGATTCCAGCCGATTATCTTGCCCTTTTCATCAATTACCGCTACCCCTACGGTCAAACTTTCAATGATGTTTTCACTATAATCCTTTAATTTCTCGAGCTCTTCAGCTCGAAGAGCAATCTGGTGATAAAGAGAGGCATTTTCAATAGCAAGGGCAACTGAGGGCGAAATGGCGGTTAGAAGTTCCCAGTCTTCCCCACTTAGAAAGGAACCATCAATTTTTTTCCCCATCCCTATAAAGCCCACAAGATTTTCTTCTACTTTCAAAGGCAAAAAATGATAAAAGCCAAGTTGGGAAAGATATTGCCCAATAAAACCTTTTGTTTTAGCTTCGGGAAAAGGAATGAAACTGAGGAAATCCCTTTTAAGGAGGCTTTGGATAAATGAGGATTCCATCTCAACTATTTGTTCTTCCGGTGAAGGTTGATTGCTGGAGGTAAACATTAAATATTGCCAGCTGCCGCTTTCCTTAGGAACGAAAAGAGCAATTTTTTCCAGGGAAAAAGCTTTGGTTATTAGATCAAGCAGGGAATGGGCCAGGCGCTTGAGATTCCTTTCGCGAGCCAGCTCCCGGCTTATAGTTAGGAGAGTGCGTCTGTATTTATAGCTTCTTCGGTAGAAAACGCGGTCAAAAAGAGCCTGGAAAAGTTTTTTCAGAGGGGAAAAAAGACTAGCCCCAAGAATGATGGCCAGAATTCCGAGAATAAAGGTATTCAATCTTTGGCCGGCAAAAACTTTCATTCTTTCGCCTAAAAGAAAGTAAAGGCCAACGATAATAAAATAAGAAAGAAGAAGGGCCGCCCCTTTTTTGACCATAACTTCAAAATCCATGGCTCTTGATCGGACAAGAGCGTAAAGGAAGGTCATAGGAATTAGAGCCATTAAAACAATGGTGAGCTCAGCAAAAGTAGAAGGTAAACGGTCAAAAAGAAAGGGAAGGAAATAGAAAAGGATAAAGGGACTAACAGCAAGATAAAGACCATTGGACATCCAGCGCAATTGTCTTCTTAAAAGGGGGTTATCGAGTTTTTTTGAGACTCGAAAAAGCCAGTAGGGCGTTAGGAGGGAGAAAAAGATAAACTGAAGAATCTCCGTCTTATCGAGAAAATAATTTATAGATAATAATGTGTTTAAGGACAGGGATTCGCTTAAAGGAAGATGCGTGACGGCCCGGGCTAAAAGGAGGATAAAGGCAACTAAATAAAACAGGAGAGGCAAAAAGGGTTTTTGTTTAATCAATTTCTGCCGCATTGGAAAAAGGAGAAAGAAATGAAGGAAAAGAGGAGGGAAAAAAATGAAAGCAGCCTTATCAAGCCAGTAAAAGAGATAATCAAGAAAATCCAGCTTGCCAGTTGGCGAGAAAACAAGGAAACTAAACAGCGAGACGGCAAGAAGAAAAAAATAGAAATATGGCCAGGTAAGCCGTCTGGAAAAATTAAGAAATATTATTATTGAGACAACAAAAGTTAGTAAGCCAATTAAGACTAAAGCATAATAAATAGGATTAGGGCCTTTTAGCTGGGGAAAAAAGGATGGGAAAAGAGGACTTGGTTCTCCCTCCCTAATAATTTGATAAGTTAATTTCTGCCCCGATTGGGCTGCTAGCCATATACTCCGGGTAACCTCGACAATATTCTCAACGGGGTTGCGATTAATTGAATAAAGAATATCTCCTTTCTTTATTCCTGCCAGATCGGCGGGACTGTTGGGATCAACTTTGATCGCTTTTAATCTGCCTTCCTTACGTTGCCAGGTAACACCATCATTGGGGTTTTTCCAGGTGACATTGTGGTAAAAATTGATAATTCCTAGGATAAAGATAAAGGAAAAAGGGATCAGGATAAAAGAGACGTGAATCCTTTTCATTAGGCTCTTTTTTTATTAATGACTAGGCCCATTTCTGTCATCAAGAAAAGATTTCAATTAAGAATATGCTTTGAACTGGCTCTGATTACCCATTTAGCTGGGGCTTGATATAAAAGCTGACGTATTTTTTGATCTTCCTTTAGACCGAGGGGTTGAGTGCTTCTGGATAAGAAGGAGCTGAAATAATCACTGATCTGCTTTTTGGAAGGATATTCCTGGGAAGAAAGCTTTCCCCGGAGGTTAATCAGTTGGAAAATAAAAAGACCTAAAATGAGGAGCAATAGAAAACGCAAGGCCTTTTTTTTCATTCTCCCTATTAATTTTAAGATAATCTGCCTAGGTTCCTTTGTCAATTCTGTTTCGATTCCCTGGCCGCGGCAAGAGCAGCCTCTCTTATGGCCTTGTAAGGGGTACCTTCATGCCAATTAGGGAAAGAAACTTCCATACTTAATTTTAAAGCCATATTAAAGAGGAGCCTTAGGTCATCTATGGCCCCAGAGAGGTCCCAGTTCAAATCAAATTCATCAGAAGGCTGGTGATATTTTTCGGCAATATATTTCTCTTTTTGAGCAAGAGTCCAATCTCGGCCGTGAATAACATGATCGACCCCTCCGCTTGGATAGATGGCTGGAATTCCCTTTTTGGCGAAAGGGAAATGGTCCGAACGAAAATAGGAACCCTTTTCAGGGGTTGGATCTGGATTTACCGTTCTGCCCTGAGCTCGAGCTGCTTCTTCAATGTATTTGTCAAGTTCAGAAAGTCCATAGCCAATAACCGTTATATCCTTCATTGGACCATATATATTAAGAGCATCCAAATTAATCACGGCCACAGTTTTCTCAGGAGGGAAGATTGGGTTGGAGGCGTAATATTCTGACCCTAAAAGACCTTGTTCTTCACAGGTAACTGAAAGAAAAACAATGGAGCGCCAAGGTTTTTTCTTAAGAGAAGTAAAAGCTCGGGCTAATTCAATTAAAGCCGCAGTGCCGGAAGCATTGTCGAGGGCTCCATTGAAAATTTGATCGCCCTCAAGTTCAGGGTTTTTTCCTAAATGATCCCAATGGGCCATAAAAATTATATATTCATCTGCTCTTTTTGAACCAGGCCAGAGAGCAATGACGTTATGAGAAGTAACCTTCTCGATTTTATTGTTGAGAATAAGACTGACCTTCAATCCTAAGGGAACAGCTTTAAATTCCCGCTGAAGGGCAGCTTTCTTCAAATCATCGAGGTTGTATCCTGCTTCAGCCAGAATTTTTTCGGCTACTTCCCTTTGAACCCAACCCTCAATGGCACAGCGCGACATATTATTATCAGCGGATATTAAATGAAATTGGGGGCCAGTCCAGCCATTTTCAACTACGCTCCAGGGATAGGCCGCCGGTTCAGTCTCATGGATAATTAGGACTCCCGCTGCCCCCTGTCTGGCTGCTTCCTCATATTTATAAGTCCAACGACCATAGTAAGTCATAGCCCGCCCATTGAAAAGCTTGGGGTCTTGGGTGGCAAAGCCTGGATCATTGATTAAAACCAGGACAGTCTTTCCTTTAACGTCGAGCCCTTCGTAATCGTTCCAGCCATATTCAGGGGCCACGATTCCGTAGCCTGCAAAAACCATTTCTGATTCATCGAGAACTACTTTTTCTTGAACTCGCCGGGTTAAGGCGACGAAATCACTCCTGTAATTAAAACTTAGTCTTTTTTTCTGGCTCTTTATTTCCAGAGAAGCTGAGGGATCAGCCGTGATAACTACAAGGGGGATTGGCTGAAGATAACTTTGGCCATTTCCCGGTTTTAGGCCTAGCTTTTTGAATTCTTTCTCGAGAAAGTCAATTGTTTTTCTTTCGCCTTCAGAAGCTGGAGCTCTGCCTTCAAATTCATCGGAGGCCAGAATTTGAATATTTCTAGCCAAACTTTCAGCTTTAATCATAGCTTCGGCCCTTTTTATTTGTTCTGGATTATTAAACTGGCTACAGGCCAATAGAAGAAAAAGAGATAGACAGGTCAGAAAAAGCAAAACCATTCTTTTCATCATTCCTCTCCTTCAAACAATGTTTTTCAGATTAATCATTATAATTAACCCAGGTCAAAAAAGGGAATTTTTTCCCCTATTTGACAATAAGTCAAGCTTAAAATAAGATAAAAATAACCTTGACTTCAATCAGAGCAGACAGAAGCAAGGTGTTGAAAAAAGAATGCCCTATTTTCTTTGTCGTCTGGCTACAGAAGAGGGAAAGATTATAACTCAATCTATTTTGGCTGCTTCCAAAGAGGAGTGCCGCCGCTTTTTTGAAGAAGAAGGCTTCTGTGTTTTAGACATTAAAAAAGACTGGAGAAAGGTTAGTCTTTTTGGTTCACTATCACCCCGCCGAGTTAAGGATAGAGACTTCATTATGGTTAACCAGGAACTTATGGCTTTATTAAAAGCTGGTTACCCGGTATTGAAAAGCCTGGAGATGGTTCGCAGCCGGATAAAAAACCGATTTCTTCAGGAGATATTATCTCGGGTCGAAAGTGAAGTTAGAGGCGGGAAATCTCTTTCTGAAGCCTTTACCCCTTATGAACAAATTTTTTCCAAAGTTTATATTGCCTCGATTTTGGCTGGTGAACAAAGCGGTAATCTTCCAGGTACTCTCGAACGTTATGTCCATTATGCCCGGACCATTTCTCAGACAAAACACCGCATCCGTTCAGCCTTAGTTTATCCTAGCCTTTTGCTTCTTTTCTCCCTAGGGCTGATGATCATTCTGGTTAGTTTTATTTTACCCCGTTTTTCAAGTTTTTATGCTGATTTTGAAGCCGAACTGCCCCTTATTACCAGATTCATTATTTTCATCTCCGGCATTTTGAGGCAACTTGTCCCTGCTGCTTTGATATTTTTTATTCTAGCCATGATTCTTATTCCCCAGCTAAGACGAAGTCCTGCTGGAGCTAGGCGGGTCGATCGCTGGAAACTGAAAATCCCTTATGGCGCCTCTCTTTGGAAAGAACAGGCTATCTCCCTTTTTTCCAGGACTCTTGGGCTTCTTCTTGAAGCCGGTATACCCTTGCTTCATTGTCTACCCATTGCCATCCAGGCCGTTCCCAATAAATTTCTGGCCCATTCTATGCAATCAGTCCCGGAAGATATTAAGAATGGCCAGAGTTTATCAGACTCCCTAAACCGAACCGGATTTTTTTCGGCTTTGGCTGTGGATATGATTCGCATTGGCGAGACTTCGGCCAATCTTCCTGGAATGCTGAGGGAGACAGCCGATGTTTATGATGAAAGAATTAAAAGCCGAATTGAAACTTTGGTTAATCTTATCGAACCGGTAATAATTATTTTTATGGGAGTTCTGGTGGCGATAATGTTGCTTTCCGTTTATTTGCCGATTTTTAATATAATAAGAATTACGAGATAAGGCTATGAACCAGGAAAAAGGATCAACTAATAAATCGATGGAAGAGGAACTTAAACAGCTGGCCGAACGCTATCATGTACCAGTTATCGACCTGAGTTCCTTTCCACTTAACCGGGAGCTAATCCAGGCTTTTCCCGTTGAATTCCTCCATCGATGGAATTTTGTTCCCCTAGCGGCCAATGAAGACTGGGTTGAAATTGCGGTGGCTGATCCCTCGGATTTAGCCGCCATAGATGCCATCGAGTCTTTTTTTGGTCGCCGGGTTAAAGTTTATGCGGCCCCTCTAAGGGCTATTCAGGAAGCCTTAAGAAAGAGTGAGACAGCCGTTCAGGTGCTAAAAGAAGCGACTGAAGGATTTATTGTTCAGGTCGTTGAAAAGGATACAGGCGAAGAAGAGGAGGTTATCTCCATCGAGAAACTGGCTGACCAGGATGGATCAATAATCAAGTTGATGAATACAATTATTTTTACAGCTGTCCAGAAAAGGGCAAGCGATATCCATATCGAATCGAGAGAGGATGGAGTCAGAGTTAAGTTTCGCCTTGATGGCGTCCTTAGAGAAGCTATGGAACCCATTGATAAGAAATTTCAATCAGCTATTATTTCTCGAATTAAAGTTATGAGTGACCTGGATATTTCAGAACGCCGTGTTCCTCAAGATGGCCGTTTTCGGCTTAAAATTAAAGATAAAACCATAGACTTTAGAGTATCCATTATGCCCAGTATCTTTGGTGAAGATGCCGTTATCCGCATCCTCGATAAAGAAATGATAACTGAAGCCATCAAAGAGCTTAGACTCGATCTGCTCGGTTTTTCGGAAAATGTGCTCCGTCGTTTTCGCCGATATATTACCCAGCCTTATGGAATGATCCTGGTGACCGGACCGACTGGAAGCGGCAAAACAACCACTCTTTATGCCGCCTTAACGGAAATTAAATCGCCGGAGGATAAAATTATCACCATTGAAGATCCAGTTGAATATCAAATCGAGGGAATTACCCAAATTCCCGTTAATGAAAAGAAGGGCCTAACCTTTGCCCGGGGACTGAGATCGATTCTACGCCATGATCCGGATAAAATCATGGTCGGAGAAATTCGTGATCCTGAAACAGCCCAGATTGCCATCCAGTCAGCCCTTACTGGACATCTGGTTTTTACCACTGTTCACGCCAATAATGTTTTTGATGTTATTGGCCGATTTCTTCATATGCAGGTTGATCCCTATAGCTTCATTTCAGCTCTCAATTGCATTCTGGCCCAGAGGTTGGTCAGGGTTCTCTGTCCCTATTGCAAAGTGGCCGTAAATTATTCAGATGAGGTTCTGATTGATTCTGGTTTAGACCCTGAAAAGTATCGCCATCACCTTTTCTACGAGCCACGAGGTTGCTCCGAATGCAATTTTACTGGGTATAAAGGAAGAACAGCCATAGCCGAACTCCTTGAACTTTCTGACACCATCAGGGAGATGATTTTAAGCCGTAAGCCCCTTTCCGAGGTTAAGAAAAGGGCAAAAGAAGAGGGAATGGTTTTCCTCCGGGAAGCAGGAATGGAAAAAGTGCTTCAAGGAATTACCAGCCTCAAAGAACTCAATAAGGTGACCTTTGTCGAGTAGCCTTAATGTCTTGGCTTAATAAAATTTGGCAATATTTGACTGAACCGCCGTTACCGCCTTTTCTTCTTCAGATTACCGCCCATCGGGTGAGTGGATTAAGGGTTAAAGAAGGGGTCTCTCAGAAAAGCCGATATTTTATTCTGCCTCTAGAGGCTGGATTGATTGAGCCATCTGCGGAAAGAAACAATCTTCGAAAACCTGAAAAACTGATGGACTTAATCCAAAGGGGTTTCGAAAAAATTGATGGAAGAGGAGGTGACCTATCTGTCCTCCTCCCTGAATCCTGTTTTCGCCTTTTTATTTTTGCCGTGGAGAATTTACCCTCTTCTGGTCGGGAAAAATTAGCTCTAATTAGATGGCGAATTAAAAAACTCTATCCCCTTCTAAGCGATGATTTTCGTTTTGATTACCAAGCCTGGCGATTCAATTCCTATTATAAATTACTCGTTGTCGGAGCTAAGTCCAGCATAATTGAAGAATATGAGAAGCTCCTGGCTAGAATCGGCTGGCGGGTTAGATTGGTTGGTTTGCCCACAGTTTATCTTCTCGCTCTTATCGAGGAACCAGATTTTCTTTTAATAAATGTTGAGAGGGACAGCTTAGCCTTATTGGCTGCAGCCGGTCAGATTCCCCTACTTTACCGGGTGAAATCATTTCGTTTAGATAGGGAAGGAGATTTTACTCAGCAAATTCTGTCGGAAATGGAAAATACCCTTCATTTTATCGAGGATAAAGAGAAGAGGCAGATCAAAAGAATTTTTCTTCGCTGGGCAGTCGAGACTGAAGATGAAAAAATTCTCCTCGATTTCCTTAATCAATCTAACTTAGAAATTAAGAGCTTAAAATTGAATCGATTTTCGGGAATAGGGGATGAAGAGAAAATCATTTTATCTCCCCTTCTTGGTCAAGTGGCTAACAGGGAAAAATGAAGATCTATCTAAATCTGGCTTCTAAACCCTGGCGTAACCGTCGCCCTTTTTTTCTCTTAGCTGGCTTATTGATGGCAATAAACCTTACTATTCTGGCGATTTCTCTGATTTTTTACCTAAGTTATCAGTCTAAAATAAGTCAGGGGCGTCGTGAAATTATTAAAATGGCTAGAATGGAGGATGCTCTCAAAAGGGAAGAAAGGCAGTTATCGGCCAGGGCCGTAGCTTTAACCAAAACCCTTGAGACTGAAGTGGAGGTAGCCAATTCAATTATCAGCGATAAAAGCTTTCCCTGGTCTGAATTTTTTTCTCGTCTCGAAAAGGCTTTACCGTCATCATGCTATCTTAATTCTTTGACCTTGAATCGACGAACCGATTTAAAGCTTGAAATTAAATTTAAACTGGTTGCTCCAGATTTTATTTCTCTTCTGAGAACAATCGAAGAATTAAGGAAAGCTGGTTTCTCTGATCTTCAGGTAAAAAGTGAAGACTTGAGCGGGAGAAATATCATTTCAGAAATGGTTATGATCTATGAAAGAACTGATTGAATTTTTAACCGACGCTGAAAAAAGGATTATTAAATTCCTTTTAGGATTTTTAGTCTTCTCCCTGATTTTTTTTATTTTTATTCTTCTTTGGCCAAAAAATCGGGCTGCCGAGGTTGAGGCCAAACTAAGTTTCCAGAAAAAAGCCCTTGAGCGGGCCAAGGAAGCCAGAGACAGGAGCGAGCAAATTTGGTTGCAGTGGTCTGAGGCTAGTCGCGAGCTCGAACAGCTAAGAAATAAATGGTATTATCGCGGAGACGAAAGCCTCGGTCAAATTAGAATTGACCTTGAAGAAATCTTCCATCAAGCAGGTTTGAGCTTACCTGCCCTTCAGTATAATTATCATAGTTTGGAAAAGAGTAAGGTTAAGAAAATAAGTTTTAATTTAAGAGTTAGGGCCTCTTATTTTTCTTTAAGGGAATTGCTGGCCAGACTGGAGACCTTTCCCAAGTTCCTTCTGGTTGAAGACATTAATTTTCAAAGGGTAAGTGAAGACGGGAGTAATTTAGATTTGGGATTGGTAGTGAGTGCCTATTATGTTTATTAAAAGAAGATTGAGTCAATTTTTAACCGATGTGTCTTGGCTGAAATTTATTTTTCTTTTTATTTTAATTTTTATTAATTGTTTAATCATTGGTCAGCCCCAAACGAAAAAGTCAGGGGCTGAAAAAATTTCTCCCTTGATCAAAACAAATCTTCTTCCTAAAAAGGATTTTTCCTCTCCCTTTATTCTAAGAAATATTTTCTCACCACAAAGGGATTCGGCATCTCTTGACATTTCTTCCTCTGAAAGGCTATTTGGCGGCCTTGGAAAAATTATTTCCAATCGACAGGATGAACCAAAGGGGGAAAAAGAAAGCCCTGCTGGCTATAACCTCTCTTTGCGTTATATTGGCTATATCTATTCTCCTGGAAAGACTATAGCCCTGATCATTTATAATGGCCTGGCTATGCCAGTAGCGGAGGGTGAATTTATAAGCTCAGAGTTCCAGGTGGTTAAAATTACTCCTGCAGAAATTATTATTGCCGGGCCTAATAAAAAGGAAATTCGCTTCTCCCTAGAAGGAGAGTAAAATGAGAAAATTTAGCCTGATATTTATAATTCTCCTTTTATGCCTTGGCTGCGTTACCTTCAGCCGCCACTATCGCCTCGGAGCCCAGGCTGAAATGGCTAAACAATGGGATGAAGCCGTTAAATATTACGAAAGAGCAGCTCTGGAAAATCCCCGCGAGTCCGTCTATCGAATAGCCCTTCTCCGCGCTAAAATAGCGGCCAGCCTTTATCACTTACAGGAAGCCAGGAAACTGGTGGCTGAAGGCAAGATTGAGGAGGCCAAAAAAGCTTACAATCAGGCTATAAGCTATGATCCCCAGAATAAAGCCCTGATTTTTGAAGCGATGAGTCTTAATCAAAAGGAACAATCACCTTCAAGGCCAGTTGAAAGAAAAATTGAATTTCCAATAAAGCTCAAAACAACTAAAGAAAAAGTGGGGCTCAAATTCACCGAAGCCCCCCTTAAAGCCATTTTTCAAGCCTTGGGGAAATTTGCCGGAATAAATATTCTCTTTGATGAAGCCTTTTCAGATCGACCGGTTTCCATTGATTTAACTAATAAAACTTTTGAGGAAGCCCTGAGCAGTTTATGTCTTATTAGCCGCAATTTTTATCGCATCATTGATGAGAATTCCGTTATAATTGTTCCAGACCGGCCAGAAAAAAGGCTTCAGTATGAGGTCAGTGCTATCCGCACCTTTTATCTTTCCAATATTAGCGTGGAAGCTGTCCAGAATCCCCTTCAGCTGTTGTTAAGAACTCAATACAGGGCTCCTTTTATAGTAGCTGATAAGAATATGAATTCCATAACCATTAGGGATGTGCCGGCGAACATAGAATTGGCAGAAAAATTGATCAAGCTCTGGGATAAGCCAAAGGCTGAGGTTATTATTGACTTGGAAATCATGGAAGTTTCCCGGATGAAGCTTCGGCAGCTTGGTCTCAGTTTTGATCAGAATATCATCGGTCTGAAATATTCAGGAACAGAAACAGGCAATCAAGGTTGGTTTAATCTCAAAGATATTGATTTCACTAAAATGGAGAACTATCAGCTCAGCGTGCCCACAGCCTTTATTCAATTTCTCGAAACAGATGCTGATACCAAAATTATTGCCCAGCCTCGGTTAAGAGGGCTGGCCGATGAAGAAATTAAATCTCTTGTGGGCCAAAAAGTGCCCATCCCCCAGACAACTTTTACTCCGATTGCCGCTGGAGGAATTAGCCAGCAGCCGGTGACTTCCTTTGTCTATCAGGATGTGGGTCTCGAAATTAAAATAAAACCGAAAATTCATTTAGAAAGAGAAGTAACCCTCGATCTTGAACTTAAAATTACCTCGATTGCTGGGACTGGAATAGCCGGTATTCCTATCATCACCACAAGGGAGGTAAAAAATATTCTCCGACTCAAAGATGGAGAAACTAACCTCCTTGGTGGTTTGCTTAAGGATGAAGAAAGAAAAAGCTTAAAGGGAATAGCTGGCCTTAAAAATATTCCGCTTATTGGTCGACTCTTTTCAGCCGAGGATACGACCATTGAACAAACTGATGTCGTTCTCACCATAACGCCTTACATTATAAGAACCATGCCTTTGACTGAGGAAGATTTGAAACCCCTTTTGATCGATGTTGAAGGCTTGGTATCAACGGCAACTCAGGCAGCGCTTCCTGGAACTTTGCCTCTTACCTTAATTGAAAGAATGGAAGCCAGGGAAGCCGAAGAGATTGAAAGGCTAAGGGAAGAGGCCAGGCGGGGTAACCTGATTGAACTTAGTCCAATGACGGTTGATGTTCCTCAAGGCCGAGAATTTCGATTGGCTATAAACTTACGCTGTCAAGAAGAAGTGGCCAGTCTTTCCCTGAATCTTGGAATCAATCCTGCAGTGGTAAAGATCAAAGATGTCATCCCTGGGGGAATAATTTTCCAGTTAGGGGAAAAAGCGCCGTTCCTGAAGAATATTGACCCTTCAGGAAGTTCTGCGGTTGTCGCCTTTTCCAGCCCCCAGATTGGCCGGGGATTTAAAGGAGAGGGAAATTTGGCGGTACTTGTCTGTGAAGCAGCGGGCTCGGGCGAAGCTGAGATGACCTTAACCTCAGTTTCGGCGAATGGACCGACAGGGAAAACCATTTCTTTAGATTTCCGGGGAGCAGTGATAATAGTAAGATAGGTGCAAACAAAATCGCGAAATAAAGTAAAATTTAAAGTAAAATTAAAGACAAAATAAAGAAAAAATATAAAAGCTAGGAAAGAATGATTCATCTCCTTATAGGGCGGGTTGATTCAGGTAAAACAACCTTGATTGAGCGAATTATCAATAATCTTAGCTATTTACAAAAAAGGTTTGATGGGTTTTTGACGCGGAAAGTTTATAAAGAGAACCAATTTATCGGTTACGATCTTTTTGACCTTAAACATCGAGCCAATCATCCATTTATTCGGATGTCCTCTTCTCCTGGTAAAGACCAAATGGGTCGTTTCTATTTTTTACCAAGTGGTCTTGAGAAAGCTATACATATCATTCTTGAGCATCAGATTATGGATTATCTTATTGTCGATGAAGTTGGCCCCCTTGAACTTTCCGGCCGCGGTCTTTGGCCAGCCCTCAGCCAGCAGCTCCGTCGATCAGGCTTTAGGGGTCTTTTGGTTATAAGAATTGGCCTCATTGAGCCTTTTATGGCCTTGCTTCAAGGTCTTGAAGTCAGGCAATTTGACATAGCCTCTCCTTCCGTTGAAGCTGATTTGGAAGCGGCCATAAAAAGTCTTTATTCTACCAGCTAAAAAATTATTATTTCTTTTTTAATTTAAAGACATCTTGTAAATCTAAATTAAATTTTGATATTTTCCCTGAAGAGAAAAAGTGAAAGCCACCATCATTAATCTTTTTCAAAAAGTTGGCCGGGCTTCCTTAGCCATTGGCCTTCAAAACAGCCATTCAGGTAATATGGCTTGCCTTATATCGGCCAAAGACAAACCAGTTCAGCTGGTTATAACCAAGTCTGGAGCCCAGAAAGGCGATCTTGAACCCGAAGACATTCTTTTTATGGAAATGGCTAAGGAGAAAAAACCTGAAGCCTCATCTGAACTAATTGTTCATCGAGCTATTCTAAAACTTCCTGAGGCTCAAGCTTCTTTACATGCCCATGCCAAAAACGTGACATTGATGACACTGGCTTTTTCGGCGAAAAGAAAAAAGTCTCTTTCTTTTTCGCCTTTAGATCCTCTTGGAATTATTTATCTTACCTCGATTCCAATTATCAACGTAAAGAAGGCCTACGGTTCTTTAGAGTTGGCCCGAGAAGTCGCCTCAGGACTTAAGAATTATCCCGTAGTTGCTATCCGCGGTCATGGTTTGTTTGCTCGAGGAAGAACACTTCTCGAAGCTTTTTTTTATGCTGGGATTGCTGATTTTTCGGCCCAAGTCTGGAAGTCCCTTAAAAGCCTCCGAATTCCAGAAGAGAAGATAGATGAGGAAAAAAGGAAAGGGATAAGAGAACTTTTTTTCCCTCCTTTCCCTTACTGTCTTAGCTGGGAGAGAAAAAGCTCTGTTTTTTTAAATAAGAATGAATTAAAAATAGTTGAAAAGACAAGAAATCGCCTCTTTTTGAGCCAGATTTCACCCTTCTTTACCGGTTCGCTTTCCTGGAAGAATAGAAAAAAAATTATTTATGCTTCGCCAGCTTCAACCCCTTTAGAGATTAAAGGGCCTTTAAAAGCCTTTGATTTATCTTCTTCTCCTGAGGATGAAGAATTTTTCTGTCATCGATTGATTTATGAACAAACACCAGCTCAAGCTATTATCCGAGCCTTTATAGCTGAGGCTGAAGCTATAGCTTGGAATTTATCTTTTCTAAATGATCAGCTTAGCTATTTCAAGCCTTTGGATGTGGAAGGAAAAGTTCTGCATCCCCAAGTCCCAGTCTTTTTGCCCCCAATTGATACGGCAGTATTTTTAGAATTGTTAAAAAAACACCAACTAGTTATTGTTCGGGGCGGTGGTGTCTGGGCTATAAGTTCTCTTTCCCTTTCCAAGGCCTTACATCATCTTTCTTCGCTTAGGGATAGCTTGCATTATTTTCTGAGCTTAAAAGAATTGAATCTTATTTAAAATGCCTTTCCAAGAAAACCTTTTATCTAAAGCAGCTCTGGGCTTTATTGTCGCCGCCACCGGAGTTGGAGCTGGGGATCTTCTCACCGCCTCTCTAGCTGGTTCAGCGGTTGGTTTGGTTGTTCTTTGGGCAGCCTGGGCGGGATCTTTACTTAAATTCATTCTGAACGAAGGCATTGCCCGCTGGCAAATGGCCACTCAAAAATCTATCCTTGAAGGCTGGCTATTATATTTGCCTTCTCCTTTCTCCTGGTTATTTTTCCTTTATTTCTTACTCTGGTCCTTTTATGTTGGTGGCGCCTTGATTAATGCCTGTGGTGTTGCTGGCTTCGGCTTTTTTTCCTTTGGTCATCCCGGCAAGGCTCGAATTATCTGGGGTTGCCTTCATTCATTCTTAGGTCTCATTCTTGTCTGGGTAGGAAGATTTAACCTCTTTCAACGCTTGATGGCTTATCTTATTGCTTCTATGGTCATAACGGTTTTCCTCAGTGTAATCCTGATTAGACCTGACTGGATATCAGTCCTGAAAGGTCTTTTCTGGCCAGCCTTCCCAAGGGCAGGTTCTAACTGGCTACTTGCGGTCATGGGTGGGGTAGGGGGGACAGTAACAATCATCTGTTATGGTTATTGGGCAAAGGAAAGAAGCAGACAAGGCCAGAAAGGATTGAAGGAATGTCGATTTGATCTTAGCCTTGGCTATGCCCTAACAGCCTTTTTTGGTATAGCCATGGTTATCATTGGCTCAAAAATAACGGTTAAAGGTAGGGGAGATGTGATTGCTTTGCAGCTGGCTGAAAAATTGGGTGAAGTTCTTGGCCCGGGTGGCAAAGGACTTTTTATCGCTGGCTTTTGGAGTGCCGTTTTTTCAAGCCTGCTTGGAGTCTGGCAAGGTGTTCCCTATATTTTTGCCGATTTTCTTCGCCTTAAGCGTCGGATTCGCCTTATCCGATTGAACGGCCAAAGGGAGGCCTTTGATTGTAAAGAATCCCTTCTGGAAAAGGAATGGTCTGGACAATTTTTCCAAGAAGAAAAATTCCCCCTTGATCAAAATCTGACTAAATCTTTAGCTTACCGAATATTTTTAATCGGACTATCTATTTTGCCCTTAGCCTCCCTTTTATTTACTGTTCAAAAAATTCAGTTGATTTATGCTCTTCTTGGAGCCTTATTCATGCCTTTTCTTGCTCTAACCCTTCTGATCCTTAATAATCGAAAGGATTTAATGCCCAGGCCCTTCCGCAATGGCTGGGTAACCAATTTTTTTCTAATTATAAACCTTCTCTTTTTTAGTTATGCTGGCTGGCTGGAAATAAAACCGCTTTTATTTTCGTTTTTCTGAGCTCAGCGAATTAATTAATGTAAATTAAAAAAATTTAGAGAAAACTTAGCAAATAGAGGAAGCAAAAAGGGTATTATTGGCCTGAAGAAAAATATCGTTTTCAAGAAAGTCTGGATTAACTTAATTGACTTAAGACGTCTCTTTTAGCTAAAATCATTTTGCTTAAGGCGGTGTAGCTCAGCTGGTTAGAGCATGCGGCTCATATCCGCAGAGTCGGGGGTTCGAATCCCTCCACCGCCACATCCATCTTGAGAGGGTCAAGAAAAGCCATTAAAAAAAGTGACCTAACCCAAGATATCTTTGAGCGCTTTTATCAGGAAATCCGAAGAAAGAAGTTAATTGAGCCTGGGGATCACCTTTTGCTTGCCTACTCGGGAGGTCCTGATTCAACTTGTCTTCTTTCCCTTCTTATTCGTTTAAAATCCAAAATTTCCTTTAATCTTTCTTTGGCTCATCTCAATCATGGTCTAAGAGCCTCAGCCAGAGAGGACGAAGAATTTGTCTCGGCGATAGCTAAAGAGTATAACCTTCCTCTAATTATAAAAAGAGCTAACGTTAAGGAATATGCCCGCAAGTATCATCTTAATTTGGAAGAGGCTGGTCGCGAACTTCGCTATAAGTTTCTCGAAGAAACTAGGAAAAGTTTGTTGGCGAATAAAATCGCCACTGCCCATACGATGGATGATCAGGCCGAAACTTTCCTGCTTCGTTTAATCCGGGGCAGTGGGCCAAGGGGGCTAAGGGGAATTTTGCCTGAAATTGAAGGAAGGATTATCAGGCCTTTAATTTTTCTGCGGCGTCATGAAGTTGAGGCCTATCTTCGGGAACTCAAAATTCCTTTTCGGATCGATGAGAGCAATCTTGATCGTCGCTTTTTAAGAAATCGAATTAGATTTGAGCTTCTTCCTCTTCTTGAAAAAAAATTTAATCCTAGGATTGTGGCTAATCTTGCCCGCGTAGCAGATATTTTAAGAGAAGAAGAGGATTTTCTCAGTAAAATTGAAGAAGAGGCTTTGCCCAGATTTATAGAAAAAGTCGATGAAAGTTTCAGGCTTGAGGCTGAAGCGTTGGCTGAGCTTCATCCTGCCCTGGCTAGGCGACTCGTGAGGCGTTTTCTTATTATGCTCCGGGGAGACCTGAGGGAGATTAATTTTAAAGAAGTGGAGGCCATTCGACGTCTTGAACCAGGTCAAAAACTTCATTTGAGGCGAAAGATTAAACTTATTCGAATTGGTCCTTATATTATGGAAGAGAAAGGGTTAAGGTCTTTTCAGAATTATGAAATTATCTGGAATGGGCAAGAAATCGTCGAGATCCCTGGAATTGGCCTTAAATTTTCGGCTAGAAGAACAAAAATCAAACCTTTCCCTCCCTTTGATGATTCCTGTCGAGCCTGCCTGAGTTTAAATCGACTGAGTTTCCCTCTTACTATCCGACCGAGGCGGCCTGGCGACAGCTATACGCCCGTTGGCTCAGTGAGGCCGAGAAAAATAAAAGATTTGATGAGTTCTCGCCATATTCCTGTTTATCTGAGGAAATTCTGGCCAGTCTTTGTTTCCAAAGGCGAAATTGTTTGGGTTCCAGGCTGCCCAATTAATGAATTTTTTAAAATCCAGGCGGAAGAAGAAGAGATATTTATAATCGAAAAGTTATAATTTTGACTAAGCTTTTAAATATTTTTTCCGCCACAATTCGAAGACAAGAAGGGCCCAGAGCTGATGGCTATAGTTTTTTCGTCCAGAGAGGTGATCTTTAATTAACTTTGATACCACTTGGGGCGAAAATAAACCTTCTTTTTTTAATTTTACTTCGTTAAGCTCATCAAGCAGAAGGGATCGTAATTCTTTGCGGAGCCAGATCTTGATAGGAATGCTAAAACCCTCCTTTGGACGGTAAATGTTCTCCCTGGGCAAAAGTCTTTCCATCGTTTTTTTAAAAATCCATTTGGTTTGAAGGCCACGAATTTTCCACTCGCCAGGAAGGGAAAAAACAAATTCCACAAGACAATGATCAAGAAGGGGTTCTCGGGCTTCCAGGGAAGTGGCCATGCTCATGCGGTCAACCTTAACCATGATATCATCAGGAAGATAGGTTCTAAGATCAAGATAAAGCTCTGCTGTTGTAGGATCAAAGTTTTTCATTTCTTTAAAAATTGAAACAAAGGGTTCTCTCAACCAGAAAGGTCCATAACTGTCAATCTGTTTTTTTAGATCATCGTTGAAAAGATCCTTTTTTTCTTTTTCTTTCCAGAAGACCATCCAGCGAAAATGGTGAAGTTCAGGTGGATGGGTTAAGCCTAGGGTAAAACGTTGAAGTTTGTTCCAAAATCCCTTTTTCTTTTCAGAAGGAGGGAAAAAATTTAAAAAAGGCGATGCCAGTTTTCCTATTTCTCTTATTAAGCTTCGCTGCGCGATTTTCTGGGCCTGGTAATGTTCATAGCCACCAAAGAGTTCGTCACCCCCGTCTCCAGAAAGAGCAACTGTAACCCGAGATCGGGCCATAGATGAAACAAGATAAGTAGGAAAGATAGAGAAATCAGCCAAGGGTTCGTCGAGATGATAGATGAGCTTTTCAGTGAGTTCAAGCGCCTTTGGTTCCAGAATAAATTCTTCGTGTTGAGTTTGAAAACGGCTGGCCGCAATCCGGGCATAATCAAGCTCGTTGTAAGTTGATTCTTTAAAGCCGATGGAAAAGGTACGGAGAGGCTCAGCTCCGAGTTCTCTCATCAAACCAACTATGGTTGAGGAATCAATCCCGCCACTTAGGAAAGCTCCTAAGGGGACATCACTTATAAGACGAAGTTGGACCGACTCGCGGAGGAGTTCATAAAGTTTATCCATAGCCTGGGGCAGGGTGAGAGACTGATTTTTTTCTTTTAATTCAAAGGGATCAAGCTTCCAGTAGGACTTAAGGGTCAGGCGAGGTGATTCAAAAATCAAAAGATGAGCCGCTGGAACCTTCCGGATTCCTTTAAAGATTGAATAGGGAGCTGGGATATATTCGAGGGTTAAATAAAAATCAAGGGCCTCTGGATCCAATTCTCGGGGAACATCAGGATGGGCTAAAAGAGCTTTTATTTCGGAAGCAAAAACAAGAGTTCCCTCTCGAAGGATAATGTAATAAAGGGGTTTAACTCCTATTCTATCCCGGGCCAGAATAAGTCTTTTTTTATCACCATCCCAAAGCGAAAGGGCAAACATTCCTCTGAGCTTATTAACAAAATCAAGGCCCCATTCTTCATAACTATGAACGATAACTTCTGTATCCGATTTTGTGCGAAAAACATGGCCTCGCTTTTCGAGCTCTGCCCTTATCTCTAAAAAATTATATATCTCGCCATTTTGGGCTACCCAGATAGTGCCGGTTTCGTTGCTTAGGGGCTGATGGCCACTGACAACATCGATAATACTCAACCGACGTACAGCCATGCCTACTCCTGGCTGGGAGAAATATCCTTCATCATCGGGACCACGATGAATGAGCATTTGAGCCATTTTTTTTAAAAGGCTGATTTCAGGTTGCCCGGAGGCAGGAGAAAAGGCCAAGCCACAGATGCCACACATTATTGGGCCGGAATTAATTCGAGCTCAAAAAAGACGCCGAGAACGCGGCGTTCATCACTTTGCAGGTTTTCAAAATAGGGAATTGAACCTTTTGAGGCTTTAATTTTCAGCCGATAAAGATGGCTAGCTTTTATTTGGAAGCCTCGACCAACGGGAAAGCGCAGAGTTGTCCTCTGTTTCGATTGGAGGATAGCCTTTTTCTTTTGCCCTTCAACCATGACTTTAATTTCATTGTTCATTCTAGGATTGTTGAGAAGATGAACCACAATTTCTTTTAAAGGAAAATAGGTTTTGAGAATCATTTCACAGGAAGCGGAACCTCTTGTCCAGATGCCCGTTGGTTCAAGTTTAGGCAGGAAATTATCATCAAGAAAATGGAGAAAGCCATGATATTCAGTGATGCCGGCGTCAACCCGAAAAGCCCTTGGATTAGTATTGGTGGGCAGATTATTGATCAAGGTCATTTCTACAGGAAGAGCTTTAAAGGGGAAACGCTTGGCATGCGTCGCCGGCGAAGCCGATGAGCGGAAAGGGGATACAAGAATGGGTGAGATGAAAAAGGCGGCTACTATCCAGGTCAGCAAAAGATCTCTTCCTTTTTTTCGGGCCGGCGCTAAAAAGAAGAATAGAGGATAAATGTTGAGAAAATAGCGATTGGCCAGAGAGCCGCCTCCACCGCCATAATTATCAGGCATAAAAATAATATAAATTAAAATGCCGCCGATCGCTCCGAGGAGAAGAAGCCATTGCTCTATTTTTTTGGCGCTGAAAAAGAAAAGAATAAGGGCCAAGACAGCAGGGAAAAAATACCAGGTTATTCCTGTAAATCGGCCAAAGAAGTAATAAAAAAGATTAATGGGGACAAAGGTGAGGGGCAGGAAAAATTTCTCAAAATAACCTTCTGAGGTCATGGGATGGCCAACGCTGTCAAAGGTAATATTTGGTTTTTCTAGGGGGAAAGTTCCGATGAAGGTCTTCCTTTCTCCTCCCATATAATTCCAATCGGAGGTAAGTAAGTAATTAGCCCCAAAGAAAAGAGCGACGGAAAAAATAAAAATTAAGGCCATAACCAAAGCCCGGCCAAAACGACGATGAAAAAGTTGATAAAGGAGAAGCGGGGCGAGCAGAACGGCATTGGGCGGTTTAGAGAAAGTGGCAAAGCCTAAAAGAAGACTAGCCAAATAATCAGTTTTAGGGGAGCGCAGGAATTTTTCGAGAAGAGAAGAGGACGGTTCAGTCGCCTTTTTCTGGGGTTGGGTTTTATAGAGCCAAAGAAAGAGAATGAAGAAAATCAAGGAGAGATTGAAGAAATCAGGAGAAATCCAGAAATAGTAAATGCAGGCTACAGAGGCAAAAAGGAAAGTAAGGGTAAAAGCCAATGAAAGATTAGAGGTGTTATTGTGCTGAAGAAAGCTGGTCCCAAGAAATAGGATAAGAAAAAGAAGAAAAGAATGGAAAACCAGAAAGCCATTGACTCCGAGATAGCGAACAAAGGGGGCGGCAAAGAGAGAGTAGGCAAAGGATTTGGCATAAAAGATTCGACCATCTTTACTTTTTTTAAGAAAAATTCCTTGGGGTCCGGCATCAAAATAATAATAATAACGAGCCAAATCCTTGGTGGTATATTCTAGGTCACCATCAAGGGCAATGCTCTGGGTCATGGCAAAATAAACAGCCTGATCAGCACAGAGAAAACCATTGTGGATAGCAGGAAGATTGAGAAAGAGGGAGGCCAAGAAAAAAAAGATAAAAATTAAGAGGATAAAAATATTAGTTTTTTCAACCGCCAGACTTTTCCACACTTGGGCTATAACTCCAAGTATTCAATCCATTACCATAGCCAAAGCTAAAATTCAACGAGTTTAAGCCAAATTAATTAAGAAACAAACAGGTCTCCATTAATTGTTATAGAAGAGATTAAGAGTTTAGATACAGGCAACATTTTCTGGGGAGACTTGAGAAAGAAAAATTAGGAAATAAGCGTAGTGGAACCATTTTTAGTACCATTTTTGGGTCTTTGAAACGAGAGAAAGGAAATAAAGTAAATAGGTAAGGCGGTACCATTTTAAGATTTGTTTTTTAAGGCCGATTTTGCTAACAAATAGGCATGACTTATTTTACGGCTCTCCGACAATACACTCAAAAAAGGCTCGAGGAAATCCGCTCAGCCGATATTATTGTGGGCATTCCCTGTTATAACAATGAAAAGACAATTGCCCATGTTATTCAAATGGTCACTCATGGACTCGATAGATATTACCGTGACCTGAGAAACGTGATTTTTATTGCCGATGGTGGCTCGACTGACGATACCCGAGAGGTGGCCAAGGAATTTCAAATAAAGCCTTGGCAGGAAAAAATTGTTTCCATCTACCGAGGACCGGCCGGTAAAGGCACAGCTTTACGATCTGTCTTTGAGGCCGCGGAGAAACTTGAAGTCAAAGTCTGTGTGGTCGTTGACGCTGACCTCAGAAGCATTACTTCCGAGTGGGTCAAAAATTTAATTAGCCCTGTTCTTGATCAAAATTTTGATTTTGTTGCTCCAGTTTATCTTCGCCACAAATATGATGCGACGATTACTAACAACATTGTTTATTTTATGACCCGGGCTCTTTACGGTCGAATGATTAGGCAACCTATCGGTGGCGATTTCGCCCTGAGCCGCCAGCTGGCTAAGTTTTATACCGAACAGGATGTTTGGGAAACCGATGTGGCCCGTTATGGCATTGATATCTGGATGACCACTTGCGCCATTACGCAGGGATTCAAATTAGCCCAGGCCAATTTGGGAATGAAAATTCATGATGTCAAAGACCCTGTCCAGCATCTTGGTCCCATGTTTCGTCAAGTTATGTGGGTTCTTCTTTCTTTAATGGAGCAATTTGAGAACCATTGGCGCTCCATTGAAGGCAGTCAAGATGTCCCGATTTTCGGTGAAGCTCCCGAAGGGGAGCCAGAAGCGATTAAGCTTGATTTCATGGAAATGGTCGATCGCTTTCAAACTGGTTACCATCAGTTCAAATCGCTCTGGCGGGAAATATTTTATCCACGAACTTTTTCAGCTATAAAGAGAACAGCAAAAATGGGACCAAAGGATTTTCATTTTGCCCCTGAAATCTGGGCTCGAGTTCTCTATGAAGTAGCTGCCACTTTTCATGCTTGGACCCGCAACCGATTTAAGATTATCGAGCTGGTCACTCCCCTTTATTATGCGCGCACTGCTTCTTTTATGAAGGAAACAGAAAATATGAGCTCAGCTGAAGCTGAAAGGTTGATTGAACAAATTGCCCTCATCTTTGAAAGAGAAAAAAAATATTTAATCAAAGTTTGGGACGAAAAAAAGAAGCGCAAAAATCCCCTTATTTCATAAATTTTTTTCGCGGCGGAGGAATTAGAGAAATACCTTTTTTAGTTGCAAGATAATTAAGAAGAGTTAAGAAGAGAAGGAATTTTTTGGGTAAATTTATCCTGTCAAGGAAAAAAACCCTAAATACCAGGAAATTATTTTGTTACCCCAGACGAGCGAAATAAAAGCCGATGGGGCTAGAAAGGAACCGAAGGGGAGAGCAAACTGCCATCCCTTCTTCTGGATCAAAAGCAGGAATAGCCCCACCAGAGCACCAGAAAATGTAGCCAAAATTAGGGTGAGAATCGTTCCTTTTATTCCCAGAAAGGCACCTATTCCTAGCATTAAAATTATATCTCCTGTTCCTAAACCTTCCTTTTTTTTGATTAAAAAATAGAAAGCATAAACCATAAAAAGGAAGCCGCTACCGATAAAAGCTCCTGCCAGCGCCTGTTTTAAACTGAAATCAGAACGGAAAAAACTATAGATCAAGGCCAGAAGGAAAAGGGGGATCGTTAAATGGTCGGGAAGAATCTGGTGCTGGAAATCAATAAAGCCCAGGGCAATTAAAGCGCTGGTAAAAAGAGCGGAAGCAAAAAAATGAGCTGACAGAGCAAAATGCAGATAAAGGATGAGGAATAAAGCAGGAGTTAGAGCTTCAACCAGCGGATAAATTAAGGAGATAGACTTTCGGCAAAAGCGGCATTTGCCTGCGAGGAGAAAAAAGGAAATCAGGGGAATGTTATCATACCAGCGGATCCTTGAGCCACAATGGGGACAAGAAGAAGGCGGCCAGAGGATGCTTTGGCCCCGGGGAAGGCGATAGATGATTACATTGAGAAAACTTCCCCACGCCAGACCGAAAAGAATGATTATTAGCGCTTCCACCAGATTTGAGCCGTTTTGACCTCGCCTGTCCTGGGATCGTAAAGATAGTCCTGGCCATCGAGGTCTTTGGGAATTTCTTTTAAAAAACCCAATCGGGCAAGCTGCTCTAAGCTGTAAGGATTTCGTCCATATTTTTCCTTGAATAAGGATATTGCTTTTTCAATAACTTGTTTATCAATGGCAGCTTTAACCTGATAGAGGTGATTATTAGCAATCTTTCTTATTCTTTCATCCTCAGCGCTTTGATAAATTTCAAGCCATGTCCTCCAGGCTGTTTCGAAATCCAAGGTTTTAAAAGCGGAAAAAGCATAGAGTCTTTTGACAATATCGGGGGCGCCAGGGATGTCCATGGCTTTCTTATAGTAAAGCCTGGCCTTCTCATAATTTTTTTTAAGCTGGGCCAGATGCCCGGCCATGAAAGGAAAGAACCATTGGTCAGGATTTTTTTCCAGGCCCATATCTAGAATTTTGAGACCGAGCTCAAGATTGTTCCCTTCATAAACAGCAATTAGAGCACCCAATTCATAGGGATCAACATAGCGGGGGTCAAGTTCAGAAATAATGGAAAAGATATGTTCAAGATAATCAAAGCGGTCAGGGATAGCGTAATTAGAATAATACTGAATTGCCCAAAGATAAATTAGGTCAGCTAGCAACGAGGCGTAGCCGAAGGTGGCGAACCTAAGATACTTTCCAGAAGGAATATAGATAATAGCTGACCCTGGCACACGTCCTCGGCTGATTTGATCACAGCGCACCTTGAGAGCCATAAAAATCAGGCTGCTGAGGATTAAAACAATTATCAGAAAAATAACCCCAGGGTCTCGCTGAATCTGGGTTCGCATTTTCCTGACCATCATCAGACAAAGTCGCGCTTTTTAAAAATTATATTGGCCAAAACAATAATGAAAATGGTGTAAAAGAGACCGTATAAGCAGGAATAGAAATAGAATTTTGGTTGAATCGCCAGGCCATGAACGATTTCAGTGCGAAAATTAAAATTTTCGAGGTCGGGAAGAAAGGTATAAAGAAATTGAGCCAGCAGGCGCCAGGGACCTGGCTTTAATTTGCGGATAAGTGTTTCCAGACCCCAGGAGGTGTGGCCAATTAAATAGAAAGCCAGAGAAAAGATAGAGCTGAGAATGGGGGTGGAAAAGCAGGAAAACAGAATGGCCACCGCTGTGATCAGGAGGAGCTCAACAAGAATGAAGAAAATGGCAATGAACATGCGAGGCTCAAGCTTTAAAGTATGGGCAAAGACAACGACGAGAAAAATAAAACTCATTAAACCAATCATAACCACCAAGGTCAAAACGAGCCCAAGAAATTTACCCAAAAGGAATTGCCATCGGTGAATAGGCTTAGAAATAACTGTATAAATAGTTTTTTTATCAATTTCTTTATAGACAAGCCCTGTGCCAATCAAGATAGCCATGAGAGCTCCGAAGAGCGAAAGGGAAGCCAGGCCTACGTCTTTGATGATTTTGACTCGGTCCCCGACAGTTAAAATAGCAAGGAGCCTGGAGAAAATAATGGCGGCTGCCGCAAAAAAGAAAAGGAGATAAAGAATTCTATCTCGAATGGCTTCTTTAAAGGTATTAAAAGCGATAGCCTTTATCTTTTTCATCCCTGCTTCACCATATCGACAAAAATGTCCTCAAGGGTTTCTGTACGGGGGATCAGGGAGTGGATTTTTCCCTTTTTTTCCCGAATTAAATTAATTATCTCGTCAATCTTATTGTCATCGTATACTTTAATCAGAGCTCGATCACCCCGGATTGAGACAAATTCTCCTAATCCTTCTAAATCGGACCGGCCCAAACCGGAAAGCGTAATCTCGGTGAAAAGAACTTTTTCTGAAATGAGTTCGGGCAAAGATCCCTGGGCCACAAGCCGGCCGGCCACAATAATGGCCACGCGGTCACAAATCATTTCTATATCCTGAAGGATATGGGAACAGATGAAAACTGTTTTGCCCTGCTCTTTTAAATTAACGATGATATCGCGTAATTCCTTACGGCCAATAGGATCAAGGCCCCCCAAGGGTTCATCGAGGAAAACCAACTCTGGGTCATTAATTAAGGCTTGGGCCAGTCCGATCCTCTGGAGCATGCCCCTGGAGAATTTTCGTAGCTGGAGGTCAGCCACTTTTTCAAGACCAACGAGATGCAACAATTCTTTAATTTTTCCCTTATAGGCCATTCGATCCCCTGGAAAAAGCTGAGCATAGAAATTTAAAAATTCTTCAGCGGTGAGATATTCATAAAAATAGGGATTTTCAGGCAAATAACCAATTTTCTCCTTGGCCTCAAGGGAAAGATGGGGCTGGCCAAAAAGGCTAATTTCACCCGAATCTGGGAAAATTAGGCCCAGAATGCACTTTAGGGTTGTGGTTTTACCAGCACCGTTTGGCCCAAGATAACCGAAAATTTCGCCTTTAAGAACTGAAAAAGTTATTCCTTTAAGCACAGGATAGCGTCGCGGAATAAAACCAGTTTTATAAGCTTTGTGGAGATTCTGAACTTTAAGGACTTCTTCGAATTTTTCTTCTTTGCCCATGAAATAGGCCTTTACTTTAATTTTTTATAGATTATACAAATTATTTCAAATTAGTTTCAAAGAGTTTGAAAATACGCTTATATTCATCGGCCCAAGAGGAGGCATTACGAAAGGAATGGTCCTCAACGGGATATATGGCCACCTCCCAGTTTTCTTTGCGCAATTCAATCAGCCTTTGAACAAGACGCACCGTATCCTGAAAATGGACATTAGTATCGACCATACCATGGCAGATGAGAAGGGCCCCCTTGAGGCCTTCAGCGAAATAAATGGGCGAACTTTGCCGGTAAGCTTCAGGATCTTTATGGGGTAAATTGAGAATATCGACGGTATATCCGGGGTGATAGTGAGCCCAGTCAGTGACTGGACGAAGGGCTGCTCCAGCTCGAAAAACTTCTGGTTCCTTAAACATGGCCATAAGGGTTAAAAAGCCACCGTAGGAGCCGCCATAAACGCCGATTTTCTGAGGATTGGCCCCATATTTAGAAACGAGAAATTTAGCCGCATCGACAATATCGTCAAGGTCCTTTCCACCCATATGCCTATAGATGGCTGTCCGGCAATCGCGACCGTAGCCAGCACTGCCGCGATAATCAACGTCAAAGACAAGATAGCCATGTTCCAGGAGGAAATTATGAAACATATATTCGCGGAAATAGGTGCTCCATCCCTTGTGGGCATTCTGGAGATAACCAGCGCCATGGATGAAAATCACAGCCGGGCGGGAAGGATGCCAAGATTTGGGCAGGTAAAGGCGCGCATAAACATTGAAGCCATCCCGAGCTTTAAAAGTTATTATTTCCGGTTTAGCCCAGTTATAACTGCGGAAAGATTCGCTGGTTGAAACTGTTATTTGCTGAGGTTGAGCTCCTGGTTGGTTGGGCTGTAAATAAAGTTCTGGTGGTCTGTTGGTTTCAGAATGGATTATGGCCAACCAATTTTCATCGGGCGAAAGATGAATTTCATTCAGGCCTTCAAGAGAGGTAATTTTAGTTCTCGGTCCACCGTTAGCTGGCATCCTATAAAAATGAGTTTCTCCTGGATGTTCTTCACTGCTGAGCAAATAAATAAAATTGCCATTAGCTGACAATTGGGCTGAGCGAACCTCAAATTGGCCGAAGGTAAGTTGCTTTTTTTCTTTACCGTCAGGAGTGACATAATAGAGATGAGCAAAGCCATCTTTTTCAGAAATATAATAAAGACGTTGACCATCCTTTGACCAGAACAGGTTGGTCAATCCAAGAGGGCCTACCCAAGCCTCATCATGAACCTGTTCGAGAAGGGAAAGTTTAGCTTTTGTCCAGTCAACAAGATAAAGGCATTGGTCTTTTCTGTCCTCAGATCGGGCCAAAAGAACACAGTATTTGCCATTGGGTGACCAGGTCACTGAAGATGGGAAAAAGCGGCGCTCGCCCTGATTGAGTTCAAGCCAATGGACATCCCCGCTTTCCACATTCATAAGGCCAGCTCGGCTCAATCGTGGTGAAATGTAGGCAGCCTTTGGGTGGGAGGGAATTGTTTCTGTATAGCCAGAACGGGTAACATAATTGGGAACGATGGTTTCCTTGACGTCGGGAGCAGGCTCAGAAAGGAAAAAGAGGACCTTCTTTTCATCGGGAGATAATTCTAAAAGGATTAGATTTTGCTCACCTTCTAAAATAAAGGGACGCCTCCTTGGACCAGCCGGTAATTCTCCAAGACCTCCAAATTCAGGAAAGCGACCGCGGCCAATCTCTTTAAATAATGTTCTCTGCTGTTCCTGATACCATTGGTCAATTTCGCCCAATGGAGTCTGGGCAGGCGGTTTTTGCCGAGTAAAGGTAGTCAGCTGTCTGAGGCTGCCGTCTTCGAGGGAATAAGAGAAAAGGTTGTCTTCAGAAGTGAAAATTATTTTTTTCTCATCGAAGGAAAAGCGGGCATTACTTTCTCTCGCTTCGGTTTGAGTGAGCTGAACAACCTTTCCTGTTTTTAAATCCATCAGCCTGAGGTCGCCTTGGTAGGTAATTAGAGCCCGACGTCTGGCTGAATCAAATTGAAGGGAGAAGCCAATTTGACCGAAGCCAGAAAAGCCCCGACCTGAAACCGGCGAAAGTAAAGGGGGTGATTTGAGTATTTCATCTAAACTAATAGTTTTAGGCTTTAAGTCTTTAACATTAACTGTGTAAAAGCTTGCTGTCTTGCTGCCCGGCTCTCGCCAGCGAAAATATACTTTTTGGCTATCGTAAGACCACATAATTGCCGTAGGGCTTGTCCCCACAAGTTCCTCGCCCTGCATGATATTGTCGATAGTGAGCCTAAAAGCAGGAAGTTTCTCTTGAGATTGACCTGAAATAAAAGGAATATTATTACCTGCAAATATCGAGGATTGAAACACTAGAAAATGCCAAAACAGTAAAAGGAAGCCAATTAATCCTTTCTTTATCCTGTCGACCATAATGCCTCCTTTTTTTAAACTAGGTTTTTTACTAACCTTATACTTAAGCCTTAGCTTAAGATTATCTTTTTAGACAGAATTTAAATCAACTGAATTTAATCAATCGGACAGAATAAGCCCCGACAGAACAAATCCCGACTATTACTGATAAAAGTTACTAAGCAAATAAATGAAGATTCATCTAAATAAGCCTTAAAATAAATAAATTAGATTTTCTGGACTAAAACATCTAAATTAAGCCTCAAATCCATAATTTTAGCGAAAGAAGGTCATGTTTGTTAGTGGGAGATAGAGAGAAAGGAGCAATTCCAAGTAGGAACCTTCAAACCCCAACGATGACTAAAGGATTTTAAATTTAATTAGGACCAGTCCTCTTTGATTGATGTTATTCTTTCCATGTTTTGTTTTCAGCCCTTAATAGGCCGATATTTCTACTTTTATTCAGGACGAAAGTCTGGGGTATTCTTCCTTCCAGATAGGATCCATGAGCTCAGCTACAGCCTGATTATAGGCCACAAGACCTTGGAAGTATTCCGGATCTTCAAGGGCAGCCGCAGCGTTATGATCCTCAGGAGTTAAGGAAAAATCGCGAATAAGTTCTCGGAAAAGGCGATGGTGATCGCGAATGGGACAGGGCATCATCCAGTTGCCCCGTTCCTCAGGCTTATTAACTTTTTTCTTATATCCATATTCTCTTTGCCACTCCCGAATACGAGCAAAAAAGGAATGGGCCCAAACATCTTCAAGGGTTTTTCCTTCTTTATAAGCTTCTTTTATATTTACTGGAGAATAGGGCATAAAGACACAGGGTAAAACCCAGCCATTCCAATCGACAGCCATATAGCCACCTTCTCTTCCAGCGGCAATACAGCCATAGGAAGCTGTGCCGCTATTCCAAAAATCGGCAATAAAGATTTTTTTCTGACGGACAATTTCCCAGGAGCGCCGCCACATCCAAAGTCGTTGCTCAGGCGAGGGGAGAAGAGATAGGGTATAGGAACGGCCAATGGGCATGTAATGGAAGACCCAGGCAAAATTTGCCTTCATTTTATTGAAATAAAAATCTATGACCTCATCAGAAAAGAGATGATAGGCATTTTCTTTGGTCGCTGTCATTGAGATACCGTAAAAAACTTTTTTCTGTTGAAGTTTTTCCATGGCTGCAATAATTTTTTCAAAAACTCCTTTTCCCCTTCGTTTATCAGTTTGTTCCTTCATTCCTTCTACCGAAACTGCAGGCATTAAATTACCAGCCTGGCCAATCCGGTGGGCTATTTCATCATCAATAAGGGTTCCATTGGTATACATCATAAAGAAACAATCATCGAATTGTTCAACCAGATCAAGCACAGTTTTGCCCTGATCGCGATAAACGAGGGGCTCACCACCGCTAAAGACAATGAACCGAGCCCCCCAGAGATCATGGGCTTCCCTAACGAGTCTTTCCAGATAGGGCCAGGGTAGCTTTTCATCTGTAGATCCTGAATCGGCGTAGCAACCAACACAATGGAGATTACAGGTTTTGGTTGGGCTTATAAGCAGAATTTCAGGTGGGTTTACACCATGGCGAGAAAGGAAACGCTGTTTAGCTGAAGGTTCGCCTTTACGAACCAGTACATCCCCGGCAAAAATTTGAAGAAGCTTACGAGCTGTTCTTTCGCCTAATCGACCTTCAGCTAGAGCTCTTTCGATAGAATAAAGGATAGCTAAGCTCATATCGAGCCGATCCTTTATAACTCCAGGGAGATGATCTCCCTGACGGAGAAGGTTTTTAGCAGACTGGCGTAAGCTTTCTTCTAAGTTTGAAACTATATATTTCCTTAATAGAGGAAATCGTAAGACCTGAGGACCAATATGGGCAGCAAGATCCAACAATTTTTCTGGCCAGGAGAATTTTTGGTTGCTTTTTATAGATAGAGAGAAGCTTTTTAGAGGCGAAGAATGGATAATAGCCATCGCTCCCTCTCCTTAAAATGATAATAGCTTAATTTATTTCTTATCTAGATTGCCAGAAAAGTCAAGTACAAGCTAATAAATTAGTTTGAAATAAAAAACTGTTTAAATTATAAATAAATAGAATTGCGGACAAGAAAGCGATTGATCAGGCAAGCCGAAAGATAGGGGGTGAAAAATAAAATTGAATTTTAGGTTCTTAATTTTTAGGGATTAGCCTAAGAAAAGAAAAAAATTCACCCTTCTAATCGCCGCTTTGGGTGATGGAAAGATTCCTCATTGCCATTAAAATGGAGGGTAGGTTCACAACCAGTTAAGCTTCTCATCCAAGGCGTTGCCAAGGTTGTGAAAAGGAGGGGAGCAACGCTCCCTCTCCCCCCACCCTCCTTTAAGGGATTTCCTCTTAAAAGGAAATCCCTTTTTTTCTTTTTCTAATTATTTTGTCGTTATAGCCGGAAATGATCGGAAAGAATTTTATCTTGGTGGGGAAAAATGCAGGGTTAAAAGGACCTCTTTCCGTAAATATTCAAATAACGGTGCAGGAAATCAGGCCAACATTATTGAACTAAACAATCAAAAGTATTAAAAAAAAATTTTAAAAGGAACTGTAAAAAAGAGGTGAATCATGTCTGATTTTGGCGGTGCCATAAAAAAGAGCGATGTTTTTGATTTGGCTATTCTTGGTGTGCCCTTTGACGAAAAATCCTGTTTCTTGAGAGGCGCTGCTTCCGGTCCCCAGGCCATTCGCCAGGCTTCAACAGGCAAAGCGCTCAATCCTTTTACCGAACTCGGGATAGATCTCGAAACCGAAGTTACCATTGTTGATCTTGGCGATGTAGATACATCAGGCGATGTTGATAAAACCTTTGCTCGTCTTGAAGAAGCTGTAATTAAAATTCTCGAAAAGAAAGCTGTGCCCATTATCCTTGGAGGTGATCATTCAATTACCTTTCCTATTCTCAAAGCCTTTGCCCGTTTTTTCTCCAAGCTTGATCTTCTTCATTTTGATGCCCATCCTGACCTTTATCCTGAACTTTACGGTGACAGATTTTCCCATGCCTGCCCCTTTGCTCGAATCTTGGAAGCAGGACTTGTGGACAGGCTTGTCCAGATAGGCATAAGAGCAGCTACACCTGAACAAAGACAGATAGCTTCAAAATTTGGCGTAACTATGATGGAGATGAAGGATTTAAAAAATTTGCCTTCCCTTGAATTTACTAATCCCCTTTATATTTCTTTTGATCTTGATTCATTAGATCCGGCTTTTGCCCCAGGTGTGGCTCATCATGAGCCAGGAGGGCTTACCACTCGGCAAGTTATTGACTTGATTCATGAGCTAAAGGCTCAAATTGTTGGTCTCGATGTAGTTGAGCTTAACCCAACCCGCGATCCCAGTGGAATTACGGCAGCAGCGGCAGTCAAAATTATCAAAGAGGTGATTGGACAGATTGTTCTAACCAAGAAATCTGGATAGAAGATTAGACGTTGATATTTAAATCCAGGGCTTGGAGATGATGTTTACGAATCTTACCTTAAAAAGTCATAACTTTGGTCAAATTTTAAAAATTTTCCGTCAGTAATTTAAAAAATGGCTTTTAAATTAATTTAACGATTTTCTCGAGCCACTCCCGGTCAATATCAGAAAAAGCATCATATAATGTACTGTCTATATCCAGAACAGCCCAGGGCTCTTGGTTCTCATTGAACAAGGGAACAACGATCTCTGAATTCGAACGGGGATCGCAGGCGATATGACCGGGAAATTGATGAACATCGGGAACAATAATTGTCCGGCGATTAAGAATTCCAGCCCAACAAACGCCTTGATGTTTGGTCAAAACTGGACAGGCCAAAGTTCCCTGATAGGGGCCGACTATTAGCTCGCCTTTGTCTAGAAAATAGAAGCCTGTCCAAAAGAAATGAGGCATTTTATGGTGAAGAAGGGCGGCTACGGTGGCCATTCTTGAAAATTTATTTTCTATTTTGCTTAAAAGCTCTTGTAACTGTTGCCAGATGCTTTCATAGCGGCGAATTAGCGAAGTTTCAGAAAGTTTCATTTTTCGGGTCGGCGGATAAGCCCTCATAGCTTCCTCCTTCTTAAGATAAAATAACTTAGGTTGAATCCGGTCTTGTTGTCAAATAATTTTCGTAAAATAAATAAATAATTTAAAATTTTTAGAAAAAAGATAAAATATCAAATATTAAGTTGTCAGAAGAGGTTAAAATGATGGCGAAACTCAGAGGAAGGGAAAATTATTTTTCTAAAATATTTTTAAAATCACTTTGGCTGATTATTTTTCTGCTGCTAATTATGTCATTTGTTGGAAACATAGGGCTTGTTGCCCGAGCTTCTTCAGCCGACCACCGGACCGCGGTGCTAAATCTGGCGATTGAGCTGGAAAAGCGGGCGACATATCTGGCGGAAGATACCTTTCAGCACTTCAAAGGTCGCGGTGGCTTTATTTCCGAAAAAGAACAGGCCGTTTTATTTAAAGCTGAGGCCTTTGCCGCCTCCTGCCGTCTTTTCATCCGCCTAACTGAAGAGCGAACTGGCTATTTTTCAACCCAGTTTTTAAGAACCAACCTCTTTCAAGCCTTTGTTTATCTTTCCCGTTCTTTTTATGAACTCGAAAGGCAGATGGGCGAAGCCGGAATCATGCCTTATGCCTTAGCGGATTGTCGGCGACTTCTTGATCGAATTGACCGAGAATTCTCTTCCTGGCCGGCTGAAGATAATTTGGCTTATCTTCATCAGAAATACGTTAAAGCTAGAGATCAGACTGTGTATATGATTGAGCGACGGGGTCCCGGCCTTTATGTCCGTCATGCCTTTAAAAATCTCGAAAGTCTCTATCGTTATAATTACAATTTAAAGAGAGGTAAAGATCCCTGGAAATTTTTGGCCATAGTCTCTGAGGATATTCTTTCGAGCCTTCCCGAGGGGGAAATGATTGACCTTAATTTTGAAGGCTGCTTGGTAATGGAACTGGGGAGCGGGCCGAATCGACCTGTTTATTTGATTGAAAAGGGAAAGAAGAGGCCCCTAAGTTCGCCCCAGGTTTTGCAGAGGCTTGGCGGCTGGTCAAAGGTAATGGAAATTCCAGCTGAAATTCTACGGAACTATCCAGAAGGCGAACCCGTCAATTAAGTCGGCCAATCTTTAAAGCCTAATTCAAGAGAAAATTTCTCAGGAAGATGACCATTTTATATCCCTTAAGCAATCAGCAATAAGTGCGGGCTGTTGTCAGCAAAAGGGGGGTTGATGATGGGAACCAAAAAGGTGGGGGCTTTCTCCAGCCCGCCCGAGAAAGCCAAATATTTTATATCACATAAAAATTGTTTTGTAAAGAGTTTTTTTAACTTGCTTTATGAAAATTTTTCATTAAGATTAAAGGGGGAGGGAAAAAGAATGGAACAGAAAAGAACAGACAAAATTGATATTAAGGTGGATGAAAATATAGCTTTAGGTCAATATTCCAATCTAGCGGCCATTCGCCATTCCAGGGAAGAATTTATCTTTGATTTTGCCTTTATTTTTCCCGATGGCCCCATGGGTAAACTGGTCGCTAGGTTAATTCTCAGCCCAGCCCATGCGAAAAGATTTATGGAGGCTCTTATAGCTAATATTCAGCGTTATGAATCTGAATATGGACCAATCACTCCATCCGATTTGCCTCCGCCTGTCGGTTTTATCCATTAAAATTTTAAGGAGAAAAAAATGGCCATTTTCAGAAATGAAGAAGAGATGAAAGTTTTTTTCCAAATTTTCCTTGAAAGATTAGGCGGCCATTATGAAGCCAGTCAGGCCCTAGCCAATTCTGGCATGGTTCTTCGTTTCCATTTGCTTGAGCCTGAGGCCTCAGTCAAGATTGATGCTAAATCCGCGGTTAGTCCATCAGGTTTAACTCCAAATGTCTTTTTTGGCGAGGAAGGCCCTCAACCCGATTTAACCTTAGAAATGACCGTTGAAATTCTCGATGAGCTTTGGTCAGGGAAAAGGGATATCTTTGGGGCTTTAATCTCTGGGAAAGTCAAGATAACAGGAGATGTGGCTAAAGCAGCTAAACTTATTCCTCTTTTGAAAATAATTCCCTCTATTTATAGGGAAACTCTGGCCGAGTTTGAAAGCCGAAAAGCTTAAAAAATTCAGACTTTATCTTTTGGTTTTTTTATCATTCCAAAAAAGTGGATTTGATTGTCTATTCGAGTTTCGAAACGTTTAGTCGATAGTCTGAATTTTTTTCCTGAATCATTTAAAAATTAATGTGGTTAACTTAAAGATAAGAAGGCTTTTCCTTCATTTTATTTGAATAATTGAGAAAAGTTTAAAAACAAAAAAATTCAAAGAATTTCCCTTGACAGAAGTTTCTGTTTTTTATATTTACATCACCAGGACTGACGAAAAGCCTTTTGCTCGTCAGAACAATAAAAAAGTCGAAAGGAGGCCTGAGTGAGAAAAGCAGGAAAGTGGTTTTGGTTTTTATTAATTGGGGTAGGCTGTTACCAATCTATTTTCGGAGCAGGTTTTCTGATTTATGAACATGGAGCTGCCGCTATGGCTGTCGCCGGTGCCTTTGTGGCTGTTGCCAACGATTCTTCAGCTGTTTTTCATAATCCTGCTGGCTTGGCTTTTCTCTCGGGAACTCAATTTTCTATTGGCACAACTTTGATAATTCCTAAAGCTTCGCTTCAATTACCTAAATGGCCCGATCCTCGCTTCAAAACAGTTGATCAGGTTAGCCAAGTTTTTTATCCTTCCACCGTTTATTTTAGCCAGCCGATCACCGATAAAATTGTCCTGGGTTTTGGCTTTTTCAGCCCCTATGGGCTTGGAGCTGAATGGCCGAGTGATTATCCGCTTCGTTATATTGCGGTTAAAGATGATCTCAAGACCTTCTTTTTTAACCCCGTGATTGCCTTTAAACTTAGCCCAAACTTTGGCGCCGCTGTTGGCCTGGCTTATATTCATTCTACTCTCAGCTTTGATCTTGTTCAGTTAGCCGATCTATCTTTTATTAATCCCCTTTTCGGGGCTTACGATGTTCCAGTGAAACTCGAGGCAAGTGGCAACGGGTATGGTTTAAATGCGGGGCTTCTTTATAAAGGGGAAAAGCTCTCGATTGGAGCTAACTGGCGAAGTGGCTTTAAAATTGATTATGAAGGTGATTTGACTCTAGATTGGTCAGCTGCGCCCAGTATGATTCAACCCCTTCTTCCCAAATCTGGAACAGCCAAGACAAGTTTTAAATATCCCCATATTCTTGGCTTTGGCCTTGCCTTTAATCCCTCTTCCCAGCTTCGTTTAAGTGCCGATCTTCACTACGTTCTTTGGAGCTCCTATGATGAATTTACAGTCAAAGTTGATGTTCCCAATTTTGCCGATAAACACGTCGAAGAAAATTGGAAGGATGCCATAACACTTCGGGGGGGGATAGAATTTAAAGCCAGTGATAATGTAGCCTTGAGAGCCGGCGTTCTCTATGATCAAACTCCTCAACCTATAGAGACAATGGATCCTATTTTGCCCGATGCGAACCGCGTGGCTATTACTGGAGGTTTTGGCTTCAAAACCGGCCATCTTGTTTTCGATTTTGCCTATCAATATGAGATTTTTTCAGATCGTACAAGTCCGAATCGATCAATTTATCCCCTAGGACTGGGTGAGGGGACTTATAAAACTAAAGCCAATCTTTTTGGTTTTAGTTTAAGCTTTGTTTTCTGAGGGAAATTATAAATTGGAGGTCTAGCTATGCCCTATGAATTTAAAAATTCCAAAGGTATTACTTATTATTTACATTCACGAGTTGTAGATCTTAAAGGCGGACGAAAACAGACAATTTATTATTTTGCCAGGGAAATCAGACCCGGAGCCCTTGATTCGCTTCCTGAGGGTTATAAGGTTGTGGAAACCCCAAAGACAGGCATGCCCATTTTAAAAAAAGTTTAAAATAGGAAATCTGAAATAGCTAAAAAATTTTTAAATAATGAAAGTATTTTCTAACATTCTTTAACTGAAAATTCATAAAAAAGTTTTAAAGATGTGAGGGAAAAAGGATTTTACTCTCTTTTTCATGGGCGGGCTCCGCTTCGGATCAATGACATAGGCGGATGGACAGATACCTGGTTTGCTCGACGGGGTAAAGTTCAGAATCTGGCTATTGGGCCACCTATTGAAGTTCAAATTAAATTAGGAGCGAACCCAGAAAAAAGAAGAAAAAGAGTTCGAATCATAGCTGAAAACTATGGAGATAATTTTTCTTTCGATCCTGATCATCCCTCCTCGGAACCACACGCCCTTTTGCAACAGGCCGTCAATTTAGCTGGCGTTCCCCCTGAATCAAAACTGGAAATTACCCTTTTTTCACCCTTTCCTCCAGGAATGTCAGCTGGTACCTCGGCCGCGGTTTGTGTGGCTCTTATTGGTACTCTTTTGTATCTTCAAGGCCGATCAATAGATCGCCATAAACTTGCTTATATGGCCCATAAAGTGGAGACGGAGCGGCTTAAACAACAATGCGGCCTTCAGGATCAACTCTGCGCGGCCTTTGGTGGACCTCTTTTTATTGAAATAGATAAATACCCTGAAAGCAGGGTAACTAAAATCAAGGTGAAGCCTGAAATCAAGGCGGAACTTGAGCGTCGTCTCGTTTTGGTTTATCTTGGAAACCCCCATCTTTCAACTAGACTTCATGAAAAAATTATTAACCGCCTTGAAACCGGCGAGGCTTCCCATCTTCCTCTCCGCAAAATGGCCTTTCTGGCCGAAAAAGCTAAGGAAGCTCTTGAAAAGGGTGATTTGGCTTCCTATGGAGAGATAATGATTGAAAACAATGAATGGCAGCGAAGATTGGGAGCCGATTTGATCTCAGCTCAAGCTGAAGAGGTTATTTCGGTGGCTGAAAGGTTTGGCGCCTGGGGCTGGAAAGTTAATGGAGCTGGAGGTGAAGGGGGTTCACTCACTCTTCTGGCTTCACCTGATGATAACAAAAGACGCAAAATGATTGAGGCCATAATCAGACTTGGGAGTGGAATCAAGCCCTTGCCTCTTTATCTTTCCTCTCAAGGTTTTGTCGCCTGGCAGAGTCTTTAATTTTTTGTCCATTAAAAAGCCAAGGAAAAGATAAGTCTGGACGTCTAAATAATATAGATGATTAAAAGGAGGTTCTCAATGAAAAATAAATTAATGGCCATTTCAGTAGTTTTGCTTTTCCTTTTTGTCATAACTTCAATGCTTTCAGCCCAGCCTTTGCGGCGACCTGGCGCTTTCTGGCCAGGATTGGGCCCTCGCTGGCAAGAATGGCTTGGCTTAACGGCTGACCAGAAATCAAAAATTGAATCTTTGCGACAGACTCACCAGAAAGAAATGCAGGGCCTTTGGGACAAATTGGCAGAATTACAGAAGCAGCTTCGAGAGGCAAGGCAGGACCCCAAGGCCGACCCCAAGAAGATAGATAGCCTAATTGATGAAATTTTTAAGCTCAGGGCAGCTCAGATGAAAGCTCGAATCAAGCATCAGGCTGAAATAGAGAAAGTTCTTACCAAAGAACAGAAAGATAAGCTAGATCAGGCGAAGCAGAGAATGTCTCGATTTCTACAATCCTGTGATTTTTGCCGGGGATTGGGCTTCTGGAGACCTGCTCCCATTTTCCCAGGTCGGCCGCTCTATAGGATGCACCAACGCTGGTTCCCACGCTGGTGGCGCTGAGGAAAAAAGCTAGGACCGAGCTTAAACCTGTAAGTTAAGGCCAGAAAAGGGGGGAATTATTTCCCCCCTTATTCTTTTCTTTATATTTCTTGACGCGATAATAAATTTCCCCTTATTATAATTTTTGGAAAAAAGAGGCGTCCAATAAAGAGGACAATTGCCATCAAAGGGAAACTAATTTATTGCAGGCAGGAAGGTAATTTTGGCTTTATTTTGTTCAATCAAAATTGGCATGGAAATTGCTGTTTAATTTTGTGGAGGCTAAAATGAAACAAAAAATTTTATTGATAATAGGCTTGATTTTTATATTTTTGGCGCCGCTGCTTTTTTCCCAGGAGGGTTATTATCGATATCAATTCGGTCGAATTCAATATGTTCAGGGTGATGTTATTTTGGAAACAACCGAAGGAGTGGAAGAGGCAGTTGAAGTTAATTTTGTTGTTACTGAAGGGAATATTCTTAAAACTCGAGAAGGCCGGGTTGAAATTTATCTTGGTCGGGGAAATGAACTCCGTCTCGATAACTGGACCATAGTCGAATTTTTATCCCTACCTCGCTCTGAGACTGAAAAAACTAGTTTTCGGATTTCTGAGGGCTCTATATATCTTCGCCTAAGGAGGCTTAATAGAGAAAAGTCTTATGAAATTCATACAGCTGATGCTTCTTTTTATGTCCTCGAAGAAGGACTTTATCGATTGGATGTAAGTCCTAAAGATACTCAAATCATTGTTTTTGAGGGGGCAGGTGAAGTTGCTGGCGATGAACGTTCGGTTATTCTTGAGAGAGGGGAAAGATTGCTTGCGGCCAGAGGAGATCTTGGTTCAATTATGTATTCTTTCCCTGAAAAAGATTCCTTTGCCTCCTGGAATCAAGAACGGGAGACTCGAGATATCAAAGCTTCTTCCCGTTATCTCCCAGCTGAATTAGCTGAATATGAAGCGGAGCTTGAAGCTCATGGTCGCTGGGTTTATGAAAGACCATGGGGATATGTCTGGGTTCCTATTGTTATCTATTCTGATTGGCGCCCCTATTATTATGGACGATGGGTCTGGTATCCTTTAATTGGTTGGACCTGGATACCCTATGAGCCGTGGGGGTGGTGCGTTTTTCATTTTGGTCGGTGGCATTGGCGTTTCGGTTTGGGCTGGTACTGGATTCCTACTACTTACTGGGGGCCAGCCTGGGTTTACTGGTGGTCAGCCTATGATTATTACGGCTGGGTACCTCTGAGCTATTACAATCGTCCGGTTGTCATTATCAATAACATTTTTTATGACCGCTATTATGATTCTGTTTATCCCGTTTATTCAAGGGCTTTAACTTTAGTTCGTAAAGATCAGCTTATGGCTCCGAAAATTCATGAGGTAGCCCTTCGCGAAAATCAGATTGCAAGCCTCAGTCACCTGAGTTTAAAGGCGGCTCGAACCGAAGAACTTAAGTCTCTTGTTCGAGCTGACAGTTTACGGAACTTGACAGTTAGCCCATCTGTTTCGCGCGTAGGGATAAGTGGAGCAGGTTTGACTGAAGAAAAGAGGGTTCTTAAAAGGGAGAACTTGAGCGGCGTAAATGTTTCTCCTTCTTCCTACCTGAATTCGCAGGGCGGCCAATCTCCAGTTGCATCTTCTCGCCAAAAACACACCATAGAAACGCCACAACTTCGCCGTATTGATAGCCAAGACCTGAAGCCTTTGACCATAAACCGAAGGGAGCAAAGTGACTCAGGCGAAAGGAGAATCAGATCAGAATCTAGTTCTTTACCTGGAGTCCGCGTTAATCCGACACCGTCCCTCCCTCAAAAAACAGAGGCAAAGGAAAACTCCTCCGTCTTCCTCAGGAAAAAAGATGAGGAAAGTCCGCGTCCCAGTCGCCTTTCTTCCTTTTCTTCGCTGCGAGAAAGAGATACCAGTTTAAGCAATTTTTCGAATCGAACCTCGCCTGTAGGTTACTTTCGGTCTAAATTAGCTGAAAGATCAACCAGTTCTTCCAGAAATATAAGGCCTTCCAGTCCGTTCTCTGAAAATAGCTCTTCTAATTCAAGCAACTGGAGGTTGCCTTCAGTAACCAGAGTGCCATCAGTAACATCTTTGCCCAGGGTTGAAGTTCCTTCTTTTTCTTCAAGTCAGAGAAGCTTCTCGCCATCCCGAATCTCACCTCCAAGCATCTCTTCTCGATCATCCTCCGGCTTAGGACCATCCACCTCTTCAAGAGGAAGTATTAGGAAAAAATAACCGAACTTAATTTTTTGGTCCAATTTAAAATAAAAATAATTTTTTACTTTACTTTTTTCCCTTTCAGTGTTATAAGTATTCATCCCTTTTCAAGAGGCGTGGTTTGGCTACGAGGCGACTGGCAGACGTAAAAAAACCAGGCCTCTTTCAATCTCCTTTGACTGATATTGGAGGTAAAAGACATGATTTGGCACAATCTGATTCAGGTCAACAAGACTGGGAAGACAAAAATTTTTATTGGCCAGGCAGTTTTTATTGTGGCTATCTTGGCTTTTTTGATGGCGATAGCTATGTCCTGCCAGAAGACGATGAAAACTGAAGAACAGAAGGCCGAACTAACTGAAATTAACGAATTTACAGGCAAGGTAAAAATGGCGTGGGGTAAATATTTATATTTACCGGCTGCTCAGGGATTTGATATAGTGGTCGAAGGAAATCTCGAGAGTGGCTCGATAACTGACTTAATTGATAAAGAAGTAAGAATTAAAGGGAAGATGATGGCTGAGGAGCCATCGCTTTTCATCGCTGACAGCATTGAAATAAAGGAAGGCGAAAATCAATGGCGGACTGTCTTTACCCGCACTTCTGAAGTCAACTTAACTGATTTTTTTGATCCCGATGAAAGAAATAACTATGTTGCCCTGACCATAACTAATATTAATAAGCCAGCTGAGTGGGAAGGAAAAGGCAAAGTCAAGGTTTATGGGGCGCTGATTCAAGGAAGTGGGCCGGCAGATAATAGAATTATCCTCTATGATTCTAAGGGGAAAGAGCTGGCTAAAATAATAGTGGACAATATTTCCGATTACGCTCTTTATTATGTCAAAAAGCTTCGTCTTTATGACAAATTCTGGTTTTATTTAAACGTTAAAGAAACAGTTGATGCCAAAACGAGGGCCAAAACCAAAGAGATTTTTCGCGCTGATGTTTTATTTGCCGGTCTCTATTAAAGGTATTCTTTTTATTTAGAATTGTTTAAAGAAAGAATCAATTAATTTTTCTATTTCTTGCAAGGAAGAAAAATAATCAATCCCAAGATTCATCTGGATTATTTTTTTACCAAGAGAGGAAAGAGCCAAGTAATCAGCTCTTGCCTGGGCTTCCTTGAGCAAGCCAAAGCTGAGCCAGCCCTCTTTTTCTCCTGGATTTTCCGGAATAATTAAGTCTTGTTCATCTTCAGCTATAAACTGCCAGAAAAGCCCGTTCTTGAGCCCTCCTTTATGGAGCTGCCCAGTTGAGTGGAGGAAACGGGGTCCCCAGCCAAAGGTTACTGGTCGCCGAATATATCTAATTAATTTTTTTACGATTCGATCAAAGATCAATCTTGTTTCCCTTTCTGGAGAAAGGAATGCCTGGAGGCTTAAATAGCTGGCCCCTTGGGCCGCTTTAAGGAAATCACCTATACCTTCCTCGACAGAGCTGTATTGATGAGATGAATAAAGAGTCAGGCCCTTTGAGCTAATTCTATTTCCCAGGTCGGGAAAATTACCCTTGGCTTTCGATTCCCTTAAAATTTCCCGGGTAAAAACTTTGGTTCTTTCAACATCGGGCTGATCAAAGGGATTTATTTGCCAGAAGGAGGAAGCTAAGGCAATAGCCCATTCCCAGAGGAAGAAAATAGCCCCGATTTCTTTTTGTGGTTCAAAGGAGAGTAGAAGAAAGGGTATCTCTTGTCGACTTAGGATGTCAAGAAGAGAATTAAAGGAGGATTTCGGGCTTCCCAGGCCGATAAGGGCAACATCTTCAAGAGAGACAAGATGGAGAAGTTCTTGCCGGCCAATAACCGGCAGCAGGCCTTTTTCCTGTTTCCCCGAACTTTCTGCCACCAGTTGCTCGAGCCAATCACCCAAGCCGTCAAGTTCTGGCTCAATCCAGAAAAGAAGCTTATTGCGGCCCTGAGCTTCAATCGAAGCTAGAAAAGCGGCGGCTAAAGCTGCGGGATTTTCGTCGCCTTTTTCAATTTGGCTAAAGTTTATCATCCTTATAGCCGATTCAAGCATGGATAAGATATCAACTCCTCTGAGAGCGGCCGGAAGGAGCCCAAAGATCGTTAGAGCCGAAAAGCGGCCTCCCACTTCAGGATTGGCCAGCCAGATTTTTCTAAACCCTAGAGAAGAAGCCTTAGAAGCCAAGGCGGAAGAAGGGTCAGTAATTGCCATAAAATGGCTAGGAGCCTTTTTTTCTCCCAAGGTTTCTAAAGCGCGAGCAAAAAAGTAATGAAAGAGGCAGTTGGTTTCAATGGTTGTTCCTGACTTAGATGAAACAATATAGATTGTTTTTTGAGGAGGGCAAAGAGATTCCTTAGAAATTATTGCTTTAGGCACAGTGGAATCGAGAATTTCCAAGGAAAGATAATCTGGATTGGGAGGAAAAATTTGGTTTAATACTTCAGGGGCGAGGCTTGAGCCTCCCATTCCGAAAAGCAAAGCATGGCTAAAACCACTTTCTTTTAAAGATAAAACAAAGTGTTTTATTTCAGAGGCAAAGGGAAGCATTTCCAGAGGAGCCTCGAGCCAACCCAGCCGGTATATAATTTCCTCCTTTGGTTGCCCCCAAAGGGCTGAGTCTTTTTGCCAAATTCTTGAAATAAGATTCTTTTCTTTTATACGTCCCAGGTAAAGGCCTGTAAGATCATCCTTAATTATCATGGTTAACATAGGGAAGGGAAATTCCCGCCTTTTCCTCATAATACCTTCATCTTCTAAGACTTTTCTCTTTTAGTCAAGCTTCAATTAAGCCGAGCCTAAACAAAAGGAATAGTTGGCTTGCCACCTTACCTTTAATTGTGATAATGAAATTTTGAATTATTTTATATATAAAAAGGAGGCAAAAGAGTGGCCAGAAGAAATTCTTCTTTACTCCTGGTTATTTTCATTTATTTTATTTGCCTTGCGCCATTCTCTTGGGCTCAGGATCAGTCCAAATTGGTTGGTGATTGGCAGATGGTGGTCGAAGCTGAGGGTCAATATTTTTATTTATATCTTTCTTTGAAGGAAATGGAAGGCAAGCTTGAGGGTACAATCTCTGAGGCTAGCGGCTTTTTTACCAATTTACCCCTTAACAATTTGAAACTTGAAGCTGATAAATTAACCTTTGATTTTACCGCTCCCACGCCGCCCGATGGGCTTTCCCGTCTGATTTCAGCTGAATTAAAAATAGCTGCTGATTATGAAAAAATGGAAGGCTTTCTGACCATTCCTGATCTTGGTATAACCGCTTCAGCTAATTTGACCAAAAAGAAGTAAGGGAAAAATGTTTTTTAATTATGGCCAAAAAAGTTAAGCCCGCTTTGGTGGTGAGCGTTCATGATGTTACCCCTAAATTTTTCCTTCAAATTAAAAAGATAGTTGATGAACTTAAGAAGGTAGGGGTTTCTGCTTTAGTCCTAAAAGTTATTCCCAATTATGAGAGTAGGAACAATATCTTACTTTATCCCCCTTTTCTCAGTTGGCTGAGGGAAATGGTCGATTCTGGAAGCGAAATTGTCCTTCATGGCTTGACCCATTTTCGGCCCCAAGGGCATGAAAGAAGAAAATTAATTCTAAAAGATTGGCTAGCTAGAGGAGAGGACGAGTTTTCAGATTTGAATGAGGTCAAAGCCGAAAAAAGAATTTTGGAAGGGAAGAAAATCCTTCAGACAGCGGGCTTCCACTGTTTCGGATTCACGGCTCCTACCTGGCGTATAAGCCAACCAGCCGTTCGGGCCCTAAAACAAGCTGGTTTTTTCTATTTAACAGTTTTGACCGGAATAATCGATCTCATTGACCAACGTCGGATCTTCTCGCCAGCCTTTGGTCATCAGGGAATACAGAATTTTTTTGAGAGTTTGATGGGCCTTGGCAATAGTTTAGGAAGACTTTTGGTAATGCCCCATTTAAGATTGATCAGAATTGTCTTTCATCCCCGCCAAATCGACCATCCCAATTTCAAAAAATCTATTGGTTTGGTTTCAAAGTTGCTCCCTTATACCGAACCTATGACCTATTCTCTTTTTTTGGGCTCATGAAACCAAAAATTTCAGTTATAATTCCAGCCTATAATGAAGAGAAATATCTTCGGGGGGCGCTCTATTCAGTTAAAAATCAGAGCTACGATCATAATCTTTTGGAGATGATTGTGGTTAATAATGCCTCCTCTGACCGAACAGCTGAAGTTTTCTACGATTTTTTGGCCCACAATGAAATTAGATTTAAAGCTCTCCTGGCCGAAGAAAAGACTTTAGGCGTTTCTAGAGCCAAGAATAAAGGAGCTCTTCTGGCTACAGGGGATGTTTTGATCTTTCTGGATGCTGATTCTGAAATGAGTACTAATCTGGCTAAGGTTGTGGCTTATTATTATTTGCGTGGTTTCAGGATGGGCATAATCCGTCTAGAACCAACCTCTCAAGGCTGGTTGCCTCGGCATTTTTTTCGGTTGATCGAGTTTGGTAAAAGAACCTTTCGGATTGCTGCTCAGATGGGCTACTGTGAGCGCCAGCTTTTTCTATCCGAAGGAGGATTTAATCCCTTGCTTTATCTTTCGGAAGATCTCGATTTGTTTACAAGGATAAAAAAGAGATTGTGGCGGGAAAATCAGGATTTCATTTATATTCGAGAAGCCTTTATTCGGACTTCAACCCGAAGAATGGAACATTTTCCCTTCAAAATAGGCTATTTTCTTATTTTCTTTCAATGGTTTTTAAGTTTTATTGGCCTTGGTCGAGGAAAATATAGGCCCTATCGCTAAGGAAATTTATTCCCTTTCCGGACCTATTCTTTGAGTTGGGGATGACGGAGATGAAAGTCAGTAGCTTGCTGAAAAGCTCTGGCTACTCTTAGAACCTTATCTTCAGCAAAAAGCTGGCCAATAAAGGAAATACTTGTGGGATGTCCCTGATCGTCAAAGCCATTGGGAACTACAACTGCCGGATGTCCAGTTAAATTAGTGAGAAGGAGGTTAGAACCGCCAAAGGAAGGAGCTACATAAACATCGATATCCTTCATCCTTTCAGCCATCTCTTTCATGAGTAGCCAGCGAATTCGATTAGCCTGAATATATTCAACTGCAGGAATCAGACGGGCTTGCCGGAAAACATTGGGCCAGGCATTTCGACCTTGGCGAACTAAAAGTTCATCCAGGTTGTTGCGGGTTAATTCATCGAAAGCAGCCGCCGCCTCGACATTAAGAATGAAAGATAAAGAATCGACGGGAATATCGGCAGGAAGTTCAAAGGGAATAAGCTCAAAGCCGAGAGATCTGAGCACTTCAAGAGATTTCATGTCGTTTTTTTTGTTTCGATAATCCCGCTCAAACTCTTTTTTTAGATAACCCAAGCGAATTGATCTTAAATCGAGATCTGGATCCCAGCGGAAAGGTTTATCGACGCAGGTTAAATCAACTCCATCGGGACCAATTATAGCCTCAAAAACAATGGCACAATCGTCCACTGACCGGGCAATAGGGCCAATTTTATCCATGCTCCAGCTTAAAGTCATGGCCCCAGCCCGGCTTACTCGGCCAAAGGTTGGTCGAAGGCCGGTAACGCCGCAGCGGGTGGAAGGAGAGACAATAGACCCCCAAGTTTCGCTGCCAATGGCAAAGCCCACCAGGCCAGCAGCTGTGGCTGCCGCTGACCCGGCCGAAGAACCGCTTGACCCTTGGGCATAGTCCCAGGGATTTCTCGTTCGACCGCCAAACCAGACATCTCCCCAAGCCAATTCCCCTAAAGAAAGTTTGGCTACCAGAACAGCTCCTGCCTTTTCCAATTTTTTAATGACGGTTGCATCTTCAGAGGGGATCTGATCTTTATAAGGGGCTGCCCCCCAGGTTGTTCTAATCCCCTTTGTGGCTAAAAGATCCTTGGCGCCATAGGGGATGCCATGAAGGGGACCTCGGTATTTACCTCGGGCTATTTCCTCATCAGCCCGCTTCGCCTGCTCGCGGGCAAGGTCTTCGGTCAAAGTGACCACACACTCGAGTTTGGGTCCATATTTTTTTAGGCGACGGAGATAAATTTCGGTTAATTCTTGGGACGTAACTTGTCCGGTTCGAATGAGCTCGGCCAAAGCGGTAACAGGATAAAAAGCTACTTCTTCGAGATTCTCAGGTCGTTTAAAATTGCTGTTGACGACGGCAGCAAAGGATGGGCTAAAAGCTGTGGCGGGCTGATAAATATTTTTAGTTTCCCTCGAGACTCTATTTTCCCCTGTAAGCTGAGGATTAAAATAAAAAGCTGGAGGAATATTATTAGGTAAAGAAACTCGGCGCAGCCGTCGATAGATATTGGCGTGATTGCGGACATCTTCCAACATGAGTTTTCTTTCCTTCGAGGTAAAAGGAAGATCGATTATTTTCTCTACAGATTTAATATCAGTGGTTTGAATTTTTCTGCCCTTAAAGAAAAAAAGAGAAAAAGCGCCGCCGATAACCAAAATAATCAGGGCCAGAATTAAAAAAATTGGCCAGATGTTTGGCCAACTTAGCTTTTTATCTTTCGCTGTCATCGGAACCTCCATAGTTAAGTTAATTTCTGACTTCAGATTTTATGATATTTAACCTTAAAGATTAAGAGAAAAGCTGATTCCCTGGTCATCTCTTTCAATTTTCCTTTTTGATTGACACTTTTTGGTTGACAATATTCGGAAATTCTTCTAAGAAACCAATTTATTGCTTGTTCCTATTGAGTTGCAGTTTCGAAGGCCTTAATTTATATTCAGGCCTGAAGGGCTGATAAGCTCAAGAATTGGAACAGGAGATGGTTGAAAAGGTAGAAATTAATAAATAGAGGAGGCTATGAGAGAGGAATATAAGGAAAAGGCGATGATTAGGCTTCGCTGGCTGGTCCTAGTTCTTATGGGCTTGGTCATTTTTGGAGCTTATTATGCCTATGATGCGGTGAGTCCCATCGCTGATTTTATTATGAGGGATATGAATTTGAGCCGAGCTCAATATGGTCTTCTTTTCAGTTTCTATTATTTACCCAATTTTATAATGGTTCTTATTGGGGGCATTCTTCTCGACCGCATCGGTATTAGGCGAGCAGGCGGAATTTTTGTTTCCCTATGCACTTTGGGGGTTCTTATCACTGCCTTTTTTTCAGGCTTGAGTTTCCCTTTCATGCTCCTTGGACGCCTTATCTACGGGCTTGGATCAGAGTCCCTCATAATTACCCAGAATAAAGTTCTGGCCAAATGGTTCCGAGGCAAAGAGCTGGCTTTAGCTTTTGGTTTAAATCTTATGGTCGCTCGCCTTGGAACTTTTGCCGCCCTTAATAGTGCGGCGCGAATCCAGGCTCTTTCCGGGTCTTGGAAATTGGCCATTTGGGTTTCAGCCATTATTATGTTTTTTTCTCTAGCTCTCTTTTTCATTTATTCAGGAATTGATCGTTCCCGGGATAAATATTTTCTTCAAAATGCTTTTTTGACGGCTGAAGACAGGTTTGTTTTCAAAGAAATCTTTGCTTTTCGACCTTCTTTCTGGTACGTCTCGCTTCTTTGCCTGACTTTTTATTCAGCTATTTTCCCCTTTACAGCCTTCTCGACCGTTTTTCTTCAATCCAAATTTGGTTTTAGTGCAATCAAGGGTGGCTTTTATACATCTTTAGTAATTACTGGAACCATGTTTTTTACGCCCATTTTTGGCTATTTAGTAGACAAAATTGGCCGAAGGGCCACTTTAATGATTATTGGTTCAGGACTTCTCATCCCTATTTATTTAACTTTAGCTTTAACTTATTTTCCTCCTTCAGTGGCCATGATTGCCCTTGGGCTGGCTTTCAGTCTTGTCCCAGCTGCCCTGTGGCCGGCGATTCCCATCATGGTTGAAGAGAAGCGCCTGGGCACTGCCTATGGCTTAATGACTTTAATTCAAAATGTGGGATTGACAGTTTTTAATTGGTTGGCTGGAAAAATCACGGATCTTTCAGGCGGCGATTATAAAAATACCATTCTTATGTTTGCCGCCTTAGGATCTATTGGTTTCTTTTTTGCGCTACTTCTGAAACAGGCAGCTCGGCAGGATGGTAACCGAATTGAGTTACCCACAAGCCAGGCCCAGGCTTGATTTTTAGAGTTTGATTAAAGAGAAAAAGGTCAAAAAAGTTGTTTTTCTTTTGAATTTAAAATTGATTAAAAATGTTTCTTTAGTCGAAACTAATTTAATTTATAATTATTAATGGATGGTTAAAAGATAATCGGAGGCCGAAGGATTAGAATTTTAATATCAAAAAAATAAATGAGGGAAAAGGACCGTGGTTACATTATTATTTTGATTAGCTTTGTGCTTATTTATTTTCTTGCCAATCTTGTTTGGCTGATAAAAGATAACCTTCCTCCCCCTTTGATCAATCTGCCCATGGTCTTATTGTTTTAAAATTCTACCGATTGTTAGATCATCCTGAAAAACTTTCTCTAACAAAGCTCCTGCGAGTAACTAATTATTGGCCACCCTTTTTTCATTTTTCGGCGGCCATAGTTACCAAGATTTTCGGTTTCTCAGCCGATAAAATAGCTACAACTAATTTTTTCTTTTTATTTCTTTTAGTGTTCTCTCTTTTTAAAATAGGCGAATTCTGGTTTCGCCCTTCGGCAAGTCTTCTATTTGTTTTTATGACTTTAATGCCCCCTATGGTTTTTGGCCTGGTTAGAGATAACCTGGTTGATTTCTGCCTTTTAACCACCGTAGTTTGCGTCCAATATTTAATTATTAAAAGTCTAGGTGGTTGGAACGCTAAATACGGCCCTTTTTTGGGCCTTGCCATTGGCTGTTCCCTTCTAACCAAATGGACGGCTCCCGTTTTTTTTGCCTTGACGGCGCCCTTAATTTTTCTTAAAAATTGGATTAAACAAAAAAGGCCCATTAAACTAGCTTTAATTCGATCTTTAGTTGTTATTCTCGTGGCCCTGATTATTTCTTTACCTTGGTATATAAAAAATTTTGTTAATTTTCGAGCTGGGGCCCAGCATGCTCTTTTTGCTGATTCCAAGCTCGAGCAAGATCCAGTGAATTTCTGGCCTTCCCTGATCTGGTATTTAATAAGTTTAAAGGAAGTGATTATTACTAATTGGTTGTTTCCTTTTTTTCTTTTTGGACTTATTTTCTATTTTCTCTGGGTAAGAAACTGGGCCGCTTTGGTTTTCGCTTTGGCCTGGATTTTTCCAGCTTTTTTTATTTTCATTATTATTCCCAATAAAGATGCTCGCTTCATTCTTCCTCTTTTCCCTCCCCTTGCTCTTTTAAGTGCGACTGGCTTAAGTTCTTTTCCTTGGAAAAAAATCCGTCTTATTTTAATTAGCTTTTTGGTAATGGTTGCCAGCTTTCAATTTATGGCTATTTCCTTTGGCTGGCCAAGAAGAAAAGATCACCCCTACGCCTTTCAGGCTTCCTCTGAAAATTGGCCGATTGAAGATATTCTGATGACTATAGCCAACCATTTTCCAGGTAAAAGACTAAGACTAGCGGTTTCAGTGAATCAACCCTATTTTAATCCTAATACTTTCAGATTTTTTAGTGAAATAAAAAAATATCCCTATGAAATTGAGGAAATTGGCGGACGACAAGTTAATTTTACCCAACTTCTTAGCTATCATTTTTTAATTCTTAAGACAGGAGAGATTGCTCTTGAGCATACAGCTTACTACCGGATTGAATTTCTGAAAAAATTCTGGGCTTGGCTGGCGGAAGAAAGAAAATATCCATCTTTTTTCCTTTGGAAAAAGTGGCTTTTGCCCGATGGCAGTGAAGCGCTAGTTTATAAAATAGAAAAATAAAAATTTAGGATAGGTAATTCTACCAAAATGTTTTAGATGAGAGGCACAAGGTAAAATTCCTAGTTTTTTCATTGAGCTCTTTTATTTCTTTTGCTATAAATTAACTTTCTAATTTTTAAATTTCTACTTTTTCTTTTTATTGAGGCTTCAATGATAAAAGCTATTATCAGCGATATGGGCCAGGTTGTTCTTTGGTTTGATAATCGTCAATTTTATCGGCGCTTAAGCCAGGTTTCTTCTCTCGATGAAGAGGAGATCAGACAGAGGGTTCGGGATCATTTTGATTTAATTGAACTTTTCGATACAGGACAGATTTCGGCTCAGGAATTTTATTTAAAGGTAATCAATCTCACCCAGGCTAATTTGACCTTTGAGGCTTTCCAGGAGGCTTATTGTGATGTTTTTTCTCCCAATTATTCGGTCATTGAAATTCTAAAAAAAATTAAAAACCGCTATCGTCTAATTCTTCTCTCTAATACTGATTGCCTTCGTTTCTCCTTTATTCAGCAACGTTTTCCTGAAATCATGATATTTGATTCCTTAGTTTTGTCCTACCAGGTTGGTTTAATGAAGCCTCATCCACAAATTTATCGCCTTGCCTTACAGGCTGCTCAGGTTGAACCTCCGGAAGCGCTTTTCATTGATGATTTAGAGGAAAATATCCGAACGGCTGAGACTTTAGGCCTGGCGACGATTCTTTATCGACCAGAAACTGATCTTGTCCAGGCTCTGCTTTCATATGGAATAGACCTATCCTCCGACTCGACTTAAGCTTTAATTAAAGATTTTGATCTGAAGATTGCCAAAATAAGACTTTGGGTTTAAAATAGGAAACTAAAATTTCTATTTTAAAAGAGAGGGTTTGAATCTAAATTTATAATAAACAAGGAAGAACAAGATTAAAGAAAGCTATTTTATTTAAGTGGGAAAAAGATTTTTCCTTTTATATAATTTAAAGAAAATCAAAGAAAAAGGAAATGAAAACAAAAATTGTTGTATTTTTTTTGGCAGGCCTGCCTTTCATCTTTTTAGGCTGTGCAGTTAATCCAGTTACGGGAGAGAAAGAACTTAGCCTGATTTCAACTTCTCAGGAAAAAGCAATTGGTCAACAGACTGATCTTGAAATTAAAGCGCATTATGGTTTAGTTGAAGATCCACAGCTTATCTCTTACCTAGATGGAATTGGCCAAGCAATTGTTCCCCATACTCACCGCCCTGATCTTGAATATCATTTTGCTATCCTTGATTCGCCCGTTATTAATGCCTTCGCTGTTCCTGGTGGCTATGTTTACGTCACCCGGGGCATTTTAGCTTTGATTTCCAATGAGGCTGAACTGGCTACGATCCTCGGCCATGAGCTGGGCCACATCAGCGCCCGACATAGTCTCAAAAGGATGAGTCAGATGATTCTGGTCCAGACTGGTTTAGCTGTTGTTAGCGCCATTGATAAAAGGCTGGCTGATATAGCCGGTTTGGCCGGAGTTGGTCTTCAGCTGCTTTTTCTTAAATATAGTCGGGATGACGAATATCAGGCAGATAGCCTCGGGGTTGCCTACGCTCGTCGGGCAGGTTGGTCGCCCGTTTTTATGATTGACTTCTTTCTTTCCCTTGAAAAACTGGGCGATCTTTCCGGTGGCCGGCCTTTGCCTGGCTTCCTTTCGACTCACCCTTTGACCAAAGACCGGATAGAGAGAGTCAAGGCAATGATAACTGAAGAAGATGCCAAGCTTAAGGTAAATCAGAATTTATATCTCCAGAGAATTCAAGGGCTTGTCTTCGGTGATGACCCCCGACAGGGCTTTATCGAAAAAGGAAGATTCTTTCATCCCCAACTTCGCTTTGTTTTTTCAATTCCTGAAGACTGGCAGGTTCAAAATACAGCTTCCCAGGTCAGGCTTTCATCTAAGGATGGTCAGGCCGCCCTCGTTCTTATGGTAGAAAAGAGTTCCGAGAATTTAGCGTCTTATGCTTCCAGAAAAATATCCACTTTTAAAGGAACAAAATTGCTCGGAGAAGATCAAGTGGAGACGCCTAATTTTCCTTCCTATCATACCTATTATTTAGTTGAATCAAATGAAGGAGAAGCCCTTTACCTGAGATTGAGTTTAATCCGCTATGGAGAATACATTTTTAGCTTTTATGGCCTTGCGCCTTGGCGAAATTATCCTGCCTATGATGAAAGATTTAAAAGGATGATCCAGTCTTTTGACGAACTCAAGGACCAAGCTTATTTAAATCGCCAGCCCCTGAGAATTCATATTGTTCGGGCCTCAGGAAAAGAGAAACTTCAGGAGATTTTTCAAAAGGAAAATGTACCCAGAAATCTTTGGCCTCAATTAAATATTATGAATAAATTAGAACCTGAGGTTATTCCTTCCTCTGGAACATTGATCAAAATAGTCAGATAAGAGAAGCCATTACTTTCTTTCTATTAATTTTCCATGCTTTTATTTAATTTATGTTAGAATATAATTTAATTTTTTAAGGAGGGAAAATTGCTTACAGAAGAAAAAATAAAGGAAGTTCTAACTCAGGTTATTGACCCTGAACTTAACCGCAATCTTGTGGATCTCGGAATGGTTAGGCAAATTGATCTAAAAGGAGGCAGAGTAAAAATTCAACTAGCTTTAACTTTTGCTGGCTGTCCCTTAAAAGAACAAATTGCTGAGGAAGCAAGGAAAGCTGTTCTTTCTTTGGAAGGGGTGGAAGAGGTGGAAATAGAAATGACTGAAATGACCGATGAGGAAAGGCGACGGATTGGTATTGGCAGTCAGAAGCAGGGAGTAGCTGAACCTTTTAATAAGATTGCGCATGTCCTTGCTGTTATGAGTGGCAAGGGTGGGGTCGGTAAATCGTTGATTTCTGCCCTTCTGGCTTTGGCTTTGAGAGAAAAGGGGCAGAGTGTAGGCATTTTGGATGCAGACATTACGGGACCGAGCATTCCCAAGATGTTTGGTCTTAAAGAAAGGCCTTCAGGCGGTCCTATGGGAATTAAACCTGTTGAAAGCAAAAAGGGTATAAAAATTATGTCAATAAACCTTTTGCTGCCTGAAGAAGATATAGCTGTTATCTGGAGAGGACCTCTCATCAGTTCGGCTATTAGGCAATTCTGGAGCGATGTTTTGTGGGGGGAATTGGATTGGTTATTAATTGATCTTCCGCCAGGAACTTCCGATGCTTCTCTCACGGTGATGCAGGCCCTTCCCCTTTCTGGGGTTGTACTAGTCAGCACTCCTCAGGAACTGGCTGAGATGGTTGTGCGCAAGGCAGCCTGGATGGCTTTGAGAATGAAGGTTCCCCTTCTGGGCTTGATCGAAAACATGAGCTATTTTGTTTGTCCAGAAAGTGGTCGCGCCTACGAAATCTTTGGCCGAGGTCGGGGTGAAGAAATGGCTGCCCGATTGGGAATCAGTTTTTTGGGCCGCGTACCGATAGATCCAAGAATTCCCTCCCTCTGTGATGCTGGCGAAATTGAATCTCTTCCCCTTGATAATTTCCTTTCCATAGCAAGCAAAGTAGAGAAGAAAGTGGTTTTTTAAAAAATATCTTTCCTCTTTTTTGATAAAGAGCAAAGATCTTTCGAACTTTTTTAATAAGAAAGAAGCAAATTTAACTTTTCATAAAAAATTATTCAGAAATAGATTGGTTTTTTAGATTTTCTTGTCGTTCCAATTTCTTTTAGTAGCTAATAGCTGAGAGGAAGACCCGGCGCCGACGTGGTCCATCAAATTCGCAGAAGGTTATTCCCTGCCAGGTTCCGAGACAAAGCTTCCCTTCTTTTATGATAATGTAAAGGCAGTGCCCACAGAGAGAAGCTTTAACATGAGCCGGTGAATTGCCTTCGCTATGGGTATAGGGAAGACTATCAGGAACCATGCGCCCTAAGGCCATAATAATGTCTCTTTTTACTGAGGGATCGGCATTTTCATTGATAATTAAGCCGGCAGTCGTATGGGGAACAAAAATAATAATTCCTCCTTGCTTTATTCCCATTGCTTGAACTTCTCGAGCGATTAAAGAGGTTATATCAATAAGCTCTTCTCTTGATCTAGTTTCAATTTCAATTATCCTCATTGACCCTCTCCTTAATTTCAAGTTTCTCAAGTTTCTTATAAAAAAATAATTATTAAAATCAATTATAATTGAGTTTGATTATTGGTCTATTTTGTCTCTGATTTCAACCAAAGAGCTTTAAAGTTTTTAATTATTTCAGCCAAGGGAAATGAATTAGGTTGAATCAGCTAAAGGGGTGAAGCATCAGGGTGAAGCTTTATTTGTTCAAGCCACGATTTTACCTTGTCGATTAGAGCCTGGTCTTTAAGCCGGCTCAGGGCTTTCTCGAGTAACTCCTTGGCCCGGTCCCTTTCGCCATTATTAAAATGGGCAATTCCCAAATTGATCCAAATTATGGGGTCGTCAGGATTAAGATTCATGGCTTTTTGAAAATAGCTGAGAGCCTGTTTATAATCTTTTTTCTCATTTGAGGCCACGCCGAGAAGATTAAAAATAGCTGGATTTTTTGGCTCAACTTGCGCAGCTTTCAGGCCCCATTCGATAGCCTCATCATATTTTTTCATGGCCAGAAGCAGGCGAGCCAAAAGAAAAATGGATGGATCGTAGCCTAGATCGATGGCTTTTCTATATTCCTGCTCTGCCTTTTCAAATAAATTCATATCTTGATAGACAACCCCCAAATTGTGATGGGCTTCCCCTGAATCTGGCTTAAGTTCAGTTGCCCTCGAGAGGACCTTAGCTGCCGCCTCATAATCTCCCTTTTTATGGTAAATAACGCCGAGAAGATTATAGGAAGGGTAATGATTGGCGTCTAAGGCGATAGCCTGTTGAAGAAAATCGATGGCCATATCAGGAAGCTCATATCTCATGGCGACGACAGCCTTTTCATAATGGTATTGAGGATCCTTCTGCCGGTCAGGCTTGGATTTAGGCTTTGAGGGTGTACAGGCTGATAAGAAAAGAGAGAGATAGCCAAAAAGGATAGAAAGGCCCACATAAAAAATAATCAATTCAATTTTGAAGACATTAATTCTTCGACTTCTTTTTTTATAAATCATAATTAAATATTGGCATATAAATTAAGATAAAACAAGAGTTGGGAAAGGGTAATTATTAGTTTAAAAGGAATGAAATTGAAATTTTCATGCAGAAATTACCTTATGCCCGGGTAAATCGAAAGAAATGAGAACCTCTTTTAACTATAATCGTGAATAGATTAAGATATTCTATTGATGGCTGAAAAAATCGAAATTTCTCCTGAGTTTCAGGAAGCTCTCAATCTGATGGAAAATACCCAAAATCATGTTTTTATTACTGGTCGGGCAGGAACAGGTAAATCGACTCTCCTTCAATATTTTCGTTTCAAGACAGCTAAAAAAGTGGCCGTTCTTGCCCCGACCGGAGTGGCTGCGCTCAATGTTTGTGGCCAGACTATCCATTCTTTTTTTGGCTTCAAACCTGATGTCACCTTAGATAAGGTGGCTAAAGTTTCTCTTTCTGAAGCCAAGCTCTACCAGGCCCTTGATTGCCTAATAATTGATGAAATTTCTATGGTCAGGGCCGATCTATTGGATTGTATTGACCTTTTTCTGAGGCTCAATGGCCGTGACAGGAAAAAACCCTTTGGCCATCTTCAAATGATTTTTATTGGCGACCTCTATCAATTGCCTCCGGTTGTAACTTCTAAGGAGAAAGAGATATTTTCTTTGGGATATGAGTCTCCTTATTTTTTCTCAAGCCGAGTTTTTAATCATCCTGATTTTTGCTTTGAATTTGTTGAACTTGAAAAAATTTACCGGCAGAGCGATGAAGATTTTATCCAGCTGCTTAATGCTATTCGCAACCGGACTGTATCGGAAGAAGATTTAGAACGTCTTAATCAGAGAGTCGACCCAGATTTTAGGCCAGCTGACGATGAATTTTATATTACTCTTACTAGCACAAATGATCTGGCTTTCGCTCACAATCAAGAAAAGCTTAAGGCACTTCCTGGAAAGATGTGGATTCATCAGGGATTTCTCTCAGGTGAATTTGAAAAGTTTGATCGCTCTTCCTTACCCACCGATGAAATTCTTGAGCTCAAAGAAGGGGCCCAGGTGATGCTGGTCAACAATGACCGATATGGCCGCTGGGTTAATGGTACCCTTGGCCGCGTCTCTTCAATTCAGAAAAAGCGCCATGGCCATGACTTAATTGTGGTTGAGCTTCAAGATGGGGAGGAGGTGGAGGTTGAACCTTATACCTGGGAACTTTTCCATTACAAATACAATGAAAAAAAGAAAAGAATTGAAACCGAAATTGTTGGTAAATTTAAACAATATCCCCTTAAATTGGCCTGGGCCGTGACCATTCATAAAAGTCAAGGCAAGACCTTTGACCGAGTTATTATTGACATCGGCAGAGGCGCTTTTGCCCCTGGACAGGTTTATGTGGCTCTAAGCCGGTGTACGAGCCTAAAAGGGATTATTCTGAGAAGGCCTATTCAGAAAAAACACATTCTACTCGATTATAAAATCGTTCGCTTTTTAACCCGGCTTCAGTACCAGAAAGCCGAAGAGAAACTTTCAGAAAAAGAGAAGAAGTCCCTTATTAATCAAGCCTTATTTCAAAAGAAAGAGATTGAGATTGTTTATCTTAAGCCCGATGATACCAAATCGCGGCGGCGAATTCGACCAATTTCCCTTGAGCTTATGGAATATAAGGGAAAGACTTTCGAGGGGTTAAGGGCTTTTTGTTTCCAACGACAGGCCGAACGGACTTTTCGCCTTGACCGCATCCTCAAAATAAAACTTGTTTCTTGAAGTTAATTCCGATTGTAAACAAAAATTTAAGTTAATTAGCTAAGACCAAGAAGCTTTTAATTTTTTGGGGAATTTAAAAGATGGTACTTAAAACAAATGAAAATAAATTAGCGAAATATAAACAATATAAACATTGTACATAAATATGAATTGGTAAAAATATAAACATGGTAACTAAATATGTTGTAGCTAAATATAGATCTTAAAAAGATGGTTTTTAGATTTAAAGATAATACTTAATATAAAAAACCTGGATCTTATGGCAATTTTAAATATAACCAGCTCCTATTTTTAGCTTTTGTTTTTAGCTAATTTTATCACCCAAAGGCATTTCGAATAAAATTGACAATAAAGAAAGCCCCCCTCCCCCCGAAAAGGGGAAGGGGGGCGATTGATTCTATCAGATTTTAGAACTGGAAGCGGACGCCGAATCTGACGACTCTGGGGTTGAGAATTTCATTAGGTTTGCCTGATGTTGGCGAAGGCGGTGTATATTGGCCGGTATTTACATAGTAAGTTCCGTAGCTGATAGAATATTTTCGGTTAATTGTGTGATGATTGAGGGCATTA
>CALLJL010000016.1 GCA_938092135.1 uncultured bacterium
CATGCCAAAACCTTGGTCGGTATAGCCGAGCTTGGCTGAAAGGAAGAGCTTATCGCCAAACATATGATCATCCTGGAATTTGTATATAGGGCTACCGAAATGGTATTTACCATGCTGGTTCCAGCCAGGAGGGAAGTTGAGGGAGGAACTTCGGCCAAATTTTTCCTTATCACTTGCATGAATCATAAATTCGGCTCGGTTATTTGGCAGGAGTTGGAAGTTCAGTTTAAAAGCAATCTGGGTAAGGATGGTGTCATCACGGACGCCAGTTATAACGGTGGTTTTTATGTCCTGATTACCCCAAGCCCCCCACCACCAGATTTTATCTTTTATCAGCGGACCGCCAAGATTGAAGCCATAGTCCTTGATTTCAATAACCCGGTTATAACCAGGGACTCCAAGCTCAGCAATTCTTTCAGGAGAAATTTTATTCTGGAATTTTTCATCGGTGAGATAGAAACGGCCGGCCAGGCTGATGAGATTTCCTCCGCGGCGGGTGACGAGATTGATGGAAGTTCCGGCATAGCGGGATTCGATATCCACCAAACCGGTGGTAATGCTTATCTCTTCAAACATATCCACATCCCAGTAGCCAGGAGAAGCACCAGCGCTGAGGTCGGTGACATTAACGCCATCAAGGTTCCATTCATTGGAAGTAGTTCCCCGAACCTGCCAGGTGGATTGCTGACCCGATTCAGAGCCTCCGACATTTTCCCGGTCAACCTGAATGCCGGGTTGAAGCTGAAGAATAACCCAGGGGTCTCGGGCTGTGGGTAACTGCTGGATCTGGGCCATAGTTACAGTGCTGGTAACCTGAACTTTCTTGGGCTGAACTACCGGCGCTGCGGCCACAACGGTAATCTCTTCCTCGATTCTTCCAATTTCCATTACAATTTTTATATCTGTATTTAATCCAGCGTTAACAATTACGCCTTTACTAATTGAGGTCTTAAATCCCTGCAGCTCAGCCTTAATTTCATAATTTTCACCCGGTTCAATATTTAGAAAACGGACTCGGCCTTCTTCGTTGCTGACCATGGTAATTGGAGACAGGGTCAATCCGGTTAAGGTAACCGTTACCCCAGGAAGAGGGTTGCCTTCAGAATCGACGATCAGACAATAAATATTCCCCCTTCCTTTCTGGGCTGAAGCGGGGAGAATTAAAAGGAGACTAAGAATTGAGGCTAATAAAATTTTTTTCATCTTGCCTCCTTTTTTGTTTTTTTACTTATCCTTTACTTAAATTTTCTTCCGATTTATTTTTTAGCTCTTCCCTCTCTTTATTTCACCTCCTTTCGTCCAATTTTACGTAACTTAACAGCAAATAATGTGCCAATCTATCAAGCTTCAGGCTCTCTTTTTTTAGTCTAAATTATTGAAAATAAAGGAAGAAATAAAATAATTAAAAGTTCAAAAAATCAGAGAAGATGCAAGATAATGATAAAAATTCAAAAATTTGAATTTTTATTACTCTAGAATGGCAGAAGAATTTCATTGTTTCTGAACCTCTGATAAAATGGACTATTAGGGTTAAATTCAAAAAGACGAATAGAAATTCAAAAATTTGAATTTAAGCTTATAAAAATAGGTAGAGTCATAATTGACCTCTCCTTTAATCTCCTTTAAGATGATAGAGACTAAAATAATCTAGAAGGTAGGTGAGGAAGACATGCTTGAGCAGATAGCTGATAAGCTCCAGAAAGTAATGAGGTATCTGAGGGGAGAGGCCAAGATTACCGAAAGAAATATGGCTGAAGCTCTTAGGCAGATAAAACTGGCCTTGCTTGAGGCGGATGTCAATTATCTGGTGGTTAAGGATTTTATAGAAAGAATAAGGATAAAAGCACTAGATCAAAAGGTGATGGAAAGCTTTACCCCGGCCCAGCAAACGATCAAAATTGTCCGAGATGAGCTTCAAGCTATTCTGGGAGGGAAAGTTAAAAGCCTGGCCTTTAGCACCTCCCCGCCCTCAATTTTTATGCTTGTGGGCCTACAGGGAAGTGGTAAGACCACCACCTGTGGCAAACTTGCCTTTTATTTAAGGAAAATAGGTAAAAGGCCAATCTTAGCCTCCTTTGATTTAAAAAGACCGGCCGCCCAGGAGCAACTTCGGATGATAGCCTCCGAGTTGAATTTGCCTTTTTATGAAATTAAGACTGATAAGATGAAACAACCAGAAAAGGCCTTGGAAGAACTTTTGCTTTTTGCGAAACAGGGCTATTTTGATCCGCTTATTCTCGACACAGCTGGGAGGCTCCACATCGATGAAGATTTGATGAATGAATTGAAGATGTTGAAAAGTATTCTTAGGCCCGATGAAATTATCTTTATAGGCGATGCTATGACCGGCCAGGATGCAGTTCGGAGTGCCCAGGCTTTCGACGAAAAAATTGGCTTAACCTCAGTGATTTTAACCAAAATGGATGGCGATGCCCGCGGCGGAGCCGCTCTTTCCATTGTAACGGTGACTGGGAAGCCAATAATTTTTATGGGCGTAGGTGAAAAATATGATCAGTTGGAAGTATTTCATCCCGATCGTTTAGCTTCAAGAATCTTAGGTATGGGAGATGTTTTAAGTTTGATTGAAAAGGCTGAAAGGGAGGCTGATCTAAAGGAAGCGGAAGAACTGGCTAGGCGTCTGCAGAAGGAGGAATTTACCCTTGAAGATTTTCGAAAACAGTTGATCCAGTTAAGAAAGATGGGTTCCCTCTCTCAGCTTTTAAGCCTATTGCCCAGCATTGGGCCTTTTAAAAATATATCGCGCCTTCATCTTGACGATCGGCAGCTGATTCATTTTGAGGCAATCATAAATTCGATGACCCTAGAGGAAAGGCAAAATCCTAAAATAATTGATGGCCGGCGTCGAATTAGAATAGCCAGGGGAAGTGGCCGTCCTGTCCATGAAGTCAATCAATTGCTGCGGCAATTCAATGAAATGAAGAAAATGATGAAGACGCCTCTCTTTAAAAAATTGATTGGGTCGGCCAAAATATCCTATTTTGGTTAGAAAAGAATTTTCAAGGCCCGAAAAATAATATCCCTTTATCTTAAAAAAATTTCAGAAAAAGCTTTCAATAAAAGATTGGTTAAATAAGGACTTTCGAGTTGTCCCTCTTTTTAAGGCAAAGAAATTTTATTTTCCTCCTAATTTTTAACCTAGGATAAAATCAAAAGCCAGAGTTTAAGCCTTTTTTAAAAAGGAGCCAAAAAATCTGATTCGTTTTACCTAAAAATTTCTTAAAAAATTTTAAAAGAATCTCCTTTAAAAACAAAACCCCCCTCCCCCAGGGGGGAGGGGGGAACTTAAATTCTGAAATCAGAATTAAAACTGGAAGCGCACTCCGAACCTGACTACTCTGGGATTGAGAACCTCATTCGGTTTGCCTGAAGTTGGGCTGGGCGGAGTGTATCGGCCGTCATTAACGTAGTAAGTACCATAGTCGATTGCATACTGACGAAGAAGAGTGTTTTTATTTAAAGCGTTAAAAACATCAGCCGAGAAATAAATCATTTGGCCCCGATCGCCGTAACGAATAGATTTCTCTAACCGCAGGTTGAGAATCCAGACATTAGGGGTAGTGGTTCTCTGATCCCAGTAAGTCATATAAATAGTGGCGCTCTGGCTTCTTGGGTTAGGTAAAGTTGTGTCATAAATGACGAAGGATTCAGTGATAAAGTGACCTTCCCGGCCACTCAGGGTGAAGGAAGCATTGAAGCCAAGGGGAAGCTGATAGAGTCCAGAAAGTTTAACCAGCCAGCGCGAGAACATGGGAACACTGACTTTTCCTGAACCGCCGCCCATATCAAAGCCATACATTTTACCTTCGAGCGCCCACATGTTATTGGGATTGACATATCCTTTGTCCCCATAGTACCTTTTCACCATTTGCCAGGTTACAGAACCGTTGAGCATCCAACGATTGGAAAGCCGTTTATTGAAAACGAGATCGGTACCGTAATAGATGTTGTAGCGGCAAGGGGGATAGTTAGTTACGTAGGTATAATTGGTGCTTTCACCCGTCGGTCCGGGTTTAAGGACATACCATTCCCGGCCAGCAGCGTCTTTGGTGCTAATGACTTTACCCGTTGTTGGATCAACGAAGGAAGCGGGAACAATGCCGGCAACCATGTAATCGTCCTTGCTACGAATATGGTTGATTTTGGGGTAATAGGCAAGCTCCCAAGTAAAGCGGTCATAGCGCCGGAAAGTAAATTGCCAGGAAACACCAAAATTGGGCAGAACCTCTCTTTCGATGGCTGCAAAAAGCTCAAAATTACGTTGGTATTTCCAGTTCTTATCCACTGTATAATAAGAGGGAACTAATTTCGCCGGGTCCTCCCATTCAAAGCCGCTCCACATCAATCCGAATTCCCGCTTCCAGTTGCCGACAAAGTTTCCTTTATCATCAAAAGCTCTGTAAGCTGTTCGGGCTGAAGTATAAGCCGCCCAGTAAAGTTCATCCCAGTGAATGATATTATCACCGTTTTTATCCCACCAGTAGAAATTGATGGAGCCGCCAAGCCCGCCAGGTGCCCAGTAACCCGCACCGAGAGCCCCGCCAGGATAAAGAGCTGCGGCCAGTTTAGCAATGGTCTTGCCATTGCCGAAAATATCAAAGGTAAGGCCAATTCGCGGTGAGAAGGAGAGGAAACGGATTGGTCTTTCAACCCGCGGGCAAACCTGATCCGGCAGCAAAGCCGCGATTTTTTGGGCTGTCTCCGGCGTCATCGCCTTATTGATTATTTCGTAATAATTGTCATACCAGTAAAGATCCGTGTCCTCGAGAAAAAGGCTACGATAGGTCCTTTCTTTAATATAACTATCAACTTTGTCCCATCTAAAGCCGAGGTTAAAATTGAAACGTTTCCAGGTGATGACGTCGCTGAAATACCAGGCATAGCGGTCAGCCCCGCTCACCGACCTTATGCGGCTACGGTTGAAATAAACCCGACGCAGATCAACGCCAAAATCCTGCTTAACAATATCTCTTCTGCCGTCGCCATTCCAATCCACCGTCACGGTGTTGTAATTGTAATAAATATACATATTTCCGGGATATCCACCAACTGCATCAGTCTGGTTATTGTCTATTTCAAAGCCAATCTTTATTTCATGGGAAGTGCCCAAAAGATTATCATTGAAATATTGGGCTTGCAGAACTGCATTCAAATGGGGCCGGCCGGAGAAAAACCAGGTGTTGGTGTTTTCATAGAGAGCTTTTTCAACATTATACCAGAGAACCTTGGTTATCTCCTCATCATTGGCTGGCCACAT
>CALLJL010000017.1 GCA_938092135.1 uncultured bacterium
CCCAACCAGCTCTCGATCAGATCCCACCTGAATATCGTGATAGAGTCGGCCGGATTACTGTTGAAAAGACAATTCCCCAGTTGGCAGCTTTCCTCAAAGAGGGGGGCACAATAATTACCATAGGTTCTTCAACTTCTCTGGCTTATCATCTGCGATTGCCCATAGCTGATGCCTTAGTCGAAAAACTTCCTGATGGAACAGAGAATCGTCTGCCAAGAGAGAAATTTTATATTCCTGGCTCTATCCTCCAGGTAAGAGTTAACAATCTTCATCCCCTGGCCTATGGATTACCCGAATTAGTTGATGTTTTCTTTGACAATAGCCCCTCGTTTCGCCTTTTACCTGAAGCCCAGCTGAAAAATATCATTCCTGTCGCTTGGTTTGACTCCCCAACACCTTTAAGGTCTGGCTGGGCCCATGGCCAGGGCTATCTTCAGGGAAGTGTGGCGATTCTTGAGGCCTCGGTGGATAAAGGAAAACTCTACCTTTTTGGCCCGGAAATTCTTTTCCGCGGTCAGCCCCATGGAACGTTCAAGTTTCTTTTCAATGCCATTCATCTTGGAGGATGCGTCCCTGCAACTTTTTAAAAATAGGCTCAAGAGCTGGAAGAGGACAAGAAAATACTTACCGATAAGAGGATAAATAAAATAAGCAGAGGAAGAATTTTTATCTAAATCCAGGAAAAGCAAATCGCCTGTGAAAATTTTGTTTCCTCTTTACATTGAAATAAGGCATTTAATTATTCAATAATTTTATATTTGCTTAAAAAGAGATTGTCGGCTTTGTCTTCTTCCAGAAGATAGAGAAAATTATTAGCAATGGCGAGGAGCCTGCCTTTCAGGCCGAGGTAAAAGCTATCGATAAACTGGCCCTTTTCATTAAAGACATCGAAGAGATCGCCTTTTTTCTTATCAGCGGTTGATGTTTTAACCCAGAGAAAGCGTTCGGCTGGCCATAACTCATCAATGTCAATTTCATATTTTATCTCTGGAAAATCATATCTTTTTCTAAATTCCTTTTCCCAGGCCTCTTCAACATGCTTAATCGATGGGTAATCGCGATTAAAACGCCTTATAATTTGGGCTTGGTCAATGTCTAAAACTTCAATCAAATATTCCCTTGAACGGTTAACAAATAGCTTCTGCCCATCTTGGCTCAAAAGGGGTTTCCCATAAGATGCTCAAAGAGATAGGTTTTAATTGTGTCCAATAATTCTATTCCAATCAACACTAACAAAAATAGACCGAAAATATCTAAAAGGTCTTTAACCTCCAAGAAGAAAAATGGGTGGCCGAATAATATCAATTATTATTAAATATCCCAGGTCAACTGTCGCTAATAAAAGGACAACGGCCATCATCACCATAAGCACCCGGATCACAATTTTCTCAAAATACTTGAAAGGTTTCATTTTTTGCTACCTGGCTAAGACTATTATTCTAATTTTTCTTCTTTGAATTTAAAATGTCTTATTAAAGGGGTCAACTAAAAATAAGGCTGTCCAAGAATTCGCTTCGACAAAAAATCAATAGAGAAAAATTAATCAAGATGGAAATAGATCATAAACCCTTTCTATAAAATTTATAATTTTTCAAACAACATGAAATTAAAATTTATTTTATTTCTTTAATAAAAATATTGCGGAAATAAACCGAGGAATCCCAGTCATGATTTTGCAGCCCAATATAACCTTCAGAGGCAAAATCTTTGACCTTGCCTTTCGGCTCGGCTAGCCAATCAATAATTTGAATTCCATTTAATTCAACTTGAAGCCGATTACCATGAAAAATTATTTTGAAATGATTCCACTCGCCTGTCGGTTTGAAGGCATCTTTGGCTGGGGCGACAGCATCATAGACGGCGCCGGTCTTATGAATTCCTTCACCGGCATCATTAATCTGAATTTCAAAGGAATGATAAATATAATCGTCGCTTGTGGGAACCTCAGGTACTCGAAGAAAAATCCCGGAGTTGGTTTTTCGGTCTGAGCATTTATAATCCAGTTCCAGAATAAAATCGCTGAATTTTTTCCGGCTGTACCAGAGAAGCCCCATGCCCCCAACAGATTTCAAAATACCCTCCTTCTCATCCAGTTCAAAATGTCCAGGCCCGTAATGATTCCAGCCATGCTTGCTGTATTTTCCTCTGATTCTTGAAAGAAGCTCTTCATATCCGTAAAAGTAAGTATTCCGGTTGATTAGATTAATCGCTTCCTCAATTGCTGGCAAAGGATTGAAGGCTTCCCTTTCATTTTCATATTCAAGGGTCAAAAAACCGGCGTAGTTCTGCCTGGTCAATTCTTCCAGAAATTCCTTCAATCCGAGCTTCCCCTTTCCTGGCGGAACATCCTCCACCTTTTCGCCAACCCCAAAATCACTCCTATCTTTAAGATGAACATCGAGAATTCGACCATTAAGAAGTCGAAGTGCCTCCACCGGCTTGATATTTCCTCTCATCCAATGGCCGGGATCGGCGCAAACCCCAATTCTTTCCCCTGTTTTTTTCAAAATGGCTAAAACTTTTTCTGGCCGGGCATAGCGGGAAGGCTCTGGATGATTATGGATTGCTAGGCTTAGATTATATTGCCTAAGCAGAGTCTCTAATTCAGGAAAATCCTCTTCAGCTGGCTCTGCTACGATAATCTGAATTCCAAGACGCTGGGCAAATTCAAACACTTTGATTTTTTCTTCTTTTGTTTGACCTAAATCAACTACACCATAAGCCACAAGTTCTACTCCAGCTTCCCTTAATTTACTTTGAACAAGCTTCAAATCTTCCAATTTTAAATTATGATTAAAAATTAATTCTGGCCTATCTTTAGATAAAATCTGACCAGGATAGGCCTGTAAATACTTGATTCCAAGCTTGCGGGCGAACTCTATGGTTTCAAAAAAAGAAAATTCCCTGAAGGACCAGCACTGCAGGGCAAGAGGAAATGGTTTCGTCCTGATTATTTCAATCCCAGAAGCCTCCTTTTTAAAAAATAAAGTAAATGGATTTATGGGCGAGACAAAAAAAGCAAGGAAAACAAAGGATAAAAAAAAGTAGATTAAACCAAAGAATTCCCGATTAGAATTTATTTTTTTTCTTCTTTTTACTAAATTCATTTTCCCCTCCTCAAAAGCTTTGGTTTACGGCCATTTTTTTCACTTCTTATTTTTATATTCTCTTCTCTCCTTTTAGATGCTTTAAATAATTAATTCTTTCTTTTCGTTCAATTTAACCCAAGGTTTTTGAGGACAAATCCCGCTTTTCTTATTTTTAACCTCTTTACTTCGTCTTTTATTTTCAATCCCTAATCTCCGACCTCAATTTATGGTTTCATTAGATTAAAAATTATTTATTCAAGGCCCAAAAAGTTTCTCAGCTTGATTTTCTTGGATTCCACTTGCCTCGAGCCACAGCTGGAATAAAATCTTCGAGCCCAGGGGGAGGAAAAGAAATTGTCTTCTCCTGCTCTACACTCATATAGGCCGCCATAAGAAGCTCAGTTACATTCAAACCATCGGAAAAGTTTTCTTCTGGCCGACGACCTTCAAGGAATGAGCGAACCATATGGCGATTTTCAGCTTCGTAGCCATATTCCACCTCTTCCTGGGCTACAACTGGCATCAGGCCAATCTCAGCATTCTGTTTCTCCACCAGATCTTCACCAGCTTCACCTTTAACCCGACGGCTGAAAAAAACCTTAAGATTTGAATCTAGGGTGTTTATTTGAAGAGCATATTCCGGCCCGAGAAGTTCCATCGTCAACCTTAGACCAGCCCCAACATAGCACCAAGAAGTAGTTGTCTCGACCACTAAGGGATTACCCTCTTCATCACGATACTCGATGACGGAGCGAGCAAAATCCTCGGCTGGCCGGGAAAGATAATCGGTCTGACCACCAGAATTCTCTTTCAGTATGGCTGCGTATTCTGGCCGCTGCCATTTAAGACAATGGGCATAGGCAGTTATTTTTATTGGTTTCAGATAGCTTCTGTCTTTTCCAGGGGGAGTAAGCATGAATCTAGCTTCCTCAACAGAATGACACATCATATCATTGAGCACCCCACCACCTTGAAGCTCCCCCTCCCAGAACCAAGGCATATGAGGTCCACTGTGTTCTTCGGCTGCCCGGGCTAAATAGGGCCGACCGGTCAAGGGAACTCCCCTTTGCCAAATAATATGCTTACCCCGAACAACAGCAGGGGCAAAAACTTGGTTTTCAAGATAACCATCTAAAAGATTGGCTTTTCGAGCTAATTCGAGCATCTTTTTAGCTTCGCTAACATTACGGCCCAAAGGTTTTTCACAGGCCACCCCAATTAATTCACCTTTACCTGAAATAACAGCTTCAGTTATCTCTTCCATCACTTCAAGGCGAGTATAATTAGGGGAACAGATCCAGAGAGCATCAATTTCTGGAGAAGCAACCATCTCGGTGATGGATTTATAAACCCGCGCTTCACCAACTCCAAGTTCACGGGCTAAAGCAGCTGCTTCTTCAGCTCTTTTCTCTGTGCGGCTGACAATACCGAGAATATCGGCATCTCGGACACCCACAAAGGAACGAATATGAAAACGGGCAACGAATCCTGCCCCTACTATGCCAATACCCAGTCTTTTCTTTTTCCCCATATTTTTCCTCCCTCCTTAAATAAAATTAAAACTTTTCAATTTTTCATCTTTTAAACATTTATGATCATTATTGGTGATCAATATTAAGCACCCCTTCAAAATTACGGACTTATCTTATTTTCCTTAAAAAAGAGTAAAAAGATAAAAGCACAGATAATGGTTATTACAGCAGGAACGGTAAAAACGGCCTGCCAGTTTGTTCCTTCTGGACCTGTAAAGAGAGACTGAATCCAGCCAGCAAAAAGGCTACCCAAATAATTACCAACTCCAATGGTAGCAAAAGTAATCAAACTTTGGGCTGAGGCCCGAATATCAGAAGGAGCCACTCGGTCAACATAAATAAAAGCAGCCGTAAAGAAAAAAACATAGCAGAATCCATGAAGGGCTAAGGAGGCTATGACTAGCCAGGAAGGTTGACCAATGACAAAAATAATATAACGCACTGGCCAAGCCAGAATCCCGATTAAAAGGGTTGTTCGAATCCCGAAGCGGGGAAGAAAATAAGGCAAAAGAAGCGCCATAACAAAAATTTCAGCAATTTGAGCGATAACCATCACACCTGAAACCGCCGAGCTCGAAACTCCAATTTTTTTTGAAGTCAAAAAGGGTGCAGTCATAACATAATAAAACATGAGTTCAGTGGCGACTATAAAAGCCAAGGTTATAAAAACAGCGAAATTCTTATCCTTGAGCATACGCATAGCCTCAAGAAAGGCCCAAGGCTTTGTCGTCTCTTTTTTAGGGGGAGTGTGAGGTAAAGAAAAGGAGGTTAAACCCATAATGAGTGAGAAAAGTCCGGCCAGAAGCAATGTATCGCCAGCAATGGGAGCAAGGCCAAAAGACTTAAAGGCCACCCGCCAGCCAGCTAAAAGCAAACCTGCAATTATCCAGCCAATAGTACCCCATACCCTTATCTGTCCAAACTCACGCTCCGTATTTCTAAGATGAATGAATGCGATAGAATTGGTTAAAGCCAAGGTGGGTGCATAGATCAAACAATAAATCAGCATCAAAACGGCCAGAGAGGAAAAATCGGTAAGCCTTGAACCAACGACCAAAAGAACACCACCGACTAACTGGAGAATAGCAATTATTTTCTGGGTGGCAAAATAGCGGTCAGCTACCTGGCCACCGATAAAGGGGGAAATAATCGTGGCCAAAGGCAAAAGGCTGTAGATGAAACCAACTTGGGTGCCACTAAACCCCAGCTTATTAATGAGATAATCAGAAAGAACGGGCGACCATGAGCCCCAGATGGCATATTGCAAAAACATCATCATGCCCAAACGAAATTTAACCGCCATCTCCCCTCCTTTTTAAAAATATGTTTCTGACCCATAAAAAATTTTTTAGATTATCCGTCGATTTATCGGATCCCACTCGACACGGCGACCGCGAAGGTAAGATTCAGTGGCCATATGGCAGGTAATAGCCTCTTCAAAGCCACGATCAATATTGCAGCTTGGCTGCCGACCTTCCCGGATGCAATCAAGCCATTCAAGAACATGGAGATGAGATATATCTACCCTTTTACCTTCCTTATAAGAATAAAGTAATCCACGGGTAGCAAAATAACGCTCACTTGCCGAAGTTACTGTATCTATCCCCTTAGCTCCTGGACGGAAGGAGAAAATGGGCAAAGAGGGTTCAATAAGCTGCTCTAAATATAATTCTTTGTAGCGGGTGCTTTCTGGATCAGCTATAACGGTAAGAGTTTCGCCCACATTCATCCAGGCATCATGGCCCATGAAAATTCGGCCTCGCGAACAATCACTTGCCAAAGTAGCACTATATATGAGAGTTAATTCTCTTTCTGGATATTCAAAAACAGCGTGGAAAACATCGGGGACATCTCGACCGTCATCGAAGAAATAAATTCCTCCCGAAGCCATAGCATACTTAGGAATACCGAGCTCAAGAATTTGATTTACGGCATCAAATTCATGGGAGAAGAGATCTCCCGAAAGGCCTGTGCCATAATCAAACCAGCAGCGCCAGCGGAAAAAGCGGTAAACATCGAAGGGACGCCGGGGAGCAGGTCCAAGAAATTGTTCCCAGTCAATGTTATGGGGACCAGCATCCTCGGGAATTTCATACTGCCAGGCACCTTCAGGACTGTTACGGTTGGTGGTGGTTTCGACAAGAGTTATTTTGCCCAGCAAACCTCTTCTAACGATTTCTCGCGCCCGGGCGTGGCTTTCCTGCTGTCGCTGCTGATGACCCAACTGGAAAATAATTCGACTGGCTTTAACGGCATCGTAAAGTTTGACCGCTTCTTCAGCTGTTCGGGTCATACATTTTTCGAGATAAATGTGCTTGCCAGCCTGGACAGCATCAAGGGCCATCTGGGCATGTAAATGGTCAGGGGTTGCAATAATGACTGCATCTACCTCCGGAGAATTAAGCAAATCTTGATAATGGCGATACCTCTTCGCTCCCTTTTCCTCCACCACCTGTCGATTGCGAAGAACATGTCTCGAGGCCTCCAGGGCTCTCTCGGCTCTTGGTTCATAGACGTCGCAGACAGCGGTTAAAAGGCAATTAGTATCCTCTTGGTTAAGGAAAATTTCCAAGCTTTTATCCATGGGATTTAATTTTGCGGCCCTTCTTCGGTTTTCTAGCCAGCTGGGATGGACAAAGCCCGCACAGCGCAAAAGATGCTCGCCTCGACTTCCGGCTCCAATTATGCCTAACCTTATGACCTGGCTTGATCGCCTGAGAGCTCCTTCGGGAAGAATGGCCGGGGCCTCACTGGAAAGTCCCAGCTTATCCAGGATAGCCCTTTTTTTCCCCTCCTCGTATTTTCTTTTTTCCAGAAAGGCAGCTAAAAAACCACCGAGAAAAGGAATCGTGGAGAGGCCAAGAAGAATATCCCTTCGTTTAATCTTCTTGCCACTTTTCTGGTTAACATTATTTTTTTCTTCAGGCATAGCTATTCCTCCTTGGAAACCTTCGTTTTCAATGGGCCGAAGATAAGCCGGTCTAATCCAGCTACCCTGCCTGTTGGAAAGAGGGAAAGAACTATTAGGGAAGCAAGCTCAACGAGATTCTTATTAACGATTAGGTAGCTTCCCTCAACCGGCATAGATGATTTAAAACCTATGAGAGGTGGAGAGGCAACATAATAAAGAGCAAGGAGAATAATTCCGGCGAGGCAGGCAGGGGTTACCAGAAAGCCGGTTATTAACCCTAAGCCTATGGCTATCTGACCGCCAATATTAAGGAGGTCGACAATTTTAAGCCAATTAGGCTTAGCCACAATCGAGGTAAAAAAATCAGAAAAAAGCCATTTGGCTTCCACCAAATAATTGGCTGAAGACCAATAGGGATTAAAAATTTTGGCCATTCCTTCATAAAGAAAATGCCAGCCAATAATAACTCTGAGCAAAACCAAAGCCGCCCATTGCCATGGGACTATGGATTTAAATTTAGCCATCTGGTTTCTCCTCGAATGAATTTTAGTGATAATGACGATTCAGTTTTTTCCAATAAAGTTAAAATTATAAGGTAAATTAAATTTCATCTTCCACTTAATTTCACTCATTTTGATAACAGATAAGATAATCGTCATTTTCGAGGGCGATAAATATGGTCCATTAAATCAAGAACGGCCTCGGGAGGGGTATCAATAAATTCAAGACCAAGTTCAATTATCCTTTCAGATTCAATTTTTTTAATCCACTTGATGCGGCCAAAAACTTGAATCCATTTGCCCAGTTGATCAGAGGGGATTCTAAGTCGAATAAGGGATTCGGCTGGAAATTCAGCCGGTGATTTAATCCTGATTCCCCCAACTGAAAGATCAAGACTTTTGGCTAAAATCTGTTTTTTTTCCTGTTCATCCAAAGTTCTGGAATTGACAATTTCTAGAATGACTTCTTTTTCCTCTTCGATCCTTGGTTCTCGGCGTCGATCAGAGCGAGCTCTTTTAAGCCAACCCTCCTGCTGACCTTCCTTCTCCTTCTTTTTAAAAATTTTTTTCAAAAACATATCTTTTCCTCTTTTTTTCCTATCACAATTCTTTAAATTTTTTCAAGTAATTATTTTTATCTTTTAATCTTTTTTCTTGTTTTAATCTTTTTTCTTGAAAAAAAGCATTTTCATTATGACATAAATTTTGCCTGGACCATCATTTCTTTGTTTTCTTGACTTTCCTCTTTTATAAAAATAACATAGCCAAAGTTATAAAATGATTAGCCAAATTGTTGTCATTTTAATTGTTATGATTGTCGCCTATTTAATCGGCCAATGGCGACATTTTTCAGTGGAATTAAGTCTTTTTTTCGCCGCTCTCTTTGGGGCAATAGCTGGTGCTTTCTTCTCCACTCCCCATTGGTCAGAAATATTCCGTCATTTGGTCGAAGGTTCCTTTACCTATCTTGACATTATTTTAGTTTTTTCCACAGCCACAATTTTCATGACCATCTTAAGGGAATCAGGCGGAATTGACTATATAGTTCATTCATCGATGAAAGCCTTGAGCAAAATAAGACCGTTAGCTCTTTTGGTATTAATGATCATTGTGCTTATTCCGGGCGCCTTGACTGGGGCTGGAAGTGTGTCGCTTCTTGTAGTCGGAGCCCCCGTAGCTGCGGCCTTGAGGCATCTCGGAATTTCCCGTCCTAGGACAGCGGCCATTCTTTTCATTTTAGCCGGTCTAAGTGCCGCTGCCCCGCCCGTTAACATCTGGGCCATGGTACTCTGTGCCGGAACAGCTATTCCCTATGTCGGTTTCGAATTGCCCTTAGGCTTACCGGTTATTCTCCTTGGAACATTTACTATTTTCACCCTGGGCTGGAAGAGAGAGAAAAATGGTCCTGACGAAGTGACACTGGCAAAAGTAGAGGCTTTTTTAGGTATGAGCTGGTGGCGGGTGGTTCTTCCTTTCATTGTTCTTTTTGGGCTTATTCTCGCTTATCGTCTCTGGCCCTTTAAAATGCCAGTCCTTGGTTTGCCTTTAGAGTTTTTCTTAGTCTCAATCATTGCTTGGCTTACGAGCCCAAAAAAGCTTCCCTTTTTTCCCATCTCTCGAGAAACGATGGCCCGATTGCTCCCTCTTATCGCCACCATGGTCGTCATTGGCATGTTGCAGCAGATAATGACCGCAACTGGAGTTCGAGGCCTCCTTTCCTATCTTGTAATCAGCATCCCTATCATTGTTCTTTTTATCCTCTTAGCTGTTATCATTCCCGTTTCTGAGGGCATTTTAACCTATGGCGCCGCCGCCATTTTAGGTATACCTCTAATTTGGTATCTCGATTCCTTAGGCTATCATGCCACAGTAGCTATTTCGGGATTGAGTCTCCTTTGGCCTCTTGGTGATGGTCTACCACCAACCGCCCTTATCGGCCGGCTATCGGTAATGGTTTCGAATTTTGAAGGCTCCTATTGGAGCTTTCTAAGAAGAACTTGGTTACCGTGGATAGTAATTACCATTGTAGGCGTCCTCATGGTCGTTTTTAGCCATAAATTGAGTTTTCTTGTCCGATGGAGCGTAGGCTAAAATATCAGGAGAAATGAATTATAAATTGGGAATATAAATGAGAATATAAAATATGTTTAAAATAATAATGGCCTTCTATTATTTAATAACAGCCTTTATTGCCGCTCTTATTTTCTGGAATTTTTGGTTGGAAAAAAAGAAAGTCGATCGCCTGATTCTTTATTTGCTCGTCCTCATCCCAATGATCCTTCGTCTTTTGAGGATTAAATAATGATTCGAATAAAAATTGTTTTACTTATTATTTTGGTCATTATTCTAACTATCTCTGGTTTCCAGCTTTATCACCATCGTCATTATCAAATTCCAATAGTCGCTGGCCCAGGGGTCACTCGAGTACTAAAGCTCAGTCATTATTTGCCGTCCTTAAAAGGAAGTATGGCCGACACTTGGGTTTTTTTTCTCGAAGGTCAAGAACCCGGAGGGAAGGTTTTAATCCTGGGAAATACTCATGCTAATGAGCCAGAAGGACTTTTAACTGCTCTGGTTATCATTGAAAATGGTCAGGTTGAAAAAGGAACGGTAATCATTATTCCCCAATTTAATCATAGTGCAAGCCGATTCACTCGGCCAGGAGATGGCTATCCCCTCTTTTTTGAGATTCCTACAAGCTGGGGAAAAAAGAAATTCAGAATGGGTAATCGAGAAGCCTCACCTCTTGATCAATGGCCCGATCCAGATGTTTATATTCATTATCCCGAACGACAGCTCCTCTCCTTTCTTGATGCTCGTAATGTAAACCGCACCTGGCCAGGTCGGCCTAATGGATTGCCTATGGAGCAGGTAACCTTTGCGGCCATGGAGCTAATCCGCCAGGAAAGAGTTGATTTGGTCATTGATATTCATGGGGCTGAAACCATGTTTCCAGTGACTAATTGTATCGTCGCCCCAGAAAAATCAGCCAAGCTGGCGACAATGGTTTCCCTAACAGTTAAGGCTATGGAAAAATTTGATAATCATGTCGAACCTTCACCCCCAAAATTTAGAGGCCTTTCCCATCGGGAAATTGGCGATTATTCTGAGGCCATGCCCTTCCTTCTTGAAGCTCCCATTCCTTTTCTTGACCAGCCAACCGGCCCTAAAACTGAGAGACTCCTCCTTGATGGTCGGGACCCTTTTTTGCTTCGCCTGGCCCGAAAGAAAAAACTCTTTGTTCCCTATGATGAAACCGGCTGGCCCATGGACAAAAGAGTTGGCCAGCATCTTTCCGTAACCCTTGAATTATTAAAACAATATTCCAGGCGTACTCCCGACCGCGCCATTGTCATTCACAATGTGCCTCGCTATGCTGAAGTTGTCGAACATGGCGTAGGTTATTATTTTGTAAACCCCTCAACTGTTTCTCCCGATAAAATTTATTTCAATTGAAATATGGCCCAAATTTCCTTTGATGAGAATTTTTTAATTTGAAATTTTAGACCGGAAACAAATTTTCTAAGATAAATTTTTTAAAAATTTTTTAGGCGTTTTGAATTCAAAAATTATTTAGGAGTTTAAAATGAGGCTAAAAAATTTAACTCTTTTTTTCCTGGTTTTGGCTATATTCTCCCTTGTCATTCTTACTTTGCCAGAAAGAGATGATCAATCGCAGGATTCAACTTGGTTAACCAATCCTGATAGAGCTTGTACTGTCATAATGGTCGGGAAAAAAGCTTCGGCTGACGGATCCACTATGGCTACCCATACCTGCGACTGCGGAATCTGTGATTGGACATTTCGTTATGTTCCTGCCTCCGACCATAAGCCGGGCGAAACAAGAAAAATATACCATATTAATCAGTATAAAACCTGGCCGCCAGAACAGGGACTGAAATGGGACCTTTACAAACAGGATTTTACCGGACTGGAAATTCCTGAAGTTCCCCATACTTATGCTTATATTCATGGCATGTTTGGTTATATTAACGAAAATCAGGTGGCCATTGGCGAATCAACTATTGGCACCCATCGTAAGCTTGTCAATAACACACCCAGTGCCAAATTCGATATTACTATGCTCACCCTCATTGCCATGGAAAGAGCCCGCACAGCCCGTGAAGCCATCAAAATCATGGGCTCTCTGGCTGAAAAATATGGTTATGGCTATAACGATGATGGAGAAATGCTCTGTGTCCATGATCCCAATGAGGTCTGGGTCTTCGAAATAATGCCCGTGGGCCCCCTCTGGAAACCTGAAAGTGGGAAACCCGGGGCCGTCTGGTGTGCCCAGCGAGTGCCCGATGATCATGTAAGCGTCTGTCCCAATGAAAGTCGAATTGGTGAAATAGATCTAAAAAATTCCGATTATTTTATGGCTTCGCCTAACGTCATTTCCTTCGCTATTGAACAGGGCCTTTATGATCCTAAAAGCGGCAAGCCCTTTAACTGGAAAAGAGCCTACTCTCCAGCTGAAGGAAGCGCCAAGTCAACTGAAGGCCGAAGAGCCAGAATGTGGCGCTTTTTTGATCTTGTAGCCCCTTCCCAGAAATTCAGCCCTGATACTCCCAATATGGACTTCCCTTTTTCGGTCAAGCCTGACCGCCCTATCTCCCTTCAGGATGTCATGGCCATGACCAGGGATAGGGCGCAAGGAACTATATTTGATCGAGTAAAAGGTATAAGAGGAGGACCTTTTCTTAATCCCAATTATTTTGGAACCACCAGAACCATCTGCGACCCTCGAGCTGAATATACAACAATAACTCAGTGTCGGAGTTGGCTGCCCAATCCCATTGGCGGTTTAGTCTGGATTGCCTTTGGCGTTCAGGATACCTCCTGCTATATGCCCTTTTATGCTGGGATAACCGATATGCCTGATTCCTTTAAAATTGGCGATCACTGGGTTTTCAATCGGGAATCAGCGCGATGGGCTTTTGATTATGTCGATTTTCATGTTCAGGTAGCCTACAATTATGGCCTTGAAGAAGTTAAAAAAGCTCAGGCTAAATGGGAAGGCGAAGCCCTTGAAAGAGCCAAAGAAATTGAAGCCAAAGCCCTTGAGCTTTACAAGGAATCTCCAGCCAAAGCTTCTGAATTTCTGACAGCCTATTGTTTAAATAATGCCAAAAATGTGGTTGAGGCCTGGTGGAAATTAGGCGATGACCTTCTGGTCAAATTTAATCATCTTAAATTTTATGATACAGAAAAAAGAATTATGGATCGAAATCGGCCGGCCTATCCAGAATGGTGGCGAAAAGCCATAAGGATTTTTGATGTTCTTTTTGAAGAAAGTATTGTAAAATAAAAAGCGACCTTAAAATTTAATTTAAATCTCTTCTTACAGAATAAATAACTTGGTTAAAGGGAGGATCAAAAAATGAAATTTTTGGCCAAAAAATATTGGGGGTTAACACTTTTTTCTATTATAATTTTGTTTATTTTAATTTTACCCCTTAGGGCTCAAACTAAAATACCCAAAGCCAGTCTACCTGTCTTAACTACATCCGCCGGACAAAGCAATGATGTTAATACTGTTAACATTATCCTGGAAGAAGCAGGCATAAAATATGATTACTGTGACGTTCCTGATGTTGATCTAATTAAAAGCGGTGTCGGTCTTGCTGATCGGGAATCTGGTCCAGGATTTCATGTTGAAGTCTATACTGATTTAAGCAAATATCCCAAGGGAACACCATACAAAACGATTATTTTTGCCATTGGCGCCAGCCTCAAAGGAATGGGGGCTTCAGGCTTAACGGTTGAAACAGAAGAGGCTCGTCTAAAAAGGATAGTCGATTACTGTCAGAAAAATAATATATTCATAATTGCTGTCCACGTAGGTGGCTCAGCTCTGAGAGGCGCCCCTGGAAGTGATAACGAAAGAATGATTGACGCGGTCGCTCCCTACGCTAATTACATAATTGTTACCAAAGATAGCAATAAAGATGGGCGGTTCACTAATATTGCCAAAGCTCGCAATATTCCCTTAACCGAGGTAGATTATGCCCTTGATTTGGTGAAGATTTTTAAAGAAGTTTTTCAATAGGCAAGCAATAATTTCATGACTGGATATAAAAGACCAGTTGTCCCTAAAAATTTTTAAATATTTTTTGCCACAGAAATAAAAATCTCAATTAGAATACAAAATGAAATAAAGAATTATTTGGCAAAATTAAGCTTATTTTTTATGGATCTAATTAGATCTTCGGCCTTTTCAAGATCCTCTTTAATTTTTTCTATAAAAAGACGGGCTTTAAAATTGGCCAATTTCCTTTTTCCCTTTCGCTGACTTTCAAATTGATTTTCAATGAATTGCTTAATTTCATCAGGTTGAAAATATCGGCCAATGAGTTCGTCCTGAAAAAATTCTTCGGCTATTTTTTCTTTTTCCTTACTTTGGATAATCAATCGAGATTTTTCCAGGCTTTCCTGCCTCAATTTTTCAAAATCTTTAGAAGCATAAGGTGGAGGAGGACCAAAAAGACGGCGAGCTTCTTTTTTTACTTCCTCAAAAGTGGTTTTTGCTTCCCTAACCTGATTACGCAATCGATAATATTCGTTAACTTCAATTTCAGCTTCCTCATTTAAAGCTAAAAGATCCTTAAGCGATGCCTGTAATAAATCCAGACAGCGACTGACTTTGGCTCTAAAAATATCATCGATCATGCCTCCTTTTTTACCACATCTTGTTTATTAGGGCAAATTTTTTTTATACCTCTATCAAAAAGGTCAATTTATATTGAACTAGGTTGAAAAATTATAAGCAAAAAAGAATAAAAAAATTAAGCTTTGCTTCCATCTTCAAAGACATTGCGCTAAAATAAAAATCTTAGGAGGTATACTCAATGAAATTGGGGGAGATTTATCGCCGGGCTGTAGCGGTTGGCATTGACCATGATTTAAGAGGGCGAGAAGAAATTGATCGACTGATCAAGGCAGAAAAGGAAAGATATGAAAAATTAGATGACAATGAAAAAGCTGCCTATGATTTGGATCGTCTTTTCAATCCCTTTGCTGATACCAGAATCCTTTACGGTGACCCGGAAACAGAAGTAAAAAAAGTTCTCATAGGCATTGACCTGGAGGTCGGTGAAGTCCTTCTCGCTTATCTACTTAATCGTGACCGGAGCGAAAAAATTGACTGCCTTATTGCCCATCATCCTGAAGGCCGGGCTTTAGCTCATCTGGCTGAGGTTATGAAGCTTCAGGTCGACCTTCTGAGTCAATACGGGATTGCGGTTAGTGTGGTTGAACAGCTGATGGAAAAAAGAATGGCTGAGGTTGAAAGAAGGCTTTTACCTATAAACCATAATAGAACGGTCGATGTGGCTCGCCTACTTGGCCTGCCTTTCCTCTGTCTTCATACTCCAGCTGATAACTGCGTCACCGCTTATCTCAAAAAGAAATTTGACCAGGAAAAGCCTCTCCTACTTAAAGATTTACTAAAAATACTTCTTAGCATACCCGAATATCAGGCCGCATCAAAGCTCGAAGGAGCGCCCAAGATTCTCCATGGCTCAGAAAACAGCCGTTGCGGCCAGATATATGTAGATATGACTGGAGGAACTGAAGGATCAAAAGAAATTTTTGATAAAATCGCTACGAGCGGTATCTCCACAATTGTCGGAATGCACTTCAGCGAGGACCACTTGGAAAAGGCCAAAAAGGCCAATTTAAATATTGTAATGGCAGGCCATATTGCCAGCGACACTCTTGGGCTTAATTTGCTTCTCGACGCCATCGATCCAGAAAACGAACTTGAATTTATTTGCGTTTCTGGCTTTGAAAGGCGCCGCCGCTCTTTAGGGGAAGAAAAAGAACCATGAAAAACGTTCTCACCTTAATTCTGGCTGGAGGTCAAGGCACCCGCCTTTATCCTCTTACCAAAATGAGAAGCAAACCAGCCGTCCCAATTGCCGGCCGATTTCGGTTAATTGATATCGCCATCAGCAATTGTTTGCACTCGGGGTTAAGAAAAATTTATGTTCTGACCCAGTTCAGCACCGAATCATTACACCGCCATATTTTTCTCACTTATCGTTTCGATAATTTTAGTCCAGGCTTTATCACTATTCTTAGTGCTCAGCAAACTCTCGAAAACCGTAACTGGTATCAGGGAACAGCCGATGCCGTTCGCCAGAACCTTTTCTTCATTGAGGGAAGAGGTGAATATATTTTGATTCTTTCTGGCGATCATCTTTATCGCATGGATTATCGTCCTTTTATTGAATTTCATAAAGAAAAAAAGGCCGATGTGACCATTGCGGTAACGGCGGTAAAAGCGGAGGAAGCTCCGGAACTGGGAATAATGAAGCTCGACGAAAATTCAAAGGTAATTTCTTTTATTGAAAAGCCAAGACCTGGTCCTGAACTTGAGGCTCTGTCTTTGCCCCAGTCTCTTTCCTCTAGATGGGGTCTTGAAGGTATGGGCCAATATTATTTGGCTTCAATGGGAATATACGTTTTTTCCTGGCCTGTTCTCCGCGATTTACTTAAAACCACTCCCTTTGAGGATTTTGGCCGAGGGGTTATTCCCTTTGCTATTCAAACTTATAATGTTTTTGGCTATTTATTTCAGGGTTACTGGAAAGATATCGGAACAATTAAAAGCTTTTATGAAGCTAATATTGAATTAACCAAGCCTCTACCCCCCTTTAATTTTTATGACGAAGATAGACCAATTTTTACCCATGCTCGATTTTTGCCTGGATCGAAAATTATTTTTTCAGAAGTAGAAAATTCGATTCTCTGTGAGGGTAGTATTATCAATCGTTCACGAATTAAGAATTCAATTATAGGAATAAGGTCAAGAATTGGCGAAAATTGCCTAATTGAAGAATCAGTTATTATGGGTGCCGATTACTTTGAGTCAGCGCAAGAAATTGAAGCTAATGCCCAAAAGGGAATTCCCAATATTGGCATTGGCCATAATAGCGAGATTAAGCGGGCCATAATTGATAAAAATGCTCGAATTGGAGATAATTGCCGGCTGGTCAATACGAAGAATGTCCAGAATGAAGATAACGAATATTATGTCATCCGTGATGGCATAATTGTTGTCCCCAAAGACAGCGTTATTTATCCCGGCACGGTAATTTAAGCTCCCAGAAATGCTAATTGAATATTAAAGTCACCCTTTAAATTTTATAGACAGATAAAATTTATTTAAAATTAAATCTTCTAATAAAATGGAAAAGAAAGTTCTATAGCTTTTAATCATTCCATAGGACTAAATCAATTCCGCTCTTCTTTTAATCCACGATTTTAGCCAATTTTAGCCTCAACAGAGGGTTAATTTTCTATTTGGTAACTGTTTTAATGAAAATTAATAAAATGAGGATAGCTAAGGGAGCCAGGAAGCGAACGTTAAAAATCCAGAGGGGCTGGAGTCGGAAACGGGGACAACCGGTCCTAATTTCTTCAAGAGCGGGCTTAATCCCCCAAAAATAAACAAGAAAAATTAGAACGCCTAATCCGCCAATAGCTAATAGAACATTGCCAAAGAGAAGATCCATTTTATTGAAAAAGCCGAAACGAGTTAAGGCAGTCGAAGCCCCGACTGAAAGGGCTGATGGAATACCAAGAAAGAAGGATATTCCGCCAAGAAAAAGAGCTGCTTTCGAACGACGCCAATTATGCTCATCAATGAGAAAGGCAACTGGCACTTCAAGGAGAGAAATGGTTGAGGTTAAAGCCGCGACTTGAAGGAGGATGAAGAATAAAAATCCAAAAAGAAAACCACCTGGCAACTTAGCAATAACGAGCGGAATTGTCTGAAACATCAGACCGAGGGAAGGCGCAAATTTTTCTGGGGTTAAGCCGGGAGTCGCAAATAAAGTAGGATAAATAATAATTCCGGCCAGAAAGGCAACAAGCGTGGTCGAAAAACAAACCCAGCCGGCTGAGGAAACAAGATTTTCCCTTTTGGAAATATAACTTCCATAGGTAATCATAATGCCCATCCCAAGGCTTAGGGAATAAAAGGCCTGACCAATGGCAAAAAACAGAACCTTAACATCAATTTTGGCCAGATCTGGCTTTAAATAAAAGGCTATTCCTTTACCGGCTCCAGGTAGAGTAAGAGCTCTAATGGCCAGAAAAATCATAAGAATAAAAAGAAGGGGCATTAATACTTTGGCAAACCTTTCAATGCCAGCCTGAATACCCCTGGAAATAATATAGGTAGTTATACCCATAACAATTAGAAAACAGAATAGAGATTCCCAGGAGTTGGAGACAAAACGATCAAAAATAGCGGCTGAAGATTCCCAAGTTACATTCCTAAAAAGACCAAAAATTGTCTTATAGAGATAGCCAAAAGCCCAGCCAGCGACAACAGCATAGTAGGAAAGTATAGCAATTGTGGTAATTACTCCAGTATAACCGAGATATTTCCAGCCAGAACCGGGACGAATAGCTTCAAAAGCCCCTACCGGATTCTTCTGGGAATATCGACCAATCGCCAGCTCAGCCAGCATTTCCGTAAAACCAATAAAAAAGACAGCCAGAATATAGGCAAAAACATAAACGGCGCCACCCATGCGGCCAACCATAAGAGGAAATCGCCAAAGACTTCCAAGGCCAATAGCTGAACCAGCGGCTGCCAGAATGAAAGCAATTTTAGAACCCCAAGTTCCCCGACCTGAGATTGATTTTTCGGCCATCGCTTCTCTCCTGAAGATAATTCCCGTCAATTAACTTCCCGTATTTACCAAAATTTAAGGAAAATATAAAGAGAGGCAATTAAATTTATTTAACCTGAATCACATGTGTGCCGTTCCAGGAGAACGAATGCTTCTAATTTTACCTGATTGGACACTCGCGCGGTTTTGGTTGATGTCCCAGCCAAAGTCATGGCCATATACTGGCCAGGGAAAAATCTGGCAGGGTATTTACTCGCTAAGGAAAGCAATTGATATTTGGCAACCCTGTTTCGTAAACATTTGTAAAAGTTTTTATTTTTCTTATACGTCAAAGCTTGATTTTTTTTTAAAAGAAAAAGAAATAGAATAGCGGTAAACTGTCCAATTTCTATTTGAAAAGGGAGGACATAAGCTTTCTGCATTTAATTTAGAGCAAACAATTCAATTATGGCTAAAATATTTAATTGGAATAAGTAAAAAGGGGAGCGCGCCCGGAGGGACTTGAACCCCCGCCCTTCTGATTCGTAGTCAGACGCTCTATCCAATCTGAGCTACGGGCGCCTTTTATTATGGCTAAACCATATTTATGTAACAATTATATAGCCAAACAATATGAATATACCTAATTAATCGCCTCTTTTCAACCCAGGAAGGAAATAGCTTGTAATTTCTTTAATTTACTAGGAATTTCAAAGGTTCAATTGAATAAGGCTCTCTGATCTTAATTGAATTCCTGAAAATAATAAGCCTGACTGGCTTTTTGAAACCTATTAATCCTTAAAAGGCTATTTTTTGAGATTAATTGTTAAGGGATTAGCCTTCAAACATGGGAATTTATCTTGAAACAGACTTTAACTTATAGTAATATGCCCGAGCAAGGAGAGGAAGATGCAGGAATTTTATCAGCAACTCAACATCTGGGTGACAAAGATTTCTTTCCAAATCTGGAGCTACATGCTCTTCATTCTTTTTGCTGCCGGGTTCTGGCTCAGTTTAAAAACCGGTTTCATCCAGTTTCGACGTCTTGGCGATGGCTTTAAATTAATGTTTGCTGGCCTCATGGGTCGTCGCTCCAAAATAAAAAGAGAAGGCGATATCTCTCCTTTTGCGGCCCTCTCTACCGCCTTAGCCGCCACGGTTGGTAATGGCAATATTGGCGGTGTAGCTACGGCCATTTTTACTGGAGGTCCTGGAGCTATTTTCTGGATGTGGGTCTGTGGTTCAGTGGGGATGGCCACTAAGTTTTCCGAAGCTCTTCTCGGGGTTATGTATCGAGAAAAATATCCCGATGGTCGGATTGCTGGCGGCCCTATGTATTACATCAAAAATGGTTTCAAAAACGCCACCTTTGCCCAGATTTTAGCCCCCATTTTTGCCATTTGCGGCGCCTTTGCTACTCTTTTTGGCACTGGCAATATGATGCAAGCCAATCAAATGGCTCTCGCTTTTAATAGCCAATTCGGTATTCCCAAATTGGTGATTGGGATTATTGTAACAACGCTTGTGGGCCTGGTCGTCATTGGGGGAATTAAAAGAATTGGGGCAGTTGCCGAAAAAGTTGTTCCCACCATGCTTTTTCTTTACCTTATTTGCGGTATCATTGTCCTCCTGGCCCATATCACCGCCATTCCCAAGGCTTTTCTCCTAATCTTTGAACATGCCTTTACCCCAGCGGCAGCTGCTGGCGGCTTTCTTGGGGCTACAGTTAAGAACGCCCTTCAGATGGGTTTCCGCCGAGGGCTTCTCTCCAATGAGGCTGGCTTAGGAAGTGCACCCATCGCCCATGCGGCCGCCCAAACACCATCTCCCGTTCACCAGGGTCTAATGGGAGTGGGCGAGGTCTTTATTGATACTCTTCTAGTTTGTACAATGACTGGTTTGATCAATCTATCCACCGGAAGCTGGCAGAGTGGCTTGAATGGAACAGCCATGACCGCCGCCGCTTTTGCTAAAGTTCTTTCCTATTTTGGTGGCTTGGTTGTTGCTCTTTCCTCTTTCCTTTTCGGTTACACCACTCTTATTGGGTGGTACTATTACGGTGAACAATGCATGAAATTTCTTTTTGGAATTAAAGTGACCTATCCCTATCGTGTTATTTATGTGGCCCTTTGTTTTATCGGCTCTATCATTTCAATTGAATTAGTTTTTTATATCGGTGATATTGCTAACGCCTTTATGGCTCTCCCTAACTTAATTGCCCTTTTCGTTTTAAGCGGAACTGTCGCGGCCACGGCCAAAGAGTTTTTCCGAAAATATCCTACCCTCGAGGCCTTCGAAGAAGCTCAGGAAAAATAATTGCTTGTCCAAATCACCAGAATTGAATTCAAATCAATTTTGAAGCCAAAGAAAATCATCAAATAAATTGATTAATCTTCTATATTTTTAAATCAAACCATAAATAAATTGCTTTCTTTCCCTTTTCAATAAAAAAGAGAAGAACATTTTGCTCAAGCTCAATTCAGTTGACAACACAATAAAGTCTAAGATATAAACAAAGCCGTTTTGTTTGATGATCAAGTTTGATTTGATTCAGACAGTCGCTTTTGCCGGTGTTGTTCTTTATTTAGGCCATGCTCTTATCAGAATCATCAAGCCTTTGGCTAAATATAATATTCCGGCTCCAGTTGTTGGGGGTTTGGTCATTGCCTTCATCAATCTTTTTGGCAAGATGGCCGGCTTGAGTTTTTTTGAATTTGATATGACCCTTCGCGATCCTCTGATGATTGCTTTTTTCACAACTATTGGTTTTAGTGCCAGCCTTTCCCTGCTTAAAATTGGGGGGCCCCAGGTTTTCCTCTTTTATGGGTTAGCGACAACCGTTGTTTTCTTTCAAAATGTTCTGGGGGTTGGATTGACCTTTCCCTTTAAAATCCATCCGCTGTATGGTGTTATCGCTGGCTCCATGACAATGACTGGTGGACCGGCCACAGCCATGGCTTTCGGTCCGGTCTTTGAACAAGCCGGAGTACCGGCTGGCACAAGTGTCGCCATTGCTGCCGCTATCTTCGGTATAATTGCAGGCGGACTTATCGGCGGCCCCGTTGCCACTCTTATCATTGAGAAAAGGCACCTAAAAACTTCTTCTAATCAAAAGAAAGAAACTTCTTTAACCAAGATAGAAATAATCCCAGCTGAAGCTGATATAACCGTTGAAGAAATTGAAGAAACTCTCAAAGCTAGGGACTTCATCAAGAATGTGGTCATTCTTCTGGTAGCCATGGGAATAGGGGCCTGGTTAAGCCGGCTGATAGCTCAAACCGGAATCACTCTGCCCGCCTACATTGGAGCCATGCTGGTGGCGGCAGCTTTAAGAAATTTTGACGATTTCACCCACATCTTTGGCTTATCTGAAAAAACCCTGGAAACAATTGGCCATGCTTCCCTTGCTTTATTTTTAGCTATGGCCTTGATGACCCTAAGATTATGGGAACTGGCTGACCTTGTCCTTCCCCTTCTCGTCATTCTTGTTTTTCAGGTTATTCTTGTCGCTCTTGTGGCTATCTGGCTCATTTTCCCTTTGATGGGCAAGGATTATGATGCTGCGGTCATGAGCGGAGGCTTCTGTGGCTTCGCTCTGGGAACAACCGCTAACGCCATGGCTAATATGAAGGCTTTGGTTGATCGCTTTGGTCGGGCGCCAAGAGCCTTTTTGGTCGTGCCCCTGGTTGGCGCCTTTTTTATTGACTTCACCAATGCTCTGATTATCACTTTATTTCTTAACATTTTCAGGTGAGCTAAATTCAAAAATTATCCTTATGGGAAAACGTATTTTAAATATATATTCTCGGTCCCTCCGATTTTTGTGGGGGTAAATCTAAAGAATCAACGGTATAAGGAGGCCATAGAAAGAGCATTTTAAACCTGAATTTTGGACGAAATTTAATGCTTATGCTTTCGTACATTGTTGATATCAGTCAATTAGCCTAATGGATAATGAACTCGCATGGGCTGAGGCGATAATTAGGTGCCATGAGAGTTCTCTTTTTACCCAGAGGAAAGCCTGAAGAACCATATTTTCATTAATTGGTAAAAATTACTTCCCAGTTCAAAATTGATGTCATTACTTAGGATTTAGGTTTAAAACTAGTCTTTTTCATAGACAGGAAGTTTTTTCAACCGATACTTAAACCTTTTTTGAAGAAAAAACTGGAAATGGCCAAGGCCTTAAACGGCCGACTCAGCTAATTTTTTTCGTCCCCAAAAGGTCTTTATCACTAAGAAGACAAAACCAGCCGCCAGAATAATTAAGATAATGTCAGCTGTCATTAAAGTGTAATTATGGGCTCGGCGGTAGTTGCCAAGAAGAATGATTAAAGAAGCAATGGTTGTGGCTAGCATAAAAAGGGCTGGAATCAAAGTAAAGTGATTCTTTTTATGACGAAGGAGAAGCCAGACTGAGGCTGTCATCAGGGTTAAAGCCGCGAGCAACTGATTGGCTGTCCCAAAAATCGGCCAGAGGGCACTGAAAGCATTGGAGTAGGCCAGAATCCACATGAGAAAAACGGCCAGGGCTGAATTGAACCAGTAGTTGCGAAGAAGCCGGGGTGGATGAGGGAAGAGAATGGCCCAGAGTTCTTCAAAGAGATAACGATTGAGCCTGACGGCTGCATCGAGAGTAGTAATGACGAAGCCCTCAACGAGAAGAATACCGAAAACTGCTCCTAAGGCCACATTTATTCCTAAAGCTTTATTAAAAAGATGTCCAGCCGCCAGGGAAAAACCGAGAATTGGGTTTGATTTTGTCGACGGATCTGAGGGCCAGACAATTGATTTATAATCACCAAAATCCATGGCACTTCCTAAGGCAATAATAACGCCGAGCGCCATAATTGATTCAAGGAGCATTGCATTGTAACCAATCCGTCGGGCATCTACTTCTTTGGCTATTTGCTTGCAGGTGGTTCCCCCGGCAACCAAAGCATGAAAGCCACTGATGGCACCACAGGCAATGGTGCAGAACATCATGGGCCAAATCAAGCCAAGATGGGCTATACCTTCACTAAGATTAAAATTGGGAATGGTCACTTTAAGTCCCGCCAATCCAGAGGTAAAGACAGAAACAATCGTGAGAAGGATGCCGCCATAGAGAATCTGAACATTAATAAAATCTCGAGGCTGAAGAATCAGCCAGACGGGGATACCCGCAGCCAGGAAAACATAAATTGAAAGAATAATCATCCAGGTGGTGGCCGGTAAACTCACCGGAAAATGAATGCCTATAAAAAAGGAGGCAACCGCTAAGACGGCGGCTAAAAAATAGGCATAGATAGTTTTTAAATGGCGTCTGACAATAAGCCAACCAAGAAAGGGCGAACAAATGGTAATAAAAATGACTGAGGTCGAGGCGATACCACCTATTCGACCCATAACTACACCATTAATAACAATCGTTTTGAGAAAGGTTTTGCCTTCTTCGACACCAATCTTGCTCAGCGGCCAAAGAGAAGTTAATGACATAGCGGTCGCATTGAGGAATGAGGAGGTGACGAGTGTAATCATAATAATGGTGAAGCCAATAAATAAATTGAACCCCATTCGACCAAGTGTTTTCCGAGCAATCTCAGCTATAGAGCGGCCACCCTCTCTTATACTCATAAAGAGGGCCGTATAATCATGAACAGCACCGATGAAAATGCCTCCAAGGACTATCCACATCCAGGCCGGGATAAATCCATAGAGAATAGCCATAGTTGGACCAAGAATGGGGCCGGCTCCGGCTATGGCTGAGAAATGATGGGCAAAAACAACTGAAGTTCGAGAGGGCACAAAATCACGACCATCAGGACAGGACATAGCCGGAGTGGGACGGCTCGGATCCTCACCTAAATTTCTGGCTAAATACCTGGAATAATAACGACTGGCCAGAAAAAAGAAGAAAACGGCTATGAAGAGGACAGCTAAAACATTCATTCCAGTCCTCCAGCCCGGAATCAGAGGGCTTTTTATCATACCCCCTTGAAGATGTCAAAAGAATTGAATAACAATATCATAATAGTGGAAACAAAAGAGGCAGTTTCTTCCCGTTTTGATTTCTGGAGAAAGCGAGTCAGTCTCTGGCTTGGTCCTTTTATTTTTTTAATTATGCTTTTTTTACCTTTCCCTTCTCTTTCCCCGGCCGCTCATGGTCTGGCAGCTATTGTCTTATGGGTCATTGTCTGGTGGATTGGCGAGCCGATTCCTCTGCCGATGACAGCTATCCTCGGCGTTATCCTCTGTGTCCTATTAGGCATAGCTGATATCAAAACGGCTCTCAGCCCTTTTTCCGACCCAGTGATCTTCCTCTTCATGGGCAGTTTCATCATCGCCCGCTCCATGACTCTTCATGGTTTGGATTATCGTTTAGCTATGCGGGTTATTTCCTTGAAATGGGTAAAGGCAAGTCCTCTTCGCCTTCTTTTCATGCTTGGCCTTACCACCGCGGGTTTATCAATGTGGATCAGCAATACAGCCACAACAGCCATGATGTATCCCCTAACTCTTGGCCTGATTTCCATGCTTCAGTCTGAAAATCCTGAATCTTTAGGATTAACTAAACCTGCTACTCCCTTGTCCATGGCTTTCCTTCTCATGGCAGCCTATGCCTCAACAGTTGGGGGCATCGGAACACCCGTGGGTACCCCGCCCAATTTGATTACTCTCGCTATGCTTAACAAGTTAGTTCAGATCAAATTATCTTTTTTTCAATGGATGCTCTTTGCCGTTCCTCTTCTTATCTCGATGTACCTTATTCTTTTTGTCTTTCTTACCCTTCTCCATCACCAGGGACTTAAAGAGATAAAATCGAGCCTCGCCAATTTCCCAAGATTTGAAAAAAGCACAAACCGGGCAAGGCCATGGACAAGGGGAGAAAAGAATACTTTCTTCGTTTTTCTCATTACAGTAATTCTCTGGATCACTCCTGGTCTTCTTCTATTATTTTTAGGCCAAGAATCTTCTTTTAGCCAATTAGTGGCAAGTCGAATTCCAGAAGCAGCTGTGGCTCTCATCGGAGCCATTTTACTTTTCCTTTTACCTGTTGACTGGAAAAAAGGTCAGATGACTTTGAGCTGGAAACAAGCCGTAGAGATTGACTGGGGAACTCTGCTGCTTTTCGGGGGCGGTTTGAGTCTTGGCGATTTAATGTTTAAAACGGGATTGGCTGAGGCGGTCGGAGAGAGTTTAATCAAGATAATTGGAGGTGGCTCTGTCTGGTTATTAACCCTTATCGGAACCTACGTAACTATTCTATTAACCGAAACAACTTCCAATACAGCTTCTGCGACGATGATGGTGCCAGTCTTGATTTCTGTGGCCACCGCCTCAGGTCTCAATCCTTTGCCTCCGGCGCTCGGCAGTGCCTTCGGAGCCAGCTTGGCTTTTATGCTTCCTGTCTCTACTCCACCAAACGCGATTGTTTATGGCTCGGGCTTAATTCCAATAACCAAAATGATTAGGGCCGGGGTCTTAATTAGCCTTTCCGGAGGTCTTATTATCTGGATAATCCTGCGTTTGCTTCTTCCGCTATATGGCCTTGCCTGACGATCAAAAAGTCTTCAAGACTTACCTCTTTTTATTTTGATTTTGAATGATATTTCGGTGAATTAAAAAATAAGTTGTCAAAATCAGGGTCCTCTTTTATAATTTTGATTCTTTAAATGGAACTGAATGGTAAAAAGAAACGGTTAGGTAAAAGATGAAATATAATTTTTGGTTGACGAAAAGCCCCTCTCAGCTTCAAGATGCTTCAGAAAAAACCGAATTAAGAAAGACCCTAAGGGCAATTGATCTGGCCGCTTTGGGTATTGGTTCAGTCGTTGGCACCGGCATCTTTGTCGCCACAGGACAAGGGGCCCATCTGGCTGGCCCAGGTGTTCTTCTTTCTTTTATTATTGCCGCCATCACAAGTGGTTTCTGTGCCCTCACCTACTCAGAATTAGCCTGTATGTTTCCGGTGGCCGGGAGCACTTATTCTTATGCTTATGTCGCCTTTGGCGAGCTCATTGCCTGGATAATTGGCTGGGATTTAATGCTCGAATATATGGTTTCAGCGAGTGCGGTCGCTTCTGGCTGGTCATCCACCTTTGTAGGGCTGCTCGAAACAGCAGGGATAAAACTTCCTAAGGCTTTAGTTACAGCTCCTCTGGCCGGAGGTATAATCGACCTTCCAGCCATTTTAATTGTTCTGGCCATTACCTGGATTCTTTACCTCGGTATCAGGGAAAGTTCAACAACTAATAATATTATCGTGGTCATTAAAATCGCCGTCATTCTCCTTTTTGTTTTTCTCGGTTTTTCCAAAGTGGATTTGGCCAACTTCCGGCCTTTTGCTCCCTTTGGTTGGAAGGGAATCATGTCTGGTGCGGCTATTATCTTTTTTGCTTACATTGGCTTTGACGCCGTTTCTACTGCCGCTGAAGAAACTAGGAATCCGAAAAGAGATGTTCCTCTGGGATTAATGCTCTGCCTGGCTGTGGTTATTCTTCTTTACGTGTCTGTAGCTTTTGTTTTAACCGGTATGGTTCCTTTTAAAGAAATAGACTTGGAGAACGCCCTGCCTGCGGCTTTGGCCCGCTATGGTATCCGCTGGGGGGGAGCTTTAGTTGCCACCGGTGCCATTGTTGGCATGATTTCAACCCTTATAATAACTATTTATGGTCAGGTAAGAATTTTCATGGTTATGGCGAGAGATGGACTTCTTCCAGCTTCTTTTTCCCGGATTCATCCCGCCCATAAAACCCCTCACATTTGTACCTGGATAACAGGGATTGTCACTGCTTTTATTGCCGGTGTTCTCCCACTTTCAATGATCATCGATTTAGTCAATATTGGCACTCTCTTTGCGTTTATCATTGTTTCCCTTGGAGTGATCATTTTGCGCAAAACAAGACCGGATCTTGAACGCCGTTTTCGGGTACCCGGTGTTCCTTTTACTCCCCTGATAACCATCGCCTTTTGTTTTTATCTGATTGCCAGTCTCCATCTAACAACCTGGCTTCGCTTTGCTGGCTGGATCACAGCAGGGTTATTTATATATTTTTTTTACGGATTGAGACATAGCCAGCTTCAAAGGGAATATCAGATGAATCTTAGCCATTCAAAAAAATAAAAATCTTCAATTAATTGATCGGAAAATAACAGGCTTGCTTTAAGTAAATACTTTTTAATCTGACTTTTTTACTCTTTTATTTAAATTGCAAAAAAAATAAATTTCCTTTATAACTTCGAAAAGAAAAAGGGTGTGAGATGGTCAAAGAAATCTCAAGCTCAAGGTCCCAATTAAGGCCAGCCGAATTGCCCAGAGTCCTTGGGGTCTGGGATGTTATTAGTATTATTGTCGGCGGAGTGATTGGTTCAGGCATTTTTATCGTTCCAGCCACCGTGGCTGCTCATGTTGGCTCTCCCTTGTTCATCATGACCGTATGGATTTTCGGCGGCCTTCTATGTTTTTTTGGAGCCCTTGCCTTTGGCGAACTCGCGGCCATGTACCCTGAGGCTGGCGGCATGTATATTTATCTTCGAGAGGCCTATGGGTCGCTCCTTTCTTTCCTCTTTGGCTGGACGCTTTTTTTAGTTATAGACTCCGGCGCAATTGCCACATTGGCCGTTGCTTTTTCCTCTAAATATCTTCCCCATTTTTTGCCTAACCTTTCTTGGGTGATGACTAAACTTATCGCTGTGGCTCTCGTAATTTTTTTGGCGGTCATCAATTATATTGGAGTTCGCTGGGGAGCGATGCTTCAAAATATCCTGACCTTAATCAAATTTGGAGCGATTCTCGCTGTCTGCGTTGTTGTCTTTATTGTCGCTAAAGGAAATTTCGGCAACTGGGTTAAGCCTTCGCCTAATTTTTCCTCTGGCTTAATCGGCCAATTTGGCTTGGCTCTGGTGGCTACGCTCTGGGCTTATAAAGGCTGGGAAAGCTCAACCTTTAGCTCAGGGGAGGTCAAAAATCCCCAGCGCAATCTGCCTATAGGTCTGCTCACTGGAACTTTAATTGTTATCGGTATTTATGTCTTAGCCAATCTGGCTTATCTATATGCTTTTCCCACCGAAAAAATGGCTCAGAGTGACCGCATTGCCGCTGATGTCATGAACTTCGCCGTCGGCCCCTGGGGGGCCTCGCTTATTTCTCTTATTATTCTCTTTTCTATAACCGGTGCAGCCAACCAAAATTTACTTTGCAGTCCCCGGGTCTATTTTGCCATGGCTCGAGATGGTCTTTTCTTCAAACAAGTAGCTGCTGTCCATCCCCATTTTCTTACCCCCCATGTTTCTATAATTATTATGGCCATTTGGAGTTCTGTCTTGAGTCTTTCGGGCACTTTTGAGCAGCTTTTCACCTACGTTGTTTTTGGCCAGTGGCTGTTTTTTGGGCTGACTGTAGCGGCCGTTATCGTCCTTCGCCGAAAAAGACCTGACCTTCCCCGACCCTATAAAACCTGGGGGTATCCCATAACGCCTCTTTTCTTCATTCTGGCCGCCCTTTATATTTCCATAAACACAATAATTAAAGAATTCTGGAATTCCTTTGCTGGTCTAGCCATTATTTCTCTGGGCGTTCCTGCCTATTTCTTCTGGCATCGCCGCCGCCAGAAGCTTTAATTTAACTATTTTCAAGTAAAAAAGAGGAAAAACGATTTTTTTAGGAAGGAATAGTTTCATTTCCAGTAAAACCAAAGAAGAATCAGACTTCCAAGGAAAAGTCGATAAAAAGCAAATAAGTTGAGAGTATGCTTCTGAAGATAGGCAACAAACCAGCGGACCGCCATCATAGCTACGATAAAAGAGATAAAAAAGCCTAGACTCAGGGGAAAAACCTGCCCAAAAAAAGAATTGAGACTGTGACGTGATTTAAAAAGATCAAATAAACTTGCCCCAATTATTGTGGGAATGGCCAAGAAAAAGGAAAAAAGAGCAGCATCAGCCCGACGATAACCTAAAAGCATCATTATGAGAAGTACTATTCCTGCCCTAGAAACGCCAGGAATAAAAGCTATAATTTGACTAGTTCCGATTAAAACAGCTTCAAATAAAGTTAAGGATGAAATTTTTTTCTCCAATATAATCGACCCCTTTTTTATCAGACCTTCAAAAAGGAAAAAAAGGGCTCCTATAAAAAGGAAAAATAAGGTTTGCAACCAATGTTGAATCATAAAGATATCTTTGATTGGACGATACAAAAAAAATCCAGCCAAAGCAGATGGAAGAAAGGATATTAGAGTCTTAAACATTAAATCAAGTTTCCCTAAAATTTCACGGCGATAAAGCCAGACCACAGAAAGAATAGCCCCGCCCTGAATAAAAACATTAAAAAGCTTAACAAATTCATTCAGGGGTATTTTGAAAAATTGGGTAGCCAAAAAAAGATGGTAAGTTGAGGATATAGGTAAAAATTCTGTTAATCCCTCAATTAGGCCTAGAAAAATAGCATGAATAATTTTCATTTTATTTAAAATCCTAAAGCTAATATATCCCTTCTGAAGTAGAAGTCAATTCTTATTTATTCAAAATCACCCCCTAATTCACCCTAAGCGATTATTGTCAAAAAAGCATTTTATTATAATGATATAATTAAGATTTAATTTTTTGATTGCAATTTGAATAAAAAAGGGATAAAATTTTAAGCAATGACAAAAGGTGGGAACTATAGATGATTCGAATAAATCGTGGCTTTAGTTTAATTGAACTAATTGTTGTTGTTGCGTTAATAGGAATCATAATTATTTCTTCCTATCCAAGTATACTTAATACTTTAGAAACAAGGTCTTTGGAAGGCACAGCCAGAGATTTGCTGACTACTATGGAAATGGCCCGTTATTATGCCGTTAATGAAAAAGTCCTCTGTCGGATTCGATTTTTTCAGGATAATAATAATTGGAGCTATTTAGTAGAGAAACAGACAAAAGAAATAAGTCAGGATGAGTTAGTCTGGCAAGCTGTTCCAAAATTCTTTAAAAAAACTCTGCCCCGTAAATTTAGCCCTCAATTGCAATTGCCCCCTGATGGAACCATTGTTTTTTCTCCTCTCGGAATGGTTGCCAATTATGATTTCAACGCTCCCCAGAAGCATCAAATCATTCTGCAAAGCCCCAAATTAAAAAGCTTTGGCCAAGAAGATTTGAGAATAATTAATATCTACGCCGGAGGTTCTATAAGCTGTATAAAAGCTAAAAGCAAAGGTTAGTGAAAATGATAGGAAAAAGTAAAAATTTAATTTATAAAATAATTTTTAGGAAAAAGGAAAAGATAAACCAAGGTTTTACTTTTATTGAGGTTCTTATTATGCTCGCCTTAGTTGTCGTTGTCTTTGTGGGCCTAATTCAGCTTTTTCAGCTCAGTCTTCTTCAAAATTTGCGGGCCAATGAAATGAGTAATGCTATTTTTCTATCTCAACAACAAATAGATTATCTAAGAACTTTAACTGCTGAAGAGCTCATGTTATATCCCAATCCTCAGCGAGGCGAAAGCAATGACGAATTACTGGATATAAACAACGATGGAACAGTTGATTATCGGAGGTTAACAACCATAGAAATATTGTATGAAGGACTTGCCTTTAATGCCCGAGTTCTGGTTTTTCCCGCAACAGTCATCAATAAAAGTCGGGACGAACTTTTGGCTAATCCCGAGAAATATCGAGTAAAAGCCAGCATTCATACCCGGATTACAAGATAAAAAACGGAGAAAATAATGGAAGAGGGAAAAAATAACTCATATATAAGAAAATTAGCTCAATTTTGGAAACCTTTAACAATTTTCACCCGACAAAGTCAAAAAGCTGGTTTTACTATCATGGAGATTTTGGTGGTCTCAATAATAATGCTGGTGGTTATACTTGGGGCCTTGGCTTTCTATTCAAAAAGTAACCGCATTTCTGTTGATCAACAGCAATATGCTGAGATTCAGCATGACGTTCGCTCAGCCATGTATTTTTTAACGAGAGATATTCGCATGGCTGGAGCTGGCCTACCTCCTGAATTTAGCCTTTATGCCCTTGAGGGGACAAATAATGAAGATCAAACGGTTGAGGTTAAACCGGATCGAATAAAAATAATGGGTAATTTAGATGAACCCTTAAATTTAAAGATAGACCAATACCAAGGTAGCGCCGTGACAATTAAAGTGGAAGATGGAAGTTTTGAGCAATACCCTTATCCACTAGAATTTTATCTCAACAAAATTGTTCTTATTCTTCCCAACCCTTCCTCACCTTGCCGAACAGGCGAAATCCGCCAATTAACCCACGTTACTTGGAACGAGGGGGGAACAAATGAAGGGTTCAATATGTCACCTGGCCTTGCTCCTGATATTAACCCACCTCGAGGTTTGATATCTGGTTCTCCCTGTCAATCTGACGATTTTGACGGCGGGATAGTAACTTTTGTCAATGTAAAGGAATTCTGGCTCGATCTTACTGGTAAATATCCTGGCCTAATCCCAGGAGAAAAGGGCTATGTGGGCGAGCCCAATGTTCTTTACATGACCAACAATGGTATTCATTTTCCCATTGCTCAAAACATAGAAAATCTTCAATTCGAATATAATGGCGACTTAGATGACGACGGACAGCTTGATGGTTTCAAACCTTGGTCAGACAGCTGGACAGATGAGGAAGTTAGTCGCATCAGACAAGTGAGAATCTTTATTTTAGGGCGTACACCTAATCGTTTTGTAAGCGTTTCAGGTAAAGTTCCCAATAATATTTTTCATTACCGTCGTCCTCCCGTTTCTGATTCTCCTGCCTCTTCGGAAAATGACTATCATCGCCGCTTTCTTCTTGAAACAACTGTCAATGTCCGCAATTTAAATCTAAATCTTTATAATACAGGCTTAAGATAATGGAAAAAAAACGCATTCAAATCAATCGTTGGATAATGAAATATCTTCTTTGGATAAAGCCGAATCTTCTAGATTTTAATCGAAGCCGTGCTAAGAATTTACCAGGTTCAGGTCTAATTATAGTTATTTTAGTTTTGGCATTCATGATGGCTGTTGGTCTGGTAGTTTTAACTATAAGTAGTACTGGACCAAAGGTTTCCTCGGCCATGCGTTTTCAAGAAGAAGCCTTTAATGTTGCTGAGGCCGGCTTTAATGAAGCCAAAATTCTAATAGAAGATGCCTTTGGATCGAGACAATGGTCATCGTTTTCCGAACATTATTTAACTCAACCTAAGAACATAGATATTCCTTTTATAAACAATAAGTTAACTCAACCTAACCCTTATTATTTTAGGCGTCTCACAGACGAACAAATTCTTCTTTTGCTCGATCCTGATCGTGACGGTATACCAGACGTTCCACCTGAACAATTGATTTTCTTTGAGCAACCCTTTATCCGGAACATTAGTGGAGAACTTGATTATCGTTTTCGATATACTGTCTTTCTTATCGATGATGAAGCGGGAACAGGGCGAGCCTCAGATCCCAAGGATGTCCTTATGGTTTGTATTGGAGTAGTTCGCTCAGGGCCACAGATAACTGATCGAATTCTCGCCACTTGTCGCCTAGAAATCGAACTGGAGGCTCCAGATTAATAAGTTATTCAAATATTTGGAAATTTATATCTGAGATTTTTTTAAGGAGATAACAATGATGAGGACAAAGAATATTCTCAGGATAAATTGTTTATTAATTATTTCGACGGCTTTTCTTTTAATGAAATTTTCAGGACAGGAAACACTGCCCTGTCAGGAATATAAAAGCTCTTTTATAGAAAATTTTAATACCATTAGGTTCAAAGATGCGGCCAACTCTTCTGTGGCAAACTGGCCGCCAGGACCAGTTCATCTTAATTATTTAGGGGCGAATTTTGAGGTAACCCAACCTTCTGGTCTCGGCGCCTTTATTTACGTTTGTGCTTCTGGAGATTTTGATGGTGATAATCAACCTGATCTCGTGGGCTTGGATATCGCCAAAGACGCTAATTACAGTCTAAAATTAATTCGCAACATGTTTAATGATGCCGATGGAGATGGAATAGATGATGATAATATCATTTATCGCGTTGATAATACAAAAATTTTTGACCAAGGTCTCGTTGTCGGACCAGCCTCAATAACTGCAGGCGACTACAATGGTGACGGTCTTCTTGATTTCTTCTTTTATAAAAACCGGACAGATAGCTTTTCTTATAATGATTTTGTGGCTTGTATGTATATAAACCAGGGAACGAAGTATGACCCTATTTATTACCCTAGAAACGATCCAAGAAACCTAAACTTTACGGATAAATTTATGAAAGCTGGAATCTACTGTAACTGGGCCGCAAATCATCTTTGCAGCGTTGATATAGATAGAGATGGAGATATAGATATTCTAGTTGCCAGCCAAGATAAAATCTTTTTAATAAGAAATCCTGGTAAGGAGAATTTCTTTCTGGATAGGTGGGAAATAAGCGAACTGAATTATGATCAAAGAACGGGCTATAAGGCTCCTGCCCCAAAAGGTTATACCGATAGGGGAACATCTGCTGTTGCGGCCGCTGATTTCGACCTTGACGGCGATGTTGACGTTATTGCGGGTTCAGTTAATGCCTGGCCCTATCTTGTTTATTACCAGAATGATGGGACCGGTCGTTTTATTCGCAGCGAAATTCCAATCCCCTATGACTACTGTACCGGGACAGTCGCGCTGGCCGTTACCGATTTTAAAAAAGATGGCCGACCTGATATTTTCGGGGCTACTGACCGATGGAACGCGGGCAATCAGGCCAGAATGTGGATTTTCAAAAATATGGGACGTCAGGAAAAGCAAGATGAAGAAGGAAATATTTATTACGAGATTACTTGGAATTTTATCTGTTTGAATAAATGTCAACCAATTATTCCGCCCTTTTATGACGTCGATTTATGTACAATGGTGGATTATGACTCAGATGGCGATATGGACTTAATTTTAGCTGATGCCAACCATTCAGGTAATTATTATTTAATGATTAATAAATTAGCTGGCGTTTATAATCTCTATGGCGAGGCTATTTCCCTTAATGTGACTAACCTTAATCCAAGGGAATATTCAATTACTAAGGCTAGAATAAGCTTTATCAACCAGGGGGTTTGGGGTTCTTCCTCGGGTCTTAAAATAGAATTTTATTTAACCAATGATGGAGGCCTCCATTGGGAACATTATCGAACTTTTGAGGGAAGTGACATAATGCCTTTTAATGAAAATAATGATTACTGGCATACTTTTAGCAGCTTTGGTGCTGATTTGAGGTGGAAGGCAATTTTAAGCGCGCCTGAAGATCAAATGGAAGAGTATACAGGAGCTTCTTTTGATACACCAGTTATCCGAAATTTAAAAATAGAATACATTTACGTTGGGAGAAAAGAATATTCCCGTTCTTCAGTGGCCACCTCCATCCAATTGAAAGAAGGTGTCAACCGGAAATTAATAATTGCGGCATCATTTATCTATCCAGGCTGGGATGGTCACTTGAGGGCTTATGATGTTACCAACATGAGCCCGGCTAAAACAACTTATTCTACCCTTCGAAAAGTCAGTGTCTCTGACCTCAGTTCGCCCACTGGAAGATGGATGGCCGAAGGGGTCGAATTGCTTTGGGATGCAGGTGATTTACTCAAAATGAGAGATCCCAATTCGAGAATTATCTATACAGCTATCAATCCTAATAGACCTAATCCAGGACCTCTCGAAAGAATAGATTTTACTGTTCAAAATGCGGATTTGCTGGGACCTTTTCTAAACGATTACCAGAATGATCCAAAGGGGTTAATTTTGTTTGTCCGGGGGGCCGATCGTCATTGGAAACTTGGCGATATTAATCATTCGACTCCCGTTGTTGTAGGTCCCCCCGAAGAAGACCCCAGCGTCATGGGTAATGGTTACGCTGAATTCAAACAAGAGTATAGCTCAAGAAGAAAAGTCATTTATGTGGGGGCTAATGACGGAATGCTCCATTGTTTTGATGCTCTGAGCGGCGAGGAACTGTGGGGCTTCATCCCCTATAATTTACTTCCGGCTTTAAAAGAGATGTGGCCAGTCGATAAAAACAAAGGAATTCGCTATTTTAAGCGAAGAGCCTATGTGGATAGTTCACCCTCTGTTTCTGATGTTTACATTAATGGACAATGGCGTACGGTCCTCATTTGCGGCCAGGGCGAAGGCTATGGTCAGGCTCCAGATGGCCAAAGCGACATCAGGAACAATTTTTATTATTATTATTTTGCTTTGGATATAACTGATCCCCTGGATCCAAAACCTTTATGGGAATTTGCTGGTGAAAGAATCCGTGGGCAGGGTAAAAATTATTATTTAACCAATGGGCAGACGTGGTCAGTCCCTTACATAGCTAAAGTCAATTTACTAGAGGGACCAACCTGGGTAGCTTTTATGGGCTCAGGTTATGTCCACCCCAGCGATTTTGGCTATGCCGCCTATATTGGAAATTCTTTAGCGGCAGTTAGAATAAGTGACGGAAAAATCCTTTGGTCATATCGAATAACTGATTTAAATTCCGAAGATAAAAAACTTTCAGGAAATCCTTTCCCTAATATTTATGTTTCCTTGCCTGGATCGCCAAACGGAGTTGATTTTATAAGGGATAGCTACAGTTTAGGTATTACTGATTATGTCTACATAGGCGATCTTGACGGAGGCCTCTGGCGACTCGATTTAACCTCTGGTAACACCAATAGCTGGAAGATGACCCGAATATATCAAGACCGATGCCTCTACCCTATCATTACTAAACCGGAAATTTGGGTTAGAATGTCCAGTGGCGGACAAGAATATCCCCGTCTCTATTTTGGAACTGGAGGCCACGATAAAGCCCCGGCCGATAGAACCTATTCTTTCCTTTGTTGCTATGATGATGGAAAAAGACCTCAAGTAGAATGGTTTATTGGCGATGAAAAAGAAGTAGGCTTACCAATAAGTAAAAAAGCAGGTAATCTCGAGCCAGGAGAAAAGATTTGGGCAGATCCAGTAATTTCAGATTATATTATTTATTTTACCACGTTAAAAGGCAGCATTGAGGCATCTGATCCATGTCAGAATTTAGGTGATTTCGGACGTCTTTACGCTCGCTTTGTTCAGGCAGGAATGGGTGTTCCCCTTGCGGGCAGCGCCTTAAAAAGTGAAAGGGGAAATCCCATCGAATATTTAAATCTAGCCAGCAAGGCCAGGACAGCGGTTACATTGGGCGAAAGACAAAGAGTTAGTGGCCTGATGAAAAGAGAAGTCTATGTTCAGGAATATGATTCGACCGTTGAAAAGCTTGAACAGCCCGTAGGGGCCTTATTAAGAATAAAATCATGGCGCGAAATATTTAAAATAATTAGATAAAAATGATTCAAAAACTTTATCTGAAATTAAGCATAAAAGATAAATTGTAATTAAGTACGTTTTTAATTCTTAATTGATTTTTAAGACGGCTGCTCCATTAATCATTCCTTTTTTCAATTGAAGAAGAGCTTCGTTGGCCTTCTCGAGGGAAAAAACTTGAACCGTAGTTTTCACGGGTATTCTGGAGGCTATTTCAAGAAATTCCTGACCATCCTGACGAGTCGAATTGGCGACACTCCTTAGCATTTTCTCATGATAAAGATGCTTTTCATAATTAAGCGAGGGAATTGACGTCATGCTTATACCGGCCAGAACAACTGTTCCTCCTTTATCTATTATTTCCAAAGCCCGGGGAACAAGCTCGCCTGCCGGGGCAAAAATAATGGCCGCCTGAGCCTGCATGGGCGGCTTGTCGGCGGCAGTTCCAGCCCAAAAGGCACCCATTCTGAGAGCCATCTGACGATGGGCTTGGCTACGGGAAAAGACAAGAACCTTGCAGCCCCAGTAAAGGGCAACCTGAATCGTCAAATGGGCCGATGCACCAAAGCCAAAAAGAGCCAGAGTCTCTCCGGGCTTTATCTGGCTCAAACGCAAAGCTCGATAGCCAATGATACCAGCGCATAGAAGGGGAGCCAAATTAACAGCTTCCTCTTTTTTCGTTAAGGTATAGACAAAATCTTCAGGAGCGACTATGTATTCACCATATCCCCCATTGACATGATAGCCCGTAAAGCGGGCTTGCAAACAAAGGTTTTCCCTGCCGGATAAACAGAAAGAGCACTGGCCACAGGTTGAATAAAGCCAGGCTACGCCGACCCTATCACCGATCTTGAGATTTGAACAGAGGGACCCCAACTCAACCACCTGACCGACGACCTGATGCCCGGGAATAATAGGTAATTTCCCTTGAGAAAGATCGCCCTCTATGGTGTGTAAATCCGTGTGGCAGAGGCCACAGGCTTCAACTTTGATTAAAACTTCTTTTTCGCCTGGGGAGGGTTTTTCCATCTCCTGAAGTTTGAGAGGTGCGGTTTCAATGGGTGCGATCTTTTTTAAAACCATTGCCTTCATATGAAGCTCCTTATAATAGAGAAAATGCTGAAATCAAAATTAAGATCCCCTTTCAAAAATCCCTACTTCTTTTGATTTTTTCAAATCCCGGCTTCCCAGCCTCTTGACACTGTTTCTATTTTTAAAGCATACCTTGAGGCAATAAAAGTTTTGTTCTTCTTTTTATCCAAAATCAAATCTCTTTAGATTAGTTTCAAGCTAACTTTTACTTTTTTCTTTTATGGTATAACGGCTGCATTTATCACAAAAACCAAATATTTGCAAAGAATATTTGGACAGTTTAAAACCAAAATAATGACTTATAGCTTCAAGTTCTTCCCTCAGCTTTTCTTCTTTAAACTCCTTAACCAGACCACAGGTTAAGCAAATAAGATGCCCATGAATAGCCCCAGGCGTGTCCGGTTCAAAATGACTGTGCTTTTCGCCTAAATCTTCAGAGCGGGCCAGTCCAGTTTCTACAAAAAGGTTCAGGGTTCGATAAATCGTCGCCAGCGAAATCTTGTACCCCTTTTTCTTTAAACTCCTATAGATATCGGCAGCATTACGATGAATCTCGGGGTGTCGATGGATTTCTTCCCAAATAATTTCCCTAGATCGAGTTAAACGTAATCCACGACGTCGAAGGACAGAGCCAAAATTCTTAGAATCGGCCTTAATCTTCACTCAAATAACTTTCTTTTTTGAATCTTCATCTCGAGGCGTTTTAACCGTCTGAGAAAATCAAGCTCATAAGTTCGTGATATACCCCGAGCTAAGGATAGGCCCTCTTCGGCCAGTTGCTTAGCCCGCTCATAATCGTGGCAGCAATGTTCATAGTACATAGCAAGTTCCCTAAAGCAGAAAAGCTTTCCCGCTGGCGCCATTTCTTGCCAGAGAGCTACGGCTCTTGCCCACTGTCGATTCCTTTTCCAATGCCAGGCCAGCTTTTTTTTAAGATTGAAGGCCAAAGTTTCGGGCACCCCCTGTTCTAAGGCCTTTTCAAGAAGTTTGAAGGAGCTTTCAATCTCGCCGGCCGCTTCAAGAATTCGGGCAAGACCGATAAGATCTGAGCTATCGATTTCTTCTTCATAGGCGCAGCTATTTATAAGATCAGCAGCAGCTATTATTATGCCGAGAAGCGAGAGAATATCTTGTTGATTGTGCTCCAGAACCGGTTCAATAAAGGAAAAATGGCCGCTTCTTAGATAACTAAAATAACGAAGCGGAACTTCCGAAGAGGGAATGTCTTCCCAGCGAGGGGCGCGAAGAATCTGTTGGGCTAAGTTACTTAGGCGACAGCTTTCATGCTTGTGCTTCCAGAGCTGACGGGCGGCAAAAATGAAATCAAGATGAGGTAAATCGGCCAGTGGAAAGGGCAACCGGTAAAGGGTAAAACGGGTTTCAAGGATGGGGAGATCAAATCCTTTGCCATTAAAGCTGACAATTGAATCAAAGGCCGCGGAGTGGAGGAAACGACTAACTTCCTCAATCATAGCTTCCTCTTCAGCCGGCTCGCCGAGAAAGAACTGACGGATTTCAAAGCTTTTTTCACCAAAATAACCAAAGCCAATAAGAAAAGGAATAACCCCAACCCCACCTGAAAGGCCGGTCGTTTCAAGGTCAAGGAAAAGGGCTGAAGAAAGATCAAGAGTCTTAAAGTTTTCATCGCGGCTTAGAAGAGCCAGAATTTTCCCTTCAATTTTAAGTCCTTGGCCTATTTTAACTTGGCCATAATGGCAATCAAGGGAAAAACTATTTTCAAATATTTTAAAGCCAGAAATCTTAGTTTTTCCGGGCTCGATTTCAAACCAATCTTCATTTTTTTCATCGTCTGGATGACTTTTTCGGACCTTAGCTTCTCGGGCCAGAGCCAAAAGCTTTTCGAGCTTTTCCTTTAAGGAAAGGGTTTGGTCATTAGCTAAGGAAGACCAGGAATGGCGAATTATTTCTCCCCGAGTCTTGGCTTTATTTTTTCTATCCTCACCAAAATTGTTTTCCTCACCCATCATTTTACTCGCCAATAAATTGAAGAATGACCTTTCTTGTCCGCGGCCGGTTATCAAAATCAATAAAAATTATCTGCTGCCACGTTCCAAGCTCAAGTCGCCCATCGGTAAAAGGGATGGTTAAAGAAGGGCCGATTAGGGCATGGCGAACATGAGCATAACCATTACCATCGCCCCACCGTTTATCGTGCTGATAGGAAATATCATGGGGAATAAGGCGTTCCAGGGCTGAGGAAAGATCATGAACAAGGCCAGGCTCATATTCGATTGTGGTCAAAGCGGCCGTTGATCCTGGAACAAAAAGAGTAACAATTCCATTTTTGAGTCGACTGGCAGTAAGCCGCTGGTCAACCGGCCCGGTTAAATCCTTAATTTCATTATTTCCTTTGGTCGTAAAGGTTATTTCATCTTTAATAATTTTCATGGCTCTTTAATTTTGACCCATCTACCCGATTTTTATGATAATCGATTCCAGCCTGATTTGCAATGAAAGCGAAAAAAGAATTGATTGCCTTGGAAGAGATAATTCGAATAAAAGGCTTCACTTGACCCTGAAGGTCAATTTCGATAGATTGGATGAGGTGAGTTTTTAATTTCTTAAAATGATTAATTTGAGGGAAAATTCTCCTTCAACGGAAAGACCATTAGAGAAAGAAATCCGCGATTTAATTCTTCTTTTTACCAAAACAAACAGGGCCTTTAAGATTTTCCCTCCAGATCATATTACCGTTAAACAACTCATCTCTGATTTCTACCAGCACCTTACCTCCTTTTTGGAAAAACATAATAACCTCGACTTATTTGTAGGTGAAAATTATTTCGAGTTTATGGGTGAAAAAATTTTTGAAGATGAGGATGTGGCTCATAGTCTTCCCTTTTTCTTCTTTCGCGATGGATTGCAACGCCTTTCCTTTCACCGGGGTATAAAGGAAGTGGAACTTTATCTTTTTTTTAAAACCCTTAAAGAAGTAGCCTCCCAGAGACCAGGAGAAGCTGATATTGTCTCGGCCTTATGGGAAAGGAATTTTGAAAATATTAGCTTCTATGCGCCTGATGAATTTATTATTGAAAAAATCGCTTCCGGACGACCATTGCCCGAATATCAGGTTAATCCCGAGGAGCTTTTCTCCGGAAAAATTGAACTAACCGAAGAAGATAGAAAAGCCATTGAAAGATGGCAATTGAAACAGGAAGCAATTGAGGCTGCTGAAAAAGACATGTCTGCGGAAGCTGGGGAGGAGACTGAAATAAAAGAAGAAGAATGGAGAACTGTGGAATTTATTATCCATAGTTATCGCGAACTTCCCCAAGATGAAGAACTTGCTCGCTTAATGCTCGAGATTTTCTATCTCGAAGACCGTCCCGATCAATTACCTTCAATCAAGACATCGCTTCATCAGGTCTATAAAGAGCTTATCCAGGCTGGCAAAATTGCGGCCATAACTTCCTTTCTTCGAGATTTAATTTCATTAAAACAAATCTTTAGCTCCCGAGAGCCCCAAAAAGAAGAGCTTATTGAGAAATTTTTAGTCGAAATAGGGGAAGAAGATTATCCTGATCTTATCCGTTCTCTTTATTTTTCCTGTGGCGAAGCCATAAAAAAACAGGATTGGTTTGACTTTTTTAATCTACTCGGACAGCCCGCCCTGAATTACCTGGCCTCAATTTATGATTATTACCAAGTAGAACCCCCCTCTTTTCTTGATGAAATTTCAATGAGCCTCTTAGATAAATGGGCTGCCCATGAGCCCGAAGATTTAATGAAAATAGCCGGGGAATCAAGGCCTTATTTAACTCGATTAATTATTCGAGCTTTAGGCCGTCACTCGAACCGCCAGGTTATCTCTTTTATAAGCGGCTTTATCCGTTCAGGCCAGCCTATTCTCCGTCGAGAAGCTCTTGAAACTCTTTCTCTTCTCGAATCGGCCATGGCCCAAAAGATAATGTTAGGTTACTTATATGATCCGAACGAAGAAATAAGGATTGCAGCCGCTAGAATTATGAAGGTAACAGATGAAACGATTTTAGATAATTTACTCAAACTAGCCAAAATTAGTTATCTCAAAAAAAAATCAGACCGAGAAATTGAGGCTATTTTTGTAGCTTTAGCTCGAACCAGCCATCTGAAAGTAAAAAAATATTTTCAAGAAATTTTTCGGCATTCCTGGTTTTTAAGGCCAAAAATTAAAAAAATTGCTAAGCTGGCTATTGAAGTTCTGAAAAATGTCCCAAATCAACAGGCCAAAGAGCTCCTCCAGGAAGTTAGAGAAAAAGGCCGAGGCCAGCTGAGAAAATATTGCCAAGCGGCATTAAAAAAACTAAATCAAAAGGAAATTTTTTAAAAATGGAACATACTACCAACCTTTATCCTACCGAAATCATTAAAGAAATTCATCAGGCCGGAGTAGAAATAATCGTTCGCTTCCATAGCCTTTTAAAGCTGGGCCGACTTTATTCCATCAATAATATTCTCTTCACGGAACAGCTTGAACTGCTTCATCGGAGGATTAAAGAAAACTGCAAACAAGAACCAGCCAGCCTTAAAATCAAAGAAGGTACTTTCTTCTTCCGAAATATAAGGCTCCGTTTTATTTTTGCCAACTATCCGGCTTTCAAGACCGTTCTTCAGGAATTATCTAAACGGGAGTTGGCTGTCATCCATTTTTACCCTGAACTGACCATCGAGGAGCTCAAGAACTTTTTGGCTTGTTTTCTCCAGTCCGAAACTTTCGATCAGCTGTTAAATTGTCTTATCCAAGTGCCCGTTGAGCATGTCAAGATAGAAAGGGCCTTGGAAGCTATTTCAACCCTTGGAAAAAAAGAAAGGGATCGAGCTTCCGTCAGAATTTATTTTTCCAGCTTGCTCCATCTTAAAGACGCCTTTGAATCTGACGATCCCCAGCTGGCCTTCAAGCTCAATACCACCCGTCGATTAATGCAGGCTCTTTTTTCCCATGTAGTGGAAAATGAAGCTTTTATCTTTGGTTTAACCAATATTAAAAATTATGATGAATACACCCTTAACCATTCGGTCAATGTTTGTCTACTTTCTATGGCTTTAGGTCGACGCCTCGGGCTTGACCGAAATGAGCTCATCGAGCTAGGCATCAGTGCCTTTTTCCATGACTTTGGTAAAATTGAAACGCCTAAGGAAATTCTTGACAAACCAAGCCAGCTTGAACCCCATGAAAGGGCCATTATCGAAAAGCATCCCTATCATGGAGCTGGGACCCTGGCCATCTGGCGGGAAATAAAGGGAATCCCTTTAAGGGCCATTCATGTCGCTATGGAACATCATATCAAAGAAGACCTTTCAGGCTATCCCCAGACTTTCAAAAAGAAATCCACACATCTTTTCAGTAAAATTGTTAAAATTGCTGACTATTTTGATGCGATTACCACCAAAAGGGTTTATCGTCCTAGAGCTTTTACCAGAGAAGAAGCCCTGAGTTTAATGCTTGAATCGGGAAGCCAGGAATTTCATCCCTTGCTCCTTCGCGTTTTTGTTCAGATGATGGGAACTTATCCAGTGGGTAGTGTTGTCGCTTTAAATACCGGCGAGATTGGTTTGGTCGTTGAAACTAACCCTGAACCTTCCTTAGCCTTAAGACCAAAAATTAAAATAATCGCCGATAAAGACGGCCAGCGTATCGATGGACCAATTGTTGATTTAACCGAAAAAGATCCAGTAACCAAGAAATATGTCCGAACCATCGTCAAAGGCCTTGATCCTCAAAAATACAATATCAAGGTCGCTGACTATTTTATTGCCAGCACTCTAAAATGAGAATTAAGGGAATTTATCTTTAACTCTTAAAAAAAGATGATTTCAGAGAATAAGACAATTTTCGGCATCCAAAGATTTTAACATGAACAATGAAACTAATTGCGGTTTAAAACGCCATTTTAAACTTGAAATTATAAAAAAATTTTTATATAATATGAGTCAATTCAATTTTCTAAAGGAGAGATAAATGGAATTACTAAATGAATCAATCAAAGAAGCCACCAGAAAGAAATTAGAGACAGAACTCACCAATCCAGTCAAATTGATTCTTTTTACCCAAGAGCCAAGTCATTTGATTCTTCCCGATTCAATTAGAGGTCAGGAATGTCCCTATTGTCAGGAAACCCGCAAGCTTCTTGAAGAAGTAGCTGCTTTGAATCCCAAAATTCAGCTTGAAATTCATGATTTTCTGGCTGAAAAGGAGCTAGCCGAAAGTCTTAATGTCGACAAAATCCCGGCCATTCTGATTTATGGAGAGAAAGAATATGGCCTTCGCTTTTTCGGCTTTCCCGCTGGCTATGAATATGCAAGCCTGCTTAAAGCGATAATCCAGGCCTCCAAAGGAAAAACTGATCTCCAAGAGTCAACTAAAGAGGCTTTGAAAAAGATCAAGTCACCTGTCCACATTCAAGTTTTCGTTACCCCCACCTGCCCTTATTGCCCCATGGCTGTAGAACTAGCTCACTCAATGGCCATCGAATCCCCCTTTATCCGGGCTGATATGGTCGAAGCTTCTGAATTCCCTCACCTGGTCAATAAATATCAAATCTTCGGGGTGCCGAAAACAGTGATCAATGAAGCCATCAGTATTGAGGGAGCAGTTCCCGAAAAAGTTTTTTTAGAAAATGTTCTGCGGGCAGTTTCCCCTGATAAAATGGAAAAGATATAACTTTAATTCTTGAAAAAGTTTTAGACCAATAAATATAGTTTTTATTAAGAAAATTAAATCCATAATCGAAATTCAAGTAATTTTCGCCAATCCAATAAATGAAATTACCTTAAAGCTTTTAGATTAAATCTTGCAAAATTATAGGCCCGCTGAAAATTTCTGCCACTTTAGCCCTCTCAAGCCTGACTGCTTACCGCAACCCCCACAAAAGATGAAAATTAATTTTTTTCCTATGCTATAATTATTTTCTTTTAAAATGATTTTTCGACGTCATAAAAGGCGAGTTCTTGTCATCGGTCTTGATGGCCTTCCCTATTCTCTCCTTCTTGATTTCTTTCGTCAAGGAATTATGTCCAAGACAGCCAAGTTCCTTTCCCAAGGAAAGCTTTACCCCATGCGAGCGTCTCTTCCCGAAATATCAGCGGTCAGTTGGACTGACTTTATGACGGGGACCAATCCAGCTTCCCATGGGATTTTCGGTTTCACCGACTTCAAACCTGGAACTTACGATCTCCGTTTTCCTAATTTTAATGATGTTCAAGTCCCGACTATCTGGGAAAAACTTGGACGGCTAGGCAAGAAATGTATTGTTATTAACCAGCCAGCAACTTATCCGGCCCGGCCAATTAAGGGGGTATTAATTTCTGGTTTTGTGGCCATTGATTTGGCCAAAGCTGTTTTTCCTCCTCAGGAAATCGAGCGCTTAAAAAAGATAGATTACCTCATAGATGTGGATACGACTGCAGCCCGAGCCAACCGAGATCTTCTTTGGCCTGATCTAAAAAGAACACTGGAATCGAGATTGAAGGCTTTAGATCTTTACTGGAAAGAAAACTGGGATTATTTTGAACTGGTAATTACCGGAACTGATCGCCTCCATCATTATTTTATGAAAGCAGCCCGAAGGCCTGATCATCCCTACTATAAGGCCTTCATTAATTATTATCGGGCCCTCGATGATTTAATCAGTCATCTCCTCCATGCCTTCACTTCCCAAAAAGGTAGCTTAGATGATATTTTTCTCCTCTCCGACCATGGTTTCAGCGAACTAAATAAAGAAGTCTATTTGAACTACTGGCTTAGCGAGCTGGGTCTTCTTAAATTTCAGGTAAAAGAACCGCAGTCACTGGCTGACCTTGATGATTCCACTGTCGCCTTGGCTCTTGATCCTAATAGAATTTATCTCCATCTTCGAGGGAAATTCCCTCGCGGGAAAATTGAGCCAGGTCAACGCGATTATTGGTGTGATGAGATCAAAAAGGCTCTTCTCAAGCTCAAATATCAAGGCAGTCCGGTTATTCAATCTGTCTATGCGGCCGAAGAAATTTATTCCGGTCCTCTTCTTTCTCATGGCCCTGATCTTATCGCCGTGTCCTTTCCCGGATTTGATCTTAAAGGTTCCATCAAAAAGAAAAACCTTTTTCTTGACTCTGATCTCGAAGGCATGCATACCTATGATGATGCTTTTTTCTGGACAACAGGTGAAGTTCAGAAAAATCTAAAAATTGCTGATTGTCATCAGATTATTATGGAAAGATTAATATGAAATGAGAAACGGAAATTCAAGGTTTATCCTCTTTGTTTTTTTCATTTGCCTGATAATACCCCCTGCCCTTGAAGCTTATATTGGTCCTGGAGCTGGTTTTGCTTTTCTCTCCTCTTTTCTCATCCTTTTTTTAACTTTTCTGGCTGCTCTTCTCTCTTTATTTGCCTGGCCCATAAGGCTAATTCTTCGATTGATAAAAGGAAAAAAAGCTTTTCGCTTCGCTTTAGCTCGACGAGTAATCGTTCTTGGCCTTGATGGTTTTGATCCCGAGCTCGCTGAAAAATTTATGGCTCAAGGCTTTCTGCCTAATTTAAGCGAGCTTAGAAAAAAAGGCAGTTACTTTCGCTTAAAAACAACCACCCCAGCCATCTCGCCCGTAGCTTGGTCATCTTTCATGACCGGTTGTGAGCCCTCTAAACATAACATCTTTGATTTTTTGAGTCGCGACCCCAGAACCTACTTACCCACTCTCTCCTCAGCCCGTATTCTCCCCTCCAAAAGAAGGCTACGCTTCGGGAAAAAACAAATTCCCTTTGGCCGACCAATCATCCAGGGATTCAGAAAAAGCCTACCCTTTTGGAAGATTCTTGGTGATCATGGAATACCGGGAACCATCCTGCGAGTGCCCATTACCTTTCCTCCGGAAAAATTCAATGGCCATTTACTTGCCGGTATGTGTACACCTGATTTAAAAGGAAGTCAGGGAACCTTTTCCTTTTATACCTCTGACCCTTCAAAAATCTATGAAAAAGAAAGCGGCGTAACTATTCCCGTGGAAATCAAAAACAAGACTATATCTACTTATATTTCCGGACCAGAGAATGAAGCTATCGGCCAAGAAGTCAGGATTCCGCTGCGCATCTTTCTTAAAAATGAAAAAGAGGCTCTGGTTGAGGTTTCTGGCCAAAAAATTTTACTCCGCGAAGGAGTTTTCTCTCCCTGGATCAATCTAACCTTTCCTCTGGGTTTTGGGATCAAAGTCAAAGCCATTGCTCGCTTTTATCTTTCCAGTCTTAAGCCTTATTTTAATTTATACGTTACCCCCCTTAATATAGACCCTGAAAAACCGGCTTTACCTATCTCCCATCCTTTTTATTATTCAATTTATTTGAGCAAGCTTATTGGCCCCTATATAACTCTTGGAGAAGCTAATGATACTTGGGCTTTAAATGAGGGAGCCCTGTCCGAAAGAGCTTTCCTGGAACTGACCTATCTTAATCACGAAGAATGGGAAAAAATGCTGTTTAATGCTTTAAAAAAGAGAAGACAGGGAGTCATTGTCTGTGTCTTTGAAACCACCGACTCCATTCAGCATATGTTCTGGCGCTATTTAGAAAAAGATCATCCGGCTCTTCTTAAAGGCCCGGCTGAACTCAGTAGTATGGTAGTTCAACAGTTATATCAACGCATGGATGATCTAATCGGCAAGGTGATGACCAAACTAAAATCAAGGGATTTTCTTTTGGTTATGTCCGATCACGGCTTCAAAAGTTTTCGACGGGGAGTTAATCTCAATTCCTGGCTTTATCTTGAAGGTTATTTAAAATTAAAAGATGGGGCTCAAGAAAGTTCTGCCTGGTTCAAAAATGTGGATTGGGAAAAAACAAAAGCTTATGCCTTAGGTCTCGGCGGTCTTTATCTTAATATGCAAGGCCGAGAAGCAAAGGGAATTGTTTCTCCAGGAGAAGAGGCTAAAAAATTAAAAAAAGAAATAAAAGAAAAGCTTTTAGCTTTAAAAGACGAAGAAACAGGAGAAAAACCAATTCTTAATGTCTATGATCGGGATGAGATATATTCAGGGCCATACCGAGAGAATGCACCTGATCTTATTGTCGGTTATAATAGAGGATATAGAGTTTCTTGGGATTCAGTGACAGGTAAGGTAAATAGAAAAATAATTGTTGATAATGAGAAAGCCTGGAGCGGCGATCACTGTCTTGACCCGAGCGCAGTACCGGGCATTATTTTTACTAATTTTCCAATATCGAGCAAAGAACCATCAATAATGGATATAGCGCCTACAATTCTTGAGCTATTTGGCCTTAAAATTCCAACCTATATGGATGGACGTTCCCTTTTGTCGACTGAAAGCAAATTAGAGTCTAAGAGAAAAATAAGTTTTTCGCCAAGAAAGTCTGGAGAAAAATTTAGAAAAAATATTAGCGATAAATAATAATGAAAAATAAAAGATGAAAAGAAGAGATTTTCTTGAAATTACCCTGATGGCCACCTTGGCGGCATCAAGCCATCCCCCCTTTATTTATGGCCGGGGGAGAAAAGAAACGCCTCTTAAGGTTCTAATTTTAGGCATGGACGGCCTTGATCCCCATCTACTCTCTCGATGGATACAAAAGGGCAGCCTCCCTAATTTCAAGCGAATTATCGCTCAAGGCGGCTTTTCATCCTTAGGCACAAGCATTCCTCCACAAAGTCCTGTAGCTTGGGCCAATTTTATCACTGGTCTTGATCCCTCTGGACATGGGATCTTCGATTTTATGCACCGTGATCCCGAAATTTATCTTCCCGTTTTTTCTGGAACTCTGTCTGAAGAACCCAAAAAGAAAATCACTCTTGGCCAATGGACTTTGCCTTTAACCGGTGGTCAGATAAAACTCCTGCGGCACGGGAAAGCTTTCTGGCAAATTCTGGAAGAATATGATATTCCTTCAGTTATTTTAAGAATGCCCTCCAATTATCCTCCCTCTCCAACAAAGCAAAAAACACTATCAGGAATGGGCACGCCGGATATTATGGGTAGTTACGGCATATTTAATTATTACACTTCGGAACCTGGCGAAATAAATCCAGATATTGGGGGAGGGCGAATTCATCAGGTCTATGTCATTGGTCATCAGGTCGAAGCCTCTCTCCCCGGTCCAATTAATACCTTTCGCCGCGACCGGCCTGAGGCCACGGTTGATTTTAAAGTTTATCTTGATCCGGTTAATCCTGTGGCTAAAATTGTTATCAATGGCGAAGAATTCATCCTTAAAGAAAAAGAATGGAGCAACTGGCGACAGGTTTACTTCCCTCTTATACCTGGGAAAAGAGTAAGTGGTATCTGCCAGTTTTACCTTAAAGAGATAAGGCCCCATTTCAAATTATATGTAAGTGCTGTTCATATCGATCCGGCTTCTCCCGCTCTCCCTATTTGTACGCCTCCTGATTATTCCCGGGATCTTGTCAATCATCTTGGTCTTTTCCATACCAAGGGATTGCCGGCCGATACAAGTGCCCTGGACAACAATGTTTTGAATGAAGAAGAATTTCTTTATCAGGACAATGGCTTTCTTGAAGAAAGCTTGGCCCTTCTTGAATTTGAATTAAAAAGATTCCATTCAGGCCTTCTCTTCTTTTATGTTTCAAGCACAGATCAGCGCCAGCACATGTTCTGGCGCTTAATGGATCCAAACCATCCAGCCTATGACCCCCGTGTGGCCCGTTTTTTTGGGGATGAAGTAGAAAAAATATATATTCGAATGGATCATCTTCTAGCCCAAATTGAAAAATATATTGATTCCAGAACTGTCTTGATTATTATGTCCGATCACGGTTTCAACCCCTTCGCCCGGGGTTTTAATCTCAATACCTGGCTTTTTGAAACCGGTTATCACAAACTTCGCAATCCCTGGATCAAGGATAAGGGTTCGCTCTTTGAGTATACCGACTGGTCGCGAACTAAAGCCTATGGTCTTGGACTAAATGGCCTTTACATCAATCTTAAGGGAAGAGAAAGCCAGGGCATCGTTAACCCTGGGTCAGAATATGAAAATTTAGTCCGAGAGCTGGCTGACAAATTGGAAAGTTTTGTTGATCCGGTGACAGGGAAAAAGCCTATTTATAAAGCTTATATAACCCGCGACATTTATCATGGTCCCTACGTTAACCAGGGGCCTGATATTATCCTCGGCTTTAATTGGGGTTACAGGATATCCTGGGGCTCACCCTTAGGTAAATTTCCATCCGAGATTATTGAAAATAACCAACAGAAATGGAGTGGTGACCACATGGGCGCAGCTGAATTAATTCCCGGCACTCTAGTCACTAACCGAAAAATTATTCATCCATCACCCTCATTAATTGATCTCACAGCTACCATTTTTGATCTTTTTGGCCTAAAAATTCCCATGGAAATGAAAGGGCGACCAGTAGTAAAATAGCCTAATCTAATTTTTTAGGAGATGCCTATGGGCAAAGCGAAAATTAAAATTGATAAGCATCTTTTTGAAAAAATAAAAAAATATGCCGCTTTAGCTGGATATTCCTCACCGGAAGAATTCATCACCCACTGTCTTGAAAGAGAAGTAGCCAAACTCGATGAGGCTGAATCAGAAGAAGAAATCAAAAAGAAACTTAAGGGGCTTGGCTATATTTCCTAATGGTGTTGATTAATCTCATTTTAAGAAAAATATTGGAAGGGCTTTTCCTTCCTTTCCGTTCCTTTTCTCCCTGGATTGCAATGATTAGCATTTCCCTTCTGACAGGATTGTTTTTGATTGCAATTTATAAACTGGTTTCTGATCAGCGAGGTCTTAAAATCACTAAAAATAAAATCAAAGCCTATTTGCTTGAATTGCGTCTTTTTGCTGACGACCTTCCAGTTTCTCTTCAAGCTCAGGGAAATCTTCTTCTTTGGAATTTTAAATACATTCTCCATGCTCTTCGACCTTTAGCGGTGATGATTATTCCCCTTATCTTTCTTTTAAGCCATCTTAATCTTTGGTTTGCCTGGGAGCCTCTAAAACCTGGGGAGAGAACAATTGTAAAAGTCAGATTAAAAGAGAAAGCGAATCCTCTGGAGTTGGATGTTTCTCTTGAGCCAGCTGAAGGCTATGAAGTTGAAACTCCTCCTTTGAGAATTCCTAATGAGAAGGAAATATGTTGGCGGATTAGAGCTTATAAACCGGGAAAATTTCAAATGGCCATTTACCTTAATGAGCAAAAGGTCGTTAAAGAAATAATAATTGGTGGCCATTCTCTGATTTGTCTTTCTTCTGTCCGGCCGTCCTCAGGCTTTTTTCCCCAATTGATGGCTCCAGGCGAAAGTCCGCTTTCTCCATCACCGATTAAAGAAATCGTTATTAACTATCCGCCAAGGCGATTCAATTTTTTGGGAATAAAAATGCCCTGGCTAGTGGCTTTTTTTATTCTATCGATAATGGCGGGCTTAATGCTTAAAAAGCCCTTAAAGGTGGAAATTTAATTTTTTAAATTTAAATTCAGGAGTTAGTCGATGAAAATTGAACCTTTCAAAATGGAAAGGATGCAATCAACCTGGGAAAATGTGGTTGAACACAATCTTTCAGAAAGTGGCGTTCATCCCCTTTCGCTGGAGGAATTGCTGACTGATGAAGAAAAAAAGGCCATGCTCCTTATTCCTCTTGGTTACAGTCAAACCAATGGTACCCCTGAATTACGGGAGCAGATAAGGCAACTTTATCCTGGAGCTACCCTTGATTCAATTTTAGTTACAAGCGGCTCTTCGGAAGCCAATTTTCTCCTAATATGGAGCCAAATCGAGCCTGGCGATGAAGTTATTTTCATGATGCCCAATTACATGCAAATGTGGGGGCTACTAAAAGCCTTTGGGGCTCAAGTTAAATCCTGGTTTTTGAGGGAAGAGCTTGGCTGGCAACCTGACCCTGATGAGCTTAGAAAACTTATCAGTAAGAATACGCGCTTCATCATTATCACTAACCCCAATAATCCTACGGGAGCCCGGCTTAATCAAGAGGTGAGAAAGGCCATTGTTGAAGCTGCCTCTGGCTGCGGTGCCTGGATAATTGCCGATGAAGTCTATCAAGGGGCAGAAAGAGATGGTCGATTGACAGAGAGCTTTTGGGGAACCTACGAGCGTGTTTTTGTCGTCAATGGCCTTTCTAAGGCATATGGTTTACCGGGAGTAAGAATCGGCTGGATCGTGGGACCTGAAGATAAAATTGCTTCTATCTGGCCTTACCACGATTATACCACCATTTCGCCAACCACCCTAAGTGATTGGCTAACCAGAATTGCCTTGAGACCAGATAATCGGGAAAAAATCCTAAAAAGAACCAGGACAATTTTAAATCACAATTGGCCCATTATTGAAAAATGGCTCCAAGATCAGGACGGCCTCTTTTCTTTTTATCCCCCTGAAGCTGGAGCCATTGTTTTTACCCGCTATCATTTAAAGATCAATTCGACTGAGCTTGTCGAAAAATTAATCCACCAGAAAAGTGTTCTCATTGTACCGGGTGATCATTTTGGGATGGACCATTATCTTCGTTTTGGATATGGCGCCGAAGAAGCTTATTTAAGACAAGGTCTGGAAAAAATCTCAGCCCTTTTAAAAGAAATTAAAAATTATTGAGATTCAGGAAGAAAAATGAAAGTTCTTTGTCTTTTTGAATCTGAAATTAAAAGGCTTTTTTCACTTGAAGAAGCGGTGGCGGCTGTCGAAAAAAGTATGGCCGCTTTTAATTCCGGCAAGGCGATTTTGCCGGGAGTGATTAATCTCGACATAGCGGAAAATTTTGGTGAAGTTCACGTTAAAGGCGCCTATATCAGTGGCGAAGATAACTATGTGATCAAGATTGCCTCAGGTTTCTATCAGAATCCCAAGTTGGGTCTCCCAGTAGGTGATGGCCTTATCCTCGTGTTTTCGTCTAAGACAGGTATTCTCGAGGCCATCCTCTTTGATCGTGGCTATATAACAGAAATGAGAACAGCCGGGACTGGTGCTGTGGCCGCCAAATATTTAAGCCGAACCAAACTGCATCGAGTCGCCGTAATTGGTTCAGGAACTCAGGCTCGCTTTCAACTTAAAGCTTTAAGAGTTGTTCGCTCCTTTGAGGAAGTAGCCGTATGGAGCCGTCATCCTGAAAATGTCTTAAAATACATAAAAGAAATGAAAGAACTTTTCCCTTCAGTTCATTTTCAAGCTGCCCCTTCGGCTGAGGAGGGGGTTCGAGGGGCTGATTTAATTATAACTGCTACTCCAAGTCGCCAACCTATCGTCCGAGCCGAATGGCTTTCAAAAGGGGTTCATATAACTGCTATGGGCTCTGATGGTCCGGAAAAACAGGAGCTTTACCCCGAAGTGCTCAAAAAAGCTGATCTACTCTATGCTGATTCAATCAAACAGGCTTCCTCTCTTGGCGAAATCCATCATGGGCTGGTCAGCGGCTTAATCGATGAGAAAAAAATTACTGGGGAAATTGGAGAAATTATCCTGGGCCTTAAGCCTGGCCGAACTTCTGATGACCAAATCACAGTAGCAGATCTTACTGGCCTAGGGGTTCAGGATGCAGTCGCAGCTTCCTTAGTTTTAGCCAAAGCTAAGGCCGAGGTGGCTGGCTATTATCTTGAAATTTAAAAATTTTTTCTTTCCAGTTTATTTGGATTTTTATTTAGCCCTCTCTATGACTTAGCCACCAAATAGCCTTAGAGTAAACCCCTCGATTTTCTTTTTCCCTTTTCTTTAATTTGTTTAATCCAAAAGAATCCGCTTCCTCAAAGTCTTGTTCCTTTGCCAAACTGCCTTTAATTATTGATTAATTATTGAAAAGAAATCTCAAGCTCTATCGCCGATCAAAAGCTGAAATATCGAGAAAGCCATGTCCTGAAAGATTAAATAAAATTATTTTTTCTTTTCCTTGCTCTTTAGCCTTTAAAGCTTCGTCGATGACCGCAGCAATCGCATGGGATGATTCTGGTGCGGGTAGGATTCCTTCGGTTTTAAGAAAGAAGCGGGCGGCTTCAAATACTTTATCCTGGGAATAGGCCCGAGGTTCTATTATTCCCTTGGAAACAAGATGGCTAACGAGAGGGGCCATGCCATGATAGCGGAGGCCGCCAGCATGAATGGGTGGAGGGACAAAATTCATGCCAAGGGTATGCATGAATAGAAGAGGAGTCAGACCAGCTGTATCACCATGATCATAACGAAGCTCACCTTGGGTTAAGCTCGGGCAGGCTTCAGGTTCAACCGCAACGAAATTGATCTCCTTCCCCTCAAGGCGATATCGGACAAAGGGAAAGGCTAAACCAGCAAAATTTGAGCCTCCGCCGACACAACCGATAACTACATCGGGAAAGACACCTAATTCCTTCATTTGACTTTCGGCTTCGAGACCAATAACGCTCTGATGCATTAAGACACTGTCCAAAACCGAACCAAGGGAATATTTAGTTCGGCCGTTTTTGACCGCAAGCTCAACGGCCTCGCTGATAGCGATACCGAGACTGCCCGGATGATCAGGGTTTTCTTTATAGAATCGTTGACCCGATTCAGTCAACGGACTCGGGCTTTCAGCCACTTCGGCTCCGAAAAGTTCCATCATAATTCGACGGCCTGGTTTTTGTCGATAACTAGCTCTAACCATGAAAACTTTTACTTTAACCCCAAAGAGAGCTCCTGCATGAGCTAAAGCTGAACCCCACTGCCCTGCTCCAGTTTCTGTGGTTAGGGTCTCAATCCCTTCTTTAGCGGCTAAATAAGCTTGCATCAAAGCGGTGTTACTTTTATGGCTACCTGTTGGTCCAACCCCTTCATATTTATAAAAAATTCGAGCCGGGGTAGCCAGTTCCTTCACCAATTTCTGAGCATAAATAAGAGGAGTAGGCCTATAGGTAGCATAAACCTCTTTAACTTCTTCCGGTATAGAAATAAATCGTTCAAAACTTACTTCCTGGGAAATAAATCCCTTGGGAAAAACTGGCTCCAGTTCTTCAGGTTTTAAAGGTTGACGAGTCGCCGGATTGAGTGGGGGTGGAGGCAACTCCTTTAGATCAGCTTTAAGATTATAAAAATAATTTGGTAAATAATCTAAATTTCTTGATGCATAGCGTTGCATTTCAAACCTCCTTTTTTGAATTTTGATTTTTTGCCTTTTTAGAGGCTAAAAGCTTGAGATTAAAAAGATGGGCTAAATTGAGTGGTCTTCACCGGGCGGAGTGCTCCGCCCGCCACCAGACCCAGGAAAAAGGAAGGAAATCAAAGGAAGTTAAAACAAAAAATGAATTGGAGTAATTTATCGCTTCAAATGATTTTTTTTTCTTCTTTTTTAATTTGCTCAACATAGATTTTTTAATTATATTCAAAATCTTTTTGATGTCAAGACATACAAATTAAAATTTTCCAAAATTTTAATTAAAAATTTACTTCTTCACCGCAAAATAGGACGCAAAAAATCACCCCTTACCAAGTTTTTTTAAGCCGAAATAAGCTGAATACCCTATAATTCTGTCAGTTTAAAAACCGGGGGAAATGGTAAACTGGAAGTACCAGCCTTTTTCTGGCCGATGTAAGGGATAAACATAATTGACCCCAAAGACAAAATAACCCATAACATTCATTCTCACCCCAACGCCGGTGCTGGCTACAGGTTTTTTATCGCCGCCGAAAAACGAGGGTTTTTCATAACCAAACCAGGCTACGCCCGCATCAAAAAAGGTGAAAAAGTCAACAGGCAGGATACCATAAAAGCCTCGACCGATTTTAAAAAGACCAAAAAGAGGAAAACGGAGCTCAAAATTAGTGACGATCATCTTGCTGCCAAAGAGACGGTTATAATCGAAATTTTGATCGCCCCTTACAAATTCATTGTAGGTAAAAGATGAGTAGTTATAACCTCGAACGAGCGTTTCATAGCCAAGATAGAGAGGCCAGAGACGATCATCATCAGCTCCTGAGCCATATCGACCATAATGGAGAATTCTAAATGCCAGGGTGAAGGGTTTAAAAGGCATAATATAGCGACGGTAATCGCCGAGAATGGCCGTGTAATTTATTGAACCCATAGTGGGCATTATTTCGACAAGATAACTTTGACCAACTACCGGGGCAGTGGCACCAAAAATAGCACTATCATAAACCATGGCTGCACTGACATAGCCCATAGCCAAACCTGATGGAGATGGAAGTTCATAACTATCATGATAAAATAGGGTACCGCTGAAATAATCATAGGCATTGGTCACAATTTCATGATAAAAATCAATGTAACGAAATCCAGCACTTAATTCCAAGCGGCGCATTTGATTAAAAGGATAGGTGATGTAACCAGAAACATCGTAATTAATCTGCCAATAAAGCTCATCCTGCTCGATATAAGCCGGCTGACCGAGAAAACTACCGAAATTACTAGAATAATAGCCCGTCACATAGGGGATTCGATAACCTACAACACCCCAATTCATTCTTTTCTTTGTATTCTGGTAACCCACAAGAGCCGCTGCATCTTTAAGTCTGCTGGTTGATTGAACCATTGTCGCCACGGTATGGTAGCCAAGCATATCACTCCAAAAGAGAGTCACTCCTCCCCCGCTATAAGTTCCGTATCGATCCACCCCAAAGGCAAGCTGAGGAGGGCTGACATAATCAAGGGTTAGCTTAGGCTGATAATCGGAAATGGGAAAATCAGTATCTTCAGGAAAACCGAAAAGAGGATTCCGGAGCAAACCAAGGAGAGAACCACCTGGTTGTTCCCGCGGGGGAAGAAGAGCAAGATTACGGCCATCGAAGCGGGCAAGCTCAAGCTGGCCCTCAAGGGCTTCCGAACCGGAGATGGCAAAAATTGAATAACGGCCATTTTCATAGGCACTATAAACAATTTTTCTGGCTTCTGGAGCATAAGAAAAGGCCGGGCTGACATCAGTAATGCCGCTTATACCAGTATAAAGATTGGTCACCTGATAGATTTGGCCGTTGGCAAAGTCAAGACGATAGATATCGGGTTTACCACTCTGATCGGAAATAAAATAAAGACTACGACCATCCTTTGACCACTGGGGGTTTATATTTTTAGCTCTTTCAAAAGTCGGAAGCCTCTTAATTTCTCCATTTTTCAAATCAATCAGGGCCAGTTGATAATCACCAATATCAAGAATATTAAGGTCAGTGGTAAAGCGATCAGTAATAAAGGCAATTTTCTCGCCATCGGGAGACCAGGCTGGTTGTAGATCTCCATAGGGATCGTTTGTTAATTGTTTAAGGCTGGCCTTTTCTAAATTATAAATATACAAATCTGTAACCCCGCCTTTCTGTCCGCTGAAAACTATATTTTGACCATCAGGGGACCAAGCGGGGTTGATGATCTCGTCAATTTCCACAATTCTGATTTCTGAAATAATCTTACCCTTTTCAGCATCCACAATGGACAGAACAGGCTTCCCTTTGGTGATGGCGGCAAAGACAAACTTTTTTCCTGACCAATCCCAGGCACCGGCAGAGCGGGTGAATTGGAGATTTTCAAACTCAGGACTAGTAGCCGTCCTCGTTAAACGGGCCCTGATTCGGCCTGTCTCAGTATCAGCTAGATATAAGTCAAGGGAAAAAAGGTCGCGAGAAGAAAGAGTCACCAGCCGCCGGCCATCGGGGCTGATAACTGGACAGACATTGTAGGGGTTTTCTTCTGTTCCCTCAAAAAGAATTTGGCTTGTTGTCTCCCTAACCTTAGTCATAGAGAGAATGGGCTCATAGGCCTCTTTCATCGCCTTATGCCAGTCTTCAGAAAGTTTTTTGATGGGAAGGCCGAGAACTCTCTCCATGGATTTCTCCCAGTCACCCATCCGACCAACGGACTTCAAAATTCGACCGACCACTTCATCTCCCCAACGACCAGCAATATAAGCCCAGAGGGCATGGCCATATCTATAGGGAAAATAACGGGGATTATCCAGCTTATTAATCGGCGGAAGTTCGTTACGGCGGGCCGCATCCCTCATCCACATGGCTGTCTGGGCATCAATTGGACCTATGGAAAGATATTCACACATCCCTTCAAGAAACCAAAGGGGAAGACGAAGGGCTGCCGGTTCGGCCGTTCCTTGCTGGGGGGTGCGTTGCGAAGTTATATCAAACTGGAAAGCGTGGACAAGCTCGTGGCCAATAACATGGTCGGTTTCAGCCAAACTGGCCCCGAGGGGTAAAACTATTCGCCTTTTTAAAATTTCGGTAAAGCCGCCTGTTCCCTCACCGATAATTTCAGGGGTGGTTGTGGTTTGCTGGAAATGAACACTGCTGGCATAAAGGATAAGGGGCTGGCGTCCCCTTAATTCATGACCAAGGATTCTCGATAACCGCTGATACCATCTTTCCGCCAGGATAGCGGCTCTTTGAGCCTCAGCCTGAAATTCAGGATAAAAATAAACGTCAAAGTGTTTTGTTTTAAGCACTTTAAAATCAAATCTTTCGTATTGAACTTTATTCCGGCCAAAATACTGGGCCTCTAAACTGCTCGAAATAACCAGATGAATAACTAGTCCCCCCAAGATGACTAATTTAATTATGTTTATTGATCTCATTTTTTCCTCCCTAATATAAAAACCATTTTTATCAAAAATTCGTTTAAGACCATCTTAAACTCATTTTATCCTAAATTTAATCACCTTTCCATTTATTTTTTTTTGCAAATTTCAGGCCAATTTAGTTTACTTTTTTTATTGATATTTATCTTATATCCAGCACCAGGAAAAGGACTCGAATCCCTTTTGTCTCCAATCGAGGACAATTGTTTCTTAAGGCTATTTAATTAGGCTTTAGCCATGGTAAAATTAAAACCCATGATAAAAGAAAAAATTCCTTTTATTCTCAATCCGGCTGCTGGTTCGGGCCGGAGCTTGGCCAAGCTCAATCATCTCGCAAAAAAAATAAGATACTTCGACCTCCCTGCTGAAATTATTATTTCTAAAAGCGAAGACCATCTTAAGGAACTGACAAGACAATTAGCTGGGAAGGAAAAAATCATCGTCGGTATTGGCGGCGATTCCACTTTCCATTTTATGGCTAATGAAATCCTTAGGTCAGAGGGAAATTCAGCCTTAGGCCTAATCGGTCTAGGCTCCTCCAATGATATTCCGAGAAATTTTGGTCTGCTTGACCTTAATCAATCCCTAAGAGCAATAAAATTTGGTCGGGAGAAAGCGATTGATGTTGCGGCCATCCTTCATAATGACCAGGTTATCTGCTATGTCCTTGGCCAGGTAAATATAGGATTGGGGGCAGCAGTAAATCAATATGCTGCCTCTATTTTCCGTCGCTGGCCTTGGATGAAAAGCTATCAGAATTTAGCTGGATTAATGGCTATAAGGCAAGCATATAAAAAAAAAGAAAATGCCCTGCCGCTTTCAGTGCTAGTAAAGAATAACTATTATTGCGGCCACTTTTCCATTGCCCTTTTTACCAATATCCGGTACTGGGCTACAGGCAGAAAAATCGCTCCCCAGGCTTCTCCCGATGACGGCTTTTTTGACCTCTGCCTTATCCGGGCTTGTTCGTTTGCTTCTCTCCTCTATTTAGCTCTTCTTGCCAAAAAGGGAAAGCATGTAAAAAATGAAATCGTTTTTTTGGATCAAAGTGATTATTTTGTCATCAATTCCGAGAAAAAGTTTTTGCTGCAAGCCGATGGCGAAATAATTAAGCAAGGCGAAAAACCCCTCGAGATTGGCCATTTTGAACTTAAGGTCATTCCCCAGGCTTTAAAGATTATCGCCTGAAATTGACCTAAAACCTCGAATTTTTTTATTCTTTGTCAAATTTCAAAATAAAAAGAACAATTTCCGGACGGGCAGCTGTTTGAACTGGCGGACCCCAGGTACCAACTCCACAAGATATATAGTAATTGGTTTGACCTCGGCGGTATAATCCCCAGTATTTTTCATAAACCAAGCGGTTAATAAAATTTAAAGGAAAAAGCTGCCCGGCGTGGGTATGGCCAGAGACCTGAAGATCAATCCCAGCCTTTTCAGCTTCTTCAAGATGAAAGGGTTGATGGTCAAGCAAAAATAAAAGAGAGGAATCCTTTGCCTCGCCCTTTATATCTTCAATTTTTTTCCTCCTTTCTCCCCTTGAGGCAATGGCCCGATCACGGCGCCCAATGATAATTATATTGTTATTAATTTCCATTTTTTCATCAGCCAGAACGCGGATATGGCCACCAGTTATTTCTTCCAGACATTTTTCCTGGTCACTATATGTTTCATGATTTCCAGGGGATGCAACAATAGCCATTTTGGCCTTCAGTTTCATCCAAATAGGGGCAGCTTTTTCTATTTGAGAAGGAGTTACGGCTTCATCCACCATATCCCCAGGAAGGAAAATAAGATCGGGCTCAAGAGAATTAATCATCTTTACTATTTTTTTCAATCGTGACAATCTAACGACCGAGCCAAGATGGAGGTCAGACGCCACGGCAATTCGCAAATAATCAAAACTTGAAATTGATTTGTCGATCTTAATTTCATATTGGCGAATTCGGGGAAAAATTGAATTTATATAGCCTAAAGAAATAACTAGAATAGTGAAAAATAAAATTAAACCAAAGCTTAACCTATAAGCTGGCGAACCAGGAAAAATCCCTTCTTTCAGCCCAAAAGATTTAAAAGAGATTAGCTTAACCAAGAAACGGATTAAATCCCAGATAAGCAAAAAAAGAAAAAGGTAAAACATAAGGCCAAGATAAAAGGCACCAGATACAAGAAGAGCTGACCGGACTGGACCAATTATTCGAGTTGGCAGAAGACGACCAAGAGGATAAGCAAGGCAGGCCAAAGCGATTACAATCATAAAAATTATTTGAATTTTGTTCCATCCTTTGAGGGCTAGCCAGCCTCGCCTAATTATATAAAAATTAATTAATCCATAAAGGAGGAAAAAAACAGTCAAAAAACCAATAAAAGCTCCACTTCTCATTTTTTCCCTTCTCATCTTTATTTTTCATTTTTTATTTTGAAATTAAATTTGGCCTAATTTGGCCTAAAAATAATTAATTTAGGGAAATGAAATAAATGGTACCATATCTTTAATTACTAATACTTTAAATCAATTGGAACTGATGAATAAATCGGACCAACTTTTCCAATTCTTCAACTCGATTGGTAAATTACAGAAAAACTATGTCCATAAATATTCATTATTATCCGTAAACAGAAAAAACAGAGTTTTCTCTTAGCCATTTAAGTTCATGGCCTTACTATAGTACCTTCATTTGGAATAAAATTAGGTTTATTATAGAAGAAATGGCAGGAAATATCTATAATTCATTGATTTTGGGTAAGTTAATTTTGGGTGACCGGCCTGAAATATTCATTGATTGATAAAAAAATTGAAGAGTCTCCTTGGCTTGCCAGGAAATATTCAGTTATATTATTTTTTAAAAAACATTTTATGAAGGAGGAAAAAGATGAACGTCGGGCTAACGGATGCTATAATTCGCCTGATTGTCGGCTGGATCTTCATTCATCTAACCCCCGTGCTGAAAGTAAAGACTGGAAAAGTACTGCGATGGATTCTATTTATTCTCGGGATTATTCTAATTTTGACCGCTGTCACCCGCTATTGCGGCCTTTATACCGTTATTAAGACCAGCACTTTATAATTACCTCTATCAGGGCAAAGCATACTTTTTTCAAATTGTTTAAATTCATTGTTTTCTAATCTTTTCCCGGTTTCATCAGCATTGGTACCAGTTGTAAGTAGAAACCCAATTTGAAAAAGTTCTAACTTTTTTGTCCATAATTTATCAATTAGCAATTACTTCTGATCTATTAATTTAATTTTTTATCTCATTAAACCAAGCTATCTCTTCCAGTCTCTTTCTAGGCCGTGGCTTATCTGGTTTTCGCTCATAATAGCCCAGGGCAATTAAGCTAACAATTTTATATTTTTTCGGAATGCCAAGAATCTTTCTCGTCCGGCGATGATTAAACCAACCAATCCAGCAGGTCCCAAGTCCAAGCTCTTCAGCTTGAAGAACAAAATGTTCACCTGCTATGCCGATGTCAATTAAATAAAAGGAAACGCCCTGAATTTGCCGGCCTAGTCGGTTGGCTAAAAAATCAAGACGAGCTAAAATCAAAATGAGAACTGGGGCCTCGGAAGCAAATTTTGAAGGAAAATAAATCCCTGAAAAAATTTGATCGCTTAATTTTTTTTTGAGATCAGGATCATCGATGACCACAAAGCGCCAGGGCTGAACATTTTCCGCTGAAGGGGCCAACCTGGCGGCTTCAAGGCAGGTTAAAATTTTTTCTCTTTCCACGGGCTTAGGCAAAAATTTTCTAATGCTCCGGCGGGAGCGGACTAATTCTAAGAATTTAGTTGATAAAAGTTTACTCATAGTTAACTCCCTCTTCAACTTTATCTAAGTAACTTCCAGTTTTAAATTTAAAAATTTCTTTTGAATTCTAAACTATTTTGTATATTATCTGGGATAATTGTTTCTAAGTAAAATTAATAAAATAGAACCGCTGCAAGCCCGAATCTTTCGGTTAATTAGAGTTGATAAGACAAAATTATCAGCCAAGGTTTTGCAAGAGCAAAATTTGCGATTATTTACTTTTCTTTTTGTATAGCAAACCAGTAGATAAAAAGCTCCTTTTCTAATTCCTTATAATTTTGGAATTTCCGTTGGATTATTTTCCAGAAATTCTCATTATGTTTTTTTTCGAGGAGATGAGCTAATTCATGATATATGATGTATTTAATAAGAAAAATGGGCAATTTTTGTATTTTTGTATTTAAGGTAAGATTTTTCTTCGAGCTTATGCTTGCCCATTTTGTTTTCATATTTCTCCAGAAGATTCCATTTATTCTTACGCCTAAATCATCGGATGCATCCTTAATAAGCTTATTCAAAATTTCATCAATTTCATCTTTCTTCCTTTGATACAATTCCTTTTGGTAAGATTCTTTTAGACATTCATTTATAAAGCCAAGTTTTTTCATTATCCAATTTTTATACTTTTCGACGATAACTTCAGGAGAGTAGCCAAAAGGAAGGATTAAAAGAAGCTTTCCCGTTGAAAATTCTAGCCTTGGAAATTTTATATTGCGAAAGGAGACTTCGTAAGGTATTTCAGGAAGCTCCATAGTTTTTTACGCAGTCCATTAATTTTTCATGTAAAATATCCATTTCTTTCAACGATAATCCATATGTTTTCTTAATCATTCTTACAAACTTTCTTATCTCTCGTTCTATACTCCTCCTTGCTGTCGTTTGAGCAAGCCATCCAGGAAACATTAATACTCTTAATTTTTCCGAAAGCTCCTTTATTTTATCAACAAATTCACCTTTCTTTTCAAGATTTTTCTCGAGCGTCAGAAGGAGAGAATACTCAAGGTCTGAAAAGTTTAGTGTTTTTTGTCTATGAGAGAGAGAATAGATTTCTTCAAATATTTTTACTCCTTCCTCATATATCTTTTCATAATCCTTTATTTTCTCTTTCCACATTTTAACAAGTCTTTCGACCTTCTCAACTAGAGTTTCATAAATCGGATTCCTGTGCCTTTCGACAAGAATTAATCTGTTAAGAGTAAAAAGAATATTAGCTGACTTCTCTTTTTTATCCTTAATTTTTTCTTCTAATTGTTTAAGATACTGTTCATCAAGAGTAATTGAAGGAAGAGAACTTGAAAGCGTCTCAATCTCAGTAGATTTGTGAATTGACTCTATTGTTGTCTTATAATATTTCTCAATTTCAGCTTCATAAATTGATTTTTGGATGACCGTTTTCATGTAATAGGTGTAAATAGCCGAGAGCCATTTAAAGGAATCTAAATACTCAATTTTAACTATGTCTGGACCAAGAAGCTCAAAGAGTTTATTGAGCTTTCTATATTTACCTACAAATTCTTTTTCAGTAATCGGAGAAGATGTAAGAATATCAATTGCGTCGACCAAAGTTTTCCTCTGATAATCCCTTTTTAAGTCTTTAAATATTTCCAGGCTTTCCTGAAGCAAGTTCACAAATTCTTGCTGAATATTTTCATAACTAAAAAGGACTCCTTCAATGTCTTCTTTGCTGTAAATTTCAATAGCTCTTTTAAATTCTTTCAATATTCCAACATAATCTATGACCAGACCAGCTTCTTTTAAATCCCTATAAGGTCTGTTTGTTCTGGCTATTGCCTGAAGCAGTCTATGCTCTTTAAGAGGCTTATCAAGATATAACACTTGAAGAATCGGAGCATCAAATCCTGTTAAAAGCATATCAGTCACTATCAATATCTTGGGATACTCCTCCTCTTTAAATTTTCCAATAATTTCTTTTCTAATAGTTTCAATATCTTTCCCTGCGTATCTTTGTCTTGTCTCTGCCACTGCTTTTAAGAGGCTGGGCTCATCTCTTTCTCTATAGGTCATTACAACTTCACAATATTCCTTTGGAAGAAGTTTATTCAGCTCAAGGCGATAAAGTTCGCAGGCTTTTCTGCTTCCAGCTACAACCATGGCTTTGAATCTTCCAACAACATTCTCCTTAAAATGTTTAACTATATCCTCTGAAATAACCTTTATTCTATTAGGATTTTCAAGAAAAGCTTTAATAGAATTGATTTTTTTTCGCACAGATTCTTCTATTTCTTCCCGCATTTCTTCTGGGATTTCTTCAAACTCCGATTCCAAGAATGCTTCCAGTTGTTCTTTTTTCAGGTGAACTTCCCTTTCAAGTCTTGGTTGATAGACAATTTTCACGGTAAAGCCATCTTTTATAGATTCCGTTATAAAATATTTATCGAGATAAAGCTCTTCTGGTGGATAACTAAATTCGAGATAAGTGTCTCTTTCCCTTTTTGAGATGGGAGTTCCAGTGAAGGCAAAAAAGAAAGCATTTCTTAAAATTGACTTCATTTGAGCTGCAAGGGTTCCATATTGTGTCCTATGCGCTTCATCGACAAAGACAATTACATTATTTCTATTCATAATAGTTTCTTTTGTCCTCGACATCTTTTCTATTTCTTTTCCCAAATGATTCAGCTCATTGTATCTAAACTTATGAATCAGAGTTATAAATGCTCCTCTCTTTCCTCTGTAATCATCAGATTTTAAAATCTCTTTTAATTCTTCAACCGAATTTATTTTTTCAGGTTTTATAATATCAAGGGCATTAAATTCTCCGTCCAGTTGCTCTTCAAGGTCAATCCTATCCACAATAAAAAAAACTGTGGGGTTTTGAAGTTCCTTTAAATAATAAAGTTTGTGAAAGGCAAAAATCATTGTAAGAGTTTTCCCACTACCTTGCCAGTGCCATACTAGCCCTTTATTCTTTTCATCTTCACCAATAACATTTTTCTTCACCCTTTCAACTATTTTGCTTACGGTTCTATATTGCATATATCTTGTGACAACCTTTGTTGCCTCTCCTCGCTCAATCCTGAAAAAAAGAAAATTCCTAAATATATCCAGAAGTACTTCAGGCAGAAGAAAAGAAGAGAAAATAGAATAGGAAGGATGAATCTCTTTTCTCTTTATTTTCTCTTCATTATTCTCTGTTCTTAATTCGCCTTCTTCCATTTTCCACTCTTCGGCATTCACCTCATCTTTCCATGGAACAACTGGAAAGTACTTGGCCACTGCTTCAACGGCAACACCAATTTGAGCATATTTGAACAATTCAGGAACTTTCTTCTCGTAATCCTTTATTTGTCTGTAAGCATTGAACCAGCTTTCAGCAACATTTGTCGGGTCTTTGCCTTCAATTATTACAAGAGGTATTCCATTTATATACAAAACTAAATCCGTTCTAATCCTTTCTCTCCCATCATAAATTGCTTGTCTTGTTATTATAAACTCGTTATTATTAATGTCATTAAAATCAAAGAGCTGAACATATTTTACTACTCTTTCTTTTTCAAACTTAACGGGGATTCCAAATTTATAAAAATTTAAAATTTTCCTGGCTCCCTCAATGCCAGTGCCGGCAAGGGTCAGTTCATTAATTGCCTTTTTTATCTCTTCATCACCGATGTTAGCTTCTTTGTTGATTCTTTCAAGGGCTCGCGATAGGTTTGGAATTAGAAGAGGCTCTTTGTAGCTTTCCCTTTCGAGGCTATCAGCTGGAATAAAACTCCATCCTTTCTCCTGGAGTAGGCTGGAAATGTAATCTTCAACGATTTTCTTTTCTTTAAACATGATATTTTAGAGCCTGAAAAATGAATTTCTCATCAATTCTAGTTTATTAATGACTTAATCTTTTCTACAAAAGGTTTCGCTTTCTCAAGCCATTCTTCAACTTGCTTCTTTTCGAACTCAACGAATTCTAAATAACCTCCTCACTGTCTTGCTTCAAATAATCTATTATAAAATCGCCCCTCTTCTGTCCCTATAAGACCTTGTTTTATAATGTATCTATGGAAATAGGCCTTAACACCGGAATGTTTTTTAAATTTTAATCCTTTTTGGAGCAATAATGCACTCACAATATAAAAGCAGGCATAACAAATTCTGTTCACAGAGAAGGAAAGCCTGTTTGCTTTTAGCTCATCTTCTGCAGAGCAAAGGGATTCTAGGGATCTTTCTACCCAGTATTTAATAATTTCTTTCTTCTTTTTAGCACTTTCCTTCACAAGGGAATTCCTTCCTTTTCTATAAAATAATGAATAGGAAGAGGACTTAGTTTTTCCCACTCCTTTTTTGATAGAATAAGAGGACTTATATTTGTGTCAAATTCAATATTTATATCAAACACTATGTCTAAAATTTGCTTCCTAATCTTTTCATTTATTTCGCCAGATAGAATTATTAAAATATCAAGATCAGATTCTTCATCAAACTTACCTGTTACCTTTGATCCAAAAAGTTTGATCTCGGTTCCATGATATAATTTTTCAACCGCAGATTTAAGTTTATAAAGAGCTTCTTGTTCGAGCTTAGTGAAATACTTCTTAACTCTATTTCTTTGCTTCAAAATACTTTTTCTTTTTATTGTCATTGTTTTGATTTTCTTTCATCCATTAGGCTTCATGTTCCACTTTTATAATCTAATTTTACCCTTCTCCTTCCTGTAAGCAAATCTTCCATTAATCCTTTCTTAACTCTTTCAAGCTTATCTTTCCTTTTTTCCAGCATCTCCAATCCCTTGTCAATAGTACTCAGGATTTCAGCAATTTTTTGTTGCTCTGGGAGAGGGGGGAGGGGGAGAGGAAACCTTTTGAGGTCATCTTTTCTAATAGCTTGAAAAGTTGAACCTCCAGAAATACTCTCAAGCTTTTTGCCTTTATACTTTAAATAATAAAATAAAAACATATAATTTGATTTATCTGCCTTACTTCTTATTGCCGCTAAACCTCTGCCAATGCAAACCTTTGCAAGAGAAATATTAACATCTCCAACCGGAGCTCTTACCGAAATTAAAACGTCGTTTTTTTCTGCTATTTTTATTGGTTTAGAACAGTAAATACTAGGTAATGGATAAATTTCGCCAAATTCCATCTTCCCCTGAAGAAAAGGCAGTCCTTCATTTGAAGTATTATAGGTGGAGGAAGGAGGCGACTGACCCATTATTACTTCAAAAATTTTATTGTCCCCCAACCTCACCACCTCCCACTCCTTCGGAATCTTTCCAATCTCTGTGTCTTTAAACTCCTTATGTCCTATGCCTTTGGTAAGTAGCTTCTCCATCAAGCCTTTCTTTAGCCTCTCGGTCTTCTCAATAGCCAGCTTTACCTTCTCAATTGCCAAATCCACTGTGCTCAGAATTTCAGCAATCTTTTTCTGTTTAGGAAGAGGAGGGAGGATGACCTTAAAATTTTCTAACTGATCTTTTGATAATTCTTTAAACGTGCTTCCGCTGCTCAGGTTTTGTAATTCCTTCTTTTTATTTAAGAAATAATAACAATAGAATTTTGGAAAAATATTCTTTTCATCTTTTGGTATTAATCCTTTGCATCCTTGATTAAATGTGGCCCTTTCTTTAAGTATAGCAACATAACCTACTGGAGCCCTGGTTGATATTATAATTGAATTTATTGGCATCAAAGTTAAGTTACTCTCTTTCATTGCCTTTTCGGTAATTTTTCTTTCACTTTCTTTTATTTCTATTTGCCTATTTAATTTGCTTAAATCAGATGGTGTAATCCAATTTATTGTTCCATTTTTCCAATAATCGCTATTTTTAGTTGATGGCGTCGTGCCAGTTTCAACTATAAATAAATCGTTCACTTTATGAACCTCCCAATCTTCCGGTATCTTCCCTATGTCCGTAACTTTAAAATTATGTTTTTTTTTCACTTTATTAATCTTTTAGGGGAAAATTCTTAATTGTTCTTTTTCTAAAATTTCATAATTTTGCGTCATTTTATTCTTAAATTCCCATATATTCTCAAATTTCCATTCACCATTTCTGATGTTCGCTTTTGAGATTGTAAAGGCCTTGAAATGTTTTGAATATTTAAAATTTTTCCCTCTTTTAAATTTTTCTAACATTAATTTTACAGGATATGAAATTATAGCCTTTTTGTCCTCTACCCTATCACCTACACGTGGATTTTTTTGATAATAGAGTTTTGTTTCTTTGAAACAAGATTGAACCACACTTCCAAGCAGCATGTCTGCTAATTGAAGAATATTAGCGTGTTTATATTCTTCAGAACACCTAACATATTTTTTATGATCAGAATTTAAATGAACTAATTCTGCTGTATCTGGGATTTCTACATAAGAACGAACTTTTTTTCTTAGATCATAAATTATTCTAAATTCATTTAATTTTCGATGACAAGGCTGACCGTCTGTTATTATCTTTAAAATTTTTACCTTGTGTTTATTGTCATAAAGATAATGAAGCGTGCCCTTTAATAGCATTCTTAGTAGAGTTTCCCCAAATCTCAATTCTTTTTCCTTCCTATTTTCTCCCCCATAACTCGATATCAGATCCAATTTTGGTTCCTCATAAAATATCACTCCTAATTTGCAAAAAGTATTTTTTTGTTTAAGATATTCTACCGCTATTTGAACTATATTTTTTTCAGCATTATTTTGCTTAGTCCACTTCTGTCCTGAAATCTCAGAAAAATGAAATTTGTGATTTGCACCGAAATTATTTCTTACTTTCTCAATGTCATCAAAAAGATCAGTTAAAGGCTTGAATGTTATTGGTGGCATGCTTAATAAATTTCCTTTTTCTCTGATGGTGATTTTAACAGGAACCAAAAATAATACATGTCCTTTTAAATTCTGATATTTTGTTTCATCGTGATATACGATAACTTCACTATAGGTTTCTTTGTTCATATTTCTACTTCCTCTTCAGGCACATTCAAGTCTTTCTCCTTGCTCTCTTTATAATGTCGCCCTTAGAATTTATTACTCCTATTCCTGTTCCTTTAGTTACAGCCAGAGCAGTGCGAAGATTTTTATCATTGGTAGCTATATATCTTGCTTTTGAGGATCTTTTTACCTGATTTATGCCATGATATATCCCACTTTTTGTAGTCTCTACTTCGATAGCTCTATTGGGTGTCACAATATCAATCCCTCTGTGCTTTTTATACTGGACACCCAGCTTCTTCGCTATGTTTTCAGCAATTTGGTCATGTCTACTCTTGCTCATGTGTTCATCATCACCTCCTTTCTATTTCCCAAAAATTAATTAGCATTTTATCTTTCTTCCAATTCTTCTAAATATTCCTCAATCTTTTTGTCCACATCTTCAAGTTCCTTTTCAATTAACTTAATTTCTTCCCACTCTCTCTCCACATCAATTTCTTCCCTTTCCTCCTCTGGAAATACATAAAGAGTTACATTAAGGTTGTAATCGTTTTCTCTTATCTTTTCAGCGTCAACAATTTTGGAGAAGCCCTCTATTTCTTTAAATTCGTGATACACCTTTGAAATCTTATTTATGTGTTCATCTGCGAGCCTATTTAATTTTCTAACTTCTGGATGTTGCTCCTATTCTTGGCTTGCATTTATAAATAGAATCTTTCCTTTCCTTCCTTCTGGTTTGCTCTTTCTGAGAATTAAAATTGCACCAGGAGCCCCAGTATTGTAGAAAAGCTTTTCCGGAAGCAAAATAACAGCTTCTATCAAATCTTTATTAAGAATTCCTGCTCTTATTGCTCTTTCTCTTCCACCTCTAAAAAGACATCCATTGTCGATAACAACTCCTACCCGGCCATTCTTCTCATCTGCGGAAGATAGCATGTGCTGAATCCAGGCCCAATCCGCTGACTGATTAGGAGGAAATCCATATTTAAATCTTTCCTTCCAAAATTCTCCTTTTTTCAGAGTTTCCTCTCCATATCCATCCTGATTCCAGGGAGGATTGGCTATAACAATATCAAATTCCATTATTCGGTCAGCAGATTTAAACTTAGGATAAAACAAAGTATCCCCAAGAGAAAGGTGGACATTTCTTATATCATGTATGAAAAAATTCATTTCTGCTAAAGCAAGGGTCATATGATTTGCCTCCTGCCCGTAGAGGAAAAGTTTGTTGGCTTCATCCTTTCCATGCTTCTCCTCTACATGTTTGTAAGCACCAATGAGCATACCGCCAGAACCCATTGCTAGGTCATAAACTTTCTCATTGGGTTTCGGGTCAAGAATTTTAACAAGAAGCTTTATATCTTCCCGAGGAGTATAAACCTCGCCCTCTTTGGCCTTCTGAGGAGCAAAATATCTCAAAATCCATTCGTAGGCATCGCCAAGAAGGTCAGCAGAGACATGATGAAGGGGTTTAGCGCTAAAGAGCTCCACAAGCTGGCGCAATATTTCTGCATTTTCTCGGCTCACTGCGAATTGAATAAAGTCCACATTTTCAAATACATCTTTAAGGTCAGGATTTCTTTCAGCAAGAATTTTCATAGCCTTAGAGAAATTCTCTGGTAACCTTGCAGGGTCTCTTCTTATATTTTCCCAGAGAAGTTCTGGTTCAATATCAAAATCATGATATAAAGATTTGCTGGCTTCTTCTCGCGCCTCTTCCTCAGATAGTCCATCAGAAATTGCTTCGTTGTATGCGGATTCAAACTCAATCTCCCATTTGTCACTTATTCTTTTGTAGAAAAGAAGAAAGAGAATGAAAGTATAATCAACCCTGGTTCTTATAAGATCGGCAGCTCTTTTCAAAAGAGCTTCAAGCTCGCCTCTTGTAAGTTCACTTTCACCAATGGCAAGGAATTGCGATATTATTTTTTCACTCCTTTCAAGGGTATATATCCTTTTTCTCGCATCCTCAGGGTCAAATTCAGCTCTGAGCCACCCTTTCTTTCTTAATTCAGAAAGAATTACATTCATCTGTTCTTCGCTGTCTTCAAAATCTCTTTTGAGGACATTAAAGGCATCTTCAAATCTAAAAGGAGAATCTTCATATTCTGTCCATAATGCCATGTACCTTTTCTCCAACCATTTAGGAAGATATAAGTTTTTAGATTGTCTATTATTAAATAAGTTTTTTTATTCATACTTATTCAATGAATAGTATTAAGCTATTTGTCATGCCCAAGACGATAATTTTTTTAATTATTATTAAGTTAGATTCCGAGGTAAAAATGTCAGAAATCTATCCCTCAGGCAGGCCGGAGGCTTAATTGCTACTTTCAGGCTTCTTATCTCATCTGCCCATAGAGATTTATTACATCTTTGTCTGTTCTTAGACAAAAACGGCAGTTTGAATATCTGCCCATAGGCTTTCTTGCGAATCCTTTTAGGCTTAAAGACTTGCCGAGAGTAAAATTTATGCTTGCTGAGGCATTAGAGAGCTACAACGTCACAAACTAACAATAAAGGTCTTTTTTTGTTCTAAAAAGGCAATGGCATATTTTGTTTGCCAATTCGCCATCATAAATCCTCTATAGGTAACTGCTTCGACCGAAACTCCTTCACGCTCTCATTTTAGCGCTTCACCATAGCCAAGACCTGTGAAGCTACGCCTCTTTTTTCCCTAACGCCCTCCTAACTACTCTATTCTCCTAGGAAAAGCACCTTAATCAAATACTCCTGAACCAAACTAATCAGCGCCACCTCAAAGTGATTCCTTTCCATTTCTTTATGCCAACGTAAAGTAACCTCTTTTATTTCGAGATTTTCTTCTTAAAAAGAGAGTTTTCGATGGCTCCCTTCCCATGATCAAATTGCAAACTATTTTGTCCACGGCAACTTTAAAGCATTTTGTATACCAGCTTTTTAAATAGCAAATAATTATTGCCACAGGCATCTGATTTAATTATTATAGGCATGTTTTTTCTCCTTGAGGAGGACTGAGCTTATGGAAAAAAGGATTATCACTTTTTGTTTGATTTTCTTTGGGATAATATCGTCTCTTCCAGTTTCAGCCGAGAATTACGGCATAGGATTCATTTTTGTCGATCCTACTGGTCTGAGCGCTAAAATGTGGTTTGGCCACCGACAGTCTCTGGCTGGAGCGATTGGCTGGGCGAGTGAGAAAAACAATCCTCTTCTTATCCAAATCGATTATCTCCCCCCGTCTCTTCACCTTTTAAGCGACGTGAATCTTAAAGTGAACTTTTACTATGGCCTCGGCGGACGTCTCGTTTTTAATGGCGAGGCCGAAGGAGGCTTTCGCTTTCCCCTTGGTTTTGACTTTCTTGCCCAGAAAGCTCCTCTGAATTTTTTCTTTGAAATAGTTCCAGTTTTCTTGTTTTCTCCTGAAGCTAAGCTTACTCTGAAGGGAGCTATTGGGATTAGGTATATCTTCAGTCATCTAGGTCAATGACCTTAATTTATTAATTTAAAAATTAGCTAAAAAATGTAAACAAGGCTAAATTCTTAATGAAAACTAAAATGGGTTTATCCCCGTAAAAATAAAAGAAAGGAGATTAAATGAATCTACGAAAAATTTTTGGCGTAGCTTGTATCGCCCTTCTCTTTCTTTTCCCTTTATCCTGTGCCCGGAGAGCCAAAGCCCCTCAAGCTGGCCGGGCTAAGGCAATGGATTTAATCCAGCTTCTCCCTAAAAATTGTTTTGGGATTTTTGCCTGGGATGTTCGGCGAACCATGGACACTTCTTTAGCCCGCCATTCCCTCGAGGACAAGGAAGTAAAAACCAAAATTGAGGAAATCAAGAATCAAATCGGAATTGACCTAACTAAGGATGTCTTTCTAATTGCTGGCGGTATAATGAGTGCGGAAGGAAAGGAGCAGCAGCCTGCAGCCATTATCAATTTGCGCTATAATCAAGATAAAATTTTAAATTTCATCAAAGAAAAGATTCCTCAAGCCCTTGATGAAATTGTTTACGAGAAAAAAACCATTTTTAAAATAGCTTCTGAGAAAGAGCCCCCGACAGCCTTCACCTTTTACAATGAATCGAATATTTTTGTCGGCACCATTGAAGGCATTGAGAAAATTATCGATGTTTGTGTCGGCAAAGCTGAAAGTATCCGCATGAACGATGAATTTAATTCTCTGCTTAAAAAAACCAAAACCGAATCTTTAAGCTGGAGTGCTTTCCTTCTACCGCCTGAAGCCATGGCTGAATTAGCTAAAAGTAATGTTATGCTCAGTTCCCTTGAGAAATTACAATCCCTAGCTATATCTTTTGATTACAAGAATAAAAATCTTGTTGCTGAAATTACGGCCAGGGGAAGCGATGAAACCCATCATAAGCAATTAGCGGAATTCCTATCCGGGATGAGAAGTATGGGCGTAATGATGGCCAATAAATATCCTGAAGTGGTCGATGTCCTGAACAGGCTAGAAATAACGTCAACCCCCCAACAGGTAAGTCTCAGTTTTACTTTACCTGAGGACCTTCTGATTAAACTGAGTGATCGAATGAAAAAGGAAGTGGAGGCTAATTTACCTCGCCTTATGGAAAGAAACTTCTAATCCTCAGCTTTCGGTTCCTTAAACTCAAAAAGAAGGCAGGCGAGAGAAAGGAAAAAGAGGCTTATGCCCAAAAGAACAAGAATAGCGTATAAAGGTTTAGTTGGCTCCAGCTGAAAGGTTAGGAAGGAAAAGCGTCCTGAGGAAGGAAGAGGAATAATTGATTTTATATAGTGAATAATCGCCAGACGCTGAGTCGAACCAGGGAAATACTGAATCACATTTTCCCAGCCGAAACTGAAAATAAGTCCAAAGAAGACGGAGCGACGCATGGCTGCGCCCAGAAAGGCAAAGAAAGCAGTATAAGCCAAAAGGCCAAGGCCTAAAACCCCGATGTCCCTAATCAAAAAGCCATAAAGGGAAGTTTTAGACAAGCTTTCTAAATTCAAAATAACAAAAGAAACAACGAGTCCAGTTGCAATAAAAATACCCGCAAGAACGAGGGTGGATAAATATTTGCCAACAACAATAGCGGGTCGCGGCACCGGCCTTGTCACTAAATAAGCCCAGGTGCCGGCTTCGAGATCCTCAGTACAAATAGAAGTGCCATAAAAGAGAGTTAAGACTAAAATTAAAAATTGAAAAACAAAAAGAAGGACAGCATTGTTGAAGAAATACAGGCCGTCAAAACTGGTATCAGGGGATAATGTCTGGTGAATTCTTAATGAAAGGGCAATAAAAATTGGTGAAAAACAGAGCAGAGCAAAAAGACGGCTTTTCTTGCTTCTCTTTCCCTGAAATAGTGAAAGCTGAAAAACAATTTTAGTTCCAGTCCAAAAAAGTGAACCCTTCTTTTCTCGCTCTCCTTGCTGAATCATTGCTCCGCTCATGCTTTTCCTATTAAATAATCAAAGACAGCCTGAAGATTATCGTCAGGCGAAGTAATTTCTTCAATTGATATCTCGCCTTTGGCCACCAATTGGAGAAGAAATTCAAAAAATTTATCTCGGTCTCGGGTTTCAACGAGAAGGTCCTCATCATTTTCCCCAAAATAGGCCTTGACCACATAGGATTTCTGGATAAGAAAGGCGGCCAGCCGCCTCGAATCGACCGTTTTAATGGAAACGACATGGGGATGGCGTTCAATTAAATCGCGAATCTCATGGATTTCTCCTTGAGCGAAAACTTTACCTTGATGAATGAGAATAATCTGCTTTGTGAGAGCCTCGATCTCAGGCAAAATGTGGCTCGAAACAATGACCAATCGACCCTCGCGGCCAAAGTCACGGATTAATCGGATCATCTTTCTTTTACCCAGCGGATCCAACCCATTAAGCGGTTCATCGAGAATAAGTATTTCAGGGTCATGAGCAAGGGCTTGAGCTAATTTCAATCTCTGGCGCATTCCTCGGCTATAACTTCTTATTGGTCGATCAGCATCAGCCTCGAGCTCAACAAGAATGAGCATTTCCTTTGCCTTTTCAGCTGCCTCTTTCTCGGAAAAATGATGAAGTCTGAGCATCCAGTAAAGAAATTCTCGGCCAGTAAAGCCCTCAAAAAAAGCATCCTGCTCGGGACAATAACCGAGCCGATAAAATAAATCAGCCCTTCCTCTCACCGGCCGACCATCTATGGTAACCAACCCGAGGCTTGGTCTTATCTGGCCTGTAATTAATTTAAGGAGAGTTGACTTGCCGGCTCCGTTGGGACCTAAAAGCCCAGTGATTCCAGGACCAATCTCAAGATTGACATCACTTAAGCCCAAGACATTGCCATACCAGCGAGAAAGATTCTTGGTCACAATCAGCGGCTTCATCGAATAACCTCAACGGCCTTGATCTTGCGAATTATGAAATAGCCGGCCAAAAAACAAAAAAGGCCTAGGGTAAGTAATGACCAAAACCAGGGAATTGGTTGCACCGGCTTAACTCTAAAGGCAAAAGAGGCTACCTGTTGTAGATTAAATTTAATCGAAAGGAGAGAAAGGAAAGGTCGGCGAAACCAGTTATAGAGAAAAGCATAGAGAAAATCGGAAAAAAAATAAACGGCAAAAACGATTACCGATACATATCTGGAATTGCGGCTAAGGCAGGAAAGAAAAAGGGTATAGAGGCAGAAGAATAAAGTTAAAAAAAGACTATAGCCTATGATTGATAGGGGAAGCCAGGGATAACTTCTAAGAAGGCTGAAATTGCCGGCAAAAAGCATCTTGATTAAAATAAAAATAATTGCCGGAAAAATGGTCAATGTGAGAACAAAAAAAGCGACGACCGCTGCTTTTCCCACGAGATAATCCTTCTTTTTTAAAGGACGGCTAAAATAAAGAGGCAGAGCATTAAAACGAAAATCATCGGCTATTAAGCCGGCACCAGCAAAGACCATTATGAGGATTAACATAAAGAGGAGAAAATCGCTGGCGAGATAACTTTTAAAAAAATTGGGATTAACCTCAAACAAAACCAGTCGGCCACCTCGCGTCATAAACTTAAAATCTTCAATTCTTTCTGAAATATATATAGCCACAATAAAGAAAAAGGCAGGTAAAAAGGAAAGAGCAAAGACAGGTCGAAAATATTTTCGGCGGAATGCCAGTTTAAGATTAAGCCTAGTTATAGGCCACCAGGGCCAACGCCTTTCAATGAACTGACCATTCCAATGACTATATCCATGTTCTCTTATCATCAATCAACTCCCACAGCTCGGGCAAAAAAATCTTCCAAGCTATATTGGCTCGGCTTAAAATGCCTGATTTGAATACCGGCTTTCAGGGCAGCCACAAATATTTCTTTTGAGTCGACCTCAGAAGGAAGATAAAGCCTGATCAAACCGTCCTCAGTTATCTCAGCCCGACAGCCAAGAGGCCTAAGTTCCTCCAACCATTTCTCTTTCTCGCCTTTAATCTTAATTTCGTATAAACGAAAATTCATTGTTTTTAATTCTTTTATTTTCCCCTGAGCCACCACCTTTCCCCGATTAAGAATAACCACATTTTCACAGACAGTTTCGATATCAGACAGGATATGAGAGGAGAGCAAGATTTGAATGCCCTTTCCATTAGCCAAATCCTTGATTAGCTCCAAAACCTCGACCCTTCCCTGGGGATCAAGATTACTGGTCGGCTCATCAAGGAAAAGAAGCTTCGGGTCGTGGACTAAAGCCTGAGCCAGTTTAAGTCGTTGCCTCATGCCGGCAGAATAGGTTTCGAGAAGTCGATAACGGGCCTCACCTAAGCCGACATAAAATAGAACTTCATGGGCCCTTTTCATAGCTTCCTGGCGGGGCATACCGGCTAATTCGCCAAAAAAGGCCGTAAAGGTAACAGCATCCATGCCAGGAAGAAAGCAATCATCCTCAGGCATATAGCCAATAAATTGACGAATTTTTTTCTGCTCAGAAAGAATATCATAACCGAGAATCTGTCCATAACCTTTTTCGGGTCTGAGAAAGCCAAGCAGAATTTTTATTAGAGTGGTTTTGCCAGCTCCATTGGGGCCAAGGAGACCAATTGCCCCACCTTCAAGAGACAAGCTAACATCATCGAGGGCCTTAATTGGCCCATAGCTAAAACTAATATGGTGAACCTCAAGGCTCAACTCTTATCCTTTCCTCTTTTTACAAAATCTTCATAACTAAATTTAAAAAAATTGTTATCATAAAGGGGAAACAGGTTGCAACTGCTCATTCTTCTAATTTCTCAGAGCCAAATATTTCGGGACACACAGCATACCCATCGCCTTCAACCAAAGCTCGATAGGCCCTTTCAATTCTATCCCAGTTCTTTTCCCGATCAAGGGACCAATACCTTCCCATAACAGTCACTAACTCGCCGCAATTTAACTCTTTCGTCTTTTCCTGCACCTTCTTCATGTAATGAATCCCACTTTCAGGTCTTTCCCCCCGGCGGCCGATAAAAGCATGGATATAAACCTTTTTTAAATCCTGGGCGCGGGCCATTTCCAAAAGACCAAAAAGATGGCGGATAGTGCCATGGGAACTATAATGGGAAACAATGCCCATTAGATGAAGAGAGTGGTTGGAAAGAAGGGCCCGGCTCATGGCCTCGAGGAGAATTTCATTCTTAAAGAAACTCCCATCAGCCAGGCTATGGTCTATTCTTACTCGGTCAAGCCATAAACGGCGACCTGCCCCAAGATGAAGATGGCCAGCTTCGGAGTTACCCACTGTCCCAGGCGGCAGGCCCACCGCTTCTCCTGAAGCTTCAAGCAGAGAATGGGGAAAGGTGAACCATAAGAAATCAAAATTGGGGGTTAAAGCTTCGGTGATTAGATTGCCATAGGTATTTTCTCGGATTCCCCAGCCATCAAGAATTAATAGAACTAAAGGAGCTTGAGAAAAGGAATTTCGATTATAAAAATTGGAAATTCTTTCCTTTTTTTCTGAAGGAACATTTCGAGGAGGGTTGAGAATAAGACTCTTCCCGGTCATCTCTTCAGGTTTAGGGAGACCAAGAAGCTCAAGGACGGTTGGCGCTACATCGGCCAGTTCACCCCTTTCTTTTAATTTAATTTTTGTTGCCTCTTTAAAACGAAAATCGCCTAAAATGAAAGGGACAGGATTTTTAGTATGGCCAGTATTTATGGCTCCCTCTGGATAGAGCCATTCTTCTACGGTTCCATGGTCAGCGGTAACAATTAAACAGACTTGGGCCTGCGAACAGGCAGTCACTATTTTGCCTAAACAGCTATCTACTTTCTCCACGGCTCTAATCACCGCCTCTTTATTTTCATAATGGCCGATGACATCCACGTTGGCCAGATTAGCGATAATTAAATGGTGGCTTCTCTCTTTTATTCTCCTTATGACCTCCTGGGAGATTTCTTCAGCCTTCATTTCGGGTTCATTTTCATGGGAATCAAGGGTTGAAGAAGGAATGATGATTCTTTCTTCCCCGGGAAAAGTGGCCTCTCTTTTTCCATTGAGGAAAAAACCAAGATGGGCTGCCTTTTCTGATTCAGTTATCTTAACAACTCTTAAACCATGGCGGCAGACAGTTTCGACTAAGGTATTTCTCAGCTCAACCTCATTCGGAAAGGCTACTTTGACCTTTAGGGATGGAGCATAAGCCACGAGCGTGACAAAAAATAGCTTAGGAAATTTTCTTCTCTGGAAATGAGGGAAATCCTCTTCAGTCAGGCTCTGGGTTAGTTCTATTTCTCTTTCTCCTCTAAGATCGTAAAAAATGACGGAATCCCCATCTTCCAGACGACCGACTGGCTGATAATAGGAATTATATCTGATAATCGGCTCCAGGGTTTCATCACCCTGCCCTTTCTGATAAAGAGTTCTGATGGCCGCAGTAAAACTGGGGAAAAATTTTTTTTCAGCCAAGGAGATCACTTTTTATTTCCTAGTTCCTTTCAATTTTTCTTGAAATAATTATTATAATCAAATCATTTTTTTGGCCAAAATTTAAAGTAGCCTTTCTAATCTGTTTAGGATTAAAATAATTATATGAAAGAAAATATCCATCTTTCTTCAGGTTTTTGGGTAATGTTAGCCTTTTTCTTCCTCGCTTTCTGGCTTGTTTCTCCTTTTATTAAAATTGATTCGTCTGATTATGAACACGCCCAAAGAAACATGTATCGTCTTTTTTTTGGCCTCTTCATTTTAATTATTGAGCTAGGCATTCTATCTTTCGAAACCTTTTCACCTCAAGGATTCGCCCGAAAAGTCTCCAACATGAGAGCTGTCGCTGTCTTTGTCTTTGGTCTTCTTCTTCTTGCCTTCATTATTTTTATTGTCGCTCAATCGGCCGTTATCTATTTAAGAACCGGTCTAAATCAAATCGAATCTCCCTATTAATTTTTTCTTATTCTAGTCTTTTTTCTTTCCTATTTTTTAGGCATAAATTTTTTTAAAATGATTAAATCCTTCGAAAATATTTATGTCTTGAGAAAAAATTTATGGAGATTTATTTTTTTCGGGGAAAGAAAGGGTCAGTAGGCTCATCGGGTCAATTCGGCTTTCACCCACCCTGACACTCCAGTGAAGATGGGAACCAGTCGAAAGTCCGCTACTGCCAACAAGACCAATGACCTCTCCCTTTTTTATCCCTTGGCCCCGCCGGACAAGAATTTTGTCAAGATGATGATAGGAGGTAAAAAGCCCTAAACCATGATCGATAATAACCATTTTACCTGAAAAATAAAAATCGGAAGCTAAAACTATCCGCCCAGCGTTAGAGGCCACAACTGGCTCTCCCCGTGCCGCGGCTATATCAACCCCATTATGAAAAGAAGTTCTTTGATTATTATAAAGACGCCGGTCCCCAAACTGAGCAGTTAGCCTCCCGGAATGGGGCAGAATAAAAGAACCATCTCCAAGCCATTCGGGCGTCACTATGGATAAAATTACCTTTAAAATTTCAGTTTCCCTTTCAATTCTTTCGCGCACTTCAAGGGGAGGCTTGATATACTGGGGGGCTACCTGAAGCTTTCTCGCTCGAAATTCTCTAGGTCTGAGATTAATAGGGAATTCAAATAATTCCCAGCTTTTATCTTCCCGCTGAGCAAAGAGTCGGAAGATGTGCTCGCCTGGTTCGAGCTCTCCATCAAGACCAATGAAGGCAAAATAAATTTGATCTGAGGATTGACGAAAGGGAAAAAAATAAAATTTTTGTCCCTTATAGGTTATCCAGGCCCTTTCAATTTTCGTCCAGCCATCAAGTCTAGCCAGGACTATCTCGCCAGGTTTAAAGGAGTGGGCCTCCAATCGAAGTCTTAAGCCAGAAGGTGTTGTCAGCTCAATTTGATTTTTATTCTCCTCAATTTTAATCGGATAAGAAAAACTTCCCTCGAAGGAAAAATTCCGGCCGGCGGCCAATAGCCCGATAAAGGAAAAAATCAAAGAGTATGAAAATAAATTTTTTATTCTGGATAGGCAATCAATTTTATAGAAAACTATCATAGTCTTATAAGCTTTTTATTCAAAAAAAAGAAATTTTCTTAAAGTTTGGGAATTTAAACTTCAAAAAGTACATCTTAAAATCTTTTAATCCTTTCTGGCCTAAGCTCTTTTTAAAATTTTTCCGGGAAGAATTTCTTTCTGGTCACCCTCTTCAATGACTAATTGTCCATTGACCATGACGGCCACAATTCCTTCTGAAAAAACATGAGGAGACGTCCAAGTAGCCCTGTCTTTAATCTTTGAAGGATCAAAGAGGACAAGATCGGCTTTATAACCAGGAGCAACAATTCCTCTATCCTTTAAACCAAGCTTGACTGCAGGTAAAGAAGTAATTCTTCGAACGGCTTCGCCCAGGGAACAAACCTTCTCTTCTCGGACATAGTGTCCAAGAAATCGGGGAAAGGAGCCATAACTACGGGGATGAGGCCGAGATTGACTGAGAATCCCAGAAGGTGAGTAGACAGAACCATCACAACCGATAAAAGTATAGGGTAACGACAGAATGCGCTTTAGATTATCTTCACTCATGATAAAAGAAATCATTCCTACCTGCCCCTTTTCATCCACCAAGAGATTTCGCAGGAAGGTAAAAATGTCGACACCGCTTTCCTGAGCTGCCTGAGCAATTGATTTACCCTGGAGATGGCGATTTTTTTCATTAAGAACTGATGAAATTAAAACTTCATTCCAGGAACCGAGCTTTTTCTCCTGTTCGGCAAGATGATTCCTCAATTCTGGTTCAAATCGCCTATCCTGAAGTCTTTTTAAAAAGGCTTCCACACCCCCTTCCCTAACCCAGAGTGGAAAAAAGATGCTTAGTCCTGTCGAAGCTGCCACATAGGGGTATCTATCTATAGTTAAATTCAAGCCTTCATTTCTCGCTTTATTAATTAATTCTATAGCCTGATCAATTTTTGGCCAATTGCGACGATAGGCTGTTTTAAAATGGGAAATTTGAACCTTAACCCGGCTACGTTGGCCAATTTCGATAGCCTCCTCAAGGGCTTCAATGAGCCTATCGCCTTCATCTCTAAGATGGGTAGCATAAAGGCCATTATATTCGGCCACAACCTGGCACAATTCAATAATTTCATCTATATTGGCGAAACTCCCGGGAGTATATTCAAGGCCAGTGGAAAGGCCCAGGGCTCCACCCTCGAGGCAGGTTCTAAGCCATCGCTTCATCTGGGCCATTTCCTGAGGGGTTGGTGGTCGATTATCTTCCCCGATAACAGCTGCCCTGATCGTTCCATGTCCTGATAAGGTTGCATAATTAACCGCCAATCCGCGCTTCTCAAGAAGCCCCAGAAATCCATTGATATCCTGCCAGGTAAGCTCAAGGTTATATTGCCTCCGAAGATTTTCCTTTTCTTTTTCAAAGAGAGACCCAATGAGAGGAAAGGGCGAGGAGCCACAATTACCAGATACAAGGGTAGTTATTCCCTGATGGATATGGCTTTCAGCTTTGGGATTAATTAAAAGTTGGACGTCAGTATGGTCATGGATATCGATGAATCCAGGACAAAGGACATAACCTCGACTATTAATGACCTTTTTAGCTCGCCTCTCCTCAAACTGACCAATGGCTATAATGGAATCCCCCTCAACGGCTACATCAGCTTCAAAGCCTTCTTCTTTCAATCCATTAAAAATAAGAGCGCCCTTAAAAAGAACATCAAATTCTTGACGGCTCCGACAACCCTTGAGCAAAAGATTTGAGCTGGAGGTGGCCGACATAACTAAACTGGAAATTGTAGCCTTAAGAAAAGATCTTCGCTTCATTCCTCACTTTCCTAAATCTTTTAATTTAAGCTTTCATATGCGTTAAAATAAGTTCTTAAAAGAAAAGAAAAGGCTTAGGGCTATCCCCTCTTTTACCGGATAAATAACTAAGGAAAACCTTCTCTTTTCAGGCCGATGGAGGTTAACGACGCCTCGGCCGATAAAATAACCGAGGGCTGAACCAACTAAAACATCGGACATCCAGTGAGCTTCATCATGGACGCGAGAAAGGGCAGCCAAGGAAGCTAAGGAATAAGCTAAAATATCGATTATTTGATTATCACTTTCGCCGGCAATTGAGGCCGCTACAGAAAAGGCGGCGCTCGCATGACCAGAAGGAAAAGAGGTATATCGGTGAGAAGTTGAAAAGGGGTGAAAACTCTGACTTCCTTCCCAGGCATGAGGCCTGGCGCGCCCGACGAGGAACTTCAAAGAAGCTACGGAAACCGATGAAATGGCCAGGCTTTCCAGACTTAAAAGGGCTGTTCGGCGCCATTTAGGTTTTTTCATGATCTCTCCAAAGCCATAGAGAGCTCCGCAAAAGCCTAAGAGCCAGCCGCCATCGCCGGCTCGAGTAAAAATTCGGGACAAATCATTACTGAAATCTGAGCGCCTTTCCGCCACCCAATTAAATATATCTTGATCAAGGGTAAAGAAAACGGTTCCTGTTCCGAAAACAGCAGCCAGATTCATTATATCTGGCCCTTCCCAGTTAAGGGGGGAAACCAAAAGGCGAAAAAAATCCTGGCCAATTTGAACAAAATAGGCCGGACCAATTCTATCCTCAGTTAAAGAAAGGCTTTTCTGCTCCCTTTTTTCTTGAAAATAGGATGGCGAAGCTGAAGAGGTTAAAAAAAGGGTTAAAATGGCCAAAATCAAAACTATTAGGACTAGATCCTTCCACTTAAAATAATTGGCCATTTTTATATTCCTAATTTTTCCCTTTCAACACTTCTAAAATTTTTACTTTCATTTTCTCCCTGTTTTTCTTTTCTTCTGGCTATTTTTTTATTCTTTTTAATCCCTTCCTCTTTCTTCCTTCTACAAAAAGCTTCCAGGCTCATCTTTCCTTATTTAATCGTCAATCTCTTCCTTTTTTTAATCTCCATTACTTCATAAGCTCTTCAATTACGGTTACTGTTCTTTCAGTAGCTCCTTGCAATTCCCTGAGAATAGCTCGGGCTTTTTCCCCCATTCCTTTGAGATTCTTGTCCTCAGTTTTTAAGAAAACTTCCAAAAGCTCTTTTTCCCCTGAAACCTCAAGGGAAGCTTCTTTTTCGAGGAAATGACGGGCAAGATAAGCAAAGTTCTCCATATGAGGACCGAAAATAATGGGCTTACTATAAAAAGCCGGCTCAAGGAGATTATGTCCCCCTCGTTTGATAAGACTTCCACCGATAAAAGTTAAATCGGCTAGCCAATAAAAAAGGGGTAAATCGCCAAGGGTATCAACAATTAATACCTCCCAGTTTAAATCAGGTGAATCGATGTTATCCTTTCCATTTTTTAACAGCGACCATCTCTGCCAACGAAGGGAAAATTGAGAACAGAGGCGGCTAATTTCTTCCCATCTTGGTGGATGTCTCGGGGCAATAATTAATTTGAAGTCTGGCCTTTGTTGCTTTAACTTTGAAAAGGCTCTCAGCAAAATCAATTCTTCCCCTGCGTGAGTGCTACCGGCAGTAATAATTTTTTGTTGAGGTGAAAGACCAAGCTTCTGCCGAAAAAGCGGCATCTCCTTTTCATCAAATAAAGGAAGTTCCACTTCTGTTTTAAGGTTGCCACTAATATCTATTTTTTCGTTAGGCAGGTCAATTTCTAGAAGTCTCTGTTTGTCCGCCATAGATTGAACTAAAAATAGGTCAATTTGATTCAAAATAGGCAGAAAAAGAAACTTGAATTTTTTTATTCGCCGGAAGGATCTTCGACTTATCCTGCCATTGATAACGATTATTTTAAGACCGTTTCGGCGGGCCATACGGATTAGATTGGGCCAGAATTCAGATTCGGTCAGGGCTAAAACCCGTGGTTTCAACCTCCTTAGAAAACGATTTAGGCACCAGGGTATGTCGACGGGAATTGGCCATATTAGAGCATTGGAGCCCAGTTTTTCTCTGGCCAGCCTTATCCCTGCGGGGGTTAGACTGGTAACCACAAATCGCCAGGAAGGATGAGACTGCTTTAATTTATTAAGCAATCTCTGCAACGATAGAACCTCGCCAACAGAAACGGCGTGAAGCCATAGACAGGGCTGATCAATCCCGGCAGGTGGCAAGGAAAAAGTCAACCTCTCCGTCAATTCCAGTTTTTCTCTCTTTTTCCATTTGAAACGAAAAAAGAAAATGGGAAGATAAAACAAAAGAAAGAAAAAATAAAGCAAAGTATAAAAATAAATCATTCTATTGGGAATATATCTTAAAGTTTATTTAGCCGCAATATCTGGAAAAGATATTTCCTTTTTGCTATTTTTATTTTTCTTTAAGATTTCTTTAAGGAGAAAGCGGATGGCCTCAGATGATAAGGTTCAAACAGAAACTGAAAAAAAGAAAAAGAACAAAAAAATTAATAAAATGACCCTTGAGGAAATTGAAAAAAAAATCCAGGAAGTTCAACAAACCCAGGGTGGCCTTAGCTCCATTTATGCCCGCCACTTGCTCCGGCGGCGGGAGGTTCTCCTTGGTCTGAAAAAAGAAAAGGGCAAGCCTTAAAGGACTGCCTCCTTGAAGTTCAATTTTACATTTATTTATATTTCTGTTAGTATAGTTATCAATGAGGAGTTGAAAAGTGCTGGATAAAGAGACTAAAAGTAAAATCATTGAAACTCACCGCCGGAGTCCAGAGGACTCAGGTTCTCCGGAGGTTCAAATTGCTCTTCTCACCGAAAGAATAAATCTTTTGACCAAACATTTAGCTACCCATCGTCACGATTTTTCGAGTCGGGTTGGTCTAATGAGACTTGTGGGCAAGAGAAAAAGGCTTCTCGCTTATTTGAAGCGAGAAGACCCAGATCGGTACCAAAATTTGCTGCAAAAACTTAATCTTAGAAAATAATTTTATTTTTAGCGGGGGTCAAATGTCCGAAACTATTAGTCTTGAAATTGGCGGCCGCACCATGACGATTGAAATAGGCAAAATAGGCCGTCAAGCTGACGGATCAGCCCTGGTCCGTTATGGCGATACCATAATGTTCTGTGCAGCGACCTCCAAGAAAGAAATCAAAGAACCGCGGAATTTCCTGCCGCTCATCGTCGATTATCGGGAGAATACTTATGCTGCCGGTAAAATTCCCGGAGGTTTCTTCAAGCGGGAAGGCAAGCCTTCAGAAAGGGAAATTCTGGTCAGCCGATTGATTGATCGCCCGATTAGGCCTCTTTTCCCTTCTGGTTATTATTATGACACCCAGATAGTGGCTCTTCTACTTTCAGCCGATTTAGAAAATGAACCCGATACCTTAGGCATAATCGGGGCTTCAGCCGCCCTTTACTTTTCAGATATTCCTTTTTTTACCCCGGTTGGAGCGGTCAAGGTCGGCTTAATTGATAATCAATTGATTATTAATCCTACTGGCTCGCAGCTTGAGCAGAGCCTGCTAAACATGACTGTGGCTGGTACCGAAGATGGTATTGTTATGATTGAAGCAGGGGCCATTGATGTGGAAGAGGAAAAAATTGTTGAGGCCATTGAATTAGCTCAAGAACCAATCCGCAAAATTATCGAGCAACAAAAAGAACTATATAGACGGCTAAATATTAAAAAGAGAGAATTTGTTCCTCTGGAAATTAACCAGGAAAAATTGCAGACAATGAAGGATAAAATCTCGGCTGAGCTCCTGGAGGCGATGCAGGGAAAAACAAAAAAGGAAAGAGAGGCTAATGTTGAAGCTATATTCAAAAAACTAATAGAACAAGTTCCCGCTGAAAATGAAGAGGAGATTGAGGAAATCAAAACCTATTTTTATGAACTGCAGCGCCAGCTTGTTCGTCAACTGATCCTGGATGAAGGCAAAAGAATAGATGGCCGAGGTTTCGATGATATTCGGCCCATAAGCATTGAAGTCGGTTTGCTTCCCCGAACCCATGGCTCAGCCCTCTTTACCCGGGGGGAAACCCAGTGTCTGGCCACTGTTACCTTAGGCACCTTTGAAGATGTCCAGATTCTTGATGGTATCGGAGAAGAAGCCGAAAAGAGATTTATGCTTCATTATAATTTCCCTCCTTTCTCTGTCGGCGAGGTGGCCTTCCTTCGAGCCCCTGGCCGAAGGGAAATTGGTCATGGAGCTTTAGCTGAAAGGGCTATCCTTCCTGCCATTCCGGACGAAGATAGCTTCCCCTATACGATTCGAATTGTCTCCGATATTCTTGAGTCCAATGGCTCTTCCTCCATGGCCACCGTCTGCGGCGGTGTTCTTTCCCTAATGGACGCGGGCGTTCCTTTGACAATGATGGTGGCTGGAATTGCTATCGGCTTGGTTAAAGAAGGTGATCGCTATGTTCTCCTCACTGATATTGCTGGCTACGAAGACCATTTTGGCGACATGGATTTTAAGGTTGCGGGAACTGAAAAAGGCGTAACGGCTATCCAGATGGATTTAAAAATACCTTCCATTTCAACCCAGATTATTCACGAAGCCCTGATGAAAGCTAAAAAAGCCAGGGCCATTGTTTTAGAAAAAATGAAGGAAGTTTTACCTGCGCCCCGACCTGAACTTTCGCCCTATGCTCCCAGGATAATTACCCTTTTTATTAACCCTGAGAAAGTCAGCGAGGTTATTGGCCCAGCAGGCAAGGTTATTAAAAAAATAATCGCTGCCACCAATACGAAAATTGATATTGAAGAAACGGGGAAAATCACTATCGCCGCCCCTAATATGGAAGGAGCTGAAAGAGCCAAACAGATGATTCGAGAAATTACAGTTGAAGCCGAGGTGGGTAAAGTTTATACGGGAAAGATAGTCAGGCTTGAAGATTATGGAGCTTTTGTCGAAATTCTGCCGAACATTGTGGGTTTACTGCATATCTCCGAGGTAGCTCATCACCGAATCCGAAATATCAGAGATGTTTTTAAAATTGGCCAAACAGTAACCGTTAAGGTAATCAGCATAGATGAGGACCATAAGATTCGATTAAGCAAAAAGGCCCTGGAAGAACCGCCTCCACGGCCAGCTGGAACCAAACCTTGGGGACAAAGAGAGCCGAAAAGGCGTGGCTTTTATCATCAGCCCTTTAAAAATTTAAGAAAATATTAAAAACGACAAAAATACTGAAATTGAGGTCGCACAAAATTAAAAGAAAAGGATTTACTCTCGTTGAATTACTTGTCACAGCAGCTATTCTGGCTATTCTGGCCGGGGCCATCTTGCCTATGGCTCAGGTAGCAATAAAAAGAGAAAAAGAAATTGAGCTGCGCCGGGCCTTAAGAACCATAAGAGAAGCTATTGACGCCTATAAAAAATTGGCCGATGAGAAAAAAATCGAGGTCAAAGAGGATAGTGATGGTTATCCCCCTGACCTTGAAACTTTGGTTAAAGGCGTAGAAATTACGGAACCTGGCGAAAAAGGCAGACAGAAAAAAGTTGTCGTCCGTTTTTTAAGGAAGATTCCCCTTGACCCCATGACCAATTCCTATGATTGGGGATTATTATCTACCCGGGACAAACCCGACTCTGACACCTGGGGAGGGGAAAATGTCTTTGATGTTTATACCAAAAGTCCAGGCCGAGCCCTTGATGGGACAAGATACCGTGATTGGTAAAAAAAGGCCAGGTTTTACCTTGATTGAATTAATAATCGTTTTTACCCTAATAGGTATTCTTGTCAGTTTAGCTTTACCCCAATATAAATACGCGACAAAAAAAGCGAGGGAAGCTGTCCTCAAGGAAGATCTATATATATTAAGAAAATTGATCGATCAGTATTTTTCTGATAAAGGCAAATATCCCCCTTCTCTTCAGGCCTTGGTAGATGAAGGCTATTTAAGGCGATTACCGATCGATCCCTTTACAGGTTCCGATAAAACTTGGGAAGAAATTCGCGAAGAACTTTCAACTGAAGATATTATTAGTGGTCGGGAAGCTGGGGTAATTGACGTTCGCTCCGGTTCCAAAGAAATAGCCATAGATGGTACCCCTTATAATACTTGGTAAAGATGAAACTCCAAGTTCGTGGCGTGATGCTCATTATGCTCATCATTCTTATTGCAACTCTAAATATAGGCTTAATGGTAGCCGTTCCTGTCTGGCAGACCCAAATTCAGAGAGAAAAGGAAGAAGAGCTTATCTTCCGGGGCCGCCAATATGTAGAGGCTATTCGTCTTTATCAATTAAAACATCCCGGTCAATTTCCTAATTCCCTGGATATCCTTTTAAAAGAGAGATGCCTGCGCCGACTTTTTAAAGATCCCATGACTGAAGATGGCGAATGGGATTTAATTCTGGCGATAAGCTCTCCCTCAATCCGGGGAGGTAGCGCTCAACGAATAATGATTGCCCCCCCTGAAGCTACCAAAGGGATGGTCAATCCTCAAATCATTGGGGTCGTCAGCCGGTCCAGAAAAAAATCGATTAAAATTTACAACAATCAAAATTATTATAATCAATGGCTTTTCTATTACGGCCAAGACCCCCAGAAAATGCCTGAGATAATTCGCTGGGGTGAAAAATAATAGACAGTGAATTCAATTCTTATAGTCGCCGGTGAAAATTCGGGTGAAAAATATGGCGCTGATTTAATCCGAGCCTATTTAAGGCTAGATCCTCAGGCTAAATTTTTCGGTATTGGCGGCCAAGAAATGGCCGCTTGTGGCGCTGATATCCTCTTTCCCATTGAAGAATTAAATATTGTTGGGATTTACGAAGCTATTGTCAGCTACCCCAGAATCCGACGGATGCTTTCTTGCCTTAAAGAAGAAGCGCTTAAAAGAAAGGCCCAGGCGGCAGTCCTCATTGATTCACCTGATTTCAACCTCAGGCTGGCCAGGCTCCTTCATAATGTAAATATACCAGTTCTTTATTATATCAGTCCTACCATCTGGGCTTGGAGGCCAGGCCGTCTTAAGCTAATTAAGCGCTTTGTGAATAAAATGTTGCTTATTTTTCCTTTAGAAAAAGCCATATATGAAAAAGCTGGGATACCCGCAGTTTATGTAGGCCATCCTCTTCTGGCTCGCTTAAAAACAAAAATGACTCGTTCCGAATTCAGGCTTAAATATAAATTGCCTGAAGAAACCCCTTTAATTGCCCTCCTTCCCGGGAGCCGACCTTCTGAGATAAAAAATCATGGGTCGATTATTAATAAAGCATTAAAACTAATAAAAGCTAGAATAAAAGCCAGCTTCATCCTTATCCAAGCTAAAACCGTAGATAAAAAAGTAATCGAAAAATTTTTCAGGCCAAGCGATGATCTTATTATTTTAGCTGAAGATGAAGATAAATACGATGCCATGGCCTCCTCTGACCTTGTTCTCGCCGCTTGTGGCACAGCTAATATGGAAGCCTGCCTCCTTGAAGTTCCCCTCATTGCCTTTTATCGAATTTCTCCCCTTATTTATTCTCTAGGTAAAAAACTCGTTAAAATCGATACTTACAGCATAGTTAATATTTTAGCTGGAAAAAGGGTTGTGCCTGAACTTATTCAATCGCAATTTACGCCGGAAAAAGTATCAACCGAAGTTATTGAACTTTTATCATCTCCAGAAAAAATTGGAGCGATGAAAAGGGAATTCAGGCTCATTCGCCAGCTCCTCGGTGAAGAAAAGGCGCCCCTTCGAGCCGCGGCTGAGCTTAGCCTTTTAATTGACCAAAGTCAAAAACAATTTTCTAAAACTTAAAATTCGATTAAATTTAGATTAATTATTGAAAAGCAAAATTAAAATTGAGATTTTAAAAATCCTCGTTTTAAAATCTTTTTCAAAAATAAATAAGAATTCACCAGCAAAAACATATTGATTTTGAAATATATGGCTTTTAAGGTGAGATTTAAATAAGTCATGGAAAGGAAAGGAAAGGAAAGGAAAGGAAAGAAAAGAAAAGAAAAGAAAAGGGAAAAAACCGAACTATTTTTACCTCAAAATTTAGGAAAGCTAAAGAACCTCAAGTATCCTGAGAGCCGCATCATATCGGCCTAAGGGAGGCGAAATCTGGATGCCTTGAACCATATCCTTGATCTTCTCAACAATTTCTTGGGCAATTGCGATCCCCTCCTCTCGGGCTCTTTCGGGACCGATTGCTTGGGCTCGGCGCATACGCTCCATAATTTCCTCAGGAACTCTAGCCCCTGGAACCTCATTATGCATGAATTCAGCATTGCGCAGGCTGGCTAAAGGCCATACTCCCGCAATAATCGGCAGATGATACCTTTCAACTCGGTTTAAAAAATCTTCTAAGAGTTTGACGTCAAAAACAGGTTGAGTAATGGCAAATTCGGCGCCCGCCTCCACCTTCCAATGAAAGCGGGACATTTCATAATCGATGTTTACAGCTCCAGGATTAACGCCCACACCAATAAGAAAGCTTGTTGGCGAGGGTAAACGACGTCGGCCAATGTCAAGACCTTTATTAAGAAAACTGACCAGGTTGGTTAAACCAATTGAATCAATATCAAAAACAGCCGTGGCATCGGGGTAATCACCTAGCTTAGGGGGATCTCCAGTAATTAGCAGAAGGTTTCGGATTCCATGGGCATGAATCCCGAGAAGGTCGGATTGAATACCCAGGAGGTTTCGATCGCGACAAGTATAATGAAGAATGACTTCAATACCAGCTTTAGCCTGAAGAAGAAAAGCCAAAGCCATGGAGCTCATTCGGGCACTCGCCCGAGGACCATCGGGGATATTAACGCAATCCACGCCTTTTTCCTTCAACTTTCTTGCCACTTCAATAGCCTCGGAGGGATCACAACCTCTGGGAGGCACGACTTCAATACTTACCACGAATTTTCCTTCGCTAAGTTTCTTTCCTAAAGCCGATTTCTCAGCCATAGGCTTTGGTTTTAGCTCCTTAGCCTCTTCAATTTCCTCCTGAATTAAAATAATTTGGGGCTTGGCGGGCTGAAGAGATCGGATAGCTCCTCTTATCGCTCGAATATGGGCAGGAGTTGTGCCACAGCAGCCGCCAACAATACGCACTCCGTTAAGGATAAAACGGCGGGAATATTCAGCCAAATAATCGGGTGAACAGAGATAAATATTTCTTCCTTCAATATTTCTCGGCACTCCCGCATTGGGCATAGCAGAAAGTGGCTTTGAAGTTACCTTAACCATTCTTTCAATGCATTGAAGCATCGCGGCCGGACCAACTGAACAATTCACCCCAATGACATGGGCCCCCCATTCCTCAAGTTTTCGAGTAAATACCTCAGGAGTGGTCCCATAGAGACTGTTTCCGTCCTCCTCAATGGTCATCTGGGCCACAATTAACTTATCAGGGGCCTCTTTCTTCACAGCTTTTATCGCCTGATGAATTTCATTGATATCCGAAAAGGTTTCTAAAATGAAAAGGTCAACCCCGCCAGAAAGAAGAGCGGCCACCTGTTCCCTAAAGGCTTCTTCAACTTCTTCAACCGAAGTAGGACCCCAAGGCTCTATTTTTACGCCAAGGGGACCGATTGACCCGGCGACCCAGACTCTCTTCCCAGCTTCTTCCCTGGCAATGGCTGCTCCAGCCTGATTAATTTCCTTGACTTTATCCTCAAGTCCATATTTTTTTAATTTAAATCGATTGGCCCCGAAGGTATTGGTTTCAATTATTTCAGCTCCAGCCTCAATGTATTCCCGATGAATTGATCGAACCAAATCAGGATTCGTTAAATTTACTTCATCAAAACATAAATTAAGATAAATTCCCTTATTATATAACATCGTGCCCATAGCCCCATCGGCCAGTAAAACCCTTTCCTGAAGCAGGCCCAACCACTCTTCAATTTTCATTTCTTTCCTCCCCGGCTCTTAGGAAAAGGAAGTTATATGATTTTCTTATCTCAAAGGCGGTAGAATAAAGTCAAGACGATCCCCAATTTTAAGACCATGTTTTCTCACCGAACCGCTAACAAGTTCTAAAACATAACGGGCTGGTCTTTCTGGAGTATAGGAGGGGCAAGGTTCAGATGGACAGGGGGGCACATCTTCCTCAATGTGGACAATCAGGCGATTGGAATCGAGCCAGAGCATATCTAAAGGAAAATATGTGTTTTTCATCCAAAAAGAGTAGTAATCTTCTTCTTCAAATATGAAAAGCATTCCCTGGTCCTCTTTCATTCCCTTTCTGAACATAAGCCCCAGCTGTCTCTGCTCTTCTGTAATCGCCAATTCGGCTGTAATTTTATAACCATCAGGAAAGGTTATTTTGATAAATTTTCTTTCATTTATAGAAAGATTAACAATAATTAAAAGACAGAACCCAATAACCAGTAATTTTTGGCCCTCTTTTCTCATTTCATCTTTTTATTTTTTTAAATTTTAATGGGCAGTAATTAAAGGAACAAAACGAACAGGTAACAACTTTTTCTTTCTAAGACCGGCTTTTTCTTTTGTTACCAGAAAAAGCTCCTGAAAGGTTGAACCTACGGGAATAACCATTCGTCCATTAAGTTTAAGTTGTTCCTCAAGCGGCCGAGGTATTCTGGCCGGGGCCGCAGTAACAATAATGGCATCATAAGGGGAATTTTCTTCCCAACCAAAAGACCCATCGCCAATCTTGAAATGGATATTCCGATAACCCAGTTTGGCCAGCAGTTCCTGAGCCCGAAGAGAAAGCGAGGCGATTATTTCAACGGTATAAACCTCACTGACGATTTCAGCCAAAATAGCGCTTTGATATCCAGAACCTGTGCCCACTTCGAGAACTTTGTCCTCTTGCTTCAAATTAAGGGCTTCCGTCATATAAGCAACTATATAAGGTTGGGATATAGTTTGTCCCTCGCCAATGGGAACAGGTTCATCATTATAGGCATAATCAATCATATCCGGAGGAACAAAAAGATGACGGGGTACTTTTTTCATGGCCGATATGACTCTTTCATCTTTGATTCCCCGAGCCACAATTTGAGTCTCGACCATTCTTAATCGGTTTTCTAACCAGGGATCTTCCATTCCAGACCCCCCGAAATTTTAGAAATTTCAATAGGCCCGGGCAAAATAAACATATTCAGAGGCCAGCTGGCCACAGTAAACGCAATTTCCTTTGCCCTCCTTAACTTTTTCAAGGGGAATCACCCTGATCGTGGCCGCTGTCTCTTCTTTGATGGACTCTTCACAGGTTTCTTGACCACACCACCAGGCTCTGATAAAGCCACGTCTATCCTCAATTATTTTTTTGAAATCTTCATAGTTATCGACATCGTGGGTGTTTCTTCGCTGGAACTCAAGAGCCTGATTAAACATATTTTTCTGGATTTCTTCTAAAAGATTGGTTATCTTCCCTTCTAAGTTATCCATACTTGTAGTCAATTTTTCACCATTATCCCGGCGAACAAGAACAACTTGCTGCTGATTGATATCTTTTGGTCCTATTTCGAGACGAAGGGGAACGCCTCTCATTTCATATTCAGCAAATTTCCATCCCGGAGTGTATTCTTCTCGGCTATCAAGCTTTACTCTGATTTTCGCAGCCATTAATCTCCTTTCCAAGTCAACGGCCACAGGGAGAACAGTTTCTTTCCACCGGCCAATGGAGATGGGGACGATTATAACTTGAATCGGAGCAATATGAGGAGGCAACCTAAGCCCCGAATCATCTCCATGACTCATAATTATTGCTCCAATTAAACGAGTTGAAACTCCCCACGATGTCTGCCAGACGTATTGAAGATTCTGATTGGAATCTTCAAAGCGAATATTAAAAACTCGGGAGAAATGCTGACCAAGATGATGGGAGGTGCCCATCTGCAAAGCTCGTCCATCCGACATCAAAGCTTCCACTGAATAAGTCTCTAAGGCACCAGCAAATTTCTCGCGGGATGTCTTTTTTCCGACAACGACTGGAATGGCCAACTCAGTTTCGATGAATTCCCGATAGAGATTTAAAATTTTGAGTGTTTCCTCTCGAGCTTCTTCTTCAGTGGCGTGAGCCGTATGTCCTTCCTGCCATAAGAATTCAGTTGTACGAAGAAATGGTCGCGTTACTTTTTCCCAGCGAACAACATTGGCCCACTGATTGATTAAAATCGGCAAATCTCTCCAAGATTGAATCCATTTAGAGTACATGGCGCCAATAATGGCCTCAGAAGTAGGCCTCACTGCCAGCCTTTCTTCAAGCTCTTCCTGACCACCATGGGTTACCCAAGCAACCTCAGGAGCAAATCCCTTAAGATGCTCCATCTCCTTTTTGAGAAAGCTTTCAGGAATGAAAAGGGGAAAATAGGCATTAACGTGACCTGAAGCTTTAATCCTTCGATCAAGGAGCTGTTGAATATTCTCCCAAATAGCATATCCATAAGGACGAATTACCATCATCCCTTTCATGGGAGCATAATCCGCCAGCTCTGCTCGGCGAATGACATCCACATACCATCGAGAGAAATCTTCGCTTTTTGGAGTTATTTGGGTTACCAGACGTTCTTCCTTCTTCACCGCTTAACCTCTCCGTTTAAACGCTGTCATTCTAACGATTTATGAGGAATTTTGTCAAGGATTGGATTTATCAAAATCTTAATAAAGTATATGCTTTTTTTATTATAAGAAATGGTTAAGATTAATTAAGTAGGGTGAAAGAAGAGAAGTTATCCTCAAGCCTATTTTCACCCCTTATTTCATCGACAGAGGTGATTGACCCTTTATTTTCCAGCCGACATGATAAAAATGAAAAAATAAGAGGAAGAAATCCATGAATTTTGATAGAGTGAATAATGATGGGCCAATAACTATTGGCGGCGACAAAGTTTTTAATCTCCCCTTACCTACCCTGGTCGAAGGAGAAACTCCTACCGGCGAGAGCTTCCAAGAAAAGACAGTGCTTAATTACATAAGCCACCAAGGAGCTATTTTTCAGCTTAAAAGTCCAGTAACTATAGGCACTCGATTGCGGCTGGCCATCGATCTGCCGCGTGCCCTGGCTGAAGACAGAAATCTTAAACTGATCATCCGGGGTCAGGTAATTTTAGTTGAAAGGTTGATGAACAGGAAAAAACGACAGCGAATAACCCTAAAATTTGAAAATAAATATTTTATTAAAGAAAAAATTTAATTTTTGAGAATATTTCTTTTTTAAATCGTCATATTATTGTCTTTATTTCTTAGCTCATCCAAGGCGTTGCCGGAGGAGAAGAAAGATTAAATTCTTTCCTCTCCTCCAGTTCAAAAAATTAAATTCATTAATCCCTAATATATTTTTAAAGGTTAATATATAAATCCGTTAATTTGAATCTCCCTTGACAATCCTTTTTTCTCTCAATAAAATCACTTTGAAAAGAGATTCATTTTGAGCGGCGAAGGGAGCAAAAAGTAATGCCTAGGAGAAGCCAAAAAGCCCCGGAAATTGAAAAAATAAAGTTGCTTGTTTTTTGCCCTTCGGAGCTTGTTTTGGCCGGCATTCTCAAATCGCTTGAGCTGGCTAAGGATATCACTGTTATCCACATCGAAAGGGGCCCAATTGAAAATCTTATGGAAGCGATGAAGAAATTGAAACCGCAGGTCATTCTTTTTGCCAATACAGAAATGCTTCCTAATCTCAAGGAAATCTGCAAGGCCATAAAGGAATTCCTCAAAGCCCAAGGGCAGGGCCATCTTCTTCTTCTTGGCAATATTTCTTCCCATGAAGAAATTGTAGGGTTGATGAACGCCGGGGCCCGCGGCTATTTTGACCTAAATAATCCCTCGCAGGAGCTCCCTGAAGCCATTCGAGTTGTCCAGCGAGGCGAAATTTGGCTTCCCCGCGATAAAATGAGTTCAATTATGGATAGAATTATCTCGGTCGTGGGCCGAGATTTCAAAGAAAAAACCCTCGATCAGTTAACCCCTATGGAATTTCAAGTCCTGAAGCTTATCGGCCAAGGTCGATCAAATGATGAAATTGCCAAAATTTTGTTCATAAGCAAAAATACAGTTCGCTCCCATATCAAAAGTATTTATGCTAAATTAAATACCCATAGCCGTCTTCAGCTTGCCCTTTATGCCATTAACTCGGCCCTCTTTTAAATCAACACCTGTTTTCGAGGAGAAAGTCAATGAGAAATGGTCAAGAAGGAGGGAAAAAAAGAGCGAAATTTAGCCAGAAAAAAACTTCTTTAAAAAGGTCAGTCCGCTTACCCATCATAGTCAGCAATCGTCGCCGAGAATGGCGTTTCGATTTGCCGCTTGAGGCTGTGGTCAAAGGACAATTGCCCCAGGGTAAGCCCTTTGAAGAAACAACCACCATTGAAAATATTAGCTCGGGCGGTGCCTATTTTGGCCTCAACTCAGAAGTTGTTATCGGCTCCAAGCTTGACCTCACTATTAATTTACCTGAGAAACTAACCGAGGGAAGGAAAATGCAGCTTGTGGTCAGTGGCACCACTGTCCGCTTGGAAAAAGCAGAGAAAAAAGGCAAAAAACAGGGAGTGGCCGTGCGCTTCGGCCGGAATTATAAATTTGTAGCTGTTGGCAAATCAGAAAGTTAAATTAAATTTTGTTAATAGCCCACCTTAATTATGCCTTTTCTTAAAGTGGCCCTAACCGGTGGAATTGCTTGTGGCAAATCCATTGTCGGTCAATACTTAAAAAAGAAAGGCTGCTACTGGCATCAGGCTGATGTTGTCGCCCACCGGCTCATGGCTCCAGGAAAAAAAGCATGGAAAGCTATTGTTGACCATTTCGGCCTCGAAATTCTCAATGACGATGGAACCATAAATCGTCGTAGGTTGGGAGATATAGTTTTTTCTAATCCAAAAGAAAGAGAATTTCTCAATCACCTCATTCATCCCCTCGTCTTGAAGAAAAAAGAAGAAACTCTCCGGCGGCTCGAGAAAACTGGTAAAAGTGGCATTTTTATTTCTGAGGCTGCCCTAACCATTGAAGCTGGCTTTGCCTCCTTTTTCGATAAAATCATTGTAGTCTATTGCCCAGAGGAGATCCAGGTTGAACGCCTCATGGCAAGAAACAATCTTTCCCGGGAAGAAGCCTTAAAGAGAATTAAGGCTCAATTGCCGTTGGAGGAAAAGCTTAAATATGCTGATTATATTATTGATGCTTCAGGAACAATCGAACAAACAATTGCCCAGACTGAAAAGGTTTATCAATCCCTTCTCCAGGATCTTGAAGCTAAAAAGTTAGCCCTTTCAACTTTTTAAACAGGCGGCCAAAAGGGGGATCATAATTTCGTGGTGACCAATAAAATAATATCCTTTGCCTTTATTGCCCACTATCCTTCTGATGACATTCTGTTCGGGCCGATAATGACGGATAAAATCAAAAACAGCTGTGGTAAAATTTTCCAGCAACTTCCCCTGATTACGAACATAGCTGACAGCTTTTAGAAAAACTTCGGGCAGGATAACCGCTGAGCCAACATTGAGGTAAACGCCACCTCCCTCAAGTTTCTCCACCTGGGAGCAGAAAATAAAAAAATCGCGCAGGGAAGTCTTACCAATGGCTTCACCACTAGCCTGGGGATGCATATGAATGACGTCAGTGCCAATGGCCACATGAACTGTGACCGGTAAATTTAAACGAAAGGCGGAAGCAAGGAGACTCAAATTTTTATAGGGAAAATCAGAGCCAGCAATCATTTCTCCCACAGCTTCGCCCAAACCTAAACTTTTTTCAGCTCCGCGGATTATAGCCTGATTTAAAAACTGCGCCGTTTCTCTGGTCATTCCAAAGGAACCCGATTCAAGCTGGCTGGAAACATCTTCAGAGGTCTGACCACAATAGGCAATTTCAAAATCATGGATAATACCTGCCCCATTTAAGGCCAGAGCCGAAATAAACCCTCTTTCCATCAAATCAATAAGGATGGAATTTAAGCCAACTTTAATAACATGGGCGCCCATTCCCAAAATAGTCGGTTTTCTTAACGAAACAGCTTTTCTGATCGCGGCGACGAGTTCCCGAAAATTCTTAGCTGCCAGAATATCAGGCCAGCTTTCAAGAAATTGATTAAAGGGTTTATCCGGTGAAAAAGGGGAGCCAAATTGAGTCACATTGACCTTGCTTAATCTTTCTTTAATTGAAATTGTTTTTAGATCTGAGGGCATAATTTCTTCCGTTAAGAACCAATTAATCCTGTGTGTCTTCAGATTCAAGGATCAATCCCTTCAATTCTCGTCCACAAAAGAATTTTATCCTTTTCCCTTCAGGAATCGCGATCTGGCTCTTACGGCGAATATCCCGGCCAAAACCTGTTTTTTTATTCAATACCCGGAAACTACCAAAGCCTCTTATCTCGATCTTACCGGTCTCGATAAGTCCTTTTTTTAAATATTTAAGAATGACTTCAACGAAAGCAACTGATTTTGAATGACTCAAATTGATGTTTTTTTCTATAGCTGCAACAAGATCATTTTTAATCATTGGGATTCCTCCCGTTTGAAAAATTAACGATATGATTATTTAAATTCAAACTTTCTGTCAAGAGTTAAAGAAAATAGCTGACTCGATTATTTCCATTGACTTAAAATCATTTCCCTTTTATAATTTTAACATCGTGGTTAAACTTTTTCTCCCTGTTTTAATTTTTCTCTCCCTATTTGCATCGGTAGTCCAGGGGGCGATCTTATTAATTGAAGTGGATGCACCTATCCACCCCATCACCTCTGAATATATCCGTCAGGCCATTGATCGGGCTGAAAAAGAAGACGTCAAGCTTTTAATTATTCAGCTCAACACACCCGGTGGACTCGACTCCTCAATGAGAGAGATAATTTCCCGAATTTTAAGCTCAAAAATACCTGTCGCCACCTATGTTAGCCCAAGTGGAGCCAGAGCTGCCTCCGCAGGCTTTTTCATTGGGATCGCCTGTGATCTTTTTGTTATGGCTCCAGGAACAAATACCGGGGCAGCTCATCCGGTAGGTATTTCTATTACTGGACAGCAAATGGATAAAACTATGGAGGAGAAGGTTCTTCAAGATTCTATCTCCTATATAAAAACAATTGCTGAGAAAAGAGGTCGCAATGTGCAAGCCGCGGTAAGAGCGGTAAAAGAAAGCACTTCTTATACCGAAAAGGAGGCCTTGGAAAACAAATTAATTGATTATATTGCCAGCAATATAAACGACCTTATCGGTTATTTCGATGGGAAAAAAATTAAGCGCTTTGACGGCCAGGAAATTCTTTTAAGCTTGAAAGATGAGCCTCTTATTACTATGCCTATGTCGAAGAGACAAAAATTCTTAATCACCATTTCCAACCCTAATTTTGCCTATATATTATTAATGCTTGGGCTTCTTGGGCTTTACTTTGAATTTTCTAATCCCGGAGCCATTCTCCCTGGGGTTCTGGGAGGTATTTCGCTCCTTCTGGCAATTTTCGCTTTCCAGATTTTGCCTATAAATTATGTTGGCCTCCTCCTTATTCTTTTGGCTATTGGTCTTTTGATCCTTGAAGTTAAAGTCCAAAGTTATGGAGTTTTAACCGTCGGCGGAATTATTGCCATGATTATTGGCTCAATGATGTTAGTCAACTCACCTTTGCCTGAATTGCGTCCGAGCATTCATATCATCATCCCGGTAGCTATAAGCCTGTCGCTAATTTTTCTCTTTCTCATCATTCTGGTGGTTAAGGCCCATATGAGACGAGCAATTACCGGTCGTGAAGGCTTGATTGGCGAAACCGGAACAGCCCAAACTGACCTTAATCCTTCGGGTAAGGTATTTGTTCATGGGGAAATCTGGAATGCTGAAGCCCCTGAATTCATCCCTAAGGGAACAAAGGTTCAGGTGGTTGAGGTGCTTAACGGATTGAAAATCAGGGTAAAGAAGGCACAGGCTAATTGATAAATTAACTTTCTAAAGGAGGGAAAAGTGATTACCTTTCCCACAATCATAGGAGCTTTGATTCTTCTTTACATTCTCAATTCCATTAAGATTCTAAGGGAATATGAAAGAGGAGTCATTTTTCGTCTCGGAAGAGCTTTACCCAGGCCAAAAGGACCAGGAATTATTCTTGTTTTCGCTCCCATTGACCGCATGGTTAGAGTTAGTCTTCGACTCGTCACTATGGATATTCCCCCTCAAGATGTTATTACCAGAGATAATGTTTCAGTCAAGGTTAATGCGGTCGTATATTTTCGGGTCATGGATCCTTTAAAGGCAATTATTGAAGTTCAGGATTATCTTTATGCGACTTCCCAGCTCGCTCAAACCACGCTGAGAAGTGTCTTAGGAGAGGTTGAGCTTGATGAGCTTCTGGCTGAAAGAGAGAAGCTCAATACCAAGCTTCAGGAAATAATCGATCGGCAAACTGACCCGTGGGGCATAAAGGTTCAATTAGTGGAAATTAAACATGTGGATCTTCCTGATACCATGATTAGAGCTATTGCCCGCCAAGCTGAAGCTGAAAGAGAAAGAAGGGCAAAAATTATTCATGCCGATGGTGAATTCCAAGCCGCCGAAAAACTCACCCAGGCAGCTACCATCCTTTCCCAGAATCCCACTGCCCTTCAATTGCGTTTTCTGGGAACTTTGACTGAAATCGCCAGTGAAAAAAGTTCAACTATAATTTTCCCCTTACCTATTGAGCTCTTGAGGGCTTTCACCTGGAGAGAACAGAAACCTCAAAGCTGAAATGAAAACAAAGCAAATTAGAGAACTCCAGGTTTCGAGTTCTCAGTTGGCCCTAATTTTCCTGTCTATTCTTGGGGTTGCCATTGTAATTTTTCTTTTAGGCGTTTCTGTAGGTAAAAAATATAGAGAATCTCAATTTGAAGCCTCAGAACATAAGGCTACCGCCTTGCCTAAGGTAAAGACTTTATCTTCTGATATTCTCCCTGAAAAAAAAGCTGAATCGAGCTTGGTCGCTGAAAAAATAGCTGAGCCTGAGCTGCAAACGCAAGTTCAAAAAACTACATCAGAGCCAAAGAAACTCCTTGAAACTCCACCGGCCAACAAAGAAATAAAGGCAGAGAAACCTGAATTTAAGCCACCCATTAAGGTCATGCAGGAGATTAAAATTGCCCAACCGAGCCCCCAGAATTATTTTGTTCAGATAGCTGCTTTTAGCCGGAAAGAGGCTTGCAATTCTGTGGTTCAAGAATTAAAAAAAGCTGGCTATCAGACAGTTGTTCTTGATCCTTTTCCTAACGATAAAACGCCTTTATATCGGATAAGAATAGGTCCATTTAGCTCCGAAAAAGAAGCTGAAGCTGCTCGAAACAAAGTAAGGACATTAATTCCAGCTGCATCTAAAGCCTTTATCGTTCGCTATTAAGAATCTGGCTGATTAATCCAATTCTAAAATTTATATAAAACTTTTTAAATCAATTTAAATTTAAAAATTTATTCTTTTTAATTGAGGCTTCAGTATAAAGCTTAAAAGGATTTATTTTAAAATTGGATTGAAATAACCCAAAAAAGAAAGCAGAATATAAAATTCGATGAGAAGGAATATTCCCTCGCTCTGGCTAGCCATAGTTTCAGGAATTTTGGCGGCTTTAGCCTTTCCAAAGTTTAATTTCAATTTCTTAATCTGGATTGCTCTAATCCCTCTTTTTTTCATTCTTTATCAATCGGGCCAAAAAAAAGCTTTTTTGGCTGGTTGGCTGGCGGGCCTTAGCTTTTATGGTCTCCTTCTTTATTGGATTCCCTATGTTCCGGCCCATTATGGTAACCTATCCCCTTTTCTAAGTTTCATCATTTACTTGATTTTTATTTCATTCCTGGCTCTTTTCTGGGCTCTGTTCTCGTGGCTACAGGCGAGACTCAATCAATATTTTCACAGTTTAGCTTATCTTCTGGCAGGCCTCCTTTGGGTTTCCTTTGAGTATATTCTAACCTTTTTTTTAACTGGTTTTCCCTGGGGTTTGCTTGGCTATGCCCAGGCTCAAAATTTACCTCTTATTCAAATATCAACGATAACGGGAGTTTATGGAGTTTCCTTTCTCATTGTCCTTGTGTCGGCTTCTTTTGTTCAATCATTTCTCACTCGAAAAAAATCTCCCTTTTTTTTGAGCCTAACCTTAGTATTGTCTCTACACCTCATCGGTTTTCTCCAATTGAAAAAGCCCATATATTCTTCCTTTTCGGAGTTTAAAGCGGCTGTGATCCAGGGCAATGTTTCCTCCGATGTTTATTGGGATTTTACTCCTGAGACTGAAATTGAAAGGCTTTTTGAGCACCACCTAAATCTTTCCCAAGAGGCTATAAATCGGGGAGCAACTTTTGTCGTCTGGCCCGAATTTTCAGTCCCTCTTTGCTTTAGCTGTCCTGAAGAAAGGTATGTTAACTTCAGGCAAAGGCTCGAAAATTTGGTTAAAGAGACAAAAGCTACTTTGCTTCTTGGAACAAACGAAAGATCTGCCGGGCCTGAAGAGACTGAATTCTACAATACGGCTCTTTGTTTGAACCCCGATCTTTCCTTTTCCACCTATTACAAAATGCATCTTGTTCCCTTTGGTGAATATGTTCCATATAAAAAAATTTTTTATTTTATTGAAAAAGTCACCCATGCCATCGGTGATGTAACTCCAGGAAAGGAACACCGTCTCCATAACTTTCAAGGTTTGGCTTTTGGTTCACCCATCTGTTACGAAATAATTTTCCCTGATCTCGTTAGAAAATTTGTCGCTAAGGGGGCAACTTTTCTGGTAACTATTACTAATGATGGCTGGTATGGCCGATCTTCAGCCCCATATCAGCATTTTCAAATTGCCCTTTTCCGGGCGGTGGAAAATCGGCGATATTTACTCCGTTCAGCAACAACAGGCATAAGCGGAATAATCGATCCCTATGGCCGGGTCATTGAGCGCTCCAAATTGATGACAGTTGATTGTCTTGTTGCTTCGATCAAACCTCTAAAAAACTTGACCTTCTATTCCCGTTATGGCGACATCTGGAGCTGGTTCAGCTTGACTTTAAGCTTGCTTCTCGTTATTCTTTCTTTGTTAAAAAAACGATGATGAAAGAAGAAAGTATCAAAAAAACCCAATTGCCAGATCTTCTCGTTCGCTTAAAAGAAGCTTTAGCTAGGTTTGACGAAGTTAGAGGTTTTCTTTGACCCAGAGGCGAAAGAAAAAGAAATTGCCTCTATAAATCAAGAGCTTAATCAGCCGGAAATCTGGAAGAATTCCAGTAAATACCAGTTTTTGCAACAGACTAAAAAGCGTCTCGAAAAAGATTTAAGTTCCTATTATCGTCTTCAGGAAAAAAAAGAAGAGCTTGAGGTCCTCGCCGAACTTGCCCATGAAGGGGAAAATGTTGAGGAAGAAATACAAAAGACGCTAACTACCTTTGAAAAAGAAATTGAAGAGGCTGAGCTTAGAACCCTCTTTTTTGAAGCTGACGACGCCCGCAATGCGATTCTGACAATCCATCCGGGAGCCGGAGGAACTGAGTCTCAGGATTGGGCTCAAATTCTCCTTCGTATGTATCTTCGCTATGCCGAAAGAAAAGGTTTTAAGACGGAAATTCTTGACCTTCTGGTTGGGGAAGAGGCTGGAATCAAAAGTGCGACCATTCGTATAGAAGGCGATTACGCCTATGGATACCTCCATCAAGAGTCAGGAGTTCATCGTCTTGTCCGCATCTCCCCCTTTGATGCCAACAAGCGCCGCCATACCTCTTTTGCCGCTGTTTTTGTTTATCCTGAGGTTGAGGAAGATATTGAGATTGAAATAAATCCAGAGGATTTGAAAATAGAAACTTTTCGGGCTTCAGGTCATGGCGGCCAGCATGTCAATGTCACCGATTCAGCTGTTCGCATTACCCATCTGCCAACGGGTATTGTGGTTCAGTGTCAGAATGAAAGATCCCAGCATAAAAATAAAGCTATGGCCATGAAAATTTTAAGAGCGAGACTTTATGAATATGAAAAGAAAAAACAGCTCGAGAAATGGGAGAAAATCGAAGCCAGCAAGACTGAAATTGCCTGGGGCAACCAGATTCGTTCCTACGTGCTTCATCCTTACAAATTGATTAAAGATTTGAGGACTAAAGTTGAAACTTCCGATGTTGACAGCGTTCTCGATGGTGACCTCGATGAATTCATCAAAGCCAGTCTTATCTGGCGAAAGAAAAACATGAGCCAGATAACGAATAAAAATAAATAATTATTCTTTTAAAGACTTCTCCCTTTTTTTTATCTCTTCCCAAATTTCATCCATTTCCTGGAGATTGGCCTGCCCCAGTTCTTTACCTCTGCTTTTTAAAATTTTTCGGAGCCAATTAAAGCGACGCCTGAATTTCTGATTAGCCTGCCTTAAGGCTAATTCGGGATTAACTCCCTTAAGACGGCAGACATTGACCAAAGAAAAAAGGAAATCGCCTATTTCTTCTCTAAATATTTTTTCATCGGCGGAATAAATTCCAGCCTTAAGCTCAACCAATTCCTCTTCTAGTTTTTCTAAGGCTGCTTCAGCCGAGGGCCAATCAAAGCCAAACTGAGCGGCTCGTCGGCCAAGGAAAAAGGCTTCAAGAAGAGCTGGCATTTCCCTAAAAATGCCCCCTAGGGGATCCTCTCTTGCTTTTTCTCTGATTTTAGCTTTTGACCACTCATTTCTTACCTCTTGAGCACTTTCAAGCTTGGCTGATCCAAAAACGTGGGGATGGCGGCTGATCATTTTCTGGTTGATACCCTCAAGGACTCGATTTAAATCAAACAATCTCTTTTCCTCATAAATTCGAGCTAAAAAGACTATTTCCATGAGAACATCACCAAGTTCTTCGGCTACCTCTTCAGGCTTGCCTTCTAAAATGGCTGCAGCCAGTTCATAAGCTTCTTCCAGGAAAAAATTAAGGATCGACTTTTCATCCTGAATTCTGTCCCAAGGACATCCTTTTTCACTTCGCAAAGTGGCCATAATATTAACAAGCTGATCAAATTTTTCCGCCACGCTTGAACCTGGCGCCATAATCACCTCCTTGAATTGGTCCTTAAGAAGAGCTATTATATTTATCTAATAAATCAACCTAAAATAATTAAAAATCATATTCTCCTAAAAATTCCAGTAGAAAAAAACGGAAATAATTATGGGGGCCGAAAAAGAAAAGGAAGAAAAGGAACAATTCCTTCCGCCTCTTGAATTTAGTTCCATAGTTATGCCCCTTTATACGCAAGCCCTTGTCAGTTTAGGCATGCTGACTGATCCAAAAACTGGAAATAAAAATGAAAACCTAAAACTGGCGCAGCGACTCATCGATCTGCTCGATCTTTTAAAAGATAGGACTCAGGGACGGTTAAAAGCGGAAGAAGAGGAATTCCTCTCAACCTGTCTTTACCAGCTAAAATGGCATTATCTCGAAAAAATAAAATATATAAAAACCTAAACACCATGAGAATTTTCACTTCCCTTGATGAAAACTTTGTTTCCTTAGGGTCAACTGCTGTCGCCATTGGTAATTTTGATGGCTTACATTTAGGCCATCAAAAAATTATTAAAACTTTAGTTAGCGAGGCTAAGGAACTTGGTCTAAAATCGGTTGTTTTAACCTTTTCTCCCCATCCAGAAAAAATTTTAGGCCAGGAAACTATCCGGATGATCCAAACAATCAACCAACGCCTTGAAGGTTTAAAAGGCCTTGGAGTTGAAGCCGCTCTGGTCATTCCTTTTAACGATCATTTTTTCCGACTTCAACCAGAGGAATTTATTCAGGAAATATTGATTTTTCGTCTTCAGGCCAAACTGGTAGTTGTCGGCAAAGATTTTCGCTTTGGTTATGGCCGCCAAGGAAACCCAGATTATCTCGCCGAGGCTGGAAAAAAATCTGGCTTTAAAGTTAAGATAATTCCTCCTGTAATGATCAATAATGAAGTTGTTAGCAGCAGTTTAATTCGGACCATGCTCGAAAAGGGTCAAGTAGATAAAGCAGCTATTTACCTTGGGCATCCCTATGAAATTGAGGGTACTGTGGTTCAGGGTGATTCAAGGGGTCAAATCTTGGGCATACCCACAGCTAATATTGCCCCAAGAAATGAGATCTTACCCTCAGGGGTTTTTATTACTGAAAGCGAAATTCAGGATAAACTTTTTCCATCAGTAACCAACATAGGTAAAAGACCTACCATTAGCTCATCATCTCAGACCATGGAGTCCCATCTTCTGAACTTCAGGGGGACAATTTACGGCCAAGAAATCAAAACCAAACTGCTCAAGAAAATAAGAGACGAAAGAAAATTTCCCGACCTTGAATCCCTGCGCCAGCAAATCCTCCAGGATATCGAACAGGCCCGTCAGTTCTGGGCTAAGAGGTAAATCTTCAGACATGATAGCCCCTCTTTCTTGACTTTTTAAATTAGATATAGCATTTTATCGGCAAACCATCTGAAGGGCGAACGATTGTCGTTCCCTGAAGGAGATTGAGATGGCTGAAAAAATTAAAGCTAAAATAATGGATGCCAACAAAATTCGGCGAGTTCTCCAGCGATTGACCACTGAGATCCTTGAACGAAACCGAAATCTCAAAAATCTTGTCATAGTTGGCATCAGAACAAGAGGAATTTTTCTTGGGAAAAGAATTGCCGCTTTGATTAAAGAAATGGAAAAAATAGATATTCCTGTCGGCGTTCTAGACATTACTCTCTATCGCGATGATTTTTCAGAGCTTGAAACCCAGCACATGGTTCAAAAAACAGAAATTCCCTTCCCCATTACCAAAAAAGACGTTCTCCTTGTTGATGATGTTCTCTTTACTGGCCGAACTATCCGGGCAGCCATGGATGGCCTTTTTGATTTAGGCCGGCCAAAAACAATTCAGCTTCTGGTATTGATTGACCGAGGCCATAGAGAATTGCCTATCAGGGCCGATTATGTAGGCAAAGTTCTTCCAACCTCAAGAAAAGAACTTGTTCAGGTTAGATTAAAAGAAGTTGACGGTATCGATGAAGTTTTAATAACTGAACCGATTGAAAAATGAATCCCGAAACAAGCCTTGAATTCCGTCATTATCATCTCTTGGGCATCGAAGACCTTGAAGCCTCTGAAATTATGACCATTCTTGATACGGCCGAGTCGATGGCCGAAATATCCCGTCGGGACATTAAGAAAGTCCCAACTCTAAGAGGAAAGACCGTGGTTAATCTTTTCTTTGAACCGAGCACCAGAACCAGAAGTTCCTTTGAACTGGCCGCTAAAAGATTGAGCGCCGATATTGTAAACTTCAGCCTGCCCACAAGCAGTGTGGTTAAAGGCGAAACCTTAAAAGATACAGTAAGGAATCTAGAAGCTATGGCTATAGATGCCCTGGTTGTTCGCCATGCCTCTTCCGGTGTCCCTCATTTTATCGCTTCTTTCTGCCAATCCCATGTGATCAATGCTGGAGATGGAACTCATGAACATCCGACCCAGGCTCTCCTTGATGCTTATACTATCAGACAATATAAAAAAAGGATTAAAGGCCTGAAGGTAGTTATCGTCGGCGACATCCTCCACAGCCGCGTGGCCAGATCTAATCTTTTTTTACTCCGCAAACTTGGGGCCGAAGTTGTGCTTTGTGGTCCACCGACCCTCTTGCCTCCTGAATTCAGCAAAATGGGAGCTAAAATTGAATATAACCTAGAGAAAGCCCTGATTGGTGCTGATGTCATTATGATGCTCAGGATTCAGAGAGAAAGACAAAAGGCTAATTTCTTTCCTTCGATTAGAGAATATCGCCATCTTTATTGCCTTACTCCTGAAAGATTAAAACTGGCCAAAAAAGAGGCCATAATTATGCATCCCGGACCAATTAATCGAGGCATTGAAATTGATTCTTCTTTGGCTGATTCAGTCCAGTCAGTAATCCTCAAACAGGTGGAAAATGGCGTGGCCATTAGAATGGCTGTGCTCTATCTTCTTCTTGGAGGTAAGGAACGTGAAACTGCTGATTAAGAATGGCCGGGTAATTGATCCAGCCTCAAAAACCGACGAAACCTTAGATATCCTGATTGAGAATGGTCAGATTGCGGCCATCGATTCTCGAATCGATATAAAAGATGCTGAAATAGTTGATGCCTCCCGTTTGGTTGTGGCCCCCGGTTTTATCGATATGCATGTACATTTAAGAGAACCAGGTCAAGAATATAAGGAAGATATTGCCAGTGGCTCTTTAGCGGCAGCTAGAGGCGGTTTTACTTCTATTTGTTGCATGCCTAATACCAGGCCACCTAATGATAATAGCGGTATAACTGAATACCTTTTGACTGAAGCCAAAAAAAGGGCAGTGGTTAATATTTTCCCCATAGCGGCCATCACCCGTGGTCTCGCCGGCGAAGAGCTTACTGATATGGCTGACTTGAGTCAGGCCGGGGCCGTAGCTTTCTCTGATGATGGCCAGCCCCTATCTAATAGTTTGGTTATGCGCCGAGCTCTTGAATACAGTCTACTTCTGGATAAATTAATCATCGACCATTGTGAAGATAAGAATCTTTCGGCCGGCGGAGCAATGCATGAAGGGGAAATATCAATTCGTCTTGGCCTTCCCGGTATACCTGCAGCAGCTGAGGAAATAATGATCGCCCGAGATCTCATTCTCGCCGAATCAACCCGAAGCCGCATCCACATCGCCCATATTAGCACAAAAGGCGGCATCGAGCTTGTTCGTTTGGCCAAGAAAAAAGGAATAAATATCACCGCCGAAGTTACTCCCCATCATCTCATCCTTTCCGATGAATATTTAGTTAATTATGACCCTAACTTCAAGGTTAACCCTCCTTTACGCAGTCAAGAGCACCGGCAGGCCCTTATTGAAGGCCTTAAAGATGGAACAATTGACACTATCGCTACTGATCATGCTCCCCATGCCCCTGAAGAAAAGGAGGTTGAATTTGACCAAGCCCCCTTTGGTCTGATTGGCCTGGAAACAGCTGTTTCTTTGATGCTTGATCGCTTTGTCCACAAGAATATAATTTCCTTAGAAAAGCTGATTCACCTTATGTCTTTTCAACCAGCCCAGCTTCTCAAGCTTAAAAACAAGGGAAGAATTGCCATTGGGGCCGACGCTGATCTAACCATTCTTAATCTTCGAAAAGAGGTGGTGGTTGATGTTAATAAGTTTGCCTCTAAGAGCCGCAATTGTCCCTTCCATGGCTGGAAGCTTCGGGGATCGGTAGCTATGACAATAGTAGGGGGAAAAATCGTTTATCGAGCCTGAAATTAATCATAATGTCTGTTTCAACTGGAGATAAACTCAAAAATTTGCAAAAACGGCTTGGATTTAATTTTTTTGATCCCTCTTTACTTCGCCAGGCTCTCACCCATAGCTCCTATGCTTATGAACATCCAGAGGAAGACTTGCGGGATAACGAGATTCTCGAATTTCTGGGGGATTCAGTCGTCGGTTTGATTATTGCCGATTACTTCTATCATCTTTATCCCGATTTTTCTGAGGGCGATTTGTCGAAATACAAATCCTTGGCGGCCAGCACTGACTTCTTAGCCAATCTGGCCCGCAAAATAGGTCTGAACAACTTTATTTTTTTGGGTAAGGGAGAAGAAAAAAGCGGTGGCCGCAAGAAAAAGACTATTTTGGCCGGCGCTTTTGAGGCCTTGATTGGGGCTATTTACCTTGATCGCGGATTTGAAGAGGCCAAAGCTTTTCTCTATCGTTTATTGCGACTTTTCTTCCAACAAAAAATTCTTCCTTCGAGGTTGATTAACAATTATAAATCGGCTTTGCAGGAACATTTTCAAAAGGCAAAGCTTCCTCCTCCTCGATACCGAACAGTCAAAGAAACTGGACCTAATCACGATAAAAGCTTCTTAGTTGAAGTTTGTCTAGAAGATATTCCTTTAGCCCGAGCCACGGGCTCCTCTAAAAAAGAGGCCGAGCAAAGAGCCGCTGAAAAGGCTCTTAAAGGCCTACTCGGCAAAAAATTAAAAGGCTTACATCACAGGAGCTTCTCTTTTGAAAGCGAAGATTGATCTTTATGAATTTGGCCTAATGGTTATTGAGGGGCAGGAATACCGGCGCGATCTCATTATTTTGCCTGATCGAATCATCTATCCTTGGTGGCGACTTGAAGGCCATAGCCTCGATTTAGAGGACTTGAAAGATGCCTGGCAGGAAAAAGCAGATTTTCTCGTGGTTGGAACAGGAGCCTACGGCCTGATGAAAGTAAAAGAAACTGTTAAAAAAAAGGCTCTTGAACTTGGTCTAACTTTAATTATTCAACCGACTTATCAGGCCGTCGAAAGCTATAATCAAAATCTAAAGGTGGGAAAGGTCATCGGAGCCTTTCACTTAACTTGTTGATTGAAGGATAGAAAAAATGGCTATGTGTCATCAATGCGGTCGAAGAAAAGCCAAGAGGCATTGTCCGGCTTTGAGAGCCGAACTCTGTCAGCTTTGCTGTGGAGAAATACGGCAAAAAAGAATAAATTGTCCATCTTCCTGTCCTTATCTCAAGCATCAAACTTATCAGGAACAAAGAAAATGGGAAAAATTTAAAGGCCAAGCAAAAGAGACTTTATCCGATGAGAAATTGGCCTGGCTGGCCGCTCAAATCGAAATGGCCCTTTACCAAATTGCCAAGCATCAAAGGGACTTCAACGACTATGAGGCTTTTCGAATCCTTAGTAATGCCCGCGATAAAATTGCCGCTGGTGATAAAAGAATAATTCTTCCTAAGGAAAAAATTGAAGAAAAAACCAACCCTGCAGATCTCATTATTGAACTTATTAATAAAGCACGCTACGAAAAGGGACTCCTGCTTTCTGTCCCTTCTTCTGGATATAGTCGTGAAGAAAAATTGCGCTGTCTCGATGCTTTAATGGGCATAATTTATGAAATCACTGGGGGGGATTTCAATCAGCAAATTTATCTTAAAGATCTGGCAAGAAGAGCTGAGAGGGCTAAAAAAGAGCAACGCAGCCAGAAAATCATTGTTCCTTAGGTTAATTTCTTAAACCATAAAGGTTAAATTAAAGGAAAACTGTTATCTTTGATCTCACCTATTTTCCAAGAAGGGAAGATAGGACTCGAAGAGAAGGAAAATGGTCAACCACAATTTTTATTGTCGCCAAGATAGGCACAGCTAGGATCATTCCAGGAATTCCCCATAGCCAGCCCCAGAAAAAAAGGAAAAAGAGAACAACCAAGGGGCTGAGACCCAAACTCTGGCCCATTATTTTTGGTTCAAGTATATTGGCCACGACAAAATCAGTAGCCACAAGCAAAAGGAAAATCCAGAGGGCTCGCCAAAAACTACCAAACTGAAGAATTGCATAAAGGGAAGGCAAGATGATTGATATTATTGTACCAAGGCTAGGAATGTAATTAAGAATAAAGGCCAAAACTCCAAAAAGCAAGGCAAAATCGACTCCAAAAAGGGCTAATATGAAAGCCAACATTGATCCAGAAAAAAAACTAATAAGAGTTTTAATAAGAAGGTATTTTTGAATTTCTTTATCAATCTGATCGATCAGATTAGCTATAAATTGGGACCGTTCAGATTCTAAATATTTCAGAACCTTTAACTTCAATTTGCCTCGGCCAGCTAACATAAAAAAGAGGAAAACCAAAATTAGGAGCAGTTTTGTCAAAAAAGAAAAAAAGGTTCCAAGAGAGGCCAAAATAAAGTTGGCCAGTCGGTTAAAGTCTAGGTTTTCGAGCAAAGCATATCTTGAATAATTGATGCCTATTTCAATCATCTTTTTCTTAACCCATTCAAGAAAGAAGTTGAATTGATGGCTGTAAGTGGGAAGTTTATCCGCTAGGGCTTTCCCGCTTGCGTAGATTAAAATACCAAGGAAATAAAGAACTGTAAAAGCAATGGCCACAGAAAAAATAAGGGCAATTGAACGAGGAATTTTTAACCGAGCCGAAAGGTCGATCAAAGGAGAAAATAAAAAATATAAGAAAAGAGCGATAAAAAATGGGAAAAGCACCGGCTTCGCTAAGCGGAGAATAAGACCACAGATGAAAATTAAAAGAAGAACTTCAATAATTAATCTTATAGGCTTTTCGGTCATCCAGTTAATTGAGCCTTTGAGAATTAATTAGGGAAAGCATCTCCCTAATAAAGGCATAGGCCAGGTCGTCGTCAGCTTTAGGCAAGCGGATAAGACCAAGTAGAAACGAACTATGCCGAATTAAATAAATATTAGCAAAGTGCCTTGTAAAAGCCTGAAAAAATGAATCTTTTTCTCGGTATACTTCTGCTGATAGAGCCAGCTCTTTTCTCCATCTTGATTCCATGGTTTCAGCTTCAGCCTCATCCTGGGCTTTAATAAAAAAAGCTTCGAAATTAACCCCCTCCCTTTCATAACTAGCCAAAAAACCATGGTGAAGATAATCAAAACCTAAAAAGTTTTTTAAAATAAATTTAACCGAATTTCTTTTAAGCCCCAAAGGCGGAAAAAAAGCAAGGGGCGATCCCCAGTTTTTATCAGCCGGAATAAGCCTGGCAATTTCCTGACCGAAAAGCAAAAGCGTTTCCTCTCCTTCTTTGCCCTCAAGAAAGGAGAAAATCTTGACATAATAGGAACTAACAAAAAAATGAAGAGTCCCTTGTTCCAGGTAGCCTTCAAAACCAAGGTCAATAAAATTTCCCTCAGGTGGTTTTTCCGAACTGTAAATGCCAAAGGCATTCAGAGTTTGACCTAAATCATAAATTTCAATTGTAATCGCAGGCTCCTTATCCTTTTCTCGCTTATAAAAGGCTACGATTAATCCCTGAAAATCATAGGCCAGATAAGCTTCTGAGGCTCCATTGATATACTCAAAAAGATTTTCCGGTCCATAGAATTCTGGATTCTGACTAAGAACCCAGCCTGAAATTTTCGGCAAAAAGTTGATTAGCTTCTCTCTTACAGTTGCGGCTAATAATAAGTCGGTGAAAATAAACAAACCTAAAAAAACAAAAATAAGAATTTTTTTATAACCCATCTTTTTCCAGCTCATACTTAATAATTTAGCTAATTTAATTACCTCATTCAAGGTAAATTTCAAGGAATAAACTTATCAATCAGTTTGATCAGGTGAATTTGATCTTATTGGAAAAAATTGGGGGAAAGAATTCAATCGATTAAAACCATCAAGGTTTGACTTAATTCAATTTAAGCGATACCTTTAAATATATGTCTAGTAGACCGAAAGTTGTTATCATCAGAGCAAGAGGGCTTTTTTCTGAATTTCGGCCTGATCCAAAACGCCTTCAGGCCATGATAATTAAAGGTCTCACTTTGCTTACCTCTGAAAACGAGATTAAGCAGGCTATAGAAAAAATTTTTTCGCCTTCTGATCGAATTGGAATTAAAATCAACACAATTGCTGGACCTAGGTTGTCCACTCTGCCTGAGCTAGCTTTGGCTTTAGTCTCAGTTCTTACCGCGGGGGGAATACTCCAAAGAAACATGATTATTTGGGATAGAACCAATCGTGAACTCAGAGATGCTGGTTATCCCATTCAAACAGCCCGAGACAAGCTCAAAATCTTTGGCACTGATAATCCTGGAGCCGGTTACGAGCAAGAGCCCTATTCTTTCCGCAATATAGGCAGCCTTTTTTCTACTATCCTAACCAATTTTGTTACCGCTTCAATCAGTCTGGCCATCCTTAAAGATCATGGCTTAGCAGGAATTACAGCAGGAATGAAGAATTATTTTGGTGCTGTCCATAATCCAAATAAATATCATGACAACCACTGTGATCCCTTCGTGGCCGAGCTTTTGGCTTGCCCGCCAATTAAATCTAGACACCGACTAACTATTCTCGATGCTCTCGTCGTCCAATTCCATAAAGGCCCATCATTTCATCCCCGCTGGGCTGCTCAATATGAAGGGCTTATTTTTGGCCTCGACCCTGTAGCCACCGATACTGTAGGCTGGAGCATTATCGAAAAATTAAGATCAGAAAAGGGATTACCCAGTTTAAAAGAAGAAGGACGGTCGCCCAACTATTTAGAAACAGCCCGTGTCCTTGGTTTAGGAGAAAATGATTTAACAAAAATTCAAATTATTGAAGAAGAAGTGTAAAATAAAAATAGAATGAAAAGAAGAGATTTTCTTAAGTTAAGTTGTGGATTGTGTTTATCCCTCCGCCCTGGGAAACTTTGCAGCGAAAGTCTTTTCCCTTTAAATCTTAAACAACCCAATTTGTCAAAGGTCGAAGCCCGTTATTATGAAAAGCTCCCCGATCGTGAAATTAAATGTACCCTTTGTCCTCGTTATTGCCATTTGGGAGATAAAGAAAGAGGATATTGTGGGGTCAGAGAAAACGATGGCGGAATCTACTATACGCTGGTTTATGGCAAGGTTTGCGCTGTTAATGTTGACCCTATTGAAAAAAAACCCTTTTTTCATTTTCTGCCCGGCACCCTGGCCTTTTCTCTGGCTACAGCTGGCTGTAATGTCAATTGCAAATTCTGCCAGAACTGGCAGATTTCCCAGGTCAGACCCGAACAGGTTGAGGCTTTTGATTTGCCACCAGAAGCTGTGGCCTTAGCCGCTCAAAGAAACAATTGCCTTTCGGTGGCTTACACTTATACTGAACCTGTTATCTTTTTTGAGTATATGGTCGACAGTTCTATCGCCTCAAGGAAACGGGGCTTAAAAAATGTGGTTGTTACAGGAGGACATATCAACCCTGAACCCCTTGAGGATCTTATTAAAGTTGTGGATGCCATTAAGGTTGATCTCAAATCCTTTTCCGAAGCTTTCTATAAAGAATATGTGCGGGGGGAATTGAAGCCAGTTCTGGAAGCTATAAAATTAATTCATCAGAGAAAAATGTGGCAAGAAATTGTTTATCTAGTAATTCCAACGCTTAATGACCAAGAAACGATGATCCGTCAAATGTGCCGGTGGCTACTCAAGGAGGTCGGTCCAGACGTTCCCCTTCATTTTTCTCGCTTCCATCCCATGTATCTCCTTAAAAACCTCCCTCCAACGCCTATTTCTACCCTAGAAAAGCTTTACTCAATCGCCAAGCAAGAGGGTCTGCGTTATGTTTACATAGGCAATGTGCCCGGCCATAAGGCCGAAAGTACCTATTGTCCATTCTGCGGTCAGTTGCTTATTGAAAGGGTAGGCTATCAGATTGAGAGGATTGAATTGCGGGATGGGAAATGTCGCTATTGTCACGCTCCCATTCCAGGAATTTGGACTTGAGCCAGATTATGTTTCCTTTCCTTCTTGGTTTTCTTTCCATTTCTATGCAAATTTTTCTTCTTCGGGAATTTCTCGTTCAGTTCTATGGCAATGAAATCATTTATGGCTTTGTCCTTGGCTTTTGGCTGCTCTGGGGTTCTTTAGGAAGTTTGCTAGCATCAAAATTCAGTCTTCAAAAAAAGCACCTTCCTCTTTTATTTGAGATCGCAATTTTCTCAAGCCTGGTGGTCTTTTCTGGCCTTCGTTTCATTCGATTTCTTTGGGGAAAGCCGTTTGGAGAAAGCCTAGGGATAAGTTCATCCTTTTTTACTGCCCTTATCTGTTGCTTTTTACTCAGTTTTCCCTTCGGTCTGCTTTTTTTTCTCAACGTTGCTTATCTAAAGGGAGATCTTACCAAGGTTTATCTTCTTGAATCCCTTGGAGCCTGTCTAGCTGGCCTTATCGTCGATCTTGGACTTATTCCCTTCTTTACCTGCTGGCAGTCGATCGCCCTTCTGGGAATTTTCTCTCTTTTATTATTATTATTATTTTCTCCCAATAAAATTAATTTGGTTGCTTCAGCCTTAATTTCTATTGCTCTTTTCCTATTTATTATCTTTGATTTTCAGACTCAGAAAATAGCCACCAAACCCCTTCCCCTAATAAAAAGCCATGACAGCCCCTTTGGTCGTTGGCAAGTAGTTAAAATTGATGAGCAAATTACTCTTTATCAGGACGGGCTAGCAGCGGCCTCTATCCCTGACCCCGCCGAAGCTGAAGAAATCACCCATTTTGCCCTTCTTCAGAGACCGGAAGCTAAAAAAATACTTCTAATTGGGGGGGGCTTCAGTGGGGCCATCGAAGAAATTTTAAAGTATCCTCAGACTTCCCTGGACTACGTTGAAATCGATCCTGACATTATTCCTCTTCTGAAAAGTCTTTTGCCCTCTGAAAAAAAATCTTTTTTTGATTCGCCAAGATTGACAATTCATCATTTAGATGGCCGAGCCTTTCTTCAAAAAACAAAAGAAATCTTTGATGTCGTCATTGTGGCCATTCCAGAGCCAGCCACCGCTCAGCTTAATCGATTTTACACTCGCGAATTCTATTCTTTAATTAAAGATCGACTTTCCAATGATGGGGTTGTCTCGATAAGGGTTTCTTCAGCCGAGAATTACCAAAGCCTGAGTCTGACTCTTTATTTAAATAATATCTATGCCACTTTGTCTTCTGTTTTCTCTAATATTGAAATAATCCCAGGGGACACCAATATTTTCTTGGCTTCCGATGGTCAGCTGTCCATTAATCCCGATTTTCTCGTTACCAATCTCAAAAAATATCAGATAGAAACCCGATTTATCCGAGCCCAGACTTTAGCCGCTAGATTGAGTCCTCTTAGAGTCGAAAGACTAAAATCGAAAGTTTCCTCTCTTTCTTCCTCCATTAATAGCGATTTGCAACCGAAAGGATTTTTTTATTTTCTAATTCATTGGGCCTCTCAGTTCGGCCTAAACGAAGCTAGAATTCTGGAATTTTTCGCCAAGATTCCTCAGATTTTTCTAATTTTTTTACCTCTTCTTCTTTGTCTAACTATTTTTTTCTTCCTCTTCATTGTCAGGGGAAAGGCCGCCTTGCCAGGATTGCCCTTAATTGTTCTTGGCTTTACAAGCCTGATGGCCGAGGTTTTAATTCTTCTCTGGTTTCAGATAAGATTTGGCTATATTTATGAAAAAATAGCTCTCCTCATTGCCTTTTTTATGTTTGGCCTCTTTGCCGGCGCTTTCTTTAGCCAGAAATTTACTTCCCCTAAAGGCCAAAGTCTTTTGGCCGATCAGACCCTGATCTTAGTAATTCTCATTTTCCTCCTTATTCTCTTACCCGTCAAAATAAGCAGCTTTATTCCCTATTTCTTTCTTTTTCTTCTCGGAGTAGCCGGGGGGCATCTTTTTGTAGTTAGCAACCTGCCTTTGATAAAAGGGGGACAGAGTTATGGTTTAGGTTATGGTCTTGACCTCGCCGGTTCATTTCTGGGAGCTATTCTGGGATCTCCTCTGTTCTTCCCCATTCTTGGCCTACCGAAATCAATTCTTAGCCTTCTTATTCTTAACTTAAGCTGCCTTTTTCTTCTTCTCTTCTATCGACCAGGTTTCAACCACAAATAAATTTAAAAAAAGATAATTTTCTTGACACAAAAATTATTTTGTGCTTAATTGTATTCTCATTTTGGCTTTAAGGTAGAGAGTATCCCCTTGATAAAAATAGAGCCCGCCAGGAAAGGAAAAAACCAATGAAAGTTAATATTTCCCAGAAAAAAATACGTGATTCCTTTGTTCAAAAGGTTCAGGAGTTAAGTGGCCAGAATCTTCTGGTCTGTTATCAATGTGGCAAATGCTCGGCTGGCTGCCCGGCCGTGTCTGAGATGGATATTTTACCTAATCAAGTGATTCGCTTTGCCCAGCTGGGTTTAAAGGAGGAACTCCTTAATTGCCGGGCCATCTGGGCCTGTGCCTCCTGTTTGACCTGCAATGTCCGTTGTCCCAAGGGAATTAAAATAGCCGAGGTTATGGAGGCTATAAGACAGATCCTCCTGCGTCAAAGGCTGGATCACGTTGATATTAATAAGATTCCCCCTGAGAAAAGGAAAGAATTTCCGGCTATTGCATTGATCAGTAATTTTAGAAAATTTACCTCGTGAATCTAAATATGAACAAAAATAAATTAATTATAAATTTTCAGTTTCAAAGGAATAATAATAATGAAAATAGCCTATTACCCAGGCTGTACGCTTAAAGCCCATGGAAAAAATTTTGAAGAATCGGCTCTCTGCACCTTAAAAGAACTAGGATTTGAAGTCATTGAACTGCCTCGCTGGAATTGCTGTGGTACCGTTTTCTCCCTTACCGCTGATGATGTTATCCATCACGTGGCTCCTCTTCGGAATTTAATTCGCGCTAAGGACGCGGGTTTTAATTCAGTCGTTACGCTTTGCGCAATGTGCTATAATACTTTAAAGCGCTCCAAGGCCCGCTACGAGGAAAATCCTGACATCCGAGACAAGATCAATCGGTTTATGGATGAAGAAAAAATTAATTTCAACGGATCCTTTAAAATACTTCACTACCTGGAGCTTATTCGAGATGAAGTAAAATTAGAAAACCTAGCCTTTAAGATCGTCAAGCCTTTAAAGGGGCTTAAAGTCGCCAGCTATTATGGCTGCCTCCTGGTGAGGCCTAGAGAAATAGGCTTTGACGACATGGAGAACCCCACCATTATGGACAAGCTGGTGGATACCCTTCAGGCTGACTCAGTTGATTTTCCCTATAAAACAGAATGCTGCGGGGCTTATCAGACTGTTGACAAACCTCAGGTGGTTATCCTCAGAGCTGCCCAAATTCTGAAGTCAGCTCGGGAAAGAGGAGCCGAGATTGTGGAGGTAAGCTGTCCTCTTTGCTTTTTTAACCTTGATTACCGCCAGAAAGAAATTCAGCAGATAGAAGCTGACTTCAAACCGATTCCTGTTCTCTATTTCACCCAGCTGATAGCCATAGCTCTGGGATGTCCGGAGAATAGCCTCAGGTTCGATCTCCATGAGGTCGATCCCAGGCCAATCTTGAAACAAAAAGGTCTCATCTGAGGGAACCATGATCTATTTTGGTGAATTAAAACCAAAAAAAGGATTAATTCATATCAATAAAGATCGCTGCAAGGGATGTGGTTTTTGCGTCGAATACTGTCCGCGAGATGTGCTCGAAATGTCAGAAGAATTTAATATCAAAGGCTATCATCCCCCTCGAGTTGTTAACCCTGATAATTGCTGTTACTGCCAGCTTTGTGAAGCCATCTGCCCAGAATTTGCCATTTTTGTAACTCTCAAAGAGGAGGAAGAACGTGAGCGTGAGAAAGAAATCAGCCGACCCTAAGGGCGTCCTCACTGGAGTCCATTATCTTGATGGCGATTATGCCATTGCGGAAGGGGCTCTGGCGGCAGGATGCCGATTTTTTGCAGGCTATCCCATAACCCCATCAACTGAAACAGCGGAAAGGTTTGCTGAACGCATCCCTTTAGTGGGAGGTGTCTTCATTCAAATGGAGGATGAAATTGCCTCGATTGCAGCTTTAATCGGGGCATCCTGGGCGGGCGTGAAATCAATGACTGTGACTTCAGGCCCTGGCTTTTCTCTTATGATGGAAAACATAGGCTTGGCCTGCATGATGGAAGTCCCAATCGTCATTGCCAATGTTCAGCGGGGAGGCCCTTCCACAGGCTTACCAACTTTAACCGGTCAGGGAGATATGATGCAGGTTAAATGGGGTTCCCATGGCGACTATGAAATAATTGCCCTTTCACCAGATTCACCCCAGGAATGCTTTGACTTAACTATAAAGGCCTTTAATCTATCGGAAATGTATCGAGTTCCTGTCTTTATTATGACTGATGAATGTGTCGGTCATATGCATGAAAAAGTGGTCATTCCTCCAGCCGAAGAAATTGAAATCATCGAAAGAAAGTGGTATGAAGGACCAAAAGATAAATATCTTCCCTATCAGCCCGACGTTGATTTAGTTCCTTTCATGGTTAAAGCCGGAGATGGTTATCGTTTCCATACAACGGGATTAACCCATGACCAAAGAGGTTATCCAGTTATTAATGCTGAGGCTCAGGATTGGTGCGTCCGTCATATCTGCGACAAAATTCGCCTTAATGCTGATAAAATAATTGAATATAAGGAAGACGAAACTGATAATGCTGAAATTGTTGTCGTTTCCTATGGAATCACTTCCCGGGTAGCCTGGAAGGCTATTCAGGATGCCAGGAAAGCAGGAATCAAGGTTGGTTCTTTAAGATTGATCACTGTCTGGCCTTTTCCTGAAAAAAGAATTGAAGAATTGGCAGGGAAAATTAAAGCCTTCGTTGTGCCTGAAATTAATCTTGGTCAGATAAAAAGGGAAGTTGAAAGAGCTGCTAAAGGCAAAGCTCCCGTCTATCCAGTTTCCCACTGCGGTGGCTGGGTTCATAACCCTGATGATATTTTAAAAGTAATCAAGGAGGCGGCAAAATGAGGCCTGAGGATCGTCTCGAAAAAAAGCATCCCATGGAAGAATTTCTGCGAATGGATAGAATGCCCCATATATGGTGTTCCGGCTGCGGAATTGGTATTGTGGTAACTTCATTTATAGAGGCCTTGCAAAAAAGTGAAATTAATCCCGACAAGGTTTGCGTTGTTTCGGGCATTGGTTGCACCGGTCGAGTAGCTGGCTATTTAAGACTTGATTCCTTTCACACAACTCATGGTCGACCAATACCTTTTGCTACCGGTTTAAAGTTAGCCAACCCTGACCTAAAGGTTGTGGTTTTCAGTGGTGATGGAGATATTGTTGGGATTGGTGGTAACCACTTTATTCATGCTGCCCGCCGCAATATGGATTTAGTTGTCATTTGTGTCAATAATTTTAATTATGCAATGACTGGCGGTCAGGTGGCTGCTACCTCGCCCATAGGTGCCAACCTTTCAACAGCTCCCTACGGTAACTTTGAATACCCCTTTAATCTTCCCTATCTTGCTGAAGCTTGTGGAGCTACTTATGTCGCCCGCTGGACCTGCCTCCATATTAGACGATTGACCAAGAGTATTCAGGAAGCCCTCCAGAAAAGGGGTTTTTCCTTTATTGAGGTAATAACACCTTGTGTTACTCTTTATGCCCGTCGTAATCGATTGGGCGATGGTCTTAATCTCCTTAGGTACTATTATGAAAATTCAGAAATCAGGCACGGAGCTGACACTCGCACTCTGGACATTGGCTATCAAGGGAAAATAATAGTAGGTAAGTTTGTGGATATTGAAAAACCAACATTCCTCGATTGTATGAATAATCATTTGCGCAAGGTTCTTGGCAATAAATACCAACCTTGGGGAGTTAAATCATGAATGAAATTCGGTTCTCTGGATTCGGTGGTCAAGGAATAATTCGCCAAGGGCTAATCCTTGGTAAAGCCTTATCCCTTTATGACAATAAATTTGCGACCATGACCCAAAGCTTTGGTCCAGAGGCTAGGGGAAGTGCCTGCAGTTCTCAAGTCGTTGTTTCGGACGAGAGAGTGCTCTATCCCTATGTAACCAAGCCAGAAATTCTTGTCGCTATGTCCCAGGAGGCCTATGAAAAATATGAACCTGAGCTAAGAGAAGGAGGTACTCTCATTATTGATTCAGATCTGGTTCGGCTTAAGCCTTCTAAAAGAAAAATAAAAATTTATAGCATTCCCTCAACTCGCTTTGCTGAAGAAATTGGAAACCGAATTTATGCCAACCTTGTTATGCTCGGCTTTTTTGCCGCTGTTACTAAAATTGTCTCCCCTGAAGCCATCAAAAAGGCTTTACCTGGACTGGTTCCATCCCGTTATCTTGATATGAACATTAAAGCATTCGATAGGGGCTTTAATTATGGCCTTGAAGTTTTAGAAAAGGAAGCTCAATCTAAGGTGGAAAAAGAACCTAAAGCTGAAAAAAAGACAGCTAAAGCCAAAAATGAGGGGATGGAAAAATGAAGCGGACCGGCGTCTTTGTCTGTCATTGCGGAATAAATATTGCCGGCACGGTTGATGTAAAAAAAGTAGCCGCTGAATTGGCCAAGCACCCCGGAGTAGTTCATGCTGAAGACTATGTTTATATGTGCTCTGACCCCGGCCAGAACTTGATCATTCAGGCTATAAAAGAGAAAAAACTGGACTCAGTGGTCGTGGCTTGCTGCTCCCCGACCCTTCATGAAACCACTTTTCGGAATGCAACTAAAAAAGCTGGTTTAAATCCCTATCGATGTGAAATAGCCAATATTCGAGAGCAATGTAGCTGGGTCCATCGGGAAAAAAGCAAAGCCACACAAAAAGCTATCAGCATAACTCGTGGTGTGGTCGAAAAAGTTAGAAGGAATGAATCTCTTGAAGATGTCAGCGTTCCGGTAACTAAGAGGGCCTTGGTAATCGGCGGAGGTATTGCCGGTATTCAGGCTTCCTTAGACATCGCCGATGCTGGCTATGAAGTTATCCTGGTTGAAAAATCGCCTTCCATCGGCGGTCATATGAGCCAACTTTCGGAAACCTTCCCTACCCTTGACTGTTCCCAATGCATTCTAACCCCGAAAATGGTGGAAGTCTCAAAACATCCCCGAATCAAATTAATGACTTACAGTGAAGTTCAAGAAGTTTCTGGTTATGTTGGCAATTTCAAGGTTAAAATTCTAAAAAAGCCCACCTATGTGGATCCCGATAAATGCACTCTTTGCGACGAATGTACCAAGGTTTGCCCCATTGTTGTTCCTAATGAATTTGATATGGGCCTAACAGGAAGAAGGGCTATTTATATTCCCTTCCCTCAGGCTATTCCTGCCTCTTACACCATTGATGAAAAAGCCTGTCCAGGGATGTTTGATACAGCTATTGCCTGTGGCAAATGTGCCGATGTCTGTAAGCCTGGGGCCATTAACTTTGATATGAAGCCAGAGATTGTTGAGGTTGATGTGGGGGCTATCGTTGTGGCCACAGGCTATGACCTTTACGATAAATCAATGATGGCTGAATATGGTTACGGCCAATACCCCGATGTGCTCGATGGGCTCCAGTTCGAACGTCTGCTTTCGGCATCCGGTCCCACCGGAGGCAGAATTCTGAGGCCTTCCGATAAGAAAGAACCAAAAGAAGTGGTTTTTATTCAGTGTGTAGGTTCCCGTGATCCTGAACTCCATTGGCCTTATTGCTCAAAAATCTGCTGCATGTACACGGCCAAACACGCTATGCTTTACAAACATCATGTTCACGATGGCCAGGCCTATGTTTTTTATATAGATATCCGCTCAGGGGGCAAAAACTATGAGGAATTTGTTCACCGAGCGGTCGAAGAGGACGGAGTTCTCTACCTTCGGGGAAAGGTATCCCGAGTCTTTGAAGACAATGGAAAACTCATCGTCTGGGGGGTAGATACGCTTACGGGTAAACAAATCGAAATTGCTGCCGATATGGTTGTTCTCGCCATGGCCATTCGACCTTCCAAAGGAATGGATGAACTAGCCAAGAAGCTCAAAATTGCCCTTGATAAGGATGGCTTTTTAGCCGAAGCCCATCCCAAGTTAAGGCCCGTCGAAAGTATGACCTCAGGAATATTTTTGGCCGGTGCAGCTCAGGCTCCCAAGGATATACCTGAGGCAGTTGGTCAGGCTTCCGGGGCAGCGGCCAAAGCTATGGCCATTTTATCCAGGGACAGGCTTTTCCATTCCCCCACTGTGGCCCGGGTAATTCGCAATCTATGCACAGGCTGTGGTATGTGTGTTAGCGTTTGTCCCTTTGAAGCTATTTCCTTAAAAGAAGGCAAAGCTGAGGTTAATGAAATCCTCTGTGAAGGATGCGGAACCTGCTCGGCCTCCTGTCTGCGTAATGCCATCCAGGTTAAGAATCTTACTCCTCATCATATCCAAGAAATGATTAAAGCTTGTCTTGGAGGCTAAAAATGGCCGCCGAATTTGAACCCAGAATAGTTGCTTTTCTGTGTAAATGGTGCTCTTCAGCTGGTGCTGATTTGGCTGGAGTAAGCCGAATGGAATATCCCCCCAATGTTATCCCTATTCAGGTCATGTGTTCTGGCAGTGTCTCTCCCCTTTATGTTTTTTCAGCCCTGAGCCATGGAGCTGATGGCGTCTTGGTTTCCGGATGTCACCCCGGTGATTGTCATTACATAAAAGGAAACTATTATGCCCGTCGCCGTTTAGCTTTGGTTAAAAAACTTCTGGAATATATTGGTTTAGAACCCCAGAGATTTCAGATGTCCTGGGTCTCAGCGACGGAAGGAGTTAAATTTAGCCAGTTAATATATGATTTGGTTAAAGAACTTAAACCTCTTGGACCTCAAACTAAATTCAGGAGAAATTACTAATGGTCAGCCTCGATCAATTAAAAGAAGAGGTAAAGAAGGCGCTCAGTTCGGGAAAAGTAAAATATTTTATCGGCTATGAAAATATTGGTTCTGGCTGGCAGGTTCGACCAGCCTTTATTCGCCAGCCCGAGGATGTTGATCGTTTGGTGTGGACGCCGGCTTGCTTCCACAATCTTGTTCGTTTTCTTCATGACGAGAAGAGACGCCGGGCTCGAGAGAAAAATCCTGACATCCGGCCCGTGGGTTTAGTCGTCAAAGGATGCGATTCAAGATCTATCAATGTTCTCCTTCAGGAAAAATACATTGAAAGAAACGATGTTTATATTATCGGAGTTTCCTGTGAATTAACCGGCGTGATCAATATCACCAAGCTCAATCAACATCTTAATGGTCTCAAACCTCAGAAAGTTCTTTTCGGATCAAAGGGAACATTTAAGGTTATCGTTGATGACAGAGAAATAGAAATTGAAGCTCCGGACATTTTAGCTGATCGCTGTCTTGAATGCCCGGCTAATTTTCCGGTGATCGCTGATGTTATTTTAGGTGAAGAAATTAAGAGAAATCCTGGCAATCGCTACCAATCAATATCAGCTTATGAAAAAATGGCCCTTGACGAAAGATGGTCCTTCTGGCAGCAACAATTTAGCCGATGTTTGCGCTGCTATGCTTGCCGTTCTGTTTGCCCGATGTGTTATTGTGATGAATGCGTTGCCGATAGCATCGCCTATGCGGTCACGGCCGAGACCACTGCTGACGAAAAAGCCCAAAAAACAAGATGGGTCGAAAGAAATCCTGAGCTTTCTGAAAATATTTTTTATCATCTTGTAAGGGCTATTCATTTAGCCGGGCGATGCGTCGATTGTGGTGAATGCGAACGAGTTTGTCCAGTCGAAATTCCCCTCCGCTTATTAAATAAAAAAATGGAAAAGGAGGCCAAAGAGCTCTTTGGCTATGAGGTTGGTTTTGATCCTGCCCAACCTCCTCTAATTGCCTGTTTTCGCGATAATGATCCTCAAGATTTTATCAGGTGAAAAATGATGGAGAAAACAATCCTCAAATCATCCTTTCCTCAATGGATTAAATCCCTCCAATCATTTAAGGTTTTTATTCCCAAAAGAGAAAATTTTGGCTGGGAACTGAGCTCGAACAATCAAATTCTAGAAATTGCATCTGATTATACTTATCCTGTAGTTCCACCTAAAAAATTAATTTTTCCCCAGGAAGAAATCTTTTTCGAATTTGAACAAAATCCCGATAATGGAATAGAGCTCAAAGAAGTTTTACCTGAAGAATCGCCTCAGGTAATTTTTGGCGTCAGACCCTGTGACGGTCGAGCAGTTGAGGCTATGGACCTCGTTTTCGGTGGCTCCTTTGAAGATCTTTATTATTGGCGAAGACGCCGCCAGACCACTCTCGTTGGCCTCGCCTGCCATCAGCCGCCTTCTGAAAACTGTTTCTGTCTTTCTGTTGAAGGAAGTCCCTATTCAGAAGATGGTTTGGACATTCTTTTAACCGATCTTGGTGACCGCTATTTCGTTAAAGCCTTGACCGAAAAAGGGGAAAAATTGCTGAGCGAGGCGCCTTCTCTTTTTAAAGAGATTACCCCTAAAGATAGGGAGGAAAAAGAAAGGGTTCATCTTGAAGCCCAGGGTAAAATAAAGCGTCACCTTAATGGGGCTAGAGAATTGCCTGAAAAGATAAAGGCTATCTTTGATTCCAATTTCTGGGACGAAGAATCATCGAACTGCCTTCGCTGTGGCATCTGCACATATCTCTGCCCGACTTGTCACTGTTTTGACATCAATGACGAAACAAAATCCCTGGCCCCTCTAAGGGGACGAAGAATAAGAACTTGGGATACCTGCCAGTTCCCCGATTTTACCATGCATTCCTCAGGCCATAACCCCCGTCCGGATAGAGCTTCAAGGCTTCGGCAGCGACTGGCTCACAAATTTTTATATTTCATCCTTCTTTATGATCGCTTCCAATGTGTCGGTTGCGGTCGCTGTATCAGTCTCTGTCCGGTGGGTATCGACATCATAGAAGTTCTAACAAGGGCAAGAAATCATGGTAAATAATGTCTATTTACCTCGAATTGGCGAAATAATTGAAATCAAGGATGAAGTTAAAGGAGCTCGGCCAATTAAAACCTTCAGAGTCAGGTTAACCGATGGACCTATTTTTTCCTTTCGTTGCGGTCAATGCGCTATGCTTTCTGTTTTTGGCAAGGGTGAATCGATGATTTCCATATCTTCCTCGCCTCTCGTGACCGATTATCTTCAATTCAGCATTCTAAAAATGGGTCGGGTGACATCGGCCTTGCATGAAATGGAGCCAGGTAATCTGATTGGTGTTCGAGGGCCCTACGGCAATGGCTTTCCCATTGAAAGCTGGAAAGGCAAAAATTTAATTTTTATTGGCGGCGGCATTGGTCTTGCGCCAATCTGGTCAGTGCTTCAAACAGCTTTACTTCAAAAAGATGATTATGGCGAGTTAATGCTTATTTATGGGGCCAGAACGTCCCAGGATCTTGTTTTTCGAAGTGAACTCCAGCAGCTCAAGAATCAAATACCGGTCCATCTTTCTATCGATGTGGCTGAACCAGGCTGGTCAGAATTTGTTGGTTTTGTGCCTCAGAACGTTCTGGATAAAAAACCCTCGCCTCAGAATGCTATTGCTATAACTTGCGGACCGCCCATTATGATCAAGTTTGTCATTAAGGCCCTCAAAGATCTTGGCTTCGAAGATGACCAGATTTACACAACAGTTGAAAATAAAATGAAATGCGGAATTGGCAAATGCGGGCGGTGTAATATAGGTCATCATTATGTTTGTAAGGATGGCCCGGTCTATTCATGGGCACAACTTAAAGAACTGCCTCAGGAATTTTGAGACATGAAGTCAAAAAGGAGAGAAACTATGAAGCCAAAAAAAACAAAGAAAAAGATTAAAAATAATCCTCAATTAGCCACGGAAGTAGCTCCAAGGGTTGAAGTCATCGAAAGAGAAGTTCCGATCGCTGTGCCCAGAAAAATGGTTACCGTTTATATCATGGGTAAAGCTTACAAAGTGCCAGCGGAATCTACCATAATGGGCGCGATTGAATATGCTGGCTATCAGATCAAAAGAGGTGCTGGATGCCGCGAAGGCTTTTGTGGGGCTTGTGCCACCGTGTACCGACTCCCCGGAGATTTCAAAATTTATACCGGCTTAGCCTGTACTACCCTTGTTCAGGATGGCATGTGGCTATCGCAGCTGCCCGCAATTCCAGCTCATAAGCCCGTTTATGACATTGAAAAACTCAAGCCAGATATTACTGCTTTTCAGCAGCTATACCCTGAAATATTCCGTTGCGTTGCCTGCAATACCTGTACAAAAGCCTGCCCCCAAAACCTTCAGGTCATGGATTATATTCAAGCAGCGATTAGAGGAGATATTGAAAAGGTTATGGATCTTTCCTTTGATTGTCTCTGCTGCGGACTCTGCTCAATTCGCTGTCCGGCCGAAATAGTTCATTATAACGTGGGTATACTAGCCAAACGTCTTTATGGTCGTTATCTTGCTCCCCGGAGCCAAGAGCTTGAGCTCCGGCTTCAGGAAATCCGTTCTGGAAAATATGATCAGGAATATAAAAAATTGATGAAAATGTCGCGAGAAGAATTGGAAAAACTTTATTACGCCCGCGACATTGAAGAAGAAAAGGAGTGAGCCATGTATCCTGAATATATGAGAGCTTCGTTAAAAAAAGTGGAAGAAACAAGGCCAAGGCGATTTGAACTGCAAAAGTCGGGTAAACCGGTTTTTCCACCCATGACGGCCAAAGAAAGAGAGGAGGTTCTTAAGAAATTTCACCCCGACTATCGACCTGATGCTCGTCGCCCGGTTAGAATCGGGCCGAATAAGGGCGAAATGATGACCAGGGAAGTGGCTGATTTGCTCGAATCTTATAGCCGGATAGATCCAACTAAGTTTGACTTGACTAGACCTGATTTTGAAACCGATATTTTAATTATTGGAGGTGGCGGGGCTGGATGTGCAGCCGCCATTATCGCTCGCCAGCATGGGGCTAAATCAATTATTTCCACCAAGTTACGGCTCGGTGACGCTAATTCCATGATGTCCCAAGGGGGAATGCAGGCGGCAGTAACCCCTCAAGATTCGCCCACTCGCCATTATCTCGATGCTATCGGTGGTGGTCATTTTGACAATAAGCCTGAGCTTGTTAGAGCTTTGACCGAAGATGGACCAGAAGTGGTTAAATGGCTTGAAGATCTCGGCGTTATCTGGGATAAGCGACCTGATGGCAATAATTATGTTCTCCATGGGGGAGGAACTTCCCGCAGAAGAATGCACTCCTGCCGTGACTACACCGGGGCTATCATTATGCGGACTTTAATGGATGAAGTCCGCAATCATCCTGAAGACATAACTGTTCTTGAATTTATGCCGACTGTTGAGCTTATTCTCGACCATCATGGCCGCTGTGCTGGAGGGATTCTTTACAATTTAGAAACTGAAGAATATTTTGTGGTTAAGGCTAAAGCAACAATAATTGCTACTGGCGGTTTTGGTCGTCTCCATATCCGCGGCTTTGACACAACGAATCATTATGGAGCCACTGGAGATGGCCTGGTCATTGCCTATCGAGCTGGAGCCAAGCTTCTTTATATGGATTCAGTTCAATATCATCCTACTGGGGCTGTCTTCCCTGAACAAATCGCTGGCTTTCTTATAACTGAAAAAATTAGAGGAGCTGGAGGTCAGCCCGTCAATCGCCACGGAGAGCTCTTTGTTTTTCCCAAGGAGCCAAGAGATGTAGAAAGTGCCGCTATTATCAGGGAATGTCTTGAAAGGAAAAATGGAATCGAAACCCCCAGTGGCCGGGTTGGAGTCTGGCTCGATTCACCCCTGATTGAAATGCTCCATGGAGAAGGCTACATCGCCAAAAATTTCCCGGCAATGTACCGACAATTTATTCGCTATGGCATTGATATAACTAAGGAACCTATGCTTACCTACCCCTCCCTTCATTATCAAAATGGGGGAATTGAAATAAACGAAAGATGTGAAACCAATATTCCAGGTCTTTACGTGGCTGGCGAAGCCTCGGGTGGGGTTCATGGCCGAAATCGACTCATGGGCAATTCAGTACTTGATTATAATGTCTTTGGCCGCCGAGCTGGTAGATATGCAGCCGAGTATGCCAAGAACGTTAAATTGGGCCGGCTGACCCTTGATCATGTCCTTGAATTTGAAAGGGAACTCAAAAAGGCCGGTATAAGAACAAACCGAATTGCCCCCATTCTTCTTCCCTTATATACTCCCGAGGAAGTAAGAAAGCGACAGCTCACAGCTCGTTACGAAGGTACATTACGTTAACTTTTCTCTGTTGATTGAAGTCTTTTTAGCATAGCTTAATTACAACTAATTTTGAATTTAACAAAAAATAATTCTCCCTTTTTAATTTAAGCCTTTCTTTTTCCCAACGATAGTAGATAAATAAACCTCAAAAAAGGCGAAGATTAGCCAAAAAAGATAATTTTCATCATCTTTTAAGGTGAGGATAAAGGATCAAATATCACCCCCTATTTCATCGATAAAGACTATTAACAGGAAATAATCCTATTTCAGAAAATAAAGAAAAGAATAAATTTAGGTCAACTGGAACGACTAAATAAGGGAAGGGATAAAGGCAATGCGGGTCCTAGTGGCTGATGACGATCTTATCAGCCTCCTGGCTCTCGAAAAGTGTCTTGTTGAGCTCGGGTATGAAGTCGTTACTGCCAGGAGTGGCTCAGAAGCCTGGGAAAAGCTTGTTGAAGATCCCACTATTCAAATCATTATTATTGATTGGATGATGCCAGAAATGGACGGCCTTACTCTAGCTAAAAAGATAAAATCTGAGCTTACTGACGAAAAACATTTACCTTGCCATATCATCATCCTTTCCGGAACTGATGGCTATGAAGAAATTATCAGGGGTTTAAGCTCAGGGGCTGATGATTATATGGTTAAGCCTTATAGCTTTAATGAATTAAGAATTCGGGTAAAAAGAGCTGAAAGAATGCTTCAACAAGAGGAAGAAAGACGCAGGCTCATAAGTCTTGATCCCATAACCCTTTTTTGGACCAGGAAAAAAATAATTGAATTCTTAGAGGAAGAGCTGGCCCGCGGACTGCGCAATTTTCATCCAACGGGTTCTCTGCTTATTTCCCCTATCATTCCCCACCCTCTTCCACCGGAATGCTCTTCTTCTAAACTCGAGAAAGATCTTCTTGTGGCATTAAGTTCTCAGCTTAAGCAGAAAATAAGATGTTACGATAAGGCTGGAAGATTTGGTCGACGGGAAATAATGGTCATCCTTCCCCAGACATCTTCTAAAGATATAAGAAGCATAGCCCAAAGGCTGAATGAATCCATTATTCTCGATTCCGTCTATTCAGCTTATTCTTTGCCCTCTCATCGAATTGCCATTGGGGGAGTTTCTTCCGATATCTTTCTTCATCCATCAACTGAAGCCATCGTTTCAGCATGTAAAAAGGCGCTAGGCATTGCCCTTCATCTTCGACATCCTGATTCTGTACATATAATTGATAAAAAAGAGGTAATTTACCATGAGCGAAGAACAAATAACCGCTGATCTTCTCAACGCTATTGTTCGCGAACTTAACAAGAAATCTATGCGGGAAAATAAGGAGGAAAGCCTTTGGCTGGAGAATAAGATTTTCGACCTTTTGCCCATTCCCATGATCCTAGCTGACAGACAGGGCAAAATTATTGAAGTCAATAAAGCCTTCACTCAGTTTCTCGGTTATTCCCCGGAGCAAGCAAAAAACGAATATCTTGACTCTTTAGCTATTCCCGATGAGCTCAAAAAAGATTCTCTCGCCATGATGGCCCTCGCCCTCCGCGGGGAAAGGGTTGTCCAGGAAATAAGATGCCTCGACAACGAAGGACATTCCTTCCCCGTCTCTTTAATCCTGACCCCCATTTTTAGGGAAAATCAGATCGAAGCTGTTTTAGCTACTTATCTTGATTTATCGCCTCTCTATGACCTAAGAGAAAAGTTAAAAGTTGCCGAAAAGAGATTCCAAGATTTTGCTCAGGTTACAAACGATTTAATCTGGGAAGTCAATGAAAATTTTGAATTTACCTTTGTTTCCGGGCGGATTGTTTCCCTTTTAGGCTACGAGCCTGAAAAAATCGTTGGGCAAAGCCTCTTTAACTTGATTGAAGAGAGCGAAATTCAAAAAATCAAGTCCATTCTTATTTCCCTAAAAGCTAAAGCTCAGCCAATTGTAGATCTAGAGTGCTGGTTCGAATCAAAATCACGGGAAAGATGTCTCCTCCTCCTTAATGCTATCCCTATAAAGGACAAAAAAGGTCTTTTCTGCGGCTATCTGGGGAGCGGCCGCGACATTACTTCTCGCAGCTTAGCTGAAGAAAGGCTGCAAAAGGAAATGACCAAGTTTGCGGCCATGATTGAGGGTATGCAAGAAGGCATTTTGTTGGTTGATGAAAAAAATATCATAATTGAAGTCAATAATTACTTTTTGAAGCTTTTGGGGAAAGAAAGAAGTTCGGTGGTCGGGCTCAATCTCTTTGAGCTCGAGTCCTTAGCTCGGCAAATTGATTTTGAACAACTGCTTTCTCTTTTCAAAAACAATCCCAACAGCCCTGCTCAATCCCTTGAAAGAAGTCTTTTCGGTTTCGAAATGATTGTTCGCCTGCAGCCAATTTATTACCAGAATATTTACGATGGCCTTATTATTAACTTAATCGATGTCAGCGAGCTGGTTAAAGCTCGAAATCAGGCCTTGGCTGCTGAAAAAATCAAAGGTGAATTTCTAGCCAATATTTCCCATGAAATAAGAACTCCCCTCAATGGAATTCTGGGCATGGTTAATCTCTTTCTTGACACTGAATTAACCCCCGAACAAAAAGAATATCTTAAGGGAATCAAAAATTCAGCTGAATCGCTCCTCGATGTTATTCAGGATATTCTTGATTTCTCCAAAATTGAAAAAAAACAAATTGTTCTGGAGAAAACAAATTTCAATCTAATAGATTTAATCTATGAAGCAATAGCCCCAATGACCCTTGAAGCCCATAAAAAGAAACTTGAGCTTATTTGCGATTTACCTCCTTCCCTTCCCTTTTATGTTCAAGGAGATAGCGGTCGCTTGAGACAAATCTTGATTAACCTCATCAGCAATGCGGTTAAATTCACCGAGAAAGGCGAAGTCACCTTAAGTGTCAATCTGGAAAAAGAGGAAGAAGGTTCTGGCCTCTTTCACTTTATTGTTGCGGATACAGGCATTGGCATTCCCAAGGAAAAACAGGAGATTATTTTTAAAGCCTTTACCCAGGCTGATGGTTCAATGACTAGAAAATATGGAGGAACAGGTCTCGGTCTAGCCATAACTCATGAGCTGGTTACGGCTCTTCAAGGTCGAATCTGGGTGGAAAGTGAACCTGGAGAAGGAAGCCGCTTCCATGTGGAGATCAAATTAGATCTAACACCTGGGCCCGAGGAGAAGAAAGCGGAAGAAAAAGAAGCCCTAGACTTCTTGGCGCAAACTACGGCCCTTATCATTGATGATAATTCCTCTTCGCGCCGGATAATCCGCAACTGGCTCAATTTCTGGGGTATCAAAACAGAAGAAATTGACAGTGGCGAAGACGCCATTGTGCTTATTGAAAGAAGCCTTCAGCTTGGCACGCCCTTTAATTTTATTTTAGTTGATTCTTTTTTACCAGGAACGGGTGCTTTCTTTCTTCAGGATTTTCTGAAACAAGAAAAGGATCTGACTAGAAGAACCATTATCATGCTGGCTTCGCCCGATCACAAAGCCGATATCTCCCTCTGGCAAAAAGCTGGAATTAGAGCTTTCTTGACTAAGCCAATAAAGCCTCAGGAGCTTCAAGATTGTCTTCTTTTTGTTTTAGGGAAAAAATCGCTTAAAATCATGGAAGAATATGCTCCTCCCAAAGAAGAACCAGAGAAAGATAAATACAGAATTCTTTTGGCTGAGGACAATTTAGTTAATCAAAAGGTAGCCTGTTTTATTCTGGAACGTCATGGCCACGAAGTGGTAGCAGTTAAGGATGGTTTGGAAGTCCTGGAAGCTTTAGAAAAGGGGGTTTTTGATCTTGTTCTTATGGATGTTCAGATGCCGAGAATGGATGGGTTTTCGGCCACCCGGGAAATAAGAAAAAAAGAAAAGAGCACAAAGGCTCATCTTCCCATTGTGGCCATGACCGCTCACGCCTTAAAGGGAGATAGGGAAAAATGCTTGGCTGCAGGCATGGATGATTATGTAGCCAAACCCCTGAGGGCTGATGAATTATTAAAAGTCATCGAAAAGACAATAAATAGATTCAAGAAGAAAAAATATTAAAATGATCAATTCGCCAATAAAAATTCTTATTGTCGAAGATGATCGGATCTCGGCTCGAATTCTCGAGCACCATATAAAGGAATGGGGTTATGAAACTCTTCTTGTTTATGACGGCGAAAAGGCCTGGCAGATCTTTGAAACTGATCCACCAGAAATGGCCCTTCTTGATTGGATGATTCCAGGAATTAATGGCCTTGAACTCTGTCGCCGAGTTCGCCTTAAAACCAAAACAAAAGAAAGCGATTACATTTATATCATCTTGCTTACAGCCAGAGATGAAAGATCGGATCTAATTCAGGGGCTTAATGCCGGCGCTGATGATTATGTCACCAAACCCTTTGACCTTCTAGAATTGAAAGCAAGGCTAAATACAGGTCGCCGAATCATTGAACTTCAACGATTGCTCAAAAAAGAGGCTACATTTGATTGGCTAACAGGATTGCTTAATCGGCGATCTATCCTCGAACAGGCAGAGAAAGAATATTTACGCTCAAAAAGGGAAAACAAGCCTTTAGGTCTAATCTTAATTGATATCGATGATTTTAAAAAAATCAATGATTCCTTTGGTCATTATGGGGGAGACGTAATCCTAGCTGAAGTCAGTCATCGTTTACAAAAAAAGATCAGAGCTTATGACAAAATAGGTCGGTATGGTGGCGATGAAATTTTGGTTATTGTTCCCAACTGTAATCATGCTGAATTGGAAAAAATTGCCGATCGCTTGCGCCATTCTATTCAAGCTAAACCAATTATTTTTAATAACCAGTCATTGACAATAACTATTTCAGCTGGTGGCGTATCTAATGAAAACAATTCCCCTTTTTCCATAGCTGAGCTTATTAATTTTTGCGATCATGCTCTCTTCCAAGCAAAGAAATTGGGTCGAAATCGAACTTTTATTATAGAGTCAATAATTTTAAACGAAAGGAGATAGTTATGGCCCAAAGTAAAGAATCGGTGGCCCAAGAAATAATTGATCTGCCAACTGTTCTTGAAAGAATAGGAGGCGATGAAATTTTCCTCCAGGAGCTAATTCAGATTTTTATAGAAGAATACAATTTAAAATTGGCTCGCCTCGAAAAGGCCGTTGAGGAAAATGATTTTCAGTCAATTCAAGAAATAGCTCATAATCTTAAAGGATCTTCGGCTAATCTTAGCCTCCCTGAGCTGCAAAAAACTGCCTATGCCCTCGAAACTTGCGGAAGGCAAGCCGACAAACAAGGTTGTCAACAAAATCTTGTCCGGTTAAAAAGAGCTTTTGAAAAATTGATTAATCAGGTAAAACAATTGGGCTGGATAAACGAATAATTTTCTTTGACAACCTCAATGATTTAGAATAAAAAAGATAAAGGAAAGCGAAAAGGGCTAAAATATGGAGGAAGAGAAAAAAGTAGCCATTCAAGAAAGGCGGGCCTGCATTCGGTTCAAAATTCCTGGGGCCACAATCAATTATAAAATTCTCTCGTCGCCCTTTTCAAAAAATAAAGGAGAGGAATTTTTTTGTCCGCTTTATGATATAAGCCGAGGAGGGGTTCGTTTCTTTTCTAAACAGGAAATTCCCCTAGAGACCCCCCTTGAGCTGGAAATCCAAATTCCCGGTGAACCCGTGCCCTTAAAAATGAAAGGCAAGGTTCGCTGGACAGCGCCCTATCAAGGGAAAAATTATTTTTTTCAAATTGGTGTCCAGTTTTTCCCCTACGGTGAAGAAAAACAACAAAATTATCCTGGTAATCTCGTTAAAATTATTGCTCTTGAACAAAAATTTCTTGAAAAGTCCGCCTCTGAAGAAGACGAATTTGTTATTTAAGCCTTTCCCTTCTGATTTTCTTTTTCGCCTGCAAGAACAATTTGAGAAAAATCAGCAATTTTAAAGAGAAAGTCTCGAATATTATGGAGCAAGGCCAGCCGATTTTGTCTTAATTTTCTATCCTCAACCATGACCAGAACTTTATCAAAGAAATTATTGAGAGGTGATTGAAGCTTAAAGACTATTTTTTGAGCCTTAGAAAATTCACCTTGCTGAATTAAAGGTAGAGCATTTTCCTTAACAATTTCGAAAGCAGCTTGAAGTTCTTTCTCAGCTTTTTCTTTTAAAAGTTGCTCATTAAATTTAAAAACAGGCTGACCGCGAAGAATGTTGTTTACTCTCCTGACCATGAGGACAAAGGGTTCGAAAGCTGGGCTTGACTTTAATTCTTCGAGAGCCTTTAGCCGGAGGAAAGATAGATAAATGTCATCAATTCCAGTCTGAAGGCTGGCATTGATGAGATCATAACGAAAGCCATTTTTTTCATAAATGAAGCGAAGACGCTGAGTGAAAAAGCCAAGGCAGGCTTCAACCGTTTCTTTTTCATTCAAACATAATTTTTCTCCATAAAGATGGATTGATTTTCTTATTAATTTTGTCAGGGAAAGTCTTAAACGATGATCAAGAATGATTTTACAGATGCCATGGGCATAGCGTCTTAGGCCTAAGGGATCGCCAGATCCAGAAATTTCAGCTCCCAGGCCAATGGCCCCAACGAGAGAATCAATTTTATCCGCCAGAGCTAAAATCGCTCCTTCGAGGCTGGAGGGCGAAGGTTCATCAAGGCTCTGCGGTTGGTAGTGTTCATAAATGGCCTTGGCGACCGAAGGTGGGTAATTCTGGACTCGACAGTAGAGACCACCAACTTTTCCCTGAAGAGAAGGAAATTCCCGAACCATTTCGGTCAGTAGATCAGTCTTGCAAAGTTCAGCCGCCTGAAGAGATGTCTTTAATATCTCTTTCTCTCCAAGTTGCTGCCCTAAGAAGACCACCAGTTTCTTTAATCTTTCCGTTTTTTCTAAATATGTTCCCAATTTTTCCTGAAAAACTATTCGGGCAAGCTGATCGACCCTTTCTTTTAAAGGCACTTTAAGGTCCTGTTCCCAGAAAAAGAGGGCGTCTTCAAGCCTTGCTTTCAAAACCCTTTCATAGCCTTGCCGAATTAAAAATTTGGGATCAGCTATTTGATCTGCCACCCCCACAAAAAGAGGGAGTTGTTTGCCCTGACGAGTAACCGAAAATAATTTCTGTCCCTCCCGTAGAACCGTGCTTATTATTTCAATAGGTAAAGCGAGATATTTCTCTGGAAAAGAGCCCAGGATGACAAAGGGATGTTCCACATCATTAACCAATCTTTCAAGCAACTCATCATCAGGATAAAGTTGAGCGCCATAAGGCTCAAGCAATTTTTTGGCTCCCTCTAAGATAATTCTTCGCCTCTCTTCAGGCTCAACAATCACTTTATTTTTTCTTAGGGCATCGATATATTCCTTCCATGATTTCACCGTTAACTGTAATGGGGAATGGAAACGATGACCAAAAGTGAAGGGTCGAACTGGCCAGTCGAGATAAGCAAATTGAAGGGGCTCGCCATCAAGCAAGGCCATTAAATTTTTTACCGGCCTTGAAAATCTACCCATTCCCTCATTCCAGCGCATCATCTTGGGGAAAGAAAGAGAAGAAAGAACCCGGGGAATAACCTCTGGCAAAATTTTCTTAGCCGGCTGACCCTCCTCCTTTTTTTTGAAACCAAGATAATCTCCTTTGGGTGTAGAAATAATTTCCAGGTCTTCGACGGAGATATTATGAGCTCGAGCAAAACCGAAAGCTGCGTTTGTAAATTTATTATCTTCAGTAAAAGCTACTTTTTTAGGCGGTCCTAAAATTATATCTTCTCTGTCAGACTGCTTTTCTTCTATATCAGCCACAACTACCAGACGACGGCAAGTGCCCGACGTTCTTAACTCCTTGATTTTTATTCTTGCTTCCGTAAGTTCTTGGCGAAAAAGATTTATCAATTGATCGTGAGCCAACTTCACATGAGCATAGGGCATTTCCTCAGTCATTATTTCGAGAAGAAATTCCATCAATCCTCTCCTTCGAGAGAAACAAAAAGGCGAGCTATTTGATTAACAAGATGCCTAATTTCGGCGATCAATTTAACTCTTTCTGTGACTGAAATTGCCCCTCTTGAGTCAAGCAAATTAAATAGATGAGAAAGCTTAAGACAGCAATCATAAGCGGGCAAAAGAAGCCGCCGGTCGATTAATTGCTGGGCTTCTTTTTGATAAAGCAAAAAGGCTGTTTGTAATCGTTCGATGTCAGCAGCCTTAAAATTATATTCGGAAAATTCTTTCTCCTCGAGCCAGCGTAAATCTCGATAACTAACATCTTTTGACCAGTCCAGATCATAAATGCTATCTTTGCCTTCAAGGAACATTTCCAGCCGTTCAAGTCCATAAGTGATTTCCACTGGAATGGGGAAAAGATCAAGACCGCCTGCCTGCTGAAAATAGGTAAACTGGGTAATTTCAAGTCCATCTAGCATAACTTGCCAGCCTACACCCCAAGCTCCGATAGTTGGCGATTCCCAATCGTCCTCATCAAAACGTAAATCATGTTCCTCTAGTTTAATTCCACAGGCCCTCAAACTATCAAGATAAATATCCTGTATATCCAGGGGAGATGGTTTAATAATGACTTGAAACTGAAAGTGTTTTTGGACACGATGGGGATTTTCTCCATAGCGACCATCGGTGGGACGTCTGGAGGGTTGAACATAAGCCACCCGCCAAGGCCTTTTCCCTAGCACACGAAAAAATGTATCTGGCGTCATTGTTCCTGCGCCAACCTCCACATCATAGGATTGAGCTAAATAGCAGCCCTGTTTAGCCCAGAATTGCTGTAAATTCATAATAAGATCTTGAAGAGCCATTAATCTTTTTTTTCCCAGCGAAGAATAGGATTACGAGCTGCCGCCACCTCATCCAGGCGGCGAACATAGGCATTATGAGGGGCTGTTTTTACAACTTCGGGGTTTTCCACAGCCTCCTGGGCAATTTTTTTCATAGCTTCAATAAAGGCGTCGAGCTCGGCTTTACTTTCGGTCTCAGTAGGTTCAATCATCAAAGCACCAGACACAATTAGGGGAAAACTCATTGTGGGTGGATGGAGACCATAATCAATCAATCTTTTGGCAATATCAATATTTTGAATCCCCCTTTCTCTTTGCCATTTATCAGAGAAAACGCATTCATGTAAAGTCGGGGTTGAGTATTTTAAATAATAAATTCCTTCAAGGTTTTTTCGAATGTAATTGGAATTAAGAACGGCAATTTCGGCAACTTCTTTTAAACCTTCTGCTCCAAGAGATAAAATGTAAGCTAAAGCTTTTACCAAAACTAAAAAATTCCCATAAAAGCTTCTAATTCGGCCAATACTTAGAGGTCGATTAGTTTCCAGCACAAATTTACTACCCTCTCTTTTAACCACTGGAATTGGAAGGAAAGGTTCGAGCTCCTTTTTCACGCCAACCGGTCCCGAGCCCGGTCCACCCCCTCCGTGGGGGGTGGAAAAGGTCTTATGAAGATTGAGGTGAATCACATCAACACCGTGATCTCCTGGTCTAAATTTCCCAAGCAGAGCATTCATATTCGCCCCATCCATATAAACAAATCCTCCCTTACTATGGACAATTTCCGCAATTCGCTTAATATCCTTTTCAAATATGCCCAGAGTATTAGGATTAGTCAACATAAGCGCGGCCACTTCTTCCGTCATCATCCGATTAAGATCCTCAAGATCGACCGTTCCGGCTTCATTGGATTTTATTTCCTGAACCCGATAACCACAGATATGGGCACTTGAAGGATTCGTGCCGTGGGCTGAGTCGGGAATAAGGACAATTTTTCTTGGTCGCCCCCTTCTCGTAAGGGCCGCCCTGATTATCATCATTCCGGTAAGTTCTCCATGGGCCCCAGCCGCGGGCCACAGAGTAAAAAAGTCCATGCCAGTGATCCGACAGAGATAATCTTCAAGTAATTTAATAATTTCAAGATTACCTTGAATAAGGTCTTCAGATGCCAGGGGATGACTGTTAAGAAAAGGGGTTAGGCTCGCTATTTTTTCATTAATTTTAGGACTGTATTTCATGGTACATGAGCCGAGGGGATAAAAACTTGTATCCACACAAAAGTTGGTCTGAGAAAGGCGCGTGAAATGACGGACAATTTCTGGCTCGGTGACTTCTGGAAATCCAGGAATATCCTCTCTTAATTTTATATCCTCAAGAATTTCTTTTTTTTCAGGAACATCAAGGGGAGGCAAAAAAAAGGCTCTTTTTCCTTCCCCACTTAATTCAAAAATTAAAGGCTCCCGACGGCTCATGAGATAACCTCCTTGAAAGAGTTAACCAGAGCTTCAATCTTTTCTCTCGAATGGGTTTCCGTAACACAGACAAGCAAACAGTTTTTGAGCTCAGGATAATCTTTTTCAAGAGGATATCCGGCCAATATTCCTTTTTCCATCAAAGCCGCCATTATTTTGCTTAGGGGCGAATTTAATTCTAGGACAAATTCATTAAAAATAGGCCCGTCAAAACGTCTCTTAATTCCTTGAACAGCCACCAGATTCTCAAGAGCATAATTAGCTTTTTGCAAATTATAGTAGGCAAGTTCTCTCAATCCCTTTGGCCCTAAAGTTTCTAGAAAAATAGTGGCTCTTAGGGCACACCAAGCCTGATTGGTACAGATATTGGAAGTGGCTTTTTCCCTTCTGATATGTTGCTCTCTTGTAGAAAGAGTGAGAACATAGCCAATCCGGCCTTCAGCATCCCTGGTTTGTCCAGCAATTCGGCCTGGCAATTGCCTTAAAAAGCTTTCTCGGCAAGCAATAAAGCCCAGATAGGGGCCACCAAAGGCAAGGGGTAAACCAAAAGATTGTCCCTCCCCGCAGGCAATATCAGCCCCATAACTCCCAGGAGGCTCAAGCAAACCAAGAGAAAGGCCTTCCGCTATAACCGCCACCCTAAGGGCGCCCTTTTCGTGAGCCAAAGCAAAGGCCTCGCCGGGTTCTTCAATGACGCCAAAAAAATTGGGTGTCTGAACAACCAAAGCCGTGACATCTCCATCTAGTCGCTTTTTTAAATCATCCAAATTTAACCGACCGCTCTTCGAATCAAAGGCCACTTCTTCCACTTTCAAGCCTAAGTTACGAACATAGGTAGAAATAACCTGACGGTACTGAGGATGAAGGCTACGAGCTACAAGAATTCTGGATTTGTTTTTTATTCTTTGAGCCATTAAAACCGCTTCGGCAGCGGCTGTTGCCCCTTCATAAAGAGAAGCATTGGCAATTTCAAGTCCGGTTAGCTGACAAATAAGTGTCTGATATTCAAATATGATCTGCAATGTTCCTTGACTGACCTCAGGTTGATAAGGGGTATAGGGAGTAACAAACTCTCCCCTAGAGCTTAAATAATCAACAACAGTTGGTATGGTATGAGGATAAGCTCCTGCCCCTAGAAATGACAAAAATTTCGGATAGAGATTTTTTTGACTTAAATTTTCAAAGTATTCCAAAAGTTCACTTTCACTAAGGGGTGCGGGTAAATCAAGTGGATCAGACATTCTTATTTCCTGAGGTATACAGGCAAAAAGTTCTTCGAGGTTCGAAAGACCGATTCGTCTCAGCATCTCCTCAATATCTTTTTTACTCAATGGAATATAGCTCATGACGATTCTCCTCTTTTAATTCTTTGAGATAAGATCGATCAAACTTCAAGGCTTTCCACATATTTTTCATATTCGGAAGCAGTCATTAGTTGATTTAAATCTTCTTTATTTTTCATTCTTATTTTTATTATCCATCCTTTATCGTAGGGATCTTGGTTGATGACTTCAGGCGAATTATTAAGTTCTTCATTAACTTCAATAACCTCACCGGAAACAGGAGAAAAGACATCGGAAACAGCTTTGACCGATTCAATAGACCCAATCGATTGATGAACTTCAAGATGGGTTCCTAAAGCGGGGAGTTCGATATAAACTATGTCCCCTAATTGTTTTTGAGCATAATCGGTAATTCCAACAATAGCTACATCACCTTCAACCCTGACCCATTCATGATCCCGGGTGTAATAAAAATTTTGAGGATACATTTTTTCCTCCTTATAAAAATATTTTTTAACTATTTTTTACCTGTCCGAAGATGGCCAAATCCGCCCTCTTTCTTTTTATTTTGACCGCCTATAAAAAGGTGTTGCCACTACTTTGGCCTTGGCTTTCTTTTCTCTGATGCCAATTTCAAGCTCTGTATTGATTTCAGTCGCCTCGATAGGAAGATAGGCCAAACCAATGCTTTTTTTCAGGAAAGGCGAATAACTGCCCGATGTTACTTCACTTACCTTTTTTCCACGATAATAAACCGGGTAATGTCTTCTGGCGATCCCCTTGTCGATAAGCTCAAAGCCAACAATTTTTCGTTGCAGACCTTCTTCCTGCTGTTTAAGAAGAGCCTCACGCCCGATAAAATCGCCCTTATTAAATTTAACAATCCACTTAAGATCAGCCTCTAAAACAGTGGTAGTTTCGTCAATATCATTACCGTATAACATCATCTTGGCTTCAAGACGAAGGTTATCTCGAGCACCCAGACCAGCAGGTAAAAGGCCATAGGGTTTCCCTTCTTCCATAATGGCATCCCAGATAATAACTGGATCAGGCGCTTCCGTATAAATCTCAAAACCATCTTCGCCCGTATAACCGGTGCGACTGACAAGGCAATCTAATCCGGCAACTTTGCCTCGCTGCCACCAAAATGGCCGGAGCTCGTCAAGACTAATATCAGTTAAAGGCTGCAAAATTTCAAAAGCTTTGGGCCCCTGAAGGGCAAGCTGACTGGTTCGGTCACTGGCATTATCAATAATGACATCAAAAGAACCCTTATGATCTAATATCCAATTATAATCCTTTTGGGTATTAGCCGCGTTTACCACTAAAAGATATTTATTAAAATCAAGACAATAGACAAGCAAATCATCAATAAAAGTTCCTTGGGGTGTCGTTAGAGCATTGTATTGAGCTTGCCCGGGCGAAAGACGGGAAACATCATTGGGGGTTAAGTATTGAATAAAGGCCAGAGCATCGGGTCCGCTAATGATAATTTCACCCATATGGCTGACATCAAAAAGACCCGCCCTTTCTCTAACGGCTAAGTGCTCACTGACAATACCCGAATATTCCAAAGGCATTTCCCAGCCAAAAAATTCAATAAATTTGGCCCCGGCTCGACGGTGAGCTTCATAAAATCTGGTTCTTTTCATTGAAAATTTTCCCTTAATAAATTAATAGATTCATTTCTACCACAGAAATTACCACTAAGCAAGAAAAAACACTGGGTGGATTTCCATAAGTCAATCCCAAAGATACTTCATTGCTTTTTCCTTGAGAGATGAGCCGTTTTTGTTATAATAATAAAATCCATGATTCTGGCGAAGGAGAAGATAAGAAATTATCTTTGGGAAAAAATAAAAGAAACCTATCCCATTAGCTGGAACGATCTTCAACTAACCTTTCCTCCTGATATCTCGATGGGCGATCTCTGTTTTACCTTCCCTTTCAAATTAGCCCGCTTGATTAAAAAAAATCCTCGCCAAATTGCTGAAGAGATCGCTGAAAAATTGAAAGACCTCGAAGATGTGGCCAAAATAGAAATAGCCGGGCCTGGTTATATTAATTTATTTCTTAATCAAGAACGCTTTTTTCTCGAGAGGCTCCGCTCGCTTGATCAAAGCCAACTCAGGCCAGAGGAGAGGAAAATAATTGTTGAGCACACCAACATTAACCCCAACAAGGCAGCCCATATCGGCCATCTTAGGAATGCCTGTCTTGGTGATACCTTAGTCCAATGCTTACGTTATAAAGGGGAAAAGGTTGAGGTTCAGAATTATATAGATGACACTGGCGTTCAAGTAGTCGATGTCGTTTTTGGCTTTATGGAGCTTGAAAAGAAAAGCTTAGAGGACCTTGAAAAGATACCTGGTCGCTTTGATTATTATTGCTGGGATTTATATACGAGGGTTTCCGCTTTTCTCAGTGCCCATCCTGAGGCTCAAGCAAAAAAGGCTGAAATTCTTCGCAAAATCGAGCATGGCGAGCCGCCAGAGGCTCAATATGCCTATTATATTTCTCGTCGAATCCTTAAAGCCCACCTGGCCACGATGAAGCGTCTCGGAATAACCTATGATGTCCTTCCCTGTGAAAGTAGCATCTTGGCTCTTAAATTCTGGGAAAAGGCCTTTCAACTTCTAAAGGAAAAAGGTGGACTTATTTATTCAGAAGATGGACCCAACAAGGGCTGCTGGGTGATGAGGCTTGAAGGCGATCAAGAAAGAGAAAAGGTTATTGTTCGCTCTGATGGAACTGTCACCTATGTTGGCAAAGATATAGCCTATCAGTTGTGGAAGTTCGGTTTGCTCGGTGGTGATTTTTATTATGAACCTTTTCAACAGGAAAATGGCCATATAATCTGGATAACAACTTCGGAGCCTAGGGAGTGCCCCGTATCCTTTGGTCGGGCAAGTAAAGTTTATAATGTAATTGACGTGCGGCAGAGCTATCTGCAAAAAATTGTGGCCCAGGGATTAAAAGTTCTAGGTTATGAAGAACAGGCTGACAAATCAATCCATTTTTCCTATGAAATGGTCGCTCTTTCTCCAAAAAGCCTCAAGGAGCTAGGCTTTGAAGTCATCGAGGAGGAAAAAGAACGAAGTTTTTATGAAGTTTCAGGGAGAAAAGGGCTTGGAGTTAAAGCTGATGATCTTTTAGATAGATTGGAAAGCAAAGCTTTAGCTGAGGTGGAAAAAAGAAATCCTGAGCTTTCTCAAGAAGAAAAAATAAATATTGCCCGCCAGATTGCCTGCGGCTCGATCCGCTATTTCATGCTCCGATTTGCCCGCAATTCGCTGTTAATTTTCGATTTTGACGAAGCCCTTAATTTTGAAGGCGAGACCGGTCCCTATCTCCAGTACACCGGAGTGAGACTTAATTCCATCTTTCGTAAGCTCCAGGAAAGGGAAGGCTTCCAGCCAGCCGATTTGTCAGCCTGGATAAATAGCGAATTCCTGCCACTCGATGGGATGGATGAAAAAGAAAGAAGTCACTTTTGGGAGCTAGTTATTTACGCCTCCCAATATGAGGAAACAATTCTCGAATCAATTTATACCCTTGAGTTTGCCCATCTGGCAAAATTCGCTTTTAATTTATGTCAGAAAATAAATAGCTATTATCATCTTTACCCGATTTTGAATGAAAAAAATCAGGATTTAAGAAAAATTCGGCTCTTGACAGTGGCTTATGTTTTGGCCATTTTAAAAAAGCTTCTGGCATTAATGGGTATTCCGTTGCCCGAAAGAATGTAAATTAAACGACAAAAAATTTTTTAAAATTCAAGGAGGCCCGACAATGATTGAGGTTGAACATCTGACTAAAAAATATGGTGATAGGGTAGCTATTCAAGACCTCACCTTTGAGGTGGAAAAAGGGAAAATCTGGGGATTACTAGGTCCCAACGCTGCCGGTAAGACCACCACCATGCGCATCCTGACGGGTTATTTGCCAGCCACTGAGGGCCGGGCTACAGTTGCCGGTTATGATGTCTTCGAAAAACCAAACCAAGTTAAAAAGATTATAGGCTACCTACCCGAAGTTCTTCCCCTATATAACGAAATGACCGTAAACTCCTATCTCCATTTCGTTGCTGAAATCAAACAGGTCCCATCTTCCAAGAAAAAGGCAGCCGTGAGCCGGGCAATAAAGGTGGCTGGACTTGAGCCAGTAAAGGGAAGGCTGATCAAGAATATTTCCAGGGGATTTAAACAGAGGGTCGGCATAGCTCAGGCTTTAATTCATGATCCCCAAGTGCTCATCCTAGATGAACCGACAATTGGCCTAGATCCCGCCCAGATTGTAGAAATTCGTAGCTTAATAAAATCTCTCAGGGGAGAACATACTATTATGCTCTCGACCCACATCTTAGCTGAGGTAACCCAGGTGTGTGATGGTGTGGTCATAATCAATGAAGGACGACTCATGGCCTCAGGCTCTCTTGAACAATTAAGCACAAGCTTTCAGAAAAAAGAAGGAGTGGCCCTAAAAGTTAGGAAAATCGATGAGGCTCAGCTTGAACTCAGTCGTTTTATGGGAGTTGAAAAAGTTTCAAGACAAAATGGGGAACTTATCGTCGAATGGGCCGGAGGCAAAGATTTAAGGGAAGAGATAGCCCGATTCATCATCGAAAGGGGCTTTGGTCTAATTGAAATCAGGTCTTTGGCCATGAGTTTGGAAGAGCTTTATCTCAAAATTGTCTCAGGAGGGACACCCCAATGAGAAATATTTGGATAGTAGCCAAAAAAGAAATTCGAACTTATTTTAGCTCTCCCATTGCCTATGCTGTGGTTGCAGTTTTTCTTGTTCTTGTGGGCTTTTTCTTTTTCAGTTTGATTTCCTGGTTCAATTCTATGGCCATTCAAATGGCTCAGAATCCTTACTATTATCAACAAGTCAATATAAATCAAATGGTTTACAGCCCTCTTTTCCACAACATGAGTATTATCTTGCTTTTGATGTTGCCTTTGCTAACCATGCGCCTTTTTTCCGAGGAGAAAAAACTGGGAACCGATGAGCTTCTTTTCACTTCCCCTCTTTCCGTCAATGAAATCATTTTGGGAAAATATTTAGCTTCGCTTTTTGTTTTATTGGTTATGCTGGCTCTGACAGGTATATATTCCATTTTTACTTTTGCTTATGGCAATCCCGAGGTGGCGCCACTTTTAAATGGCTATTTGGGCCTCTTCTTAATGGGAGCAGCCTTCATGGCCATCGGTCTTTTCTTTTCGTCGCTAACGGAAAATCAAATTGTTTCGGCTTCGCTTACCTTTGGTGCCCTCCTCCTTTTCTGGATTATAAACTGGGCCTCAACTTCAGCCTCGGGTTTTTGGCAGAATGTTCTTAATTACCTTTCTTTTTTCCAACACTTTGACGAAATGACTCGAGGCATTCTGGATACCAAGGACCTTATTTACTACATCAGTTTTGCCTTTTTTGGGCTTTTTCTGACCCATTCAGTTATTCAGTCTCGCCGCTGGAGGTAAGCCATGGACAAGCTGAAAAAAAATTTAAATTCAGTCGGTCTCGGTTTCCTTTTTGTGGCTTTAATTGTTAATCGGATCTGGCCGTACAGGAAAATACCTTTTTTTATTTTACTTGCTCTCGGAGTAGCCTCTCTTATTGCCTATATTGTTTTAAATTTTTCTTTATTGCGGCAAAGCGTAACGAGGAAGACTTTCCTTTACTCAAGCAATCTCATCTTGATAATTGTTCTTGTTCTGGGCATTCTCGTTCTTATTAACACTATTGCGGCTCGTTATCATCATCGATTTGACTTCACCGAAGCCAAAATTCACAGCTTATCTGATCAATCCATTTCCGTTATCAAGAACCTTAAAAATGATGTGATGATTAAGGCCTTTTTCCGCGAGGGAAATTATAATCGGTCCCGAATGGAAAATCTCCTCAAAATATACGCCTATCACTCCAAAAAAATTAAATATGAATTTATTGATCCGGATAAAAATCCAGGCTTGGTCAAACGCTATGACATAACTATGGATGGAACAGCTGTTTTTGAATGCGGTGACAAAGAAAATCGAATAACTTCAGTTAGTGAGGAGGAAATAACCAACGCGATAATTAAGGTGTCCCGGGAAAAAAAGAAGATAATTTACTTTCTTGAAGGGCACGGCGAAGCCAGCATTGAAGAAAGCGACGATAACGGTCTATCCTATGCCAAGGATGAACTGGCCAAACTCGGTTACGAAGTCAAAAAAATTTCCCTGGCCTTAGAAGAAAATTTCCCTTCTGACTGCGATCTTTTAGTAATTCCGGGCCCGAAAAAAGATTTATTACCCAATGAAGTTGAAACTATTCAAAATTATATTAATAAGGGGGGTCGAGTCTTTTTTATGATTGATCCGGAGACAGCCCCTGGCATGATGAGCTTTTTGCAACAATATGGCTTTAAGCTTGAAAACGATCTGATTGTTGATACCATTTCTCGACTTCTTGGTGGTGACTATTTCATGCCCGTTGTCACCGAATATGAATATCACGAGATTACCAAGAAATTCCGCTACGCCTGTTTTTTCCCCTACGCCCGAAGCATCGATATAGCTGAAAAAAAACCTGATAACATATCCTTAACTGTGTTGGCCAAAACAAGTCCTAATTCCTGGTCGGAAAGACAGCTTAATGAAAGGCAAGTAAAATTCGATAAAGATAAAGATAAACAGGGCCCAATTCCACTGGCAGCTGTGGCGACCATAAAAATTGAAGAGGGTGAAAAAGAAGAAGAAAAAAAGGAAGAAGAATCTAAAACCACCGAAGGCAAGTCGTCTTCTTCAAGTGAAAGCAAAAAAGAAGCTCGCCTGGCTGTTTTTGGCGATTCCGATTTCACCACCAATCGCTACTTTAATCTTTCAGGTAATGGAAACTTCTTTTTAAATACTATCAATTGGCTAACAGAAGAGGCTGACCTGATTTCTATTCAGCCACGGACGAGCTCTCCAAGAACTATTCATCTTTCCCCCTCTCAGGCCAGGCTTATTTTCTTTGTTTCCGTTATTATTCTGCCTCTTTTTGTCTTGATTACCGGAATTTCAGTGTGGCTTAGGAGGAGGTCGCTATGAAGTTCCGGACAACCCTAATTTTATTAATTGTGTTTGTTGGCTTGCTTTGTTTTGTCTTATTTTTTCAGCCCAAAAAAGAAAAGAAAGAGAGTTCAGAAAAGCTGACGGATTTTTCTTCCACTGACATTGTTCGAATTTCTTTGAAAAGAGAAGAAGAAAGCCTTGAATTTAAGAAGGATGAACAAGGAGAATGGTGGCTGAAAGCTCCTCTCGAAGCTAAAGCCGATAATTACGAAGTGAACCGATTAGCTGAAGAGCTGGCCAGTCTACGCATTGACCGAATTGTAGATAAAGAAGGTGGCGATCCAGCCAAATATGAGATTCCCAAGAAGGAAATTAGCTTTTGGCTCAAAGATAAAAATGAACCTGTAAAAATTCTGGTAGGCATGGAGAATCCCTTAGATAATACTCTTTTTGCTCAAAAAGAAGGCGATCCAAGAATTGTCCTTCTTTCGAGTTATTTCCGAACCATGCTCGAAAAAAAAGCAGCTGATTTCCGACAAAGAGATATTTTCAAATTTGAAACGTCAGAGGCCAAAAAAATAAAACTCAAAGCTAAGGACATTCAATGGATAGCCCAAAAAAGAGAGGATGAATGGTTTCTCGAAGAACCGGTCGAGGCCCTGGCCAAAAAATACCGAATAGAGGATGTCCTCAACACGCTGTCTAATATGAGAGCAAAGGAGTTTGTGGTCGAAGAGAAGCAGGCTTTAGATTTGGAGAAATATGGGCTTAGCCGGGCCGACTATGAAGTTTCCGTTAACTTGCCAGCTAAAAACCAAGAAATAACCTTTTATCTCCAGAAGAAAGACGATAAAGTTTATGCGACGACTTCGGCTTCCCCTAAGATTATTTCGGTTGAGGAATATGTTCTTACGGATCTTGAGAAAAAAGTTGAGGATTTAAGAGAAAAACAGGTGGCCTCCTTCTACACATGGGAAGCCCATAAAGTTGAAGTGAAAAAGGGAAATATGGTCATTAACGCTTCTAAAAATAAAGAAAATAAGTGGCAGGTAGTTGGTGAAAAAGGTGAGGCCGATAGTTCAAAGATAGAATCTTTCATCAGAAAAATGGAAAGCCTTGAAGCCTCAGAATTTATTGATCAGCCTGGAGAACTTAAAAATTATGGTCTTGATCCACCCGAAATGACGGTGACTATCTGGGTGAAAGGAAGTGATGAAAAAGAAAAAGAATATCAATATCTTATTGGTAAAGAAGATCAGGAAAAGAAAAAAGTAACGGTCAAAAATCCCAGGCTAAATTATCTTTTTATCGTTGATTCTTCTTTTCTAAATGAAGTCCCCAAGGAGGCCAAAGATTGGCTGGTTCAAGAAGAAAAGAAGGAAGATCAGAAAAAAGAGAAAGAAGGCAAATGAAGGAGGTGAACATATTTTAAAAGAAGATGGAAGTCATATACCATTTCGTTCCTTACGGTGAGCTTCTCAATCCCGAAAAAGATACCTTAGCTCTTGATGTAGGAATGAAAACTGTTCCCGGCGTCATTGATCATCACCATCCTGAGGCTGAACCGGAATGTACAGCTTCTCTTCTTGTTAAGTACCCTGAACTTGTCTTTAAGCATATAAGTCCCGCTGAACTGACAGGTCGTCGTCAATCAGATAAAAAATTAAAAATAATTACCCACCGTTTACCCGATTTCGACGCCATAGCCTCTGTCTTCATCTGTCTCAAGCTCCTTGAAACCGGCCAGGTTGATTCTTCTCTCGTTGAAATCGCTGATTATGCCCGGCTAGTTGATTCCGCCTCATTGCCCAAATCAATTGACCTCACAGCTACCCCCTACTCTATTTTAAGAGCGATTTTTGCCATGATTAAAAAAGAGGGAGAGGAAAGTAATCTTGAACGAATGGAAGAGGGGTTACGACTTATGTCTTTTCTCTATACCAAAAGTGAGGAAGGCTACGAAATAATCGAAAATCGGGCCCTTTTTTCAGCTGTTGATCGCTATGAAAAGGCCATGAGGCGAGTCGAAGAAGACTATTTTCAATATCTTATGGAGGTGGGACAATTTCCAAAGATAACGCTATATTTGCCCTCAATTTCAGGAGATAAAAAAGTCCCAGTTGATGGGCTCATCTGTCGTAATCCCAAAAGCTTTCTTCTAAAGGAATGGGCCAGGCGCGACCGGATCAACTCTCCCAGGGGCGAGGGCTTTGGCTTCCTCCTAACCTGTTTTGGTAATTATCGATACATTCTGGGAGTCGATCCAGACCGGGGGGTTAACCTGAAGGGACTGGGTGATCTCTTGAATCAAAAGGAAGAAGAAAAAAGAAAAAATACCAACAGACCCCTCACCTATCGCTGGTATGATGGCAATTGCCCCTTTTTCAATTTCAGAATAATTGATTCTCCCCAGGATGGGCCATCCCTAACTTTTCAAGAAATTGTCCGCCTTGTTATCCAGTTTGGGTCACCAAAATAGATTTAATCTTATTTTAAATTTTAGTCTCAAAAATGCTTTCTTTAGATATTCCTATGCTTTTTTTCGTGGGCCAGGAGCCATCGTTTACGCCAGAGCCCACCTCCGTATCCGCCAAGGCTGCCGTCAGCTCCTATAACCCGATGGCAGGGAATGATAATTGAGATAGGATTTGCTCGATTAGCCGCCCCTATGGCCCTAAATCCTTTTTCCAGACCAAGACTTATAGCTACGTCTTTATAGGATACAGTCTCTCCATAGGGGATTGACAGTAAAGATGTCCAAACGGTCTGTTGAAAAGGTGTTCCCTTCAATGAGAGAGGAAGATCAAACTTTTTTCTCACACCTGAAAAATATTCTATCAGCTGGCGCTGAATTTCAAACAAAAAAGGGTGAGAGAATAATGCCTTTTCTTTAATTCGATTGACAAAAGTCAATCCAAAAAGAGCCTCATCAGAAAAGGAAATGACCATTGGACCAAGAGGCGAAAAATAATATCCCCAATGTAATTTTGCCTCTTCTTGCTTACCCATTTATTTTTTCCAAGTTTGATAAATGGGGAGGATGGCGGAGAGGGTGGGATTCGAACCCACGGTCCCGGTTTCAGCCGGGACAAGCGCTTAGCAGGCGCTCCTGATAGACCACTCCAGCACCTCTCCGCTTACAAACTATTTCTATTTTATCATGAGAGGCAAAGATTGCAATCATCTTTTTAGCTTAAATTCGGAAAAAACCTCCCTAACCGCCATTAATTTCTAGAGATCATAAAAAATTTGCTGATCGAGTCATCAGTCCTTGAAGTTAAGGCAAGCTTCTTCACCCCAGTATTAGGTTAAATTAAATTGGGTTAATTAAAAATATTTTACTTTGGAATCTCCATAAATTTATGGAGCTAATCTCCTCTTTTATTAACGTTTGAAAATAATTGGTGAGCTGGCGGAGGGAGAGGGATTCGAACCCCCGTTCCGGAATCACCGGAAAGCGGTTTTCAAGACCGCCGCCTTCAACCACTCGGCCATCCCTCCGTTTTTTTATTTTAGCGATTGATTTCAAATGAAGCAAGAAAATATAGAAATTCAAGGGCTAAGGCGGTTCAAAGGGGAACTTCTGGTTCTATCTTTGCTAAACCGCCCATATAGGGACGGAGCGCTTCTGGAATTATGACCGAACCATCGGCTTGCTGATAGGACTCAAGAAGAGCGGCCACAGTTCGGCCTACAGCCACGCCCGATCCATTTAGTGTATGAACAAATTCTGGTTTAGCTTTTGGTTCGCGACGAAAACGAATATTGGCCCTTCGAGCCTGAAAATCAAGGCAATTAGTAATTGAAGAAACTTCACGGTATTTCTTCTGTTCAGGAAACCAGATTTCAAGGTCATAGGTTTTGGCTCCCGCGAAACCCAGGTCAGCCGTGCACAAGGCCACTACGCGGTAATGAAGGCCAAGCCTTCTTAAAACTTCTTCGGCATCGGCTGTCATTTTTTCCAATTCTTCCATGGATTTTTCGGGTAAAGTAAAAGAAACGAGTTCAATTTTATTGAATTGGTGCTGTCTTATGAGCCCCCTTATATCTTTGCCATAAGAGCCGGCCTCACTGCGAAAACAGGGAGTGTAGGCCACAAATCGCTGCGGGAGTTTTTCAGCTGGAAGAATTTCATCGCGGTATAGATTCGTTAGAGGGACCTCGGCCGTGGGAATAAGATACCACTTCCTTCCTCGGAGTTTAAAAAGATCCCGTTCAAATTTAGGGAGATTACCCGTTCCCACAAGACAATTTTCATTGGCAATAAAAGGCGGTAGAATTTCCCGGTATCCCTTTTCCCGAGTATGGATATCTAACATAAACTGGATTAGAGCCCTCTCCAATTTGGCTCCAGCCCCAATATAAACAGTAAAACGTGATCCAGCCAGCTTCGCCGCTCTTTCAAAATCAAGGAGGCCAAGTTTTCGGCCAACCTCCCAATGGGGAAGAGGATCAAAAGGAAATTCAGGGGGCTGGCCAAAACGTCTGATCTCTCTATTATCTTCTGAACTTGAACCTAAGGGTACCGAGTCGTGGGGCAAATTAGGAATTTGTAAGAGAAAATCCCGAATTTTTGCCTCGATTGCTTTAAGTTCTTCTTCCCTCTTTTCAATCTCCTGGCCTGCCTGTCTCATCTCATCTATAAGGGCTCGAACATCCTTTCCCTGTTGCTTAAGATAGCCAATCTGTCGGGAAACTTGATTATGACGATAGCGAAGATCGTCAACTTCCTTCTGCAGAGTTTTCTTCTTCTCGGCCATTACCAAGAGGGGACTTAAATCTATTTTTATCCCCCTAGTTGCCAAGCGGGCTTCCACTTCCTCTTTTTTCTCGAGAATTAACCGCAAATCTAACACAGCCCGAAAATTATAGCATAAAAAGGAACTTTTAGGTTATAAACATTAGGCTTTAATTTAATAAGTCCAAATTAAAGCCATTTTGAATCGAAGTAAATTCAATAAATTTAAATTTATACAGACTTAATATTTTTTCTTTCCTATGGTCTTCATTTTACAAAAGTTGAAAGAAACGAGATTCTCTGGAATAATTTTAATTTAACTAATAGAAAAATGAAGACAGGGAAGCGAACTTTCTATATTTTTCTTTCTTTTTTCATCTCCGCTGCTCTCATCTATTTACTTATTTCCCAAATTTCAACTCAGGATTTGATCTATACTTTGAAAAATCTCCATTTACCTTCTCTTTTCACTTACATGGCCATAAGCCTGACAGGTGCTTTAATTAGGGCCTGGCGCTATCGTCTTTTACTTCAACCAGAAGAGGTAAGCTGGCCTGGTATTTTCCTTGTCACTTTAGTTAAAAATTCTTTGGTCGACCTGCTTCCCGCTCGTCTGGGCTCACTTTCTTATATTTATCTCCTCAATCGCCGCCTTGGCCTTGCCTTTGAACCGGTAACCTCGTCTTTTATTGCTGCTTTTCTTCTTGATTTTCTGACACTGAGTCCTTTTCTTATTCTGGCTATTATGTCCGTTGGTCTTGGAACAGATGCCATTGCCTCGCCCACGATTATGATCATAGCCATTCTCTTTTTTCTTTTAATTATCCTTGCTTTCATTCTGATCATTCCCCTAGCCAAGACCCTCTATCAGATTTATCTTTTTTCAGGGGAAAAACTCAATTGGGTGGCCAAAAAATGGTTTCAGAAATCACTGGTTAAATTTAGAGGGACGATTGATGTTCTCCACCTGACGAGAGGGCATAGCTCTTTCTGGTTGATATTAATTCTTTCTTTTCTCATTAGATTGGCGAAATATGGTTCCCTCTTCTTTTTACTTCATTCGCTACTCAAAATCCATGGTTTTAACCTATCCCAATTAAGTTTCTGGCGACTAATTTTGGGAACAAGTGGCGCTGAACTTACTTCAGCTCTTCCCATAAAGGGTCTGGCCGGCTTCGGTACCTGGGAATCGGCTTGGGCTCTCACCTTTCGTCTGATGGGTACAGAAAAAAATATAGCCATCCTCTCCGGTCTCGGCGTCCATTTCCTCACCAATCTATTTGAATACTCCTTAGGCATAGCGAGCTTGTTTCTTTTAGCCCTGCCTTATTTCCGAAAAAGAAGAATTCAGGGAGGTCAAAAATGATTTCTCTCAGCCATCCCTTTAAATTAAGCTTGAGAGATTTGGAGCTAATTTTGGAAACCGCCCTAAGCCAGGGTGGTGACTTTGCCGATATTTTCATGGAATATCGTCATTATCAGGCAGTGATTATGGAGGAAGATATTATCAAAGAAACAAGTGAAAGTATTGTTCAGGGAATAGGGATTCGAGTCATAAGTGGTGAAAAAACCGGCTATGCCTACACCAACGAAATTAGCTTTGAAAAAGCCCGGTCAGCGGCTCTTACAGCGGCAGCCATTGCCTCCTCCCCTTCACCTATAAAGATTGCCTCTTTAACTCCTCGAGAAATTAAAACCAATTTTTATCCCCTTAAAATTGCTCCTAACCAATTCGAGTTGGAGAGAAAGGTCGATCTGGTCAAAGAAGCCTATTCGGCCTGTTTGCAATTTGATCCCAAAATTATCCGGGCCAAAGTGGCCCTGGGAGATGTTGTCCAATGGCTGGCCATCGCTAATTCAGAAGGGCTTTATGTGACCGACATAAGACCTATTATTCGTTTAAGCTGCCTAGCCATTGCCGAGGATAGGATCAAGAGAGAAGTTGGCTTTGCTGGGGCCGGAGGTAGAATTGGCTATGACTATTTTCTTCAGACTCATCCCCCTCGTCAGATTGGGGAAGAAGCCGCTCAAGAAGCCCTCAAGCTTCTTGAAGCTATTGAGCCTCCAGCGGGGGAAATGCCTGTTGTTTTGGCCGCTGGTCACAGTGGAGTTCTTGTCCATGAAGCTGTCGGTCACCTTCTTGAGGCCGATTACAATCGTAAAAAAACTTCAATTTTCTGGAATAAACTCGGGCAAAAAGTGGGTAGTCCCCTTGTCCGAATTATCGATGATCCCACTATCCCTGGTTTTCGTGGCTCCTATAACGTCGATGACGAGGGAACACAACCTGAGCCTGTATTACTGATAGATAAGGGAGTGATTAAAGGCTTTCTTCAAGATCGCCTATCCTCTAAACTAATGGGGTTTCCTTTAACTGGTCATGGGCGACGACAAGATTTTACCTGCTTTCCCCTTCCCCGGATGGCTAATACCTACATTGACCGGGGTGAATATTCCCCTGAGGAAATAATAAAATCAGTAAAAAAGGGAATCTATGCTGAAAGGTTTGAAGGGGGGCAAGTTGAGGATTCGGGCAAATTCACCTTTACAATCAGTTCAGGTCGACTCATTGAAGAAGGCAAATTGACTGCCCCCATTAAACAGGCTACATTGATTGGCCTGAATATTGATATTCTTCAAAACATCACTATGGTAGGCTCTGACCTGGCCTTCAGCCCTCAGATTGGCACTTGCAGCAAAGAAGGCCAAGAAGTTCCCGTCAGCGATGGCTGTCCAACTCTAAAAATTGAAAAAATGACGGTGGGAGGACGATTATGAAGTCGGAAAAAAATTTGAATCTGGAAAAGGAAATAAAAGAGCTGCAGCTTCTGGCTGAAAGCCTGGTCAATTATGGCCAAAGTCTTGGAGCAGATGAAGTGGAAGTGGCTGTGGCTACAGGAAAAGAATTTTCAGTTAATGTGCGACAACAGAGCATTGAAGACTTGACTGAAGCTAATTTTAGGTATTTATCCTTAAAAGTTATTAAAGATAGGCGGGTAGCTTCCGCAAGTTCCTCCGATCTTTCTATTGAAACTTTAAAAGATTTGATGAAAAAGACTTTAAAGCGAGCCGAGCTATCCAATCCTGATGAATGCGCAGGTCTACCTGACTCAGTTGAACCTTATGTCGATCCCGCTTCTCTTAATCTCTATGACCCTCAAATTGCCCATCTTGAGCCAAAGGAAAAAATAAAGCTAGCTTTTGAAACAGAAAAAATTGCCCTGGCCGACCCAAGAATTACTAATTCCCATGGAGCAAGCTTCGGAACTACGGAAGGAGCTTTCATTCTAGTTAATTCCCGCGGTTTTTCTGGTTTTTATAAGGCTACTTCCTGTGGACTTAGCGTTGGCATTCAGGCTGGTGATACTGACCATCGTGTTGAAGATGGGTGGTTTAGTTCACGACGCTTTTTTTCTGAACTTGATCCGCCCGAAGCAGTAGCTAAAAAGGCAATTGAAAGAACAGTAAGGCTATTAAACCCGAGGAAAATCAAAACCCAGCAAGTTCCTGTAGTTTTTGAACCTCCCCAAACTGCCTGGCTTCTTGGCTTTCTTTTTACCTGTATTGCTGGGACTTCAATTTATCACCGAGCTTCCTTTCTCGTCGATAAACTCGGTGAAAAAATAGCTGACCCTCGAGTTACAGTCATCGATGATGGTTTAATGCCCGGCCGGTTAGGCACCCGGCCCTTCGACTCAGAAGGTGTTCCAACTAGAAAAACAATGGTCATCGAGGCCGGGGTATTAAAAAATTACCTTTGCAATAGCTATGCCGCCCGGAAGCTCAAGCTGGCCTCAACGGGAAATGCGGAAGGAGCTGGCGTTGGCCCTAATAATTTCTACCTTGTACCTGGTGAGGTTTCTCCTGATGAAATAATAGCTTCCATGGATAGGGGACTCATTCTGGTTAAAACTATTGGCCATGGACTAAACCCCGTAACGGGCGATATCTCCAGAGGAGCTTTTGGTCTATGGGTTGAAAAAGGGGAAATTGTTTATCCTGTTTCTGAGATTACCATCTCCGGCAATCTGGGTGAAATACTTAACAATATTGAACTGATCGGCTCAAATCTGCAGTTTGAAGCGGCTATCTGCGGCCCCACCATTAAAGTTGCTGAGCTGACGGTGGCCGGGGAGTAAATTGATTAAAATGAATAACCATTTCTAGGGAACGTTTAGGAACATGAAGCCGGCCTTCCTCATCAAGCCAATAGCGAATTGAGCCCTGAAAAGTCTCCACGATGGGAATTTCAGCGGGATAACCCAGAGCCAAAACACAATCAACCCGATAATTTTCTGGAATTTTAAAAAGGGCCGCTATCTTCTCCCGATTAATTGAAATCAGCCAGCAACTGCCGACATTTTCAGCCCAGGCAGCTAAAATCATATTTTCCATAGCTGCGCCCACATCATATTCATAATCCTGAGCTCTAATAGACAAATTGACCAGGGTAATTATATAAGCTACCGGCTCCTGACCTGGTTTAGGATTTCCACGAGGACTGATATAAGCTGCCCATTTTAAATGGGGGAAAACTTGATGGCAGAGCCGCGGCTCATCAACCACCAAAAATTCAAGGGGCTGCTTATTGCCAGCAGATGGGGCCAGCCGGCCAGCATTGACAATTCTTTCGAGAAGCTCTCGGGGCAAAGGCTGCGATTTGAATTGTCTAATTGTTCGTCGACTAATAATTAAATCATAAAAACTCATGGCTTAGCTCTGATCAAGAATAAATTTAATTTTCTGAGCATAAAGGCGACTTTCCTCATCGAAAGTAACCAGTTCAATGGCTTTTGGGTCATCAACCCCAAGGCCAAGTTCAATTGCCCGAGCAATTTGCTCCTGCTCAGTTATTTTCTTTCCCATGATGGCCTCATTAGAACCAAGCTCTTTGAGCACAGCCACTCCAACCATGTCTACGGCTACGCGGTCTTTTCCAGCAATAAAAACATCAGCTTGAACTCTTTTGCCTGTACTGGGCCCGCCATCAACAAAGGCTTCAACTCCGTCAAGAATAATGAGCTGAGGCTTATATCCCAAATTAATTTCTGCAATCATTCGCCTCATGTCAGGCGACCGATGCATCTCTCGCATTAGCCTTTTGGGCGTTAAACCAACAGCGAGTTTAAGGGACATGGTAAAAACACCGCCAAAACCATGGGTTTTAAGGCAGGGTGTCGAAATGATATAGGGGGCTTCAACGACTGCTTTGGGAATGGCGAAGCCCTCAGACCAGTGAATCCCCTCAGGTTTAAACCAGACCCATTCTTCTTCGGCAAGTTCCTCAAAATTAATGATTTTAAAATCAAGTTCTTTCGCCAAATCAAAGATTCCTTTTTCAGCCATCACCTTTGCTGTCGGTGGCGGCCCACTTCTTTCGCCAAGGGTTACTGGGCCAGCCTGTCTCTTTCTGACTTCCTGAATGATAGCTATCATGGTATCATTATGGGTCGAGCCCGGCGCTGGATCTGAGGTATTAAAATTGGGCTTGATAAAAACGGGTGTTTCCTTCAATGATGGAATATCAAGAAGCTCAAAGCATTTGTTAACTCCGTCTTTTCTATCTTTAGTTTTAACTAAGGCGACCTTTGCCGTTTTACCCGACTGACCTCGGCTTCCTCTTCTCAGGCCAGTTTTTTTGGCTATTAAGCTGGATGAACCAAAGGGATTAATAGCGGAAAGCTCAAAGGAAGCTATGGCCGTCGCTGAAAGGCGAAGGAAATCTCTTCGCTTTAAGCCCTTTTTGTTTAAATTCACAGTTTCCTCCTGATTTATAATAATTTCTTAATATTTTCGTTCTCATCAATTAAGCTTTATAATTACTAATTTTGCTTTATTTTATCACATTTCAATTTCATCCCAATCAATTCGCTCAATATCTGTTTAATTAATTAAATTTTTATCTATTTCCCTCATTATACAATGAGCCAATTAACTTCATTTATAAAAGCCTGTTTTCAACGGTTCAGGAGCTTTAATTGTAAAGAAGACATTAAAAATCAGAATGGTCAAGCCAGCCAAGATATACATAGTTCTATAACCAAAAAGGTCTGAAAGCCATCCAAAAAAAGGCGAACCTAAGCCCATTCCAGCATCAAAAAGGGAAAGATACAGGCTTAGGGCAAAACCTTTGTTCTCTCTTCCCAAAGTATCAATAACATAAGTACTTAGGGCTGGAAAAATCAAGCCTTGACCAAAGCCGCCAACAAACCCAGCTAAAATTAGCATCCAGAAGTTTCTCACCTGTGAAAGAAACAGAACATTAAGACCGATCACCAGGGCCGCTGGAAAAATGACCTTTTTCCGACCATAGCGGTCAGAAAGACCGCCGCCCCAAAATCGGGTTAAAATGGCCGCAAAAGAGAAAGTGACAAAAAAGGGGCCAACATGTTGTAAGCCAATTGACCGACTAAAGAGAGCCACAAAATTAACCATAGCCCCTCTTATAGCCCCGTGAACCATTGGTAAAGAGGCCATGAGGAAAATTAGGAGAGGCTTAAGACTTTGCAGTTTTAAGAAAGCGTCGCTACCATTATTTTTTGAATTAACCGCCCTTACCGTCTCTTGAGTAAAAAAAATACAGGCAAAAGATGCTAAAAGAAAAATAAAACTGAGGTTGAAAAGCCAGCTAAAACCAAATTGACGGACAACTTCCTCAGCTAGAAGGGGGCCAAGAGCACTAGCTACCAAACCAGCAACACCAACTATTCCCATGGAATGGGCTAGCCTTTCTACAGGGGCCAGATCAGAGCACATGGTTATGGTAGCGGTCATGCTTATTCCCCACCCTAAGCCAGTCAGCGATCTTAAAATTAAGGGGAAAAGACCAGCATCTCGGACAAGATGAAACAGAGGAATTGTAAGCATAAGCAGTCCAATGCCAGATAAAGAAATGGCACGTCTTCCCTTCTCATCTATAAGACGTCCAAATATCGGCCTAACGCCAATCGCTATGACGCTATGAATACCCATGATCAAACCAATCTGGCTCTTAGAAGGATTAAATTGCTCGAGAAAAAGAGGTAGAAGAAAAAAAAGACTAAGACTCAGAAAGAGGAAAAAATATCCAAGAAGGGCTACAATGAAAGGCCTGCTCCAGAGGGAGTCAGCTTTTTCAGTCATTTTTCCTAAAAAATTAAAAATAAGAAAAATTAAATTTTAGCTTAAACTATCTGCTTCATCAATATTTCATATTTGAATCCGCCTTATGAAAGTATTTAAAAAGCTGAGTTAATTGGCTAGGATATAAGTTTAGATGGGAGAGATGCTTTTCTTAATGCTTTAGGTTTAAAGGCTGGTAGTTTATCTTTTTAGGCTGATAATAGAAATTCATCTCTCATCCTAAATAAATTTTATTTGAAAAAAACAATTGACTATAAAATTTAGAGGCAAAAATTCTGTTTTTTAAAATTTATAACCAATCTTACGGAGAAAATCTCGGCGATATTTCACATCTTCATCACCCTCGATGCCTTTAGTTTTTACTCCATCTATTACCCCTAAGATACCTCTTCCTGTTTCTGTTTCGGCAATTATAACCTCAACTGGATTGGCCGTAGCGCAGAAGATTCGACAGACTTCAGGCACCATTTTAATAGCGTTAAGGATATTAATTGGGTAGCCATTTTCGATAAAAATGATAAAGCTATGACCTGCAGCCAGGTTGAAAGCATTTTTTTTAGCCAATTCTATGAGCTTCTCATCGTTTCCCGAAAAGCGAACCAGAGCCGGACCTGATGATTCACAGAAAGCTAAACCGAATTTGAGATGAGGGGCCGTGGTGACAATGGCTTCATGAATATCCTCAACTGTTTTTATAAAATGGGCCTGGCCAAGAATAAAGTTCATCTCCTCTGGCTTTTCAATTTTAACTACTTTTATTTCCATTTCCTCCTCCCTATCTCTAATTTAATTTTTATTTAACAAATTTATCCTTCTTTTTCCAATCCTTTTTTGTTGATAAAAAGTAAGTTAATAAAATAATAACAAGTTAATGAAATAATAAAATTTAGATAAATAAACTGAGTAAATAAATAACTTTTTACATAATCAACCATAGCTGCATAACAAAATTTGCATAAATAAAGTCGGAAAAAATCTGTATTAAAAAAACATTTACATAAATAATCCTAAAAAAAGGATTTTACTAAAAACCAATCGTGAAGGCTGTAGAAAATAAAAAATGAGGTAAATAAGTAAGCTGGTACCTAAAAGAGGTGCTGGCTGTTTTGGGGTTAGGGGAAATTTAGCAAAGGGGGAAATGAAGGAGGGTCTAGCCTTGCACAGCCAGCGAAGCAAGGCTATTGTTTAAATAATAACACATTCTTTGGAAAATTCAAGTAGGACCTTTTTATAAAAAAATCTTGACGTTTAATTTTCTTAGACCTTTATAACTTTTCTTGAAATGCCTCTCTTCTAAATGAAAGGGAAATTAATTAAAGGATTCAACTAGTTTTATTTCCTTAAATTAAAACAATCTCGGCTTCCACGGCTTTTTATTTTTTGGGATAGGGAGGAACAGGAGGAAGTTTCTTTTCCTTGGTTTTTAATTCCTCAAGAATAATTTCGATGGCTTTATTCAATTGCTCATCAATCCCCTCATATTCTTTAGCTGGATCATTATCAACATAGATATCAGGCTCTACACCATGGCCTTCGATAATCCACTGGCCTTCAAGGCCATAAGTGGCAAATTCCGGTTTGTTGAGAAAACCACCGTCGAGTAAGGGCAAAGTTCCTCTGATGCCTATTACTCCTCCCCAGGTTCTCTTCCCTACTAATTTACCTAAGTTCATTTGGCGGAAACGATAGGGGAAAATATCGCCATCAGAGGCACTGAATTCATCAATCAAGCAAACCTTTGGTCCCCAGAGAAGCGCTTCTGGATCGGGCGTCGGAACTGCTCCTCGGGCAATGCTAACCATATGGACTTCCCGGGCCAGTCGCTCAATAATCATAGGCGAAACATTACCACCGCCATTGCCCCTGACATCCACAATCAAAGCTTTCTTTCTAAGTTGAGGATAAAATTGCTTGACAAATTCATTCAGACCTCGAACGCCCATGTCAGGTATATGAACATAGGCAACCTGACCACCCGTAGCTTTATCCACAATTTCTCTTTTGCTTTCGACCCAGTTGTAATAATAAAGGGCATTTTCATTCTCAATGGGAATAACTGTGATTTCTCTCGCTCCCTTTTCTTCGGGCTGGCTATTAATTCTTAGCTTTACTTGTTTTCCGGCCGTATTAACCAGAGCTTCATATATATTAACCATTTCCTTGGTGGAGCGACCATTAACAGCCAGAATGAAATCGCCCTCCCGGACATTAAGTCCAATTTCGGTCAAGGGTGAGCGTAAATTCTTATCCCAGTTCTGTCCTTTAAGAATTTTTTTAATCTGATAATAACCGGAAATATCCTTTGCAAGCTGGGCTCCCAGCATTCCTACATTGATTCTCTTCACGGCTGGCAGATCGCCCCCACCGACATAGGTATGGCCAGCATTGAGTTCACCAATCATTTCGCCGATAACATAAGTTAAATCAGCTCGATGATTAACAGCTTCCGCCAAGGGTTGATATCTTTTCTTTATCCCTTCCCAATCAACCCCATGCAAATTAGGATCATAGAAGAAATCCTTCATCTGGCGCCAAGACTCCTCAAAAATTTGCTTCCATTCAGCCCGCCGATCAAGAATAACTTCAAGACCACTAAGATCGAGTTTTTCTTCTATTTTTATCGAGGCCGTGGGCAAATCGATAATCGCATAAGACCTTTCCTGACGAACCAGCATCTTTTTCTGATCAGCGGAAATTACAAAGGCATCAACTGTGCCTAATTCTTTCTCTTCCTGATTTTTGAGATCATAAAAGCAAAGAAAACGTTTCTGATCGAGGGGTTTTCTCTTAAGATAATATATTTTATCGCCAACGGGGGACAAGTTCGAATAATCGGCTACCTCAATGGGCAGGGCGATAATTCGTTGGTTAAGGCCCTCTGGATCAACCCTAACCAAAGGAATTTCCTTCTTTTCAGCGGGTTTGGCTGCGGATATTTGGTTTTCTCGGCCAGTTTTTTCTTTGAGGTCTGCTTTAGAGGCTTCGTTACTTAATCCCTTCATTTCAAATGCAGAAACCTCATCGCTTTTAGGCTCAAAGGGCGATTTTTCATCAGCTCGAAGGGTGACTAAATAAATCCGACTCATGGCCAGATAGGCATGATTAAACTCGGTGCGACTGTAAACCGGGCTGAAATCACGATCAGAAATAAAGAAAAGATAGCGACCATCGGAACTGAAAGCAGGACCATAGGAATTATACCAGGCATCAGTAACTTCATAGGTTTTTTTGGTTTCAAGAGAATAAAGATAAATTCTGGTCATGCCTTCGACTTCAGGCTTAGCGTAGGCTATCCAGCGACTGTCAGGCGACCAGGCATAGGAATCAATTTCCCAGGCTTTGGCTTTAATAACTTCAACAACATTTCCTGTACTAACATCCACATAACTCAGCCGAAAGGCTCGATCATCCCAGAGAATTTTCTGACTATCAGGGGACCAAAGGAGATTATATTTATAAGTATCACCTTCTTTGGTTAATTGTCGGGCTGGTCCAGAACCATCCTGAGAAATAAGATAAATTTCCTCTCGGCCCGTTTTATCGGAAATATAAGCAATCCAGCGACCATCAGGTGACCAACGGACATTCCTTTCATGAATTCCTGGCGTTTGAGTTAAATTTCGGGTCGGACCTTGTTTTTTAGGAACAGTAAAAATGTCGCCCCGAGCCCCGAAAACGGCTCGCTGTCCATCGGGAGAAATATCAAAGGTATGAATACGGTCGGCCACCTTAACTATTTCTGGACGACTATTAACCTGATCATCGGCGATGATAATCGGAATTTTTACAGTTTTTTCGGTTTTAAGATCAAAGCGATAGATATAGCCACCGTTTTCAAAAACGATAGCTTCTGGACCGAGGGAAGGAAATTTAATATCGAAATCTTTAAAATCGGTTAATTTTCTTGTCTCTTTAGTCGCCAGCTCATAAACATACAGATTCATGCGCTTATTTTCATCCCGGTCAGAAAGAAAATAGATTTTATCGCCGCTCCACATAGGTATAATATCGAGAGCAGGATTATTAGTAATATTTTCTATCTTTTTACTCTTAAAATCATAAATCCAGATATCATCAGCCATGCCTCCCCGATATCTTTTCCAGGTTCTAAATTCCCGGAAAATACGGTTATAGGCGAGCTTTTGACCATCAGGCGAAAAAGAGCAAAAGCCGCCGCGGGGAAGAGGGATCTGTTCAGGTAAACCGCCATGGCGGGAAACAGTATAGAGCTGGCCATTAAAATCATTCCATTCTCTCATCCGCGACCGGAAAATGATTCTCTCGCCATCAGGTGTCCAGCCCATAACAATATTATTCGGTCCCATGCGATCAGAAATATCATCGCGGCTTAAAACAGGGGTGAAAGTCAGACGGAAAGGCACGCCGCCTTCTGCCGGAATCAAATAAACCTCCCGATTTCCATCATATTCACCGGTAAAAGCAATGAATCGGCCGTCAGGCGAGAAACGAGCAAAGGCTTCATAGCCAGGATGACTGGTGAGTTTGCGAGCCACACCACCGGAGGAGGAAACAGTATACAGATCGCCAGCATAGGTAAAGACGATTTGATCTCCATGGATCGCGGGAAAACGAAGAACCCTGGCTTCTTCTGGAGCCAGAGCTGGCCAAGGGGCAGTAAGTCCTAGAATCAGGAAAAAGGCCAGAATAACGACTTTTCTTTTTTGGATAATTCTTTTTAAAACAGAAAAATTAGCCATTTTAACCCCCTTTTAATTATTTATGAAAAAAATTTTTTCTAATCAGGCTCTCCCTTCTATTAATTTTCTCAATATCATCTAACCATTTATCGCCTGACCATTTGCTGAAGCCTATTTTTTTGGTCGACTACTTTTTATGTCGAAAACCACTTTTCTTTTTAAACTTTAAATATCGGTTTAAAATTTAAAATCCCTGATTAAAATATTTTAAATTTTTACCTAAATTGATGATATTTTAGCAAATTATGAAAGCCCTAAATTAAAATTATTTTATTAAATAAAAACGGCGGGGGTAACCATCTACCCAACGACAACCTTCTCTGGTAAAAACAGCCTCATCTTCAAGGCCAAAGGTCACTTTGGCCTTATTCCACTCTGGTATTTCTCCGCTCACGCTTAACTCAATAGAGTACACGGTGTTAGGATAAAGACGATGTTCACCTGTTCCAGGAACAAATTCCTGTTTCTCCACCATTCCAATAGTTAATCCGGAATTATGGCCATAAAAGCCAACCGAATGGGAATATATTCTGGGATTTAAACCTTCCTCCTGACCTTTCTTAAGGGCTGCTCGTAAAATCTCATTGCCTGTCCGCCCTTCTCTGAATTCATTCATGAGAATCTCTTGAAGGCGATTGCCCTTTCTCAGCAACTCCTTCAGACCGGCTGGCGCATCCTCCTCCTCGAGGCGGCAAACATAAGCTAAATGTTGCATATCGGTGGCTAGACCTAAATAGCGAAAACCCACATCACAATGGAGAACATCGCCACGGCGGATAACTCTATCCTGTTTTCCGTAGCGTTCCATGTTTTCAGGCGAGCGAATTATATCTATGGAAGGCTGAAACCAGGGTTCAAGGCCAAGGCTGAGAAGGCGCTTTCTAATCCACCAGACAACGTCATCAGCTTTGGTGACATCAGGAACTATAACTTTATTTGAAAAAAATTCTTTGATTAAATCATGACCTATGCCCACGATATGGCGATAAAGGCTCAGTTCCTGGGGACTTCGGGTTTCAAACCAGCCAAGGCAAACCTTCTCGGCTGAAACCATCTTTTTACTTAATTCTGGACCGAGAGCCTGCTCAAGCTTGGTCTTAAAAAATGCAGTCAGCCCCAGTCCATGGGAAAAATCATCAAAATAGTCCCAATGAAAGGCCGTATTGACGCCAATATTCTTTGGATTTTTCTTTTTAATGTAATCGGCCACGGCCTGTAGCTGCCCTTCGGCTCCTTTTTTCCGATATTCCTCGGTAAAAATACTGGTATACATAGGACCACAGGTTGATGAACCATGCCAGTTGGCGGTCAATTTTTTAAAGCCTTCTTTTGGATCGTCATGGAAAAGAAGAATCGAAAGGCGCCGGGCACTCATAATGGGCTGAACAATAAGGGTCCGATAAACGGGATCTTCAGCATATTCGAAACAAAGAACAAGCCAGAGCTCGATTCCCTCTCGCCGCATAATTAACGGCAAAAGATTATCCAGACGCCAGGCAAGAATTTCATTATAGATTTCAGCCTGTTTTTCAGGGGGTAAAATGTTATTTATATCTCCAACAGAAGACATTTCCCAGCGAAGATCCTGGCCAAAAAGAAAGTCCCTGTTTTCAATGAAAAACATGAAAAAAATTAAACTAATAAGGATGGCTGCTTTTCTTAAATCAATTTTCTTTGACATTTTTTTCCTCCTTTAATTTATCTTTTGGTGATTATATGGATAACTTAAGGGAACTTCAAGGAAAAGCCAATTCATCAAAAATTAGGGACAGGTTAAGCTTTCCATCTTTAAAGCCTCTTCTTTGAATCTAAATTTTACCTTTTCCATCTGAATTTCTCGCCCATAAAAATAGTTTTAAAGCTTTGGGCTTTGCTAATTTGATAAAAAAAGAATAAATAATATAATTTATCATGGGGAAAATGGAAATTAAACATTTATTGACCAAATTTAGAATATCCAAAGTTGAATTTGAAAAAAACATTTGCTTTTTCCTTTCCTTTTTTTTCCTTCTAAGTTTAGCTTCTTCTTTATCTTTGGCTTCTTCACCCGCCAAAAATTATTCTGAGCCCAACCGGCCTGAAATCAAAAAAGAGGTTCTAAAGCCAGGGCAAAAAATCTTAATAGGAATAGTTTCACCTGAATTAGAAGAACTTCTTTTTCCTGAAAAAGAAAAAAAAATTCCTGTGGAAATAGAATGGGCAAAAGAATTAAAGGAGGATGAAAGGGCTGAATTGAAAAAAAGGCTTGAAAAACTAAAAAAAGAAAAAGAGGTGCTTATTGGAGATTTTTATGGAATCAATCAATTAGGCTATCGCTATGCTATGATTTTTGATCGTCTTGGCTATATCCGCTATCGCCTTAAAAAAGTTAATGAAGCCATTGCTGAAATAGAAAAGAAAATAAAGAATTAATTTTAAAAGGAGGGGAATTATGAAGGCGAAAGAAACAGCTATTGTTTTTATTGAATTTCAGAATGATTTTTGCAAAGAAGGCGGAGCCCTTTATGAGGGAGTAAAAGAGCAAATAAAAGCTCAGAATACAATTGCTAATGCTGCTGACTGTATCCAAAAAGCCAGAGGCCGCTGTCTCACTTTGCTTGTGCCGATTGTCTTTGAGCCAGAATATGGAGATATGGGATGCGAAGGTGTTCTTGGCCCGATTCATAATAACGTAGTTAAGACCAGAGCTTTCCGCAAGGGAACATGGGGCGCGGAAATAATCGACGAACTTAAGCCGACTGAAAAGGACATAGTCATCGAAGGCAAAAGAACTCTAGATGCTTTTCATTCGAGCAATATTGATTTTATTCTCCGAGTTTATGGCATTAAAAATGTGGCCTTTTGTGGCTTTTTAACTAACGTCTGTGTGGAGGGAACTGCCCGCTCAGCCTATGATAAAGGATATAAAGTTTTCCTTCTAAAGGACTGTTGCGCCGCCTTATCAGAGGAGGAACAAAAATATGTCGAAGAAAAATTCTTCCCTTATATTGGCGAAGTTTTAACCCATGATGAATTTTTGAGCCGACTTGAAGACTAGAAAATAAAATATTCTTAAAAATTAACTAGTTTATTTAAAGGGTAAAAGATTATAGACAATAAGGTTCTTTTTATCTAAAATGACCCAATAAATTTTAAATAAAAAAGAAAGATTATGATCTTCAAGGGAAGGATCACATGAGTCAATCACCACTCTTTTCACCTGTTAATCTTGGTTCAAAAAAGATTAAAAATCGTTTTGTCCGCTCCGCCACCCATGATTTTATGGCGGAAGAGGATGGTTCCATTTCCTCCCGTCAGTTAGAGCTTTATCGAAATCTTGCTCAGGGCGGGATTGGTTTAATTATAACGGGGCATGCCTATGTTTTACCTTCCGGTAAAGCCAGCCCTCGTCAGATAGCCATTCATCATGATCGATTTATCCCTGGCTTAAGAAAACTCACCTCAGTCGTTCATGAAAATGAAGCCAAAATTTTTCTTCAGCTAAGTCATGCTGGACGCCAGACAAAGGAAAAAATCTGTGGCTGCCAGCCGCTAGCCCCTTCACCCGTTTATGAACCTGTCTACCAAGTTATGCCCAGAGAAATGAGCCAAGGCGAAATTGAAGAAGTTATTCAGGCTTTTGTGGCCGCAGCTCGACGGGCCAAAGAGGCCGATTTTGATGGCGTTCAGCTTCATTGTGCCCACGGCTATCTTCTCTCAAGTTTTTTATCGCCCTATACCAATCGGCGGCAGGATCAATGGGGAGGGAGCTTAGAAAATAGAACCAGGATAATTTTAGAGATCTTGAGAGGAATTAGGAAAAAAGTAGGCGAGGATTTCCCCGTTATCGCCAAACTTAATTCCAGTGATTATCTTCCTCAGGGCTTTGAAATTGAAGAAGCTATTAAGGTGGCCCAAATGTTGGAACAGGAAGGTTTAGCGGCCATTGAAGTGAGTGGCGGTTCAGCTGAGTCAGGAAAGGGATCAATGTGGCCAGGGCTAAGGCCAGAGGAAGAACAAGGTTACTTTGTTCCTGCCGCCAGTTTAATCAAGAAAAAAGTCAAAATTCCAATTATTGGCCTGGGTGGACTCCGGAGCTTCAGGATTATGGAAAAAATTATAGTCGAGGGTCAAGTGGATATGGTCTCCATGAGTCGGCCATTTATCCGGGAACCCGATCTCATTGCCCGATTTGAACGGGGTGAAGCTTCAACTTCAAAATGCATTTCCTGTAATAAATGCTTCAATCCCCGGGGGATCATCTGTGCTGAAGCCAAAAAAGAAGAAAATAACCTTTAGAGAACAGTTGCTGGCTCTTCTAAATATCTTTGATAGACCCTTGCGTTTAATTTGAATGGGCCAAACTAAAAAATAAAATAATTATTTTTGATTTTAGGGGGAATAAGGAATTAGTTCCATCTATTTTAAAACGGCCAATTTAAACTCTTGCTTTTTATTTTAAAATTAATAAAATAAAACTTTCCTTAAATAAAGGATAAAATATTACTAAAGGAGTTAAGAAATGCAAGGAGATCCAAAACTAATTGAAACACTCAATTCTTTATTAGCGGACGAGCTTACAGCCATCAATCAATACATGGTTCATGCTGAAATATGTGAGAGCTGGGGCTATGAGAAATTAGCCAAAGTCATTGAGCAAAGGGCTATTCAAGAAATGCGTCACGCTGAAAAATTAATTAAACGCATTATTTTTCTTGAAGGAAGACCCATTGTGAGCGAGCTTCGTAAAATTAACATTGGTGATGAAGTCCCTAAGATGTTCGCCCATGACCATAAGGCTGAGTTTGACGCCATTAAAGCTTACAACGAAGCAATTAAGTTGGCTGGCGAAGTGAACGATTTCGCCACCAGGGAAGTTCTTGAATCCATTCTCCAAGACGAGGATAAACATATCGATGAAATCGAGGAAACTCTGGACCAAATTAAACAGATGGGCCTGGCCATCTTTCTGGCTACCAAGGCCTGATTTCTCTGAATTATATCGAGCTTAGTCAGTTTCGGCCCTAAGAATTTATTGGAGAAAAGGTATTATTTTTGTCCCTCCCAGTAACTCAATTTAGATGCGGTAGAAATGACAAATAAAAAAATAATTATATGTCTTTTTCTGTTAATAAATATGCTTTTGTTTATATCTCCCTTTTGTTTAAATGCCTAGGAAAAAGATAAACTGGTTCACCCAGCCAAACAATTTATCAATGATCTCTCGAGCTATCTTATTTCCAAGCCGTCCCTGAAGCTCGCTCTTGATCCTTTCTACGAAAAACACTGCGACGCTATGGGTACTCCAGTTATTGCTTCCAGAGAGGTTTCCCACACTGCTCTTCTAATAGCGAGAGACATGATTATTCATATGCTATCTGAAAGACCCGATATCCGCTTGCAATTAATCAGATAAGGACAGAAGGTAGGCATAATTGGCGTTAATCAGCAAATGTCAGATATACCGGAATATAAAAATCTGAAAAGACCAGAGCTCGGCGACAGAAGACTTACAGAAGCCGAAATCCGAAATTATGAAAAGATTCGTCAGATGACTGACGCCGAGTACTGGAATCAAAGAGCCAGAGGATTGGGCGGTGTCTATACTACCTGCGGCGAGGAGAACCTGTTAGGTATTCCTGGAACTCGTTATTTTGGAGAGCATATTCTTGTCCATGAATTTGCGCATGCCATTCATCGAGCCATCAAAACAGCTAACCCCCAACTGGCCACGGCTATTGAAAAAGCTTACTTATTTATCTGGAAAACAACAACTTTTTCCTGGTGCTAAACCGGATAAAGCTATCTTCGCCTTCAAAGCTGTCCTCAAAATTTTCACCTTCTTCAAGGCTGAAAAAAGCTAGGTGGGGAATTGAGCTATCGACTTCGAGTCCAGCGCCAATAATCCTTTTTCCTCGGTAACGACAAGAAATGCCAAGCCCAACGGAGGGAAATCTTTTCTCTTCACAACGGGCAGCTTCCATCAGAAATTCTTTAGCCCAAGTTTCATTGGGCTGATCCAAATTTGTCTCTCCTTTTCTTTTTCGACTCCTGCCAATATCGTTTTCTTCAGATTCAGCTATTAACGCTTCGATGGCATAGCTTCTGAGCAATTTTTGATAAAGCTGGGCAAAGGCTTTTTCCCGAGAAACAAAATCAAGGCCAGCCGCTTTATTTCCGATAAAGACAAGGAGACCCTTTTGTTCAGGGATCAATTTAAAAGGCTTTATGTAGGCTTCTAGATCTTTCTCTCGAAAGTCATAGATATCTTCCATGGCCTCGGTTGGAGAAAAGACTTCGAGTTTCATGGCTTTATAGGCTATATCATCCCAGATAGCCATCTGGTCGGCCCTAAATTGTCTTTCTCGCTCAAGAGAAAGATCAACACTTTTAACCTTCTTGAATCTGGTCGAAAACATCATAAAATTTTTTGATTTTTCCATTCTAAGGGAATGTCCAGACCAGCGACCTCTTTCTACGCAACTAACAGGAATAATAATGGTCGATTCGGGACCAATCATAATTGTTGTGTTTAACACCCGATTTTGTTTGGCTCCGATAATTTCTTCCCCATCAAGAATGAGAACAGCCTCCTTTCCCTTGTTAGTAGCCTTAAGTTCCGGAACAGACCCACCAGCACTGACTTCGGTTATTTCAATAAGGTCTTTTTCGATGGCTTCTGATAAAGTTATATAATCTGGACCTTCTTTTTCCTTTGATTTTAAGGGAAAAAGAACCATTTCCCCTGATATTTGAGGGGGCTCAATAATCATCCCCTCCAGATAAATTTTAAAAAGTCTATCCATCCTTTTTTCCTCCTTAAATTTTTTTGAAAATTATTGAAAAAATAAAATTTGAATCTTCTCTATTGCTAAGGCGGGATTATTTTTGGCCAAAAGATGGTTCCCATCAACATCCTCCCTTTATTTTGTTTTATATTTATATTTCCGGGTTTAATAAATTCTAAATTCAAAAGATATCTCCCATTTCCTCTTTCAGCTCCTCTGGCTTCATTTCACCCAGAAAGGCTGCTGTTTCAAGGTCAAGAATGCCGGAGGAGACGGCATAATGAAGCATTCTCCGGAAACGAACAGGATTCTCCTCACCTTTGTATTCCACAGGCTCATATCGAAGCCAGCCTTTTTCGGCCATTAATTCCCTAAAGGAGCGAAACCTTCTTTCAGTGACTAGGCCGAGGTCAAGGGCCCGATGCATTGTTGCCTGGAGAGAAATTCCGTATCTGAGTTTAATTTCAGCTAATTCGCTTATAGCAATCCTTCGGCCAACAGGTAGAAAATATTCCTCAAGCTTTTGGGCTGGCAGCAGGAAAGCACCGGCAAAATGGGCATAAAGTTTGAGCTGTTCGGGCGATTGGGCAAAACCAAAAAGAATATGGGCCAGCTCATTTAAGGTTTTAAACCTGATTCTATCAACCGGCATGCTGGCGCTGACAGCAATAAAGGGATGGCCAGAATAATAACCGCAAATACTTTCAAATTCCTCTGGGCCTTCTATTTTAAAGGTCTTAATTCCGAGGTCCTCAAGAAAAGCCAAAAGATTAACAACCACTCCTATCCCTAAATTCCAATGGCCCCGCAATTGATTAGCCGCCCTTTCAGCATCAGACGCTGACCGAAGAAGGAAGGTTTCATCAGGTTTGAAGGGTGATTTGAAGATAATCTCCATTCCTAGCAGCCTTTCAAGCCAAAGATATTTGGCCATCCTTTCAGCCAGCTTCATTTTCAAAGCCAATAGTTGTTTATGAGGTAATTTTGTCTCAGGTCTGATGGTGATGTCCTCTTCTCTAGGTTGAATTAAATTCAGTTCTATCATTGAGGAAGACCTCAATTTCGCGGCTCTTCTTGAGGGAAGCTCTATGCCTGGCCTTTCCAATTTTTCAGACAACATTCCTTCATATGTTTTTTGGATTAATTCTTGATCTTCTATATCTTGTTTTATTAATAGACAAGCAAGCGGCTTACCAGCCGAAAAATTTTCTTTCTCTTCGTCAGGAATATATAAATCATATAATTCAACTGAAGGAGGAGGGATCTCGAGGACCTGGAGGAGGTGGGAAAGAACCCGGGGGGAAGGATGGATTATCCCCTTTTCGTATTTAGCCAACGCTTGTCGACTGACCACCCCCCCGAGTTTCTTGGCCAGGTCCTCGAGACTTAGGCCGGCCTTAATGCGGGCTGCTCTCAATCTATAAGGAAAGGATTCATCAACTATGCCCTTTTGCTTAGGAGGTCCCATTTTCTCCTTCTTCAGTTTACAATATAAGATTTTTTTGTCATTTGTCAACTATTATTAAAAAAAATTTTTTTCATCATTTCTTTTCCAAAATTTCAAATTAAATTTATTTAAGCCAGGGGCAACTTTTGATAAAGATTTAAGCTTTATTCGAGGACAGTTTGCCAGCCCCGACGGGTAAGATCCCGATAAATAAAATAGCCACAGGCAATACCCAAGATGAAAAAAGAAATTGCCTCCAGCCAGCGCGAAAAGATAAGGTGGCCAAGGCCGAAAAGAAAAGCATAAATCATGGCCACTCCGGCCAGCCAGTCAAGGAAATTAGCCAGGATATACTTATCGGGTTTCACATCTTTCGCCTCCCGTACAATGGGCTTCCAAAGAGCCGCAGCTGGCCTAACCCTTCGATAAAAATCGAGCAAAACTTCTCTGGGCTCCGGTCTGGTTAAAAAAGTGGTCAATACCCAAATGACAGTGGTCGTAGCTGTCGTTGCCAATACAAGATAAGCAAATTCAAGGGGATCGCTTTCTTGCCAGCCAAATATCCGCTGGTAAGTGAAGGAACTGACTAGAGCTGCGATCATGGCGGAAATTTCACTCCAAGCATTAATCCGCCACCAAAACCAGCGAAGCAAATAAACCAACCCAGTTCCTGCTCCCAGGGCAATCAAAAATTTCCAGGCATCAGCGATGGATTCCAGAAAGAAACAGACCAGGCTGGCCATAAGCATCAGAGTTATCGTGGCTATCTGCGAGGCGATGACGTAATGCTTTTCGCTCCGATTTTTCGCCAGGAAGGGTCGATATAGATCATTGATGAGATAGCTTGCGCCCCAGTTCAGTTCGGTAGCTATGGTCGACATATAAGCAGCCAAAAATCCAGCAACCATTAGACCACGAAATAAACCAGGCAAAACAGCCAGCATTACTCTGATATAGCCTGATTCTGGATCAGAAGCAAAAGAAGCATCCCCATGATATTTAACCATGGCCACAAGGGCCACTAAAATCCATGGCCAGGGACGAAGGGCATAATGGGCGATATTAAACCAAAGGGTGGCCAGAAGAGAGTGGCGCTCGTCGCGAGCACAGAGAATTCTCTGGGCAATGAACCCTCCCCCACCCGGCTCAGCCCCGGGATACCATGAAGCCCACCAGTTAACAAAAAGATAAACACAAAAAGTGAGCAGGGGCATCCAGGTGGAATTAAGAGCCGGCCAGAAGGAAAGAAGTGAACCCGTTTGACCTGAATTCTGGCTGATAACATCAATCTGATGGGCTAAACTGGGCAGGCCACCAATAGAATGGACGGCATAAACCGCCAGGATAATAACCATGCTCATCATCAGGATAAATTGAAAAAAATCAGTGACCAAGACCCCCCAGAGGCCGGCCAGGGTCGATATGGCTGCGGTTATAAGCATTACCCCGAGGGTAAGCAAGGTGGCCTGAAACTTGGAGAGATTAAAAAGAAGGATAAAAATTTTGACCATGGCCAGGTTGACCCAACCCATGACAATAATGTTAACAATAAGACCCAAATAAAAGGCGCGGAAGCCGCGGAGAAAGCGAGCGGCGAAGCCGCTATATCTAATAGCCACAAATTCAACATCAGTTAGAACCTGGGAACGCCGCCAGAGCCTGGCAAAAAAGAAAACTGTTAATAGACCACTGAAGGCCATACTCCACCATATCCAATTACCAGCGATGCCATTACGAGCTACAAGGCCCGTAACAGCCAAGGGAGTATCAGCGGCAAAGGTGGTGGCCACCATCGATGTTCCGGCTAACCACCAGGGAATATTGCGGCCAGAAACAAAAAAATCAGAGACACTGCGGGTGGCCAGGCGTCGAAAGTATATGCCTATACCTAGGCTGATTAAAAGATAAAAGCTAATAATAATAAAATCTATTGTTCCGAGCTGCATTTTTCACCAACCTAAATTTAGCCTTGATATATACTCTCCTTTCAGTTGTGTCAATTTTTTTTATAATCTGACCTCAGAAAATTAATTATCCCTAGATTGTTCTAGGTAAAAAATGTAACCAAATTATCCAATTAGCAAGGTTTAATGAATCAATCTTCAAATGATGTCAGGCCTGATTTAAAATAAGCCATAAATAAAACTTAGCGGAGGTAAAATGACTGAAAAGATTTACTTCATCGGCCTCGATTCAGGAACTCAAGGCACCAAATCACTTATAGTAGACGAATTTGGCCGGGTAATCGGAAGAGGTTATGCCCCTCACCAATTTGTTCTAAACTTGAAGGCAGGGGAAAGTGAACAGGATCCAGCAACCTGGGTAAAGGCTTTACATAATTCATTAAAAATGGCTTTAAAAGAGGCGGATAAAAAGAAGCAGTTTAAAGCCAAAAACATTGTTGCTTTGGGAATATCCGGCCAACAACATGGTTTTGTACCTCTTGACCGAAAGGGTCAAGTTATAAGACCGGCCAAGCTTTGGAATGACACCTCAACGGCTGAAGAAACAGATTTTATTGTTAAAGCAGTTGGGGGAAAAAGAAGATTTATTCAACTGGCCGGTCTTAATTTGGCTGTGGGTTATACCGCTTCTAAAATTCTCTGGCTGAAAAAAAATGAGCCCCACAACTACCGTCGCCTTAATACAGTTATGCTTCCCCATAATTATTTGAATTTCTATTTAACTGGGAAAAAATGCATTGAATACGGCGACGCCTCGGGTACAGGCTTGATGGACGTCAGGAAGCTGAGGTGGCATCCGGAGATCATCAATGTAATCGACCCCGATTTAATCAATAAACTCCCCACTCTACTCCATCCAATTGAACCAGCGGGATATATAAAAAGGGAAATTGCCGATGCCTTTAATTTAGACAAAGTTCTTGTCGCCAGTGGCGGGGGCGACAATATGATGGCGGCTATAGGCACGGGAAATGTCATTCCTGGCATTTTTACTCTCAGCTTAGGCACGTCGGGGACAATATACACCTATTCACCTAAACCAGTTCTCGATTATCGCGGCGAAATTGCTACTTTTTGTGATAGTACTGGCGCCTGGCTTCCCCTTCTTTGCACGATGAATGTCACAAATGTAACAGAGCTCACCCGAAGGGCCATAGGTTATTCTCTTCAAAAATTGGAAGAGGAAGCCAGAAAAGCTCCACCTGGAGCAGGCGGTCTTATTCTCCTTCCTTTTATTGATGGAGAAAGGGTCCCAGTTTTACCTTTCGGATGCGGTGTTATTTTTGGATTAAACCGTCAAACTTTCTCGCTTCCCTTCCTTATTCGAGCTATTTATGAAGGAGTTATTCTAAATTTGGGCTATGGCTTAGCCCGAATCAAGGCCCTTTACCAAGCTCCGGAGGATTTTAGGGTAACAGGCGGCGGCTCCCGAAGCCGTCTGTGGTTGGAAATAGCCGCTTCGGCTTTTCAAACGCCCATGAGGCGATTAAAGGAAACAGAGGCAGCCGCTTTCGGGGCAGCTCTTCAAGCAATGTGGATTTATTTAAATCAAAGGGGACAAAAAATCAGCATCCAGGAGATAGCCAAAGAGCTGATTAAACTTGAAGAAGAAATCATAGAACCTCAGCCAGAACTTATCTCCCTTTATATGGAAAAGCAAGAAAGATTTAATTCTCTTTGGCGTTGCCTCTCTCGAGAATTTGAAAAGCAGAGAAAATTTCAGAAGGAGTAAGTCAACTTAAATTGCTTAAACTAGGCTAAAATTAGATTAGGCAAAATAAAAGATAAGAAAAGGGCCGTCGATGAAAAAATTTTTCCTCTCGCTGATCATTCAATTAAAAAATTATATTTCCCCCTCAATTTAGGTTAACGAATGATGAATTATAGTTTTTTGTTCTACTTTAGATAATGGTTTAATTCCTTTTAATTATTTAGGAGCCAAAAGATATCTGCGTGCTCAATTTGGAAAAATGTTTGTGTCCCTATTTTAGTGGCGATGGAGGTCCTTGTGCATAATCCTTCTCGTTTCATGAAGTCGATCATCGGCCGGCAATTTGGCCAGTTTTTCATTCATAACCTCATCATCTTCAGCAGCCAGCAATGAAGCTATATAATCAATAATTGCTGGTGGAAAAACTCCATCTCTCTCGTAAAGATGGCGTTTGGCTAATAAAAGGCGGCTGCTCTCAACGCAGCTTGAAGGAAGAAGGGGTAACTTTTCAAGAATTTCAGGGTCACTAAAAACATTGCCCTTAACATAATATTTTTCGGCTAATTCCAAAGGCCAATCCTGTTGAAAAAGAGAATCATCTTTCCGAAAGGCCCAATCGATGGCCATGGTAATTCCCGCCAAAAGCAAATAAACATGGGCACTTCCATCGGGGCTACGGAGCTCGATTGTTTGCTGCGAAACTCTTTTTTCCTCCGGTATCGAAGTCAAAGGATTAACCATCAGGGCTAAATTCTTCTCATTTCTCCATCCCAAAGGCACCCTGATCAAAGCACTACGATTGAAATCACTCCAACAAATTCGGGTTGGAGCTTCCTGATGGGGAACCAGACGAAGATAAGAAGAACTGACGGTATTACCAAAGGCTGTCAGTGTATCGGCATAAAAAATCAGGCCGCCAATCAATCGTTTGGCTTCTTCAGTCAAATTTCCATCTGGTCCAACTATAATGTTCTTCCCTTCGCGCCGGAGTTCAAGATGAATGTGAAAACCATTTCCCGCAACCCCTTCTTCAAGTTTGGGTGTAAAAGTGGCCAGACAATTATATTTGAAGGCAACCTGCCTTATTAGCCAGCGGGCAAGTACCAGCCAATCGGCCATTTCTTCAATGGGCCGGAGTTGAAATTCGATTTCGAGCTGTTCGGCCTCTTTGCCCATTATTTCCCTATTATCGCTTCTTACTGACTCTATATAGCCTGCTTCCGCGTGGGCATATTTAACTGCCCCAGTAGTTTGAGTTAAAAGTCGAAGAATTTCGTCGAGAATTTCTCCGCTTTTCAAATAGGGCGGAGCCGAATGATAAGCTCTCTGCTTCTGATTGGGATAAAAATAAGTTGTCTTCTCTTTAATAAGGTAAAATTCGAGCTCTCCCAAAGCTAAAAGCTCCAGACCAGAATTGGCTCGAAAATTAGCTACCGCTTTGGCCAGAATATTATCAGGCGCAAAAGGAGCTAACTCGCCTTCAGCTGTAAGATAACGGCAGAAAAAATCTAAGCTATGGGGATCAAAGGGATTGAGAAAAGCTGTTCGATAAACAGGGACAACATACAAATCAGAAAGGCTTTCATCAATTAAGCCTTTAAAAAGGGAAGAACCATCAACTCTTTCACCGTCAAGTAGAGCGATTTCCACTCGCTTAGGGTCCATCGCTGGTATCCATAGTTCTTTGAGTTTGCCATCAAGGCCAGCATAATGAAAGATTATTTTCCTAATTTCTTTCTGTTCGATGACCCGCAGAAAATCCTGAGGCTGAAAATCGCGGGGCTCTTTATCTAAAATGAAAGATAAAGGATTACTGAGAGAGAAAACCGTTTTTGGTTCAATAGAAAACATATAATTACCTCCCTCGATTGATTAAATTCCTGTGAAAATTTTATTATGAATTTTTTATTTTACGTGATTAAATGAATTTATTCAAATGTTCTTTAATGCTCCTTAACTTAAATTGTTTTTTAATTTATTTTAATAAGGTTTTTTAGTTAACTCTTTCAAAGTTTCAATCACAAATTTATCGGTTCATTTAAAAAGCATCATCAAGCTTTTAGAGACTCTGCTTCTGGTTGGTCTATGTCCATTGCTCAGCAAGCCTTAAGTAATTCAAAGTTGAAATTTTTTCTTTCTTAAAAAAATTTATTTCCCAAGCAAAAATTGACTTAATTTCTTCTCAGGCCAAATAAAATATTACCTCAAAAAGGCGTTCACCCTCTTGTGATATTTATGGAAAAAATGATAAAAAGTTAACCACAGGATTTTGAAATTGGAAAGAAGAATGGAAAAGGAGGCAAAGGTCAATGTCAAAGGATCGAATTGATGAATTCATTAGCCGGTGGGGCTTTTTAGCTGCGGCTATAGGTATGGCTGTTGGCACAGGGAATATATGGCGTTTTCCTCGAATGGTCGCTCTCTATGGAGGAGGGGCTTATATCTTAATTTACATTTTAGCTTTATTTCTTTGGTCGGCTCCGCTATTAATGAGCGAAATGGCCATGGGCCGAACTGTTCGCCTTGGTCCAATCGGTAGCTTCCGTGATTTTGTTGATCGTCGGTCTACTTGGATGGGAGCCTGGATGGTAGCTGTGTGCCTACTTATAACTTTTTATTATGCTGTCGTCACGGGCTGGTGTCTTAAATATACCCTTTTGGCTTTCCAAGGGGCTTTCAAACCTGGAGTCGATACCCAGGCTCTCTGGAATAAATTCCTTCATTCTCCCTGGGAAAACCTTTTTTATCAATTTATTGCCATTTTTGTTACAGGCCTAATTTTATACAAGGGAATAAAAGGAGGGGTCGAAAAAGTTACTAAAGTAATGGTCCCAGCTCTCTTCATCTTTCTTTTAATCGCCGCACTTAGAGCAATCACTCTTAGTGGAGCTCGTCTTGGTTTAGAATATATTTTTATCCCCGATTGGAGCAAGCTTAAAGATCCGGCTACATGGCTTCAAGCCTTCACTCAATCTGCCTGGTCAACCGGCGCCGGCTGGGGCCTGATGCTTACCTATTCTGTTTATGTTAAGAAAAAAGAGGATATTTCGCAAAATTGCCTTATAGTTGGCTTCGGTGACCAGACTGCGGCTCTTTTAGCAGCTATGGCGGTCATTCCAACCATTTTTGCCCTTTTGCCCTCTCCTGAAGCTGCCCAAGAAGTTATGGCCGGGAGTAATACCGGCTTGACCTTTATTTCTCTGGCCGGTCTTTTCCCCCGCATGCCTGGAGGGACCATTATCGCTCCCATTTTCTTTTTGGCCATGGTTTTTGCTGCTTTAAGTTCTCTCATTGCTCAGGTTGAGGTGGGCATAAGAACCTTGATTGACTTCGGTTCAGACCGGAAGAAAAGTACTATTTTGATGACGACGGCTTGTTTTTTACTCGGCATACCTTCAGCCATCTTTCCCGATTTTCTTAATAATCAAGACTGGGTTTGGGGTTTAGCCCTTTTAGTCAGCGGCTTCTTTACAATTTTGGCTATCCGTCGCTTCAACCCAGAAAGGGTGCGTCAAGAAATCCTTAATCCCTGTGGCGATATTAAAATAGGCCGCTGGTGGTCAATAATTATTTCTTATGTGGCCCCGGCAATTTTTATCGTCCTTACCACCTGGTGGTTTTATGTGGCCATTTCCTCAAACCCCAGAACCTGGTGGAATCCCTTTTCCGTGGCTACAGCTGGAACAATCATATTTCAATGGCTTGTTCTCTTAGTCCTTTTAATTGCTTCCAATAACTTCCTTGCTAGCAAGACTGTCATTTCATCTGAGGAGATCAAAAGATGAAACTAATCATTTGGATGATCATCATTCTCGGTATTAATTTTGGAGGCTTTATTTTTCTAATTCTCAAAGCGATGAAGAGAAAATTACCTAATAATTAATAATGCTTATCAAGTTGGCAAAAGGAAATTGTGGAAGAATAAGATTATCTGGAGCAAAAATAAGAAATTCTTGGCAATATCAAGGAAAAGAAAGAATAATCCTGCATGTTCTGATCTTAGAGGAAAAGTTTATTCTAAGAGAATAAGTTTTCTATTGATTTTTGGCTTTAAAAAAAATATTTTTTATTTTCAATGTTAAGGAAAGAATTTAAGCTCTAAAATCAAAAGGAGGCAAAAATGAGCAGAATTCGCCATCTATTTTTAAGTCCTGAGATGGCCAAAAAAATTCTAAGTATTTTTTTGATCTCGACCGTTGTGTTTATAGCCAATAGAGGGCTAGTCCGCCCCGCCTTTTCTCAGCAAAAAATCCATGAAGAGTATACCAAGAAAATCAGGGAAGCTACAACCGATCCTCATTTTTCCACTAAATATGTGAATTATCTACCCTACGCACCTGGAATACCCACCCCCCTTGAAGTACTGGGCCGGATCGCCGGAGCTCCTGATGTCCTCAGTTACACCCATGAAATTTATAATTACATGCGCGAATTGGCCAAGGCTTCACCCTGTGTTGAAGTCTTTACCGTAGGTAAAACCGAAGAGGGACGCGATTGGATTGTGGTTGTCATATCTGATGAACAAACAATAAAAAACCTGGATAAATATAAGGAGATAAATGCCAAATTAGCCGATCCGAGAAAAATAAAGGATGAAGAAGCCCAGCTATTAATTAAGCAGGCCAAACCTATTTATTGGGCCACTGGCGGTTTGCACTCGGGGGAAACAGGTGCCCCGGAGATGCTCATGGAGCTTGCCTATCGTCTGGCCGTTGATGAATCTCCCTTTATCAAAGCTATTCGAGACAACTGCATTGTTCTAATTACGCCTGTTCTTGAACCAGATGGCCGCGATAAATATGTCGATATTGCGATGGCCAGAAGAAAAGACCCAAAAGCCAATTATCCTACCAGGCTGATTTATTGGGGAAAATATGTCGCCCATGATAATAACCGGGATTACATTGCTCAGGCCCTGGCTTTATCCCGCTATACAACTAAGGTCTTTTTCGATTTTCATCCCCAAGTCTTCCATGATCTCCATGAATCCATCTCCCACCTTTACGTTTCCACTGGAACAGGTCCCTATAATGCCTGGCTCGATCCTATCGTCATCGATGAATGGCATATTCTTGCTTATCAAGAAATTAATGAACTTACAAAAGAAGGTGTCCCCGGCGTCTGGACCCATGGCTTTTACGATGGCTGGGCTCCCAATTACCTCTTTTACGTCGCTAATGGTCATAATGCCATCGGTCGATTTTATGAGACTCAAGGAGCCGGCGATGGCTCTACCCGGGTAATAACAGCCAGCGAAACACGAGATTGGTATCGACCCAATCCTCCCCTTCGTCAGACCCTTTGGTCTATTAGAAATAATGTCAATCTCCAGCAAAGTGCTCTCTTAGTTGCCATGAATTATGTCGCCACTCATAAAGAAAAATTTATGGAAAATTTTTATTTGAAAAGCAAACGAGCTGTGGCCAAAGCTTATAATGAAGGCCCAGCCGCCTATATTTTTCCCGCTGACGATCAAAGGCCGGGTCAACAGGCCCGCCTGCTTCGCCTTTTGCAACAACAGGGAATTGAAATCCATCAGGCCTCTAAACCTTTCAAGATCAAAGATAAGGAATATCCTGCTGGAAGTTATATTGTCCGCATGGATCAACCCTATTCACGAATGGCTGATATGCTTTTGGACCGACAGTATTTTAATGTTAATGACCCGCGTCCCTATGACGATGTTGGCTGGACCCTCGGGCCGCTTTTCAACGTGAAAACAGAAAGAATTGAAGATGTCTCCATTCTCTCTGTGCCTATGAAGCTTATTGAGGGAGAAATTAAAGCTCCAGGAGGAATAATCAAACTTGGTTCCGGTCAAGTTCAAGCTTATATCATCAATCATAATGCCGACAATCAGCTTGTCACCTTCCGCTTCGCCTTAAAGGACATCAAAATGCATATTGCTGAAAAAGCCTTTGAACTCGAAGGGAAGAAATTCAATGCCGGATCTTTTATCATTAAAAAATCTGAAAACTCAGGCGATATAACCGCTCGACTCGACTCAGCCGGAAAAGAATATGGAGTTAACATTTTCGCCTCAGCCACCTTGCCTAATGTTCCAACTCATGAATCAATTCTGCCTCGCGTCGCCTTAATGCATACCTGGCAAAATACTCAGACAGAGGGTTGGGTAAGAATCGCTCTCGATGAATTGAAAATCCCCTATGATTACATCTCAGTTCACACAGTTAGGGATACAGCTCGACTTAAAGATAAATGGGATGTAATCATTTTCGGACCTTCTTTGGCCGATGCTCTGAGCCTTGTTCAGGGTGTGACCGGCGATCGCCCCATACCCTGGAAAAAATCAGATTTAACTCCAAATATTGGCGTTCAGGATTCAACCGATGATATTCGGGGTGGTCTGGAACTCGAAGGAATTCTCCATTTGCGGGAATTTCTTAAGGAGGGCGGAGTTTTCATCACCTTAACCAATAGCTGTTCCCTGCCTATTCACTTCGGACTGGCTCAAGGGGTGAATATCAGACAGACCCAGAATCTCTGGGCTCGAGGCAGCATTTACAAAGCTGAGGTGGTCGATAAGTCAAGTCCCATTGTTTATGGTTATGATGACACCCTCGCAGTTTATTTCAACCAAAGCCCAGTTTTAACAATTGGCGGCTTCGGCGGCCGAGGTCTAGGAATGCCTGGAGGTCCATTTGGTCCCCAAGTAACGGGAAGGCCTTCTGGACGAGGAGGAATTAATGACCCTGATATTCCCCAGGGAAGGCCTAGAGATTTAGGCCAGAAGACCATCGAAGAGTGGCGGAAGAAACAGCAACCGCAGCCGGCTGAAGCCAGAGGCGAGGAATTTCCTTTTGCCATGGGCATGCCCAGAGTAAGA
>CALLJL010000018.1 GCA_938092135.1 uncultured bacterium
CATGCCAAAACCTTGGTCGGTATAGCCGAGCTTGGCTGAAAGGAAGAGCTTATCGCCAAACATATGATCATCCTGGAATTTGTATATAGGGCTACCGAAATGGTATTTACCATGCTGGTTCCAGCCAGGAGGGAAGTTGAGCGAAGAACTTCGGCCAAACTTTAATTTTTTATCAGCATGAACGAAAAGCTCAGCCCGGTTATTAGGAATGAGCTGGAAATTCAACTTGAAAGCCAATTGCGTAAGATAAGTATCGTCTCGGACGCCGGTGATAACCGTTGTTTTAATATCCTGGATGGCATAACCTCCCCACCACCAGATTTTATCCTTAATCAGAGGGCCGCCAAGATTGAAGCCATAGTCCTTGATTTCGATAATCCGGTTATAACCAGGGACTCCAAGTTCAGCAATTCTTTCAGGAGAAATTTTATTCTGGAATTTTTCATCGGTGAGATAGAAACGGCCGGCCAGACTCATTCTGTTACCACCTCGACGGGTGACAATATTAATTGAAGTTCCCGCATATCGAGATTCAATGTCAATCAAACCGGTGGTAATGCTTATCTCTTCAAACATATCCACATCCCAGTAACCAGGGGAAGAACCAGAGCTGAGGTCGGTGACATTAACGCCATCAAGGTTCCATTCATTGGAAGTGGTTCCCCGAACCTGCCAGCTGGATTGCTGACCCGATTCAGAGCCTCCGACATTTTCCCGGTCAACCTGAATGCCAGGCTGAAGCTGAAGGATAACCCAAGGGTCTCGGGCTGTGGGGAGCTGTTGAATCTGGGCCATACTGACTGTGCTAGTTACTTGGACTTTCTTCGGCTGAACAACAGGAGCGGAAGCCACGACTGTGATTTCTTCTTCCAGTCGTCCCACTCAAAAAACATTCAGCAAAAATAGGGCCAATTTGAGAAAAAGCCTTGATGTAACCTAAAAAATTTGTAAGCCATTGAAAATATTGGAATTAGGCTTTGGAAAAGATTTTTTTTGTTAAGTCCTTGATATTTTTGGCGACAAATGAAGGTTTAGATATAATTCAATAATTTGAATTTTAATCGTAAATTAGCCTTGAGGGATCTTTTGTTAAAACTCATAACTACTTCTAAAAAAGAAATTAGACTCAAGATTGGACATTGTTCAAAAAAATGAAAGTGAATTCAAAAAAGTGAAGATAAATTCAAAAAAGTGACTTAAAAATTTTTTTTCTTTAAAATGAAAAGAAGGAGCAGTCTCTTTTTAAAAAATTTCTGGAGGTTTAAATACGTCAATCCAGGGAAGTTGATAGCTGAAAGCAATATATAAAAGGGCAGAAATAATTAAAAGCAGAAAAACCAGAATGTTAAAACAAAAAGAAAGTTGGATGTTTTCAAAATGCTTTTCGATGATTCTGACCGATAGCACTGACAGATAGGTCACAGTGACAGCCCAGATCAATTCGAGATAAGAGGGATTAAGCTTTCCAATCAGGGCTGGCCCTAAATACCAAATGAGAAAGATTATCCAAGGTAGGAAGATTGCTGATAAGAATCGGGGTATCCAGAAATTCAAAGGATTGATTTTTCTTTTTTTGGCAATTGGAAATTCGATCAAACTCGTAAGAAGGTATGCCCAATAGGCCATTTTAAGATGCTGGAAGATTGACTCGTTAAGGCCACAAAATGGTTTTAAATAAGGCCACCGCGTAACTTGATAGCCGAAATGAAGTAGGGAGAAAAGAGCGAGAAAAATTAAAGCCTTTAAAAAAATATTCATTCTTTCCCTCCTCAGAAAAACTTCCCCAAATTATATTTTAGCGAGCTCCGCCGCCGCCACCACCTGCCCCTCCCCCTCCACCACCTGAAGAACCTGTGCTGGTTGAAGGGGCTACGGTGCTTGAAAAAGCCTGAGAAAAAGAGTGAAGAGAAGAATTAAAGCTTTCAAAGGCATTATCAAAATTAGTAGTCGTGGATAAAAGGAGGGGAGAAAACCAGCTGATTGAATCCGCAGGAATTTTGAGTTCTTTCATGGCTCGAAGAACTTCTTTGGCTACCCCAAGGACCACGCCAAAAATGAGATATTTTTGCCAAATAATGAAAGAAGCCGGAGGGTGTTCGGTGATCAAGGAAAAATCCTTGAGAAACCTTTTAAGGGCCATTAAACGAAGGGCTATTAGCTTTCCCTCTGAGCTATATTGTCGGACAGCCTTGTGGGAAAAAAGGCTCACCAAAAAATTGAGCAACAAGGCAGCTGGGAGGACCAAAGTAACCGGTTGATGGGGCAATAAGCCAGAAAAAAAGAGGCCAAGAAAAATGGCGATCAGAGAAAAGAACCAGGTTAAAGTCCAAATCGTCAAAATTCTTTCACCCTGACTACAGATCCATTTTCTTTTTTCATAGACAGCCTTTTTAACTTTTTTGTCAAATTGAGATTTAAAGTTACTTAAATTTTTCCTTTTCAGTTCTGAAATCAAAATTCCAGATGGCCCAGCTAGTTTTTTCCACCACTGAAATAAAAAATTTAGTTCGTCTTTGAGCTCTTTGGATTCAGCTTTGCCTGTTAAGGTAATTTTAAAATCTTTAATTCTCTTTCCAAGAAAACCTTCTCTTTCCACCTCTTCTATTTTCAAAAAGCCCTGTCGTGCCAGTTCAAGGGTAGAGGCCAGAATGGCTCGAGTCGAAACTATTTTTTGCTGGGATAAAACCATGTCTGCTTGAGCTGGAGAAATACCTTCAGGCACTTCTCGCTCATATTCCAGCTCATAGTGAACATGAGGCTCCCGACCATAACGAAAATATATTCTTAATGGAATAAAAAGACCAAAGATAAAAATAATTGCAGCCAGAGGTTTAGAGATAGAAGAAAGAATTTGATAAATCCTTTGCCTTTTAGCCTCTTTTATCGACCAGCTTTTCTCTTCTTGCCAAATAATTTCTTTCCCTGACCCTGATTTTAAAATGACTTTATCCGGGTCAAGTTGCTGAAGATATGAGCGGGGGAAAATAATTCTGACTTCTACCCCCTGTCTGGCTCGAATGTTGCCGGCATAGGAAATTATTTTGCTAAAATCTTTAGCTAAACCAATTTGGCCTTTGATTTTAGGATGAAACCAATAATTAACTTCCTCTTTTGAAATAATTTGAATGGGCAGAGTTACTTCAACCCAAAGAGCCGGGAGTCTGACCCCCCAGTCGCTTCCCCAGACTTTAAAATAAAACTCAGCTACCTTATCATAAACTTTAAGCCCTTTATGGATTTCATAGCGCAAACGAAAGGACTTTCTTGTATCTTTAGCTCGATAAAACCAAGCAAGGCGATAGGCCTGTCCATCATGGGTAAAGTCAAAAGTAGAAGGAAGCATTTCTGGAGTCTCTCGGCGAAAGCTATAGGGAATTTCCTGGTCGTCCTTAATTTCACTGATTGAAGGGTTGATCATCAGGAAATCTTTTTTAGGGATAGTTATCCAGGCAGTTGAGAAAGAACCTGAAAACCAGTAGCTCAGATCGGAAGTCACGGCAATTGAGCCATTGGGTTTTATGGAATAATAAAGCCTGACTTTATCGAGACCATATTCTTTGGCTTGGATGGCCCCAAAAAAAGATCAGAAGAATCAAAACAAAAAAAACAATTTTTTTCATAGGCCTTTTCCTGAGTATTTGGCTCTAAGTTTTTCCTAATTTTAATTTAAACCATTGATTGGGGACAATAAATTAGTCAATCTTTTTTGTTGGCCATACCTAACCGAGGAGATGTCCCTGTTTTTTTGAAAAAGGGAAAAATACTGGCTTTGCGAAAAAAGAAATTAATTTAATTTTCATCAGGCCTTAAGCAAAAGGATATAAAGCTTTGGAAAAGAAATTAAAAAAGGACTTGACAAAGATATTTTTTAGGTATAAATTCAGAACCAAATTAGCCCAATATGTTGTATTTATTGTTTTTTTATAACAAAATATGGCATTTAATTTTCTGTCATCCACCAAAGAAACAATGGTCAGGATGGAAAAAACTTTGGGACAATTTAGGAAGCAATCATTTTAATTTTTAAAGGACAATAAGGAGGTAAGGCCATGATGAGCAAGGGAATTACCAGGATTAAGAAAAGGGATGGTACAATTGTCGATTTCTGCCAAGATAAAATTACCGAAGCCGTCTTTAAGGCCATGCGCTCCCAGGGAATTGAAGATCGGGAAGCGGCTAAGCATATCTCCGATATTACCACTTTTATTCTGGAAGAGAAATTTGGGGGATTTACCATTCCTTCGGTTGAACAAATTCAGGATATCGTAGAAATGGTTCTCATGAAGCAGGGTTATCATGAAGTAGCCAAGGCCTATATTCTTTACCGAGAAAAGCATAAAGATATTCGAGAAGCTCGAGAGACAGGTCTTAATCTAGAACGCTTGATCAAGGATTATATCAACGATCGTGACTGGAAAATTAGAGAGAATAGTAATGAGGGGGTAATGAGTTTTTCTGGCCTCAATGCCCGAATTTCAGGAGAAGTTCTGGCCAATTTTGCTTTGAATCATCTTTACTCCGAAAGGATTAAGCGGGCTCATCTTGATGGCGAAATTCATATCCACGATCTGACCTATCCCATCGTCGGCTATTGTGCAGGCTGGTCTTTGGAGCAGCTCCTGCGTAAGGGTTTTGGCCATGTGCCTAACCAGGTTCATTCTTATCCAGCGCGCCATCTAGAAACAGCGACGCTTCATATGGTCAATTTTATTGGCACAATGCAGGGCGAATTTGCCGGGGCCCAAGCCTTTTCTTCCGTGGATACTTTCCTTGCTCCCTTTGTCCGGGCCGATAACCTTTCCTATGAAAAGGTTAAACAGGATATCCAAAAGCTTATTTTTGGACTAAATGTTCCTTCTCGCTGGGGTTGGCAAACGCCTTTTTCAAATCTTACCTTTGATCTGACTGTGCCTGAGGATATGAAAAACAAAAAAGTAGTCGTCGGTGGAGTTGAACTTGACTCCTGCTATGGTGATTACCAGCGCGAGATGGATATGATCAATCAGGCCTTTCTGGAATTAATGTTTGAGGGCGATCAGAAGGGCCGGGTTTTTACTTTCCCTATTCCTACTTACAATTTAACCAAGGATTTTGATTGGGATTCGCCGATCGCCAATTTGCTCTTCAAAGCGACCGCTAAATACGGAATTCCCTATTTTCAAAACTATATTGGCACGGATTTAAACCCCGGTGATATCAGAGCCATGTGTTGTCGCCTCAACCTGGATCAAAGGGAACTAATGCGGCGTCCCGGTAATATCTGGGGACCAGGAGATTCCACTGGTTCTATTGGGGTGGTAACCATCAATCTAAACCGAATTGGCTTTGAATCCCAGAGTAGAGAAGAGTTTTTCGCTCGGCTGAAATACTTAATGATCTTGGCCAAGGAATGCCTTGAAACCAAGCGAGAGGTCATTTCTAATATGCTCCAGCGAGGCCTTATGCCCTATACCTTGGTCTATCTTGGTCATTTTGATAATCATTTTTCGACGATTGGCGTTTGCGGCATGCATGAATGCTGCCTTAATTTTCTCGGCAAGGGTATTGGTACACCTGAGGGCAAGGAGTTCACCATTGAAGTTCTCCAATTCATGCGGGAAATTTTAAAGGAATTTCAAGAAGAGACGGGGAATCTTTATAATCTGGAAGCTACTCCTGCTGAATCTACCGCTTACCGATTTGCTCGCCTTGATCGGGCGAAATACAGAAATATTATTACCTCAGGAACTGACAAGTTCCCTTATCTTACCAATTCAACCCAGCTTAATGTTGATGCTACCAGGGATGTATGGGAGGCCATTCAGCATCAACAGGATATCCAGCCACTCTATACCGGTGGAACCATCTTCCATACCTTTTTGCCTGAGGCCATCGACCCTGAAACTTGTAAAAAACTGGTTCGCAAAATAGCCGAAACCAGGTTGCCCTATTTCAGCATAACGCCGACCTTTTCTGTTTGCGAGGGGCATGGTTATTTAAAAGGTCAACATCCGACCTGCCCTCACTGCGGGGCTGAAACTGAAGTTTATTCGCGAATAGTTGGCTATTTAAGGCCGATCAAAACCTGGAATGATGGGAAACAGCAGGAATTCCGGGAACGGACTCCCTATACCAAGCTACTTTAAAAACCATGGAATATTTACTTTTTACCTATCCCAACTGTGAAAAATGTGCTTTTTTCAAAGAAAAATTAAAGGATTTTCCAATTAGAGTATATGAAGTTGATTTAGTTAAGAAAGAAGGAAAAACCCGATTACGAGAATTTCTTCCTTATATTCGTCGTGATGACAAAGGAGCTATTGTTTTACCGCTATTTATAGTGTTAAATGAAGGAAGAGTCGAAATTGTTCTGAATTCGGTCGAGGAGCTTGAAGCTTGGTGGAGATCAAGGGATTAGAAAAATTTGCTCCTAAGGATTTTCCTGCCCATATTTCAGCGACCGTTTTTCTGGGCGGCTGTAATTTTCGCTGTCCTTTCTGTCATAACGCTGATTTAGTCCTAAGACCCGAAACCTTGCCTACTTTTCCCATTGATTTTTTTATATCTTTTTTGGATGAACGAAAAGGCTGGCTCGAAGCTGTCTGTATTACTGGCGGGGAGCCTCTTTTAGATGAGGACCTCGAAACTTTAATTCGCGTTATTAAAGATCGTAATCTTCTCGTTAAAATCGATACCAACGGTTCCTTTCCCGATCGACTCGAGCATCTTATCCGGGAAAAAATTGTTGATTTTATTGCCATGGATATTAAAGCTCCTCTAGGAAAATATGAGCGAGTTATCGGCCGGAAGGTTCAAGAAGAAGACATTCAGTGGTCAATAGATTTAATCAGGAGCAGCGGGCTTGCCTATATGTTTCGAACAACGGTCGTGCCCACATTAATTGATTTTAAAGAAATCAAAGAAATCGGTGAATGGCTCAGAGGAGCAAAAATGTATCAACTTCAGCAATTTTTCCCCAAAAACACGATTGATCCCCACTTTCTTCATGTCCGTCCCTATGATCGCAAGGATATTCTTAAAATGGCTGAAATTGCCCGGGAATATTTTGTCGAAGTACGGGTTGAAGGAATTTAGAAATCAAGAAGTTAAGGAAGGAAAGGATAGTATTAAAATAACGAAGCGAACATGTACATTTATTTTTACAGTTAAGAGGTAACTTCGATGGAAAATTTAAAGTTGCGGGTAAAAAGGATTAATCCCTTAGCCAAATTACCTTTTTACAGCCATGCTGGTGATGCTGGTCTTGACCTTTTTGCTTGCGAAGAGGTCACTGTTAAGCCCGGAGAAGTTAGGGCCATTGGCACAGGTTTACAGATGGCTATACCCGTTGGATACGTAGGCCTGATCTGGGATAAGAGTGGCCTTTCCCTTAGAGGCCTCCATTGTCTGGCCGGAGTTATTGATTCCGGCTACCGGGGTGAGGTTAAGGTTGTTCTAATTAATCTTGGCCAAGAGGATTTTGTAATTCAACCAGGTATGAAAATTGCCCAGATTTTGCTTCAACCTGTGAAAACTGCGGACATACTGGAAGTCGAGGAACTTGAACCAACTACCCGGGGAAAAGCTGGATTTGGCTCCACAGGCCAATTTTGAATAAAAATTATTTGCCTTTACTTGCTTGGTTTCCTTTGATAAGAAGAAAACCTTTTTAGAGAAACGAAAAAATATTTTTTATAATTTTAATTGGCCAAAAAGGAAAAGATGATGGTTAAAATTTTAATCGGGGCTTTGATTGGGGCTGTTGCTGGCTATTTTTGGTTTCGTTTAGTCGGTTGTCGTCAGGGGACCTGTTATATCCTCCGTCATCGAACTTTAGCGATTATCTATTGGGCTCTTTTCGGGGCTCTTTTAGCCAATCTTTTCTGATTCGAGGCAAAATTTTCCAATTGGGAAGTTAATTTTGGGGATAAAAAGGGAGACCAAAAATTTAGAAAATAAATTTTATCAGCCCTATTAGTCCTTAAGCCTTTAAGGTTGAAAAATATCGCTTCTTTTTAAAAAAATAAGGAGGCTGAGATGAACGAAAATAAAATCGAAGTAACCTTCCCCCAAAATCTGAAAGTAGAAGCAACCTATAAGGGTTTTAAAGTGATGACCGACCAGCCTCTTTATGCTGGAGGAGATGGTACGGCTCCTTCTCCCTTTGATCTTTTCCTTATTTCTATTGCCAGCTGTGCCGGTTTTTACTTCCTGGCTTTTTGTCGTGAAAGAAAGATTCCGATCGAAGGAGCAAAAATAGTTATGTCGATGGAAAAAAATCCTGAAAGGAAAATGATTGGTCGGATTATCCTTGATCTTTTCCTACCTGCCGGCTTTCCCGAAAAATACAGAGAGTCGGTCATAAGAGCCGTTGATAATTGTACCGTTAAAATTCACCTTCTTAATCCGCCAGAATTCGTTATTCGGGTCAATGATTAGTTTGCAATCTTATTCAGGCCCATTTAGTCTATTTTGCCCCATTATTTATTTATTCAGACCAATAATTAAAATTTGGAAATATAGAACGGATTTTTTGAGCGGAGAGGGTTATTTTTTAAAAATTTTTAATCACTTCAAGCTAATTAAATGATTATTAACAAACTAAAAAATTATTTGACTAAATTTTTTGGATGGGATAGATTGCTTTTAGGTGGGTCCAAAAGGGGAGTTGGCAGGGAGGCAAGTGATTGCGTCGTCTTAAAAATTATTTTCAAAAACATTTTGACCTTTTTATCGTTGTCATCATATTAATTGGTATAATCGGTGTAGCCATCCTTGTTCATTACAAATTTAGTTTATTAAATTTCTTCTTTTTACCCGTTATTTTAGCTGGCTATTTTTTAGGCAAAAGACAAGGAGTTTTGACCGCCCTTCTCTGTATTTTGCTTATAACTCTTTATCTTTTTTTCCTCCGCCGTACCCCTACCTCGCAATCCCTTTCTGGAGACGAATTAGTCAATCTTATTACCTGGGCTGGCTTTCTTATTTTAACCGGGGCAATTATTGGTGCCGTCTCTGAGCAACGAGAAGCCAAAATGAGAAGCCTCTCTCAAGCTTATATCGGTGTTCTCGACATTGTGATGAAGTATCTCGAATCAGCTGATGAAGAAAGACCAAGGGCTGCTCGGGTGGCTCTTCTGGCGGCAAAGCTAGCTGAAAGGATGGGAATGAGCCGCAGGGAAATTGAAAACATAAAATCAGCAGCCCTTCTTATTCAAGCCGGGGATATGGAGACGAATCTTCCCTTCTTTGAAAGAGTAGCTTCTTTTATGCAAAATGAAATAAAAAACCCTAAAACTGGCTTAAAAGATAAAGAGGTGGTCATGCTTTCGACGACCGCCTCGTTGCTTAAGGAAATAAAACCCATCATGGAAGGTTATTACCTTCATTATGTACGCCAAGTTGAAATTATAGATAAAAATATAGAATCTGTCCCCTTAAGCAGTAGCCTTATTGCTCTCGCCGAAGCCTATGATCGGCTTTCAAGCGGCCTCTTACCTTCAGGAGTAAACAGCAAGGTCACTTCTCTGATTGAACTCCAAAATTTGTCAGGTCGTTTTTTCCCTAAAGAGGCGATTCAGACTCTCTTTAATTTTATTGCTTCCTCCCGTTAATCCCTATGGCTTTTCCTCAGTCTTGTCTCATTTTAGGCCTTGATTTAGCTGGATCACCCCGGCGGCCTTCTGGTCTCTGCTTTCTTTTTGACATGAAAGTTTCGACCCAAATAGTTTATGAAAATAGGGAAATCCTTTTTTTAATTCAGGAAAAAAGGCCAAATCTGGTGGCTATTGATGCTCCTTTAAGTCTTCCTGTTTCTCGACTTGAAGGTGACAGAAAAATTTATCTAAGAAAATGTGAAGAAGAGCTAAAGAGACGGCGAATTCCCTTTTTCCCTCCAGTCTTAAACCAGATGAGGCCACTTGCCGAAAGGGGTATAGAGTTGAGCCAAAAAATTGAAGACATGGGAATAAAAGTAATTGAAGTTTATCCAGGAGCTGCCCAGGATATTTGGGGCTTACCCCGATCGCGGCGAAACCCTGACAAGCTTCGCCTGGGTCTAAGGAAAAAAGGTCTTGAGGGACTTAAAGAAAAAATGACGTCGGACGAACTTGATGCGGTTACGGCTGCTTTGGTTGGTTATTATTATCTTCTGGGCAAAACCGAAGAAATTGGAGACCCGAAAGAGGGGAAAATTATACTTCCCCTTCAAGAAAGCCCATAGAGCCTTTGAATTATTTTCAATAGAATTTTGGTCTTAAGAATTCTCTTAAAAGGAGGATAAATGAATTCCCAATTTAAAAGTAGTCATGTATTCATTTTGCTATCACTTATTCTTTTCGTTATTTTTTCAGGGCTTTTAGTCGCCGAAACCCGGGGAGTGATTCCAGGCGAAAGGTACGAACGTCTTGTAATCCGGGGTCCTATTCTTATCGATGGTAATGCCACCTCCCCACGTGGACCGGTAGATGTGATTATTGAAGGTAATAGAATCTCTCTGGTAAGACCATCAAGCCAACGAGAGGAAGATTATGCTCAGGAAAAGCATCTTATTGATGCCCGAGGTATGTACCTTTTACCTGGATTAATTAACCTCCATGCCCATCTTCACGATGAAAGAGCCGGGCTGCCGATGCCATTTGAGTATAGCTATAAGCTGTGGCTTGCCAGCGGGATCACGACGATCCGTGATGTCGGTAGCAATATCAAGAAAGCTCTTGAAGAAAGAAAGAAAAGCATTGAAGGAGCGATTATTGCCCCCAGAATTTTTCTTTATATGGTTGTTGGCGGTCGAACGCCTGAAGAAATAAGGAAGAGAATCCAGGAGTTAAAGAAAATCGGGGCTGATGGCCTAAAACTTTTTGGCCTCGATCGGGACTTAATGAAGGCAGCCTGTGAGGAGGCCCATAACTTGGGTCTTCGTATTGCCCACCATATGGGTGTTGAAGAAACCAACGCCTGGGACGCGGTTGAATTTGGAGTCACTTCTATCGAGCACTGGTATGGTATACCTGATGGTGCCCTTGAGGGCTCCCAAAATTTTCCTCCTGAATATAATTATAACGATGAAGCTCACCGTTTCCGCTATGCCGGAAGATTATGGCGTGAAGCCAATCCTGAAAGACTTGATCGCCTTCTTTCAGCTATGGCGGCAAAAGGAGTAGCCTGGTGTCCCACTTTTGCCATCTATGAAGCCAACCGGGATTTAATTAGGGCAATGAATCAGCCCTGGTTTAGAGAAGTTCTGCATCCAGCTTTGGAGGAATTTTTTAAACCTAATCCGGCTCATCATGGCTCCTATTTTTGGGATTGGACGACGGCCGATGAAATTTTCTGGAAGGAAAATCTTAGGCTCTGGATGGCGGCCGTTCGCCAGTTCGCCCTTAAAGGTGGCCTGGTAGGCGTGGGTGAGGATGCCGGCTTTATTTATCAAGTTTATGGATTTACTTTACTTAGGGAATTGGAGCTCCATCAGGAAGCAGGCTTTCATCCCTTGGATGTTATTCAACATGCGACTTTGAATAATGCTCGGATTTTGGGAATAGAAGACAGACTTGGCCGTGTAAGACCTGGGTGGCTGGCCGATCTGATTTTGGTTGATGAAAATCCTTTGGCTAATTTTAAATATCTTTTACCCACGGGTTTTATGGGCCGCAAAAATGGCCAGATTGTTCAGCGGGGCGGAATAAAATGGACAATTAAAGATGGCTTTGTCTATAATGCCCAGCAACTTTATAAAGATGTCTGTCAGCTAGTAAAGGAGGCTAGAGAAAGTAAAAATTCTTCCTTTTTTGGGCTTAAATAAATTTAATTTTCAATTTAATGATTAAAATTACTTTTTTAGAAAGCGGGCAAAGAAATCGTCGGCCGCCTGAAAAGCCTTTAACCAATTGCCAAAAATGAGGAAATCGTGGACTTCATCGGGAAAGATAATTAGTTCGTGATAAATGTTTCTGGCCCGGAGAAGTTGGACGAGCCCTGTTGTTTGTGAAAAGGCCACGTTGCGATCGTCGTCACCATGAATGAGTAGAACAGGAGAAGTCCAATGATCAATGGAGCCAACGGGCGATGATTTAAAGGCTATGCTATTTACATCCAGGGAGTTGCCCCAGAGATGAACTCCGGCAATATCCACACCGGCTTTAAAAATATCAGAATTGCGGGCCAAGCCCATGGCCGTAAGATAGCCACCATAGGAAAGTCCCCAAAGACCTATTCTTTCAGGATCAACATCAGGCCTTGATTGAAGATAGCGGGCGGCAGCGACAATGTCCTGATATTCGGAAGCTCCTTGGGCTCCCCGGTTCGGGGCCATACGGAAATCACGGCCATAGCCAATACCTGAACGGAAATTAACAGAAAGAACGACATAGCCCTGGTTGGCAAAATATTGATTGATAGCGTAAGCCATGTGGTAGAAATACATGTAATGATAGCCCAGAAGCATCTGGCGGACGGGTCCACCGTGCATAAAAATTAAAGCAGGTCTTTTTTCTCCAGGTTTAAGATCAGGGGGCAGGAAAAGCTGATTATGGAATTTAAGGCCATCTTCAGCGGTGAGAATAATTTGCTGAGGGATGACGTGAGAATCTAAAGGAAATTCAGGTGGTAGAGAAGTTATAATTTTGGCTGAGCCGCCATCAGCAGGAACGAGGGCCACTGAGCGTGGTCGACGGGCATCAGAATAAAAGGTGGCCACGAATTTGCCTGAAGCGAGGGGTACGGGCTCAGTTTCAATTCCCTCTCCAGAGGTTAATTGAATTGGCTCTCCTCCAGAAGTTGGAGTTTTCCAAAGATGACGGCGATCGATATCGCCTACATTGGTGCTGTAATAAAGCCATTGGCCATCGGGCGAAAAGCCAACAAACTCGGCTTCACCTTCGCCCGGAGTGAGGTTTATGGGCTGGGCATCAACATTGCCTGAAACTGGAACCGAGTAATAGTGGCGCCAGTTATTTCTTTCTACCTGAAAAACAAGGCTTTGGCCTGCCCAGATGATGTTCCTTATATCCCTAAAGGATGGGTCATCAAGAGGCTCCTGCCAGATTTTTTCAGCCACTCCAGTGGAAGCATCAGCCACCCAGAAAGTCAGAGTGCGGCCATCGGCAAATTTAGCTTCAATAAAACCAGGGCCAGAAGCTGTTTGAGCCGGCTGAGCCGGTTGTTCAGGCGGGCGACGTTCAGCTGATGGGAAAGCCATCGTCGGCGGAATCATGATAAAACCAGGAACTCTTGAAGTTGTCGCTCTGGCCTGCGCGGCGGCAACAATCTGACTGAAGGAAAAGCCGGGCCTTCGGATAAAGGCAATCTTCTTTCCATCAGGGGACCAGGCTGGGCTTGAGTCTCGATCAACGGAAGGAGAAAGATAAATGATTTTTCTTGTGGCGATATCATAGACACCAATAAAGCTATGATCTTCTCGGTCGCTGACAAAGGCAATTTTTTTGCTGTCTGGCGACCAAACCGGATTACTATTTGTTCCCCAGGTAACAAAAAGAGGTTTTAATTGAGCATCTTCTTCTGGTTTATTTCCCCCTTTCTTCTCCACCTGTTCAAGGTTGGCCCCATAAATCTGGCCATCTTTGACCCAGAGAACCATCTTTCCATCGGGTGAAAGGATAGGATTAGAGCCAGCAGCAATCCGAAAAGGCTTACCCTCTGTTGTCCTTACGGCCCAAATGGCCTGTTCTACTCCATCAGGGAAATGGGCCGGATTGGCTACCCAACCTTGGCGATTAGGATTATGGCCACGAACAAAAACAATAATTGAACCGTCATCAGAAATGGCTGGAGTTAAAAGATCGATGCCATCATCATTTAAATAGTTGGTCAGCCTTTGAGGTTTAAAATCGGGAGAAGCAGCCGTGAAGAGATTCCTTCTCCCTTGCTGGGCTTCCAGCCAAGCAATACGGTCAACCTTTTTGGCCGCAACAAGGCTGTAACAAAAAGGATAACTTAACACTTGGTTAATGAGAAATCTTTCTTTAACCTGAGATAAAGCGATAAGATTGAACGAGAAAAAAAGAATAAGAAGGGTAATTAAAAATTTTGAGGGAAAAAATAAACTTTCCCGCTTTTTCATATTATCCCTCCTTTTTTGGTATACAATTAAGAAACTTGGTTATAAAGATCATTCTGCTTTATTTTTTAGCCATTTAATTATTATAATTAGCGTCGACAAGCTTTTTACCTTTTAAACCAGATTCTCTCGCCACTATGAGAACTGGGTTTTTTATTATGAGCTGGACAAATTAATTTTAAGGCGGTTGGGATTACTTCGAAAGTAATTTGTCTTCGCCAACCAAGAAATTCCCCGTTATATTGAACAGGTAAATTTACCCCGCTCAAAGTTATTCGACGAGCTTTATAATGCCTTAAATTTCTTTGTTTACGGCCAAAATAAATTGAAGGTAGCGAAAGAATGTAACGTAAGCCACTCATTTCGAAGAAGGTGATATCAAGCCAGCCATCCTCAGGATGGGCCAAGGGAGCGATGAGCCACTTGTAACCGAAATAATTAGTTTTAGCGATGACCGCATCGAGAACCGGAATTTCGAGCTCTAAACAATCAAATCTTTTTCCTTGATTATCCAGACCATCTTCTAATCTTATTTGCCATAATTGCGGTTTTAAACTAAGAATTTTTTTCCCGCACCAAACATGACCCCAGAAGCCAGGAAGGAAGTGTTTTAGCTTCAGTTCAGTAACTAAAGCTGTGGCTCCGACACTCACAAAACCGGCAACTTTATCTTCAAAACGGATAAGATCAATCAATCGAGTATGGCCTTGCCGAATAATATTGATTGCCCGGCGAATATTTTTTGGAATACCGAAGGCTAGACGAAAAGCATTACCACTGCCCAGAGGAATTATGCCGAAATAGACTTTATTCAAACAGCCAGCTTTACAAAGCCCCTCCAGAGAATCGGCGATCGTACCATCACCACCTACGGTAATCAGAGTTTTTAAATGAGGAGCCAATTCTTTAATTAGATCAACCATAGCCTTTTTGCCACCTGAAGATATATAAATTTTGTTTTGAAAGGCAACTTCAATTAAATGACGGCTCCTTTTTCTTCTTTTCCATTTACGCATAGCTGCCTGGGGATTAACAACTACGGCCAAAGGTTCAAGCTGAGACAGATAATCTCTCATTTTTCTCTTTTTTTTCTCTTCTTTCTTTATCTTATAGTTGACTTTATCTCACACTACTTCTTTTTATTTTTTGGTTTTATTTCAATTTTATTTTTAATTAATTTTTTTAGCGGTTGTAAGATAGGAAATGCAAGTCCAATCAAGATTAAAAAGATGAATAAAACGGCGATCAGGGAATCAGGTATTTTTAAAAATTCTCCAAAAAGAGCTAGAAGAAAAAACCGGGGTGTTCGGGATAGAAAGACAGCCAATAAATATTTTCTCAGAGGGTAATGGCCAAAAACGACCAGAAAGCGAAAAGGATAAAAGGGGACAGGAGTGGCTCCGGCAATCAGGAGAGCTAAAAAAGGTGCTCGGTTGAAAAGAGCCACTGTTTTCCTGACCGCTCGGCCCTCACGGATCTTTTTAAAAGATTTTAAATCCACGACATAGTTAAAAGCAGTGTAATTTAAGGCTTCGGCTAGAACCGTACCCGCCGCAGAAACTAAAGCGATCAGAAAAGGGGAATAAAATTTGGCAAAATAAAGAAGTACCGGTTCATGGGGGACCGCGGCAATAATAAATTCAGCGGGAAAGCAGTATAGAAAAAGAATAAGGAGGCTCCGGCTCAATTGAGCTTTTGGGCTTGAAAACCACCAGATGAAAAGACCAAGGACGAAGATAATCTCAGCAACAAAGATAGCTGTCCTCCACCATGAAGATAACGGCCTTTCTTTTTTCTTCAAATCAATTTTGGCCAAGGAATCAGACCTTTCAGTTTGATTGGAAGAGGGCATTATTTCCTTTGCTTTCTGATAAGGCGAAAATTATCGAAAAGAAGATAATAAGGAGGTCTTTCCGTCCCTGCCCTGATGCTGGTATAACAATAGCCACAGGAATTTTGCTGACGGAAAGCTTTTAATTCTTGGAGGGAGGAATAATAGGTCAAAATCAGACCGCAGGGGGAAAGTCGGCCGTCGGGATTGACAATAAAAAAGCGCTTTCCAGCCTGGCAATTTCCGAGTTCACCTTTTTCGAAATATTTAGGTATCAGCCGGAAAACATAATTGGAGGTATAAATCGTTCCATATTTTTTCTTAAATTCAAGCAATTGATTGATTACCTCGCGGAGGGCGGGTAAACTTTCAGGAGGGATCATGAAGTTTCGGTCGTTTGTTCTCATCCAAGTGTAGGTACTAAAATTAATTCTTACTCCCCAGCTTCGGGCAAGCTCAGCGAGACGAAGAAGGTCAGGAAAATTATCCCTTTGAATCACACAGGATAAAGTAATGGCCTTTTCGTCGAGAGGTGCCAGTTCCTTGACAATATTTTCAATTTTCCTGAAAAGACCAGGTATTCCCCGAAAGTCGTCGTGCCTTTCATCGGGATAATCGAGAGAAAGAGAAAATTCATCAACGCCGGCCTCTCTTAGGCTTTCATATCTTGTCCGATTCAATAAAGCCCCATTTGTTGTAACCACAATAAAGGGCGGACGATTCGGCTGGCGAATAGCTCGAATTATATCCTCCAGGTCTTTTCTGAGTAAAGGCTCGCCTCCTGAAATCTGAGCCACTACCGGTTTTAGCCAACGGCTGATGACCCCAAATTCAGCCGCTGAGGCTCTAACTTCATTGGTCACGGGACCACCGAGATGACAATGACGGCAGCGGGCATTGCAGGCATAGGTAACTTCAAAGGAAACACAGAGAGGACGATTGGTCAAATAATTTTTAATTCCTCTGAAAAGAAGGCGTAAATTCCGTTTCAACTTAATCATGGTTCTGCCTCTTTAATGTAAAATGCCGGGACTGGCGGATTTAAAGCCGCTTTTTCCCGAAGCCAGAAAATAGACCGCATTTTCACCATAATTAAACCGAAGGCAAAAAGAGTAGCTAGAATCTGCCATTGGGGAGCAAAAATAAGCAAAAGGGCAACAACAGTGGAATTACAGAATTTGGCGAAGGGGCTGAAATTATAAAGATAGACTCTTCGATCAACGAGATAAAAATAGTTGGGTGAGATAATGGGATATTTAATAAACTGATAGCTAAGATAGAAATCAATAAAAGCAAAGTCGATTAAATAAATAATAATAGGTAAAAAGAGATGGGGATTAAAACGTAAAAAATTAAGATAAAAGAAAACTGATTCAAGGCGGTCAGCGATAATATCAATTTCTGCTCCTAAAATTGTTTCTTGTTTTATTCGTCGGGCTAGAAGACCATCGGCTACATCCCCAGCCCAGTGAAGGCCGAGGCCAATAAAATTAAGGTTTGGATTGGATTTTATGGCCGCCAGCGAAAAGAAAATAAGGGAAGCTACAAGGCGAATTAGCGTTATCAAATTAGGCCAGCTTCGAAAACTTCGAGGATCCAACCTTTTAATAGATGTATTTGAAGGCATTTTTTATTCTTTTATCGACTTATCATTCGGCTTCGGCCTGAGAGGGCTTTAATTGCCTCAATCTTTTCAGGCCAGGGATGGTCATATCGGCCATTACCATCTGTATCGATAAAAATTGGATTGGTCACCGCATAGGGAAGAACGGCATCTTTAAGTTGACCAGAATCCGATGGCTGTTGCAGCACAGGGTACAAGCTCCTTTTTCCAATAACTTCAGCTACCACGGCCGAATCCTCTTTTATCTCAATGGCCAAGGCTTCATCAAATTTGACGATGGTGCCTGGTTTTTCCTTCACGGGAAGGATTAGCCGGCGGTCACCATTAATGATTAATCTAATTTCATCCACCTGAATCCAAGGAGCAGCCCAAACCTTTAGTTTGAGATTAACTGGACCTGGTTTGACGGAAATTGTCTCGCCTAAGGAAGCCCCATTGATTTTAAAATCAATCAACGGTCCGGTGCTGACAAAACATTTTCCTCTTTTAATTGCCTCGAGAATGACTTTAAAATCGAAAGGCTCAGTTTTTGGTTTATCGTAAAAAACATAAGTACGGGCATAACCCGGTTCGCCGCCATCAATGGTGTGGCTATCTGAAGAACCCACAAGGGGATAATAGCGCCCCCGATTTAAAAGGTGAAGCCAATCTTCAAAGGCCACTGCGTTGGAAGAAAGGGGAGCCGCTCCATTAATCACTTCCAACAAATCGAAGCCGAAGTCAAAAGTCTCGTTAACATAAGCGGCCGTTGAAAGATCAAGCTGGTAATTGTTGAAATAACCAAGAGTTCCTGCTCTTGGATGATTGACTTGAATGATTGCCTGGGGGAATTTCTTTCTGGATACAACAAAAAGCTCGCCAACCTTCTCAGCCACGGGCTCAATGGCTCCTTTTCTTTCCTCTTTTTCTCTATATTCCAAGGGATAAAGATTAAAGTGAATCATATCGGGAACGGTGACCTCAGTTCCGAGCAAAAGGGATATTTCTTTCTCCAGGCCCATTTTTTTTAAGACAGGCATATAATCGGTAACAATGTTATGGTCAGTTGCAATGGCTGCCTCAATGCCTTCAGCTACCAATGATAATAGTCGACTTTCAATATTTACTGTTCCATCCGAATTAAGGGTGTGAAGATGGGGGTCGAGACTTATCAAACCTGTTTTTTCCACTACCCGATCAATAACTAGAGTTAAATCAATAGGGGCATCGGCAATAATTTCAATCACTCTTTGATCACAGGTGTATTCTGGCCCTCGCGAAGCGTTTACCAAATAAGTGCCCACAGGAAGGCTGATTTCCAGACCACCGGGGGGTGGAAAACAGGAATTTTTAAAACCCTCAAAGCTTCGCCCTGTCTCTAGGGGATTTTCGGGACTGAAATAGGGAGTTCGGGTCGGCTGAAGGCCGATAAAAGTTACTTTTCCTGGAACCGGCTGGCCTTGACTGTTCTGAAGGCGAAGGTTTATTTTCCCAAATAAAGGAAGGCGTAATCGGGCTTGATTTTCCTTTCCCTTTTCCACCATGAGGATTGTTTCAACAACTGCAGGATAAAAGTGGCCTCTAACCCGATAAACGCCCTCGGGGAGAAAAAGATCAAGGGATTCTTTCTCCTCATCAAGAATAGCCCGATAAAAGGTAGAGCCGCTTTGAATGTGACTGACGATAATTTCTTTCCATCCAGTCCTTTCCGAAGGCATCGTAATTTTTGCTGGAAAGACAGGAATTTTATATAAGGAATAAATTTTTTGGAGCAGATGGTCAGCCTTAGTCTCAGTTAACAAAATATAATTAACGGTGAAGCTCTGTCCGGGGTCTAAACGATCCGGTAAAACTGAACCTGAAGGTGGCACTGGATTTTGATTTATCCAGGCCAGATAATGTCGCTTCTTTTGATAAAAACGGAAGTTAAGATTTCGGTGGTAAATATTATGAAAAGGATTGAACGAGTAATTATGCATGGCATCGAAAAGAACAGAATAACTCAGACCAAACCAGCTTTCCTGTCCTGTATTGGTAATGACCGAGCTGATATCAACTTTGCCTTCGGCCAAGTAAATAGTATAAGTAGTTTTTATCGCCAGCTTTTTACCGTCAGAGGATACATAATTAGCCATGGCCTGAAGGCTAGCCAAATTGCTGTCTAACTTTTTAGGATAAATAAAATCAGAATAGGGGACATAAACAGTTCTATTTTGATAACGGATTGTTGGACTGCCAATATGAACTTGGCCTTCCTCTTCACCCTGGGGTGGGGCAACACCGATAATAGTTCCTTTGGCGTCACCGCCAGCATATCTTGAATGAGTCATGATTACTTTGGGAGTAGCCCCAAAAAGGATTTTCAAACCAGAACCGGCAAATAAAATATCGCCCGTTCGGGCCAAGCGACTTAATTTCAGAGGTAATTCTGAGGCTGAGCTCAAAATAATGGGGTTATTTTCCTGACTAGAAAGATATGACCAGGGAAAGAGAAGAACTAGAGAAAATAATAAAAGAATTAGAGCCTTAACTAATCTATTTTTCTCAATTAAGAAAAAGCTCATTTTGACCTCCTCAAACAAGGCCATTTTCAAGGAAATAGAACTTATAATAAAATGACATAAAAAAGCAATTCAAAGCTTTCAAAGTGGAGGATTTGACCATGCCCAAAATTAAGGGGCAAAGAATCTTTAAATCTAAGGGGTTAAAGTTTCTTCTGAAAGTTGAAGATTCCAACAATCCTGAAGATTATCGTAAATATGAAAATCTCCGGGAGCAAATCTGGGCTTTTCCTGAAGATCATCTGGCGGGAACCAGGAATCTTCTTTGTGAAAATTTTCTCCATGAGGGAAGCTCTTTATTTATTGCTGCCTACAAAGAAGATCCGATGGCTGGTTGGATTGAGGATGAGAAGCATTTAGTTGGATTTGCCTATGGGTTTGTGGGAGTCAAGGATAAAAACATAGCCTTTACTCAACAATCTAATCTTTGGTTTTATGCCCAGTTTCTCGGGGTAAAGGATGAATGGCAGGGTTATGGTTTAGGTATAGCTATTAAAGAGTTTCAGCGGAAAATTGTCCGAGACTGGTTTGGACTTGACCTTATTGTCTGTACCTATGATCCTTTAACAGCAGTAAATGCCTATCGCAATGTGCATTATTTTGGGATGAGAATTCTTGAGTATCGAGTTGCTCCCTATGGCGAATATGGAGGACGCCTGAATAGGCTGGATGTGCCCAGCGACCGTTTTTTTATGGGCTGGGATATTACCAAGCCTTTCCGAAGAAATAAGATAAAGAAGGATTTAATAATTCCTGAAAGAATCATTAACCTAGTCGAGATGATTGAAGTTGAAGGGAAGGATGGTCCGATTCGTCTGGAAATTATCAAAGAGATAAATTTTTCGCCTTCGATCAATCCGGTTTTGGTTAGAATTCCTACGAATTTTTACCGGATGCTCCAGGCGACCGAGGTAAGCCAGCCTGAAATTAGGCAAATTCCCATCGATTGGCGGCTAAAAACAAGGGAGCTCTTTTTGGCCTTGCTTGGCCAGGGTTATGAGGTGATTGATTTTATTGTCGACCGGAAACTGAGCGAACCTAAGTGCTATTATCTTTTTATGAAGAAATAAGATTTTTGGCTTTGGGAAATATTCCTTGAAAATTTTAACTCAAAATAGGTTATAATGCTTTCTTTATATTATAACTGGAGGAAATTTGATGGTTGAGAGAAGCGAGACTAATCTGACCTGGCTTTTAAAAGAAGCCCTTAAGCTCGAGATCAGGGGCAAGGAGTTCTTCCTACAGGCAGCCCAATTGACCACGAATGAACTTGGCCGAAAAATGTTTAAACATCTGGCTGAAGAAGAAGTCAGACATATGGAAACTTTTGCCCGTCTTTTTACGGAAGCGCTTGGAAGCGATGACTGGAAAAAAGAAATTTCGGCCATGGATTTAAAAGAGAATTCAGAGGTGATTGAAAGTTTAATTGGCCGGATGAAAGGAGCTGGCGGAAAAAGCGATCTAGAAGCTCTTTCAATCGGTCTAGAACTTGAAAGGAAAGCCATCGAGCATTTCCGGCAAGCAGTGACTTCTTCGGCCGATGAAAGGACAAAATTGATTTTTGAAAAAATTGCCAATGAAGAGAGATTTCACTATGACCTTTTACAGGCTCAGCTGGATTCATTGCAGCATAGTGGCTTCTGGTTAGATATGGCTGAATTCAAAATGGATGGCAAGTATTAAATCAGATCGTTGAAGCATTAAAATAGATCATTTGAAAACTTGAAGGGAGTAAAAATTCTAGAAATCATTTCTTTAATTTAGGACTTCTTGATTTATTTCCGAGGAGAGAAAAATGGATCTTCTGTTATTCCTCAGAAAACGCTCGCCAAAATTTAAGCTTATTTTAGCCTGGTTGGGTTGCTTTAGTCTTATAGCTTTGGTTGCCCTTACGTGCCGCCCCAGTTTAAGTGAGGATCAGTTAGTTCGTCGAGCGCGGGAAATTCATCGCCGCATTTTAACCATCGATAGCCATTGTGATACACCAATGATGATGCTTCGACCTGGCTGGGATATTGGCCAACGCCATGATCCCGGACAAAAAGAAAGTGGCCAAATTGATCTGCCTCGGATGAGAGAAGGCGGACTTGATGGCCTCTTTTTTGCCATTTACGTTGGTCAGGGGCCTCTTACTGAGGAAGGCTATGCCAAGGCAAGAGAAAGGGCGCACCAACTCATTCAGGCCGTCCATAAAATGGTCGAAAATTATTCTGAGCAGATTGGTTTAGCTTTAACCCCCGAAGATGCCTATAGATTGAAAAGAGAAGGTAGGTTGATTGCTTTCATGGGCATGGAGAATGGTTATCCCATCGGTCGAAATCTTTCTCTTCTTGAAGAATATTATCACCTAGGGATCCGATATTTAACTTTGGCCCATTCTCAAGATAACGATATTTGCGATTCAGCGACTGATCGGGCTAATCCTGAGGATAAAGGGCTAAGTTATTTTGGGCGGCAGGTAGTCAAGGCCTGTAATCGCTTGGGGATTATGATTGATGTTTCCCATGTATCGGAGAAATCTTTTTGGGATGTAATTGAAGTATCCAAGGCTCCGGTGATTGCCAGCCATTCTTCCTGTCGGGCCCTCTGCGATAGCCCCCGGAACCTTTCTGATGAGATGATTAAGGCTTTAGCCAGAAAAGGGGGTGTCATTCAAATCTGCTTTCTCAGTAGTTATGTCCGTCAACCAAAGCCTAATCCTGAAAGGGACAGGGCTTTAAAAGAGCTTGAGGCCAAATATGGGGGCAATATAAGGACAATTCAAGATGAGGCTTTGCTCAAAAAAGCTATGGAAGAATACAATGAAATAAGAAGACGCTTTCCCCAGGAATTGGCTACAGTGAAAGATGTGGTCGATCATATCGAACATGTCATTAAAATTGCTGGAGTTGATTATGTTGGCATAGGCACTGATTTTGATGGTGGTGGCGGAGTTGAGGGCTGCCGAGATGTAAGTGAGATGTATCGGGTAACAGTGGAGTTGCTTCGCCGCGGCTATAAAGAAAAGGATTTGGCTAAAATCTGGGGTGGTAATCTCATGAGAGTTTTTAATGAAGTGATCAGGGTTTCTCGCCGTCTCCAGAAAGAGGCGAATGGTCTTTTTTAAAAGGAGTTAAGCATTTAGAAAATTCGATATTCTAAGTTTTTTTGGCAAGTTCGGCCAAAAAATTATTGGTCATTGGAGATGAGATTTTCAATTAAGGGAATGGCCGAAAAGAGATCAGCGACAACAGCCTGAGCCAGGCTGAAGTCATGATTTTTTGCTTGAGGGGAGGGAACAGCGATAACATAACAACCGGCTCTTCTTCCGGCTATGACTCCGTTGGCTGAATCTTCCAGAACAATGCATTGTTCTGGTGGGAGGTTGAGCTTTCGGCAGGTGAGAAGATAAATTTCAGGATCAGGTTTGCCTTGGCTGATTTCATCGCTTGACTGTAAAACTGAAAATTTAGACCTGAGACCGAGGTTATCCACGATGAGATCGAGGAATTCCTGCTGGGCTCCAGTGGCAATGGCTAATTTTAAACGACGGGAAAACACATTGATGATGGTGTAAAGACCAGGCATAGGCTTGAGGCTTTGACAAAGGCTCTGCCTCATGATCTGTGTTCTCATTTCAAGAAGCTTTTCAGGAGCGATATCTAAATCTAATTCGTGGGCAAAGATAGCTAGACTTTCAATGGGCTTCCTACCCATCATGCGAGCGAGGGTTTCTTCCCTGACCTCACGATTGAACCTTCGAGCCAGTTCTTTTTCAGCGGCAAAATAGAGAGTTTCCGTATCCACCATTAAGCCATCCATATCAAAGATAAGACCTTTTATTTTTTCCTTTATCATTTTTAGGCACCCATTTTAGCAAAGGAAAATCAGAATTCCCAGGCCTTAATTTTTAAAATTAAATTGATTTTGCTGATCCTATTGATCCAAATTGATCCAAAAAAGACTTGCGAGTCAAGCCCTAATTCATTTTGAGTAAAAATGCTCTTATTTATCAAAAATTTCTATCCAATAAAATAAGGCTTATTTAAGAATTAATTTAATCTATTTAAAGAATCATTTAGCTTAGTTACCTTTTAGTTTTTATTTTAGGTTTCCTTTGTCCTGAACTTAGTCTAAGTAACCCCTCAAATCTAAGTTGAAAAGAAATGTCGTCTCCTCTATATTAAAATGATAACCTGATGTTTTTAAAATCAAAAAAAGGTTTCCTGGTTTTAATCCTCCTTTTTTCCCTATCTTTGCTGTGCCCCTTTAATCTGGCTGGCGAGCAGGAAAAGATTAAAGGCGGAGGGACTTTAAGAGTCAGAACTTTCAATACAAGCCTGACTCCTACGCTTGATCCTATATTGCCCGATTGTGATATCATTATCGCTGATCAGATCTTTGAGGGTTTGATCAGGTTTAACTCTAGCCTGCAAATTATCCCTGAGTTAGCCGATTACTGGGTTATCTCACCTGACGGGACAAAATATATTTTTTATTTGAAGAGGAATATTCGCTTTCATCATGGCCGCCTTTTAACTGCCAGAGATGTAAAGTTTTCTCTTGAAAGACTCCTTTTACCGGGGAATGGGCCTTTTTATCAGTATTTTATTTCTAAAGTGGTGGGGGCTAAGGAATTTTATGAAGGAAAAGCTCCGGAGGTCCAAGGATTTGTCATTCATGATGATCATGTTTTTGGAATTAATTTGACCGCACCGCATCCTTCGCTTCTTTCGGTTTTAGCTGCGCCTTTTTGTAAAATTTATCCTGAAGATTTGCTCAAATCCCAGGGAAAGGATTTTTTCTATAGACCCTCAGGAACAGGACCTTTTAAATTCGCTTACTGGTTGAGGGATTCAAGGCTAAGAATAATGGGGGTGAGACTTGAAAGGAATGAAAACTATTATGGCCTCAAGCCTCATCTTGAGGCCATCGAATTTAGTGCCGCCTTTTCTATTAACCAATTTTTGGACCGAGAAATTGATATTATTCCCTATTATTCCCCCTCTCTTTCTCGAACTGAATGCCAGGTTCTTGAAAGCGATTCTTTCCGCCTTATTTATTTAGGCTTCAGTTGTCATCGGCCGCCTTTTGATAATCCCTTTGTTCGTAAGGCAGTGAATCTGGCCATTGATAAGCGCGAATTGGCTCGTTTTTATTTTACCTTTGAGTCGATGCCTCAGATTCTCGATAATATCATTCATCCCCGGTTACCCGGTTTTTTCCCCAGGCAAATTAGAAATGAAAAAAATATTAATGAAGCCAGAACTTTAATTGCTAAAGCTGGATTTTTATTCATCACCAATCTTGGCCCAGTTGACTTCTGTGTTCTCAAAAGTGATCGCTGGCGGGGTGAACGAATTTATCCGCGCTTAAAAGAGCAGCTGGCCGAAATCGGGCTAGACCTTCGATTGAGATTAATTAATTCTTTTAAGAGCATAGAAGCAACTAAAAATCCCTATATCGTCCTTTTTTCCTGGAAAATTGATTTTCCCGATCCTGAAAATATTATTCGCCCTCTTTTTAGCCTGAATTCTGAAATTAATCGACGTCTTTTCCATTATGAGAGCGAAGTTCTCGAAACTCTTTTAGCTCGGTCAGAAAAAGAAAAGAGCTGGGGGAGAAGAAACGAAATTTTTCGAGAAATAGAAGCAACCCTTCTTGAAGATCTCCCAGTCATTCCTCTGTTTTTTCTTCATCAGCGCCTGGCTGTTCAGCGCTATGTGCGAGGAATTAAAGTTCCGGCCCTTGGTTTCTCTGTAATAGATATGTCTTTGATCTGGAAGGAAGAGTCTAAATGAAAATGAAGAGGAAATGGTTCGAGAACCTGACTATGTCCTTGTATACTCGCTTTATGTTCTGGGTAGCAGCTCTTTTGACCATCACCATTGGGATGATCATCTTTTTCTTTCAGCGCCAAGAAGTCCGAACAATTGATGAACGTTCTCGACGTGAGGGCTTCCTATTGGCTCAGAACATCGCCAACCTTAACCTGAATGCCCTCATCTGGTGGGATGGGGAAACTGTGCGGCGCAACCTAGCTGCAATTGAAGACCCCAATATTCTATATGTAGTCATCTTTGATCGGTATAACAATCTTTTTGCGGCTACAGCTTCGGTAGAAAAGAAAGAGGAAATTATCTGCTGTTCCCATTTACCCGAAAAAATTGATGAAAACACGGTGATCTTTCGCCCTTCGTTTTTTGAAATTAATGGGAAAAGGATGAAAATAAGGGAAATTGAAATTCCCATTTTCGTTCCTGGTTCCTCGGTTCGTTGGGGTTCGATCAAAATCGGACTTTCTTTGGCCAAGATGGAGGCTGAAATAAGGCGAATGAGAACCATCCTTCTGGCCATAGGGTTCGGTTGCGGCCTGATTGGATTGATTGGGGCAGCCATTTTTACCCGTCACATAACTCGTCCCCTTCAGGAATTGATGGCCGCAACTGTGCGCATCTCAAAAGGAGATTTTTCTCAGCCCATTCCAACAAGATCAAGGGATGAAATTGGTCAGCTGGCTAAGCAATTTAATAAAATGATTGAAGAGCTTCAGCTTGCCCGCAAACAAATGGAAAAAGCCCAAAGGAAACTCATTCAGGCCGAAAAATTGGCTTCGATAGGCCGGATCGCGGCTACAATTGCCCATGAAATTCGCAATCCTTTGACTTCAGTTAAATTGAATCTTCAAAAAGTTCTCTTTAATCCTAATCTTCAGGATAATGAACGAGAGCATCTTTGGTTGAGCCAGCAGGGAATTGAGCAGATTGAGAAGTTTATCCGCGAGCTTCTCAATTTCACCAGGGTTTCCGAACTAAATCTCGAAAGCTTTTCCCTTGAGGAAATCATCCAATCAGCCATAAAATTTTTAGAAGCCTCTTTTAAAGAAAAGAATATTACGGTAAAGGTTAATTTTGAAAAAAAGTTGCCCCCTTTATTTGTGGATGCTGATAAAATGAGGCAAGTTTTTCTAAATCTTCTCCGTAACTCCCAGGAAGCTGTGGATTATGGAGGCCACATCGATATCACGATCAGCCAAACGTTCAACGAGAATCGGCCTTTTGTCCGGATTCTTTTGAGTGATGATGGTTGCGGCATTCCTGAAAAAGACTGGGATAATGTCTTCGAACCTTTTTTTACCACTAAAAGCTCCGGATTTGGACTCGGTCTGGCCAATGCCCGCAAGATAATCGAACTACACCACGGGCATATAAGGCTGGTTAAAAAAGAAGGTCGAGGGGCCTGCTTTGAAATTCTTCTGCCTCAAGGAGCTAATCATGCTCTCAATTCTCATCGTTGATGATGACCCCCTTATCGGCCGAACCCTTATGGCCCATTTAACCGAAAAGGGTTATGATGTTATTCTTTCCCCTTCGGGCAAAGAGGCTCTCGAAATATTGAACCATCGTCAACCAGATTTTACTCTTCTTGATGTGCGTCTACCAGATATAGATGGCCTTGAGATTCTTAGGCAAATAAAGGAGAAAGATCTACGCACATCTGTGGTAGTCATGACGGCCTATGATGACATGAAAACAACAGTCGAGGCGATTAAATTAGGTGCCTTTGAATATCTCGTTAAACCCCTAAACTTTTTGGAACTTGATCTGGTGCTGGAAAAGATGGGGAGGATTAAGTCGTTAGAGACTAAAGTAAATTATCTCCTCGAGGAAAAACAGAAGGAATATACCATTGATAATATTGTTGGCCGTTCTCCCCAGATGAGGGAAGTTTTCAAGCTTATTGGCTCAGTTGCCAATACAAGAGCTAATGTTCTTATTCAAGGAGAAAGTGGCACAGGCAAAGAGCTTGTCGCCAAAGCCATTCATTATAATAGCCCCTGGAAATCTGAGCCCTTTATTGTCATTAATTGTTCGGCTCTTTCTGAAACCCTGTTGGAAAGCGAGCTTTTTGGGCATGTTAAAGGCGCTTTTACCGATGCGGTAACCGAGACGAGAGGCAAATTTGAAATTGCCGGCAAAGGTACCCTCTTTCTTGATGAAGTGGGAGATATTTCGCTTAATCTTCAATCGAAATTATTAAGGGTCATTGAGACCAGGGATTATATGAAAGTCGGCGGGGAAAAGATTTTAAGGGCTGAGGCTAGAATTATCGCCGCAACCAATCAGAATTTAAAAGCCCTGGTCGAAAAGGGTAAATTCCGAGAGGATCTTTACTATAGGTTAAAGGTAGTGGAAATCAATTTGCCGCCCCTAAGAGAGAGGCGAGAAGATATTCCTGAACTTGTGACCTATCTTCTTGAAAAAATAAATAGGGAGCTAAGGAAAAATGTTCGAATTGTCCCTCCTGAAGTGATGAAAATGTTAGTGGAGGCTCCCTGGCGGGGTAATGTCAGGGAACTCGAAAATGTGTTGACGCGGGCGGTTATTCTTGCTCGGGGCGAGGTCATTCTTCCAGAATATATTTTCTTGGAACCTGAGGCTCAGCGAATTTATGGTGAGGAGTTAAAACCTTTAAAAGAAGTAGAAAAAGAATATATTCAGCATGTTTTGTGGAAAGTTAATGGCAATAAACTTCGGGCCAGTCAAATTTTGGGCATTAGCCGACCAACCTTAGATAAAAAGATTAGGCAATACAGAATAGTCCTTCCACCTGAAGTTTGATTCCTAAGGAAACCGCTGTTAAATTATGTAAAAAATTTTTATCCCATCTGTAAAATTTTTTACTAAACAAAAACCCCCAATTAATAACTTAGAGTCTGGCTTAAGGGGAAAATTAAGCTAAGAGAATTAAAAAGAAGTTGGCATAAATATTGCAGTTTTGCAAGGTGATGTTAAATGAGGGTCCTGGAAAAAGGATAATCGTTATAGATGACGATGAGGGTATTCTGAAGACATTTTTTCTTCTTTTTAATCTGAACTATCGGGTTTATTTGGCCAGAAATGCTGAGGAAGCCCTCGAAAGATTTAAAAGCGTTTCCTTTGATTTAATCATTGTTGATTATAAGCTCCCCCAGATGAATGGATTGGAGATGATTTCACGCTTCCGTGATTTAGGTTATGAGGGTCCTGTTATCTTAATTTCAGCTTATCCGGAAGCGATTAGGCATGAAGATTTGAAGAAATATGGTGTTAATCAGCTCTTCCTCAAGCCCCTTGACCTGGGAGCGCTGGAATCCTCCATCCACAACCTTCTTGGCACGCCGGCGATAAAAGGGCATGCCGTGACTTTTGCAAGCAAAAAAGGAGTTTAGTGGCTATTCTAAATTGTTTTTTAAGGGCCGAGGATAGGCGTCGGCGTGCCAGGAGGGCATAAACTTTTTGATAAGGAAAAAATCTCGGTGGGGCAAAAGAAAGGAGAAAGGAGGAAAAAATGAGGCTTGAAAGGAATTACATCATGAAAGGGAGAAAGACTAATTCTACCCTTGGTAAATCAAAAAAGGCCGGTCGCAATCATAAGTCATCTAATCGGGTTCTCCAGGTGGTCAATATTCTGGCGGCTGAAAATCAAATGCAGCTAAAAAAGCTTCTTCAAGATGTTGAAAAGGGGATAATTATTCGCTTTCTTGACAGGACCGGAGGAAATCAACGGCATGCGGCCAAGTTGCTCGGGCTGAAGTATACTACGCTAAATGAAAAAATTAAACGCTATCAGATTCGTTTTCAGAAAAAGCCCATTGATATGATGGTCTTTTGATTGGTGCGACAGCGGCCTTATAACCAAAGAAGGGAAGAGGCTTCTTTATTAAAAATTTAATTTTATAAAACTTATCCTTTTTTTCTTTTCCCCTTTTTTTTCTCCTTTCTTTTTTCCCTCTCTTTTTTCTCTTCTCCTCTCCTTTTTTCTTTTTCTTCTTCTTTTTCTTTTTCTTTTTCTTTTTCTTCTTCTTCTTCTTCTTCTTCTTCTTCTTCTTCTTCTTCTTCTTTCTCTTTTCCATTTTTTCCCAAATAGGCTTTTTGTGTTTTTTAAAAAATTTTTTAAATTGACACTTACCTGGTTTTAAAAATAGAATCAAAAAAGGCAGAAAAATCCAAAAGGGAGGACGAATGATGAAAGGGGAAAAGCAATTTTCTAAAGAAGAATCATTTAAAAGCCGATTTTATAACCGCCGAGAATTTCTCCATTGCTTCGTCACTGGGTCTATTATGACTTTAGCCAGTCTGACTGAATCTAATAGCGCCATTTATCAGAGCATTTCTTCGCTTAATTCCCAATATCTTGAAGGAGAATCACCAGATGGTGCTTACTGGGAGGCCATTAGAAAGCACTTCGTTTTTGATGATCGCCTGATAATGATGAATAATGGCACAGTGGGGCCAATGCCGCGGCCTGTCTTCAATACTTTAACCCAATGGTTCCGGCTTCAAATGACCAATCCCTTTGATGTTTATAATTTTTTGCCGGCCAAAGCAGAAGAGGTAAGACAAAAGCTGGCTGCATTTATCAATGCCTCACCTGAAGAAGTTATCATTACTCATAATACAACGGAAGGCATTAATTTTGTAGCTAACGGCCTTGACCTTAAAGCTGGTGATGAGATTCTCATGAGTCAGCTTGAACATCCAGGAGCCCGTCATCCCTGGCGCCTGAAAGCTAAACGAAGCGGAATAATAATTAAAGAGGTGAAAATCCCCCTTACTCCCAAAAAAGCAGAGGAAATAGTTGATGCTTTTGCAGCAGCTATTACTCCAAAAACCAGAGTAATCAGCGTGGGCCACACGATTTATATTACTGGTCTAATTACGCCTATTAAAGAATTAAGCGCCCTAGCCAGAGAAAAGGGAATTCTAATCTTAGCTGACAGCGCCCATGGTCTGGGAATGCTCGACCTGGATATGAAAAAGCTAGGGGTCGACTTTTTTGCTTCAAGTCCCTATAAGTGGCTTGGAGCTCCCTGTGGAGTTGGCCTTCTTTATATTCGAAAAGAAGTTCAAGATCAGCTCTGGCCAACCATTGTCACCTCTGGCTGGGATACTTATCCTGATGCCCGCCGGTTTGGAACCCATGGCCAAGATGCTGATGCTTTAATTCTGGCTTTAGGCGAAGCTCTCGACTTTCAGCGCTCAATTGGTAAGCTGAGAATTGAGCGACGAATTAAAGTTCTTTCAGCCTATTTAAGGCAACAGTTACGCACAATCCCAGGAGTTAAAATTAACACTCCCGACGATCCCTATTTGAGTTGCGGACTGACTGCCTTCAATCTTGAAGGAGTCGATCCGGCAAAAATTGTTGATTATTTACGAGAAAAATATAACCTTGTTGTGCGAACCATAGGTGATAAAGAGACAGGGACTTACGCTGTTCGCGTTTCCACTCCTATTTATATATCCAGGTCAGATATTGATCGATTGGTAGAGGGTGTCAGAGAATTGGCCAAACATAAGTCCTAAAAAATTTTTTTGAGAAGCTTTGATGATCAATTATAAAAAATTTTATCTTGCAAAATATAAATTTCTTCTTTCCGCTGAAGAAGAGCTGGATCTGCCTCCCTTTAAAGGATCGACATTGAGAGGCGGTTTTGGCCGAATTTTCAGAGACTTAAGCTGTATGGATAAGAGGAGAAAAGATTGTCATGGCTGTATTCTAAAAGATAAATGTCCATATTCATACATCTTTGATACTTCGCCCAGATTAGATTCTCCTTATTTAAAAAAAATTGAAGATATACCTCGACCTTTTATCTTAGAAGTTCCTTTTGAAAAAAAAGAAACATTCTTCTGCGAGAAAAGTTTAAGCTTTAATCTCATTTTAATAGGAAAAGGTATAGATTACTTTCCCTATTTTGTTGTTGCATTCAGAGAGCTTGGAAATGTTGGCTTAGGAAAGAACCGAAAGAAATTTTTATTAAAAGAGATATGGGCAGATGGAGAGGAAAGCAGAGAAAAAGTTATCATATTTTCATTCGAGGAAGGGGTAGTTAAGAATTTCGATAATAGAATCACTTGGGCTAAAATTGTTGATAAATTCAAAAAAGAGAAAGATTTAACCAATTTGAAATATTGGGGCATAGATTTCGTTACCCCTACTAGAATTAAATATCAAGATGAATTTATTGGCGTTCCAGAATTTCACATAATAATAAGAAGCCTGCTGAGAAGAATTTCAAATCTTGCCTATTTTCATTGCGGGGAAAAATTGAATATAAATTTCAATTATTTAATTAATCAAGCGACTAAAATTAAAATAGATAAAATTAAGGTTGAATGGGTAGACTGGGAGCGATATTCTTTCATCCAGGAAAGAAGAATGAAGCTTGGGGGCTTCATTGGGGAAGTAATTTATAAAGGAGATTTATCGAAATTTCTACCTTTTCTTCTGTTAGGCGAGTATACTCATATTGGCAAAGGGGCCACATTCGGCCTTGGTTTATATAGGCTTGTCCCTAAAATAAATGATTAAGTAGAGTTAGCTCAACCTGACAAAATGGAATTTAAACAAATTTTTGGAAAGGACCCTTATCCACATCAAGAAGAAACTTTTAAAGCCCTTGAAAAAGGGAGTTCAGTAATTTTAAGGGCGCCAACAGGAAGCGGTAAAAGCGAAGCTGTTTTTATTCCTTTTGTTAAGCTCAGAGGAAGCTCTCTCGCAGGCAGGATGATTTATGCCTTACCTATGAGGTCTCTGGTCAATTCCTTAGCCGACAGGTTCAAGGATATATGTAAAAAAAATTGCCTTGATTTAGAGGTTAAAATTCAGCATGGCCAGCGACAGGAGAGCCTGTTTTTTGATTCCCAATGCATTGTGGCCACTCTTGATCAAATTATTTCAGCATATGCCTGTGCACCCTTGAGCCTTCCAGTGAGATTCGGAAATATCCCCGCTGGTGCTGTAACCAGCAGCTTCATAATTTTTGATGAAATTCACACGTTTGCCCCTCAGTTAGGCCTTCAGTGCTGTTTGTTAATAGCCGAAAGATTGAGCCAATTAGGTCTTCCCTTTGTCATTATGAGTGCGACGTTACCCACGGAGTTTATGTTTTCAATTGCTAACAGATTAAGAGCGCAGGTGATTGAGGCTAAAGAGGGAGATATTCCCATAAGAAGCCAAAGAAAGGTTACTCTTCATCTAAAGCTTAATGAGGAACTATCTCCTAGCCAGGTAATAAATTTATTTGAAGAAAGCCAAGGTCGCCTCATTGTCGTATGTAATACTGTTGAGAGGGCAACGAAGATCTATCAAAATATTAAAGACAAAATAGAACCAAAGCCGATTTTATTACATTCAAGATTTTTCGATAAGGAAAGAGAAGAAAAAGAAAGAAAGATAAACGAATTGTTTAAGCAAAATTGTGGCCAGAAGGCAATTTTAATTGCCACTCAGGTTATAGAAGTTGGAATGGATATTTCCTGTGACCTTATGCTCAGCGAATTATCCCCCGTTGATTCTCTTATTCAAAGAGCAGGAAGATGTGCTAGATGGGGCGGAGAGGGCAAAATTTTTATTTTTGGCATACCTCATCATGCCCCTTATGATAGATCAATAATTAATTCAACGATTAAAGCAATTGTAAAAAGGAATGGGGAGAAACTTACCTGGCCGATAGAAAAAGAAATGGTTGATGAGGTTCTGGGAAATTTTTTTAAGAAATATTCTCAAAATCAAGCTGGAAGTAAAGTTATAATGCTTCTTTCCCAGGCTGCTTTTGAAGGTAAGCCTTTTTTAGCTGAAAAGGCAGTTCGAGAAGAAATGTTTATTGAGGTATCAATCCACAACAATCCAGCTCAATTGAGAAACAAAATTTTTATGCTTCCCAAATGTAGACTTCGACCCTATGTTATGAAGAAATATTTTGAGGACCAAAAGCCACCAATTTGGAAAGTTGAAGTTGATAGAGCTTATGAAAATGATTATTCTCTGAGGATAGAACTTATTCGAGTTAAATCTTCTCAAGATATTATAGCAAATAATTTTTACATTATTAGCAGCGATTTTGCTGCTTGTGATCCTGAGTTAGGACTTACTTTGGGGCAAAAAGGAACGCCTCTGGATGTTGACGCAGCCGAAGGTAATAAACTGGAGCCCCAATTTGACGAGATTCCCAATGAAACTTGGGAAGACCATTCCCGGAGAACCATCGACGCTTTCGAAAAATACATTTTTCCCCAAGAAGAATATACTTTTAATAAGCTTTTATCTTGGCTGGGAAGAAATCAACAAGAGATTAGGGACTTGCTTCGATTGATTCTGGCTCTCCATGATTTAGGCAAATTAACTGAAGAGTGGCAAAAAACTGCCGGGGCCACCTCAATTTTTCTAGCCCATTCAGGCAAAAGAGATAAAGCCAATTTTCCGATTCATGCCACCATTTCTGCTTATGTAATTGGCGATTATCTGAAAAATAAATGGGGTCCAATCCTTGGGGATTCAGCCTATTATGCTCTCGCTCACCATCATTCTGTCCGGGCAACTAAAATCCCGCGATATAAATTACAAGATGGCTGGTTCGAGGAAATCAACAAAGTTTTAGACAGATATGTGGGAATAAAATTTTCTTATAATGATGTTAAAGCTTTTGAGCGTCAATTAAGTTCCACTTCTTTGTCAAGTCCAATTCCTGCTTTTGAGAAAGAAAAGAGATACACGACTTACATTTTATTTAGCCGCTGGTTAAGATTAGCCGATAGGAAGGCTTTGGAAATCGCCAGGTCAGAGATGGTCGGGGAAAATAAAAATATTTGGTTTAAATTGTGTTAGTGCTTTTTCTCTAATTAAAAGGAGGTTAGCTTAAAAATGATTTATTTTGTGGCTAAAACAGGAATGGAAATATTTGATTTATGTCGCGCTTATGGTCTAGCGACACTGCTTGATTGTACAGGTCTGGAGGATATGAGGACGATTATAAGAGATGCTGGAGCCTTTTATTTAATTGAACAAACAGGTGAAAAGCTTTCTCGTGAGTTATTAAATAAGGCAAAATGGATCCAGTTATTTGATGCTGATTTTGGGCATGGGGCTTGGAAACAGATTTTTTTAACCTATAAAAATAAATGGAATAAGATGCTGGGGAAAGTTAAAAAAACGTTGAGCGAAAATTTTGAGAGTATTATAGAAAAAGCTAAAGATCCCACTTATTTGCCCGCTATATCAACATCATCAGGCGAAACTTTTCCAGGTTCTATTGAGCCTTCAGTATTTAAGGGATTAAGAGGTAAGACAAGAGGGGATTATCTAGAAAGCCAAACAAAGGTTGATAAAGAGAGTTGGGCCTTAGCTTGCTTAGGAGGGGCGATGTCTGGAAGGTACAAGGTTCAAAGAGGTCAGGGAAATAAATGGGATTATTTTGTCATTTTTCCTGCGCCGGAAAGAGTGGAGCTTGATAATTTCAGAAAAATAAGAGAAAGTACCTATACAGTTAATCTTAAATATTTAAGCGCTCAGAACGCGGCGGCTCATTTCTCGGTTATTCTGACTAAACAAATGAGACAAATGGCTGCCAACTTATCTGAATTTTCGGACCGATATTCAAGCCTCTTTTATTTCTCCCTGGTTCAAACTGGTCAGCAATTTAAACCTTTAACAGGAGGCAAGTTGAGTCTTTATCCTTTAATGGAGCTTGCCTATTCAGAAAATCCGGAAATAGAGGCTGTCCTCAATACATGGATTTATCTCTTTAAAAAAGGTACTGAAAGAGGTGGCGAAGACTTAGGATTTTCTTTGACCGAGTTTATCATGCATCCTTCGCTTGATTCGTACGAAAAACATGTCCAGATTTTTTTGAGATATAATTTAAATAAAAAAGTGAAAAGCGCTAATCTTTATACGGAAAAAAATATTGGGGAGGTAATAAAATATGTCAAATGAATTAAGTTTAATTTATTCAGATGAGGCAATTAAGGAATTTGGGGATGCCTTGAGGAAAGCTTTGCGCCTTGAGGAAATTCAAGATTATGCTTCTTTAATTGAAATTGAAAATGCAGAAAAACCCGAGGATTTTGCTGAGGCGATAAAAAACTTTCTAAGGAGATATGAAAGTTCTGCTCGACGGTTAGGATTAAAGCGCCCAAAGCAAGAAAGTTTAGAAAAAATGATGTCTCTTGTCGATCAGCATGGAGTTAGAGTCGTCAGGGCAGCCCTGATTAGCCATGCTCTTTTAAGGAAAGAGAAAGAATAAAAAGGAATGAAAAAAGGAATGAAAATAAAATTAAGAGGAGGTAAAAATGCCTATTTTTGAAATTAGCCTTTTAGCCAGGGTAACTTGGAACCTTCATTCTTTAAATAATGAGGGGACAATTGGTAATGTTACTGAGCCAAGGACAGTGGTCTTGGCCAACGGAGTCAAGACAGATGGTATCTCAGGCGAAATGTTAAAACATATTCACGCCTTTTATGTTTGGCTTTTGACTGAAGATAAATCTTACTTTTGCGAAGCCTGTCAGAAATTTCACCCTCAAAAGGCTGATCGAAACAGGGAGGTTAAAAGGTCAGATTCGCCTGAAAAAGCTATGGATAAAGCTGTGGCCTCTTGTGTTCTGTGTGATCTTCATGGATTTCTAGTTCAAAAGCCGACCATTAGTCGACCATCCACTATTGAATTTGGCTGGGCCTTGGGGCTTCCCGCAAAGACCCATAGAGGTATTCATATCCATGCTCGCCATTCAATGGAAGGGCGGCCCGCTGAAGAAGCTGAATCTCGCGAGGAAGATATCGATGAAAAAGTAGCGGAAGAAAAAGAAACAGAAGTAACGGCCCAGATGATTTACCACCGGCCGACTCGCTCTGGTGTTTATGCCATAGTGTCAGTTTTTCAGCCTTGGAGAATAGGATTAAATGAGATTAATTATAGATACGTAATAAATGAAGATGAGAGGAAGTTTAGATATCAACTTGGACTTAATGCTTATAAAGCAAGCTTCATGCGAACCGATGGGGCGATGGTTTCTACAAGACTTCCCCATACCGAAAACATTGAGGGAATTATTGTTATTTCGGAAAGAAATTTTCCTTCTCCAGTCATAAGCCCTATGGATGAGTTCTTTGATAAAATTTTAGAGGAGATAGTGAAGAGAAATAACGGCCTCCAAATACGAAGGTTTTCCAATCTAAGCCAACTTAATTTGCTCCTTGATGATTTGATGAAAGAGGAACTGTTTAAACTAAATATGCCTTGATGTTCTATCCTTTTGAAAGAGGTATGTAGAAATGAGCTGGGTATGTGCATCTCTTCATTTTCCAGCCTTTTTTTCCTACCGAATTCCGAATCTTTCGCCGAGCTACGCTCTCACGTCAATTATTCCCGGCCCATCGTCTCTAAGGCTCGCCCTGGTTGATGTAGCCATTAAACTTAAGGGCTCAGTTGACTATGGAAAAGAAATATTTAACTTAATCAAATCGGTCAGATTGGAAATAGAGCCTCCTGACAGAGTTTCGGTAATTAAATTTTTTATTAAACGACTTAAGCCTTCTAAAACAAAATCTTCCAGCTTCGAAGAATCTTTTGGTCTCAGGGAGTATTGCCATTTCGTTGGTCCAATTAAAATTTATTTTGATCTTCCCAATAGGGAAGAGGAAATTGCTGAATTACTTGAGAAATTAAGAAGAGTAGGAACCTCTGATTCTTTAGTCAGCTGCCAAATTTCTTCAAAAGAAAAAGGGCCGGATTTATCATTAACTTGCAAACTTTTAAATGAGATAAGGCCGGAGACTAATAATTTAAAAGGGAGGCCTATTGTCACTTTATATGAAATCGACAAGGATGCCGAATTCAATCAGGTGAATCCCTATTTCCGAGGAAGGAAAGGTAAACCCTACATAAATAAAACATATATTTTGCCTTTGGTAGAGAAGATGAAGGGTGAAAATTTTGTTCTTTATGAAAAAGCTCGTTTTTTGCTCTAGGAATATATTATAAAATTTTGGGTTATAAGGAGCGTGGACGAAAGAATTTTGAAAAAAGAATTTTCTAGAGATTTTTGCTCATTTAAACCAACTGCGCAGTTAAACCTTTTTACGGGTGAGGCAGAACCAATTTGTTATGAGATTGAGATGGATTCAGCTCAAAGTGACGAGATAAATTTAAATGAAGGAATTTCTATTGTGAAATCTGGAGACAGTTCTATGTTAATAGTTTCTGGGTATGGAATCTTTTTAGGAAAAAAGAGCGAACGCTTGGTTATCAGGCAAGATGACAAAGCGATTTATGAAATTCCTTTTTTCAGAATTAATGAGATAGTCATAGATTCCAGGGGAGTCTCTCTTTCATCCGATTTAATTCATGAACTATGTCTAAGAGGCATCAAGTTGAATTTTTTAACCAGAAATGGCCAGCCCTATGCCATGATTTCATCCCCTTTTCTCACGGCTACTATTATTTCAAGAAGAGAGCAAATCAAAGCTATTGATGATCGGAGAGGTCTTGAATTTGCCAAAATTATCGTCCGAGGAAAGATAAAAAACCAAGAGGGTCTTCTGAGATACTTTGGCAAATATCTGAAGCAAAGTTCGCCTGATAAATATATTAAAATATCGTCAATTGCAGATAAATTGAAATCAATGAGGCATAAAGTTGATTTAGTCGAAGGAGCCAATGTTGAGGAGGCAAGAGAAACTTTATACGGAATTGAGGGAAACTCCGGAAGGCTTTACTGGTCGGGAATTAAAGAAATCATAAGTGGTCGAGTAGAATTTTTTAAAAGAGTTCATCAAGGAGCGATTGATGTTGTTAATATGCTGCTTAATTATGGTTATGGCATCCTGTATTCTGTAGTTTGGGGAGCAATACTTAATGCTGGACTCGAGCCCTTTGCTGGCTTTCTTCATACTGATAGGCCAGGAAAGCCTTCGCTAGTCCTTGATCTCGTTGAAGAATTCAGACAGCCAGTTGTTGATAGGGTTGTTATTGCTCATATAAACCTTGGCCAGGCAGTAAAAATTAAAGAGGGCTTACTTGATCCCGATACCCGCAAATTAATTGGAAGCAAAATTTTAGAAAGGTTAGATTCTCCTATTAAGTTTCAAAATAAAACTTATAAGCTTAGGTCCATTATCCAAATTCAAGCTCGTAATTTGGTTTCTTTCTTGAGAGGAGAAAGTACATACAAGACGTTTAGCTTTAAATGGTAAAATGGAACTTCATACTTATGTAATATATGACATCGAAGATGATAGGGTTAGATATAAAATCTCAGAAATATGCAAAGATTATGGATTAGAGCGTATTCAATATAGCGCCTTTTGGGGTATGTTAAGCAAAAATAGGAGAGAAGAATTATTCCTTAAGCTTTCAGGATTGATAAAGAATAAAAAGGGCAAAATAATAATTCAGCCAGTGTGCGAAAAAGATTTTAAAGAAATAAAAATAATAAATGAACTAGAGAGTAAAGAGCGATTAGTTCAAAATGAGGATTAATTTAACCGTAAACGATCTTAAACAATATAACTATTGCAAAAGAATTGTTTTTTTTAATCATGTCATGCCTGTTGAAACAAAGCCAACTTTTAAAATGGAACTTGGGAAAATAAAAGAGGATGAATTAAGAGCGCTAGAAAGAAGAAGAAAGTTGCAAAGGTATGAAATTGAGAATGGTAGTAGGTATTTTTTCTTAAATTTATATTCAGCTGGTTTTGGGACTAATTATTCTTATAGCCCAGGCTTGGATGGTAGTAGGTATTTTTTCTTAAATTTATATTCAGCCCGCTATGGATTATCTGGGAAATTGGATATGTTGATTATCGCAAAAAATGGTTATTACCCGGTTGATTTTAAGTATACTGATAAATATCCAGGGAAAAACCATGTCTATCAATTAGGAGGATATGCCCTTTTAGTTGAAGATAAATTTAAGAACAAAGTGGACAAAGGATTTATTTATCTTATTCCTAAAAATGATGTGATAATTGTGGATTTGACTGAAGTATTAAAAGAAGAAATAAAAAGAATGCTTGAAGAAATAAGGGCGATAATCAGGAATGAGATTATGCCCCAGCCAACAAATTTTAGGAACCGATGTCTAGAATGTGAATTTAGGAATTTTTGCAATGACGTTTTTTAATAAAGGAAAAAAGAGAATTTTTTCGCAAAACCTAGGCCTATTTAGGCAATATAGTAATTTGAGAAAAAATCGGATTAATTGTTATAATAATTTATCGAATTTAAAAGAAATACGTTGCGGTTGAGAGAACAGACCCGATATAAAGGGGATTGAAACATCTTCATGAGATAATAGAAATCGAGTTATGTTCAATGTTGAGAGAACAGACCCGATATAAAGGGGATTGAAACGGGTTCAGGAAGAACCAAATAGGAGAGGGAGAGAACCTGTTGAGAGAACAGACCCGATATAAAGGGGATTGAAACTCATGAATACTATCATCGCCAGCGAGAAGACCAAGATGTTGAGAGAACAGACCCGATATAAAGGGGATTGAAACATCAGTGTTGTTAGTTCTTAAACTTAAAGCATAGTGTTGAGAGAACAGACCCGATATAAAGGGGATTGAAACTAGCCTGCTTTACCTGTTGACCCACTGTTTCAATTTCGTTGAGAGAACAGACCCGATATAAAGGGGATTGAAACTAAATCATTCTGGCCTTGGATAGGCCTTCCAGGGCGAGTTGAGAGAACAGACCCGATATAAAGGGGATTGAAACTTTCTTCCTCCTCTCCCGATAACCAGCCAGTCCATGTTGAGAGAACAGACCCGATATAAAGGGGATTGAAACCTCCAGGGGTTTTTTGCTGAGGATAAGTT
>CALLJL010000019.1 GCA_938092135.1 uncultured bacterium
GATGGCCGCTCAGCCAGCCGGTGAATATTTTTTGTGATTTCCTTCTTTCTCAGGTGAAAAAGTCCGGATATGTTCAGACGCACCGGGCCTTGTCCCCGTCTTCATAGCCTAATCCTCTTCCCCCGCAGGTCCGATTTGACACGCCCAAGCTTAAACCCTATTATTTTTTACCACGGACCGAAGAGAAATTCTGAACACAACCCTCACCTGGAAAGTGCAGCCAAAAAATCGATTTCTTATCTGATAAACCTTTGTCCAAATTTTGGGTGAATTTTAATAGTTTCTCAAGGAAAAGGTATGTGTCCCCATTTTATGGGTTCAAGTTAGCCCGATTTATTTTTAATAATAGAAATAGGGGAAAAACGGCAAATGTCTCAATTTGGTGGCAAAAAGGTTTAATCTCCTATTTTAGGCTTCATTTCAGGAGAAAATATGCATGTGTGCCCTAAAGATCTCATTCAATTTTTTATGAAGAAAAAGCTTATTCCCCCATTTTAGCTTCTAAAAAAATGTTTGTGTCCCCATTTAGGCTTCAAGTTCGAGTAAGGGCTTTTCGGAATCAACCAGATCTCCTTCAGCTACATAAATTTTTTTAATCACGCCTTCCACGGCTGCTTTAATTTCATTTTCCATTTTCATGGCCTCCACAATGGCCAGAGTTTGATTTTTCCTGACTTTTTCTCCCTCGCCGACAACCACTCGAACAACTTTTCCAGGCATAGGGGCTTTGATTGCAATTACACCAGAGGCAGCAGCTTCTTCCCTCCCCCTTTCAGCCGCTGCGGCTTCAATTTCTTGAAATTCAAAATGGAGGCCTTCAAGGGCCACAATAATTTTATTTTTGTCGCGAACCACAGCCGCCAAAAAGCTTTTCTCGCCTACCAGAAGGGAAAGAACTCCTGGTGAAATCTCTTTTATATCCAGCTCAATTGAGCCTTCTTTATCAGAATAAATATATTTTCCTTCCTTATTTTCGAAGGCAAAGCTAATAACCTCATGACCCCAAAGGAAGTTAATTTCCATCAATCACCTCCACCAATTCGCCAGCGACCAAGTATCTGCCAGGGCGAAGGCCTTATTGGCCGACCTATACCTTCAGCCTTATAAGCCGGCTTCCGGTTCATTTCCATATAGGCCGCAGCTGCCTGAGCCAAGCGCCGCAGATCAATTTCCTTTACTCTTTCGCTCCAATCAGCAAAATATCGGGGAATAAAATTGGTGGTTGTTCGACCTTCCATGAATTCGGGATGGCTAATTACCTCCCGCAAAAAAGGAATGGTCGTAGCAATTCCCAGAACAATATAATCTTTAAGCGCCGCTATCATCCGGCGACAGGCAATTTCCCTGTTTTCCCCCCAGATAATTAGCTTGGCCAGAATAGGATCATAATATATTGGTACGTCCCAGCCAGCATAAACGCCACTATCAACTCTGACCCCAGGTCCTTTTGGTTCCTGATAAAAGAGTATCTTTCCTGAAGAAGGTAAAAAGCCCCGGGCTGGATCTTCAGCATAAATCCGGCCTTCAATGGCATGACCCCTTTGCTTTATGTCTTCCTGTTTAAAGGTTAGTTTTTCACCGGCCGCTATCTTTATTTGCTGGTGAACGAGATCAATCCCAGTTGTTAACTCAGTTACTGGATGCTCCACTTGAAGCCGAGCATTGACTTCAAGGAAATAAAAATTCTTATCCTTATCTAAAAGAAATTCCACTGTGCCGGCATTATTATAACCGGCGACCTTAAGGACCTTTTTAGCGGTCTCCCCCATTTTCTGCCTCAACTCTGGCGTTAAAGCTGGGGATGGCGTCTCTTCCAATAATTTCTGATGCCGTCGCTGAATGGAGCATTCCCTTTCGAAGAGATGAACAATATTTCCATAATTATCAGCTAGAACCTGAAATTCCACATGCCTGGGCTCTTCAATATATTTTTCTAAATAAACTGATTCATCGCCGAAAGCCGCCAGGGCTTCCCTCATTCCTGCCTCTAAGGCTGGCTTGAGATCCTCCTCCCGAAAAACAATTCTCATTCCTTTCCCGCCGCCGCCGGCTGAGGCTTTGATCATTACTGGATAACCAATCTTTCTAGCTTCTTGAGCATATTCAGCCAAATCATGACCGACAGCTTTCATTCCTGGAATAATAGGTATACCTGCCGCTTCCATTGTCCGTCTTGCCATTATCTTATCGCCTACAAGCTGCAATGCCTTAGAATTTGGACCGATGAAGACAATTCCTTCCTCTTCACAACGACGGGCAAATTCAGGATTTTCAGCCAAAAAACCATAACCCGGATGGATGGCTTCAGCTCCGGCCTTTCGGGCAATTTCTATAATTCGATCAATATTTAAATAGCTTTCTCGCGGTGGGGGCGGACCAACCAAATAAGCTTCATCGGCCATCTGCACATGAAGGCTTGTCCGGTCAACTTCCGAATAAATGACGACCGCCTCAAGGCCCAATTCATGACAAGCCCTGATGATTCGAACCGCAATTTCGCCCCGATTAGCAATCAATATTTTTTTAAACATTTTCTCTTACTCTACTTTATTTAAATAAATTTCCTTCCTTCATTTTAAACCTTCATTTTAAATTTATTTGTTTCTTCATCTTTAATTTTTTGGCATTTTTTCGTCTTTTCTCTTGCCTCTGATTTCAAATAATTTTTACTTCTAATTTAAAAAATTTTATCAAAAGATTTGTCTCTGTCAGAAATCTTGCCTTTACTTTAATCCTTTGACCTTTTCTTCTCCATTTCCTCCAAAATCAATTCAGCTTCCTGAGCCCAACGAGGTTTCTTCTTTTCGAGGAAAGCGGCCATTCCTTCCTGGCCTTCAGGACTTATCCTCAATTCAGCAATTACTTTAGCTGTATATTCCTTAGCTTCCTCAATGGACATTAAAGGAACTTTCTGAAGGAGCTCCTTAGAACGCCTGATGGCTTCTGGGCCTGAAGTTAAGAGCAGTTTAACTACTTCAGCCACTTCATCGTCAAGGGCAGCCGCGGGTACACTTTTGTGAATGAGACCTATTTCTTCAGCCTTCTTGGCGGAAATTCTTTCGCCCGTGAGAAAATATTGTCTGGCCCGACTTAGGCCAATTCGTCGGATGACATAGGGCGAAATAACAGCTGGGATCAAACCAATTTTTACTTCGCTCAGACTGAAAACAGCATCTTCGCTGGCAATAGCAATATCACAGGCAGCATGGAAGCCATTACCACCACCGATGGTTGCCCCGTTTATGCGAGCAATGGTTGGCAAGGGGAGCTGATCTAGTTGAAACATCAGTTCGGCCAGCTCTTTTGATTCTTGGAGATTTTCCTCGAAGGAATAATGGATTATTTCTCGCATCCAGTTAAGATCGGCGCCCGCACAAAAGGATTTACCTTCTCCAGTAAGAATAAGTATTCTTATGTCCGACCGATTCTTAATTTCCCTTAAGGCCAGATTTAACTCCTTGATCATTTCTGCATTAAAAGCATTATGAACCTCTGGCCGATTAAGAATAAGGCGGGCTATCGGCCCATCAATGTTAACTATGACCGTTTTATAATTCATAATGATTATCTATTCTTAAAATTTTTTTGATCTTCCTTTTATGAACTAACAACCTCTTTCAGTTATCCTATTCTCCATGATCCAAGGAAATTTTATATTCTTTTTGTATTTTTCCCTTCTTTTATTTTAATTTTTCTTTTTTACCTATTTTATCTTTTCGCCTCAACTAATTTCTCCTTGATTAAATACATATGGCCCTACATTCTGAAAATGCCCATGCGATAATCAGGAATAGGCGCATTGAGACTCATCGAAATACCAAGGGCTAAAGCAGCGCGGGTTTCCAGGGGATCAAGGATGCCATCATCCCAAAGCCTGGCCGTGCTGTAATAGGGGCTGGCTTCTTCTTCATATTTCTCCATGATAGGCTTCATCATTTCCTGCTTTTCTTCCTCGCTGATTTCAATTCCCTGCTCCTTTAGCTTCTTCAATTTTATGGTCAGAAGGACACTGGCCGCCTGTTCACCACCCATAACGCTGATCCTGGCATTTGGCCACATCCAGAGAAGACGCGGACCGTAAGCTCGGCCACACATGGCATAATTACCAGCTCCATAGGAACCACCTACAATTACCGTAAATTTAGGTACATCGGCATTAGCTACTGCATGAACTAACTTAGCTCCATCTTTAGCAATTCCGCCATGTTCATACTGTTTGCCTACAATGAAGCCTGTTATATTTTGCAAGAAAATAATCGGTATTTTCCTCATGGCGCAGAGGGTAACAAAATGGGCTCCTTTGAGGGAGCTTTGGGAGAAAAGAACGCCATTATTGGCCAGAATACCCACGGGATAACCCATGATGCGGGCAAAGCCGCAAACGAGCGTCGGTCCATAGAGCTCTTTAAATTCCTGAAAGCGGCTTCCATCAACAAGCCTGGCAATTACTTCCCGGATATCAAAGGGCTTGCGCAAATCTTTGGGCACAATACCATAAATTTCCTCAGGGTCATAATAGGGATCCTCAGGTTCAGCCATATCCAGCTCAAATTTGCGAGGAGGATCTAAAGTTTCAATTATATTGCGAGCAATCTGAAGGGCGTGCTCATCATTGAGAGCATAATAATCGGAAACTCCTGAAATCCGGCAATGAACATCGGCACCGCCAAGTTCCTCATCCGTGACTTCCTCTCCGGTGGCCGCTTTAACTAAAGGTGGCCCGCCAATAAAAATTGTTCCCTGTCGCCGGACAATGACCGTTTCGTCACTCATAGCCGGCACGTAAGCTCCACCCGCTGTACATGAGCCCATAACAATTGAAATCTGGGGAATACCCATGGCTGACATCCTAGCTTGATTATAGAAAATTCGGCCGAAATGATCGCGATCAGGGAAAGTTCCAGCCTGATAGGGAAGAAAAATACCTCCAGAATCAACGAGATAGACACAGGGGAGACGATTTTCCATGGCAATTTCTTGAGCTCGAATATGCTTTTTGATTGTCATTGGGAAATAGGTCCCACCCTTCACCGTAGCATCGTTAGCCACGACGAGGACCTCTCGACCATGGACAACTCCTATGCCAGTAACAATTCCCGCGCCTGGAGCTTCATTATCATACATGTTATAGGCAGCTAAAGGACTAAGTTCGAGAAAGGGTGTATTTTTATCAAAGAGCCGTTCCAGCCTTTCCCGAACGAGAAGCTTACCTCTTTTCTTATGAAGCTCCCTGTAATGAGGAGGTCCACCCTGCTGAACCTCTTTTAGTATAGCTTTATATTCTGCTACTAGGCGCTTGAAATGTTCATAATTTTCCTTAAATTCCTGACTTTTGGTATCTACCTTGCTTTCAAGGCGAAACATGGTTTCTCCTCACTTTACTTTTTTAGAAATTTAGATTGAAAGATATCTTAATTAGTATTTTACCTGCTTTGTTTCTTCGCTACTGGCTTTATCAATTCTTTTTTCTGGCTTTCTTTATAAATATTATATTTATCTGCGTTAATCTTTATTCCATTTTTACTATAAACTTCCTTTTTCTCCTTTTGAATTTATCTTTATCTCCTCAACACTTTTTCCCAGCTGTTTTATCCCTTCTGAATTCAGTCAAAAATTAAAAGCCTTCTTTTGAGATTAAAATCTCAGGCCGGAACAAATTTGTAGCCATAATAAATTATCCCAGCCTCGCCCTCCTCCATGATTTTCCGGAATTCTATCCTCACCCGAAGACCGGTCCTCAGTTCCTCAAAGGGACAATCAACGATCTGTCCCATTAATTTAACACCATCATCCAATTCAACTATGCCTACGGCGTAAGGCGCTTGATCGACAAATTGATGGGGCGGAACTCGAATGATGGTGTAACTTATCACCCGACCCTCTTCAGCCAATTTAATGATCTCAAATTCCCGGCTTCGACAGCCAGGACAGATAAGCCGCGGAGGAAAGGCAATAAAGCCACAGCGCCGGCATCGACCAGCTTCAAGACGGTAACGCTGGGGAATTTCTCGCCAATATCTTGCTGGCGTTGGCATGGTCCCTCCTTTCATTCAGCAGCAAAGATATGGACGACAGAGCTTCCGCCCGTGCCGCCCATGTTCTGAGTAAGACCGAGCCTGGCCCCTTTAACCTGTCGGCGTCCAGCTTCGCCCCGCAGTTGCTTTACTATCTCTACTGCCTGGGCAACACCGGTTGCTCCCACAGGATGACCTTTAGCCTTAAGACCTCCACTGGGGTTGACAGGAAAAGGACCATCAATTCTGGTCAAACCGGCTTCAACGGCCTGGCCGCCCTTACCCTTTTCCACAAGGCCAAGGGCTTCGATTATGCATATTTCAGCAATGGTAAAACAGTCATGAACCTCAAAAACATCAATGTCCTCAATTTTTTTCCCGGCCATCGCCAAAGCTTTACGGGCTGATTGATAAACTGCTTCAAGCCAGGTTATATCCTCTCTATGGGCTAAAGCAATGGAGTCAGTAGCATGTCCGGAGCCAATTATTTTGACTATTGGTTTATTAAGCTTTTTGGCCACTTCAACTGGGGCTAAAATGACAGCGGCGGCGCCATCGGTTATGGGTGAACAATCAAGAACACGCAAAGGATCAGCCACAAGGGGAGAATTCAGAACGGCCTCAACGGTAATTTTAAAAGGATATTGGGCCAAAGGATTAAGGGCGCCATTGTCGTGATTTTTCACAGCTACCATAGCCAGCTGTTCTCTGGTTGTCCCATATTTTTCCATGTGGGCCCGGGCAATTAGGGCATATAATCCGGGAAAGGTTATTCCATGATAGCCTTCATATTCCTGATCAGCCGCAGTGCCCAGGGCATACGTTACTTCATTAGCATTAAGATCCGTCATCTTTTCAATGCCGCCAACAAGAACAAAATCATTCATCCCGGAGGCAACATCAATAAAGCCCTGCCTGAGAGCCAAACCTCCAGAAGCACAGGCGGATTCAACCCTTGCGGCCGGAATGGGCTTCTGTCCGAGATAATCAGCTAAAAGAGAACCAAGATGTTCCTGGCCAACAAAGAGGCCGCTGGACATGCAGCCTATGTACATGGCATCGAGGTGATCAATGCCAGCATCATCGATGGCTGCCAGGGCCGTCTCCACAAAAATTGTCCTCAAGGATTTTTCCCAAAGTTCTCCCCATTTCATCATTCCCACACCAATAATGGCGACATCACGCATGGTCCCTCCTTATTCGTTGGCTTTCCTGATTTTCTTCCGGAATTTAGCATAAGTTCCATAGTCGACATAAACTTTAGGACCTTCTAGCGTTTCCCTTGTTTTGGGAGCAAGATCTTTTACTTCTTCAATCCTTTCAGTCATCCGGAAGAGAAAAGCGTCGCTTCCAGCGCCAGAACCAAAGGAAACGATTAAAATCAGGTCGCCTGGCTTGGCGATATCAAAAGTGGCGGTTAAACCCAGGGGCGAGCTTCCAGAATAGGTATTGCCAAGATAAGTGACGAGCAAACCAGGCTCAATCTGTTCCTTTTTAAAGCCAAGCAACTCTCCAACTCTGAGGGGGAATTTGCCATTAGGTTGATGAAAAATAACATATTTAATGTCTTCAGGCTTGATCGCAGCTTTAGCCATAATCCCCCGACCTGCCCCTATAATATGTTTGAAATAGGCTGGATCGCCTGTAAATCGGCCGCCATGGCGGGGATAATATTGATATTCTCGCCGCCAGAAGTCGGGCGTATCGGTTGTATAGGAATAGGTTTCCACAACTTCGGCCAAAATTTTGTCATGACCAAAAATGAAAGCGGCGGCTCCGGCTGCCGTTGTATATTCAAGGGGATCTCCGGGCGCGCCCTGGGAAGTGTCTGCCCCAACGGCAAGACCATATTTTATTTCACCTGCTTTAACCAGGCTCATCGCCAAATACATACCTTCAGTCCCAGCCTTGCAGGCAAATTCAAGATCAGCAGTATGAACCTCAGGGCAGGCGCCGATGGCCTCAGCCAGAACAGTCCCGCTTGGTTTAACCGCATAAGGATGGGATTCAGAGCCAACATAAACTGCTCCAATCTCCCTGGGATCAATCCCAGCTCTTTTTATCGCCCGCTTTGAGGCCTCCACAGCCATTGTAATGGTATCCTGATCAGGGGCAGGTACAGATTTTTCTTCAACAAGAAGCCCCTTTCGGTAGCTCTGAACATCAGCCCCCCAAACACCGGCAATCTGATCAACTTTAATCCGGTATCGGGGAATATAAGCTCCATAACCAACAATCCCAACCATTTAACCTCCTTTAATAAAATGGCTTTTTAAATGAGGCGGAAATATGGTTTCATAAGCAGGTTTTGATTGTCAAGAAGAGATTAAAAGAAAAGAAATTTCTCTTATTTCAAGGAAAAAATTCCGGAAAGACTGCTCACCTTTTTACTTAGATAAAATCGGAAAAAAATTTTTCCCATCTATTTGAATTTGTTCAAAAATTAGGATAATTCATTCTCGACCAAGGAATTAGCCATGAACCAAATTTCTCTGAGACAAAGTCTATTCTCAGACAATCTAAAGGGGGTCAATCTGCCTTGGAAATAAGAAGGCATAAGTAATAAATTAAAAGGGAAATTTTAAATATAATAAGATGAAAAGGGAACTCTCCTAAAAGAAATACCGTCTATCAATATGAAGTGAGTCAAAATTGGAGAAGGTGGTTAAAGAATGCCTGGAGGGCAAAGAACAAGCCTGGCATCTTCTGGTCAATAACTTCTCCAGGAGAATATTTAATCTGGCTTATCAATTCTGTGGATGCTATGAGGAGGCCGAAGATCTTACCCAGGAGATTTTTATGAAAATCTATACTTCCCTTCCCAAATATGATTCGAGTAAAAACTTAACTGCCTGGATTCTCACTGTGGCCAAAAACCATCTAATTGATTCTTATCGGAAGACAAAAAAAGAAAAAAGCCAGAGGGAAGATTTCTGGCAACATCTTCAGGCCGGAATAGAACCAGGCCCTGAGGCTGAAATGATAACTGCGCAGACCCGTGAGCTTATTTGGAAAGGATTAGGACAATTGCCACCGGAAATTCGCCTTGCTATCATTCTCAAGGAAATTCATGGTAAATCCTATGAAGAGGTTGCCGAAATTATGAACATTCCTGTAGGCACAGCAAAATCAAGAATAAACCGAGGCAAGATTCAATTGGCCCGTCTTTTAAACCAGGAGGTAAGCCAGCGATGAAGTGTGCTCAAATTAACAAACTCCTTCCCGTTTATCTCGAGAATGAACTTTCTTGGCAGGAAAAAATGGAAGTGGAAGCTCATCTCAAAACCTGTGCCCGTTGTGCTGCAGACCTTGATAATTTTAAGAAAATTTCCCTCCTTCTTTCCTCCATGCCCCAGCTTGAGATAAATCCATCCCTTCAGGCTCGCCTTTATTCCATACCAACTCAAATTAAGCTTCAACCCAGCCGGAAACTTGGGCTATTAGATTTTTTCTTGAAGCCATCGGCCCAGCCTGCCTTGGCCGCTGCAGTCATTTTGCTGCTTTTCCTCTCTTTCTTTACTCTTCATCCCGATGGCCGCTATCTAGGTTATTCTCTTAAGGGAAAGATTAATTTTTCTTTAGGCCAGCTCGAAAAGACTATAGCTAAGGTCGAGGGGTTTCCAGGCTATTGGCCCTTGGTTCGCAGGTCAATCGCTCACTCTTTGAAAAATATAGTTCAAGGTCCGAGTTGAAGAGTCTGAAAAAATCTAAGGAGGTATGAAGTGAATGAAAAAATAACGGGAGCTAAAATAACTAAATCCCCTGTTCTGGCGGCCGTTCTTTCTATAATTTTTCCGGGCGCCGGAGCTCTTTATAACGGTGATTTCTTGAGGGGTATAGTCTTTATTATTATTTTTGCCGGTCTGGTTACCTTACAGACCCGACCGCATGTTCAACCCTTTGCCGGTCTCCTTCTCGCTGGTTTTTACTTTTTCCAGATTTTTGATTCCATTCACCAAGCTCGAATGATTAATTTGGCCCAAGCCGGTGAAGGGACGAAAAAAGAGGTAGCGGTGGCCGAGCCAAAGGGCTCAATTTTCTGGGGTATTTTGATGATTGCCCTAGGTATTATTTTTCTTCTGGCTAATTTTGAAATTATCCTCTATGAAAATATTTTCGACTACTGGCCGGTCGTCATTATCGTCATCGGCCTCAAATTAATCCTCGATGCTTTTCATCGCTATCGATAAAAGGAGAAAGAAATGAGCCAAAAAAAATATGGAAGTAATTTAATCGGGGGCACTGTTCTGGTCATCCTCGGTCTTATATTTTTACTAGAGAATCTTGGCTTTGACGTCTTTAAACATATCTGGAAATTCTGGCCAGTTATTCTAATTATTTGGGGCTGGAGCAAACTTAGAAATGCCCTGAGGAGCCGGGCTTCCATCGAACCTGTAAAGCCTATTGAGTCTGAAAAAAACGAATCAGCTTTAAAATGAAAGCAAAAGAGATTTTTCTTCTTGTTTTAATTATTCTTATCGGTATCGCCATTTCCATTTTTTATTCTGGCCGAATAAATTTTCGTGAGCTTAGTTGGCCGGAATTCATAATTGAAGGAAAGCAATTCAATTTTGAAGAGACTAAAATTCTTGAATCGCCCCTGGCCGAGTGGCTCGTAATTACCAATCACCGAGGTGAGGTTATCATAAACTCAAGAAATATTGAAAAAGTGGAAATTTACTGGGCGAAACAGGTCTGGGCCAAAAATGAGAACCATGCCCGAAGCAAAGCCGAAAAAATAAGTCTCCACGCTCAGAAGGTAGACTCAGAACTTGTCATTAGTCTTAGAAAGCCAGAAAAAGAGAAAATCAATTATCGCAGCCAGCTTAGAATTACAGCGCCTCCGGACCTGGCTATCCGAATCGAAAACGCCCATGGATTGGTGAGCCTTGATGGCTTCAAGAGAGCCGTAGTGAAAAATAGCCATGGACCGATTAAAATAAAAAAAATTTCCGGTGACGCTTTAATTAAGAACCGCCATGGAGATATCAGCTTAGAGGACATCGGTGGACCTATTGAAATTGTCAATGAACACGGCGATATAGTGATTTCCAGAACCGCTGACAGGGTAAAGATTGATGCCAGGCACGGAAATGTGAATATCGATGAAATATCAGCTGGCCTCGAAATCAGGGGTGAACATATCTCTATCAGAGGAAAAAAAATACAAGGGAAATCCTTTATCTCAACTTCCTATGAACCCGTCGATCTAAAAAATATCGGTGAAGCCGAAATTTTGAATCGCTATGGCTTAATTAGAGTTCAAGACGCAAAGGGCCAGCTTAAAGTTCAGAACCGTTATTCCACGATAGAGATATCTGATCTTGAAGGCAATCTTTCAATCTTCGGCAAAAATTGTCAGGTTAGGGGGAAATCAATCAAAAGTCAAATTATTAATATAAATACATCCTATGATAATATTGAACTTAAAGACTTTTCAGGCCAAACTTCCATTTTTATTCGCCATGGTAATCTTTATGCTGAACCAGCTTCTTTAAGCTCTGGCTTTGATTTTCAAGGCCATCACTCATCCCTTCGTCTCATTTGGCCGTCTGGTGAAGCCGCGGCCACAGAAATTTCTGTTCGTTATGGTAAAATCCTGTGGCAGCTTGATGAACCAATCAACCAATTCAAAAGCAACGGCGAAACAATTTTACGCGCTTTCTGGACTGAAAAGCTCTCTCCCCTTGTTAGAATAAAAACCAATTATGGTCAGGTAATAATTGAAAAATCTCAGGAGAGAAAGAAAAATAAGGTCTATTTGAGTTTGGCTTGGTAAATGCGTTGAGTAAGATAACCGTTGATTTTAATATTAAAATAAGAAATGAGATTGGTTATATCCTTTTTATATTTGGTCACATAACGAACAAATTCAAGCTCTTGACAGAAACGTAAAAGATTTTCAAACTCCCCGACTTCGTCGTGAAGTTCAATTAGATAATGATTGATTGTTCGATACTGAGCATTGATATCCACCAGTTCTTCTTCAGAGATCTTATTAAAGTCAATATAAGGTGGTAGATTCTGAAGAATTTCCAAAGCCTCGCTTTTGAGCTCATTTATTGATTCTTGAATTTCCTGAAAATAGGACTTATATTCCATGGGCCGCTTTAATCTTTCTTGAGCTCGATCCAAAAGCCGGTCATACTGCTCAGCCAGCGAAAGAATGAGCTCTTTACTGCCAAAATATTTTCGTCGAAAATTAAAAAGATCGATAAAATCACGGCCAATATAAATTTTATCTTGATATCGAGTCAGTAACTCCGAAGGAGAATGAGTATAAAATTTTATTTCATAAATCCGGCCCCCTGAATTTCTTTCCCGCAATCGAGCTAGAACAAGATAGTTATTTTGCTCGATAAAATAACTATTGACATCAATTAGCACTGAATAAATGGCCAGGCTTTTAATGATTAATTCCTTTAAATAATCAAGGAGGGGTTCACTTTTTTGGATAAAATCATTGACGATTTCATTTGGAGCCGGATTAAGAATGGCATAAGAAGGGGAAAGCAAGAAAAGAGTCGGGCCGAGCCCAATTTCAAGATGAAGATTCTGCCAGACCTTGCTATGGAGATCATCAAGAAGCATAGGCTTGAGCTGAGGAAGCGACCTCAAATCAACCTGACGTAAATATTCTAACTCGTTCATCGCCATCCTTTGGAAGTTCTAATATTATCATTGTTAAAGGGAAAAATCAATTTTCTGAAATAAAAAATAACAAATATAAAAAATAAACTTTGCCTCTTTTAAAAATTTATTAAGTGAGGTTTTTTAAATTTTTAGCTTAAATTAATCCTTCCTTTTTCCAAAAATCCCAAAGGTTGACTATAGCGAGAATCTTCAATAAGCTTGACCTTTTCAAGTTCAGCTGAGCTCAAGGGCTTCTCTTCAAAGGCAACCCCAAAAAATTGCTTAAAGCCCTCAATAAAGAAAGGGATAACTTCTTTGGACTCAACCTTGCGGCCAAGGGCTTCTTCGAGCGAAATCATTCTTGAAGAAAAATTGAGGTCATGAAGAGGGGTAATCTGTCTAAGCAAATTATCATGGGGAGAAAGGGGGATTGAGCCATGTTGAAGAAAGCGCTCTCCCACACGGCGCTGGGCGCTACCAATGACTTTGCGTCCATTAATGATTATTTCGTGGCGAGCCGCATGGACAAAACACGGCAGCAAACTGCGGGCATAACCCTTTTCAGTAACTTCAGCTAATTCTGCCTTCAAACCCATCAGTTTTAATCCCGTGATGAGGGCCTGGGAAATGAGTCGATAAGACCCCTCAACCGAGGGAGGAAAAATTTCAATATCAGAGGAACAAACAGAGTAGGTCACTTCCAAGTGATGAAGAACAAGTTTGCCGCCGGTAGGGCGTCGAACTATATCAACACCGAGACGGCGACAGGCCTGCAGATCAACCACCTTTTCTGCTTTCTGGCGCCAACCCAGGGAGACAGTTGGCCTTATCCAGGTATAAAACCTTAGAACTGTTTCGCCTTTATCTTTGAGGGAATTAAATAAAAATTCATCGATCGCCATATTTCTGGCACCGGTCTGGGAGCTCGGGTCAATTATTAGCCGCCACTTCTTCATTTTATTTATCTCAGCCATAAAAAAAGAGGGGACATTTAAGTCCCCATCTGGAGCGGGCAACGGGATTCGAACCCGCAACTCCGAGCTTGGGAAGCTCGTACTCTACCGTTGAGTTATGCCCGCTCTTTAATTTTAATTTTAACTAAACAACCATTTCTGTCAACGATCCCTATTTCTCTTTCTTGGGTTTAAAAAGAGAAGAAATATCTCTTTTACCTCGCTCAAGGTAGGGTACTCCCTTTTCCATCCATTCAGGACGGGGCGCACCTTTAAGATAATGATCAAAGAACTCATCGAGATGAACCGTCCAGTATTTCTGATTTTCGCGATCCCTGAGACCATGCTTTTCGCCATTAAAATTAAACATATAGGCTTCTTTACCGAGCCGGCGCATTGCGGTAAAAAACTCAATTCCCTGATACCAGGGAACAGCATCGTCTTCATCGTTATGAATGGTTAAATAAGGTGTATTCACTCTCTCGACCCAGAAAATGGGTGAATTTTCAATAAACTGGAGAGCTTTTTCCCAAGGAGGTCCACCAATTCGGCTTTGGGTCTTTTCATATTGAAAGGCTCGGCTCATACCTGAGCCCCAGCGAATTCCTCCATAGGCGCTAATCATATTAGAAACAGCGGCTCCGGCTTCGACCGCTGCAAAAATATTGGTGCGGGTGATCAAATAGGTAATTTGGTAGCCTCCCCAACTGTGCCCTTGAATACCTATTCTCTTAGGATCAATAAAACCCATGGAAATGACCTTTTCCACCGCCGGAATAACACATTTAAGAGCACTTAAGCCGGGATGGCCAACTTCGTAAACAATATCGGGTTGCAAAATAATATAACCATTGCTGACATATCTTGTAAAATTAATGCTAGTTCCAGGAGAAGGAGCATAATAACGATGAAGCTGGTCACTCAGGCGTTCATATATATAAACCATTAAAGGATATTTTTTGTTGGGGTCAAAATCTTCTGGCTTGATCAAAATGGCCTCAAGCTCCCGGCCATCGGCATTGAGATAATGGAAAAGTTCGGCTCTTCCCCAGATAAATTCTTCTTGTTGGGGATTAGCTTGGCTTACCTTTTTCATCCCCTCAAAATTTGGACCGCTTATCCAGAGGTCGGGAAATTCTTCAAAGCGCTGAAGCGTAAAAACATAAACCTCAGCTTTCTTGGCTTTTTGCAAATCCCGGAAAAGCTTATCGAGCATGATCAGCTTTTTCGGTTCTGAAGGAGGTTGAATTGTAACCTGATAATAGCCAGTCGCTTTGGTTTTTTCGTCAAAGGCAGAAAGCATTATGGGCTTTTTGAGGGAAATAAATTTTTCTTCAGGATCAAGGGATTGATAGCGAAAGACAATCTGATTATTCCTTCCCTGCCCAGCCGTAATCATTCTGGCTGAAGAGCCATCTGGTTTTATCTCCCAGATATCAAATCTGTCGTAAATTAGGACTGACTGGTCATTTTCAGTCCAGCCAGCGATACCGTAGGGGCGAGGATCGGAAGGTGTATCCCACTCTTCTTGCTCGAAGCGAACCGGAAGTGAGCCGGTCAAATTAAATTTTTTATTATCACTTATTCTAAAAGAATAATAAGCCTTATCCCCATAATCATAATAAATTAAATAATTCCCACCGGGCGAAATTCTGATCTGATCAGCCAGTTTGGTAGCTATAGGACGCCGCGAACCATCTGCGAGATTAACAAGATAATAATCATAATAGGCTTGATCCCAAGAAATGAGATGTTTATAGGGAAGATCAGAAACGCCGAGGGCTACTTTTTTATCCTCTGAAAGTCGGATCGTTGGCAAATCGGGTGTGCCAAGAGGGACAATCTTCTTTTCCTTTATATGATAAACAGCAAGATAATTTCTCTTTTTCTCCTCTTCAGCCCTTACTTTCTGCATCGGTTGAAGTTCAGGGTCCTTCCAATGCCAGATATCAACTTTTATGGGCTCGGGAGCATCTTTGGGTTCAGCCTTAGGCAAAGATCCATAACCAAAGAAAAGAAGACTGCCATCAGTCGAAAAGGTGGGTTGATAGTGTTCGCTGGGCGCCATTCCTGAAGGTATAGCTAATGAATTTTTGGCGGCTACTTCAAAAGCCGAAGGCATTTTATTGTTCCAATAAAAAAGTTTGTAGGCCGGGGCTTCAAGTTTATATTCATCTCGATCACTCAGAAAAGCTAAACTCTGACCACCTTCATCAAAGGCAAGCTGCTTATAATGACCTGGTCCAGAAAGAATATTTATCTTTTTTCCTTTGCTCGGTTCCAGAATATAAACCCCGTCATTTTCGCCCTTCTCTGAAGAGATAGCAAAGCCAAGATAGGTACCGTCTTTATTCCAGGTATATTCGATGACTTCAGGAATGGATATTTCCTTACCTGTAGCCAGCTCAAGGACGATAAGATCTGTTCCAGGCTCTTTTTTCTTTTCCTCTTTCTTCTCTTCCTTCTTGGCCGGTTCAACTTTTTCTTCTTTCTTTTCCGGTTCCTTTTTGGCTTCAGACTTTTCAGCTTCTTTCTTCAGGGGAGGCTCTAGAAGAAAAGCCATCCAATTGCCTTGTTTTTCAGGTAACTTGAAATTCTTGACCCGATCAAAACTTTTAAATTCACCCGTAGCAAGATTGACAATGCCTAAGCCATTCTTGGGCATTTCCTCAGGTTTTTTCTTTTCCTTTTTAGCCTTTTCCACCTCGTCCTTGGGTGGCAAAATGGAAAAAACGACAAATTTATCATCAGCAGTAATTTGAGGATTCTGACCGCGGGAGAAGCGTTTTTCTTCACCTGTCTTTATATTGTAAATCACCAGTTCGCCATCGCCATCTTGAGGAACCAAAGAATAAACCAACCATTGTCCATCGGAGCTAACCTTCGTTCCCTGAATTGATTTCCAGCTATCATAAACATCGTAGCTTATCGGCCTTTTGGTTGCAGCTTGAGCCAAAATGACTAAAAGAGCCATCAGACTAAAAAAGAAAATCAAATCATTTTTTAAGCCTTTCTTAACTTTTCCCCGCCTCATTTTTCTCTCCTTTTTAATTTCTCATTTATTTTGATTTATCGAAAACGTTAAATATTGTTTCTTTTAAATGAGTTGTTTTTCCTCTAAAAGTATAAATTTTTTAACCAGAAGAAATTACCAGCCTTCAATTCATCGGCTTATATCATATTAAAGGAAAAGGTGTCAATCTGGCCTTTATTGGGCTAAATTAGTTTAAATTTAAAAAATTCTCTTTTATTTTTTTATTTGAATATGTTTGCATTTTTTTAATCCATAGAATTCGGCCAATCCTGTTTGACGCTTCTCCTTTCTTTTCTTTATAATTGTAAATACATAAAAATTATGTTCTTAAAAAGAAGAGATTTACCCATGAAGGCCGAAATTGATCAGGAAAGAGATAAGATAGCCAAAGCTGGTAGCTATCTTGGTCAATCAATTGTAATCAAGGGAAATATCGAAGGGTCTGAAGATATAATTATTGATGGACAGATTGAGGGTAATATAAACCTTCAAGGCTATCGACTAACTCTTTCATCTTCGTCTCGACTTAAAGGCAACGTTAACGCTCGCGAAATTGTGATAGAAGGCAACATGGAAGGCAATCTTGTGGCCACAGGCAAGGTAAAGATCTTGGCCAACGCCACCCTCGTTGGCGATATCACAGCCAGCCGGGTGGCCATTGAGGATGGAGCTAAATTCAAGGGAACAATTAAAATAATTCCTGAATCATAAATTTTTTTTATTTTAAATTCTTTAATTGAAAAAGCTTTTGTTCAGATATTTATATTTCAGTTAGAGGTTCTAGCCTATAAAAAATCTCTCCTCATTTGAAAAAAGAAATTTTTGACATTTTTCTTTCTTTTGCTTTTAGGGATAAGCTGATTTTTAAATCCTTCTCCTTAAAACCTGAACAATAAAATATTCAGTTAAATCTGGTATAATTAAAATAATTGAAAATCTTCTTCTCTACAGACAAGAGCCGATGAATCGCTTCAAACTGGTTTCTGAATTTGAGCCTAAGGGTGACCAAATCCGGGCGATAGCTGAACTTTCTGAAGGCCTAGAAAAGGGCATCAAGCATCAGGTGCTCATGGGGGTAACGGGTTCAGGCAAAACCTTCACCATGGCCAATATTATCCAGAATGCTCAGAGGCCAGTCCTAGTTATTTCTCATAATAAAACTTTGGCCGCCCAGCTTTACCAGGAATTCCGTCGCTTTTTCCCCCATAACGCCGTCGAATATTTTGTCAGCTATTATGATTATTACCAGCCTGAAGCTTATATACCAGCTACTAACACTTATATCGCCAAAGAAGCGACAATCAACGACGAACTCGATCGGCTTCGCCTCTGCGCCACTAATGCCCTTTTCGAGCGGAGAGATGTAATTATTGTGGCCTCAGTCTCTTGCATCTATGGGATAGGTTCCCCTGATACTTATTATTCCATGAGCTTTGCTTTGGAAACTGGGCAGGATATTTCAAGAAAAAAAATTCTGGAAAAGCTTGTGGAATTGCAATATCAGCGGGAAGAAGCTGACTTCAAGCGCGGTAGTTTCCGGGTCCGGGGCGACGTGATTGATGTTTTTCCGGCCTATGAGGACTATGCATATCGAATCGAACTTGATGGCTCAACCATAAAAAGAATTTCTTTGATTGACCCCCTACTTGGAACCACTGTGAACTCACTTACTCGCGTTCTTATTCATCCTCGCTCTTATTTTTCAACACCCCGACAGACTCTTGAGGAGGCTATTCGGGCGATTGAAAAGGAACTCGAAGAAAGGATTGCCTTCTTTCTTAGCCAGGGCAAACTTATTGAAGCCGAAAGAATCGAGGAAAGAACCCGCTATGATTTGGAAATGCTTCGCGAATTTGGCTACTGCCCCGGAATTGAAAACTATTCACTTTATCTAAGCGGTCGCAAGCCCGGCGAGCCCCCCTATACCCTACTTGACTATTTTCCACCCGATTTTATCACCATCATTGATGAATCCCATCAAACTATTCCCCAGCTCGGTGGTATGTATCATGCGGACCGTTCGCGCAAATTAACGCTTATCGAGCATGGCTTCCGACTTCCTTCTGCTCTTGATAACCGGCCCCTCAACTTTCGTGAATTTGAGGCCAGGGTCAATCAGGTCATTTATGTTTCAGCTACGCCCGGACCTTATGAAATAAAGAAGGCCAACGGCCGCGTTATCGAACAAATAATCAGACCTACAGGATTAATTGACCCTGAGGTTGAGGTCAGACCAGCCCGTGGTCAAATTGATGATCTTATGACTGAAATTAGGAAAAGGGCTAAGCGCAATGAAAGAACCTTAGTGACCACTCTAACGAAAAAAATGGCTGAAGACCTAACCCGCTACTACCATGAACTTGGCCTGCGTGTTCGTTACCTCCATTCAGAAATCGATACTTTGGATCGAGTTAAAATTCTCCGCGATCTCCGCAAGGGCAAATTTGATGCCCTTATCGGCATTAACTTGCTTCGGGAAGGCCTTGATCTACCCGAAGTTTCGCTTGTGGCCATTCTCGATGCCGACAAGGAAGGCTTCCTTCGCTCCACTACGTCCCTTATTCAAACGTTTGGCCGGGCGGCTCGCAACATCAATGGTCGGGTTATTCTTTATGCCGACAAGATAACTGACTCCATGAAACGCGCCATTGAGGAAACCAGACGGCGCCGTCAAATTCAGGAAGAGTATAATCGCCAGAACAATATAACGCCTCAATCCATAGTTAAAAGGATTGATGAAATTCTGACTTCAGTCTATGAAAGGGACTATCTCGATTACACAAAGATTGCCGCTGAAAAAGAAATCCTTCTTTCCCCTCAGAAGAGAAAACAAAGAATTCAGGAACTTGAGCGGCAGATGAAAGAAGCCGCCCGGAATCTTGAATTTGAAAAGGCAGCCCGAATTAGAGACGAATTGACCAAACTCAAAAAGAGAGAACTCGAACTCGGGCTTTAGACTGAAATCTAGACTTAAGATAAAATTTATTAAAAAATTTAAAGAAATAAAAAAGTGGATCCAAAAAATAACGGATCTCATGAGGCTATAAAAAAAATTTCGAAAATATTATGAATTTAAACTTCCCCTAAGCCAGATATGTTGGATAAGCTCAAGCGACAGGCCAATCTTCTTCCCGAAAAGCCAGGAATTTATTTTTTTAAAAATGAAGATGACGAAATTATTTATGTAGGCAAAGCTCGCTCCATCCGCGATCGCGTTCTCTCCTATTTTCAGCCTTCCCCCGATCCAAAGGTTCAAAATATTCTGGCCGAAGCCGCCTCAGTTGATTTCATTCTCACAGACTCTGAAAAAGAGGCAGCTTTCCTTGAAAACAACTTTATTCAGAAACATCAACCCAAATTCAACCTTCGCCTTAAAGACGATAAAAGTTTCCCCTATCTTAAAATAACGGTTCAGGAAAGATTCCCAGGAGTTTATCTTTGTCGGCGAGTGGAAGAAGATGGCGCCCGCTATTTCGGTCCCTTCGCTCCAGCTAAAAATGCCCGAACGACGATTCATCTTCTTAATAAATATTTTGGCTTGCGCGGCTGTGAAGAAAAAATTCCTGGCCATCGAACTCGGCCTTGCCTTGAATATGAAATGAAACTCTGTTCGGGCCCTTGCGTTGGCGCCATTTCGGAACGGGAGTATCGCCAGAATGTGGATAATGCCCTTCTTTTTCTCGAAGGCAAAACCGAAAAGCTTCTTAGCCTCCTTAAAGAAAGAATGGAGGCGGCAGCTGAAAAGCTTCTCTTTGAACAGGCTGCTCATTGGCGGGATACTATCCGGGCCATTGAACAAATTAGGGAAAAACCAAAACTCATTTCCGTGGGACTCGAAAATGCGGATATCATTGGGTTGGCCAGGAAGGGAAATGAAATAGCCTTTTACGTCTTTTTTATGCGTCGAGGTAAAGTCGTTGAATCTGAAGAAAAAATCTGGCGAGAAAAACAAAGCAGGGACACAGCTTCTGCCCTTAAAGATTTTCTCTTTGAATTTTATAAATTCCGGGATATTCCTGATCGTCTCCTTTTGCCTTCCGCGCCAGCGGACAAAAAAGAAATTCAAACCATTTTGGAAGAAAGAAGGGGGGAAAAAGTTGAGCTGATCGTTCCCCTTAAAGGAAAAGACCGGGAAATAATTAATTTAGCCAACCGCAACGCTGAAATTTTGCTTTTTAAAGGTGTAGCTAAGCCAGAGTCTCTATGCATGCTTCAAGAAGCTCTTGGCCTCGAAAGAATTCCCCGAAGAATTGAGGGCTTTGATATTTCTGGTACTGGGGGGGATGAAATCATAGGCTCTATGGTAGTCTTTATCGATGCTGTGCCTGAAAAAAAAGAGTACCGTCGGTATCGCATTCGATCAGTAAGCGGCCCTGATGATATTGCCTGCCTTAAAGAAGTGCTCGAACGGCGCTTGAGCAAAATAGTGGAAAGGGGATTGCCAAGACCTGATTTAATCCTAATTGATGGGGGCAAAGGCCAACTACATGCGGCCCAGGAAATACTGACCCATCTTAATCTGAGCTCCATTCCAGTTATTGCTTTGGCCAAAAGAGAAGAAATTATTTTTAGTGAAAAATATCCAGATGGACTAAAACTGGAGCCCACCTCGCCAGCCCTTAAACTCATCCAGCATATCCGTAATGAGGCGCATCGCTTTGCCCTCTCCCTTCATCGTCAAAGGAGGGAAAGAAAGAGTCTCCGCTCTCAGCTCGAAGTTATCCCTGGTATCGGACCGAAGAGGCTTAAGATTCTTCTTACTCGTTTTGAAAGCCTTGAGGCAATAAAACAGGCAAGCGATGAGGACCTTAAAGCTTTAATCGGTCAAAGGGCGACTCTAGCTTTAAGAAATTATTTTGGTCAGAAAAAAGATTAAATTTATAAAAAAGATTTTTAAATTTTCGGCCCTCGCAGATCAAATCAAATAATAAGACGCAGTAGAAAGGCAACAAAAGTTGCTACTGAAATATTCAGAAGAATGGATAAAAGAGCTGCCCGTCGGCTGATTTCTCTCCAGATAATGACAAAAGTGGAAAGACAAGGTATAAACAAAGAGACAAAAGCCGTAAAAACAACAAGCTGGCTGCGCGTAAGAACTTCAGGGAGAGAATGGTATTCAATCCCCAGCGCCTGAAGCATCATTAAAAGCGAAAGTTCCTTACGAAGAAAGCCAAAAATAAGGGTAATACCAAGATTGATTGGCAATCCCAGCACCCCTTTTATAAGAGGTGAAAGAGCCCAATTAATCCAAATATCGGCTCTGGCCAATTGAAGAAAACTTAAGCCTATGCTCCCAGCAATTATAATTGGCCACGCAAATTGAACAAAGGAGCGAAGCTGCCAGATGACTTTGGAAAAGACTGTTTTTAAGGAAGGTATTTTTAGGGAGGGGATTTCAAGAATAAGGCCAGGAGAAGGCTCTTTGAGAAATAAGGATAAAAGGTTACCCACTAAAGCGACAATAATAAGCTGAAAAAAATAAAAACCCATGGCCCACCAGGGGCCGAGGAAAAAAGCTATAATGGCCAGAATAATCGCTGTTCTTGCTGAACAAGGAATGAAAGGGATAAGCAGTGAAGTCAAGAATCGATCCCGGGGAGATTCGAGGATTCGGGTACTCATTATGGCTGGGACATTACAACCAAAGCCGAGGATAAAGGAAGGCACCGATTTGCCATGAAGACCGATTCGGTGCATTAGCGCGTCAAGGAGAAAAGCAGCCCGAGAAAGATAACCTAGATCTTCAAGAAAGGACATTAGAAAAAGGAGAGGTAAAAAATAGGGGAGAACAATCGCCAGCCCTCCACCTATTCCCTGAATTAGCCCATCCATAAAAGCAAGGAAAAATGACGGCCAACTCTGCTGTTGAATCCAGGCAGTGAGCCAAGACCAGGGCCTGAGCAGGATACCTTCAAGGGGGTTGCCAATAAGAAAAATAAGAAAAAAGAAAAGACTGAAAATGAGAATAAGCCCAGGATAACCCAGGACAGGGTGCATTAAAATAGAATCAATTTTTTCCTCGAGACCAATTCTTTTCCCCCGCTCAACTTTGGCTACACTCTCAAATAATTTTAGAGCTAAGTGGTGTCTTTCGGCGGCCAGGATCTCGAAAGCAGGAAGATGACGAAGGAGTTCGAGCTGGTTACGAACCACTTCCACCCTTTGCATTAATTCAGGCCTGATTTCCTTCAGTATTTCATGGCAAAAGGTTTCGCCTGCTTCAATCAATTTAATTGCGGTAAAGCGACGATTGTGGACACAATGGAAATCTTCAGGGATACTTTCCGCTAAAGATTGAATATGCTTTTCTACGTCACCTGTCCATGAAGGTGCTTTCGGCCGACAATCCCTTTTTTTAAGACAATCAAGACTACAGGAAATGAGTTCCTTAATTCCCCAGCCACGGTTAGCCACAGTGGCGATAACAGGAATACCCAACAGATTTTCAAGTTTTTCTCGGTTAATTTTAATTCCTTTTTTCTCCGCTAAATCAATCATATTTAAAGCGACAACAAGAGGCTGTTCCATCTCTAAAAGTTCAAGGGTCAGCTCAAGGCTTCGGCCAAGAAGGGAGGCATCGATTACATTAATAATTAAGTCGGGTGGTTCTTGGAAAAGATGGGCAAGAGCAGCTTTTTCGGCTGGGTCAGCTGGATTAAGGGAATAGGTTCCGGGAAGATCAACAATTCTTATGATTTGCCCACCGACATAAACTTCACTATGGGTATGGGTAACTGTTGTTCCGGGAAAATTAGCTGTCTGGGCTCTGTATCCTGAAATGGCGTTGAAAAGGGTGCTCTTGCCGCTATTGGGCTGTCCAACAAAGACAATAAGAGGCCGATCAGGACTGGCCATCAACAACTTCCACCATAATTTTTTGGGCAATTCCCCGGCCAACAGCCACGCTTACTTCAGTTGAAAGGTTCTTGACGAGTATAGGTCCCCCGAAAAGGGCATCAGAATTTCTTTCAATTAAATCACCCGGATGAAATCCCAAGGCCCTAAGCCTTCGCCGAATGCCATGGCCACCAATAATATTCACAATCCGCAGAGGCCTGCCCTGGGGAGCTTCGATTAACCTGATCAATTGCCCAGCCATTTGGAATTACTTCTTTTTGAGAAAAATTCTCAAAAACATTATATATGTTTAGTCTCTCTTTTTCAATGACTTTTCCTGGCCGCCTCGTCCTCTATTATTTCTAAGCTTCCATTGGCGATTTTAGCCGGCTATTTTTGATTCCAGGCGAATATTCAAAATTTTAAAAAAATAACTGGGAAAAAATAACTTTAAAGAGGCGTTTTTTAAGACTTAGCTAATCCTTTAAAAACCAATGGCTAATTTAAAAAACCAATCCTCTTTCAGGCGACAATTTTCAAATGATAAAATTATCCCTCCTTAAACAAGATAAGCCTTTATTATCCCTTTCCCCTAAATCTTCCTCCAAAAGATATTTTATGGAAAAAATGATTCTCTTTAAATAAAATAAACCCGAAGGAGGCGGTCATGAGGAGACGATATTCATTAATATTTTCATTTATCCTGATATTTCTAATTTCTTTTCTTTATCTTTGGGCGGATGAAGGGCTTTGGCCCTTTAACATGGTTCCGGTTGAGCTTATTAAGAAAAAATATGGAGTGACTATCACCCAGGAATGGCTTGATCATTTGCGCTTGGCATCAATACGCTTTGGTGGAGCTTCAGCCTCTTTTGTTTCGCCTGACGGCCTTGTTCTCACGAATCACCATGTGGGCCAAAGAGCAATCCAGAATTTAAGCACACCTGAAAGGGATCTTATGAAAACTGGGTTTTATGCCCGCACTCGGCAAGAGGAATTAAAATGCCCTGGCTTAGAACTCTGGGTCCTCCAGGAGATACAGGATGTAACTGATCAGGTTCTTTCGGCTGAGAAGCCAGAAATGAGCGCTGCCGAAGCAGCTCAAGCCAGAGAAAAAATGATTGCCCAGATTGAAAAAGAAGCTTCTGAGAAATCGGGTTTGCGGGCTATGGTGGTAACCCTTTATTCCGGCGGAATGTATCATCTTTATAAATATAAAATTTATACTGATGTCCGCCTCGTTTTTGCCCCCGAATTTGCCATAGCCTTTTTTGGAGGCGATCCTGACAACTTTACCTATCCCCGCTATGACCTGGATATTGCCTTTTTCCGAGCTTATGAAAATGGCCAGCCCGCTAAAACTCCCCATTATCTAAAATGGAGCCAGAAAGGGGTCAAAGAAGGCGATTTGGTTTTTGCTTCTGGAAATCCAGGTTCAACGGGAAGATTGCTCACCCTCGCCCAACTTGAATTTCTTCGGGATATAAATTATCCCTGGACAATTGCCAATTACCAGAGACGACGGGCTTTACTTCAGAAATATAGCGAACTTGGACCAGAACAAGCCAGAATTGCCCTTAATACTCTTTTTGGCATCGAAAATAGCCTTAAGGCAATATCGGGCTATCAATCGGGACTTCTTGATCCTAAGATAATGGAGAAAAAGGCCAAAGAGGAAGCAGAAATAAGAAAAGCTATCAGGGAGAATCCAGAGTTCTATCGTGAATTTGGCCAGGCTTGGGATGAGATTGCCAAGGCGCAAAAGGCCTATGCTGAAATTTTTAAGCCCCTCACCTTTTTGGAAAGAGCCCAGGGCTTCAATTCTGTTTATTTTTCTATGGCCAGAAATCTCGTTCGTCTGGCTGTCGAAAAACAGAAACCTAATGAAGTAAGACTCAGGGAATACCGAGAATCTAATCTTCCTTCTCTTGAAAGATCAATTCTTTCTCCTGCACCTATCTATGATGATTTCGAAATCCTTAAGTTAGCCGATTCCCTGGCTCAACTTAAGGAGGAGCTAGGGAATATGTTAGAGGTTCGTTGGCTTCTCGAAAACAAGAAGCCAGAAGAAGTGGCTAGAGAACTTATCTCTGGAACAAAACTAAAAGACCTCGAATGGAGGAAAAAGTTACTTCAGGCTACACCTGAAGAAATTTATCTCGTTGATGATGCTATGATCAAACTGGCTTTACTTGTTGATCCTGTTTCCAGGGCATGGCGAACTCGCTATGAAAAAGAAGTAGAATCAGTAGAAAATACTAATGGGGGATTAATCGCCCGAGCCATTTTTAAATTAAAGGGAACAACCGTTCCACCCGATGCCACCTCAACACTTCGTTTGAGTTTTGGCGTGGTCAAAGGCTACCGAGAACAAGGTCGTTGGATTCCCTTCCAGACAAATTTTGCTGGTCTCTATGAACGAGCAAAGCAATTCGGCTTTAAATTTCCCTATGAATTGCCACCCAGCTTTATTCAGAAAAAAAATAATCTGAATCTCAAGGTCCCTCTCAATTTTGTCGCTACTGTCGATTCGATTGGCGGCAATTCAGGCTCGCCCGTGGTTAATATCCGAGGCGAGCTTGTTGGAGTCCTCTTTGATGGCAACATTCAATCTCTCCCTAATCGCTTCGTTTATACCGAGGAATTAGCTCGCTCGGTAATGGTTCACGCCCAGGGAATAATTGAAGCTCTCCTTAAAATTTATGGGGCCAAGGAATTGGTTCGGGAAATCCTCCCCTAAAATAGGGACACAAACATTTTAGCCGACATTTCTGGTCTATTTTATTTTTGGTTTAACCATAAATTTTTAGAAAATAAAAAGACTTCAAGCAGATTAAAATTAAAAACTGCTTCAACTCAATGACTTCAATCGCTCAAAGACTCTAATCGCTAATTCAGGATTATTAGGTTCTAAGTAGAAAAACCTGTCAATAAAGGTTTAAATCAAATTATATTGTTGGTTAGGGAATTATGGTTATTGTTAGCTAAGGAATCAATCTGTCTTATCTTAATTTATATTATTAGCTACTAAAAATTCTTTTTTTTGTTTAACAATTCATTCTTTTGAGAATTAAGATTCCCTCTTTTTCAGCCTTAAATTGACTTATAAGTCCTATTCTGATAAAAAATAAGAAATGTACAAGTGGCTCTTAACCAAAATATTCGGGACAAAAAACGAGCGCGATCTAAAGAAGCTACGTCCTTATGTCGAGGCCATAAACGCCCTCGAGCCCTCAATTCAGAAGTTAAGTGACCCCCAGCTTCAAGCCAAAACGGCTGAATTCAAAGAGAAGCTCCGTCAAGGGGCCACTCTTGAAGACATCCTAATTGAAAGTTTCGCCGTCGTCCGCGAAGTTGCTCGCCGCACCCTCAATATGCGCCATTTTGATGTTCAGCTTATGGGTGGGGTTGTCCTTCACCAAGGTAAAATTGCCGAAATGAAAACTGGTGAAGGTAAGACCCTTGTGGCCACATTGCCCGCTTACCTCAACGCCCTTGAAGGTAAAGGGGTCCATATTGTTACGGTCAATGATTATCTTGCCCGTCGGGATGCCGAATGGATGGGTCCTATCTATAAATTTCTCGGCCTCACTGTCGGTGTCATTCAGCACGAAATGCCGGACTATGAGCGTAAAAAAGCCTACCTTTGCGATATTACCTATGGTACCAATAATGAGTTTGGTTTTGATTATTTGCGTGACAACATGAAGTTTCGACTTGAAGATATGGTTCAGCGGGGCCACCATTATGCCATCGTCGATGAAGTTGACAGCATTCTCATAGACGAAGCCAGAACCCCGCTCATCATTTCCGGACCGACCGAAGAATCGACAGAACTTTATTATCGGATTGATAATTTTGTCCGCCGGCTGCAGCGTGACCGCCACTTTAAAATAGATGAAAAAACAAGAACTGTGGCTCTTCTCGAAGAGGGGGTAGCTGAGGCCGAAAAATACTTCCGTATCAGTAATCTTTATGAACTCTCCCACATGGATCTTGTTCATCACATTAATCAGGCTCTTAAGGCCCATCATCTCTTTAAACGCGATGTGGACTACATAGTCAAGGATGGCAAAGTTATAATCGTCGATGAATTTACAGGCCGCTTAATGCCAGGTCGCCGCTACAGCGACGGCCTCCATCAAGCTTTGGAAGCCAAGGAAAGGGTCCGCGTTGAGCAGGAATATCAAACTCTAGCTTCAATTACTTTCCAGAACTATTTCCGTATGTATAAAAAACTTGCTGGCATGACGGGTACAGCAGCGACCGAAGCGGCTGAATTCATGGCTATTTATAATCTCGATGTCGTTGAAATCCCCACCAACAAGCCTCTCATCCGCTATGAATATCCCGATGTAATTTACCGGACAGCGAAAGAGAAATGGGAAGCAGTGGTAGAAGAAATAATTTCTGCCCACAAACAAGGGCGGCCGGTTCTCGTGGGAACAACCTCGATTGAAAAATCAGAGCATTTGAGCTCCCTTCTGCGCAAACGGGGCATAAAACATGTTGTCCTCAATGCCAAATATCATGAGCAGGAAGCCAGGATTATTGCTCAAGCGGGTCGGGTGGGCGCAGTAACAATTGCCACTAATATGGCTGGCCGAGGAGTTGATATCCTTCTTGGTGGTAATCCCGAATTTCTGGCCAAAGAGAATCTCCGCCGTGCTGGAATTGACCCGGAAAAGGCCACTCCGGAGCAATGGCAAAAGGCCTATGAAGAAGCGAAAAAAATAACAGAGGAAGAACATAAAATCGTCGTTTCTCTTAATGGTCTTTATGTTATTGGGACGGAACGGCATGAAAGCCGTCGCATTGATAACCAGTTAAGAGGAAGAGCAGGCCGTCAGGGAGATCCAGGGGCTTCTAAATTCTTCCTTTCTCTTGAAGACGATCTTATGCGCATTTTCGGTAGCGACCGCATTTCAGGCCTCATGGCCAAAATTGGGATGAAAGAAGGGGTTCCAATAGAACATAAAATGGTAACTAAGGCTATCGAAAGAGCTCAAAAGCAAGTGGAGGCTCATAACTTCTCCATCCGCAAACATTTACTCGAATATGACGATGTAATGAATAAGCAGCGAGAAACAATTTACCGGATGCGTCGAGAAATCATTGAAGGCAAAGATATGAAAGAATATATTCAGGAATTGATTGCAAGTCTTGTCGATTGGCTCCTGGACACTCATGCCAATAAAGATCGGCATCCAGAAGATTGGGATAGAGATTCCCTTCGCCAGGCGATTCTCTCCCAATTTGGCCTGGATATTAATTCCCTTGGACTCAACTGGGAAGAAATCAATTATGAGGAATTGAGAGAAAAAATTATTTCAACTTTAAATGCCATTTATGAATCTAAAGAACGCCTCCTGGGTACTCCCCGCATGCGGGAATTTGAACGAATCATTTTCCTTCAGGTCATCGATTCTCAGTGGAAAGATCATCTCCTTGGCATGGATTATTTACGGGAAGGAATTGGGTTGAGGGGCTATGGCCAGCGCGATCCTCTGGTGGAATATAAAAAAGAAAGCTTTGAAATGTTCCAGGCCATGCTCGATCGGATTGAAGAAGAAGCTATCCGCTATATCTTCCTCTTTCAGCCTATTATTGTTGAAGAAGAAGCTTTGCCTAGGCGGCCAGCTCAGACTGTTTTTTATGGCGCCCCAGCCCATGCGGCTGAGAGAGCCCCAGCTTTTAGACGTGAAGCCAGGGCAATGATTCCTAAAAAAAGAAAAAAGAGATAGTCCAAACTTAGAAAAGGAGGGACTATGCTCGAAGCCAATATCCGTGAGGGTCTAACTTTTGATGATGTCCTCATCATTCCGGCTAAATCCGATGTTCTGCCTGCAGAAGTCGATGTGAGTACCCAGCTCACCCGAAATATCCGACTTCTTATCCCTATTCTCAGTTCGGCCATGGATACGGTCACTGAATCCAAAATGGCCATTGCTATTGCCCAACAGGGAGGTCTTGGTATTATTCATCGTAATCTTTCAATTGAAGCTCAGGCTGAGGAAGTAGCTAAGGTAAAACGCCATGAAAGTGGCATGATTGTTGATCCTATTACCATGAGGCCTTGGGATAAAATCTCCCAGGCCATTGAAGTTATGCGAAAATACAAGATTTCGGGAGTACCGATTACCGACGAAAATAATAAGCTTGTAGGTATTTTGACCAATCGTGATATCCGATTTGAAACGAGACTTGATCTTCCCATTCAAGAAGTCATGACCAAGGATTTGATCACTGTTCCCTTAGGCACTTCCCTTGAAGAGGCTATGAAACTCTTTCACAAGCACAAAATTGAAAAAATTCTTATGGTGGATGAAAATTTTCACCTTAAAGGCCTTATCACCTATAAAGATATTCTTAAAAGAATCCAGTATCCCAATGCCTGCAAAGACAGCTTTGGCCGGCTAAGGGTGGGAGCGGCCATCGGCGTGGGCAACGATGCCTTAGATAGAGCAGCCGCTTTGATTGAAGCTAAAGTGGATGTCCTGGTTATTGATACGGCCCATGGACATTCGCAGCGTGTTCTTGAGACGCTTAAATTGCTGAAGAAAAAATTCCCTGAGCAAGAAATAATTGTCGGAAACATTGCCACAGCCGAAGCGGCCGAAGACCTCATTGCCGCTGGGGCTGATGCTCTCAAAGTCGGAGTGGGTCCTGGTTCAATTTGCACCACCAGAGTAGTTACCGGAGCTGGAGTTCCCCAGATAACAGCTATTGCCGATGTTTTTCGCGTCGCCAAGAAGAAAAATATCCCCGTTATCGCCGATGGCGGAATTAAATATTCGGGCGATATAACCAAGGCCATAGCCGCTGGTGCCTCTTCGGTAATGCTTGGCAATTTGCTCGCTGGAACAGATGAAGCCCCTGGTGAAGTTGTAATTTATCAGGGAAGATCTTATAAAATTTATCGCGGCATGGGATCGCTTGAGGCTATGAAAGAGGGAAGCCGCGACCGTTATTCTCAAGATGTGCCAGGGGTCCAGAGTAAGCTTGTTCCTGAAGGAATTGAAGGGCGTGTTCCCTATAAAGGACCTGTCGTCAACATTATTCAGATGATGGTGGGCGGCCTGCGCTCTGGGATGGGCTACGCAGGATGCCGAACAATTCCGGAACTCCAGGAAAAAGCTCGCTTTATTAAGATAACAGCTGCTGGCCTAAGAGAAAGCCACGTTCATGACGTCATCATTACCAAAGAAGCTCCAAATTATCATCTTGAGTAATATTTTTTCCATAAAATTGGCAGCAGAATATTTTGAGAGAAAATATCATCCTCAGAAATTTAAAATTTCTTATCGGGAGACGACAATTTAAATTTCACTCAGATTAGCCTTGATAAGCTAGATAAACTTCCTTAACTCTCGACCAATTATCCAGAGTTTTCCATGTTTAAAGATCTCGCCTTTGGTTTTATTTTTAAACCCGCCAAAAAAATAATCATGGAAAAAATATCCTCTTAGTGACTAAAAAAAATTATCATCAGGCCACTTTGCTGGATGCTGTGCACGGGGCCATCTTCAGCCTGAAATCATTGAATCTAAAAAAAGATTTTTCAGGCTTACAAGTCAATCCTATTTAAAATAGCCCAAAAGATTTTAATGGGAAATCTGCTTTTCCATCAAAAACTGCAAAATTTCGAGTTCATCGGTTTCAAACCAAATTAAAGAACAATGCAAGCATTTATAAACAGGAAGAAGAAATAGATAACTAAAGGGCTTAATAACCATCTGCAGGCCACATTGTGGGCAGTAGGCTATTCCTTTTTCTTTGGACCGCTTTTTAAGCCAGTCCGGATGGCTAAGATTTTTTTCAATTTCCAATGCTTTGTTCTTTAAAAATGGAGAGAAGCCGATTTCATGCCTGGACATTATTCTCTCTAAATAGGAGAAAGGGACCAATTTTCCTTGACAATTCGAACATATTTTAATTTTTAGTCCTTCATAATAAGCCTCACCCAGTTCAATCTGGCATTGAGGACATTTATTCTGGCTCTGAAGATCAATTGGCTGCTGACGATAAAGACGATAAAAAGCCTGTCTCAAGGAAGCAAAATCCTTGGCCTTCCCTTCCTGGTTCTCCCTTATATTTTTTACTCTAAGACCAGGGGAAAAAAAAGGAAGAGATAAAAGCGAATTCGAAGTATAAGGTCCTTCCCACCGGCCTGAGGCTCCCCTAACCATCCAGATTCTCTCCTGAAGATTGGCCGTCTGAATTCTGGAAAGAACAGAATAATTGGATACATCATCCAGGCTGCTATCAATTCTTTCTTTATGTCTTTCTTCCTGGGCTTTTACTTCCAGCCTGGCTCTTTCTCGCCTTTTCTGTTGTTCTTTAATTTGGGCTATTAAATCCCGCCAGGATTTATTAGCCATTGAAGTGAGAAGTTTTAACCTCAAGGTAGCGGGGGGATGGGTATTAAAAAGGCGATCGAAAAAATGATCCCTTATTTCCCGCGAATCAGGAGGAACAAGGAAAAGGGGGGTGTAGAGGCTGAAATCGCCCAGATAGGAATTTCCGAGCTGAGCCTTATAGATAATTCTGGCCAGAGCCATAGGATCGCGACTTAGTTCAACGGCAGTCGCATCAGCCAGAAGTTCCCGCTGACGGCTAATAAGGGTACTAAAAAAATACATTAAAATGAAGGAAATAATTCCGGCAAAATAAAGAAGAGGATGCACCGCTTCCTTGTGGGAATGTCTATTCAAAATGTCCAGGGACGGCCTTTCCCTTTCTTTCTCAAGGAAATTTAACAATTGCTCAAAGAAACTGGCGAGGGTACAGATTAGGGTTAAAAGGTATGTATCACCTCTTAAAATATGGGCAACCTCATGGGCCACCACGGCCTGTAGTTCATCGCGGCTGGCTTCAGCGATCAGCCCTTCGGTGATGCCTATAACTGGTTTTCCGTCATGACCGATAAGAGAGAAAGAATTGATATTAAGAGAGGGAACAATATAACCCCTGATTTCGGGTAAACCTGAGGCTAGCTTTATTTCCTCCAAGATATTCTGGAAAGCCAAATGATAACGATCATCAGGCTGAGGGGGATAAGCCTGTAAGCGATTAAGAATAAAGGTGATCCCAGTTTTCTTAGCCTTCAAAAAATTTAAAGCAGTTAAAATTGAGCTTACAGCAATAACTAAAAAAAGGTATTTTAAAAAATGGGGAGACTGCCAAAAATTCAAAACAGGAAGAAAGGAGCCGGCAATTAAAAAAAGGATAGCAGTTAGAAATCCAAGACAAACAAAATAAAAAAGGAAAAGCAAAAATAAAATAAGAAAAAATAATTTCTTTTGTTTTTGCTGAATTTCCCAAAAAAGGACTCTTTCCAAGGTCTTCCTCACTTTCTTCAGCGGATTTCAGCAATTTCGTTATTTCCTTTGATTAGCACAATGCGCGGCGAATAAAACTCAATTTCGTTTTCATCTAAAAGGGTATAAGCCACGACAATCAATTTGTGACCTATTTTGGCTTTATGGGCGGCCGCTCCATAAACACCACAGTATCTTGAGCCTCTTTCGGCCTTAATTAAATAGGTAGAGAAGCGATCACCTGTGGTTACATTGAAAACATGGACTTTTTCATAGGGGAAAAGGCCAGCTGCCTCAAGGAAGGCCTCATCCAGGCAGAGGCTGCCTTCATAATCTAATCGAGTTTCTGTTACGGTCAATCCATGAAGCTTTGACTTTAAAAAAACTCTTTGCATCTTAGCCTCCTTTCGGGGAAATTCTTAAATTATCAATTAACCTGGTTTGACCACAATAAACGGCCAGAGCAATTAAAGCCTCGTCGATTATTTTTTCTAAGGGCTGAAGCTCCTCTGGGTCAACAATTTCAATATAATCAATTTTTAATCGAGGCTCTGCTTTAATTATTTCTTCCATTCTTTTTTTAATAACTTGACAATCTCTTTCACCCATCTCAATCAACCTGGCTGCTTCTTCAAGGCTGCGCGGGATGGTCAGACTTGCCTTTCTCTCCTCAGCTGAAAGATAGGTATTCCTTGAGCTTAAAGCCAGGCCATCTACATCCCTGACTATAGGCATTACCTTAATCTCCACATCCAAATTAAGGTCACGGACCATCCGGCGAATAATCACAGCCTGCTGAGCATCTTTCTGGCCAAAATAGGCAATATCGGGTGAGACGATATTAAAGAGTTTAAGCACAACGGTAGCCACCCCTCGAAAATGACCCGGCCGGCTACGACCGCAAAGACCATCCTGAAGTTCAGTAACTTCTACATAGGTTTTATAACCAGCTGGATACATCTCCTGAGCTGAAGGATAAAAAAGATAATCAACGCCCTCTCTTTCGAGCATGGCCCGATCTCTCTCGAGATCCCGAGGATAACGATCAAAGTCCTCCCCTGGCCCAAATTGAATAGGATTAACAAAAATGCTGACAACAGCTATGTCTGTTTCTTGCCGGCAGGCCCTCACCAAACTCAGATGTCCCTCATGCAAATAACCCATCGTAGGCACAAAGCCTATTTTTTTCCCCTGACTCTTAAGGTCTTTCACCGTTGCCTTCATTTGATGAATTGTTTCGATAATTTCCATGGCTCTTCCTCAATGCTTATAGAAATAAAAATTTCCCTCTAAATATTTGCCCATTTTCTGAACAAGTTAACTTCTATCATTAATTAATCTCTTTTAATTTGTCTTCTTTCCAGCGGTTCGTTTGGTTCTCCCCTTCAAAGGGCGACCAAATTTTAACTTTCCCCATTTCACATGGTAGGCATGATCTGAATCAGGAAAGATACCTTCCTTTACTTCATTAGCGTAATTTTGCAGGGCTTTTCTTATAATTCCAGCCAAATCAGCATATTTTTTGACAAACTTGGGCAGATTTTCCTCGGTCAAACCGATGAGGTCGTGAAAAACAAGAATTTGACCATCGCAAAAGCGGCCAGCGCCAATACCAATGGTTGGAATCCCCACTTCCTGAGTAATTATTTTACCAAGCTCTTCAGGAACGCATTCGAGGACGATGGAAAAACAACCTCTTTTTTCGAGTTCCCTGGCTCCTTTAACAATTTTTTTGGCTTCCTCCCAGTCGCTTCCCTGGAGACGATACTGGCCTAGCCGATTGATTGACTGGGGAGTTAAACCCACATGGCCCATAACTGGAATTTCTGCCTCAACTAGAGCTTCAATGACCGCCAGCCGCCGCGGCGAGGCCCCCTCAATTTTAACTGCTTTAGCACCGGCTTCTTTGATAAAACGGGCTGCATTCCTGATGGTCTCATCGGAAGAAAGATGAAAAGAGAAATAGGGCATATCAGCCACCACCAATGCCCTTTTTACCGCCCTAACTACAGCTCGAGTATGATGGAGCATCTCTTCCATGGTTACAGGCAGCGTATTTTCATAGCCCAGAACTACCATGCCTAAGGAATCGCCTACAAGAATGATATCCATACCAGTTTCATCGGCTAATCGAGCTGTAGGAAAATCGTAAGCAGTAATGGCCACAATCTTTTCTCCAGCAAGCTTTTTTGCTTTTAGGAGAGGAATGGTTAAAGGGAAAACTTTTTCTTGAACCATTTTAAATCCTTTCTCCCCATCTCGCCTAAAATATCGAGATTAGGGTAAAGTCTATTTTTTAACCAAAATAAATTATCGGCGTGACGATTTTTTTTGTCCATAGCTTGAAGGGACAAAATAAAGATGGCCTTTTTTAAGATTTTTAATCTGTTGAACAACATCCATCATTTCAGCGTCATCAGTTGGATCAAAATCGTCGGATTTAATGACGAGCAAAGGCGTTGTCTTATAATTAAAGAAGAAATAATCAAAGGCCTGTAAAAGATTCTGCAAATATTTCTCGGAGATCATCTTTTCAAGCTCAGTTCCCTCGCGAGCAATTCTTCTTAGCAAGGTAGGTAAAGAAATCTGAAGATAAATGGTTAAATCAGGTTTAGGAATTCTTTCCTCGAGAATAGCATAAATCCTTTCGTAAACAATTAATTCATCGTCAGTTAAAGTCTGATAAGCATAGATTTTATCTTTTTCAAAAAGATAATCACAGATTACCCTATCGGCAAAGAGATCCCTCTGAGCTAGCATGACCTGTTGATGATAACGATTGACTAAGAAAACAAGCTGGGCTAGAAAGGCAGCTCCTTCTTTTTCTTCATAAAAATCCCTTAAATAAGGATTTTCTCGGTTATCTAAAATAACCCGGCCGCCAATCAGTTTGGCTAATGCTTGGGCAAATCGGGTTTTATAACTATGGGGAACACCCTCAATGGCAATATGATGAAAGGGTAAATCCTCAATCATGACTTGTTATATTTTTTAATCAAATCATTCTCCCCTATTCTGTTTTCTGAACCTCAGCTTTTCCGGCTGGAATGACTATCCAGGCAATGAGATAAAAAATAACCATCGGCACAAGGGCAGTTATCAAAGTAATGCCCACAAAAATCAGACGCACCAGGGAAACATCAATGTCAAAATAATTGGCCAATCCAGCACAGACTCCACCAATCATCCTGCCTTCTAAAGAGCGAGTTAATTTTTTAGCCATGGTCAAGGCTCCTTTTTCAGATAATCCAATTTATTTTAATCCCTTTACTTCTCCTCACTGCCTCCAATTTCTGACAGACCTTTTTGAATTTTATTATAGCTAAAACATTTTTTCTCTTCATCAAAATTTTTAATTAAAAACATAAAAAAGAGGCTTTCTCTTCCAAAAATAAAATTTTATCTTTTTTGAATCAAAATATAAATTAAAAATTTGAAATTAATTAATAATTGAGGGAAGAAAATACCTGGGTGGGGAAAAAACCCAGGTTTTGACTATTTTTGTCTCCCCACTTAGCCTGATTTATAAATCGACCAGAAAGATAAAACTCTTAAGCATTATCAAAGTAACGCGAGCGGTGCCGCCATCGGGGCCAACTGAAAATTCTATTAATTTTTATATTGACTTTTATCCAGGCTTAAAATAAACAAGACTATATTTATTATAGCTTTTCTTTAAATTTCTCTGGGGAAAAGAAAGGTAAAGAGGAGACAAAAAAATGAGCAACCAGCAATTTACCCCCGGGCTCAACGTGGATGAAATTCTCAATCGAGCCGAGCAAGCTGCTTCTGTTTTTCGCGATTTTGATCAGGAAGAAACGGATAGAATTGTTTATGCTGTATATGAAGCCGCCTTCAAAGCCAGAGTTTATCTCGCCAAATTAGCCTATGAAGAAACCGGAATAGGGCGCTGGGAAGATAAAGTGATCAAGAATATTCTGGCTACCAAGATTACCTATGAGGAAATAAAAAATGTTAAAACGGCAGGCGTAATTGCTGTTAACCAAGAAGAAGGGATTATTGAGATGGCTGAACCTGTTGGTCCGATTGTCGCCTTAACGCCGATTACCAATCCTACATCGACCGTTCTTTTCAAAATCCTTATCGCCCTTAAGGCTAGAAATCCCATTATTATCAGACCCCATGGCGGGGCGAAGAGATGTTCCATCGAAGCGGCCCGTATCTGTTATGAAGCTGCCCTTCGGGCTGGCGCACCCGAAAATTGCATTCAATGGGTAAGAGTTTCCACTAGAGAGGAAACAGCTTCGCTGATGGCTCATCCAAAAACAGCTTTGATCATGGCCACGGGCTCAGTCGATGTGGTTCGAGCCGCCCTTAATTCGGGTAAACCTTCAATCGGCATTGGCCCTGGAAATGTTCCTGTTTTTATCGATTCGAGCGCCGATCTACCTTTAGCCTGTGAAGCCATCATCAGTTCAAAAACCTTTGATTATGGCTCGGTCTGTGCGAGCGAACAGGCGCTTATTGTTCCCAAACAAATAAAGGATCAGGTGAAAAATGAACTTGAAAAAAGGGGTGCCTATTTCTTAAACCCAGAAGAGATAAAGAAACTTGAGCCTGTGGCTTATAGTTCTCAAGAAAAAGTCATGAAAGTAGAAGTTATTGGTCAGGCCGCGCCAAAAATTGCTTCCCTGGCTGGTTTTAAGGTCCCAGAGAACACAACCATTCTTGTTGCCCCTTTAGAAGAAATTGGACCCCATTCGCCTTTGTCCATGGAAATATTAGCGCCCATTCTTGCTTTTTATGTGGCTGACAACGAAGACAGAGCTTTTCATCTAGCGAAAGAAATTTTAAAAAATGGTGGCCTTGGCCATACAGCCAGCATTTTTTCCTCCCGGCCTGCCCAAATTGCCCGCTTTGCCCGAGAAATGCCGGCCGGCCGAATTCTGATCAACACCCCGGCCTCTCTTGGAGCTTTAGGCGGCCTTTACAATCGGCTTCAACCTTCTCTTGTTCTTGCCTGTGGCCCGAAAGCTGGCAACATCTTCTTAGATAATATTTCTGTCCATCATCTAATTATTCGTAAAAAAATAGCGGAGCCCAGAATAAGCCCTTGGTATCGAAAAGAAATCCGTCAACTTTATCTTGATGAATCCGTGATGCCTGACAAGCTCAATGAACAGGTAAAATCCTGAATAAATAGGACTAAATCTTCAGAAGATTTTTCCATCATTGCTTTTATTCTTTTCTTGGTTGTGAGTGATGCTGTCTATATCGTTTCCGAACCCATTCAAGTCATCATTACTCAATTTGGTCAGCCCATTGGCAGGGACATTATCTCGCCCGGCCTTCATCTAAAGGTCCCTTCATTCAAAAGACTCACTAATTTGAAAAGAGATGGCTCAAGTGGGATGGCGACCCAAACTAGATTCCTACTCGTGATAAAAAAATATATGGGTAGACTCTTATGCCCGGGGCGGATAGCTAATCCCCTATTTTCTTCAAGCGAGCTAGAGATGGACGGGGAGACCAATTCAAACCTGACGACATTATTATGGTGAAACCCGAAATACCATTGCCAAATTCAATTTAATCGAGGATGAGCGATCCTCAAATCGAGAGTTTAAAGAAATCGAAGAAAGGGTAAGGTCTGAAGTTACTTAAGGTTTGGACAAAATAAAATCTGGATGTAATCGTATCGCCGAAATTATCCTGGAAAGGGCCTCTCGCATAGCTCTTTAATTGGGTGTGGAACTTAAGGATGGCCGAAGAAAGAGAAGTAATTATATCAATGAAATCCAGCGCAAAGTCTTTGATCGCCTGATTGCCGAAAGAAAAACAATTGCCTCCAAATATCGCTGGGGGTGTTCGGAGCACGGAAATAAGAGGCAAGAAAGAAAAAGAATAGAAGAGAATTAAATCGGAAGCTTACCAGAAGGTTCAGGAAATTAAAGGGCAGGCTGATGTTGAAGCAACTAAGATTTATGCTCAAGCTTATAACCTCGCCCCCGACTTTATCAGCTCGTGAAAAACCCATAAAACCTACCTAAAAGGTTTTGATAGGGAAACTTGGCTCATTCTTCCTCTTGATAGTGAGTTTTTGCGCTTTCTGCGTAGCTTCTCGAAACGCATGTTTTAAAATAAGCTAAGAAAAAGATCTTTTTGATAAGAAATTAATAAAGGCTTTAATAAAGCCTGGCGTGAAGAATAATAGCCTTAATTAAAATTTTCTTTAGGGTCTAGATAGTATCGCTCAACAATAAAAATATAATTATAAGACAAGATAATCGTAACGCCAGATAATTGATTGAGTAAAAAGAGAAAGTCATTTATATTAAAAATTCTTCAGAGAAAATAAGTTAAATGAAGTAGAAGGAACCTAAAAAATGGAAGGGATGGTGGCAACCGTTTTGGAATTTCTTCGAACTCATCAGACTTTATTAAAAATCCTCAGTCTGAGCTCTCTTTTGGCCTTTCTGGTTACACCTCTTATCGTTATTTTAATCATTATCAAATTACCAGCTGATTATTTTGCTCACCCTGAAGGCCGAAAAAGTCGCGTTTTGAGTCAATATCCTCTGGCCTATCCGCTTTTTTTGGTGGTTAAAAATTTGATAGGAATTGCTCTTTTATTAGTGGGCTTTATCATGATTTTTACCCCTGGGCAGGGTTTTTTAACCATTCTAATTGGCTTGATGCTGATTAATTTCCCAGGAAAATACCGTCTGGAGCGCCTTGTGCTCAGCCGACCAGGGATCAGAGAAAAAATCAACAAACTTCGTGAGCGCTTCCATCAGCCACCTCTTAAGCTATAAATTTAGCTTTTTAGTGATTTTCTAATACTTAGAGCTTTTATTAACAAGAGATAAGGGGATAAATCATTTTTTATTTCCCAAACAAAGGACATCATAAAAAATTTAAACAAAAATAACCAAATTTGGAGAAATTTAAATCAAATCCATTAAATTAGACAAACAGAAGAATCAATCTTTTTTCCAAATGATGGTCATCTAAATTTCTTGATTAAAATTAAATAAAATCTTTATCTACTAAAAAATCGGGAAAGGGTTCGTAGCAGGCTTTTTAGGGGTAGGCCCGATTTAACCTCTTTCAAAGAGGAGGATAAAGAAATAAGGGCTTTGGCTCTTTGAAAATGGCTAACCCCATGGAGAAGTTGAATTGATCTTTTTAAAATAAGCCATTTATTTAGAGAATAGGGATACCACCAGATTCTTTCCTTCTGATTGGTTAAATCGGCGGAAATATATTTGATGTTCACAAGTTCAAGTAATCCATAGGGGCCATGGGTGCGACCAAATCCGGTTTGTTTGATTCCACCCCAGATTGCCCTGGGTTCGGTGGCTGTAAACATATGGTCGTTTATGGTTACTGTCCCGGCCTCAAGTCTTTCGGCAACAGCCTTGGCTTGACGGAAATTTTGTGTCCAAATCGAAGCAGTCAAGCCATAGGGACTATCATTAGCTAAAACAATGGCTTCCTCCAGGTCAGAAAAGGTCATCACCGGAAGAACAGGACCAAAAGTTTCCTCTTTCATTACCTTCATCGAATGATCGACTTGGGTCAAAACCGTGGGCCAATAAAAATAGCCAGGAAGCCCTGTCCATCGCTGACCACCGAAAAGAACCGTAGCCCCTTTCTTTAAGGCTTCTCCAACATGCTCCTCAACCACCTTGAGCTGATTAGAATTTTCCAATGGTCCGATATCGACCTGGGGATCAAGGGGATTGCCAATTTTCAGCTTTTCAGTCAAGGTGACAACTCTAGTCAGGAACTTATTGGCTATCTTTGAATCAACATAAACTCTCTCAACAGAAGCACAGCTTTGACCAGAATTCATGAATCCAGCCCAAACTGCTCCGCGTGAAGCAGCCTCAATGTCAGCATCCTCAAGAACAATCATCGGGTCTTTACCTCCAAGTTCAAGGACGAGAGAAGTCAAATTGCGGCTCGCTAGCTCCATCACGCGCTTGCCCACGGCCACACTGCCCGTAAAAATAATTGATTGGATATGGGGATTAAGAATTAATTCCTCAGCTTGAGCCACCCGGCAGGGAACAACGTTGAGGACACCTGGGGGTAAGCCAGCTTCAAGGAAAATTTCACCAATGGCCAGAGCGCAGAAAGGAGTGGAAGTTGAAGGTCGTAATACCACCGGATTACCAGCAACAAGGGAGCAAATGACATCGTTAGCTGAAAGCAAAAAGGGAAAATTCCAGGGGGAAATAATGAGAGTTGGTCCTAAGGGTTCAAAGACAAAAAGATTTTTCTTATGAGCAAAATAGGGGATATGCATAGTTCCTCTCTTTGGCTTGAGAACCTCAGGTTCATGGCGACTATAATAATCCAAGGTTTCTAAGATAGCGAAAACTTCTACAGCCAAGGATTCTAAAAGGGGGGATCCCTTTTCCATGGTTATAAGCTTGGCTATTTCTTCAGCCCTGGCCAATAAAATTTTTTTAGCCTGTCTAAAAATTTTTCTTTTTTCTTGCGGAGGAAAATATCTCCACTCCTTTAAGACCTGTCGAGCTGATTCAACTGCCTGCCGCCCATCTTCGGATGTTGCCAGAGAGACCTGGCCTAAAGGTTCAAGGGTTGCAGGATTTTCTACTGTTATCCTGTCTTCCCTTTCAATCCTTTTGCCGGCAATAATCAGTCGACCATCAATGCTTTTCATGGACCTCTCCCCCAATTAATTTATCCTCAAAATTTTTACAAAGATATTAATTTTGCCCAAAATAATTAATTTTCTGATTAAATTTTTTTTTATATTCGACCAGTAACAAATCTCTTGATCCAGGAAAGAAAAAGGAAAAAGTAGGCATCAACAATCAAATCCAAACGAAAAAGAGGATTCCTTATTCCAGTTTTCAAGAAAAGCCACAAAACGAGACCTTTATGAGTCGGCGGACAGCCATCAATACGACGCTTCACCCTGGCTCGAACCTTACCCTCAATTTTTGTGCATTGACCAAGGAGAAGAAGCCGATCAGCCTCAATATCTCCTTTATAATGGCCAATAACTACGGTCCAATCAGGCATTTTTCCCCAGAGATCTGGTTTTCTATCCTTAATCATGTAAAGCCAATCAAGAAAAACACCCTGACAACCTCCATAGCAATAGGGCTCCCCGTTAATAACTTTAATTCGGGGATGAGCCTTTTCGAGGCGAATAAAACCAGTGGATAGATGACAGGTTTTCCTTTGAAGTTCCTCAAGGGTAATATCACCGCCAAGCTCAATCTCTTCGAGATTTAATGATCCGTAGCCTCTTCGTGAGGCCGCCACGAGATGACCGATCTGCTTCGGATCAAGATGGAAAAGATGACTGCAGACAACATCATGGGCCAAGGGATTGGAAGCCATGATAATTGCCCCCAGATGATAACCGGGCTGGGTTAATTGATTTCCCCCGCAGGCAATTTCAATAGCGTCAGTGGCTATAAAGTCAGGATAGCCTACTTCAAGAAGATCAACTATTTTTTCATCGAGGTTATAGTTATGATTCCACATCCTTTCCCGATCACAGAGAAGACCAATGTTAAGCTTTAAAGAAGCGGTTAAACCCTGGGAAAGAACATTGGTTTTGAGTTTGGGAGCATAGATGAGACAATCTCTCTCAACTATTTCCCTGGCTGTTTTTATTTTTTTATGGACTTGGCCTTTTTCAAGCCAGACTGTTTTCTTTTTTGATTCTTCTATGGCTATTAGCTTCAAAAAAGGCTTTTTCTTTAATTGATGATAGCCAGCCCGTCGAAACATACGAGTCGTAGGCAGACCAGTGCCGCATTTTTCGGCTATAAAAATTTTAGCCTCGGGGCCGGCCATCCTCTTGATCGCTTCGATCAACCCCTCAAGAAACTCGACCCTCGTAAAAGCCGATGGTGCCACAAGATAATGGGCCATAACCACATTGGGCTTAATGGTAATCCTACCTTTAATTTTGGGACCTACCCCGATTTCTTGAATACCCTCCTCAATTATTGACGAGATGAGGAAAGGATCATATTTTTCGGCTCGTCTTAGAATTACCTTTGGTCTATTTATCATTTTTTCTGTTTTATATCACAATAATTTTATTTCAGTCAAAAGAATGGGCTGGCCTAATCGCCTTTTTGAATTTTATGGATTCATTAATTTCCCGAGAGATGTCCTTGAATGAATCTAGAATCTTAATTAATTTATTTTTATAATTTTAAACTCAGATTAAGGTTTTTTGAAAACTTGACGGTCTTTAAAATGAAAATTATCATAAAGATTTTCTTAGAATATTTTAGAACACACTGACTTCGTAATTTTTCGAGACCATGAAGGAATTAAGTTATAAATTTTACAAGTTTTGGCCTTTTAAAGAGTTTAGAATGATTGAAAAAAATAAAATTAAAATATTTGCCCTTTTCATGGTCCTATTTTTCCCCTGCTTCCTGCTTGGAAGTAATTTAAATAGATCCAGCGAGCAAACTGAAGTTGAGGCAAAGAAAACAAAGGAGAAAGATCAGAAAAAAGAAATAAAGGCAATTTTAAATGAGGAAATTGTCGTTATTGGCCAAAAGCCTAAGGAAGCCCCACTCTCTTCCGTCACCCGAATTGAATCTTCCCAAATTCAGCTCAGGCGAACTTTTGATCTGGCCGAAATTATAAGGGAGGCTCCCGGAGTATCTGTTTCCTTGAACGGAAAAAACGAATTTTCCCTGCGCCTAAGAGGATTGGACTCCCAGCGTCTTACCTTGCTTATCGATGGTGTCCCCATTTATGAACCTTTTTTTGCCCAATTTGATTTAAAAAGCCTGCCAGCAGTTGGCCTTGAGGCTATTCAGATAACGACTGGGGCAGCTTCGGCTCTTTATGGTCCCAACGTTTTGGGTGGAGTTGTCAATTTAATAACCCGCAGACCTACCGATCAACTCTACTTTCGTCTGCACGCTTCGGTAGCCGAACTGAAAACCTCGGCTTTCAATCTAGAAGCAGCCAAACTCATCGGAAGAATTGGGTCAGCCACTTCGGTCAGTTATCAATGTTCCGATGGTTTTTATTACCCTGAAAACCACAGAAGAACTAAACGAACCTGGAGTGATTATGGGCGCCTCAACTTTAATTTCAAATTGATGGCCTATTTAAACTCAACGAACGAATTTTTTACGTCGGTGGGAATTTATCGATCTTCCTTTGGCCTACCCCCAGCACTTTTTTTAGTTCGACCCCGATACTGGCGCTTTCGAAATTGGGACCGCGATTTTTTGTCCTTGGGTGGCCTTCATTCTTTTGGGCAAAAATTTAATCTATTATGGCGAAGCTTTCTCGTAAAATACAACAATTCCCTTGAACAATACCAAAGTCTCTCTTCAACTTCACCTCAGGTTGTCAGCCAATATAAAAATGATCTTTATGGTCTTTTTCTCCTCGGCGATTATTTCTCCAAAGAGAAATATAGATTGAGAGGGAGTTTGTCCTGGCGACAGGAAACAGCCCGAATTCAGGATAATATCAATCTTCCTTTCCGGCCTTTCCGCCATAAAGTCGGCTCCCTTGGTTTCGAAAACGAACTTAGCCTTTCTCCTTTGTGGAAACTTGTCTCAGGTTTGAGCCTGGACGAGCTCCAAAAAACTCAAGGCTCTGTTCTTCTTCGTCTAAATCCTCTTGGGGGAATCATTTTTGCTCCGGACGACTATCTCAGCCTGCGCTTCTCCTTTTCTCTTAAATCTCGCTTTCCCACAATGCACTCTCTCTATGCCAGCCAGATCGGCAACCCAGACCTGATAAGCGAAACAGGCCGGGCCATTGAAGCTGGCTTAATCTGGGATCGCTGGATATCTTTTAGGCTCACAGCCTTTACTAATCACTTTCGTCACCTGATTGAATCTGTCCGCCTGGCTGATGGCACCCGTCGTTTTCGTAATGTCAGTCAGGCCAAAATTAATGGCCTTGAATTGGAAATTAGAAAAGAACAAAAATGGTTCATCTTCGCTCTTTCTGGCCAGTTTTTAGATCATCAAAATGAAACTGAATCGAGACCTCTTGATACTCTGCCTTCAAGGCAAATTAATTTCCGGTTGAGTCTGAGACCCTGGCCATCTTTTGAGCTTTCTCTCTTCACTTTTGCAGCCTCCCGTTCATTCTGGTATGACCTTTCTTCTCGCCACCTCTTGACTATTCCAGCTTATGAAAATATCGATCTTACTCTGGCTTATAGGCAAAGTTTTTTTGAGGCCTTTGTCAGAATAATAAATTTAATGAATAAGTTTTTCTATACAGAACCAGGCTTTCCTTGGCGAAGCCGGACTTTGGAAGCAGGTTTAATTTTAAATTTTTAAAGGCCTAGGTCGGCCGCTATGCCCTGCATAGCCTTAAGGCAGAGAAAAATGAATTCATCCAATTCAAGGCCACAATTTCGACACATTTCAATTTCCTCTCGCCGGGCGCCGCGAGCAAAACTTTTCTCTTTATAACGACGTTTAATGAAATCAAGATCCACATTTGCCAGTTTTTTCGTCGGATGCATTAAAGTCGCCGCCACAATCAGCCCTGTCAAGGGATCAATAGAAAAAATAGCCCAATCCATAGCGCTTTCACAGGGTACCCGACCAGCATGAGCCTGAATCGCATGAAGCTGAGCCTCGCTCAATCCTTTATCCTTAAGGATTCTGACAGTCTCGGTGGTGTGCCTATCGGGATCTTTCTGAGTTAATTCATAATCAAGGTCATGTAAAAGACCGGCTAGGCCCCATTCCTCTTCATCCTGGCCTAACCTCCGGGCAACTTCCCGCATACAGGCCTCAACTGCCAGACAATGGCGGATAAGATTGCGATTAGAAAGATAACTTTGGATAAGTTCAAGGGCCTCTTCCCTCTTCATTCTTGACTCCTTAAATTTATTTGCCTAAGTTCATGGTTTATCTTTAATTATTTGAAAACTTATTGTGCGTTCCCGAATTTTCTTTTTATCCTTTACCCTTACACCTATAACATAATCACCAGGAGAAAGGGGAAGCCAGGTCCAGGTTGGTCGGGCTGACTCTTTCTGGACGATCTTTCGGCGATCTCCACTCTGAAGAAAGAATTCATAACTGGGCTTTTCAAAGCCTATAGCTTCAGCGGAGAAAATGATTTCTGTTCCCATTTTCTGGGGCGAGGGCATAGATGAAGAAAGAATTACCCTTATATCTGGCTCAAGGAAGAGAAGGAAGCCCTGGTCAGATTGGGGCTCATATATAGGAAGAATCAACCTATTGGAATCCACAAGAGGGGAAAAGCAAATTTCACCTTCGGGTTTGAATTCACCCTTTATTTGGCCATTAGTAAGATCAAAGGCTAGAATGGGGGGATTAATGGTGGCCACAATAAGATAAGGGCCAGCTGAAACAAGGCGATAGGTTTGGCGAGAGGGAATGGATCGCCACCATTGTATCTCTCCGCTTTTCTGATTAAGGCAATAAATGACAGCGTTAGAGGTAGCAACATAAAGATTTTTCCCAACGGTTAAAGGAAAATTGACAAGCCAGCCGCCGAGTTTTATTGACCAGGCCTTTTTTTTCTTTTTGAGATGCCAACAAATCATCGCCTTATCTTGACTTCCCAAAAAAAGATAATCGCCAGAAACTAAACCATAAGGCAAAATTTTTTCTTTAAGTAAGCCTAGCTCCAGAAGCTGACCATCAGGTGAGATCAGATAGATTCGACCGCCCTGACTGACAGCCATCGCCCCCTTTTCAGAAGGAATTAAAGCTTCAATCTTCTGCCCAATCATTGTTGACCAGATTGTTTCAGCTGTTTGGGGATTAAGGGCAACTAGAAAGCCATCTTCTTGAGAAATAATCACCCTTTCTTTGAAATTAAGAATAGGACTGTGGCTAAGCTCAAAGGCTTTCCGCCATAAAAATTTACCCTCCTTAGAAAAGGCCAAAACATTATTCCCTTCATCCTGAATTAAGAGGATATCTCCAACTATCAAAGGGTGGCCAATGGGTGGTGAAAAAAGGTCAAAATGCCAGGTGACTTTTCTCTCTTTCAAATTATAGCCAGTAACTTTACCGGATTCATTTATCCAAATAAGTTGGTGCTCAGCCCCCTTGATCAGATTGACGATTCTTCCTTCAACGGGCAGGCGGTCGGCAATCCCCAAAGGAAAGCTGAGTTCAAAAACCTCTTCTTCTGAGAGCTGAGTTTTAAAATGCAATGATTTCTCTCTGATCTCAGCGGGCTCGCCAAGAATAAGAATTAAACTAAATATTAAAATTAATTGATTCATTTGTTTTATCATAACATTAATTGACCAAGGCGCCTATAGATCTTTTCATCTCCCCACATCAGATTTTAGAGCCAGGGCCAAATTTCTTATTCAAAGCTCGTTTCCTCCTTAGCCAAAAAGAGGCCAATTAATTTTTTCATAAGATTGGCCTTTTTCTTTTTCCTTTACAGAAAAAGATGAAGCTGATATCATGATTAAAAAATGATTAATTACATTCTTTTATACAAAATCAGAAAAAGGGTCAAAAAAATAATTCAGGAAAAAATTGAAGACGGAGAATTGGCCACAACACAGAAATCATGCCTTGGCTGTCTGGCTGATGACATCAGCTGGGAAATCTATTATCTTTTAAAAGAAAAAGAAAAAGAGGAAAAATAGCTGTTATCCTTTTTCATTTTCCTCATTTTTCTCGGCTTCGGTTGATTGAGTTTCCTTCATCATTTTTTCTTTAATTTTTGTCCACCATTCAAGGCGTCTCTTAATCTCTTTTTCCATACCCATCTCTCCAGGCTGATAATATTTTCGGCCCTTGAGACTAGGGGGCATGGTTTCCATAATTGTTGTTTTTTCCTGATAATCGTGGGCATATTGATAACCGTGGCCATACCCTAAAGATTTCATGAGGGAAGTCACCGGATTCCGCAGATGAAAAGGGACAGGCTCATAGGGACCTTTTTGGGCATCCTCCATGGCAGCTTCAAAGGCCAAATAGACCCGATTACTTTTGGGAGCTGAAGCTAAATAAATCACGGCTTCGGCCAGAGCAAGCTCGCCTTCTGGAGTGCCTAGGAAATCATAAACTTCCTTGGCCGCCAAGGCGATATTAAGGGCCATGGGATCAGCCAAACCGATATCTTCAGCCGCGAATCTGACCAAACGTCGAGCAATAACCAGGGGATCTTCCCCAGCGGCTAACATTCTGGCCAGCCAATAAAGAGAGGCATCAACATCGCTGTTCCGGAGACTTTTATGGAGGGCAGAAAGAAGATTGTAATGTTCTTCGCCATTTTTATCATAAAGAAGAGTCTTTTTCTGTAGAGCCTCCTCAACTTCTTCAAGTCCAATTTGAGAACCCTGGGCTAGACTGGCCGCCAGTTCTAAGGTATTAAGAACCCGGCGGGCATCTCCATCTGATTGATCGATTATTAAGCGCCTGGCCTCAGGAGTTAAGGTCAATTTCATTCGACCAAGTCCATTTTCTTCATCTTGAAGGGCATCATCGATTACCCGATTAAGGGCAGCTTCATCCAGAGGTTTAAGAACAAGAACCTTGGTTCTTGAAAGGAGGGGAGCAATAATTTCAAAAGAAGGATTCTCTGTAGTTGAGCCAAAAAGAATAATATCTCCTCTTTCAACGTAAGGGAGAAAAGCCCCTTGCTGGGCTTTATTAAATCGGTGAATTTCATCGATAAAAAGAATACTTGGCTGACCATACAATTTCCTATGATTTTCAGCCTGGGCCATGACCTCTTTAACTTCTTTAATACCAGCCAAGACTGCGCTGAAAAAAAGACAGGGAAGATTAAAATGACGAGCCAGAAGATAGCCCAGGGTAGTCTTCCCTGAGCCTGGCGGTCCCCAGAAAATTAAAGAAACAAGGCGACCAGATTCAAGCAGCTCGGTGATAATCCTCCCCTTACCCAAAAGATGTTCCTGGCCATAGAAACGGTCGAAAGAGCGTGGTCGCATCCTTTCGGCCAGAGGAGTGTGATTCCGAGCTTCTTTTCTATTTCCCGCCATCATTTTTATTATATTCTTTTTCCGCTTAAAGGGTCTAATTGCCTTGAACTTAAGTCAACAAAAAATTTATTAAGAGGCCTCCTTTAATTAAACTACTAATACTTCTTTAGCTTTCAGATCAAGATTTTTTCACCAGTCTTGCCTTGACGTCAGACCAGAGGAAATGATAATTTAAGCCTGAAATTTAGAAAAAAAGATGATAGCCACCAGGCGAAGGGAAAAGATGGTTTATAAAATTGAAGAAGTTTGTCGCCTGGTTCAACTGCCCCCGGAAACAATCAATCGCTGGGCCGAGGAATTTCCTTTTCTTCATGTCGGTTTAACCTCGAAGGGCCATAAAGTTTTGCGGCGGCAGGATGTGGAAATTATTAAAAGATTAAAAGAACTTCTGCTTAAAGAAAGGCTTACCCTAGCCGGGGCCAAAAGGAAAATCGAAGAGGAATTTGGTCTTAAGAGTCAAAGAGAGGTTCATCCCGATAAATTGAGAAAAATCCTCATTGAAGTTAAAGATAGGCTTGAAGAAATAAAAGAAAGCCTTGAAAAAATTCCCAGGAAAAGATAAATTTATAAAAAGACGGGACGTGGCGCAGCCTGGTAGCGCACATGCTTGGGGTGCATGGGGTCGGCGGTTCAAATCCGCCCGTCCCGACATTTTTTTATGAGAAAAAATTAGATTTTTTTAATAAAGGATAATTAACGATTTAATTAGCCCGCGATTAGAACAAAATAAACGCCGTTATCTAATACAAAAGAAGTATGAATTATCTTTTCCTTTTAACCAATGACGATGGTTTTCATTCTCTTGGTCTTGAAGCTCTTAGGTCTTCTCTTCAGAATTTAGCTGAAATTTATGTTGTAGCTCCAGATAGAGAAAAGAGTGCCATTTCCCTAAGTCTCAGCCTCCATCGACCTCTAAGAATTCAAACTATCCATTCCCACCTTTATGTCGTTGATGGAACTCCCGCCGATTGTATTTATCTCGCTTTAAAAATAATTTTGCCCCGTCCTCCCGATCTCGTCATTTCCGGGATCAATCATGGTCCTAATCTAGGACGCCAGGACGTGGCTTACTCCGGGACGGTCGCCGCTGCTCTTCAGGCTGCCTTTCTCGGTCTTAAGAGTTTAGCTATCTCTCTTCTTCCCGATGGCCATAATCATTTTTCTTTTATGGAAGCAGCAGCCGTTATGAAAAAGATCATTGCTTATCTCCTTGACCACCCCTTTCCAGCCGGTATAGCTCTGAATTTTAATCTCCCCCCTCCCCCCTTCAGGGGAATTAAAATTGTTCCTCTGGGAGAGAAAAAATATAATCCAGAAATCATTGAAAGCATTGATCCCCGAGGTCGTAAATATTATTGGATTGGCTCAGGCAATCCAGAAATGGGGCCGGTAGAGGGAACTGATATTGAAGCTGTTAAGGAGGGGTTTATTGCTTTAACCCCTCTTAGGGTCAATTTTACGGCCTCAGAATATCTTCAGCCTTCTTTTTGGCAGGGCTTGCTTAATCTCTTTTAAAATAAATTACCAATCCCATTAACGAAGTTCTTAATTTTTCTCTTGAAGTACGAATTTCTTCTTTCTTTTTTGTCGCCAGAATTCCTGAAGAGCAGGTATTAAGGAAATCAGAATTATAACAATTATTACCAAGCTGAAATTTCTTTTAATAAAGGGAATATTACCGAAAAAATAGCCCCCAAATACGAACAAAGCAACCCAAAGAATACCTCCAATTACGTTGTAACTTAAAAAACGACTGTAACTCATCCGGCCGATTCCAGCCACGAAAGGAGCAAATGTCCTGATGATGGGCACAAAGCGAGCAATAATTATGGTTTCGGCCCCATATTTTTCGTAGAATTCATGGGTTCGGTCAAGATATTCCCGCCGAAAAAAACGACTTTTTTCTTTCCTAAAAACTTTTGGACCGATAAAATGGCCGATCCAGTAATTAGCGGTATCACCAAGTATAGCCGCAGCACTTAAAAGGGCAAAAAGAGCTAAAGGATTTAGGGCCCCTATAGAGGCCATAGCCCCGGCCGCAAAAAGTAAAGAATCGCCAGGTAGAAAGGGGGTGACAACAAATCCAGTTTCAAAGAAAATGATTAAAAAGAGGATAAAATAAGTCCAAAGGCCAAAATTTTGAATGACTGTACCGAGGTGCCGATCGAGATGAAGAATAAAATCAATTAAATGGCCAATAATTTCCATTTTTTCAAAACAAAGTCTTTACTTTAAATTAAAATGGTCTAGTTGTCAAAAAATATGGCTTTTTTTTATTTCGAAGAGGTTTTAGCTTGATAATAAAAAGGCTGGGGCAACCGATATTCAGGCACATCCAATAATAAAGCTATTTCCCTGAGCTTGATTTGGATAGCGGCTACATTATCCGGACCCATTCTGAGTAAATGCTTCTGAGCCTCGCTCAGCTCTTCAAGAAAGGGATCAACCATATAATAATTAAAAACCCCTCTTTCGACGACTATTTCATTCTCCACAATGGGGGTCCGGAGAAGTTCTAAAATGGCCCGAATCAGGGTGGCTTCAAAATCGGCCGCCGGGTAACCTAATTCTCGATAGGCTTCCTGAAATAGAGGTTTGAGACTGCGAAATAAATTAACACAGCCCTTGGAATCGAGAGAAATGAAAACGTCCACCAAAGGATCGTAGCGTCGGTAACTAGCCTGATCAATTACCAGGCGGTCGCCCCTTTTAACCACACTGAAAGGGCCCTTAGGATAAAAGAAATCCACCTGCCTTCTGGGGCTTTGACCATTAGCAATATTATCGACAGCCGCAGTAAATTTACGAATTATGTTTTTTGTTTTAAGCCAAGTAGCGAGGCGAGGATGAGTAGAGATTTCTCTCGCAATTGTTCGGATATAATCATCGCTTTCGGCCATATTTACCGGAGCCACCTCTTCCTTTTTCTCCTCTATTACAGGCAAAGTGACTTCTTCTTTTGGCTTAACCTGAATCTTTTCTTGAGGTTCTTTTTTCTTGACCAACCAGAAATAACTGGCCAAGATAACGACAAAAAGGATAAGCAAAAGAACAAGAGCATTGCGCCAGACTTTCATTGTCTCTTCCATTTTACCCCCTCTTTAACTTTTTTTACCCTAATATCCCCTTTCATCGATCTTAAAACTATTCTTGCCTTTCCTTCATTTAGAGTAGTAACCACAAAATTACTCGAAGTATCTTCGATGGGAAAATCAAAAGTGAGGCGACCATTTATGGCCTCAGCTTCTATGCTGGCTGCAGCCTCCGGCTCCAAGAAAAGGGTAATATCGCCTTCTTTGGTTATAAGAGTGATTTCATCATTCTCTCTCAAATCAAGGACTTCAACCTCAATATCTCCAACCGCCACCGAAGCTTCAAGAGAACCTGAAAAATTATTAATTTCCAGGTTGCCTTTTTCCAGATTTATTTTGGCTGAACCATATAAATCCCGAATAGAAAGGTTTCCTTCTTTCAAATTGATAAATCCAAGGTTAATATTTCTGGGAACATTCATCTCGATCTTTACCGGAAATAGAGTCTGCTTTCGGCCTTCAATTTTAATCTTTAAGTCCGATTTAAGAATCTCCGTCTTGACCTGAGGGATTGATTGGCGCCAGTTGGTGACCGTTATCCCCCGTCGATAAAAAGGCAAACTTTGAGAAGCCACCAGCCTGACTTCTTCTTTCTTTTGTCCAATTATTTCCAACTCGACTTCAATGTCTTCAACCTCCAAGTCAATTCTTCCGCCTGAGGAAAGGGGATAACGATGATCAAAAAAGACTTGACCGGGCCAGTGGGAGCCTGCAGAGTAATAGGGAACGTAAATTAAAGCGCAGGAGGTAAAAAAAATAAAAGAAAAAATAATAATTGTAACCCGCATGATCAAGATCTTTTTCTTATCTTTATTTATTTTATTTAATTTTGCCCTTTTTGAACAGTCTTTTATAGGAAAAAAATGGAGGAATTTAACCATATCGGCCGGTTATATATTCTTCAGTTCGCCTATCAGCCGGAGCTGTAAAAATTTGTTCAGTTTCACCAAACTCAATCAATTCTCCCAAAAGAAAATAACCAGTAAAGTCCGACACCCTAGCTGCCTGCTGCATATTATGGGTAACAATGACAATAGTATATTGCTTTTTCAAATCAAACATCAATTCTTCAATTCGAGCGGTGGCGATTGGATCAAGGGCTGAACAGGGTTCATCCATCAGCAGAATCTCTGGTTCCACAGCCAAAACACGGGCCAGGCAGAGTCGCTGCTGCTGTTCCAAGGAAAGAGAAAGGGCATTTTTCCTTAAATGATCCTTAAGTTCATCCCAGAGTTGAACGGCTTCAAGGCTTCTCACCAGTCTTTCCTCCATGAGTTTTCGATCATTTATTCCATGAACCTTAAGTCCATAGAGAATATTGGCTTCAATGCTCAACGGAAAAGGATTGGGGCGCTGAAAGACCATGCCAACGCGGCGTCTGAGTTCCAGTAGATCAATATCTTCTCGATAGATATCAACACCATCTATAATTACCTCCCCTACAATTCGAGCCTCATCGATAAGATCGTTCATTCGATTCAAACAACGAAGAAATGTGGTCTTGCCACAACCGGAAGGTCCGATAAGAGCTGTTATTTTCTGCTTATTTATTTTCATACTGACATCTTTTAGGGCCTGAAATTGTCCATAAAATACTGAAAGTTTATTAACTTCAATGGCAATCATGATTTATCCAAATCGTCCTGAAATATAATCATTTGTTCGCCTGTCTCGCGGCGCAGTAAAAAGCCTATCTGTTCGGTCGATTTCGATGAGTTCTCCCGAAAGAAAGAAGGCAGTCCGATCAGATACCCGAGCGGCCTGCTTGGTATTATTGGTCACAAGAATAATCGTATAGTTATTTTTCAGCTCCATGAGAGATTCTTCAATTTTCATCGTAGAAACTGGATCAAGACCGGAGCAAGGTTCATCAAGAAGAATGAATTCTGGCCGCATAGCCAAGACGCGGGCTATACAAAGGCGCTGTTGTTGACCTCCGGAAAGTTTGAGGGCACTTGAATGAAGCCGGTCTTTGACTTCATTCCAGAGAGCAACTTTCTGCAGGGAATCGATCACTCGGCTTTCAATTAATTTTTTATCCTTCACTCCAGCCATTCTCAAACCAAAGGCAACATTTTCGAAAATAGATCTAGGCAGCGGCACAGGTAAAGCAAAAACCATTCCCACCTTTCGTCTGAGCTCAGTAATATTAACTTCGGGGAAATAAATATTCTGGCCATTTATTTCAATGGTACCTTCAATCTTTGTTTCCGCCCTAATTTCATTCATCCGGTTTAGACAACGAAGAAAACTTGATTTGCCACTTCCAGCCGGACCAATGATGCTGAGAATTTCATTTTTAAAGACTTCAAAATTAAGATTTTTAAGAATTTGAGAAGAGCCGACATAGTAACTGAAATCTTTAACTTTAATGACTACTTCTTTTCCCATCATGTATATTTCCTCAAGAACCGGTTCATCAAATAGTAGGTAATTACATTTATCAGAAGAATGGAGATGATTAAAACAGCAGCTGTGCCATAGGCTTTGGATAAAGAAATACCTTCCCGGGCTAGAATATAAAAATGGACCGACATTGTTCGAGTAGAAGAGAAAAGAGAGGTGGGCAGACGGAGGGCAGAGCCAGCGGTAAAAATTACTGCCGCTGTCTCACCAATACTTCGGCCTATACTTAAAATCACTCCAGTAGATATGCCTGGCAAAGCCGAGGGCAGGACAACGCGACTCACAGTCTGCCATTTAGTGCCACCTAAGGAGAAACTTACTTCGCGGTAGGCCTGAGGCACAAACTTAATGGCTTCTTCACTTGTCCGAATTATCGTAGGAAGGACCATAAAGGCTAAAGTTAAACTGCCACTTAAAATTGACCACCCGAATTTTAATTTGGTCACAAAAAGAATAAAACCAAAAAGGCCAAAAATGATCGAAGGAATGCCAGCCAGACATTCAGAGCCAAAGCGAATGATTCTCGTCAGGGATCCTTCAACAGTGTATTCAGTTAAAAAAATAGCTGTCCCCACACCAAGCGGTGTCGCAATCACCAGAGCCAAAATAATTAAAACGATGGTTCCAATGATGGTGGAAAAAATTCCGCCTTCTTTTCCCGTTTCAATGGGATTTTGGGTTAGAAATTTCCAGCTAATTACAGGCAAGCCATGCCTTAGGATAAAAAAGATAATAAAAGCAAGGATAAAAAGACTTAAAGCCGTCAAGCCAAAAAGTAACCGGCGAACAATAGCCTGTTCTTTCCGCGGTGAAAGACGCAAACTCATCGGGACATCTTTCTTGAGGTCAAGTTGGCTACTGTATTTAAAACCATAATGATTATAAAGAGGATAACCCCGGTAGCGAAAAGAGCTTGGCGATGCTCGCCACTGGCATAACCCATTTCAAGAGCAATATTAGAGGTAAGAGTTCTAACTGGATCCAGAATCGTGCGAGGTAAAGAAGTGGCATTACCGGCAATCATGATGACCGCCATCGTCTCCCCTACCGCCCGGCCCATTCCTAAAATAATACTAGCAATAATGCCTGACCTGGCCGCAGGAAGCAGGACCATCCGGGTTGTTTGCCATTCGGTAGCACCAAGGGCAATGGAACCTTCTCGATAAGCTGGAGGCAGAGCCATAAGGGAATCAATGGAAATACTTAAAATAGTGGGCAAAATCATTATTCCCAAAATAATAGAGGCAGTCAGAACAGAGAAGCCCGGGCCGCCAAAGTTTTCGCGAACAAAAGGAACAAGAATCACAACTCCAATAAAGCCATAAACAACTGAAGGAATACCAGCCAAAAGCTCAATCATCGGCTTGACTACCATCCTGACTTTTTTGGAGCTGAATTGAGTTAGATAGATGGCGCCAGCCAGACCAAGGGGAACACCAATAATCATTGCGCCGACGGTAACCATAAGGGAACCAATTATCATGGGAAGGAGACCGAAATGGCCTTCAGTGGGATACCAGTCAAGACTAAAAAGAAATTTCTTAAAACCATGGCGAAACATAATGGGCAGGCCTTCAGTAAAAATAAAGACCGAAATTAAAGCCAGAATAGAAATAGCTGAGAGAGCTGTGGCTAAAAGAAAGAGTCGGATCAATTTCTCTTTACTTTCAGTACCCTTCATCGTAGTTCTATTGCCCAACTTTTGCCTCGGTCATTACTAAATTCGCCGGGATTAATCCCTGTCGCTTAATTAATTCCTGCCCTTCTGAGGAAAGAATAAATTGAATAAAATCATGGGTCTCATCTGTTGGGGGTCCATTGGTAACAAGAATAAAAGGCCGAACAAGCCGGTAACGACGGCTCATTATATTCTCTAGAGAAGGTTCAATTCCGTCAAGCTTTATCGCTTTAACCCTTTTCTCGACCAAACCAAGGGAAATATAACCAATAGCGTAGGGATTACCAGCTACCACTTCCCTCACGGTGCCATTGGAATCTTGAACGATTGACTTTTTCGTAATTCGCTCCTTTCCCATGACCATTTCTTGAAAAGCACCTCTCGTTCCTGAACCTTCTTCTCGGGTAACTACATGGATATTATGGTCTGGTCCACCAACCTCCTTCCAAGAAACAATCTGGCCAGCAAAAATTTTTCTCACTTCTTCTAGGGACAGATCTTCAATTGGATTTGAAGGATGAATAATAATTGCCAAACCATCCCAAGCCACAATAAATTCCTGAAGGACCTTTTCCTGGGGCTTTAGCTCTCGAGAACTCATGCCAATTTGAGCTGCCCCGGTCATTGCCGCCTGAATACCAGCACTTGATCCCCCTCCCTGAACATTGATTAATCTACCTGGATACTTGGCCATAAAAACTTCAGCCCATTGATCAGCAAAGGGCTGAATACTCGTTGAACCGGCGATAGTTATGCCTTTTTGAGCAGGCTTAAGAGAACAGGAAGAAAAAATAAACAGAGTGAAAAAAAAGAGGGGAAAAAAGGAAAAAATATTAAAGCTGGAAAAGAATTCAGCCTTTTCTTTAAAAGTTCGGCCCTTACTTTTCATCCAAAAATTAACCTTTCTTAGATATCGCTATTTAGTCCAGACAGCTCAATCATTTAGATATATCCTAGCCTAGATTAACGTGTCAATCAGATGAAATCGATGAAGAAGATGATGATGTTTTTGTCTTGACTGTCGTCTCCAGGGAAAGATCGAGTTCCCTTAATTTGTTTTCAAATTCAGCTTTTTTGGCTTCATAGATTTTTAGCCACTTATCCATTTCCTCCCACAGCGAATCAATCTCCTTTTTTAGGGATCTCCATTTTTTAGTTAGCTCGCCGATTTCCTGTCCCTTTCCTTGTCTTGAGGCCTCAATAATCGCCTCCTTCAGACTCTGAATTTCGGCCTCACCTTTCTCGATTCTTTTCTCAAGCTCACTAATCTTTTCTTCTATCGGTTTGAGGGCGACTGATTTAGCGACAATAATTTCCGAACGAAGCCGTCGCCATAGTTTGCGGGATAGAATAGGTTTCTCCACCCTTTCTTCCTGTTTTAAGGAAGCCTTAAGCTCCTTTTCCTCTTCCCACCCAACTTTTTCCAGAAAATGATTATAATCCATTTCATAGACTGTAATCCGGCCACCTTGAAAAACCACAAGCCTTTCCGCCAGAGCCCGAAGAATCATCTCATTATGGGTCACCATTACTACGGCACCCTCAAAATTATCCAGCGCGGTCAGAAGAGCATCGCAGGATTCAAGGTCAAGATGATTGGTGGGCTCATCGAGGATTAATAAATTAACTGGCCTAGCAAGTATTTTAGCTAATAAGACCCGACTTTTTTCACCCCCTGAAAGTACAGCAATCTTTTTAAGAGCTTTATCGCCCTCAAACATCATGGTTCCACATATTTGCCTGGCTCGCTGGGGATCGCCCTGGGGATCAGCGGCCATAACCTCCTCAAGAACAGTTCTCTCCTCATTCAAAGTGGCCAAACCCGATTGTTCATAAAGGCCAAGGCTGACCTTTGGAGGAATATTTACTTCCCCCTTTTGAGGCTTGATTAATCCAGCCATTAACTTGACGAGAGTAGTTTTCCCATAGCCATTAGGTCCGATAATAAAAACCCGATCCCGAGGGCCGACGGTCAGAGAAAAATTCTGGATTAATGGTTTCCCTGGCTCATAGCCAAACGTAACCTCATTCAAACTAAGAACATATTTGCCAAAATAAGGCTCATAACGAAAGGAAAAATCAAGGGTTTCCAGCTTCTCCAGTTTCTCCTTCTTTTCCATTTTAGCTAAGGTTTTAATCCTCGATTGAACGAGATTGGCCAGCCTGGCCTTAGCCCGGAAGCGATTGATAAAAATTTCCATTTCCTTGCGTTTGCGCTCATCGTTAATTCTTGTTTTTTCATAGGTTTCTTCTTCCAAAGCAATTTGCTGATAATATTTTTCAGTATTCCCCTTTATTTTTTTTACTTTGCGCCGATGAATTCCGAGGATGTCAGTAACCACCGTATCCATAAAATGCCGGTCATGGGTAATGAGCATGAGTTCTCCTGGCCATTCAAGAAGATAACGGGCTAGCCAGCGAAGGGAGGTAATATCAAGATAATTATTGGGTTCATCAAGGAGAAGTAAATCATAGGGCGCTAATAATGCCCTGGCCAGATTCAATCTGACCTGAAAACCTCCAGACAAAGCAGAAGGAGGAAGGGCGAAATCTTTTGTTTTAAAGCCTAGCCCAGCTAAAACCTTTTCCACTTGCCAAGTTTCATCTGCCTCTTCAGGTCGCCTAAAACGAGCCGCTTCTTCAAAAACTGTGGCCGCTTCAAAGCGCGGTTCCTGTTCGACATAGCCGATTAAATATTTTTTGGGCCGGATAATCTGGCCCCGATCAGGTTCTTCAAGACCGGCAATTAAGCGGAAAAGAGTTGTCTTACCATGACCGTTTCGACCAACAACTCCTATTCTTTCCCGGCGATTTATCTTGAAAGAAATGCCTTCAAAAAGAACCTGGCGGCCATAGCTTTTCCAAACATCTTCAACGACAATCATCGGCTCTTTTGTTTACTCTGTAAAATTAATTAGAAAGAAATTATAGCAAATCTAACACTTAAGCTTAACCAACAAAATCTAAGTAGATTTAGAGAAAAATTCAGCAAAAAAGATTATTCTTCTGAAAAAACTTTGATTCAGACAAGGTTCGGTTTAGTTAATTTACTTCAAGTTGAGTCTTATCAATTTGCTCTAAAAATGATTATCGTTTATAATAAAAATAATTTCCTTTAAGAGGGGTCAATAGAATTAAGGTCTCAACCATGAAAATAAGAAGAAAAAAAAGAAATCTTTTATTTTATTTAAATTCGCTTCTGGCCTGTTTGTTCTTCCTGGCCTTTGAGGTTAAAACCGATTCTAAGGATATAAAAACAGGAAAGGAGCAGGAATTTAAGCCTCGGCAGGAGACAACCAGGCTTATTCCCTTGGCGGTTAGGGTTTTTGAAGGAAACCATTTTGTCGATGATCTCGGTCTAGATGATTTTGAAATCTCCGTTGGTCATCGATTGGAAAAACCAGTAAGTTTGTTTCTCATAGATCGGAAGCAAATTCTAAGACAGGAAGGAGAATCAATTTCCTCGCCGGATTTAACCCGACACATCATTATCATGATGAAAATGATTGATTATCATCCCCAGCTCGCCCAAGCTATTGAGGATCTTTTTATTAACGAAATTTTAGTTGGCGATACTTTGCAAATCCAGACGCCGATGAAAAATTATATGATGGCTGCCGGTGCTCTGGAAAAAGTTCCTAGACCTGTCTTGATAAAAAATGCTCTGGAATTAGTCCGCAAAGATATCCTTCAGGGCAATATGCTATATAACAGTTTGCTTAATGAACTTAAAAGATTTGTCCGGAGAATTAGCGGCGTTAGCGCTTTCGAAACTGAGGAACTTGGCGGTATAAGTGAAGATCTTGGCTTGCCCTTTCTTTTCCAAAATTATCGAGTGAATATGCAGAAACTTGAGGCTTTGCGTCGGATTGATGAAAATCAACTCATTCAATTTGCCAGCCAAATGCAGAAGATACCTGGTCAGAAATTCATTTTCTATTTTTATCAGCGGGAATTTCTTCCTGAAATAAACCCAGCCAAAATGAATGAATTGCTAAGTATGTATCAGGATGAGCCAAATATTATCGGTGAACTCCAGGACCTCTTTCAGCAATTCCATCGACCTCTAACCTTCAATACTCCCAGGCTTGAGGAAGCTTTTGCTTGTTCTGAAGCTCAATTGAATTTTCTTTTCCTCAACAAAGACGCTCCTAAGATAGCCGGCTTAGTGATGAGAGAAAGGTCTGAAGATATTTTCAAATTGATGAGTAATATCGCTAGGGCTACCGGCGGAATCACCGAAGCTTCCCAAAATCCTGAAGCTGCCTTGAAAAAAGCCTTTGCCTTAGCCTCAAAATATTATCTTCTCTATCTTGAACCTAAGGAAGAATTATGGGCCTCAATCTTTAACCCGGTGACGGTCAAAGTTAAAAGAGAAAACATTGCCATTATGACCAGGCTCGGCTTCTCCCTCTAAAATGGGGACACAAACATTTTTTCTAATTAGACATTTAGATATATAAATTACCTGAATTAAAGAAATCACCCAATCAAAGAGAAAGCTTTTTCTATTATTCAATTTAAATTAAGGCTCTAAAAATAAAAGGTCTATAGAAAAAAATGGAAATACAAAAATCAAATTATAACGATTTTCTAGCTATATTGTAAAAAGCTCAGACCTAAGATAAAAATATTTTAAGCTTATTAGGGTTAAGAATGGGAATATATAAATAAGATTTTCTATCATGGCTGGCTCTACTCGATGCAGGCCCAAATAAAGTTAATTGAGTTGAAGAGTTGATTAAGCTATAATTTTTATCTTCCCGGGGAGTAGCGCAGCCTGGTTAGCGCACAGCGTTCGGGACGCTGGGGTCATGGGTTCGAATCCCATCTCCCCGATTTAAAATTTCTCGCCTAAATGCTCTTATCAACCACATTTCATAGGCAATAATTTAAATTTTTAAAAACAAAAAATTCTTTTTTAAGAATATCAAGCTGCTCGCCAAAAAAGGAAGAGGTAGCGAAATAGGTTGAAGAATTTTTTATAAAAAATAAAAATTGCCTCAATTTATAGCCTGAAGAAAGCTGCCTGGCCTAATTTTTTCAGGCGATTAATTTCAGGTGATAATTAAAACTTTATCTCGACCAATTTAAGTTCATAGCTTCTGAAGCCAAGACCGATTTCTTCTCCGTATTTCAATTGAACCGACCAGTCAAGGTCATAACCTTCTTTCAGCACATCCCGTCGAGCTTCCTTTAAAACCAAGTCAACTGAAGCTTGGTCCAAGGCCACTGGATCATAGGAAGCCAGCATGCCTATATCCTCAACAATGGAGGGCTGATTTTTGGCCAAGCAATCGCAATCTTTAGTAATTTGCAAGAGGAAATTCAAAAAAACAATTTTTGGACCAAAATAATTCCTCAAAGCTAGGGCATATTCGACCATTTTCTCCTGAATCCGACGGCTGTCCTCATCCCAGCGCATCCTAATGGCCCCAACTTTGCAAATAACCAAACACTCCCCGCAACCAAGGCAGCGTTCATCAATAATTTTAGCCACTCCACTTTCCTGGATAATGGCTTGAGCTGGACAGTTAGTCAAGCAAAGGCCGCAATTGGTACAGTATTTAGGATTAACCCTCGGGTGGACCTCTGAGTGCTGTTCCAATTTGCCAGCCCTCGAAGCACAGCCCATACCTAAATTCTTAATGGCACAGCCGAAACCAGTCTGGACATGACCGGTAAAATGACTCAGCACTATCAGAGCGTCGGCCAGAATAATTGATTTAGCAATCTTGGCTGATTTAATTCTCCGCCCATTTATTTTTATTTCCCCATCCTCAGCTCCAAGAAGACCGTCGGCAATGATCACTGGCAAGCCAGTGCCCTCATAGGTAAAACCATGTTCAGCTGCTTGCCGCAGATGATTGACTGCATTAGATCTTTCCCCCACATAAAGCGTATTAGAATCAGTAAAAAAGGCTCTGGAAGTCTTTTCTTTTATCCGCTCAATAATTCCTCTGAGCCAGGCCGGTTTGATATAGCCTGTATTACCCTTCTCGCCAAAATGGATTTTCAGGCCGACAAAATCATTCTGGCTGATTCGGTCCTGAAAACCAGTCATGGAGTAAATCTTTTCAGCCTTAGCGGCAATAATTTCTGTTCCTTCTTCTCTTTTGGCCGGAATAAAATAAACCTGACTCTTCATTTCAGGAAGGTTTTTTCCCCTCAAGATATAGTTTTGCAGCTTCAACTGCAGCGCCAGCTTTTAAAGGAAAATTCATAGAAATCATAGTCTTTTCGATGGCTTCGAGAGCAAAAATAACTTGTTCTTGAGATAAATTACCCATGTGGCCCATCCTGAAAACCAGGCCAGCCGTCGGTCCAAGACCGCCGGCCACCACAATTCCCTTTTCATAGAGACTTTCCCTGAACCGCTTATCATTCATTCCTTCTTGATAGCGAACAACGGAGAGAGTGGGGGCAAGAAAAGCCTCATGGGTAAAAAAGGAAAAGCCCATTTCCCTAAGGGCAGCCCGAATAGCTCTGGCTATCAGCCGATGCCGCTCAAATCGTTTTTCCAGGCCCTCTTCCAAAACAATCTGCGTGGCCTCATAAAAGGCCCTAATTTCATTTACACAGGGAGTAGAAAAATATTTTGACGGATCTTTCATGATGGGTAACCAGCGGAGCAAATCAGAATAATAGGCGGGTATTGACTTCATCGCTTTTCTTTTTTCCATGGCTCTTGGAGAAAGAACTAAGATGGAAAGACCAGGGGGAGCTCCAAAACACTTCTGGGCAGCCGTTAAAATAACATCAATCCCCCAAGAATCCATGAATTCTTCCATTCCGCCGGTAGCGCAAACTCCGTCAACAATGAAAAGCTCTTCCCTGTTACGAAGCAAAGCGGCATATTGGTCAATGGGCGCACAAGTTCCGGTGGCCGTATCCACATGAGTTGCAATAACGGCTGCGTAAGAAGTTAGTTTTAACTTTTTCTCTAAATCTTCAGGGTAAATTCCCTGCCCCCATGGAGAGGCTAATATCTCGGCCTCAAGATCAAAGGCCCTAAAGATTTCGGCCATTCTTTCTCCGAAATAGCCGTGGGAAATAATCAGGGCCTTCTCGCCTCTGGCCACAGTATTTAGAACCGCCATCTCCATGGCTAAGGTTCCTGCCCCAGCGATGATAAAGGCTTCACCATTAGCGCAATCAACAATTTTCTTTAGATTTTCCACAGCCCCCTTTAGTTCAGCCACCATCTCTGGCCCAACATGAGAAACTGTGGGCAAGGACAAGCGATTGATAATTCGGGGATGAACCGGACTCGGTCCGGGAATCAATAGCAACTTCTCTTTCATTGTGGGCCTTCCTTATTGATTTAAATGAAAAAACATTTTGGCTCAACCTCATTCATAAATCAAGATGAAATTATTATAATTGGCTCAAGGTAAAGGGAGGTAAGCATGAAAAAATCTATATATCTATCCTGGGTTCCGTTAATTTTGGTTTTATTAATCTTAATCTCTTTTTATTCAACCTTTTCCTATCCCCAAGCCTATGTCCCTACTGAAAGTAATCTTAAAGCTCGGGAATGGTTCCAGAAGGCTAAATTCGGACTTTTCATTCACTGGGGCCTATATTCTATTCTGGGAGATGGTGAATGGGTCATGTTTAATCGCCGAATTCCAGCTGCCGATTACGAAAAACTCACTCAATTTTTTAATCCCATAGCCTTTGATCCCAAGGAATGGGTTTCTTTAGCCAAGGAAGCTGGAATGCGCTACATTGTCATTACTTCAAGACATCACGATGGCTTTAGTCTTTTTGCGACAAAAGCTACAAATTACAATGTGGTTAAAGCTACACCCTATGGTCGTGATGTTCTTAAAATGCTGGCTGAGGAGTGCCAACGTCAGGGAATAAAACTCGGCTTCTATTACTCCCTCCTTGATTGGCATCATCCCGATTATGTTCCAAGAACACCTTCCGGCGAGCTCTTAAAGCGGACAGGTAAAGGCGATTGGTCCCGTTACCTTGATTTTATGAAGACTCAGCTGAAGGAATTGCTGACCAATTATGGGGAAATTCTGTGCATCTGGCTTGATGGCCACTGGGACAGTCCCCAAGCCGACTGGAGCTATAACGAACTTTATAATCTTATCCATTCTCTCCAACCTCAGGTTCTAATCGGTAATAACCACCATACCTCTCCTTTTCCTGGCGAAGATTTTCAAATGTTTGAGAAAGATTTGCCAGGTGGTCGAACCCAGATATTTAATGTGGATCAGCCCGTAAGCTCTCTTCCCTTAGAGATGTGCGAAACCATTAACAATTCCTGGGGTTTTAATATTAATGACCGCCATTATAAAAGCCCAAAAGAACTTATTCATCTTCTGGTTAAAGCGGCTGGCCACGATGCCAATCTTCTCCTTAATGTAGGCCCAATGCCCAATGGTCGGATTCAACCTGAATTTATCGATCGATTGCTTGAAGTTGGACGGTGGCTCCGGGTCTATGGGGAATCTATTTATGGCACAAGAGGTGGACCTCTGCGGCCGCAGCCCTGGGGAGTCACGACGAGGAAAGAACGATTTGTCTTTGTCCATCTCCTTAATTATGAAGAACAGGCTCTCCTTCTTCCCGGATTTAATCTTCCCCTAAAGCAAGCCACTCTTCTGAAAAATGGCCAGAAAGTAAGCTTTCGCCTTCTGCCTGAAGGCCTGATTTTGAATCTACGGGGCCTTGAAAAAGACCCTATTGACACTGTCATTCGCCTCGAAATATCGCTTTGAAATAAAAAAAATTAGGTTATGAAAGGATTTAGAAAAAACCATGAAATTTAAAAAGTTATTTTTCCCTTTCCGAAAATTAATTTTTAATCTTTCTAGCCACCTCTTCCTTTTTCTTTTGGCGGCAAACCTATTACTCCTATCTTTCCTTGCCGCTGAATCATTCCGCCTGAATCAAATCAACCTTATTCCTCAGCCTTTCTCGATACAAAGGGGGAAAGGTACTTTAAATCTTAGCGAAAGAAGCAAAATTATTATCAGCCAAAGACATCACGAAGTCTTAGAGATAGCTAACGAATTTCAATCGAGGCTCCGTCAAGCTACTAGCTGGCCCTGGGAAATTAAAGATACGACGCAGATCAATTCACTTCGGGGGCATATCTTCCTCCGTTTACTGCCGACCAAAAAAACCTTGGCGCCGAAGGCTATGAATTAAGAATAAATTCAAGCAATATCCTTATTGATGCTTCTACACCAGCCGGCCTTTTTTATGGTCTTCAAACTCTCTGGCAAGTATTCCCTGCTTCTTTTGAAAGCTTTCTCGCTCCATCTTCTAATCAACAGCTTGAAGGACAAAATAGACCTTTTTCTGCTTCCTTATCGCTTCCTTTGATCCATATCATCGATAAACCCCGCTTTCGCTGGCGGGGAGTTCATCTTGACTGTTCTCGTCACTTTTTCCCAAAGAGTGGATAATGAAATTGCTGGATGTGGCTTCAAGCTATAAGCTTAACACTTTTCATTGGCATCTTACCGATGATCAGGGCTGGAGAATTGAAATCAAAAAGTATCCTCGGCTCACCGAAATTGGCGCCTGGCGCCGGGAAACAATGGAAGATGGCCAGCCCTATGGTGGTTTCTATACTCAGGAAGAAATAAAGGAACTTATTGCTTATGCTCGCCGTCGCTTTATAACGATTGTCCCTGAAATTGAAATGCCTGGCCATTGTCTGGCTGCTCTCGCTGCTTATCCTGAATTGAGCTGCTCTGGCGGACCCTTTAAAGTTAGTGCCGAATGGGGAGTAATGAACGATGTTTTCTGCGCCGGCTCTGAAGAAACCTTTACCTTTCTGGAAAATGTCCTCAGTGAGGTTATAGAACTTTTCCCCGTGAATACATTCACATTGGTGGCGATGAGGTACCAAAGGTTCGCTGGCGAAACTGCGTTCGTTGTCAGGCCAGAATGAAAGCCGAGGGACTTAAAGATGAAAGCGAACTTCAGAGCTATTTCATTAGGCGAATTGAAACTTTTCTTAACAGCCAAGGAAGACGCTTAATTGGCTGGGATGAAATTCTTGAAGGAGGCCTGGCACCCCGCGCCACAGTTATGAGCTGGCGAGGTTTTTTCGGAGGAATTGCTGCGGCTCGAGCAGGTCATGATGTGATTATGAGTCCAACTTCCCATTGTTATTTTGATTATTATCAGGGCCAAGTGGATGAACCCAAAGCCATTGGGGGTTTTTTGCCGCTGGAAAAAGTCTATTCCTTTGAACCCATCCCACCTGAACTTAAGCCCGAAGAAGCTGCTCACGTTCTTGGAGCTCAAGCTAATCTCTGGACTGAATATATTAAAACCCCTGAACATGCTGAATACATGCTTTTTCCCCGCCTTCTTGCTTTAGCTGAGGTTATTTGGAGTCCGAAGAAGAAAGATTGGGCTGATTTTCAAAAGCGCCTTGTGGCCCATTATGACCGCCTGGCCTTTAAAGGGATTAGCTTCAGGGTCCCTCCGCCTGAGGGTATAGGTGGCCGAAAATGGTCAAAAGAAAAAATAAATTTAGTCCTCGTTACCCCTGTACCCGGAGCCAAAATTGTTTATACCTTAGATGGAGGATTTCCCAATGAAAATTCTTTAGTCTATACTTCTCCTTTAGAAATTTCGGGCAATGTAATTCTCCGCTCAGCCACCCTTCTTCCCAATGGTCGGATGAGTCATCCAGTCTCAATGTATTTTTTCCAGGTAGACGAAAATCTTAACGGTCTTGATTATGATTATTTCGAAGGCAAATGGGAAAAGTTACCCGATCTCGATAAAGAAAAGCCTCTCTTTTCAGGTGTAACCTATGATTTGACTTTGGATGGCCTTAAGACAGCTGAGGATTATTTTGCTCTTCGCTTTCGGAGCACACTTTATCTTGATCAGGAAGGAGAATATATTTTTTATACTCGCGCTGATGACGGCGTAAGATTGAAAATAAATGATTTGATTGTAGTTGATAATTGGGGTCTTTTCGGACAACGGGAACTTAAGGGCCGCATCTATCTCAAGGCAGGTGGGCATCGCCTTCAGGTTGATTATTTTGAAAAAAGAGGCGGGCAGTATCTTGAAATCTTTATTGAGGGGCCAAGACTTCCCTATCAACCCATTCCTCCGGCCCGCCTTTTTAGGAATTAATAAAAGGCCAGTTTTTCAAAGAAAAAGAATTCAAGGGTAAAAATTGAAAAGAAGAAATCAACAATTTTAATCAATAATTTTATCAGGAATACTGACCGGAAAATTTTCTGGTTAGACTTATTAAAAAAAGATTTTTAAAATAAAAGGCCCAGATGCAAGAAAAAATTAAAATTTTTAACTCCCTTAAGGACAAATTTTATTGAGCCGAAGGCGATAGTCTTTTTTCAAATTTTATTAAGAGGCAGGCCCAATGAAACTATTGGTTATAATAATTAACCTTGAGATGATTTTGCAAAACAGGATGAATGAGAGTCGTGTTAAAAATATTTTAATAACTAAAATTCCAAAGAGGATTGGAGACACTCGTTTCATCGCCATGACCTTTGCTTTTCTTCTTTTGCCTCTTTTTAGCCCCCTTCTTTTACCAGCTCAATCTTCCCTTGAAGAAATATCTTCCAAGGCGGCTGATTATTTTCGAATTCAAAATGAGCTTGGCCGTTTCTCAGGGGCTGTTCTTATTGGCTCCAAGGGAAAAATAATTTTTGAAAGAGGCTATGGGTTAGCCAATTATGAACTTCAGGTACCGATTACTCCACGGACCAAATTCCGTCTGGGCTCACTCACCAAGGCTTTTACTGCCGCCGCTATTTTACAGTTAGCTGAAAAGGGGAAGCTCAGTCTTGATGATCAGGTGGCCCGATACTTATCTAATTATCCCCAGGCTGAAAAAATAACTATTCATCATCTGCTTACCCATACCTCAGGTATTCCCAATTTTACTGCCTTGCCTGAATATCAGAAATTCAAGCTCAATCCGACGACTCTGGACCGAACAATCAATCTCTTTCGACAATTGCCCCTTGAATTTGAGCCAGGAACAAAATTTAGTTACAGCAACTCTAATTACATTCTTCTTACAGATATTATTGAAAAGGTTTCAGGCAAAAGTTATGCCGACTATTTGCGGGAAAATATCTTTCTTCCTCTAAATATGTTAGATACCTGCTACGACGATCCAAATAGGATTATAAAGTACCGTTCCCGAGGTTATAGCCTTCGAAATGGTGATTTGATCAATGCCCCCCACATTGACATGTCTGTACCAGCTGGGGCTGGAGGTCTTCTTTCAACCGTAGAGGACCTCTTTGCCTGGGATCAGGGCCTTAGAAGTGAGCGGATTTTGACCGCCGCCTCCTTAGAAAAAATGTTCACTCCTTTTCTGAATGGCTATGCCTATGGCTGGGAGATAAAAAAAATTAATGGTCGCCTGATCGCCCAACACGGGGGGAGAATTGAAGGCTTTTTAAGTCAAATGGTCCGTTTCCTTGATGATGACCTTTGCTTAATTATCCTAAGCAATTTTGATTTTGCCCCTCTTTCCCAATTCATAGAAGACATGCTTTCCCTCTTTTTAGGAAAACCGGTCACCTGGCCAAAAGAAAGAAAGGCTATTTCACTTCCGCCCGAAATTTTTAATCTCTATTGTGGTGAATATGAGTTCGCACCGAATTTATTAATTAAGATTTTTAGGGAAGGGAATCGTTACTGGGCTCAGGTCATCGGACAACCAAAGCTGGAAATTCTGCCTGAAAGTAAGACCAGTTTTTTTGTCCGTCTCATTGATGCCCAAATAAATTTTATCCTTGATTCAGAAGGAAAGCCTAATGCTCTTCTTCTTATTCAAGGAGGAAAAACTCACGAGGCCAAGAAGATTCGTTAGGATCAACGAAGAATCTTGAGGAGACAATTAATAACAGTCTGCATTTGCCTTTGCTGTTTCTCCATTGAATGGAGAAGCTTAAACTGGGTTCTGGCCCGGACAAGATTGTGCTCAGGATATTTTGTTTTAAAATAAATATCACCTTCAAGGTAATCGGTTAAAAAACGCAGTCCGATAGTAAAAGTGATGAGCGGGCCAGCCATAAAGAGCAATTCTCTTTCGGGCTCGACCAGGAGATCAGCAGTTTCAGAAAGATAACCCTCGGCTACGGCCTCAAAGAGATCCATGTCCATAGCCACAGCGTCGAGATCGGTTTCATCTTCAGCCGCCGCACAGGTCCCTGTTCGAACTAAGTCACCAAAATCATAAAGGGGTGAACCGGGCATGGTCGTATCCAAATCAATGACACATATGCCTTTGCCAGTTTCATCATCAAAAAGAACGTTGTTGATTTTAGTGTCATTGTGACTGACCCTTACAGGCAACCTCCCTGAACTTAAGCCATCGGTCACTAGAGAAACAAGGGATTGCCTGCTTAAAGCAAAGGAAATAGTATCAGCTGCCCTGGCCTTTCTTTCCGGAGAAGCCTGCTCGATGGCCAGTAGAAAACGTTCAAAACGGCGGGGGGTGTGATGGAAATAGGGAATGGTTTCATGCAATTCCTGAGGCGAAAGATCAGCAATGAGTTTTTGAAAAAAACCAAAGGCTCGGCCAGCCTCAAAGGCCTGCTCAGGAGTAGTCGCAGTTTCAATGGTGTGACAGCCGTCAACATAATGATAAAGTCGCCAGTATTCTCCCTGGGGGGTCCGGTAATAACTTTGACCACTTTGGGTTAAAACTGGCCTGATACTTTTTTTTGATGTTTTTTCTCCTTCAAGCTCAATCAATTTCCTGTTAACATGTTGAGCGACCTTTTCCCAGTTGGCCATCATCAATTCGGGCTCCTGAAATACGCGGGTATTAATCCGTTGCAGAGTATATTTTTTTATTTTTTCATCAGTTTTAATTTCGACAAGAAAGGTATCGTGGATATGGCCTTGGCCAAGAGGGGAAAAACAAATAAGTGAACCCTCAACAATAAAGTTGGCCATAACTAATTCTATTTCCTTTTTCGTCAATTTCTTAACCATATTTTTTGTTTTTGTTTTTATTTATTTCTTATTTCTCATTTCCAAATTCAACCTTAAATTTTCAGGGTAATAACCTTGAGCCACGAGATCACCAATTCCCTTCCTCACTACCGGCAAATCTTCCGCATAGGTTATGCCAAGCCATTTTTCATCAGTGGGTAGGCAAAAAACTTTAACTTTTCTTTGACGGAGTAATTCACCAATAAATTCTGGAATGAGAAATTCAGCCTTAGGATCATGGCCATATTTATTAAGGAAATCGAAAAAACCAACTTGCAGCCAATTGAAAATGGAGGGATCAAAACCCCAGAAATTCATTGAGACCACTTCCTCACCATCAAGATCAAGCCAGCCTCCGTCTTCGAGACGAGCTCTGGCTCCCCCTTCAGTTTTTTCAATATGCTTCATTTCCTGGATATCGCTTATTTCATCACCTTGAAGTTGACATAGGCCTCGGGAAACAGGACCAAAATCGGAAAGAGTTTGTTTTAAACGATACCCAACTAAGGCATATTCCGGCTTTAAATCTTTTTCCCCAGCTTTAGTACTCGACCGCACCAGAAATTCAACCATTACCTCAAAGGCCCTCCGACCATAAAAATCATCAGCATTGATTACCGCGAAAGGTTCCTGCACCCTGTCTCTGGCCACCAGGAGAGCATGGCCTGTTCCCCAGGGTTTGCTCCGCTGTAAATTCTCAGGCCAGCCCATAGGTAAAAGCGAATCGAGTTCCTGATAAATATAATCGACCTCAAAAAAACCTTCCCAGAAATGACCGATAATTGCCCTAAAATCAGCTTCAATTTCGCGGCGAATAACAAAGATTATTTTTTTGAAACCAGCTTGAAAGGCGTCATACAGAGAATAATCAATAATGGTTTCGCCCTTTGGACCAACATGACTAAGTTGTTTTATACCACCAAAGCGACTACCAATGCCGGCAGCAAGAACAATTAAGGAAATTTTAGCCTTTTCTTTCACCATTTTTAAAAATGCCTGTTAAAAATGCCCTGGCTAAAAATTATTTTTTCCAAATAAGTCTTCCCAAGGCAACAATTGTCGCCTAAAAGGCAAGCGACTCTTTAATCGATTTTTCTTTATAACATAGCATGAAAAAAAGAGTCAAAAAATTAAAATTGCTGAAGATAAAGATTTTTGTTATAATTGCCAATCAAAAAATAAAGGGAGGTAAGAATATGGGAAAATATTTGGCCATTATCTTGGGTATTGTGGCTATGGCCGCAGGGATTTTTCTGGTTATTTTTGTCTGGTGGCGAGAATTTTATGAACTCGTCTTCGGCTGTATTCCGCCGCTTTTATTTTTTGGTGGCCTCATTGCGGTTATTGCCGGAATTAGCAGCATCAAGGATGCCATCCGCACCAAGAAGCTTGAGGAGGAGGCTAAAAAAGAAGCTGAAAAAAAAGAAGCTAACTGATCAAAATAGAAATATTCTTTTTTTCTAACCACCTCCCTTTAAAATTTAAGATATCATCAGAAACCTATTTAAATTTAATCTAATTTTTTTGTTTGAGGTTTGGCTTTTAGAAAAATTTCAAAATAAAGCTTTCTAGTCTTTAAGTTTTTTTCTTTCTTGAAATTTACAGTAAAAAGAAAGGATTTTTTTCTATTGACAGGACCTTAGAAATTTAGTAGTTTGTAATCAGCTTACAAATTACAGGAGGCCAGCGATGGATGGCGAGAAAGAAAAGGACCAGATAGCGGCTAAAATTGATGAATTTGAGTCCCAGGTAGAAAAATTAACAATAAAGCCTACCTCTTCGATTAAAAAAGTTATCGATCAGGCTCTGGCCAATCGAAATATAGTCCTGACCATCCGGGTTAACGAAGAAAGCAACAAAAAACTCAACATGCTGGTTGATGCCGGCCTGTTTAAAAGTCGCTCTGAAAGCGCTGCCTTCTTGATTGAAGAGGGTATTCGTAGCCAAGCTCCGCTATTTAAAAAAATTACAGAACGACTTGAAAAAATCGATCGTATCCGCGAAGAACTCAAAAATATTGTCACTGAGGAAATGGAAAAGGCCAAAGATTAAAAAGATTTTCATCGGCCTGGGTTCGGAGAGAAAGTCAACCTTGGTTCGATTAATCAATTTCATTTTTCCCCTTTCTTTAACCCTTCTTACCTTTACTTCAAGAAATATTGAAAAGGCTTTTCTCCAGAACAATGCCTCCATCCTGGCCGCTATCTGTCAACCTAATTCTATTATCCAGGTTTCCCTCCCCGAGCCTATCGGTTTCTCTGATGTCCTTACTCCCGGCCAAATAAAAGTTTTTTTTGAAAGAATTTTTGCCCAATTTCCCACCTTTGAATTCTTTATTGAATCTCCCTTTCCTTTGTTTTTATCAAGCGACCGCTGGTTCATTCGAGCCCGTTGGTCTTTCCTGGAAAAAAAGAGTCTCGAGCAACATGTTCTCAGAATTTATTTCCAGGTTCAAGCAACAGGAAAACTTCAGAAAAGAGGAGGCGAATGGAAAATAATCGAGATTCGGGCCGAAAAGATTTAAGGCCGGAATTTTCCATCAAGACGGTCAGACCTCTCTTGTGGCTTTCCCTGGCCTTGGCTTTCATCAGCGGTCTCTGTTTTTTGGGATCAGCCTTAATTCCCAACGGGCATTTAAAATATCAAACTTCAGCTAGCTTAGAGGCCCTTAAAAAACAGGAACGGTCCATTAAGAATCAATTTGAAAGCCTTATTTCCAACCTCAAATATAAGGGTCATTCCCTAGCCACGACTTTGCCCCAGGAAATACCAGAAATTCATCAGGCGCTTTTCTCTCTACATCTTAATCCTGAAATCGAGGGGGTAGCTTATTTAATTGAAGACTCAATTATTCTTTGGCGCGGCCAGATGATTCCTGCATCTTTGCTTCCGCCCGCTGATAAAATTACTCATGTTATTCGTTATAAGGCCAGCATTTATCTCGTCGCTTCTTTTCCGGTGAGGGAAAAAGAAAAGTTAGTAATCCTACATCTTCTTTCTTTTCAACCTCCCCTAACCACTTCCCTACTCAGCTCCTATTCTTTTATTAAAGCAAAGGATCTGACTAATGCCCTTATTGAATTTTATAGTGAGGAAGATGATGTCTCTGGCTTTGAAAAAATCTTTTTTCGCCATCACGACGAATATATCAGCCAGCCGAGATCGAGAACCGATATATTGACCATCTTTTTCCCCCTCCGCAATGAGGCTCGAAGAATTGTGGCCACAGTCAATCTTCGTTCAGTTAACCCAGCTTTTAGCCTCAGTGAGCAAAGAAGCCGTTGGCTGCTGGCTGCCTGGATCAATCTTTTTCTATCTTTTTCTTTTTTCACCTTAATGGGATTATTTGCTTGGAAAAAGTCTAAATATCAATCGACTGGCAATCTCATTATTTTTCTTTTTGGGCTTATTTCCCTCCGACTGGTTTTTCTACCCCTTAAAACTTATTTTGATATTAAAACCTCCCTGTTTTCGCCCGGAAAAGCGTCTATTCCTGCTCTTAACCACCTTTTAGCCTCACCCCTTGATATTTTTTTGACCTCGGCATTGATTTTCGCCTGTCTCTTTTTTCTTATTTACAATTGGCGTCATATCTTTCCTCTCGACACGCCAAGCCCATCTAGGGGAAGTAAAAAAGGCTTGGCTCTTATCCTCGTTATTACCTCGTCCCTTCCTCTTTATCTTTTTTATAAAATCGCGCTCGCTTTCATCCTTAATAGCAATCTAAACCTAATCAAAATCTCTCCTTTCTCGTCCTCCCTCTTACTTCTTTTAGCCCTTAGCTTCATTTTTCTGACCGCAATTTTAATAAGCGGAATTTTTTTAATTGTGGCCAGAAAGCTCTGGTTTCACCCTTTTCCCCTCTGGCTTATTTTTATTCCTCTACTTTTGCTTTTTATCCTCTTTTATGGTAAAGCCCAATTATCTCTGGTCAAAGGCTTAGTCCTTTCTCTCATTTTCTTTGGAATTTATTTAGGGCTCTTTAAACCCCCTTTTCGCTTCCGATCAGGTTATCGGCTAACCCTTCTGGCGTTATCCTCAATCTTTTTCTATATAATTCTTGCCTCTGGCACCTCAATAAAAGAAACAATCTTGACAGAAAGCTATCTCCGGAATTCAATTATTTCCCTTGAAAATTGGGCTCAGTACTTGCTCCAGGAATCACTTCCATCCATTGACAATGAAAAAGAAGCCATTCTGGATTGCCTGCTCAAGGGAGATCAAAACGATCTGGCCGCTTATCTCTGGAGGAAAACCTCTCTAGCCCGTTGGAACTGGTATTCAAGCCTTGAAATAAGCCGACCTAACGGCGAGGTATTATCCCGTTATTCCCTGAATCTACCCTTTTTTTTCCGGACTCCTTTTTCCTTTGAGCCGAGTCAGGATTGGTCACTTTTGAGGGTGAGTCTTCCTTTGCCGGGAAAGGTAGCAGATTTTCTTATTGCCTATCGGGATTTTGAGCATGGAGGAAATAAGGTCGGGCGGCTATCTCTTTATGTCCTTTTAAACGAAGAAATCCTTCCTTTCCTTTATTCAGCTATTCCTTATTTTGACCTCCTGCGCTTTCCCTCTGTTCCATCTTTAAAGGAGTTTAATTTCAGCTTGGCTATTTTTAAAACCGATGGAGAAATTATTTTTAATCCGGCCCGGCTAACCACCGGAATACCGGTGGAAATTCTAAAAAGATTGAAGGATCATCCTGGAAATCCCTTTTGGTCTATCCTGTCTGACCGCCGTAGGAAATTTCGGGTCTTTTATTTTGGCCATGGCGAAAAGATTGTGGCTCTACTCTGGCCTTTACCTGGATTCATCTCGGTGGCTGTGGGCTATCTAAAAATCCTGTTGATACTGACAATTTTGATTTATTTACCTTTATTTATTAGCGATATGATCACCGGAAGGCGCCGTCTGGCCTCCCTTTTCTGGGCTTTTTCAAGCCGTATTTATGCTTCCTTTATAGCCATAATTCTTATTATGCTCATCCCCTTTATTTTTCTTATTAATAGCTTTTTCAACCGCCTGGCCACAGAGAGGTTTAGGGAAAAGGCGGAGATTCAGGCTCAGGTTGCCCGAAACATCATCGAAGACTTTCTCGTCCTGCAGGAGGAGGAAACTCCCTTTGTTCCTGTTCAGGACCTTGTTCATTGGATAAGTACAGCGATTAATAATGATGTCAATATTTATCAAGGCGGGGTTCTTGTCGCTTCCAGCCGCCAGGAGTTTTTTGACCTGGGCCTTTTGCCTGATTACCTTGAAGGCGAAATTGCCTATCGTCTTAACTATGAACGGCAACCCTATGTTGTTTGGAGAAAAAAAATCGGCAATTACTCGTTTCAAACTCTGACCCTTCCTTTATATCTAAACAATTCGAATTTCTTTATTACTCTCTTTTTCCCTTTTGAACGTGAAGAGATAGGCCGAGCTCGGGAGCAGTTACTTGAATTTCTGGCTTTTATCTCTGCCTTTTCTCTAATTCTTATTTCTCTCTTCGCCCGCAGTATAGGCTCCCTTGTTATAAATCCCATCCGAAAGCTCCTTCTGGCCACAAAAGAAGTAAGCTCAGGCAATCTCGATATTCGCATTGACCATCATGGTCACGATGAGATGCAAACCCTCATCGATGGTTTTAACCGCATGGTTCAGAGTCTCAAGCAGCACGAAAAAGAACTTGCAGAAATGAGCAAAAAGGCAGCCTGGGCCGAAATGGCTCGAAAAGTTGCCCATGAGGTCAAAAATCCCTTGACTCCCATAAGACTTTCCGCTGAACACCTTTTGCATGTCTATGAAGAAAGACCTCAAGAAATCGGGCCAGCTTTAAAGGAAGCGGTCGCCTATATAATTAAAGAAGTAGAAAACCTGCGACGTTTGGCCCAAGACTTTCTGACCTTTTCCCGGGAAGGCCCCCTCCATAAAACTTACTTTGAGCTTAATCAATTATTGAAAGAAATAACTTCTCCCTACGAAAGAATTCTGGCCGATCGTATCAACTTTGAATTTAATTTAGCCTGTCCCTTAACTTTAATGGGTGATCAGGAGAAACTTAAAATCGCTTTCCGCAATCTTATTGTCAATGCTATTGAAGCAATTAAAGGCAAAGGAATAATTAAAATTCAAGCTACCCGTGAAGGCTCCTTCTTTAATATTGAAATAATCGATAATGGTGAAGGCATGGATGAAACCACTTTAAGACTTATCTTTGAACCCCATTTTTCCACCAAAGATCTGGGGACAGGGCTTGGCTTACCGATCTCGAAAAAAATAATTGAAGATCATGGTGGTCAAATAATCATTAGAAGCTCTCCAGGCCAGGGAACTTGCGTTAAAATTGTCTTACCTGCGGGCTAAATCTGTTGAAATAAGAATTCAAAGCCGATTTATTATAAAGAAAAATTTCTTTAAATTTTTTTGAATGGGCTAAAAGAGCTCTGGAAAAGCCAAAGAAAATGTTGTAAAAAAGGGAAAAAATATTTTTAGGAAAGAAAACGATGGCCAAAATTCTGGTAACTTACTTTAGTCTGACTGGTAACACCAAAAAGGTGGCTGAAGCTATTTTTGAAGCTTTACCCGAGGAGAAGCAAATTTTACCCCTTGAGGAAGTTAAAAATGTCGATGATTATGATCTCCTCTTTATTGGTTTTCCTGTCCACAGCCACTCGGTCCCCTATAAAGTGGAAAGTTTTTTAAAAAAGTTGCCTCCTGGAAAAAAAGTCGCTTTCTTTTCCACCCATGGTTCCTTGACCGGCAGTGAACTTTCAAGACAGGCTATTGAATACGCAATATCCATCACTTCTCAGGCTAAAATTGTCGGAACCTTTTCCTGTCGGGGACGCCTCTCCCAAGCCGCTCTTGAAATTTTACGGCGCTCACCAGAGCACGAAGCCTGGGTAGATATGGCGGCTTCAGCCTTTCATCACCCCGATGAGAATGATCTTGAGGATGCCCGAGCCTTTGCTCGTTGGGTGATGACTCTTTACCCTTTAAAATAGATAGGAGCGATAAATTCAGCTTTAAGAAAAACCAAAGGTTTCATAATTTTTAATTCAGCGACCAAGAAATTTAAAAATTAACCAGAGCAGAAAACTTAGTCCCAAGCTCAATAAAAGACACGTAGTTAGGGGAAAAATAAAGGTAAAATTTTCTCTTTTAATGATTATGTCGCCGGGAAGATGACCAAGCCATCTTATTTTCCCAGCCAGATTGAAAATTAAACCCAAAAAAAGGAAGAAGAAGCCGATCAGAAAGAAGAAATAGCTTAAAGGTTTCATTCTCCCTTTATTCCTCCTTGAACACTAAGTTTCTTCTCCTTTTTCTTCCTCTTCCTTCTTTTCTTTAAGCTCAATCAAAACCCCGTTTAAAACTTTGGGATGGACAAAAACGATTTGACTCCCACCAGCTCCGGGGAGAGGACAATCGGTAAGAAAAGAAAGGCCTTGCTCTTTCAATTCGACCATAGCCTTCTTTAAATCTTTCACTTGAAAACAAAGATGATGGATGCCCTCCCCTCGATTCGCGAGGAATTTTCTTACGGGACTATCCTCTCCAAAAGGACTGATAAGTTCGATGGCTGGACCTTCTTCGGGGAAAAGATAGGCTACCCTTACTCCCCGACTGGGCAGAATTTCAATTTCGCTGAAATTAAAATTAAAGACCTTGGCCCATTTTTTTAGGCTTAATTCGAGTTCTTCCACTGCAATCCCTATATGGTCAAATTTTTTTATGGTCATTCGTCTTTCCTTTTATTTTTCTTTTTTTCCAATAATTTTTTTACACATAAGATCAGCAGCTGTATAAGGATCGATTTCACCGGCCATAATTTTTTCTACCTGGGAATCAAATTCTTTGGGCGGAAAAGCTTCCCAGAGCAGGGAAGCAAGTTTTTCCCGGATTACTTCCCGTAAAAGCCAGCCAGTGAGTTTCTTCCTGCGCCGGATAATAGATTCCTGATCTCTTTGCTGAATAAGAGCTTTTATCGTAGCCTGAAGGGTTTCAATTCCCTCACCTTTGGTGGCGACAGTCTTCACGATGGGCGGCAAGGAATCGCCTGAACCAGCCAGCTCCAACATACTCCTTAATTGTCTTTCCGCGCGCTCGGCTTCAGGCAAATCGGCTTTGTTAAGGACAAAAAGATCACCTATTTCCATCACTCCGGCTTTAAAAGCCTGAATTTCGTCTCCAGCCTGAGGAGTTAAAATTACAGCGACGAGGTCAGAATACCGGACGATATCAACCTCGTCCTGACCAACCCCAACAGTTTCTACAAAAATATATTTCTTGCCTGCAGCTTCAAGAATAGCGATGGCCTCGCCTGTAGCCTTGGCCAAACCTCCGAGATAACCCCTGGTGGCCATGCTTCGGATAAAAACACCCTCATCACAGCTATGGCGCATCATCCTTATTCGATCGCCCAAGATGGCCCCGCCAGTGAAGGGACTTGAGGGATCTACCGCAATGACGCCCAATGGAATCTTCTCCTCTCTGAATTTTTCTATAAGCTGATCAACTAAGGTGCTCTTGCCCGTTCCAGGAGCACCTGTAATTCCAATAACCACACCTTCTTTCCGCATAAGATAAATTCTCTTCATTAATTCGTCGGCCCCTGGTTCATTGTTTTCGACCAGAGAAATGGCCTGACCAATTGCTCTGGGCTCGCCCCGGCAAATGCCCGCAATAAGACCATCAAGATTCTTAGAAAAATTCTGTTCGCCTATTTTCTGGCTTAATCTTTTCGTCATCTTTTTTCCTAGAAATTAATATTCAGCAAGGATTTTTTGAGCAATTATCCAACGCTGAATTTCTGAGGTGCCCTCACCGATTGTGGCCAGCTTTGCATCTCGATAAAATTTTTCTACGGGATAATCTTTGGTAAAACCATAGCCGCCGAAAATTTGAACCGCCATGGACGAGGCTCTGACAGCCAGCTCACTCGAAAAAAGTTTAGCCATGGCCGATTCCTTAGGTATCTTCTGTCCAAGATCTTCGAGATAGGCCGCCTTAAGAGTTAGTAATCGGGCAGCCTCTAGCTCGGTAAAACCATCAGCTAGCATCCATTGAATAGCCTGAAAATTAATAATTGGTTGATTAAACTGAACTCGTTGACGGGCGTAGGCTAAACTGGCCTCAAGGGCGCCAGCAGCGATACCTAAAGAAAAAGCGGCAATACTTACTCTGCCCCCGTCCAGGACAGACATAGCGGCTCGATAACCTGTTCCCTCCGGGCCAAGAAGATTTTCAGCAGGCACCTCCACATCTTCAAAAATTAATTCGGCTGTATCGGCAGCTCTAATACCCAGCTTATTTTCTTTTTTCCCCACTTTGAACCCCTTCATCCCTTTCTCCAAGATAAAAGCTGAAATGCCATTACGGCCCTTTTCTGGCTCAGTTACGGCCATAACGACTACAATTTGGGCAAGGGAACCATTGGTGATAAACATCTTTGAGCCATTGAGAATCCAGTAATCTCCCTTTTTTATCGCCCTTGTTTTTATGGCCGCAGCATCGGAGCCTGCTTCAGCTTCAGTTAAAGCCCAGGCACCGAGGGTCTCTCCCGAAACCAGCCGGGGTAAATATTTTCTTTTCTGGGCTTCATTACCAAATAAATTAATATGATTGCAACAAAGGGAATTATGAGCGGCCACTACCAGGCCAACGGCGGGATCAACCTTGGATATTTCTTCAAGAATAAGCACATAATCAACATTGGATAAGCCGGCTCCATTGTATTCAGAAGGAATAATAATACCGAGAAGTCCCATTTCACCAAGCTTTTGGGTTAAATTAGCCGGCCATTCGCCTTTCTCGTCACTTTCTTTAATGAGTGGCCTGATTTCCTTTTCAGCAAAATGACGGATCGTTTCTTTCAGAGCCTTTTGGTCTTCAGTTAATCTAAAATCCATCTTTTCTCCTTTGCCGAAAATTTCTTTCCTTTTTCATCTTACTCAACCTCTTTCCATCCTTCAAGGCCATAAAAAAGTCATTTTAGACAATTTATAGCTCTTCTTTAAAGTCAAAAATAAGCCAGATAAAAAATGAACCGAGTTGACAGAGGAAAGTTCTTCGGTTAAAGTCTGAAAGAAATGATTAGGTTTCTTTTTCTCGCTGCGCTTTTTTATCTGGCTGTTCAAATCTTCCGTTTTTTCAACAATATCAAACGTTATTCGGCTTCTTCCCCACCGCCTCGCCTCTCTGGCGTAATGGTGAAGGATGAAGTTTGTAACACCTATCTTCCCCAAGAAGAAGCGCTCAAGGAAAAGATTGATGGGAAAATTTACTATTTTTGTTCGCCCGAATGCCGCCGGCGTTTTCTAGAGGAAAGGAAGAATCGACGGATCAATCAAAAGTAAATTTGATTTTAAAATTATCAAACTCCGCTTTATACTCTTCCCAGGTTACATCAACTTTGTCCACTCGCGCAAGAGGCGGCCCTTGCTTAAGTTTTTCCAGGAGGAGATGAAGCTTTTCCTCCTCGCCTTCGGCCACGACTTCAACGCGGCCATCAAAGACATTTCTCACCCAGCCAGTTAGACCAAGTGATTCAGCCCACTGGCGGGTAAAATCCCTAAAAAAAACCCCCTGAACCCGACCTGATATAAAAGCATGAAATCGACTTTTCATGGTCCTTTTAAATTCGGCAAATTTATATTAGCATAATTTAAAAATGAAAAAAATGCTTTTAACTGTAGCTGGTTTTGATCCCTCCGGCGGAGCAGGGCTAATTCTTGACCTTCAGGTTTTCCGCTCCTTAGGCTTTCAGGGCACAGCCGTTATTACTTCTTTAACCAGCCAAAATATCCAGAAGGTGTTTGATTTTAAGCCTCTATCAGCCTCTTTTGTCCTTTCTCAATACAAAATCCTTAAAAAAGATTTTTCCTGGGAAGGAATGAAAATTGGTTTATTGGGAAGCAAATTTCTTTTTCCTGCCATTAGAGAAATTCTTGAGGACCAGGCTGGTCGTCCAAGGGTAATTGACCCTGTTTTTCGTTCAAGTTCAGGCACCTGGTTTCTAGAACCATCTTTAATTCCTTCTTTTTTAAAAACGATTTCAGGAAGAGCAACCATTATTACCCCTAATTTGCCTGAAGCTTCTTTGATGACAGGCCTGAAAATAAAATCCCTGGAAGATATGGAAAGAGCAGCCCGGATTATCTATGAAAAGACCGGAGTTCCTTCTTTGATTAAAGGAGGACATAGGCCTGGCCGAATTTTTGATTTTCTCTATACAGGGAAAAAGGGCCGGTTTTTTGAAAGCCAGCGTCTACCCATAAGGGTTCATGGGACAGGTTGTCTTCTCTCGGCTGCCCTTGTCGCCTATCTTGTCCGCTATAAAGATCTTGAAAAAGCCTGTGCCTTGGCCCTTCGCTTTACCCGACGAGCAATTAAAAAGGCCTTTATACCAAGAAAAGGAAGAGCCATTTTTAGTTTAATTAAATAATTCAATTTATCCTTTTATAAAATTAATCCTTTCTTTTTTCTGACTATTTTAATTTTTTTCTTCATTGGTAATAATTTCATCGGCCCTGTTTAAAATATCGGCTGGAAAGGAGATGCCTTGCTTCTTTGCCGCAACCAAATTCAGATATAACTTTACTTCTTGAGGATAAATGAAGGGGATTTTAGCCGGATCTTCTCCTCTTTTTATCCGGTCAACAAGCTGACCAGCTTCATAGCCCATGGAAAAAAAATCAAAGCCTAAGGCTGCACAAGCTCCAGCTCGGGCAGCAAGCAGAAAGCTGCCAAAAAGCGGAAGGGCATTTTCCTCGGCCACGCGGGCAATTAAAGAAAAAGCAGGATTAATGGTGTTATCGGAAATGGGAAAAAAACAATCAATTTTTTTGGAAACCAAAATTTGGGCACCCACCAGAACATCTTGAGAGGAACTGACAGGAACAGCGAAAATCTCAAGACCGAGCTCTTGAGCTGCCTCTTTAGCTAATTGTAAATAATATTCAGAATTTAATTCGGAAGGTGTCCAGAGAGTGCCAACTCTTTTCGCCAGGGGTAGCACTTTTTTAATGAAAGCCAAGGTTTGGGCAATGGGTCCGGTGGAAGCCACGCCAGTCACATTGGGCAAATGATCCTCGGGAGTTCGACCAGCATTGACCAGAAAAGGATTCGCCACGGCCATAAAGACAATTGGAATTTTGCGGGTAGCAATAATGGCCGCCTGAAGACAGGGAGTCGAATGAGCGACAATTAAATCCTTTTTCTTACGGACAAAATCCTCGGCAATTTCCTGGACTTTGGGGATTTCGCCCAAGGCATTTCTCACTTCAATCTCCACTTCTTCGCTGGGCCACAGCCCCCTATCTTGAAGCGCCTGAAAGAAGCCCCTCCTGGCTTCGCTGGCCGTGATGGAATCCACAACCTGAAAATACCCAATGCGATAAATTTTCCTTTCCGATGAAGACTGACAACTAAAAAATATAAAAAAAGCAAGGTATAACAAAAGCAAGCCCAAGAATAACCGACCAAGAATAACCGATAATAACCGATTTAAATTCTTGAAGAATAGCAATTTTAACCAACAGCAATTCATTTTTTCCTCTCAAATTTTCCATTTTTCCTCAAATAATATTTGATTGGAAAAAGTTAAATACCTCCCTCTGGCTTTAAGAGCATAAATCATGGCTTTTTTTCCAAATGATTGAAAAGCCTGGGCGAAACATTACCGCCACTGACAATTAGAGCCACCTTATGACCTGCAAATTCATTTCTCCAGCTGATTAGTCCAGCCAGGGCTAAAGCTCCGGCGCCTTCCACCATACGGTTGTGTTCAAGATATATAAGATCCATTGCCTGGCGAATAAGCTCTTCTTTGACGGTAATCACAGCCTCTACATATTGGCGACAGAGATCAAAGGTTATTGACCCAGGTTCAATTCCACCTGCTACCGCGTCAGCTAAAGTCTCCTTTTCTTCAATTCTGATTATCTGGCCAGCCTTCAAAGATGCAGCCATAAAAGCTGAGTTTTCGGGCTCCACTCCAAAAACTCGAACTGAGGGCTTGACCGATTTTATCAGCCCGGCAATTCCTGAAATAAGACCACCTCCGCCAATAGGCACTAAAATGTCTTCAACTTCAGGCCAATCCTCGAGAAGCTCAAGGCCAATTGTTCCCTGGCCATGAATAATTTCTGGATCATTGTAAGGGGAAATAAAAACTTTCCCTAACTCAGAAGCCAACTTTCGCCCATAAATCTCCGCCTCATCACAACTGCCTTGATAGGAAACGACCTGAGCCCCGGCTTCATTTAAACGCTGCCACTTATTAGCCGAGGCAGATTGAGGAAAAAGAAGTAAAAAAGGAACATCCTCCAGTTGGCAGGCTAAGCTCAGGGCTAGGCCATGATTACCTGTGGAAGCGGAGATAACTCCTTTCTTTCTTTCTTCAGGAGTTAAAGTGCGCAGCCGATTCAAAGCCCCCCTAAATTTAAAGGATCCCGTAACCTGTTTGTTTTCCCATTTAAAACGAATTTCAGCCCCTAAGGAGCGGCTCAGTTCCCTCGAAAAAGAAAGAGGCGTATGGAAGGCTTCTTTTCTGATCCTCTCCCTAGCTTCCAAAACACCTTCGGGAAAGCGGGTACCTTCCATCTTTCCTCCTAAATGGAGATTTAAAAATCATGATACGTCCTTTAAAAAGAAAAGTTAAGTTTTTAATTTGTTTTCCCCGGAAGCTTGCCTTAAAATAACTACATGCCCCAATTTTATATCGGTCCAGCTGGTTGGAGTTATGAAGACTGGGAAGGGATTGTTTATCCCTTGCGCAAAGGGGCCGGTTTCCATCCCCTAAGCTATTTGGCCACTTATGTCAATTTCATTGAAATCAACAGCACCTTTTATCGACAGCCAACGGTCAGCCTGTCGCTGGCTTGGTTGCGCCGGATTGCCCATGTTCCCGATTTTCTGCTGGCCGTCAAACTTTATCAGATTTTTACCCACGAAAGAAAGGATTTTACCCAAAAAGATGTAGATGAATTTAAACTGGGAATAGAGCCGCTTCGAGCGAAAGAAAGATTAGCGGCCATTCTCATTCAATTCCCCTGGTCTTTTTATCTTAATAGCGCTAACCTGGATTATCTCGTTAATCTGTTTCGGCTATTTTCAGGTTATCCTCTGGCCGTAGAGGTGCGCCATGCTTCCTGGAACCGGGAAGAATTCTTTGCCCTCCTTCGAGAATATGAAGTTGCTTTTTGTAACATCGATCAGCCGGTAATTGATCGCTCCCTAAAACCAACAGCTATTGCCACCAGACCTGATTTTGCCTATGTTCGCCTTCATGGACGCAACTATCGCGACTGGTTTAGGGAAGATGCCGGTCGAGATGAACGCTATAACTACCTTTACTCTCAGGAAGAACTTGAGGAATGGGTAGGTCGAATAAAAAAGCTGGCCATAGCGACTGAAAAGGTTTACATCATAACCAATAATCATTTCCGAGGTCAGGCTCTGGCCAATGCTTTACAACTCCGCAATCTTTTGACAGGGGAAAAGCTTAAAATTCCTCCCCTTCTTTTAGAAAAATATCCCTTTTTAGCCGAAATTTCTCAAGAGGCGATAGGTCAAGCTTCTCTCTTTGATGAAGCTGAAAAAAGCGAAAAGGAGCAAGCCGAAAAGGAAAGGTATAAAAAATGAAAAGAAAATGGTGGACAAATAAGTTTTTAAACTGGAAACAGGGACGTCTCTATCTCCAGACGACACCGGCCACAGAGCTGGCAGATAAATATGGGACCCCTCTTTTTATTTATAGCCTGGAACAAATAAAAGAAAATCTTGAGAAAATCAAAGCCGCTTTTTCCCCAGCCGATGGCTTGGAACTTAAGGTCGCCTATGCTCTTAAAGCAAATCCCCATCCAGAAATTCTGCGTTTTCTCCTTGCTCAGGGAACATGGATTGATGCTGTTTCGCCGGGCGAGGTAAAAGCTGCCTTGCAGGCCGGTTTTTCAGCCGAAAAAATAATTTATACCGGCACCTCTGTTTCTTTGGAGGACCTTAAAGAGATAATGGCTTATCCTGAAATCATAATCAATATTGATGCCCTTGAGCAGCTCAAATTAATGAAAAAAGTGCGGGCTGAATTTTATCCCGATAGAAAATATCGAGTTGCGGTTCGCTGGAATCCTGGTATCGGTCGAGGTTTTAACGCCAAAGTTACGACGGCGGGCATAAGATCACCCAATGGTTTGCCCATTAAATTTGGAATCGAGGCTAATCTGGTTGCGACCGTATATAAGGAAGCTCAACAATCTGGATTCATTCCAGTGGGTTTTCATCAACATCTTGGCTCAGGCTGGATTGGCCGCGATTGGCCGATAGTCAGGGAAGCTGTCGAAAGGATGATCAATAAGGCAGCTGAATTAGTTCAGCTTGGCTTTAATCTTGAATTTCTCGATTTCGGGGGTGGCATTGCTCCTCAATATGAAGAGAAGCAAAAGCCCTTTCCCATTGATAAATATGCCCGCTTCATCCAGAAAAAAATTAAAGAAAAAAAATTACCCATAAAAAAAATAGTTCTGGAGCCGGGAAAATTTTTGGTTGCCGATGCCGGTGTCCTTTTAATGAAAGTAGTTTACCTTAAAAAAAGTTATGGTAATTATTTTGTCTGCGTTAATGCTGGCACCTTTAACACTGTACCGCGACCGGCTATTTATCCTGAAGCCTATCACCACATTGTGAACTGTGTCGAAAGAAAAGGAGAAAAGAAAAGAGTGACTATAGCTGGACATCTCTGTGAAAGTGGCGACGTTTTCGCCTATGATCGGCCCATGGCCTTGCCCAAAGAAGGCGACCTGCTGGCTGTTCTTCATGCTGGGGCCTATGGCCATTCAATGGCCTCTCGATTTAATCTAAGAGAGATTCCGCCGGAAATAATTTTATAAAAATAATTTTATAGATTTTTGTTGGGGATAAAAATATTTTAAAAAATCCCTAAAATACCAATTATTTAATTTAAATTATCACCTCGGCTCAAAACGATCGATAAAAACAAATTTCTCTAAGGGAAGGCGTTCCGGTCTTTCCTTCTCCCAGGCGATTTGTTTCTCCGAAAGCAAGGGGCTTATTGATTCTGATTTTCGGCCAAGAATAATTAAAGTATGAACCCAGTAGTCATCTGAAAGGCCAATAACTTGCCGGACTTTCCTGGGACTGTAGCCAGCAATTGGATGGGCCACAAAACCGAGTTCGGTGGCTCTAAGAATGATAAAAGCCGTGGCCAGCCCACAATCAAAATGATGATATTCTCTAGGGCCAATAATACAGTCATCTTCCTTCCGGCTTGCCACCACAATAACTAAAGAAGCGGCGTAAGCCCATTCATTCCCTGGGGAAAGAGATGTTTTCATTTGCTCAAGCATTTGCGGGGAGCGAACAAAAATCAATCGCCAGGGCTGGTTATTAAAACAAGATGGAGCTAATTGGGCGGCTCGAGCTAACTCCTGAATTAAAGACTCATTTATTTCGGCTAGTTCGAGCGAACGATAAGCTCTTCTTTTTTGGATAGCTTCAATTACATCCATAATGGACCTCTCAACTTAAAATGGAAAAATTTAAATAAATTAACCTTGCTTTATTTATTCCAATGAAATTGGGTAATAATATTTGGGCAAAGATATCAAGGATAACTTCGGCCATCCCTTAATTTTTTCTTTGGCTTTCTCCCTTCAGGCCGTGTTTGATTGTCGAAAAATTTTTTGTTTAAGAAAATGAAGATAGGGTCTGATCTGTTCATTGGGATTATGGATTCCATCATAATAAAGATTAATGACCGGAATTTTCCATTTTTCTTCCACCCATTGGGCTAAGGGAACGGTGACCACTCCAGGACAACAATAGATAGGATTGATATGCAGGAAAGCATCAGGCCTTACTTCGCTTAAAGAATGATTAATTTTCGCCAAATTAATGGCCGTTTCGCCATCGAGTTCCTCAGGTAGACCTAATTGTCTGATTTTTCTCAAGGAAGAAAAATTGAGGGGCTTCGATTTATAGCCTATTACATTTTCAATCATCCCACGCCAGCGACGATCATTAATTCGAAGAAAAAGCTGAAGAGCAGCCGTTCGGGCAAATTCAAGCCAATGCTGATTTTTCCAGGCTCGGGCAAGCCGATTCAGATGACTGAAATGAGTGATATCCACGAGACTGGCTGGAATAACCTCCCCTCCGGCTGATTCAATTTCTTTCTCCACCTTCAGGTTAAATTCTGGATTGGCAATTACATATAAATCCCCGATGATGGCTACTTTAGGCCTCGACTCTTCTTTCTCTATCGGAATTGAAGCGAAATCTCTGACTACCTGACGAAAAGCCTCATTTAAATTTAGTCGCCTGCGAATGGCCGAGGAAAGCTCTCTTAGAGCTTTCTGCCAGATTTCTTCTGTTTCTCCTTTATTTTTCTCATAGGGCCTTATCTTGGTTAGAAGAAGCCTCAAATTGTCTGCCAAGCAGTAGGCATGAAAAAGCATCAAGGAAAGCTCGGCGGGTTCATGTTGATTAACTAGGGCGGTTGTAAAGATTTCGACATCGCCCAGTCCTATTTTATCAAGAAGCAATTTTATTAGAACAGGAATCTGGGGAAAATTACAGCTATAAAAAGAGGTGGGAATTGCCAGGCCAACCTTCGAAGGTTGAATTTTTTCCTTTTCTAAGGTCTCGATAAAACTGCCCAAAAGAGCTGCTGTGGGTAAGCATTCGCCACCATTGACCAACCTTAGGCCGCGATAAATCGTCTCCTGATTTTCCCGAGCCAATAAAGCCTCATAGCCAAAACGTTCAAGACAGGCCACGGCTAAAGCTGAGGCTGTATCGTCCACATGAGGCACAATCCAAAGGCGATCTTTTTTTAAATTGGAGAAACTGAAAAGGGGAGCTTTTTCTTTCATTTTTGGCTTCCATTGCCGAAAACTCTCAATCGCTGCCTCAATTCTCGTTCGATAACCAATGTCAGAGGTGAGGCCATCGAGCTGAAGGATTAGATAAGGTTTATGAGCTCTTTCCATTAGATTTCGAAAGTAAGTCAGAAGAAAGGAATCAGGGCTACAACGAAAATTGGTAACGAAAATAGGAAACAAACGATCATCCTCAGCTGCTCGATGGGCCGCCTGCATGATGATCTGTCCATAGTGCCAGTGAATAAAATAATTCTCCCCTTCGTTTCCATTTTGATTAGCAAGCATCTCCGGCTTTAAAACAATCAGCCCATAGTCGGCCATAATTTCGGGCAAATTTTGATTCAGGAGAGAAATATTTAAATTATAGGGTCGCCCTAAAAGAATAACAGCCCACTCGCTTTCTTTAAGAGAATCCAGAATTTTTTGGCCCTCATTAATCTGCCTTTCCCTTTCGAGTTTCCAAGCTTCTTTAGCCTTTTTCCAGGCCAGGAAAACCTCTTTTTCCCCTATTCTGTCTATCTTTTTCAGCGCTTCCGAAAGGGAAGAAATATTTCTTTTATCGGACCAGCGCCAGTTAATCAGGGGGGAAAGAAGCTCCCCTTTTTTCATCTCAAGGGAATGGCGAAGAACGAGCGGCAAATAAGCGGTAAAGTAACAATAAAAACGAGGCAAGGGGGACTTTTGACCAGAATCTGGCCCCTCTAAAAATATAGGAAAAAAAACGACTTCACACCCGGAATCAAAGAGGCTTTTCACTTGACCATGGCTCAAATAGATAGGAGCACAAAACTCAGCCCTGGCTAGACTCTGGCCATGGCCAAGTAAATCTTCGTTGTTTTTGGGCGTGACGATTTCAAAGCCAAGAGAGGTAAAGAAAACTCTCCAGAAATACTCGGTTTCACTTAAGGGAAGAATAATAGGTAAACCAATTTTTTTCTCTCTCTTTATAGTAGCTGTTGATTCTTTTGCTCGAATAGAAGAGGGCAAGATCTCAGATCTGGGGAGAATCGAGCGACGGGACAGGCGCTTTCTTTTGGCCTCATCTTCCCGACCACATTGAAAGCCCCAGGCAGCTAATGATTGACCAACGCGCACAACGGTAATTCGACAATTGTTAGGACAGAGATCACAGATCTCAATTTTTTGCTCGATAGGTTGATGGCCAAAGTTCAGGCCTGAAAACTTGGTCGTTTCAATTTTATTTAGTCTAGCGAGAAGGGCAGCGCCATAAGCTCCGGCTAAATGGGGAAAGGGATGAACATAAATCGGCTTATTTAGGGCCACTTCAAAGGCAGCAACAAGGCCGCGGTTACGAGCTGTCGCCCCTTGGAAACAGATTTTATTCCCGATTTTGGCTTGACCGACCACCCGGATTAAATAGTTATCCCTAACTGAGTGTAAAGCTGAGGCTAAAAGTTCCCTCTTGGACCAACCCTCAGCCAGCAGACGACTCAAATCCCTCTCCATATAAACGGTACACCGATCAGATATGGCTGGGCCGCAAGTTTCCGTGATCAAGTCATCATAGGCTGAAAGGGGCACCCCTAATTTCTGGGCCTGTTCCTCTAAAAAGGACCCAGTGCCAGCGGCGCAGATCGTATTCATCAATGATTGAACAACAGCCCCGTCCTGCAAACGAATGAATTTTGAATCTTGGCCACCAATTTCAATAACCGTATCCACTTCGGGTAAATAATTAACAGCCGAAAAGGCATGGGCTGTAACTTCATTGATGACCAGGTCGGCTCCAATAAGCTGACCAATAAGGGCCCGGCCAGAGCCAGTTGTGGCTACCCCAAGCCATCTCCAGTTTATCCTTTTCTTCTGGCTATAGAAATCAAGCCAGCGAAAAAGTCGCTGAGTGGCAGCTATAGGTGCTGCAGCTGTTCGGGTATATAGACCAAGGATGATTGAACCTGATTCATCGACCAGGGCCATCTTAGTGCTGGTTGAACCAATATCCAGTCCCAAAAAAGACCTGATAGCTGAATCAGACTCAGGAGCTTTAAAAAGACTAATTTCTATGCCCTCTTCCTCCCAAATTTCCCCTTTCTTCGAGTCCGAAAGAGGCGACTTTTCAATTTTAAGCGGCGGATTTAAAGGTCTCTTTATTGAATCCTTTTTAAATTTTGAGGATAATAGATCATCAACATAAGCTTCCCTCGAAGCAAGAAGGGCCGCACCGATAGCAACTACAATTTCGCCCTGGGGAACGGGTTTAACTTCAATCCCTAAAAGCTCCTGGAGCGATAATAAAAGGCGTCGATGAAGGGAGGCACCACCGGCCACATAAAGGGGAGATTCAATTTTTCTCCCCTTAATAAGGGAATCAGCAATAGCCCTGGCAACTCCTTGGCTTATACCTGCCGCAATACTAGCCACAGAGTAACCTTCTTGTTGGCGATGAATAAGATCGGTTCGAGCAAAGACTGCACAGCGAGTAGCAATTGAGGGGATTTCACCTTTATAGTCGTGGGCAAGCCTTTCCATTTCCTCCAGACTGAGTCTCAGGCGCGCGGCTTGCTGCTCAAGAAAAGAACCAGTTCCGGAAGCGCAATCGCTATTGCTAATGTGACGCCGATAATTTCCTTCCTCATCGAGCTCAATAAGACGTATTTTTTCGCCGCCAATGATAAGAAGAGAGCGGAAATTATGACCAATAGCCCATTTGGTCCCTTCAATAGCGGCCACAATTTCATCTATCTGAAATTCCGCTGGAAAAACCCTGGCTCCACTTCCAGTTAAAGCTATTTTTGTCTTGAGATGAGACCAGGCCGAAAGGATTAACTGTAGACATCCTGAAATATCGCCATAGTGGAAGCGATAAGCGGTAGCTTCAAGTTGACCAGATTTAAAGAAAGCGACTTTAATGGCTGCGGAGCCGATATCAATTCCCAGATAACATTCAGTCATGGGCCTTCCAGAATAAAGGAATTTAACCGGCTTCTTTTCACTTCTTAGAAGAAGAAAGATAATTTTATCATTTTTGTCAATATCATCAAAAAACTTAAATTACAAGGCGAAACCTTTAATCAAATTTTATATAAATTTTCTTTTATATCTGGTTTTATATTAGGGGTGGCTTCTGGATTAAAGAGAAGAAAGGAAGGTGCAATTCATGGCTCGCAAGCAACCTTGGCCGTCGCGCCTGATTTCAGCCCGGAGATAACAGAGGGGTGGCTCACCAAAACTCAAACAGGGTCTTTGACCCACCCCTTCAAGCAAACCAGTTTCATCCTCAAAAAGAAAGAAATAATGAGGCCGACCCTTCGTCTCCTTTAACCTGGCATCAACCACTCGGACGAGAAGAACCACCTCCTGCCCAACAAATTTCTCAAGATCAGCAATGCGCGCCTTTGGTCTTGGGCCATCAAAGAGAAGTAAGGGGTTGGCGTTTGGACTGAAGCCGAGAACTTCAAGAAGCATCTTCTGTTTTTCCCTGCTCTCAAGGTCACTTAATGGCGAAACTTCCTCAATTCCCTGAAAATAATGGAGAATCTGATGGCTGCGGCGGGGTTCAAGGGAATCAAAAACACCAGCTTTGATCAGGGCCAGAAGCTCGGTCCTTCCCGGCCTAATTCGGCCAAGAAAATCCTCAACTGAAAGAAAGGGGCCCCTCTTTCTTTCCTCAAGGATTTTGGCCACTATCTTTGGCCCAAGTCCTTTGATTAGAGAAAGGCCAACCCTGATGGCCTGGCCTTCAACCTTAAAAAGAGAATCGCTGCGGTTAATATCCGGGGGAAGAAAAGTAAGGCCAAGGCGCCTGGCTTCTTCGACATATTCGGCAAGGGGATAATAGCCACCGCCAGCATTAAGAACTGAGGTAAGATAAACCAGGGGATAATGGGCTTTGAGATAAACGGCCTCATAGGCCATAGCGGCATAGGAGGCGCTGTGGGCTTTGTTGAAGGCATAGGCCGAAAATTTCTCCATCATTCGCCAGAGGCGCTCAATTTCCTCCTCATTATAACCCCTTTCCCTGGCCCCCTCGAAGAACTTGACCCGCCACTCGGAGGATTCTTTCTTTTTAAGGCTGCGGCGAAGCAGATCACCCTCGCCAGGGGTCAGACCAGCTACTCTTTCTGCAAGCTGCATTATCTGCTCCTCATAAAGAAGAAAGCCTCCGGTTTCAGGCAAAATGCGGCTAAGGAGAGGGTCATGGTCAGCCTTCTTTCCTTCTCTTTGGCGAAGGAGTTTTTCCTTCATACCGCTTTCAGTTGGCCCAGGACGGATAAGGGCCAGAGCCTGAGTTAAATCATGAATATTCTTTGGCTTCATCCGACGAAGAAGATTCATCATGGCTGGGCTCTCTACCTGAAAACAGCCAATGGTTCGACCTTCGCTGAGTAGCTCAAAAGCCCTTGGGTCATTCCTCGGAAGGGATTGAAGGCGAAGTTTTTCCTTAGTGGCTGAGATGGCAGCCAGACCCCGAACTGAAAGAAGATCAAGTTTGATGAGCTTGAGCTCTTCAACGGCATCGCGATCATAATGGCTCATGGGAAAGCCCTTGGCTGATTCCTCAAGAGGAAGATAGCGAATAACCGGTGACGGAGTCAGAATGATGCCACCGACATGGAGAGACTTTTCAGCCAGAACTCCCTGAAGTTCGGCCGCCAATCGCCAGATTTCAGAATAGCCAGGCGCTGGTCTAGCCTGCTTCAGATATTCTGGTTCAGCCAGAAGAGGGATGGAGCGACAAAATTTTCTGGCTTCTTCAGGGGCAACACCGAAGGCCCTGGCTGTCTCATAGAGGGCTGAGCGAGCCCGGTAATTTTTGAGGCTACAGACGAAGGCAGCTCCTGTTTTCCCTCGGCCATATTTCTCAAGGACATAACGTAGAACCTCATCGCGATAGCGAGAATCAAAATCAAGGTCAATATCGGGAGGATCATTCCGGCCACTATTAAGGAATCGCTCAAAGTAAAGATCAAAGTCGATAGGGTTAACATGGGAAATACCAAGAAGATAGGCCAGATAAGAGGAAGCTCCTGAGCCTTTGAGATTATGGAGAATACCCCGACGCCGAGCAAATTCAACCACATCATAAACTAAGAGGAAATAAGGAGCAAAACCAGCCCGTTCGATGACCTCAAGTTCGGCTGCGGCTCTCTCCCTCTCCTTCCAGGTGAGGTTTTGCTTCGTTCTCAGTTTCTCCATCACCACCTGGCGCAGGGTAAAAGGGAAAATATCAGGGGAAAGGGGGGGAACTATTTCGGCCAGGGTAAATTCACATCTTTCAGCTATTTCAATGGTCCGACGAAAAAGGGTTTTTACTTCCTCCCCGAAACGCCTCAAGGCCAGAGAGAGCTGATTAGGGCCAAAGAGCTCGACCACGGCGGCCCATTTCTCTTTTTCAGGGGGAAAGGGAACCTTTTTTTCTATTGCATGGAGAAGAATAAGACGATCGGGTTGAGCAAGGTATTTGAGAGGTGAGGCCCAGACCAAAGGAAAGGGCTGACCCTGAGCGGTCTCTTTAATTCGGCTATAGTTAAAGAAATCAACGCCGAGAGCAATGTCTGCGCCGGCTTCCTTGAGAAGATAAAGTCCTCGGGGAAGCTCCTTGTCCCTGGAAGAGGGAAGATAAATAATGATCAGGCCCTCGACCGGCCAGGAAGAAACTTCCTTTTCTGGCTGATTGAGTATTTCCATGAGATTCCAGTAACCCTCCCGTCTTTTGACCAGAAAAAGGAAAAATCCCTCCTTTCTTTCGAGCTCGCAGCCAAATAGGGGTTTAAATCCGTGGAGGGAGGCCAGCTGCTTCCAGCGAGCCCAACCATGGAGGCTTTGAATATCGCTTAAAGCGGCAGCTGGCCATTTCTTTTGGGCTACCCAGTCGGCCAGCTCCTCAATGGTGATAGCTCCTCGGCCACGGCTAAAAGTGGAGTGACAACGGAGAGGAACGAAGGGCGCGGCTTTCATGGTTTACCTCGTCAGAGAAGCTGTCCTAAGGACAAAACCTCTTTCCTTTTCGAGGGGATAAACAGCTTCGAGCATTCTTTCCCTGGCCGTAAGAATAGCCCCGAATCCATACTTTTCCCTCACTCGATCCAAGGCTTGGCCAAGCCTTTCGAAGCGGTCACAATAGGGTTCAAAAAGGGAAAGGGAGCGGGCCCGGACAAGGTCCGAAGCTTTAACCCCGACCAGGCGCAGAGCCAGCCGGCAGGAAGAATAGAGCTCAAAGAAAAGCTCTCTGGCTACCCGATAGATACTGGTCATATCCTGAACCGGAGTTACCAGGAGGCGACGTTTAACTTCGTTCCGGAAGTCGGCCAGACGAATCTTCACTTCGATAATATGGGCATAAAGATTTTCTTCCCGTAGGGCGAGGGAAAGGCGGTCACTGAGATAGGCCAGATGCGCCAGCAACAACTTTTTATCCCAGATATCCTCAAGGAAAGTTGTTTCCCGGGAAATGGATTTGGGAGGGGAAAAGGAAGCAACAGGTCTGGCGTCGATCCCCCTGGCCTGGAGATAAATCTCTTCGCCGTTTAAGCCAAAGAGTTGGCGGAGGGCGGCTTTAGGCAAGCCCCAAAGATCGCCAATTTTGTTAATCCCCAGAAGCCGGAGCTCCACCTGGGCCTTAGGGCCGATGCCAGGAATGGCCTCAATGTCCAGGTCACGGAGAAAGTCCTCCACCTCGCCTTCCCTGACTTCAAAGAAGCCACCTGGTTTGGCCTTCTTGGTGGCCAGCTTGGCTAGAATTTTATTCGGCCCGACTCCCACCGAAACTTTGAGCCCCAGCTCCCTTTCCACCCGCGCTTTAATCTCCCTGGCCGTGGCTGAAAAATCAGCATAAAGGGGGCGGCAGCGGGTAAGTTCAAGGTAAGCCTCATCAAGGGAGGCCTCCTCGACATCAGGGGTGTATTCACGAAGAAGGCGAAAAAACTTTTCAGAGAAAGCTTGATAGAGCTGATAATTGCCCCGAAGAAAAACGGCCTGTGGGCAGAGCTCGTAGGCCTGACGCAGGGGCATGCCGGAATGAACGCCGTAACGCCGGGCTTCATAATTGCAGGTAGCAGCCACTCCCCGTTCATGGGGCAGACCACCTACCACAATGGGCTTTCCCCTGAGTTCAGGGTGAAGCAATTCTTCGACAGCAGCGAAAAAAGCATCAATGTCAACATGGACGATGGTTCGGCCTTTCATCCCCTTCTCCAGTCAGGAAAAAAAGGATTTCAGTATTTGCGGAGCAAACCCACCACCCGGCCAACCACCCGCAGTTCTTTCACTTCGATGGTCGCAAACTCAGGATTTTCCGGCACCAAAAGAATTTTGTCGGCCTCGATTTTCAATCTCTTCAAAGTAATAGAGCCATCCTCAAGCTGAGCCACAATGAGCTCACCAGGCGAGGCTTTGTCCGTTTTTTCAATGAGGACCAGGTCACCATCGTTAATGTAAGCATCAATCATGCTTTGCCCCTGAACGCGCAGTCCGAAAACCTGACCTTGGCGCCGGCCGAGGAACCACTCCGGGATATCCACGGTTTCGCCCAAGTCATCGAAGACTTCTCGGGGTGAACCAGCTGGTACCAGACCAACTACGGGGATCCGCGTTGCCCTAGAAAAAGCAAAGGAGGATACAGGGAGCTGAAGTTCACCGGCCTCACGCTCGAGATAACCCTTTTTTTCCAGACTGCGCAGATGCTTCAGGACAGCTGAGGGACTGGCGATCCCTACTAGACGACCTAGTTCGCGGATAGTCGGCGGATAACCATGCTCTTGCCAGAATTCCTTCAGAGCCTCAAGGACCTTTGCCTGCTTGCGGGTGAGGGTGCGTCGAAATTTGTTCACCATTTTGTTCACCATATATAAGATAAGTTCCCGGGCCGGCTTTGTCAAGTCCTGAGGCGAAAAAATTAAGAGAGAGCATCTTTTGATTAAGGAGGTTAAGGTTAAAAATAATATGGGCTCCATTTCAAAATCAGGAGATAGACTTTTCGGGATTTATTGATCTTGGGAAACTAAAAGGTTATAAAAAGGAATTAACTAAAAAAATGAAAAAAGATGAAAAATTAAGGCAATTCAAATTTGGTTAGTAAGGCGAAAAAGCCGTGAAAAAGGGACAACTAAAAAAATTTGCCGAAAGGAATAAGAAAAAAGGTATGTGTCCCTATTTTAGGAGGGATGGAGATGATAAGGTTTGAGCCCTGGGAGATTCATCCTGAAACTTTTATAGCTGAAGGTGCCCGACTTATTGGCCGGGTCATTTTAAGGAAAGGAGCCAGCATCTGGTTTAATGCTGTTGTTAGAGCCGATCTGGCTGAAATAATCATTGGTGAAGAAAGTAATGTCCAGGATAATTGCGTCATCCATGTGGAGAAGGATAAACCAACCATTATCGGCAATAGGGTGACTATTGGCCATGGGGCTATTCTTCATGCCTGTCGGATTGGCGATGAATCTTTAATCGGTATGGGCGCTATTATTTTGGATGGCTCTTCTATTGGTTCCAATTGCCTTGTTGCCGCTGGCTCGACAGTTCCTCCCCACAAAAGCTTTCCCGATGGCTGGTTGATTATGGGAACACCAGCCAAAGCTGTTCGGGAATTAACTCCCGAAGAAAAAGAAAATATAAGATCAAGTGCCTCTCGCTATCGTCTCTATGCTGAAGCTTATCGTCAGCGACAAGGAATGAATTCAAACAGATAGGAGCAAAAAATAAAAAATATATGGATTAAAATTAGAAAGGCAAAAGCTTAATTTAATGATTAAATTACTCGCCGAGATAATTTTTTTAATACCTGATCAAAGGAGGCCAAGCTTCTATTTAGCTATTGCCTTTTTAGGACGGAGAAGCAGGTCCTGAAAATCGAAGCTGAAGTCAGTGATTGGTGAAATTGGCTTCATCTTAGCCTCTTCAATAGCCCCTTCATGATTCAAATTAAAGGTAATGTAGGCATCGGCTCTTAGCTCTCGATCATCCCAGCGGACAACAAAGGTGTTATATTGCCAATGAATCATGTCGCCCACAAGAGACGGTGTGTGAGTAAAGCGCAAGCGAAGCTTTTCTCCTGTCCAGGTTATTTCAATCTCACCATACCAGTCATCACTATAAAGACCGGCATATTTTTCAAGGGGCAATGAAGGCTTAGAGGTTAAGTCGCGGGCAGCTTCAGTTTTCTTTTCCGTCTCTTTGATTTCCTTCAGCCTTCTTTCCTTAAATTTTTTGAAGGAGGCAACCCAATCAAAGGCAGGGGCCTTCAAATAGAAATCAATGATCGAATAAGTAATAGCACTGAAAGCTTCAGTAGCTTCCTGATTGGTGAGGACAACCACTCCCAATTCAAGATCAGGTAACAGCGTTACTTGGGATACATACCCTGGAAGACCTCCTGTATGTTGGAGGATTTTCCAGCCTCGATAATCTCTCAGTCCAATCCCATGGCCATAGCCCAAAAAGTTGGCCTTTAAAGGAGGAAGTTCGGGTGGAGGCGATGAGATCGGCCTGGGGATTAACATTGACGCCAATTCTCTGGCTGTTTTTTCGCTAAAAAGCCGCTTCCCACCGTCTATTTGGCCCTCATTGAGATGGCATTTAAGCCAGCGAGCCATGTCATCGGCATTGGAAATGATGCCGCCGGCTGGATTGATTGTGTCAACTAAAAAAGGCTTGACGAGGCGAACTACCCCCTCAACTTCAGCATGGGTTGCGGCTACATTATCTCTTTTCTCTAAATCAGAGATTCGGGCCGAAGTATCCTTCATCCCCAGCGGTTCAAGGATTCGCTGGGTAACGAAATCCTCCCAGCTAAGGCCGCTTACGGCCTCGATGACTTCACCAGCCACGAGAAACATTAGATTATTATAGGCATAGGTGCTGCGAAAACTTGAAGCGGGCTTAATATAGCGTAAGCGCTTAAAAATCTCTTTGCGATCATAATCGGTAGGTGGCCACCAGAGAAGATCGCCCGCTCCAAGTCCAAGACCACTGCGATGGCAGACAAGGTCGCGAACCGTTATTTCCCTGGTCACGTAAGGATCCCAGAGTTGAAAGGAGGGAAGATAATTAATAACCGGAGCATCCCAGGAAATTTTGCCCTCCTCGGCTAAGATGCCCAGAGCGGTAGCCGTAAAAAATTTGCTGTTTGAGGCAATACCAAATAAAGTCCGGGAATCAACAGGTGTGGGCTCTCCAAGGCGTCTTACCCCATAGCCTTTGCTGAGAAGAACCTGGCCATCCTTAACTATGGCCACCGAAAGTCCTGGAACCTCAAAGGTTTTCATCACTTGAAAAATAAGATTATCAAGATAAGGAGGAAGCCATTGAGTTTTGCTTTTCGTTGCCTGAATTGAAGAAAATAAAAAAGAGGGTAAAAGAAAAAAAACAATTAAAAAAATAATTAAAAAAAGGCTCGTTAATCCTGATTTCTTATTTTTTAAGCCCATTTTTTCCCTCCCAAGCGAGAAATTAATTTAAAAAATAACCTTGATTAAACTATAAAATTTACCCGTTTAAATCAAATTTAAACCAAATAATTAAATTTTTTATTTTTCTATTTCCAGACTGCCGGAATAAGTATAAAATAAAAATTGGGTATTCCATGAAGAATAATGATTTGAAATTGATTTTAAATCCAAGATCAGTGGCCGTTATTGGCGCCTCAGCGCGAGAAGACAGTGTTGGTCGAGCTGTTTTCGCTAACATTCTTTTTAGTGGATATAAGGGAATCGTCTATCCCGTAAATCCCAGGTTTAAGAGCATCCTTGGCGTTCGCACCTATCCCTCAATCCTCGATATTCCCGATGAAGTTGACCTGGCCATCGTTATTGTTCCCAATATCACCGTCAGAAAAGTTATTGAAGAATGTGGAGCCAAAGGGGTTAAGGGAGCTGTAGTCATAACTGCTGGTTTTAGAGAAATAGGGGCTGAAGGCGCCAGACTTGAAAAAGAAATGATGGAGGTAGCCCGTAAATACAATATTTCCATCATCGGACCCAACTGCGTCGGGATAATAAATACCGATCCCCAGGTTTCTCTCAATGCTACCTTCGCCCGGCCTTTTATACCCCGGCCCGGTCATATCGCCTTTATCTCCCAGAGCGGTGCTTTCGGTGTGGCCGCTCTGGAATATGCCCGAAAAAGGGATATCCGGCTTTCAAAATTTATTTCTGTTGGTAATAAAGCCGATGTCAATGAAAATACTCTCCTTCCCGCCCTCAGGGATGACGAGCAAACGAAAGTCATCCTGCTTTATCTTGAAGACTTGGTCAATCCAGCTGAATTTATGGAACTTAGCCGGGAAATAGGCGAAAAAAAACCAATTCTGGCGATTAAATCAGGGAGAACATCAGCTGGAGCCAAGGCAGCTTCATCTCATACAGGTGCCCTGGCTGGTTCCGATGAAATTTACAATGCCTTTTTCACTCAGGCTGGAGTCATTCGGGTCGAAAGCCTCGAAGAACTTTTTGATTGTGGCCTGGCTTTTGCGACTCAACCTCCTCCGAAATCAAACCGGGTCGCCATCATTACTAATGCTGGAGGGCCAGGAATTGTGGCCACAGACACTATCATCCGCCAAGGAGCCCGCCTTGCCACTCTTGATGAAAGAACCAAGGAAAGACTGGCTCGAGTGCTTCCACCCACAGCCGCTTTAGACAATCCTGTTGATCTTATCGGCGATGCTAAGGAAGAAAGATATGAATTAGCTATGAGAATTGTCCTGGAGGACGATGGGGTTGATGGTGCGGTCATAATCTGCACGCCTACGGTTTTCACTAACCTTGAGGCGATTGCTCAAACTATTCGCGATACTGTGCCTCGCTATGGAAAACCGGTTACCGTTTGCTTTATGGGCACAGAAGATGTAGAAAAGGCGGCTAAGATTTTGGAAGAGCCGGGAATTCCCCACTATGTCTTTCCTGAAATTGCTGCCAAGGTCATGGCCAGGCTAACCCAGTATGGGTGGTGGGTCAAAAGGCCTTTAACTGGAATCAAAAAGTTTGAGGATGTGGATAAGAAAAAAGTTGAGGTCCTTCTAAAGAAGGCTAAAGAGGAAGGAAGAAAATTTCTTCCCGAACCAGAATCATATGCTTTGCTTCAGGCCTATGGATTTCCCTTAGCGCCTTTTGCCCTAGTCAAAACAGAAGAGGAATGTCTTAAGGAAGCCGAAAGGATTGGCTTTCCAGTGGTTCTTAAAGTTGTTTCCCCTCAGATTCTCCATAAAATTGATGTCGGCGGGGTAAGACTGAATATCGAAAATAAGGACGAGCTTCTCAGGGCTTATCGGGAGATGTTGGCGACTATTGAACAAAAAATTCCCCAGGCTGAAATTTGGGGCGTTTTAATTCAGAAAATGATCAAAGGCGGTAAGGAGACTATTTTGGGACTTAAGCGGGATCCTCTCTTCGGTCCAGTCATCATGTTTGGCTTGGGTGGCGTTTATGTCGAAGCCACTCGAGATGTTTCCTTCCGCATTGCTCCTTTGAGAGAATTGACTGCGGCCAGAATGATTAGAGAAATCAGAGGCTACCGCATCCTTGAAGGCTTTAGGGGGGAAGAAAGATCTGATGTGGAAAAAATTGAAGAATGTTTAAAGCGCCTTTCTCAGCTGGCCATAGATTTTCCTGAAATTGAGGAACTCGATATTAACCCACTTATTGTTCTAAATCAGGGTATGGGAGCTTTAGTAGTCGATGCTCGCATTCTCCTTACTGCTTAGAAATTTAAATTAAATCGCTCTTTAAAATTAAAGAAAAGAACTTAATAAATTTTTTATTTTTGCTATTTAAAGAGAGAAAACTTTATCTACAAGATTATTATCTTAATTTAAAAATTTCTAGCTTTCCCAACTTAAGATTTATACCCTTTCATTAAATTCTGCCCTAAATGTTTACTTTGCTATTTCTTTATTTGCTCGGAGCATTAGATCATATCTTAAATGTCTATTTGCGCTTTTTGATCTTAGACTAAAAGTTTATATCCCCAATTTTTGTTCAAAAAATGTTTGTGTCCCCATTTTAGTAGAGGGTGAGGAAAGCGGGCTGGCTTTCGCAACCTTCAGGACTGACCGCCACCAGAATATAATTATAAACTCTGTCCCGAACACATTGCCGATGCCAGAATTCGGTGCGATCAGGACCGAGCTCGGCTAGAAGTTTTTCGCTTGTCCCTTCTAAAAGATAGATCCGATATTTATTAATCATTCCGGGAAGATTTAAAGGATTGGGCTTCCATTTCAGAATGTTCACGTATTCTCTCTGTAAAAGGGACCGATTCTCCATTCTTTCGCCTGAGAAGTTAAGAGGTCGAGCCAGAACTTTGGTTTTAAACGTCATTTCCATTCCAGCCTGGCCAATCTCATAAATAGAAATATATCTTGATTTTTTGTGCCCTTGGGTGTTGCGGAAAATAATATTTTCAGTATCATCGCCGTAAGAAAGTTGAATATAAGCTCCAGCAGGCTGGGCATCGGGATAGAAATTCTCAATTTTTAGGTGACCAAAGTCAGAGGCCCAGGCATGTTTTCCCCAGAGTTGGCTTAGAGGGAAAAGGGAAGTAATCGTTGGATCCAACTCAGGCGAAATGGCCTCGACTCCATAAAAAGGATAACTGGGCAGACAAGCGGCTGGAGAATATCTTTCATCAACATGGGTTATTATGAGACCGCTTCTTCTTGCGGGCATGTTTTCAAAGAGAAGATGAGCTCCATTGATCCTGTTTTCAATTAAGAGATATTCAAAGGGAAAGGAGCTTCCAAAATTAAAGTCAATGGGAATTCGATAAAGGCGGGGGGAAGCTGTCGAATCTAAAGCTAGAGCGCTGATATTGAAGGAGCCACTCGAGTTAATATCCACAGGTTCAACCCAGCCATAAACCTTCCACTTTATATACCCACTAAAGCTTATCCTTGGGTCAGAATAACCCATAATACAGTACATCCCCATTGGCCGATGATGAAAGGAGCTATAATCATAAAGATCGGGCGCGCCGGTAACATGGCCATATTCATGGCAGAAAACACCCACATCCTTATTTTCAGTTCCATTGGAATTGCGCTCATTCACGGCAATTCTTGACCTTACCCGAATACCATATTTATTTAGATTCATGCTGCTCATGTGGGGCCAGAAAAAGGAACCCCAGGTCTCTCTGGTTCCAGCCCAAATTATGGCTATATCGAGATCTCCATTATTGGCTACGCTATTAAAATCGAAATAAGGATCCATGGCTTTGATCTGATCGAGAGCATGTTCTACAATCCGCGTCCAGCTATTAATGGATTTATAATAAGAGGCCGTTTGAGGAAGAGTCACCCAGCGGGGATAGGCTGAACCTACAGGCCAAAAAAGCCCGCCTGAATTAGCCTTAAAATAGTTTGTCAAACTGACCATCCCGTCTTCCTCGGCAAAAACGCGGGCAGCAAAATCAAGGGGATTATAAAGTCCCTTTGACCAGCCAGTGGGCGGAGAAGCTTCAGGCTGGAATTCAACGGCAATAATAAAAAATTTTCTTATCCCTGTCAGAGCCGCGGGGCCTAGGCCAGTCGGCGAAGCCCTTTCAGCGGCGATATTTTCATGGAAGATTTCAGGTTGAAGGAGTTTCATTTCCTGAATAACCCAGAAACGGTCGGAAAGATGTTTTTTAATCCCACGCTGGCGAAGAAGGGCTTCTGTAACTCGGCCAACAATCAAACCCGAAGGAACAAGTCGCCGCCCTTCAAGAACAGCATATTCTATCCACCCTGTCCTTTCATTTCGGATTATGGTATAGCCTTCAGCTGTTTCCACCCGGCGGTGATACTCATCCCCATAGATAAAAGCGATAACCACGGACCCATCGGGCTGGCGAAGCTCAATTCTCTCTCCCCAGACAGGATGTCCATAAATACTCCCAGCCCACAAAACAAAAATGGGGACACAAACTATTTTTTTCAGAACCTGTTTCTTCTCCTTTCCCATCTTATCGCCTCCTTATTTTTTAAAATGGGGACACATACTTTTTTTTAATTTTCTTTTTCCTTTTTTCTTAGGGTTGATCTTCTATTTCCCTCCAATTAATTTCACGAAAAGCTGAATTTCCCTCCCTCAAACCAATTTTCTTTCCCTTTTTCTTTATCTTTTTTATCTTTATTTTCTTCCTTTTCTTCTCTTTATTTTGGCCCATTTTTCTTAATCTTTCTTTCTTCTCCTTTTTCCTTGCTTATTGCCCTCCCCTATTCTTCCATTTTGCTTTTCTATTTTTTCAAATTTTCTCCTAAGAATCTACTCCTTCTTAAGGAACAGTTCTTTCCTTGATTCTCTTTTATACTCTTGAACTTCTTTTAGTCCAAGCTCCTTTTCTTTTGTTTAGCTTTTTTATTTAACTTTTTTATAGTCAAAATACTTAGCATCTCTTTAGGGCCTCTCGCTCTCAAATTTTCTTCACCCCAATTTCTAACCTTCTATTATATCTTCCACCTTAATCCATGGCTTAAATCCTGCTCTTAAATTTGTTATAAACCCAAGCAATATTCCCTAATAAATCAATTTGACAAGTATGGCCCATTTTTTTATTAATTTAGTTAGATAGTTGGAATTATAAATTTTATTTTCGCCCGCAATTTTAAATTTTTCCAAAAAAGGAGAATTTCTGGTTTTTAAAAAATTTTTAATTCCCATTTATCAAAATCATGGTCAATACTGATGGCCTCCTTTCAATCTAAGAGAAAAGGCCCGCCTCAGACCAACTGGCAACAGGGAGAAATAATTCTTCATGCTTTGACTTCGGCGGTAACATATTTATCCCCCGATCGCCGCATTCTCTGGATGAATCAGCGAGGGCTTAAATACCTTGATTTAACGTCCGAGGAAATTCGTGGGGTCCCCTGCTATGAAATCTGGCAGAAGCGCCTGACCCCCTGTCCTATTTGTCCCCTCCAGGAAGTTTTTCAAACTGGCCAGACTAGGGAAGCCGAATTGGCAACCGCCGATGGCCGAATTTGGAATGTCCGAGCCCATCCAGTTTTTGATGAAAATGGTGAGATAACAGGGATCGTTGAGGTTCGCCATGATATTACCGAAAGGAAAAAAATGGAGCTCGCCTGGAGGGAAAGCGAGGAACGTTTTCGGGCTATCTTTGAACGTTCTCTTCTCTGCGTTTACATCCATGATCTTAGTGGCCGGTTTTTAGCGGTCAATGAAACTTTCCTTCATCTTCTCGGATATTCCCGAGAAGAGCTTCTTTCTCTTACCTGGACGTCTCTTCTTGATGAAAAACAGCTTCCGCTCGCTTTTAAAATTCTCAATGAACTTCTCCAAACAGGACGGCAAAAAGAACCCTGTGAGTTTAGATTACGCCGCAAAGATGGCCAGAAAATTTGGGTAGAGGCTGAAGCCTGCCTCATCCCCCGCCCTGAACAATTGCCCCTGATTCTCGTCGTTGCCCACGATATCAGCCAGCGCAAGGAAATGGAGCAGAAGCTTTTAGCCTCCCTTGAGGAAAAGGAAATCCTTTTGCGGGAAATTCATCATCGGGTCAAAAATAATCTCCAAGTTATTTCCTCGCTTCTCGATTTAAGAGCCATGCGGACCGAGGATGAAAGATTGCGCGAATTGTGTCAGGATGCTCGCTCTAAAATTCAAACTATGGCTCTTATCCATACCCATATTTATCAAAGTGGCGAATTTACTCGCATCGCCCTAAAAAATTACCTCCATGACCTTATCCATTATTTAGCCCAAATTCATTCTGATCGAAGAAAGTCAGTTTCCGTGGAAATTAAGGGAGAAGAAATCTACCTCTCAGTCAACCAGGCCATGCCTTTGGCCTTGGTGATTAATGAAGCCATCGCCAATGCCTACAAGCATGCTTTTCCCGAAAATTATTCAAATTATTCTGGCCGAATTTCCATTGATCTCCGAAAAAGCGGCGAGAATTCAATTAGTCTTCGAATCAAGGATAATGGAGTTGGCTTACCTTCAGGCTTAAATTTTGAACAATCGACGACTTTAGGCTGGAAATTGATGCGCCATTTAGTGACCGATCAATTGAAAGGTCGCCTTGAAATAACCAGCAATGGAGGCACTGAGGTTAGAATCGAATTTCCTTTGTCGAAAGAGGTTTAAATGGCTAAGATTCTTGTCGTTGATGATGAAGCCACCATTACTACCCATCTGGAAGAAAAGTTGCAGATGATGGGATATGAAGTCGTTGGTCGGGCTTCCAGCGGTCCTGAGGCAGTGGCCTTAGCTCGTCAGAAACTTCCAGACCTTGTTTTAATGGATATTGTTATGGAAGGTGAATATGATGGCATTGAAGCTGCCCGCATTATCTACCAGGAACTTGAGATTCCCACTGTTTTTTTAACGGCCTATGGTGATGACTATTTTATCGCCCGAGCAAAATCGGTTCAGCCCTTGGGCTATGTTTTAAAGCCCTTCCAAGATATCGCTTTAAAGGCCGCGATTGATATCGCCCTTTTCAATCGAGAAATAATTAAAAGAATAAAAGAATCAGAAGAATTCTGGCGTCTCCTGACTGAAAAAATTGAAGAGGCTATCATCATAGCCAATGGCAATTTTATTATCTTTTTCTGGAACAGGGGAGCTGAATTAATCTTTCGATATCCGGCCTCTAAAGCCTGTGGTCAGTCCATTCTTTCCCTTTTCTCTGAAAGCTCAAGGCCTGAGATTAGCCAGGAACTCGAGCTGGCTATAACCACGGGGAAGCCTCCTTTTCAAGGAAGATGGGTAGAAGCCGTTGGTCTGCGTGGCGACTGGAGCAAATTTCCTGTTGAAATTCATGTAAGTCCCTTCTTTTTCCAGAATAAAACCATGTTCATCCTTTTAGCCCGAGACATTTCCGATAGAATAAAAAGTGAAAAGATTCTTAGGGCAACTCTTCAAGAAAAAGAGCGCCTTCTCGATGAAATCAGGAAGCAAATTAAAAACAATCTCCAGGCAATCTTCAGCCTCATTGATTTTCGATTAGACCTTCTTCGCGAGGGCCAGACCTCAAGTATGCTCAGAGAAAGCCGCGATCGGATCCAGACCATCGCTTTAATGAAGGAAAAACTTGAGAAATCTCAAACTCTGGGCAAAATTGATTTTCAAAGTTATATCCATAATCTTATCTTAAGAATCATGGCCGCCTATAAGGTCGATCCCAGAGAAATCCGAGTAGAAATCGATATGCCTATTTTAATGCTCGATGTTAAAACAGCAACTCTTTGTGGGCTTCTTATCAGCGAACTGGTAACAAATGCCATTAAATACGCTTTTCCCCATGGCCAGCCAGGGCTCATCCGCATAGAGGCCCGCCGCTTATCGCCTGAAAAATTAAGCCTCATAATTGCCGATAATGGTATTGGACTACCCCCTGAAATTAGCCTCAAATCACCTAAAACCTTAGGATTTCAAATCGTTCGGGAACTCGTCAGTCAGCTTCAAGGAACGCTTATAGTGAAGCGTCAGAAAGGGACTAAGTTCTATCTGACTTTAAAGGCATTCTGATTCATTCCTTAATCCTCTCCCGCAGAATTTTTTCTACTTTTTCCTTAACAAGAAGATCAATCATTTCTTCAAAAGCCAGCATAGAAGGCGATTTTTTTTCCCGGTCTAAAAGGAAAAAATCGGCAAGGTCACAATCAAGAGCCCTGGCTAGTTTAGTCAATAGTTGCCAGGTAGGATTGCGATATTTCCCCTTTTCCAGATTGCTGAGACAGGAGGCTGGAATGCCGGCTCTTTCCGCCAGCTCATATTGGAGCATCGGCCGACCAATCTTAATCTGGCTTGGCCGGCTCATTCTCAGTCGGCGAATATTCATCCCCAATTCTTTTAGCGTAAAAGCCATTTTTTATCTACCATTATAAAAAAATAATCCTTACATTGCCAACTTTTTTACCAGAAATTTTACTTCGAAAGGACAAAAGATAAAAAAAATATTGGCCTAAAAAAAGAGAAAAATAAGAAAAAAAGAAAAAATTAACTATTCTCGAAAAAAGATAAAAAATTTGGTGTAAATTTAATTTTTTTAAAAAAATTATTTGACAAATTAATTTTATCGAATTAAATTATAATTGTAAATAAAGGAGGGGAAATGCCGAAATTAACTATTTCTGACCTTGAAAACTTAAGAGAGAAAGCTAAAGCCTCCATCTTTTTGAGGGATGGCGGCCCCTTCAGGGCGAAAATTACGGTCCATATGGGTACGTGCGGCATTGCGGCCGGCGCTCGGGAAATTCTGGATGCCTTTCTTCGCCTTCTCAATGAAAAACAAATTGCCGATGTTCTTCTAACTACTTCTGGCTGCGCTGGCATGTGTAGCCGCGAACCCATGGCCACCATTGAGCTTCCTGGCCAATCGCCTGTTAGATATGTTGACCTTACCCCAGAAAAAGTCAGCCTTCTCTTTGAAAGTCACGTTCTCGGCGGCCGACCTGTGGCTGAATTAGCTCTTGGCTTAGGAAGCGAGAGAACTTTTTAAAAAAGGAGGATCTATGGCCACGCCTATTTATCGATCCCATCTTTTAGTCTGCGGCGGGACCTCCTGTGCCTCAGCAAATTCCTTTGCGTTGAAAAAGTCATTGGAGCAGGAGATAAAAAGGCACGGTCTTGAAAAAGAGTTTGCAATTGTTACCACGGGCTGTTTTGGTTTCTGTGAGGCCTGCCCCTTAATTTTGGTTAAACCCGATAATATCTTTTATTCTAAGCTTAAGCCTGAAGACATTCCTTATTTAGTGGAAGAGCACTTTCTTAAAGGTCGCCCTGTCTCTAAACTCATGTATCATCCGCCTGAGAATGGCCGAACCATTGCTCGCCTTAGCGATATCGGCTTTTTCCGCAAACAAATTCTCATCGCCCTACGTAACCGAGGAATCATTGATCCCGAGAAAATAGAGGATTATATTGCCCGCGATGGCTATAAAGCCCTCGTCAAAGTGCTGACCGAAATGAAACCGGAAGAGGTCATTGAGGAAATTAAAAAATCTGGTCTCCGCGGCCGCGGCGGGGCCGGTTTTCCCACTGGCCTTAAATGGGAATATGTCCGGGCTGCCCAGGGTCAGCCGAAATATGTGGTTTGTAATGGCGATGAAGGCGACCCCGGAGCCTACATGGATCGAAGCCTGGTTGAAGGAGATCCCCATTCTGTTCTTGAAGGCATGATTATTGGTGCCTACGCCGTCGGTGCCTCTCAGGGATTTGTTTATATCCGCAACGAATATCCCCTCGCCTATCATCGAATTACCAAGGCCATAAACCAAGCCCGAGAATACGGCCTTCTGGGAGAAGACATTCTTGGAACTGGCTTTAGTTTTGATGTACGCGTTGTCAGGGGAGCGGGCGCTTTTGTTTGTGGTGAAGAAACCTCGCTTATTGCCTCAATTGAAGGCCGGCTACCTGAACCTAGGCCTCGTCCGCCCTTTCCAGCCCAGAGCGGTTTGTGGGGAAAGCCTACCTGCATAAACAACGTTGAAACCTGGGCCAACGTGCCCGTCATCATCAATCGCGGGGCTGACTGGTTTGCCTCCATCGGCACCCCCCTGAGCAAGGGGACAAAGGTTTTTTCGGTTGTGGGCAAGGTAAAAACAACCGGTTTAGTTGAAGTTCCCATGGGTACTCCTCTTGGTGAAATTATCTTTGATATTTGCGGTGGAATAATTAAAGACCGAAAATTCAAAGCTGTTCAGATCGGTGGCCCCTCGGGCGGCTGCGTTCCGGCCAGTCTACTTAATCTACCTGTTGATTATGAGAAGCTCACTGAAGCTGGCTCTATGATGGGCTCCGGAGGCATGGTCGTCATGGATGAAAGAAGCTGCATGGTTGATATTGCCCACTTCTTTCTCACCTTTACCAAGGATGAAAGCTGCGGTAAGTGTTCGCCCTGCCGCGAAGGAATTCCCCGAATGCTGGAAATTCTAACCAGAATAAAAGAGGGTCAGGCTGATTTGGCTGACCTCGATCTTCTCAATGATTTAGCCATTATGGTTAAAGAAAGCTCTCTCTGCGGTCTGGGAAAAACGGCTCCCAATCCTGTCCTTTCTACTCTCCGCTATTTCCGAGATGAATACGAGGCTCATATAAAATTCAAGCGCTGCCCAGCTGGTGTTTGCAGTCATCTTGTCTCTGCCCCTTGTCAGCATAGCTGTCCCATTGGAACTGAAGCCAGTTCTTATGTGGCCTTTATTGCTCACAGTAAATTTGAAGAAGCCTATGAAGTTAATCGCCAGGTCAATCCTTTACCGAGTGTTTGCGCCCGAGTTTGCCATCATCCCTGCGAAATCTTTTGTCGGGCTGCCGAAAGCGAGGAACCCATTGCCATTAGAGCTCTTAAACGCTTTGTCACCGACTGGGCTCGAAGCAATGGTCGCAAAAAACCTCTTCGCCCTATGGAAAAGAAATATGAAAAAGTAGCCATAATAGGTGCTGGGCCAGCCGGACTTATGGCGGGATGGGAGCTCGCTAAAAAAGGCTATGATGTTACCATCTTTGAAGCTGAAGAAATTCCAGGCGGTATGTTAGCCTGGGCAATTCCTGATTATCGATTGCCCAAAGATATCCTCCAGGATGAAATCAATGATATTTTTGCCTTGGGAATTAATATTAAAACCGGAACTAAAATAGGTAAAGATTTGAGCCTCGAGGATCTTTTTAGGCAGGGTTTTAAGGCGATTTTCATTGCTACTGGAGCTTCAAAATCAACCAAACTTAATATTCCTGGCGAAGATCTGCCTGGCGTTATTGATCCTCTTCAATTTCTTAAAAATTTTAATTTGAAGAAAAAGGCTAATATTGGCCAGAAAGTAGTTGTGGTTGGCGGAGGAAATACAGCGATCGATGCCGCTCGAACAGCCTGGCGTCTTGGAGCCCAAGTTACTATCCTTTATCGCCGCACCAAGAATGAAATGCCCGCAATTCGCGATGAAATCGAAGAGGCTCTGGCTGAAGGCATCAAAATGGAATTTCTGTCCACTCCAATTGCCGCCATTCCCATCAATGGCCGTCTCGGCAAAATCAAAGTTCAGCGCATGACCCTGATGGGATTTGATGATTCTGGTCGACCCAAGCCGGTTCCTGTGCCAGGGAGCGAATTTGAAATTGATGCCGATACTCTGATTCCCGCTATTGGACAGGAACCCGATTTGACCGTCCTTGAAGGGTTCAAGGGCTTACCTATTACCAAAAATAAAACGATCCAAGTCAATCCTGAAACCAAGGCCACAGAGATTCCAGGTATTTTTGCTGGAGGCGATGTAGTTTCTGGCCCGGCTACCGTCCTGGAAGCCATGCGTGATGGCCAGATTGCGGCCCAATCAATTCATCGCTACTTAAGGGGAATGAGTCTCGACCGAGAGTATAAACCTACTGAACCAAAATATGAGGTCCCGGCTCTTGATTTACCTCCTGAACAATTTCAAGATCTTGTCCGTCCGGCGATGCCCAAATTATCCATTAAGGAGCGCCAAGGCAATTTTAATGAAGTTGAAAGAGGTTTCACCGCAGACATGGCTCTTCGCGAAGCCCGGCGCTGCCTGCGCTGTGACCTTGAAACCCTTCGTTTGAAAAGGAGAAAGTCATGACTGGAAAAAAAGTTTACATCGGCAACCTTTATCTGCGGGTGACCAAAGACCAGATTCGCCAGCTCTTTTCACAGTTTGGCCAGGTAAACTATATTGAATATGTACCTGGAAGTGGTTTCGCCTATGTGGAAATGGCGACCGAAGAGGAAGCTGAAAGGGCCCGCATTGCCCTTAATGGTATTGAATTTCTCGATCGAGTCATCCGCGTCAAATAATTGGGGACACAAACATTTTTTCAATAATTCGGGACACGAAAATTCTTTCATAAAATTCATATAATTCAAGTAATTAACACACAAACCTTTTTGTTGCCAAAATAAAAAAGCAAAAAAAGAAGACCTTTCTAAGTTAGCGGGAATAAGGAAAAGGGTGAGATTTTTTTAGATCCAAATGATTATATCCCCTAAATGATGATATCCCTAGGATGATGATGAAATAAATTTTTCATCTCTGGGTAGCAAAAACATAGGCCTAAAAAATCCAATTATAGACCAAATAGATTGATTAAATAGATTAAAAGCGAAAAGAAGACTTTAATAAAAACAGCCAACAGATTTTAGGAGATTTTGCGAGCTATCTGTTCAAAATCCAACTGCCAAAGAACAAGGTGAGTTACATTGCCTTGCTCATCGCGGCGAAATTGAATGCGAATAAAGGGATCAACGGAAAAGAAAACAGTTTCGCTTTCCACATAAAATTTGGTGGGAGCCTGACCTGTAGGCTGGATAATTAAATAATAATCTTCATATTTAACGTCCAGGACATAATCGGCTGATATCTCATAGCGACCCACATATCTTTGGTAAATAGCTGGATCAAGACGGTAGAGGGGTCTTTCGACAGGCTTAAAATGAGGCCAATTATAAGCAGCGGCTGCAGCCCGGAATATCTCTTCAATCAAAATCTGCCCATTATCGCTATTGGTCATGACCACTATGCCCTGTTTTTTGGCTGGAAAAGCAAGAAGAGCACAGGCAAAACCTGCTGTTTTTCCCTCCCAGTGGAAGTAAACATCATCACCACTGCCCTCAATGATAAAACCAAAGCCTCTTGACCCGGCTTGATTAGTAAGCATCGCCCGAGCCACTGTTGACGAAACGAATTTGCCGCTAGCTCCTCGAGCGGCCGCCATCAATTCCCCGATAAAATTGGCCATATCGGCTGAAGTTGTCCACAGGCCCTTAGCCCCAAGCTCAGGGTAGCGCCGCCATTTTTCAGGATAAAGAGAACCGTCCCGCTGATGGCCCGAAGCTACATCAGCCATCACCTGGGCAGGGACATCATCGGCCAGATAAGTATTTTTCATTTTAGCCGGCTCAAAAATCCTTTCTCGAGCAAGCTCAACAAGAGAGCGACCGGTTACTTCCTCAAGAAGCTGCTGAAGAACAATATAACCGGATTCAGAGGTCCGAATAACACTTCCCGGCCTATCGACGGGAATAACAGGTGTATTAACCGCTGGCTTCTCCCCCAGAAGAATTTGTCTCAAAGTAGGCAAGGAATCTGTTCTAGAATAACCTGGAAAAACCCAGTTGCTGAAACCAGCCCGGTGAAGCAGAAGATCCCTTAGGGTAATCGGTCGTGAGCCCACAAATTCGGGTCGCGGAACTTTCCAGCTCTTTAAGTAAAAATTGATATCTCGGTCAAGCTCAAGGCGGCCTTCCTCGACTAAAGAAAGAGCTAAAGCGGCCACTATGGGCTGACTGAAAGCCCCTCCTTGAAAAACAGTTTCAGCCGTTATCGGTCCATCCTCTTTGCTATCCCTGTATCCATAGCCTTTGACCCAAGATAAAGTATCATTATCAATTACAGCCACGCATAATCCTGGAACCCGGTAAAAAAGCATCCTATCTACCAGGCGAAGTTTCTCGGGCTTCTGACCCTTAAAATAAACAGCTCGCAATAATCCGTTTTCAATGTCTCTGATTCTTTTCTTCGCCAAGGTGCTCGGGGTCTCGCAGCCTCCCAGCATCAGTCCCAAAACAATAATCCAAAAATAGGGACACAAACATTTTTTTCCTAACTTTTTTCTTAACCTCATTTTTTAATTCCTCTTTTTTCCGATACCTTTTACTAAACTCCTCTTTTCCCCAAACTTAATGAATCTCGCATCGCCCACTTTTACTTTTTTCAAAACCAGCAATAAAGGATTTTCCCTTTTTTATATTACTTGATAATTATCATCTGATTGCTTCAAAAGACTATTTTCTCTTCTATTTTATTAAAATAATTCTTTTTTTTCCAAGTCGCCATCGTCGGTTCTTTAATCTTATTTTACTAATTTAATAATCTGTTTTTCCCCACTATTTATCTGTTTTTAAGTCCTTATGATCAATAAATTAAATCTAATTTTAATTTTTAATCTTATCGTCGCGAAAAAGTTATATTTTCCAAGTGCCGGCGACTATCAAATTATTTCCCGTAATGGCCCCAGCCTCTTCAGAAGCCAAAAAATTCACGGCTTCGGCCACATCTTCAGGCCGACCAACAAAGCTCTCGGAAAGTGAGTCTTCAGCCATTTCGGGCATCCAGCCTCCCTCAATAAATCCTGGTGATACCATGTTGACAGTTATGCCAAATTTAATCAAACTCACAGCAGTTGTTCGAGTGAGCATAAAAAGACTGGTTTTGGCAGCCGCATAGGGAAGAATATTGGGGAAAGCTGCAATCTGCCCTGCGCGATGAAAACCAATATTGATGATTCTCCCCCATTGCCTCATCTTCATTCCAGGAATAACTGCTTTTATCAGCTCAAAACCAACAAGTACATTCGCCTTAAAAAGCCAAAGCCATTCCTCAGAAGTGGTCTCTTCCCAGGCCCGATGAAGAAAAGGGCCGAAATTATTAATTAAAATATCAATCCTTCCCCATTTCCCCTCTACCATTTGAATTAATTTTTTAGCTACAGCAGGCGATGACAAATCAGCCCGGAAAGCATAAGCTTCGCTTCCCCTCTCTTTTATTTCCTTAACCATGGCCTGGGCAGCCTTCCTTTGCTGATAATAATGGACCCCAATTCGAAAGACCTTCTCAGCAAATTTTATCGCTATGGCTCGGCCGATCGGACTGCTTGCCCCAATTATGAGAGCTACCCTCTCTTTGTCCATTCCCCTTCCCCCAAATTTTTTTTATCAATCATTCAGCTTTAAGGCCTATTACACTCAGCTTTAAAGCTTATTAAATCAGTTCACCCACAGCTCTTTCGACCGCCTCGATAATTTCGCCCGAAGCCACCACTTCCTTTAAGCGGTTAATATCATCAAAAAGGGGTCGGTCCTCATCAAGAAAGGCAACATATTTTCTTATTACCTCATAGGCCGCCTCGACTCCTGGACTGGCCCGAAGCGGTCGCCGGAAATCGAGGGCTTGAGCGGCGGCCATCATTTCAATAGCGATAATGGCCTGGCTATTATCAATGATTTGCTTAGTTTTGAGCGCTGTAGTCATACCCATGCTAACAAAATCCTCCTGATCGGCGGCTGCTGGAATTGAACCCGTTGCGGCTGGATGAGAAAGAACGCGGTTTTCACAAACCAACGCACCAGCCGTATATTGAGTCAGCATAAGACCGGAAAACATGCCAGCTCCTTTGGTTAAAAAGGCGGGCAAGCCGCGATTCAAATTGGGGTTCATCAACCGATTTATTCTCCTTTCCGACAAAACAGAAACTGTCGTAATGGCCATCCCCAGCAGTTCTAAGGCCAGAGCCTGTGGCGTTCCCTGGAAATTGGCTCCAGTCAAGACAAGATCTTCTTCTGGAAGGAAAACCGGATTATCGGCACAACCATTTAACTCAATCTCAATCATTTGCCGCACCCAACGGAGGGCATCGCGGGCTGCGCCTACAACTTGAGGAGTGCTTCTGAGGCTATAGGCATCCTGAACTTTCTTCCCTGATTGAGCTAAAAGCTCTGAATTTGCGGTGATTCGACGAATATTAGCCGCACATTCTATGGCTCCTTGATAACCCCGCACTCGATGCAATCTCTCATCATAGGCCTTCATATTAGCATTGAGCACTTCCAGCGTCATGGCCGCAGCAATTTCAGAATTCTTGAGCCAGCGGTGGGCATCATAGACTTCAAGAGCGCCAAGGCCAGTAATAACATTTGAACCATTGATTAGGGCCAGACCGTCTCGAGCCTGCAAAACCTGTGGTTTTATCCCAGCTCGGCGCAAGGCCTCAGCTCCTGGAAGCCTTTCTCCTTGATAAAAGGCCTCTCCCTCACCCATCACCACCAAAGCAATCTGGCTCATAGGCGAAAGATCGCCGCAGGCACCAACCGACCCTTTTTCGCAAACAACAGGGGTTACCCCGCGATTAAGCATCTCTTTTAAAGTTTCGACTACCTCGGGCCTGAGGCCCGAGTGGCCTTGGCAATGACAGGCAATACGACTCAACATAGCTGCCCTTACAATATCCTCAGGGAGCGGCTTACCGTAACCAGCCGCGTGGCTGTAAATAACATATTTTTGAAAACGCTCAACCTGTTCCTGGGTTAAAATAACTTCCGATAACTCACCGATTCCGGTATTAATGCCATACATAATTTCTCGCTTTTCAATCTTCTCCTCAACAAGCCGACGACATCTTTTTATTCTTTCCAAGGCCTCTGGATGAATTTCTATTTTTTCACCGAAACGAGCTATTTCAACTACCTTTTCTATGGTCAAATTGCGACCATCCAAGACAAAGGCCATGGGAACACCTCCTTTTAGGAAGTTTTATTCTTTCTAAAATTTAAATTAGGAAAAGATTATAATTTCAGCAGGTTAAAAAATAAAGGGAAAATCCTTATAATTACCATTGATCTGAAGATAAAAGGAAAGGTTAACTTGAAAGAATTTGCCAGCGAAAATTATTTATCCAAGCGAAATGATTTAAATATGAAGCCTGATTTTAAATGAAATTATTAAACATTGATTTATTTTTTATTTATTTCCCAAAAAAAGGCCTCGTTTTAGCCAAAGATAAATAATAGCAAAAAAAATAAAAATAAGAGTTGGCCCTATTATATTGAGGAAAGCGGTTCGAGTCAAGCTGAGAAAAAAGAGGTTACTTCCCAAGTTCATACCCAGGGCTATTAAGGTCAGGTACACCCCCCAACAACGGCGACGGATAAGGCCATAGGCCCCGCCATATAAAAAAAGCGTGCCTAAGACATCAGGAAGAGCAAAGGCTCTGGCTACTCTTTCGTCAAGGGGAATAGAACGAGGAAAAGGTCGGCCAATGAAAGCGGCAAACCAATAAATATCAGTAAGCAAGCCCATAAAAACCATGATGACGGCAATTATGATTAAGCCCAAAGCAGGCTTATAATTAAGCTGATTCCAATTAGCCATAGCGTCTCCTCTTTCTTTTTAAGATTTTCTTTTCAAAAAAATTTACGATACCTCCCTCCCTAAGATCAAATTGCGAATTTTTTGGTCATTAGTCAATTTATTCGCGACTTTAGGACCAAAAGGCCAACGACTGCCATCTTGAGGATTGATAATTCTTATGAGCCTATGTTATAAAAAAGCTTCGTTTTCATCTTCTCTTAAGGGAGCGCGAAAATGGCGTCTTCAACTCCTAAGGTCGTTGTCACCGGTGCCTGCGGGCAGATTGGCTCGGAACTTGTTCCTGAGCTGCGGAAAAGATATGGCAAAGAAAATGTTATGGCCACCGACATAAAGGAACCACCGCCAGAACTGCGGGAAGATGGACCCTTTGAATGGCTGGATGTAACCAGCTTAGAGGAAGTAGGCCGCTTATTGAAAAAATATAAAGCAGACATAATTTACCATTTGGCCGCAATTCTTTCCGCCAAAGGAGAGCAGAATCCCAATCTGGCCTGGAAAGTTAACATGATTGGCACCTACAATATCCTGGAGGCAGCCCGGGAGCTTGGCCTAAACCAGGTTTTTATTCCCAGTTCTATAGCCGTTTTTGGCCCGGAAACGCCCAAAATAATGACACCTCAGGAGACAATTCTTCTTCCGAAGACAATCTATGGAATAACCAAAGTGGCTGGCGAACTTCTAGGCGAATATTACGTCCGCCGTTTTGGCCTCGATGTTCGGGGCTGCCGCTATCCCGGAATTATCAGCTATCGGACGCCCCCGGGAGGGGGTACAACCGATTACGCTGTGGCCATTTTTCATGAAGCTATTAAATATAAAAGGTATATTTGCTTTCTCAAGGAGGATACAGCCTTACCCATGATGTATATGCCCGATTGCCTGAAGGCGGCCATCCAGTTGATGGAAGCTGATCGCTCCAGGTTAAAACATCACACCAATTTTAATGTGGCGGCCATGAGCTTCTCGCCCGGGGAGCTCGCTGCCGAGATAAAAAAACATATTCCTGAATTTGAAATTGTCTACGAGCCCGATGAACGCCAGTCGATTGCTGAAACCTGGCCTCGCTCGATTGATGATTCAGCCGCCCGGGAAGAATGGGGCTGGCAACCCGATTATGACCTTCCCCGCATGGTCGAGGATATGATTAAAAATCTCAAACCCCAATTTTAAATTTACTCGGCCATCCATAAATTTGTAAAATATCTAAAAAACTACTTGACATTTCTTTTTTTTTTTAAATTGATTAAAGGAGGGAAAAATGAAAATTAAAATCTTAATTTTGATTATTATTTTTGTGGCCACCCTTTTCAGCTTTCTTTCAGGGATATGGATTTTCTATCGAGGGACAACGAAAACTTTCGACATCGGCGGAACTCATATAATTGCGTGCGATTGCACCGATATTGAGACACAAGACTGCACTTGCGCTATCTGGATTCCCTGGCCTTTATAATGTATTGAAAGGAGTTGGGTATGACGAATAAGCTAAAGATATTTATTCTGGTGGCCTTATTAATCCTAACAATTTTTTCTGGAACTTCGATGAAAGGCGGCATAAAAATAATAAAGGGCTTTTTTGAAACTTCCGGCCCAGACTGGATTTGCTGGTGTAGAAATGAAATAATTTATGACTGTTTTTGCATTATCAATCCATAACTAAAGGTAGATAATAAAATATTAAAAATGGCAAAAAAGCTAAGATACATAGCTACTTTTATTGTCGCCATCCTTTTTGGGCCAAGGGCCTTATTTTCATATTCGATTGATATAATTAGTAGCTTAAAAATTAAAATTCCTCCAGCCATTGGCCAGTTCTATGAAACCTTATCGACTCCTCCGATTTACGTTTTTCAAGGACTTAAAGAAGAAATTTTGATTTGGCGGGGCGCCTTTTTTGCTATCTATTCTTCGGAGGGAAAGTTTTTAAAAAAAATGGGGGGAGAGGGAGAAGGACCTGGTGAATTTTTCGTCATTGTTGATTTTAGAAAAACCAAAGACCGTTATTGTGTCTTAGATGTTTATAACAAACTCAGCGTCTTTGATAAGGACTTTAATTTTATTAATAGAATTCGCCTTGAAGGAGAAAAAACGTCAAACATAGTTTTTTCGTTTGATATTAATAATGACCTTATATTTACCGCCCAGCGGTGGGTTGAAGATGCGAAAAATAGAGCTAAATGCAAAACAATAAATCTATATGATCTAAACGGAAAGTGGCTCAACGCATTTTTTCCTATAGCCAGCCTTTGGAAAAATTATCCAAGCGATTCGATTCTCGGAGGCATAATACTGTCTCTTGCCGGTTATATCTATATTGCTTTCAGACCAATAAATAAAATCTGGCAATTAGCCCCCAATGGCCAAATAATTAAAGAGAAAAGTTTCGCTGAAGGCTGGTGGCACAAGATAAAATATAATAAAAAAGATGAAGATAAGGCAAGAAAGCAAGGTATTTTTAGAAAATTTTATGAAGAGGTAACTATGTCGGGGGATATGATTACTAAGCTTTATATTTATAACGAAAATATTCTGGTTAGTGTTCTCAGAGGTGATCCAGATAATCCTTCTTTTTATATATTTTTATTAGATCCTACTCTCCAAAAAGAAATTGGACCATTAAATTTAAAAGATTATTTCTTCTGTGGTGCAGATAAAAATTATATCTACTTTGCTAAATATATAAAAGAAGCCCTTTCGGCCAGAGACGAGGCGGATATTGAGCTATTAAGATGTTCGCTAAAATTTTGACTCCCCTTCTTACGCCCGTTTTATTTATATTTTTTTGGGGGGAGGGACTAGCAACCGGCCAGCCTTTAGAGGCAAAATATATTATGGTTGATAAGTGGATTCATTCCAAAGAATTATTAAGTGGTTACATCTTCGATTCTTTTATTGATGCCGATGGCGACCTGCTTTTATTATCCTTTAGAGACGGTTTAAAGCATATAAAAAAATCAGAAGTTATTAATTTAACCCGCTTAGGCCAGGGGCCTGGAGAAATGCAGAATTGGGCTGCTATTTATCTTGATAATTCATACTTAATAGATATAGAGATGACAGGTAAAATAATATATTTTAAAAAAGAAAATAAAAATTATGTTTATGATAAAACTCAATGGCTTGAATACACAACAAAATTTCCCCATGTTAGAGCCGCAGCTTTCTATAAGGGCAAATGGTATATAGGCGGATATTCCCCCGATATAGAAAAAATAACCTCCTCTTCTAAGGGCTATTTCTTGTCTATTTACGCTGAGGGTAAACTATTAAAGCAATTTCTATATAAAAATTTTCGCTCATTAATAAGGGGCAATTTAATTACCGTTCATCTCCGTTTAGATGAAAGAAGGCTTTTTTTATTATTGGCCACCGAGCCAATCCTTTATTTATTCGATACTGAGAAAGATGAACTTATAAATAAAATTCAATTGTCGATGCCTTCAATTTATAGCCCTATAAAACAATATCTAAAATTCGAAAGACAATCATTAAACAATTTTATTAAAGCTTTTGAAACTTGGGAGACCTCTTACTCTCGAATTGAAAATTTTCTAATAACTTCGAAAGAGATAATTATTCAATTTAGAATTCCTGATAATAAAGAGGCCAGATTTTGTCTTGCGCATTTTGATAAAGATAATTTCAAATTAAAAGATATTTGTTTTACCAATGATTTACTCCTAGGAGAAATGAATGGCATCTTTTATTTTTTAGAGGGAGGCGATCCAGGCCTTGACGGAGAAATCTCTTATATTTCAATTAAATTATTTATGCGAAAATAAATTTGGTGAAGTTAGTTAACAAAATAATTGACATTTTAATTATTTTTTTGGTTGCCTTTTTATTTTTTAATATTGGCTTTAAAATTGGTAAAAAAAGAGAAAATATAAATCAGATACGCCGAATTATAGACACTATCAGGTTAAATAATGTTCGATTGATTGGGCTGGATGGCAGAAATTACAATTTCTTTGAACTAATTGATAAAGATGAATCATATATTCTTTTTTTCAAATTATCTAATTGCCCTCCTTGCATATATAAAGGAATTAACAAACTCCGTCAATTGCAATGGAAGGACAAATCGGTCGCAAGCATTGTTATACATGATTGGCCAGAAGAGTGGATTCAATGGACTAAAAATATTCAATTTGAGTCAATTTATTTAATTAAAGAAGCTGATCTAGGAGAGACAGAATTTCATTATTTGCCAATACTTATCAAATTTAATAAAGGAAAGGCCACGAACTTTCAGTATGTTGTAAATTAAAATGTCGGGTAAATTTTAAACCTATTCTATTACTGAAGCTGTGGCTATCAATTGCAAAAAGTAGGGCCTAAAGAAAACCGGGCCAATTCTTTGACCTTTCAAGATTAATGGGACGTCGGCTTCTGCCATTTCAGACGTAACATGGTATAGGAATGAGGGGGAAAAAGATAGGTTAAACGATCTCCTTTAACCTGAATCTCCTTCGATTCGATTTTGACTTTCTCACCTTCAGGGCCATTTTCAGCCTTAATATTTGGCCCATTAACTTCATCAATTCTCGCTTTTCCTTCGAAAGTTCCCCACTGACTGATAATTTCGGCGGGCATGGCCTGCTTTTCATTCCGGTTGACAACGTTGAGGATCACCTCATTTTCTTTCGGGTTAAAAGCTGCCGAAACATCGAGATAAGGAACAACCGGTCTGGTTTCGGTTTTATACGTCGGGCCATCAACATAAACTTGAAGCGAACGGCCATGGCAGTAATTGGCAAAAAGGAAGAGGGGATAATAAATAGTCTGAAGCCAGAGGCTCTCTTTGGTTGTTCGAATCGGCGCGATGACATTAACGAGCTGAGCCATATTGGCCATTTTGACGATATGGGCATTACGAACAAAAACATTGAGAAAAGTAGCAATCACTAAGGCATCTTCTAAGTTATAGGTTTCTTCAAGTCCTTTATCCTCAAACGCCCGATACCAGACATTATATTCATCATAGGCAATATAAATGGGCTCGCGGCGGCGGGTCTGACTCATAGCCTCAAGAATCAGACCTTCAATGATTTTGATCCGATCCTCTACATCCAGGGTGGCAGCCATAAATGAGGGAAAATCGTTACGGCGATTGTTAAGATAAGTGTGGATGGCAATATAGTCAGCATAATCGCGAAGATAATTAAGGACAGTGCGGTTCCAGTCGGTCCAACCGCGGCCAAAGGTGCTCGAGCCGCAGGCAACGAGTTTAATCGAGGGATCTGTCCACTTCATCAGCTTGGCGGCTTCCAGGGCAAACTTAGCATAATCTTCGGCGTCACGATGGCCCATCTGCCAGCTTCCATCCATTTCATTGCCCAAAGCCCAGTATTTAACCCGGTGAGGCTGAGGATAGCCGTGGCTTGCCCTCAATTCGGCCAAAGACGTTCCTTTTTCAATATTGCAGTATTCAACCCATTCCCGGGCCTCATCCCAGCTGCCTGTTCCAAGATTAACGCAGATATAAGGCTCGGCTCCGATGAGGCGACAGAATTCAATGAATTCGTTCGTCCCGATCACATTGGTTTCAATGGTTTTCCAGGCAAGTTCAAGGCGGCGAGGCCGTAGCTCCCTGGGCCCTACTCCGTCACGCCAGTGATAGCCCGAAGCGAAGTTTCCTCCCGGCCAGCGCAAAACCGTTACCTTGAGTTTTTTCACCGCCTCAATGACATCCCGACGAAAGCCCTTCTCATCGGCCAGAGGAGAATCGGGGTCATAGATCCCTCCGTAAAGGCAGCGACCGAGATGCTCAATAAAATTGCCATAAATTTTGGGATCAATCTCGCCTACCTGACGTTCCACGTCGATTTTAAGGCGAGTAACCTGGGGCTTCTCTTCTTGGGCAGCCAAGCTGGTGTAAATAATTATATTCAGAAAACATAGATAAATAATTAAAATCAAATAATGAACGTTAATTTTTCTCATTCTTGCCTCCTTTTCAGCTTCAGGGATACCACATCTCCACATGGATCATCAAGCGGCCTGAAAATGGACTTATTTATCTGTTCGGGTACGGCTGAAAAGAAAATCTCAAAGAAATTAGTTTGCCTTGACCCTGGTTATAAGAAATTAAAAATGGATTTAATCGCTTTTCTTTAAACTGACCCAATCCTTTAAATATATCTTTCAAATTTTTTTCCTACCAAAGCTTTCAGTTTTAGCTATCGCCATTAGAAATTATTCTAAAAAAATATCAGCTCCTTCTGGAGTTTTATCTCCGCGGCCAAGAACAATGGCTTTAAAATTGGTTACTAACGGATAAATACGAACATCATCTTGTTTTAAATCAATCATGGCCATGACCTCATCGATGATTTTTAATAGCTCTTTATGATTTAAAAGACAATAAAAAACCGAATATTGCAGATGAATTCCTTTTCCTTTCATATATCTTAAAATTTTATTTAGTCTGAAATCTTCACTGATATCATAACAGATTAAATAATAAGTCTTCATTTAATCAATTCTCTCATTAATTGGAAATATTCATCCAGAGCATTTTCCATAGTTTCCTCGATCAGCTCTTTTTTATTCTCAAAGCGATGTATAACTTCTTTAAGACCTTCTTTATTCAGCGAGAATATTCTTTCTTTTTTATCAAATAAACTTACATCTCTTGAATGCTTGAAAAACTGAATGGCTTGCTCATCAATAAGAGGCTCAAGGATATACCCAAAATCGAGAAGCAGGCCAAAGTTATTATAACGATGAATAATGCCTGCATCCAGATTGAGACCACTTTGATTCAATTTTTCAATTATTATTGTCCGAAAAAGATTTTCAATGAAACCCTTAACGATTTTCCATTTTATTTCTTCTTTTGGTTTAAAAAAAGATAATAATTCCTGATAATTTCCTTCACCTATATCTCGGTTGAATTGGTAACTTTTTTTGGGGAATAATTTTTTTAATAAATTTAGCTGGAGATTCATCCTTTTAAGTTTTGCCCAACGGATAAACCTTTCCCTGTTTTTCTTAGTCTCCATAAAAATTCTCTGTTCTTTCCACCGACGGGGTAAGCGATGATTATAAGGCAAGGCAATAGCGAGTTCATATCCGGAGGCATTGGTAAAAATAATAGGGATATTATGACTAGCTAAAAGCGAAATAACGGCTGATTCAAGCTGCACGTTGCCGACAATAATACAACGGCTAATTAACCGAAGAGGAATTCTCTGGTCAGAGCGGTTTGACCAATTTATCAAGATTGATGGACCATCAGCCTTAGCTTTAAATTGATCAGTTTCAGTCAGATAAAGCGTCCGGCCCATCGGCAATTCTCCTGGCTAAACTTTTAACTTCCTCTGCCCATAGGGATCGTTGGTTTTGAGCCCAGGACTCATAAAGAAGAAATAGCTTCCTCCGACTTTCCTTTTTTAAATAACAGGAATTGTTGTCAGACTCTTTTTTGAAATCGCTATGGGTCAATTGCTCCTCCTTGAAAAGATTGTAAACAAAGCGGTCAACATCAGGACGAAAAGGCTCAACTAAATCACAGGCTAAAGATTCACGGCCGTACTCAAAAGCATGGTAAAAACCGATAAGTGGATCTAAACCTAAGCACTCTATTTCCCTAACCATTTCAAAGTGAAGGAAGGTGTAAATAAGTGAAAGCAAAGCATTAACTGGGTCAGTAGGAGGTCGTCTAACCCGGGCGTGAAAACCGAGCGAAGGCGGAAACAAAAGCGAAAAGGCTCGATAATAAGCATTAGCCGCGCTTCCTTCCAAGCCTCTTAAAGATTCAATATTTGGCTGCTGATTTACCTGGTCAATTATTGCTTTAATTGTTTCTATGGCCTTTATTAATTCATATTTAATATCCTTTCTTTGTTCAGCCATTTCTTCAAGAAATTTCTTATTTTTCTGCAGCTTTCTTGCCACCAGATCGGTGGCTACGATTAAAGCGAAAGCCGATTGAGATTTTTCATATTGCTTAAGTCTCAGGAGCCCATTACGGTGGAGACGCCCATGAAGAATACCAGCAAAACGCAATCTTTTGCCATAAAGGAAAAGAACGCTGATATTATTAATAGCTAATTTATGGAGGACAGAAGTCTCAAGTTTTATATTGCCAGCGATGATAACTCTTTTCAATGGACCTAGAGGGACAATGCCTTCTCTTTTTTTCTTGGAATAAAAAGCAATGGCCTGGCCATCAATCCTTAGCTCCAAGTCCTTTCGGTCTATATATAAGCTACCCATTCTAACCTATATAAAAATATGAGGGATCTTTGGGAGGAACGGCTTTTCCGAGGGCATAAATTTTTGCCCTTCTTTCAACCTGAAATATGTGAACCCGATCGAATCTTTCATCAATCAAATAAGTGAGTTCCTCAACAATTGAATCCAATTCAGCCTCAGTCAAAAAACATTCGTAGACTGATTTCTGGCCGCCTGTGCTGTAGCCTTTAAGCAGATGACGGACTCGATTAAGACGCTTTTCGTCACTGATATCATAGGCAATCAAATAAAGCTCTCTTGCCGCCATTTGTTTTCAGGAATATTATTAGAAATTGGAAATCTCCCGGCCACAAAATAAACGTTTTAGAAATGTTTCAAAATTTCAAATATCTGGAGATAGATAAGGATAACTTTTTAAAAATTCTAGCTAAATAATATTAGGATTCAGTTAAAATTTCTTTGAGCGGGGAAAATAAATTTAAGAGCTCAAAAGGTTAATTGCGGAAATTCAGGCAAGGCTTTCTCATCAAGTTCTAGAAATTCTAAACATTTAGTGAAAGCAAATTTATACTTATCCTCGCCAGCCGTTAAGTCCCCGTGGACGATAATATTTTTATTCCTTAGATCAATAATAGGAGAAATTATAGAATCATAGAGCTCAAAAAATCGATGGCCTATAGCTTTCAATCCTCTTTCCTCTTCGAGAGCCATTAAAAGCCTATAAGCAGCATAAAGGGGAACTTCAATCTTTTGGTTTCTTTCATTATAATATTTTGTTTTCATTTCATCTTTCAATTTGTCTGGTACTAAATCCAATTTAATATCAGAAGCATTTAAATCATATTTTTTTAATTCGAGCTGGGCTCTTTTTTCCAAAGCTCGGTAAATTCGAATCAAGGCATCATCATAACGTTTCTCCAGTTCGGCCCTTCTTTTTGCATTCGCTAACAAATCTAGCAATCGATACTCTTCTTTTTTCAACTCCAGTATTTTCTTTTCTTCTTCACTTAAAGGTTGTTTTGTTTTCTCAGGTTCTTCCTCAGAACC
>CALLJL010000020.1 GCA_938092135.1 uncultured bacterium
CCAACCCGGACCCGGTCTGGATGGCAGCCTGGATAAAAAATGTGGGCCCGGAGCGCGAGCAAAGGGCTTTCCCCTGGAAGTCAGTGCTGAAAGCAGGTGGCCACCTGGCTTTCGGCAGCGACTGGCCGGTGGTTACCCTTAATCCCTGGCCAGGACTGCAGATGGCTGTAACCCGCGAAGACTGGGAAGGCGAGCCAGTCGGGGGCTGGGTTCCCGGCGAGAAATTAACGCTGGAAGAAGCTATCTATGCCTATACCCTTGGCGGGGCCTATGCGCTCAATGAAGAAAAGCGGCGCGGTTCAATCGAACCCGGGAAATTGGCTGACATGATTCTCCTTTCTCAGAACATTTTCGAAATTCCGCCTAACCAGATTCGTCACACCCACTCCGTGCTAACGGTAGTCGGCGGCCGGATTATTCATGATTCAATCAAGTAACGCTGGAAGGGGCGATTTTTTGAATCGGGTTCAGAACAGGGAAAAGAATAAGGAAAAGACCTGTTTATTATTTCGGGGTAAGATTGATAGAAGCTGATTACCAAACGAAGAAATAGGCGGATTATAAGAGCAGCGGACCTTTAGGGGTTTTTCCCATTTTCCGTTAAATTTTTCCATGAAATGGGCAAACAAAAAAAAGGTAAACATTAAGCCTGCCATTTTTCGTTCAGGAGCAGAGTCAATCGGCATGAAATGGGCGGAGCCTTCTGTGCACCACCAGCGCCATCACAATGCCGACCAGGACAATATAAACGAGCCCAAGGAAACAATTGGGAACATTAACTATCTCAACGACGTAATCGATAGAAGTTTCAAAAGTAATCCGTCGCCCAGGTCTGTCAAAAATAAGACAAGGACTTCTGATCATCGATTGTCAGCTGGTCGAGATGGCCTTCCGGGAATAGCCGAAATGATCTCAACAGGAATTGTTTGAAGAAGGAATTCCCACTGTCTAAGTTAATTGCCTTTAGCCACGATGATGTATTCCTTGACCTGATATATAGCGACATAAATTTGTGCTCTAATTCATTATCGGGAAACCCTTTGCAAGAGGCGAATTCTGTTTATCGGCGCGACTACGCGAGAAGAAATTGAATCGATGTGAGAGAGGGAGGACGGGTTAATCCGGCTGTTTATCCTGTCGAGCAATTCTAGTTGTCCTGGAAGAACCCCTGCTAGGGGCGGTTCATGTCCATGGCCGGCTTGTTTGTCGCTTAGATCATTGAATTCTATTTCTGCACCTTCATAGACAATGATAGCCAATCCGTCTCTGAAGATAGTCTTAACACCTTCATCTTCAAGGTTAGCCTGAGCTCTGGTTTTGTTTAAATCAAACCTGAAAAAAGGCTGTGAGCTAATTATCAATTCTGCCTCTTTGGCCACTTTGAATGGGGGCTAGCCTGCGTTTTAAATTCCGGCCTGGGTTGAGTTATCACCCCTTTCTTCACCCCCAATTCCTGACCTATCGAAGCAGCCCCAGGGCTATCTACTAACCAGCCCCATTCTTCAATGAAATCCTGGACTATTTGTGAGGTGCCACTGTCAACTTGAGATAATCTGAAATTATATTCTTTCATTTCCAGTAGAGAAGGTGGTCTAATCGGCCTTCCAGAAAAATATTCATAGACCAGAGATAAAGTTGGACAATGGTAGTAATTCACCTGGTATCTAGCAGGAGTGATGAGTTGTTTTTCACCGCGCGCGTTATATAGGATGAAAGGCTCTTTGTCCACTCTTTTCTCCACCAGCCGGCCCACCGAATCGGTATACTCAGTTAAGTCGCTGGTTTCTACAAAGCGCTTAGCTAAAAACGCCACGTCAGTCTTGAGCTGGGTGAATCAACTTTGAATCCGTTGAAATCTATGCTGGCCACCACGTTCTCACCAGGTTTGAAGTCGTAAGACAAACTAAAATTACCCTCGTTATCACAAGTTGTAATAGCTCCATTATTAAACTGGATATTTCGGTTGTTGATGATTTCCTCCCATTCCCCTATATCCCAGTTTTTCACCTTAGCCGCACTCACCTGTCCTATGGCCACATCATTGAAGAAATCGGCGTACTCTATTTTAACTTGCGTGAACGGAAGAGTCGGAAACACTGCCGCCGTATTGAGGCCCCTTCCGCCAACTTTAATGACCTGGATAAGGTCACCCTTATAAAGTTCGAAGGGAATATCCACTCTGAAATTTCCTTCATCATCAGATTGGGTGCTTATGGTTCCAACTAATTGATTATTCCTTTTCACCTCAAATTCTAGGCTATCGCGGACTGGTTCAAACCTGTCCCCTAAGTCTCGCTGAATATTTCCCCAGATAGAGCGGCGCCAGGCGCAGGCCTTATAATATTTAATATCGTACCCAGCAGTGTTGGGTTTTTGTAAATGTTTGTAAATGGTAGAAATTAAAGGTAATGTTCCCAAAATTGACTCTATGGCCAAAAAGCGAGGCATAAAGCTCAATCGAACCATAGATATTAGCATCAAGGAGACTTTCTTTGCCCGAGCCCAAAACCTGGCCATAAACACCTATTCCAACCAGGCCGCCAGCTCCGATGAGGGACCAACCTAAAAGGTCCAGCTCCACGAGGGGGCCGCATTTAGCCTCTCCTTTTATCTGGCCGGCAAAGAAAACCTCGCTCCCGAATCCCTTGTTCAGGGTAAAAATGGGTGGAAACTCGTAGGCACCCAGAATATTGTCCCGCCACGAGCGCCGGCTCTCGCCTCCAGCCAATCTGTAGCTCTAGCCAAAAGGGTGAAGGGACCGTCTACTCCAATCAAAAGATAAAACCAACCACGGATGGAGGCCATAAACGCTGGTATATCGATGGCAAAAAGAGGTATTTTTAAATCCTCTTTGATACTCATGGCAACGGTGACTTTGAGCGAAACTTCCTCGCCTGAACGCTGTTCGAATTCATAACCCCTAAAACCGCTATATCTCCCATCAACATCAATGGGGGTAAGACCAATCCTTCCACTTAGCTTGACGCTAATGCTTTCGCCCCCTGAAGTGTAAGCTACCAGGGGACATCATCAAATTGAATCTTGAGCCAAGGATCTTTAATATGCCATCGCTCGCCTCTCCTGATGGTCACAGCGTCGGCCCGAGGATCTTGAAATTGGACTGCAGGTGGGGTTAAAGGAGTAATGTTACCGCTTGTCAGCCTGACCGTCGGTTGAGGAATTTCAAACACGTCCAGAACTTCATGAATCTGCGGCCGGTCGAAAGTTAGATATTGCCTGTTATTTAAGACGGCCTTGCCGTTGACTCTAGCTGCTATCTTGCTCGTTTCATATTATATAATCTGCCTTTTTCTTTGCCCGGAAGAAAACCTGGCTCAATTAATATGCCTTGCTGAATTTTTGTGGCTGGCGGAATGGCCAGGGGTTTGTTCTTAATAACTTCCTCGGCCAATTTCAAGTTATGGAGGAGTCGCCTGCTTTCTTCACCACCAATGGTTATAACATTGGGCTTAAATTTGGAAGTAACTCCTTGGAAAGAGGCGGGCGGTTCAGCGGGAGAAGGAGCTACCTGCCACCGTCGCGGTTGTTCTCTTTTTTTAAGATGAGAGGGAAGCTTTTCTTTAAGTTGGAGCTCACCGAATATTTTAGCTCCTTTGGCGCTATCAACGCTTTTGGAAGTCTCGAAGGGAGCGGTCTTTTGTCCCTCGGCCAATTGCCTCGCAACTTCCGTCGAGGGCGGTGAAAAGACAGCATAGACAGCTCCATTTTGAGGAGTTAAGCATTTTGCTTCAGCGCTGGTAATCTGCTACCAGAAATCTACCGAAACGCGGCTTTCCTTTCCTGCATCCAAGTCGCAGGTGAAGGTGCCGCAGACGGTTAAAGTATTGCCCTGAGTGTGAATTGATCGTCAGGATTAAATGTGACCCAAACCATTGACAGGTTATAATCGCTTTGCTTAACCTGCATTTTTCCATAACGACCTTCGTTGGTTCGGAAGAGAATAATTGTATTTGGTATCAATGCAGAGCCGGGGCTCCGGCTGGATGACCTATTGATGGATTTAATCTCTTCAAACTTAATGGAGTCAAATGTTGACTGGGCTATCGCCGATTGCCGGCAGAAAAGATAAGCAAGCAGGAGACAAAAACAAACCGGTACACATTTTTAAATTGTCAAAGCGCATTTAAATGCCCTCCCAAAAATTTTAATGTGGCAAAGGAAATTAGCTATTTTCGGCGGGTAACTGAATTTATCCTTTATCCTCTGTCATTGTGAAAACATTAATTCAATAAATTCCCCTTGGTCAAGCTAATTTTTTTCTAGGTTAAATATTCTATCCAGGTTAAGGGTAGTAAAGAGAAGCAGCATGAGACAGAGGATTAAAGATGGGCCTGAAATTAATTCCACCTGATTCTCATGATTCTCAGATCATAATCATAAAGAAAAAATAAAGCAGGAGTCTGAGTTTCACCGAGGAATATAGTCGATGTTTTTATCGGCGGAATCTATACTTCTTTGAGCATAAGCAGCAGTCTGAGTTTCACCGAGGAATCTAGTCGAGGAAGCAAAAAAATCTGGGGAAAAGTAAGCCTCATCTTTTCTTTTTTTAATTTTTTAAAATAGGACAATTTTGCTATTATAGCCCCCAGAAAAGTAGCCTTTATAAATCCCATTTTTTAGTAATTGTTTTACTTTCATTATCCTGCAGATTGACCCATGTCCGAATTTAAAATTAAGGTGGTTAAAATGAGGCCTCAAAAATTATGGCGCTCGTCAACGCACTCCTGATCCTGGAAGCTGGCTATTTGATGCTCCGGTAAGAAGACAAATCAGGTGCAAGCAAAAAGACTATCCAGGATAGGGTTCAAATCATGTTCGTCGATCAGAATGGTGACGGTATTAACAATGTGATGCGAGATCATGATAACGACAGCTTACTCAATTGCCAGGATGGTGA
>CALLJL010000021.1 GCA_938092135.1 uncultured bacterium
CTATGGCGGGGTAAGTTGGTGGAGAGCAGTTGTGTTGAGAGAACAGACCCGATATAAAGGGGATTGAAACATTCTTTCAAGGTTATTTCTCTCACTTTTTACCTCCTGTTGAGAGAACAGACCCGATATAAAGGGGATTGAAACTGATAATGATTGCTTGATTGAATTCCCGTAGACCCAGTTGAGAGAACAGACCCGATATAAAGGGGATTGAAACATCCCTTAACTCCGTTGCCAAGTTTAAATACCAAATTAGTTGAGAGAACAGACCCGATATAAAGGGGATTGAAACGGCGGTTTCTGGGGCATGGATAATCACGAGAGTCAAAGTTGAGAGAACAGACCCGATATAAAGGGGATTGAAACATAAAAGCACTGGCTTCATCTGAGATTGTTGGTTTTGTTGAGAGAACAGACCCGATATAAAGGGGATTGAAACCTTTTATATAAATCTCTTCTCCAGGCCAGCTATAGATGTTGAGAGAACAGACCCGATATAAAGGGGATTGAAACAATTGCTTTAAGAATTGTTCTAATCCACCAGCTGCTTCTAGTTGAGAGAACAGACCCGATATAAAGGGGATTGAAACTCAAATCGGGCCTCAGAAGCAGGCCATCCTTGTGAAGTTGAGAGAACAGACCCGATATAAAGGGGATTGAAACTCTGCTTTATATCTCTTGCTGGGAAAACCCTCTTGAGTTGAGAGAACAGACCCGATATAAAGGGAATTCATATTTACGCCAATACCTTAGGAAAAAAATCTTTTATATTTTAAATTGATAATTTTAGTAGATTGAACTGGATGTGCCAGAGATTAAAACTGATATGAAAACTTAAAATGTTTTTTAAATCATTTGAATTCTAAAAAGGCTCCTTTTTCTTGACATAATAAAATGGGGAATTTTAAAATGATGGGAAAAATTTCTTGAGGAGTTTCCTATGAAAAAATTATTACCAATTAAAAAAAAGAAAAAATTTTATTTGGTTAATTTTGATAAATTTATTTTTTTAGGCTTCTTTATATTGATTAATTTAAGTTTATTTATCTATTCTCATCCTTTTCAGAGGAACTCTTCATCAATTATTCCTCCTGAAATACACTTTGGTTTTAAGCCAGGTACTGATCGCCAGCTCATAGATTATGAAGAACTTATAAGCTATTTGCAGAAACTCGATGAGGCCTCACCTCGGCTCCGCATGATCGAAATCGGACGCTCGCCTTTAGGCAAGCCCATGTATGTTGCCTTTATCAGCTCTGTGGAGAATATTAACAATTTAGAAAAGCTGCGAGAGATTAATCGCCGATTAGCCCTTGAACCCGAGCTTTCAGAAATAGAAAAATCTTCTCTTTTGGATCAGGGCAAGATCTTTCTCCTGGCCACTCTCTCCATGCATTCGGATGAAGTTGGACCCTCCCAGGCTGCGCCTCTCATTGCCTATGAGCTGGTGACAACCGAAGATCCCCAGATAAAAAAATGGCTCAGCGACGTTGTTTTCATGATGGTTCCCAATTCCAACCCAGATGGTATGGACATGCTGGTTCATCATTACCGAAAATATAAAGGGACAAAGTATGAAGGATGTGCGCTCCCTGGCATTTATCATCAATATGTTGGCCATGATAATAACCGGGATTATGTTAATCTGACTCAATCAGATACTAAGGCCATAGCTCGCCTATATAACCTTGACTGGTTTCCTCAAGTTATGGTGGATAAACACCAAATGTATTCAAACGGTCCAAGATATTTTGTTCCGCCCGTTCATGACCCGATTTCTGAAAACATTGATGCCAATCTCTGGAACTGGACCAAGGTTTTTGGCGCCGCCATGATTACTGATATGACTGAAGCCGGGCTGGCTGGCGTATGTCACAGCTATGTCTTTGATGATTACTGGCCAGGTTCAACCGAAACGAGCCTCTGGAAAGGGGTTATTAGTATGCTCACAGAATTGGCCAGCTGCAAAGATGCTACCCCAGTTTATGTGGAACCCAATGAGCTCCAGGTAGAGGGTAAAGGCCTTTCTGAATACAAGATAAGCATTAATATGCCGCTTCCCTGGCCTGGGGGCTGGTGGCGGCTTAGCGATATGCTTCAGTATGAAATTGTCTCAATCAAATCGATGTTAAAAACGGCCTCTCTTTATCGTCGGGAGATTTTAGCCTTTCGCCATGAGCTTTGTCGAAAAGAGGTAGAGCGCGGTCGCCGAGAACCGCCTTTTTATTATGCTCTGCCCTTAAAACAACATGATCAAAGCGAGCTTATTGGTCTAATTAATCTCCTTAAAGAGCATGGAATTCGGATTTATCAACTCACCCAGGCCACTCGAATTGGTGATATCTTTTTAGAAGCTGGAGATATAATTATTCCTCTGGCCCAGCCTTTTCGCTCCTTCATTAAAGAAGTTATGGAAAAACAAAAATATCCTGAAAGACATTATACTCCTGAGGGTGAGTTAATAAAGCCCTATGACATAACCAGCTGGTCTTTGCCTCTTCATCGCGGGCTTAAATGCTTAGAGATTAATCTTCGATCGGAAGAATTAGAAAAGAGATTAGCCGAAATAACGGGGAGTTTCTCATTTAGAAAAGAAATTCCAGGAACCTTTTATGCCGTTGCGTTATCTGTCAATAATAATGAAAGTTTTATGGCTGCCTTTGAAGCTCTGAAGCTAGAGTTGAAGGTGGCCAGGTTGGAAGAGAAAGTTATCTTCGGAGATAAAGAAATACCAAAGGGAAGCTTCTTTATTCTTTATGATTCAAGGCTTTTGCCTATTCTTAAAAAACTTACTGTTTCCCCTGAGATAATTTCTGAGCCAACCAGCTTTAAAATTCAATTTCTTCGCCTACCTAGAATTGCCCTCGTTGAAACTTATTTTCATGATATGGATGCGGGCTGGACTCGCTATGTTTTTGATACTTATTCCATTCCCTTTAGAGTTGTGAGGCCAGGTGATTTTGAAAAAACCGATTTCGTTAAAAATTTTGATGTCGTTATTTTTCCTGATATGGAAAAATCAGTCCTAATGGAAGGCAAATACCAGTACAAAGGTGAAACTATTCTTCCCGATTATCCCCCTGAATTTGCCAAAGGGATAGGCGCTAAGGGGATGGAGAAATTGATGACCTTCCTTGATTCTGGTGGAATCATAATCTCCTGGGGCGCTTCCGCCTCTCTTTTTATGGGAAAATTGGAAATTCCGCGACCGAAGCTAGAGGCTGGAGGGAAAGCGAAAGGAGAAAAAGAAGGAGAGAAAAAAGTGGGGCAAGGAAAAGAAGAGGAGAAAGAAAAGGAGGAATTTCAATTGCCTATAAAAGATGAGGCTGAAGCTTTGCAGAAAGCTGGACTTTATTGTCCGGCCTCGCTTCTGCGAACTATTCTTACATCTGATCATCCCCTCACCCTTGGCCTCCCCTCGGAAATTGGCATTTTATTTACGGGCCGACCTGTTTTTCAAACTTCTATTCCCATTTTTGATATGGATCGCCGGGTAATTGGTCGTTTCCCTGAAAAAGAAATTTTGCTGAGTGGATATGCCGAGAAAATAGAGAAACTTAGCCATAAAGTTAATCTGGTCTGGCTTAAAAAAGGAAAAGGCCAGATAATTCTTTTTGCCTTCAGCCCCATCTTCCGAGCTTCAACTCAGGCTACCTACAAGCTTTTGTTCAACGCCCTTTTGTTGCCTAAACTGCCTTAATGGATAAGTAGGCTAAAAATTGGCCAAAAATTAATTGGAGAATCAATTAAGGTTAATTAAATTTGAATAATTAAATTTGTGAGCGAAAGGGAGTGGGTATTTTTTCCCCTGAGAAAAGGAGAGGTAATCAAAAAAATGATCAGCCAGGGCATTTCTAAGGAGGAAATGAAGAATTTAACAAGCAGGTTAGATTGTATCGGGGAAATAGAAGAAAATATTTTGAGGCCGAATTAAGAAATGAAGATGAGACGGTTGAATGTCTTGATTAGTGGCAATACACTGACCTTAAATTTAGAGAAGAGGAAAGGAAGTGGTTTAAGGAAGAGAAGAAGAAAGAAAAGCTTGACGATTAGCGGCAGAATTTGATATAAGACTTTCTTCGTAGATGAAACGCTGGCTTGTGCGTGGCTTTAATCAAAAATTGGCCTCTCTTATTATTTTTGTCCTTTTTATTGGCTTGGGCATTCATTTTTATGAGCACGATCCTCTGAGTCATTTTCATTTTCATAACTTGATTTTTCCCGTAGTCAATCAGGCTTCATCAAATCTTTTGACCGATGGACATATTTGTCCATGTTTCATGGCCACGCTGGCTATGCCAATAATAAATGTTTTCATTATGACCATTTTAAATGAAACTAATTTAGCTGGGATTCCATCTCCTCGCGTGCCCTTTTTTCTAACCTGGGAAATTTTCCATCCGCCTCAGTCCCTCTAATTTTTTCCTTTCTCATCTTTACTCTCTTTAAGGAGGAGTAATGGATAATTATCTAAGATGTCTATTATTGATTAATATCGAATTTGATAATAGTCAGGCTTTTAAATCGCTCGATCGCTCTTTTAAAAGAAGAGGGATTTATTTCAAATCTTTAATTGGCAACCAGTCAGGAAAAGATTTATTGGGTGAAATTTTATTTAATTCGATCAAGTTTTGCTTGACTTCGCTTTTAATTTTTAGAAATGCATTCGCTTTACTCTTATCCCTTCTAATTTTATTTTCTGCTCTTCAAGGTAATGAAAATGTTTTGACTCTTGAGGAAGCCCTGTCTCTAGCTCTCAAAGCTAATCCTGAAATTTTACAGGCTCAGCAAGAGATTGAGGCCTGGCGAGGTATTAGGTTACAGCTTTCCTCTTTTCCTCTTCCCGAAATTAATTTCAGCCGCCAAGGACTTAATCTGGGCCAGAAAAAGGGGGAGTCGGAAATAAACTTTAGCTTTCAACAAATCATAGAATTTCCTGGAAAAAGAGCCCTGCGCCAGGAATTTGGCCAGCATGGCCTTGAAGTTGCTTTTTGGCAGTTTGAAGCTAAAAAAAGGCTGGTTCTTAGTCAAGTTAAAATGGCCTATTATTTGGTGGGCTCATCCCAAGAAGTTCTGAAATATTATCAATCTCTTTTAAATTTTTTACAGGAAAGTATTCTGACAGCTCAATTTCGTTACGAGGCAGGAGAAGTTCCTTATTTAGATATTCTTCGTCTGGAACTTGAAAGGTTGCGTCTTCAGAATGAGATTATTCAGGCAGAAAAAGAGCTTGAAGAAAGATGGGCTGCCCTTTCTCTTCTTCTGGGTGGTGAATTAAAGGAGAAAAGGGAGGTGGCCATTGATCTTAAATTTCAGCCCTTCGGCCGTTCGCTTGAGGAGATTATTAGCGAAGCTGAAATTCGTCCTTCTTTAGCCGCTTGGAATCAAGAGCTTGAAAAAAGTCGCGTCCAATTGGAAATAGCGCAAAAGAGCCTATGGCCCGATTTTAGAGTCAGCCTCATTTATCCCAGCTTGAGGACAAATTCCTGGGGCTTTGAAATTGAAACCACCCTTCCTTTTTGGCAGAGGCAACAGAGAGGGGCAATAGCGCAAGCTTTGGCTCAACAGAAGCAAATAGAAATTGCTCTTACTTTTCAACGCCAGAAAATTATCAGAGGAATAACCACCCTTTTTAATCGGATTCGCTCTCTCGAGCGCCGCCTCGAGCTTTTTGAGAAGGCTCTACTTGCGGAGGCAAGGAATATGCTCAATTTGGCTATTTCTTTGTATGCTCAGGGTAAAGTTGGCTTCCTTGATCTCATCGATGTTTATCGCCTTAACCGGGAAACCTATCTTTCCTACCTCAATACTTTATTTGAGCATTACTTAGCATTAAGTGAGATTGAGGTAGCAGGTGAAAGGGAATGAGATAATGCTGCAAGAAAAAGTTGTTCAAATAATAGAATCAAAAGAGATTGAGCCCCTATTGAAAAGGGAAATTTATTTTTCAAGAAAAGGGAGATCAAAGGAATAAGCGGAAAAAGATGGTTTTGAAAAAGGAGTTGAGGAGAGAAAAATGAAAATAAAAGGGAAAAAATTATTTTTATTAAATTCTCTTTTGATTTTATCTGTTGGGTTAATCTATGTTTGGTCAGCTTGTCGGCAGGCAGGAGATATTCATCAGCATGAAGAGGAAAAGGCTGAAGGATTGATAAGTCTATCCAGGCCTGGCCAGGAACTAATAGGGCTACAAACAGAGGTGGCTCAGATTCGGGAATTCCTAATTCCCCTGCGGGCTGCGGGCCGGATCGATTTTAATCCCAAAGCCTATGCGGTGGTGGGTGCTCGCTGCTCCGGACGCGTCGAGAAGGTTTTGGCTTATGAGGGCGATGCTGTCGAAAAAGGGACGGAGCTTCTATATCTTTTTAGCCCTGAACATCAGGCTCTTCAGGCTGAATACCTGCAAACCTTAGAAAGAATGAATTTTTCGGCTGCAAGCGATAAGGAGATAGTGAAAAAAATGCTGGATTCTATAAGCCGAAGGCTTAACTTTATCGGAGTAAGTGACGAAGGAATAAAGATTTTGGTGCAAGAAAAGAAAGCAGCTCCATTTCTTCCTGTGCTCTCACCGCTTAAAGGAAGAATAATCAGTCGCTCGGTGAATAATGGCGAATATGTCGAAACAGGCCGGGAACTTTTCCGTATCGCTGATTTAAGTCTTCTCTGGATAGAAATAAATATTTTTGAAAAGGATTTGAGTAAGCTAACAATACCTGGTGATTGTGAGATAAGAGTGGAGGCTTATCCGGATCAAATTTTTAAAGGAAGGATAACCCTCTTAGCCGATGTCATGGATGAAGCCACTCGAACCTTCAGGCTTCGGGCTGAAGTTCACAATCCTTATTTTCGCCTTAAGCCAGGTATGTATGCAGATGTTTATCTGTGGCCCCGGGAAAAGGAAAAAATTTTAGCGGTTCCAGAAAAAGCGGTTCGTCGACTTGAGGGTGAAGATGTCCTTTTTGTTCAAACTGGACCTGAAATTTTCTCCCTACGCCAGGTTAAGCTTGGTCGTTTTTTTGAAGGTTTAGTGGAAATCCTTGAGGGTTTAAAGGAAGGAGAAACCTATGTTACTGAAGGCTCTTTTGCTCTTAAATCAGAAGCGATGAAGAAAATTTTGGAGGGTGAAGGCCATGAGCACAGGCACTGAGATCATAGGGAGGACTTTCCTTGAAAGGTTGATAGCTGCCTGCCTGGAAAAAAGGCAGGTTGTTTTGTTTCTGGTCTTTGTTCTCATTGTGGCCGGCCTTTTTGCCTTCTCTCGTTTGCCCATCGATGCCTTTCCTGATGTCAGTAATGTTCAGGTGGAGATTATAGCCCAGGCGCCCGGTCTTTCTCCTCTTGAAATTGAACGTCTGGTCACTTTTCCGATTGAAATTTCGATGCGGGGCTTACCCCAACTTGAGCTGATGAGGTCAATAACTAAATTTGGACTTTCTGTTGTCACTCTTATTTTTAGCGACCGAACCGATATTTATTTTGCTCGTCAGCTGGTTTTTGAAAGATTAAGCGAGGTCAGGGGCAAACTGCCCGAAGGAGTAGAGGTTAGCCTTGGGCCAATTTCCACCGCACTCGGGGAAATCTATCAATATGTCCTCGAAATTCCTAATCTCGAAATAAAAAATAAAGAAGAAGAAATTCGCTGGTTAACTGAACTTCGAACCATTCAGGATTGGCTGGTAGCACCTCTTCTAAAAACAGTTCCTGGGGTCAATGAAATCAATTCTTTTGGTGGCTATATAAAGCAGATTCATGTCCGGCCTGATCCGATTCGACTGAGAAAATATGGTTTAACAGTTACGGATATTCTGGCCGCCGTTGAGGCCGACAACCGCAATGTCGGAGGAAGTATCATCGATCGCCAGGGAGAGCAAGTTATCGTTCGAGGCCTCGGTTTATATCGTTCCCTCGAAGATATCCGCCAGGTAGTAATTAAAGCTGAAAGGGGTGTGCCGATTCGCCTGACGGATGTTGCTGAGGTTACAAGTGCCCATGCTGTTCGCCAAGGAGCTTCCCTGATGAATGGCGACCGAGAAGTTGTTGGCGGCATCGTGATGATGCTTCGAGGGGAGAATAGTCGTCAGGTGGTTAAACGGGTTGAAGCCAAAGTGGCTGAAATAAATCGAGAAAATATTTTGCCCTATGGAATAAAAATCAAACCATTTTATCGCCGGGCAGAAATTATTGATCGAAGTTTAGACACAGTAAAGCGGGCAATAATAGAAGGCTCAATTTTGGTTCTTATTATCCTTTTCCTTTTTTTGGGAAATATTCGGGGGTCCTTTATTGTCATCCTGGCTATGCCCCTTACGGTGCTGGCAACTTTTGTTGTTGCCAAAATATTTAATCTTGGGGCCAATTTGATGTCTTTAGGCGGTTTGGCCATTTCCATTGGAATGATTGTTGATGCGTCGATTATTCAGGTGGAAAATGTCGAACGCCATCTGGCCAATCGCGGCCGAGATCGGGATCGTCTCAGGGATATTCTGCAAGCTGTACTTGAAGTAAGACGTCCTTCAATTTTTGGCGAGATAATTATTGTTCTGACTTTTTTACCCATCCTTTCCCTCCAAGGAATTGAGGGCAAAATGTTTTCGCCTTTAGCCATTATGGTGGCTATTGCCCTTTTCTGTTCCCTTCTTCTTTCTATTTTTGTGGTTCCTGTTTTTTGTTATTATTTATTGCGACCAAAGGAAAGAAAAAAAGAAGCTTTCCTATCAAGATTAACCAAAAAAGTCTATCTTCCCCTTTTAAATTTGGCTCTTCGCTATCGACTTCTTGTTATAATCTTAGCTTTGTTTCTCCTTGGTAGCGCCATTTATATTTATCCGCGCCTTGGCCGCGAATTTGTCCCGGTTATGGATGAAGGTGCTTTTGATATGGATATTCAGCTCCTTCCTGGTATCTCCCTTGATCAAGCTATGGCCATAAGCGCTTTAGTTGAGAAAAAGCTTATGGAATTTCCAGAGCTTGAAATAATTGTCAGCCGAACGGGGCAAACAGGCGTAGCTATAGAAGCCCGAGGGGTGGATAAAACAGGTTATGTGGGCTCGCTTCGGCCTCGCTCGGAATGGAAAAATGCCCGCCGTTGGGATGAATTGGTTGATCGGATGAGGGAGGCTCTAAAGCCAATTCCGGGCATGGTTTTTAGCTTTAGCCAGCCGATTCAATGCCGCATAGATGAGCTTGTGGCTGGGACAAGGTCGCAGTTGATTCTGAAAATTTTTGGCGAAGACATGTCTCTTCTTCGGGAAAAAGCCGCCGAAATTGCCTCAGTCTTGACGGAAATAAGGGGCGCTACCGATTTAGTGATTGAACAAGTAGCTGGTCAGCAATATCTCCATATAGAGACTGATAGGCTGAAATTGGCTCGTCATGGGCTGAGTGCGCGCGATGTTCTGGAAATAGTTGAGATAGCGCTGGGAGGCAAAGTGGCGACCACCTATTATGAAGGCAACAGATATTTTGATTTGGTGGTCAAATTCCCTGAGGATTTTCGAAGCTCACCTGAAAAAATTAAAAATATTCTTTTGAGAACGGCTCAGGGTGCTTTGATTCCGCTAGGTGAAGTGGCGCGTGTAGAATTAACAGAGGGTCCAGTTCAAATTAGCCGGGAAAATGGTTTTCGCCGGATCGGGATCGAGCTTAACATTTCGGGTCGGGATATTGGAAGTTTTGTCGCTGAGGCCAAAAAATTAATCAAAGAAAAAATTTCTCTTCCGCCTGGAATTACCCTTACTTGGGGTGGCCAGTTTGAAAACGAGCAGCGGGCTATGCGCCGGCTGATGATCATCACCCCCATGGTTTTAGGAATGATTCTCATTTTTCTATTTATTACTTTTGGTTCATTGAGGCTGGTTTTGATTCTTTTGATGAGCTTACCTTTGGCTTTGGTCGGCGGCGTTTTTTCTCTGTGGGTTTCTGGGCTCTATCTCTCTGTTCCAGCCTCGGTTGGCTTCATTGCTCTTTTGGGAATTGCCGTTCTCAATGGGATCGTTCTTTTAAATCAGATCATGCTTGAGGAGCAGAAGGGTGGGGACACCAGAGCCTGTATTTTGGGAGCCTGCGCTGTCAGATTACGCCCAGTTTTAATGACAGCGGCAACCACCATTCTTGGACTTACGCCTTTGCTGGCCGCCGCTGGGCCCGGCTCTGAAATTCAGCGTCCCTTGGCTATTGTTGTAGTTGGCGGCTTGACCACCTCTACCTTGCTTACTCTTGTCGTTCTCCCCGTCCTCGCCTCCCTAAAATGGGGACACAAACCTTTTTAAAATAGGTACCGCCTCACTCATTCACCTAATTTACCAATGGCAGTAGTGATTATGGGCGGCTTGGCCACCTCTATCTTGCCCAAAATAGGCTACAAATAGGTTACAAAACAGATTACATTTAACTTCATTATTGAAAAATTATTAACCTTATAGATGCCCTCTTAATCAGATAAATATCCCCTTCTAAAAGAGGCGCAATCTTTCTCTAAAAGGTGTTATCTTCAATATTTACCTAAACTTTGCCTAAAAGGCGGTGTCTTTAATATTTAGCCAGCAAAAAAATTAGTCCCAACGTATGATAGCTAGTTTACTTTTCTCCATGACTCCTTTTAGGCAAAAACAAATGTTATAATTAAAAATCTGTGAGCCTTTGATCATGAAAAAAGAAAAATGCTTACTTATATTTGTTTTTTTATGGTTAGGGTCACTTCTGGCAAGCCTATCACCAGGTTTAACTAATCAAGAAATTATCGATTCAGCTGATAAACTTTTCCAGGCGGGAAAATTCGCTGAAGCAGAAAGATTGTATCTTGAAGCGGCAAAAGGGGATCCTCAAAATTTTCGCGTTCTGGTTCATCTCGGGCGAATTGCGCTTCTTTCCAATCGCCTTGCTGAAGCTGAAAAGTGGTTGACTCTAGCATCTAAAGTCAGGCCTGAAGAAAGAGTTCCTAAAACCTTATTAGCTGAAATTTTTTATCGCCGTGATGATTTTCAGAAAGCAGCTCGATTTTTTCGCGCTGCAGGCCGAGAAGCCATGGCTCAAAAACTTGAGAGTTTTAAGGGATTAATTCCTTATAGGCTTAAAGAAAATACCCCCGGCTTAACCCACTTGACATTCCTGATGACTGATCCTCTTCCGGTTATTGAAGTTCAAGTTAACCGCAAATCCGCAGTTAATTTTTTCCTTGATACTGGAGCCTCGGAAATAATTATTGATTCGGAGCTAGCAAAGGAGGCGGGCGCAACAGTTTTTGAATTAGAAAAGGGAACCTTGGCCGGGGCCAGGAAGCCGATTATGTTCACGGCAAAATTGACAGCCTAATTTTAGGCGATTTCGAAATTGAGAATATTCCTGTTCATGTGATGGATGTTCGCCGTTTTTCCAGACCAATTTTTAAAGGGAAGCAAGTTGATGGCGTTATTGGCACAGTTCTTCTTTATCATTTCCTCCCGACGATCGATTATTCTAAGGGTGAGCTTATCCTGCGCCAAAAGACAAAAGAGAATGGGCAACTTTTGGAAAAACAAATTTGGGAAGAAAAGCCGATTATAATTCCTTTCTGGTTAGCTCTTGACCACTATATTTTAGCCAGGGGCAAGGTTAACCAAAGCCCAGAAATGCTGTTTTTTGTCGATACCGGATTAGCTGGCGGTGGCTTTATCTGCCCTGAATCAACTTTAAAGGAAGCGAAAGTAGAGCTAATGGAAGACAAAGCAACCGAGGGTCTTGGTGGCGGCGGTAAAGTTAAGGTCATTCCTTTTATGGTTGAGGAACTAAGCTTAGGAGAAGCCAAAGAGAAAAAAATAGTTGGCGTTTTTACCGGCTCATTTCCTTTAGAGAAAGCCTTTGGTTTTCGCATTGGGGGATTGATTTCCCATGGCTTTTTCCGGAATTATGCCTTGACTCTCGACTTCGTTCAAATGAGATTAGTCCTTACTAAAAAAGGACCCTAAAAAGGTTCCATCTAATCTATTTACCGTAAAAATTAAATAGTTCCATTAAATAGTTCCGTCTTATGTATTTGCTAAAAAAAATATCTATTTATTTAAAAGAAGATGCCTTTAAAAAGGTGCTTTCTTTTCTATTTACCAAGATTTAAAAAGGTACAATCTTACCCATTAACCAAAAAAGAAAAGGTTAGGATGATATTTTGCTTTCCTATAAGTAGAAATAATTTATTCATTTTTCTGAGTTAAGCTACAATTGGAAGCAAACATTAAATTAGAAAAAAATGTCAGTTTCCGTTATTTTCCCATTTTGGACCTTCAACTATTTTCCCTTCCTGATTCACTGTAATCTCGCCTCTTTGATTGTCTCGGCTGAGCTCAGCTTCATATAGAAAAATAGGCGGAGTTATTCTGACAATAACTTTTTTCCCACTCTCTTCTTTGACTTCTGCCTGAACTTCGGCTTTTTCCAGACGGACAGCGATCGCGCCAGTTTCATCCAATACTTTTTTAATTGTTTCCGCCACAGCCGAAGGAAGTTCCTGCCAAGTGATAACCGTGGTTATATCGATAACTGTGCCATCCTCAGCTACTTCAATTTCGCCCCTATTCTCCTTGAATTCTATATCATAGAGAGTTATCCCATTTATCTTTTCTGTTTCGACTATATCGATTTCAGCTTCAGCGAAAAATCTATTTATGGCCCCAATTACAGCTGGCGGAAGTTCAGGAATAGCTTGGACAACTCCAGCTTGTTTTTCCGAACGAGTCATTCCCTTTTCATCTTTTGATTGACAGCCCCAATCAAAAATCAAAAAAATGCTTATAATTAAAACCATAAAATATCTTTTTGTCATTTTTTCCTCCTGATTCATATTTTAAAATTTTTTAAATTCATTTACAATTTTAAACCCCTCCTTTAGCTCATTTGAGGAGCCTGTGTTCCGACTTTGAGGTGAAAAAACCTATTTATAGTAACTAAATAAAGGCGCTCCTTTTCATTTATTCTAATTAATAAAAAGCCTTTCGCCAGCAATTTTTAAATTAAGAAAAATTTTAAGGCTAAAGCTCTAAATGTTAATTAGTGACTTTTTTTATAAACTTCTGTTCCCTTTGTTACTTGCTGAATCTTGTCAACTAAATGAGTAAAATAGTCGTAAGCCTCGATATATTGTTGACCAGCTTCAAGTTCATTGACATCGAATTTTCTCAGGAATAAGACTTTTATAAAGGATTAAAAATTCTCTCCTGGATAGCTTGATTGAACATTCGTGGTTGATTTTTAACCGGAATTTCCTTCATTCTTATTAAGCTGCTAAGAAATTCTAGGGAAATTAATGGAAATCTCTCCGAAAGGAAGCCTGGCCTAAAAGGCCTATTTGCTTTCTATTAAGTCTGTAATGTTTTTTAAAAAATTTCCACAGCCGTGAGTGTACTTCTCGATGTCAAAAGGGCTCAGTTACCTAGCTTAAAGAAAGCGCAAAGGGAAGAGTAAAGAAAAAGGCAAGGAGCAAAGGCAATAAAGGCTAAAACACCATATTTTTATTATTGATAATTAATTAAGAAAGGGAAAATTAAAAGAATAAACCCAAGGATAAAGAGGATAATCATCAGGGGTAAAACCCAGCGGGCCCATCTTTCCCAGGGCACTTTAGCCATCGTTAAGGCACCCATGGTAACAGCCGAGGTCGGGATAATGATGTTGGTGTATTCGCCCAATTGAAAGGCCAGAATAGCCGTTTGGCGAGAAACTCCTGTCAGGTCAGCCAGCGGAGCCATGATGGGCATGGTTAAAGCCGCCTGGCCACTTCCGCTATGAACAAAGAAATTGATTATTGATTGAACAATAAACATTTTCTGCGCTGAAAAAATGGGCGAGGAGGAGCCGACAAAGGGAGTTAAGCCATAAAGAATAGTGTCGATTATTTTTCCTTCCCTTGAAATGACCAGGGTTGCCCTGGCCAGAGCAACGATAATGGATGTCCCGACCAAGTCCTTAGCGCCGTTAATGAATGATTTTATTATCTCATCAGTTTTCAATCCGCCCACAAGACCAGCTAAAAGTCCCATAATGAGAAATAAAGCCGAGATTTCTTCGATAAACCATTTAAATTTTATAACCCCAACCACCAGGCCGACGAGACTCAAAGCGAAGATTATCAAGACAAGCTTGTGCTTGATATGGAGATTTGGATTTAGATTTCCGGTTAGTTCTTGAAAATCCTCAGAAGCCCTTCTTTCTCTGTCGAGATCATAAACGGGACTGATAGTTGGCTTATTAAGAACTTTTCGGGCATAAAAAGAGATAAATAAAACCGCAATAATCGTCGAGATGATCCAGCAGATAATTCTATAGCCTATTCCAGAAAAAAGGGGCAGTCCGGCAATTCCCTGAGCTATGCCCACATTAAAGGGATTTAAATAGGCACTGGCAAAACCGATATGAGCGCCAATCAAGGGAATAGCCACGCCAACGATTGAATCGTAACCAAGAGCAAGCGAAATGGGCACTAAAATAAGCACAAAGGGAATAATCTCTTCGTTCATGCCAAAGGTGGCTCCGCCGAAGGAAAATAAGAAGACAAGAAGGGGGATAAAGGCCGAGCGCATAAAATTTGATCGGCGGTGTAAAATCAATAATCTTTTAATCAATGAATCGATAGCCCCAGTACTGGTTAAAATATTGAAGGAGCCACCAACAAAGAGAATAAAGCCAATAATTAAAGCTGCTTCTTTGAAGCCTTTAATGGGGGCCATAAATAAATCAAACAAGCCCTGAGGATCGCTTTGAGTAAATTTAAATGAGCCGGGAACAACCACTTCTCTTCCCTCAATCACCGTCCGCTCGTATTCACCTCCAGGAATTATCCAGGTTAAAAGGGCGATGAAAACGAGAAGCAAAAAAATTAATAGATAAGTGTTTGGCACTTTAATTTTAATTTTTATCTTCATGATCCTTTCACCACCTTCCTTTTCTTCAGATCAAATTTTTCTCCGGGCAAAAGCACATGCATGAGGATATTATGGGCTCCAATTTTATCCTTCTCATTTTTTCTCAGTCCGGTCGATTTATTGGCATCGAAAACAACAACCTGGCTTTCACCAATAACTTCAAATATTTGATGGGGATAAACAACAATGGCGGTTGATTCATCAATACCAATTCCAAGTTTGGAGGGATTTTCCATGACCAGACTAATTAATCGATTCAATCTTTTTCTTTTTATAAAATGCTGGTCAATTATAACCCGGTCAAGAAAACCAAAGCCCTCAGCGGTCACCACATTTCCGGCTTCAATCAGACAGAATGGATTGGCAGTGTCTTTATTTTTCCTCTCATCGCCGGTAATCATAATCTGGCTCATCACTGCTGCACCAGCGCTTGTGCCGCTAATTACTCCTCCTCTCTCGTAGACTCTTTTAATCATAGCCAGCAATTTGGTGCCTAACAAATCCTTGGTTAATCTACTCTGATCTCCGCCGGAAAAGAAAACAATATTGAAATCGGCAAATTGGCTAATATATTCATCATGATTGGCTTTCTCGCGATCACCCATAAAAACATGGATATTTTGCCCACCCAATTCGCTGAATTCCTTTTTTAATCTTTCGCCAGTTTCCGCCGGTTCGCTGGAAGCGTTGGGAATGATTAAAATTTTGGGCTTAGGTCCGCCCAGTTCAAGAATCCTCTTCATGATAGTTTCAGGCCGATCACCGCCCCCGATGATAACCAGATATCCCTGGGGCTTTTTTTCGGCTGATAAAATCGCTGAAATTAAAATGAAAAAGAGAAGGAAGGGTATAAGTTTTCTCATCGGAATTTCCTCCCTCTCATAATTATTTAATCTAAGTTATCTTTTTCAAGCTTAAAATTATTGTCAGCTTGTTATTGGTTATTTCGTTTTAAAAAAAATTGAAAATAAGGATTTGAGTATTAAAAGTCTCTTTTAAGGCATCATGTTCTAAGATTGAACGCAGCCTCTATTTGAATTTTAAGGTTAGTTAGTCATTATCCAATGATAGGTAATTCAAAGGGCTATTCTTTTAGGTTGAGCTGCTCATGCTTTTGAGCAATGAGGTTAGCTAAATCATCTAAAGCCTTAAAATCAGCTTCCCGGGGCGTCCCCTTAGCCAAGACTGGTGGCAGAATTTCGGCTTTAATATTATTTATAAGGCCGGTTATTTGCTCCACCATCTTTGTTGACCAGCCATAGGAACCGATAAGCGTTACCAGTTTTACCTTGGGTCGCAAAATATTGAGCAAACTGGCAGCTAAAATAGCGGCAGGATGAGCCCCCACGTGAACAGTGGGCGTTCCCAGGACAACCGTGGCCGCATCCACCAGGCTAATGGCCAGTTTCCCGATGTCAATCTCAGGTAAATTAAACTGGCGCACTTCAATTCCCTTTTCTCCAAGTGCTCCCACAAGGTAACTCACCATTCGGGCTGTACTTCCATGCATCGAGACATAGGGTATGATCACAAGATTTTTAGGCTTATCGTCAACCCAGTCCCGGTAAGCTCTAATGATAAATTCAGGTTTATTGTAAAGGGGACCGTGAGAGGGGGCGATGATTTCTAAAGGCAGAGGAGCCAGTTTCTCCAGATTTTTTTGAATGATTTTCCTGAAGGGCATCATGATTTCAGCGTAATAGCGTTTGGCCGCCTCAACAACTCGGCCTTCATCGGTAACATAAAGATCAGTTGTGGCCAGGTGAGAGCCAAAAAAATCGCAGCTGAAAAGAATTTTCTCTTCCTCTAAATAGACACACATCGTTTCGGGCCAGTGAACCCAGGGGGTATAAAGAAAGCGTAAGGTTTTTTCTCCCAGGGAAATTCTTTCCCCATCCTTAACCTCAATAATTCTTTCTTCAGGTAAATGGAGCAAATCTATTAGCATACCCTTAGCCTGGGAGCTGGTGATTACTTTAGCCATTTCGTATTTTTTAAGAACCTCAGGAATCGCCCCTGAATGATCCTGTTCAGCATGAAGGGAAATTAGCCAATCAAGGCGATCAAAGCTTTCCAGCTGGCTGAGGAGAGCCTCAGTCATCGTTGGATCGACGCTATCAATCAGGGCCACTTTTTCTTTTCCTTTAATTAAATAGGCATTATAGCTTGTCCCATCGGGAAGAGGGATAAGACTATCAAAAAGACGCCTATCCCAGTCGATGGCTCCTACCCAGAAGACATTCTTTTTAATTTCTCTTGGCTTCAATTTAACCTCCTCTCAAAAATGGGGACACAAACATTTTTTATAAAAGACATAATCAGTTTTCATTATAGCCCAAACCGCCAAAGGGGACATAAACATTTTTTCTCGAGAAAATGAAAAAGATTGTACTGGTTTTTTATATATTAACCTCATTGACCTGGATAGAAATTATATTTTAATAAGACAAACCTGAAATAATTATTAAATTTAAAAATCATTCCCTATAATATTTCCGAGAATAAAAAAGGGATTTTTTCTATCTTAGAATTTGTGGTGCTTTTAAAAAGTATAAAAGATTTAAAAAATTTCTGGTTCGAATAGAATATTTTAATGATTTTCTACAAATACTGATCTTATATTAGGGACTTAGAAAGGCTATTGGTCTTTAAAGTCCTATTTAAATTGACAATAATTAAAGAATTAACTTTTAATTCTTTGAGAAAGGTTTCAGTATTTTCCTTTAAGTTTAAAGGGGGAAGCTTGCTTTTTCTTTTATAAACAGTTAAAAATCAAAAAAAAATAAAAAGGAGGCTAATCATGTTCTTGGCTAGGCTTCTGGTTCAAAGCTTTAAAAAGCAACTCAGGCTGAGCCTGGTTTTTTTGATAAATCTTTTTTTGATTTCATCTTTAATTTCAGCTCAGCCCAAAGCGAGAAAGGTTCAATTTGATCCTCAGGCGGCGCTAAGTTATATCCGGGACCTGGCTTCTGATGAAATGCTTGGCCGAAGAAGCGGCCACGAGGGAGGTGAAAAAGCGGCTGACTATATCGCCGCTCGCTTTAAGGAATGGGGAATAGAACCTGCCGGCGAAAACAATACTTATTTCCAAAATTTCACAGTGGATTTAAACCTGGTCGATGAGGGCGTTATTTTTGAATTGATTACTCCCAAAGTAAGGCGCTCCTTTTATTATGGCGAAGACTGGCGGGTCCAAGGTTATTCAGGTTCGGCCCAGGGCACAGCGGAGATAGTTTTTGTGGGCTATGGAATCCGCGATGAAAAAAGTGGCTATGATGATTATTCGGGAATTGAAGTTAAGGGGAAATGGGTTCTTTTAGCCTCCAATTTACCGGCCTCCCTGGCCGAAAAATTCGGTGAGGCCGCCAGCCTCAATCGTCGCCTTCGCCAAGCCCAGGAACTTGGCGCCAAAGGAGTTCTTCTTTTCAGGAGGGAAGAGCCGCAGATGGCTCAGCCGGCCAGACCAGGAAGGATCGGTATCAGCCAGGAGCTTTATCGTCCAGATTTTGCCATTATTTCCATCGAAACCAGAGTGGTTGAGGCTATTTTCCGTGACCTCCTCACGGACCTTCGTTATCTTTTCCAAGAGATAGATCGCCAGGGTAAACCGATGTCCTTCTTCACCGGTGTTAAAGCCTTTATCAGCCTCAAGGCCCGTTTTGAATCTAAGCGACCAACAAAAAATGTTCTCGGTAAAATCACTGGCTCTGATCCAATTCTAAAAGATGAATACATTATTATAGGCGCCCATATGGATCATCTCGGCGTTGATCCCCTGGGTGAAGTCATGAATGGAGCCAACGATAATGCTTCTGGTACGGCCGTCGTCATGGAAATCGCCCGGGTCATGAAGCTTAATCAGCTTAGGTCGAAAAGGACAATTATCTTTGCTCTCTGGGCAGCCGAAGAGCAGGGGCTTCTAGGCTCGCGCTATTATACCGATCATCCTCTGGTTCCACTCGAAAAGACAGTGGCTTATTTCAACATGGATATGGTCGGTCATGGCAGTGGTCAGGTCAATTTCAGAGGTATTTATTATGGTCCTGAAGTCTGGGAAGTTTTGAAGGCTAAGTTGCCTAAGGAAATCCTGGATTATGTTCGGCCCGGACGGGGTGGACCAGGAGGCTCAGACCATAGCTCTTTCTTGGCTAAGGGCGTTCCTGGCTTTTCCATTAATACTGAGGGTTATCATTTTAAATATCATCAAGCCAATGATGTCGTCGAGCTTATTAAGCCTGAATTGCTTAAAAGAACGGGCGAGTTCGTTATGGCTGCCACCACCATTCTGGCCAATGAAAAGGGCAATTTCTTTCCGCCGCAACGTCTTGAGCGCTATCATTTCCGTTATCAAACTTTAATTAATTTCCACTTTGAACCAGCCCCCAAAATTATCCAGGGACATAAAGATGCTCAGGACTCTCATGTTGATTTGCAGCTAGCCCGTCTTGCTCCTCCTGAGGGATTAAGGGGCGATACCTTGCGTGTCGAAATCGTTCGCCAGCTCCTCGTTTTACCTGAGGAGATTAAAAAGAGCAATCTTGTTCTTTTCACTGGAACCGCCAATCTTCAAGGCGCCATGAGTCAGGGTAAAACCTCGGTTCTTCCAGGGCTAAAAGGAATTGAAGTTTTGAAGGGAGAGCCCCGCTGGGCCGAAGTTCTGGCCAAACAAGGACTTTATCTCATAATGGAAGAAGCCTCAGCCTTCTTTGCCGATAGTCAGCTGACCGATGAGGCTAAACAGGTTATCCAGGCAATTAATCAGGCTGGTCTGCTGCTTTGTGTTACAGCTGCCGACGACAACCAGATAAAAGAAATTCTCGGGACTACGACCAAACCCATTGCCATAATAAGCAAGGAAATTCCCTCCCAAGAGAACTTGGAACTGATCAGGAATAAAGGAGCAGGCTTTGGCTTAATCATAGCTCAGGACATTGACCCGGCCATTTTGGTCCAGAAACTTCTTGAAGTGAGAAAACAAGTAGGTTCTAACAACCTTTTTCTTGTCAATGAACCGTGCCTATGGGGTCAGGCAGGTCAGGCTCTTTGGATAAAGATAATAGGTGAGCTTCTTAAGGCCAAAATCGAAAGTAGCGAGCTCGGGAATCTGCTTTCTGGTAATTTCCTCCGCCTTCTTTCTCAGGCCCACGGCGAATCAGCCGCCCCTTCTCTGGTTCGCTGAAGACTGGATTAACCAAGAGCTGCTTAATTTTTAAAAAGTTCATCAAGGGAGAAACTGGAAATTTGTGGGAACTCCCTTTTTTATTTTAAGGGCCAAGAAAAGAACATAAAATTTCAAACTTAGAGCAAAAATTAGTTGTTAAGAGTAAAGATCTGAAATTAAGAGATCAATCTCAATTGACGCCCCTTTAAACTTCATAGAAGAGGAGCCATCCTTAGAGATAATATTAATTTAATAATTGAATTTAATTTAAATAATTTAAATCCTGATCTCTCGCTTAAGAAAAGTTAAAGAAAATTGAAAAATAAGAAATTAAAAGGAGGACAACTTGAGCGCCAATTAAATTTTAGTTGACATAATGATACTTATTTAGTATCATTAAGACAGGATGAAATTATTACGAAAAGATAC
>CALLJL010000022.1 GCA_938092135.1 uncultured bacterium
ATTGTTTTTACTTGGAGAAAAATATTCTTTTCCCTGAGGCCAGGTCACACCGGATGAGCCTTGAAATTCTGGAAGAGGTAATAAGACAGGCTATGTCCCAGGGCTCATCAGAGATATATTTCGGGTGGCAGGGTGGAGAGCCAACGCTCATGGGCTTAGATTTTTTCAGGCAGGCGGTTTCTTTCCAGTTAAAATATGGGAGGAATCAGGTAGTAGCCAACGGATTTCAAACTAATGGATTACTTATAAATAAAGAGTGGGCCCGGTTTTTTTATGATTTTAAATTTCTGGTTGGCTTGAGTCTGGATGGGCCCCAGCACATTCATGACCGATATCGGCAGCATGCAAACGGTCAGGGCTCTTGGTCTAAGGTAGTTGATAAAGCCAAATTGCTTCTGGACTTCGATGTGTCCACCAACGCTTTGGTTGTAATCAATGATTATTCAGCCAGATTTCCTGAAGAAATATACGAATTTTTAAAAAATCTTGGCTTAACCTACATGCAATTTATCCCCTGTCTTGAACCTCATCCCGATAAACCTGGACAACCAGCTATTTTTTCTGTTTCTGCTGAACAATACGGCGATTTCCTGCTTAAGCTATTTGAGCTCTGGAAAGCTGATTTTAAAAATGGACAACCAACGATTTATATTCGTAATTTTGAATCGCTGGCTTTTGCTTTTGCTGGCTTGACTCCGCCCGATTGCACACTGCATAAAGAATGCGGGGATTATGTGGTTGTCGAACATAACGGTGACGTTTATGCCTGCGATTTTTTTGTCCAACCCGAATGGAAGCTGGGAAATGTTCAGGAAAAGCGTCTGATTGACATGCTCAATTCGGCTATTCAGAGAAAATTCGGAGAAAGGAAAGCTCTTCTGTCTGAAGAATGCAAAAAATGCTCCTGGCTTATTTACTGCCGTGGTGGTTGCCCGAAAGAAAGAGGTTACCTTCCTAATCCCGAAAAAAGTTTTTTCTGTGAATCCTATCAACGGTTTTTAAGTCAGAGCAAGACCTTTTTTACCGAAATAACCAGGAATCTTAAAATCGGCAGATCCTGACCCAATCTCACTGATATAGAAATAAATTTCTCCATCCTTTTATTCCCAGGCAGGGCAAAATAAAAAAGGATAAAAGCCCAGATGACAATTAAAACTTGACGCTCCAGGAATGATTTGATATTCAGTTTTTCCGGCTTGAAAAACTGATTAGCCTCAAAATTAAAGATACGGTAGTCGTTAGTGAGAGCGGCTTTTAAATCCTTTCCCTGGAACTATTCAAGAAAGTAATTGAATTTTAGGCTTTTATGGGAGGCTGCGGTCTTTTTCAGTTAGATGAAGGCTATTAGACAAAGAAATAAACAATTGGAGATAAACTTATGAAAAAAAGAATTCTTTTCCTTTCAATTCTTCTGATATTTACGCTGACCGCAAGAAGTCAACCCCTCGATTGGTCAACAAAGCCTCTTCAAAGCGAACGGAGCAGATTCTTCGATGCCCTTCATTATATTATCAGGATCCGCCTTGATATTGACCGAAAATCTTTTGAGGGAGCCACTACCGTCATTGCCACCTCCTTACAAGAAGGCCTTAAAACCTGTATTCTCGATGCTGAGGAGTTCAAAGTAACTTCGGTCATAGATGCCGAAGGCCGAAAACTTTCTTTTGAACAGAAACCTAACGAACTTATTGTTCATCTTGCCCGCCCTTATAATTATGGCGAAGAAATTGTTTTCACTTGCTATTACCATGGTGAAAATCCAAAGAAAGGACTTGTTTTTGTAACTGAATCAACGGAGGCTCCGCGGATGGTTTTTTCTGACTCCTGGCCAGACCACGTCCACCACTGGTTCCCCTGCTATGATTATCCGAATGACAAGGTCACCAATGAAATCATAGCCACGGTCGAGCAAGGATTGAAGGTCGCGGCCAACGGCCGGCTGGTCGGAGTTTTCGAAGACCCAGCCAGGCGGCTAGTAACCTATCACTGGTCCCAGGACCAACCGCATTCAACCTATCTGATTTTTCTGGCAGCTGCCCCCTATACCGTGGTTCGAGATTCATACAAAACGCTTCCAGTGAGCTACTGGGTTTATCCAGGTGATGAACCTAAGGTGAAACCGACCTATGGTCAAACTCCAAAAATGATTGAATTCTTCAATAAGACTTTTAGCTACGAATATCCCTGGCGAAAATATGATCAAATCTCGGTCCCTTCTGGCGGTGGAGCCGAAAGCACCTCAGCCACAGCCATGACTCATCGGATAATGGTGGAAGAGAGAGTCGCATCTGATTTCCCGGCCATTCGCATTGTCTCTCATGAGCTGGCCCACCAGTGGTGGGGAAATCTGGTAACCCTTCGAAACTGGGCTCATACCTGGATAAATGAAGGGTTCGCCACTTATTCAGATTATCTGTATTACCGCTTTGAGATGGGTGAAGAAGAAGGTGCTCTTTACCTTCAGGATAAGCTTAAGGCTTATCTGCGTGAGGCTAAGACTCGTTATATTCGACCGATCGTTACTGATCGCTATGAAAAACCTGAGGACATGTTTGATGCCCATTCCTATCAAAAAGGAGCTTTGGTCCTCCACATGCTTCGCTCTCTTGTGGGCGACCCATCATTTTTTGCTACCATTAGCAATTTTCTCCATCGATTTGCCTTTGATGTCGTCGACACTGCCGATTTTATTCGCACCGTAAAGGCAACAACTGGCCAAAATCTCGATTGGTTCTTTGACCAGTGGTTGTTTAAGCCCGGTCATCCTGTCCTTGAAGTTTCAACTGAATGGAACGCCGCTGCCAGGGTGCTTCGTCTTCTGGTCAAACAGGTTCAGGATTTCTCGCGAGGAATCCCTGTATTTCGTTTGCCCGTTTCTGTCAAGTTTTTTACATCAGGCGGAAATGAAATTCACAAAATCTGGATTGAAAAAAAGGAGCAAATTTTTGAATTCCCTTTGGCCGAGAAACCCTGGCTCGTAAAATTTGACCAGGATAACGTGCTTATAAAAGAAATATACTACCCAAAAGAGCGAGCCGAACTTCTCTTTCAGCTCAGGCACGATGATGTTATCGGTCGGATGGAGGCTGCGGCTGCGCTAAGCAGCTTCAAAAATGATCGTTCGGTTATCGAAGCCCTCATCGACAGGCTCAGAAATGATCCCTTCTGGGCTGTTCGCCAAAGGGCACTTGAAAGCTTAGCTGAAATCGAGGCAGCCGGTAGAACCGATATCTTCCAGAAAGCCTGCTCTGATCCTGATTCCCGGGTCAGGGCTGCTGCCGTCTTAGCTCTGGGGAATCTCAAAGACCGGAAAAATTTAGCCTTTTTTAAGAAAATTTTCCAGAATGACCCAAGCGACCGGGTTAAGGCTGAAGCCCTGATTGCCATCGGCAAAACTGGCGATCCATCGGCAAAAACCTTCCTGCGACAGGCTGCTCTGATCCCATCTCATCGAGACATGATCCGAAAGGCTGCCCAGGATGCCTTAAAGCTGATTGAAAAGCATCAGGAGAAGAAAAATGAAAAAAATTAATCTGAACTTGCCCATTTTTTTAATGATTATTTTCCTAATTTACGGCCAGGCTGAAAAACAGTCACCAAAAATCCGTGCCCTGGAAGACGGACTGGCCCTTACCCCACCAATGGGCTGGTATCCCTGGAATACTTTCGGTCAGGAACCACAGAACGAAAAGTTAATAAAGGAAATCGTTGAAGCCCTTATCAATAGCGGGATGCGTGAAGCCGGTTATAAATATGTTGGTCCTGATGAAGGAATTTGCTACTACAGAGGAAAAGACGGCCTTTTGACCACCAACCTCGATCGCTATCCCAGCGGACTTCGTGGACTTGGCGATTATATTCATAAGAAAGGACTTAAATATGCACTTTATACTGATGCCGGAACTCTTACCTGCAGTAAAGCTATGCCAGGCACAAAGGGTCATGAATTTGAAGATATGCGGCAGTTTGCCAATTGGCGCTGTGATTATCTCAAAGTTGATTGGTGTAATACCGAGGGACAAGATATGGTGGAAACATTTAAGTTGTTATATGAAGCCCAGAGGGCTGCTGGGCGTCCTATCGTTCACAGCCTCTGCACCTGGGGAGTTGGCTCGCCCTGGCTGTGGGGAGCCTCTGTTGCCCATCTCTGGCGGACAACTGGAGATATATGTGAACCCGGGAAGGCCGACTGGAAAAGAGCTCTTAAAATAGCTTTCGCCAATGAGAAATTATTTGAATATGCGGGACCAGGCCGCTGGAATGATCCGGACATGATGATTGTCGGAATGCCCGGGCTGAGCGAGGCCCAGAACCGGAGTCTTTTCAGTCTGTGGTGCTTGATGGCCGCTCCTCTGATTGCTGGTAATGATTTGCGAAATATGTCAGAGTCGACTCGGGAAATTTTGACCAATCTGGAAGCCATAGGAATTAATCAGGACCCTCTCGGAATTCAAGGACACATTATCCGCCAGGATGGCCAAGTGAGCATCTGGGGAAATAAAAAATTGTTTGATGGCAGCCAGGCGATTCTTATCTTTAATCAAAATGATTCACCCGCGAAAGTGAGCATTAAGTGGACTGAAATCGGCATGAATGATTCAGAAAAATTATATGTCCGAGATATCTGGAAGCATTCGACGATTGGCCCTCAAGACGAAGGTATCTCTGTCACTGTGCCCCCTAATGATGTAGCCATGTTCCGCATCTCCAGATCAAAGGATTTTCCGATACCTCCAATTATCAGTACTGATACTTATTTGATATCGCTTCGGTCAACTGAAGGTGATCTCCAAACACTATCAGCAACAATGACCATTTTTAACCGGGGAACTACCGAACTTCCACTCTGGAAAGTTAGCAGCCAGCTTCCGCCATGGCTTTCGGTAAACGTAACCAGGAAAGGTAAAGATCAAATAGTCACCAATATAGTTCGCCCGGTCGGATTGCGCCAAGGTTTATATCATGCTCTAGTAAGATTAGATAATACAGATCCAATTTCTGGCCAACCCATATCGGCTATTTATTATGATATTGATTTGGAAATTATAAAAAATGAAAAAAAATGATGTGATTAAAAATCCAAGGTAGCCATCACAGACAAAGCTGTTCCAAAAAGTGTCTATTAATTAAATTGAATTATCGTAAGGTAATTACATAAGGTAAATCATAATGGGTAAACTAAGTTTTTCCTTCGATCGGACAAAAAGGGTGACCTAAGCTATAAAATTCTTTAAAATTTTGCTTAGGCCTCAACTTTAAAACCCTGATTTTTCGGGAAATTTAGAGAAATCACCTATTTGCCTCTTCAGGCTGACAATACTCTTTCAATATAAATTTTTTCTGGGAAGCCTAATATCAGTCATAGCGGCTTCATAGGCAAAAGCGGCCATCACTACGGCATTTTTCATTAAATCTTCAGGCGAAAGCGTATCCAGAAAGTCAAGGTTAGTGTGCCCAGCTGTTCCAGCAATTCGATCCTGGATGAACTGAAAGGCCGGAAGCCCGACTTTATCAAAGGGGACATGGTCAGTACTGCCAACGCTTCTTATGGAGACAGCCTTCATGCCGAAATCACGGAAAGGCTCCATCCAGGCCTTAAAAATTCGGCGCACATGTTCATTTCCCTGGAGATAGATTCCCCGATACTGTCCGGCTCCATAATCCTGGTTGAAATAAACTTGAAACTTTTCATATTCTTTTGTCGGCGGATTATTCGGATCTTTTGGATTTCCAAAGTGTTTTCGAACATATTCGGAAGAACCGAATAAACCCTGCTCTTCTCCACTCCAGAGAGCAACGCGAATTGTCCGTCGGGGCTTTACCCCAATGGCTTTGAGAATTCGGGCGGCTTCAAGGACAACCGCACAGCCAGAAGCATTATCGCTGGCATTGGGACTTCCCTGCCAACTATCGAAATGCGCCCCAATCATTACTACTTCATCTTTCAGATCAGTTCCAGGGATCTCGCCGATTACATTCCCGGCCGTCTCTATTTTCTCTCCAATTTTGTTGCGAACTTCAAGCTCAACTATAACGGGGAGCCCTCTTTTGATAATTCGGTACATCCGATTGTAATGTTCGGGGGTGACGGCGATGATGGGAAGAGAATCAAGCGTTTTCTCTCGCGACCACTTATCTTTAACACTACCAGGGCGAGAATAACCGACCACAACACCTGGGCGGCCACCCTCACACTGGAAAACGGCTACTGCTCCTTCAGCCTTGAAGAAAGCGATTTTTTCTTCTGGGCTCAGTAAATTGGGATTAGGAAGAGGAGATTCGGGGGGAAGAGGGGGAATTACATCTTCTTCTAATTTTTTTAAGTCTTCATCGGTCAAGCGGCTGACCCCACGGGAGAGCTCAGACTGGGTAATGGCTAAGGGCGGGCTGCTCAAAACGATGGTTCCCTTTAGCTTACCTTTAAGTTCAGCCATTTGTGACTTCAGTTTGATATCACCTATAACCACAGGGCAGATTATTTTACCCTTTGTTCCTGGAGTATGGGCCAGCGGAAATCCAGTCATGGGTTGATAAACAGGCGCCAACATGTGAAGGGAAAAATATTCGTTGTCCCAAGTCACCCCATAATCCATATAAGGCTCGATTTCCACATTTTCCAATCCTATTTCTTGCATTTTGGATATAGCCCACAGCTGAGCCCTTTTCATTGCTTCTGAATTAGTCAGACGAGAACCAAGAACATCAACTATATAACCGGCTATATCCATTACTTGAGAGCGCTGCAAGCCTTCTTCCCTTATCCTGGCGATAGTGTCCCAGTGCACCTCTATTTGATTTTGATCGCTTAATGTGAACTGCGACAAAAAAATGGAGATAAACATGCTGACTAACAGCTTTTTGGCAACCGTCATTAAAATCTCCTTTTCTTCAGATTTAATATGCCTTTTAAAAATAGTTATCCGAATAACTCTTTTTCAGAATTTTTTCAACCCGGCCAAAAACCTATTAGTCACCCCTGGTATTAAGCCGCCACACCCTGCGGGAAGAAGAAAAGATAAGCATTAAAATAAGAATAATAAGCAGAATAATAAGCAGGAACTGCCCATTCTTCGACCAGCTTTAGCCTTTTATTTTCAAGGGGGCTGATTTATCTTGATCAACAAAAGCTGAGGCTGAAATTAGAACTTCTCTTTCCCCGTGGCAGGGTCATAGGCAACGATATCCTTTCCCTTGTTTGTAATTTATCTTGAATTAAAGCTGCGACAGGAAAAAAGGAATGTTTATTCAATTTATAAGTTTCAGCTAAAATATATCAAACCTATGAAATCAAAACTATGAAGACAATCGACATTCGAAAGAAAAAACGTAGGATAATTGCTTCAGCCGGAATCTGGGGAATAAGCCTCCTTAGCTGGCTATACGTATGTTAGGCACTGGCAAACTAGGAAGAATAAATTGAATGAGATAAAAAATAAAAAAGACTGGAGTATGTCCTTATCTTCGGGGAAAAAAGTTTTTTATTCATTTATAAAAGACAAGCTAACGGCGGCGAAGCTCCCAACGAATTGTTTGGACGCTTGATGAAGAAACTGTATCCGAAACGGGTCCTATTCCCATGTTGGTGGGCGGTTTTCTTTCTTCCTTCTTTCCGTAGCCGATGAACACTTTTTTCCTGTCCCCGCTAAACGTATCGGGCGGAATTGTTTCTCCAATATATCCGCGCCCTTCTTCCTCGCTATCGGTTTCGACTTTATGCTCACTTCTCGGGGCTGGCGGAAAGGTATTCTCATAATCATACCCTTGAATTACTTGAAAGCTCTGGTGGACATCAAACGCCGGAATCTCTTCCACCGAGACAATCTCATCTTTCTCTTTGTCATAGATCAAATGAAGCTCGGTGGTCAGAGGCTCCAGGCTGATCACCTTTCCCCATTTATTAAATGTCAAATGATAATGCTCGAAACCCTTCACTGGCGCGTCCATCTCTTCAAGGTCGTCTTTCTCGTCATGAATATGAAACTGGTGAGTTCCTGGGTGCCAAGATTCTACTTCATAAATATAAAGAAGCCTGTCCTTGGAGATGAACTCTATATGTTTGAGTTTCTGGCCGAAAACGACAAACGCGGAATATTCTTCTTTGGTCTCTGAAAACTCCGTTTTTTTTTATAAGATAAGCGTAGTTCACATCGGTGATCGTGGTGGAGAGTTCTCTTTGAAAAGTCGTATGTTCCGTGTTCGTTATGCTGAGAGAAAGGTCAAAACATTCGGGAATGAAAAACTGTTGCGTGGCCCGCATCTGGCCGATTGTCGGCTCGCCAGCATGCCAATCGCAGCGGGAAAGGATTTGGTTCATAAGCTATGGGGAAGGCTAAATGCGCCGGAAATCAGCTGGACTTCTCGGCAGGCGAGTAGGAGAATCAAGAGAGGGTAAAGATAATTTTATGTCTGTAGAATAAGGAAAACGCCGAATTATTTAAAACTTCGTTTCAGTTAAAATAAGGAAAAGCTTAAAGGGCAATCACCTGTATGAATGGCAATGAGCAAATCCTTTTCATAATACATACCTTCTTACGACCACATAGCCTTCTTCAATAATTAGCTAATAAACTTGCCCCTTCTTGTCGATCTTAACAGGACGAAAAATATCGGCTCCAGAAATGTCCGGGACCAGATCGATGCGGTTTACTTCCTCGCCGAAGCTGTTGAGTTTTATTTCCACATTTCTTTGTTCATGATTGGACAAAAGGGCTGCCAAGTAGACATTTTCCTCCTTAATGGCCAGAGCTAAAATCTGAGCCACGAAAGAATCAAAAAATAGGCTGTCTTCTCTGGTCCTTCGCGGTACCTATAGATATGCGCAGGATCTCCACGCCATTGGGGAAGCCGGGTTCTCCACCTTTATCGATTGGCTTTCCAGCCACCTATTTTTTAATTTCGCCGATTTCTCCGTTCTTTCCCTGTCCTGAACATATTGACCATATCTGATCATAAACGAGTCCTTTGCTTCGGAGTAAAACTGGCCTTGGGGACAGTCGTAGTTATTGGCGCCCTTAGCTCCCTCGGACGATTTATAATTAGGTATAATTAATATCACCAGCGCCATCAGGGCAGATAGCCACAGTAACCTGGATTCATTTTTCATGACCCCCCTCCTTTCAATCCTAAATTATCTTTAAAAATAATATTACCGGTCAAATGACCGAACAGGGTAACCTCTAATGCGCGCCAAGTTAGTAATGACCCTGATTTAGATAAGATTCGCTGATCGTGCCAATGTTGATTCATATTCGCTAAGCAAAGAAAGGCTAAAATCAATCAAACATGCGAAACTCACTCACAGGACCAAATTAAGCTAATTTTTCATAAAATTTGATAATTTTCTTTTAAATTTTTTCCTAAGTTACCCGCTTCCCCCTCCTATTTTGAGTTTAATCTTTGCCTGTTCGAAGTGTCTTTATTTTTAGGAATTGAGGTTGAAATTTTTCTCTGAAAATGTTTTTTCTCAGGTTTTCCTTATTAAGGATTCTGTATAAGGCTTGTTTATAGCTTATGGCCTGTTTGATTATTTATTTTTTTTGAAGCAATAACCTATTGAAATTCCAGCCAAAGGAAAAAATTCGACATTATAATATGTTTCCACGTACCCTGATCGGTCAATTCCGGTGGATTTATTGATAGCCAAGCAGGGAGTGAATGATAAACGGAACATTAAACCGCCTTCTCTAGGCTGATACCTATACCCAAAAACTGCTGTTGGAACCAATCCTTCTGCTTTCCCCAGACCCTTTGCATAAGTTACTCCAGTACCTATTTCTAAATGATGCGAGCTTTCTTTTCCTGTAATAAAATTTATGGACACAGGAACAGTAAAACCCAGAGAAATTCCAAAACCAGCTCTAAATGTAAAATTCGGATGGAATCTATAGTCGGTGTTCAAAGAGAAAAATCCAACACTTTGTCCCACCACTTCTAGAAAAATGGCGTTCGATTTATATGGTTCGCTAGCTTTTGCATAAACGGAATTAGTGAAAGAGAAAATTGAGATGATCAGTATAAAAATAAATATTATTATTTTATTAAATTTTGCCTGAAACATAATTTCTCCTCCTTTGTTTAGAAAATTCCTTCTTTCGAAATTATGTTCTTTTAGTCTTGGGGAAGACCTCGGCTTCCACTTAACTCTATCATCTCCACCCTTTAGGTCCAATCTCCTTCCTCCCAATTTCCCTGATTTTTCTTTAGTCTAAAAGTTCTGATAAGCCCAGAAGAATCGTTCAATTACTGTCAATTTTCCTAGATAAAATATTCCGCTCTTAAATTAAAAAAGAAAATTCTCCGAGTTCGTTCGCCCGATTAAAAAGATAATGTTTGACCAATCTTTTCCGGCATCTCAACCCATTTCGGTTTAATAGATATTATATCTTCCACCTAGTCGTTTATAATTATTCCGATAAATTATATAAAAATAATAAAAATTTTGTCAAATCTAAAATCAATTTTCAAGATACATTTTTTAATGCTTAAAACCCTTTGAAATTTTGCTCCCAGCTGTCAGGAAATATTTTTGGTCAATCCTCTCAAAAGTATCTGACTTCAAAACTCAAGGCTTTATCAGGGGTGACATTTTCCCTACGTATCCCTTCTTCAGATTAGGTTTTTCATCCATGCTCTAGGCATAAATTTTTAAGGGATTAAATCAATAAACATAAAAATCTTAGGGAAAAAAAGATTATGGATGAGTTTGATCCGTGTGGGTGATATCTGCTTTAAAGACTCAAAGAAAAAAGCCTCTCTCCACCTTAATTTAATTGAAAAAAAAAAAAGGTAAGCATAACTTTTTGAAACTTCCTATTACGCCAGATAATTTTCCCATTTTTGGTGAGACAAAACCCATAGCCCTCGGGTGCATTGCTTCCCACATAGATTCTTCCTTAGATCACAATGAGGTTTGAGGGCGCCGCTGAGGGATTTAAAGCCTTTTCTCTTGGACGGACTTGGGCTTAGCTTTCCACCTCAGCTCACCATTAAGCCATTTCAAAAGCAAGCAGTTAGGCATCATCTCAGTCGATGCCCTTATAAAATAATTAATTTTAGCCTGAAATCTTCTGGGCTCATTGTGGCAAGTTGACTACTTTCCTAAATGGCTATTTACGAAAAAGCGGCTGGAACTTTCTCCTTTTTTCCACCATACTTTTGGCTGAAGAGCCGCCCCCTCTTGACAAAAGCCCTTTTTTCTAACTTTTAAAAGGGACGGGGAAATGAAGAAGCCTCTCGGGGAAAGCCTTCTTAGGCTCATTGTTATCATTCTAAGGCAACAAACATGGCTTGTGTGTATTTATCTGTTATTTTTGTCATTTAGCTCAATAGCTGCAATCGAGATAAGATCGTTGGCGAAAATTAAAGATATAGGAAATAGAAGCGAGCAAAACCTACACTATTTATGATCCGCCAGCAGATGATAGCGTTTCAGCCAGCGGGCTCGAGTATGAAGCAGCTCGAGTTCGAGCTACCCTGGAAAAGGCCATTGTTGAGGCGGTCAAGAAGATCGTCGAGGTTCTAAGATAAAATAAATTTGCATTTAAATTGTTTGGTCTAGAAAATCCTCTTGTTTAAATTGTTTGGTTTAGAAAATCCTCTTGAAGTAAGTTCAGGCTTCAACAAAAAGTTTAGATTTAAAAAATAAATTTGTATAATTTTGTTTGGTGAGTTTAAATTCTCAAAGGGAGTCTCTCAAGGAAAAAATCGCTCATTTAGATAGAAGATAAGCTTTTTTGGCCCTAAAAAAATAAGGGGAATATCATGAGCAATAAAATTAAAATTAATAGGAAGCCAAAAGAGCCAAAATTTAATGTAAAGCTTGTTTTTTTGATACTGGCCCCCATTTTTTTATCCGGCTCGAGTTGTATTCCCTCAGTCGAGACAAAACAGGCCCGCTTCTATGAGAACGAGCTTCTTTCGCGGCAGAATGAGCCTGAAGGCAAAGTCCTTCCCCTGGTGGAAAAGGAATGGAAATTTGAGTTGCTGCGAATAGAGAAGATTTCCGATCCTTCGCCCGAGAAAATCAAGGTGCTATTACCCCGGGGTATCCGTTTTTCCAAGGAGGAGATTCGAACAATCTTTTCCAGCCCGGGAATATATAAACTCCTTGTTTATATTAAAGAATTAGGGCTTACAGCCGCAACCACAGGTGAGATAACCGATCTTGGTCTTACGGCAACCAAGGACACAGCCTATACGGTGCGACATTATTCCTTGATTCGCCTTGTTTTTAAGGACGATAAGTTGATTCACTCGCGGGTCTGGCCAAGGATTGATAGCTCTCAGCTCAGCGAAGGCATCATCCAGATAAAATAAAAGCTTAAGCTCTTTATGCTAAGGATCGTTAACTTTAATCCCAGATAACCATAGACTAAAATTTTTACTTTCCTGACATCATTCGCGGTACGCTTTTTTTGCCGAGATAAGCTGACGGCGGAAGCTTCTTCCCATAACCGCTTAACTTTTGTCCTCATTTGTGCCTCCATAATCATTAGTCAGAGATAAACTCTCGAATTTCCTCCTATCAAATTGGAGATTTTCCCTTAAGGAAACGCATCTCCGCCGATCGGGCATGAGCTATAAGTCCTTCGGTTCGGGCAATAAGAGCGGCGGTTCTGCCTAAATTCTTTACAGCATTATTCTCAATTTTCAAATGACCAACAAATTTCAGAAAATCCAGGCAATTAAGACCACCCCTATAGCGACTGGCTCCATTGGTTGGCAGGATATGATTGCTTCCGGCGCAGTAGTCACCGAAAACTTCAGCTGAGTTCTGTCCGAGAAAAAGGCAACCATAATTTTTCAATTGATTGATGAATTTAGCCGGATTTTTTACCAAAAGGGATAGGTGCTCCGGGGCCATATCGTTAGCTAAGTGACAGGCCTGATCAAAGTCGGAGCAAATAATTATCAGACAATTATTTTTCAGAGCTACGGAGGCAACCTGTCGTTTAGGCAAATTTTTAAGCTGTATTTTTAATTCTTTTTCCACTTGATGGGCCAGTTTCTGACTCAGACTTATCAATACCGGCCTGGCCAGAACATCATGTTCAGCCTGAGCCAGAAGGTCGGCGGCAATAAGATCGGCCCGAGCTGAGTCGTCGGCTATGATAAGAAGCTCTGTGGGGCCAGCGATAAAGTCAATATCAACCTTTCCGTATAATAATTTTTTGGCCGCATTGACGTAGATATTTCCTGGTCCAACAATCTTATCCACCGGCTTGATTGATTCTGTTCCCAAGGCCATGGCCGCTATGGCCTGGGCTCCGCCAATTCTATAAATTTCTTTAATTCCAAGAAGGTCAGCCAGAAAAATTATTTCTGGCCTGATTTTCCCTTTCTTATCAGGGGGTGTGCAAACAATTATTTCTTCGACTCCAGCTTCCAAGGCCGGGATGGCGGCCATGTAAAGAGAAGAAATAAGAGGATAGCGGCCACCGGGAACATAAATGCCAACTCTTTTTATCGGAATTATTTTTTGCTCAACAATTACTCCAGGTTGAGTTTGAATTTTGAAATTAGCTTCTTTTTTTAAGACCTTTATCTGCCTCCAGGCAACCAAACGGAGATTTTTGATGGCCTGCTCAAAAGCTTTTTTCAATTGATGGCTTGGTTCCCCGTATTTTCTTAGCTCTTTTTTAATATCTACTTTTATCGAAGATATATGGCAGGAATCATATTTTAACGTCAATTCCTTTAGAGCCTGATCCCCCTTTCGTTCGACCTGTTTTATAATTGTTTTGACCTTTTCCAGCACCGGAAAGTCTATATCGTGATATTTTTTGAGCTGGTCAGGGGAAAAATCCCGGTAATTAATTATTTTCATTTTTTGCTCCCCCAGGAGGATTTAACTTTTTGGAGGCTGAATTTTTATTCTTCTGGCTTCTTTAGCTCGACGTCGCCTCCTCAACTCACCTAGAACCTGAGTCAGGTCGATATTTTCTCGGGCCAGCAGTACGGTCAGGAAATATAAAAGGTCGGCTGCTTCCCAAATTATTTCTTCCTGTTCTTTGGCCATAATCAGTTCTTCGGCCTCTTCCCGCAGCTTTTCCCTTACTTTGCTGTCATCTAAGCTGGCGGTGTAAGAGCCGGGGTCTTTGTTTTGAAGTCTATCCCGGATGACTTCCTGAAGTTGAAAGAGACTGAAGGGCCAGTTCCCGAAGCAGGACCATCTTCTTTTGTGGCAGGCACCTTCTCCCTGTTGACTGACCATGAAAAGAAGGCTATCTCCATCGCAATCGCTACGAACTTTTATCAGTTTCTGAAAATTGCCTGAGGTTTCTCCTTTGACCCAGAGTTTGTCTCTTGACCGGGAATAAAAGCAGGCCAGCCGATGCCTCAGAGAATTTTTCAATGATTCAGGGGAACTCCAGGCCAGCATAAGGGTCTGACCGGCCTCATCAACGACCACAGTTGGCAGAAGACCCTCAAAGCCCTTGGCCCAGTTCAAACTGGCAATGAAGGCATCATCAAGGGAAATTTTACCTGTATAGATGGACATACCTAATTGCACATCCATATCCAGACGACTTAGGGCTACTATTTCCTCAAGGGAGGTAATACCTCCCGCAGCTGTAACTGGCAACGGGCTTGACTGTTTAATCCTTTCAAAAAATTTAAGATTTGTTCCTTGGAGACAGCCTTCCCGGTCCACTGCGGTTACCAGAAACTCAGAAACATACTCACTGACCACAGGAATAACCTTAAAGATATTTGCTCCGGTATTTTCTGTCCATCCTTTTATGACCACCTCTTCGCCAAAGCAATCCAAGGCCAGAATCAAGCTATTGGTTCCAACTGCCTTTTTAAGCTGTTGGAGAAAATTTCGGTTGATACTTCCACTCTCCCAGGCAGCTGAACCGATTATAATTTTTAAGGCACCCCAAGCCAGTAATTCCGCAGCCTGTTCCACCGTTCTTATGCCTCCGCCCACCCGGCATTCGTAGTGGCGACAAAGTTTCCTAATTAAATCCCGGTTGCTTCCTCTGCCGAAGGCAGCATCCAGGTCAATTACTGCCAGCGGGCCGTAGCGATGAAATTCTTCAGCTAAAGCAAGAGGATCTTCTTTTTCCAGGACGACCGTTTTTCCCTGTCTGAGTTGAACTGCTTTTCCTTGAAGAAGATCTAATGATGGAATGATCATCTTACGTTTACTCCTTTCGTTCTCAAAAATTCTTTAACCTGAGGAATGGTGAGCGTTCCGAAATGAAAAGCCGAGGCCAGAAGAACCGCATCGGCTCTTCCAAGAATAACAGCATCATATATATGGCCCAGTTCACCTCCACCTCCTGAAGCAATAACCGGTATTTTGACCGCTTCTCCTATTCTTCTCAAAAGCTCAAGGTCATACCCGGTACCCATTCCATCCTGGTCTATGGAATTAAGAAGAATTTCTCCAGCTCCAAGCTTCTCCGCGGTTTTAGCCCACTCAATGGCCTCGAGCCCGGTATCAACCTGTCCGCCATGAGTGAAAACATGCCAGCTGTTTTTGGCTCTGGCAGCATCGATGGAGATAACCACACACTGGGAGCCGAAGCGGCTGGAAGCTTCAGCTATGAGGCTTGGATTCTCCACCGCAGCGGTGCACAGAGAGACCTTATCTGCGCCAGCAAGAAGAAGACTGCGGATGTCCTCCACTGTTTTTATTCCGCCGCCAGCGGTCAAGGGGATAAAAATTTCGGCCGAGATTTTCTCAACCACCTCAATCATTATCCTTCGGCTCTTGACGGTGGCACCCACATCAAGAAAAACGATTTCGTCGGCTCCTTCAAGATAGTACCTCCGGGCTAGAGAGACTGGGTCTCCAACCCTTTTTAAGTCTCTAAATCGTCGGCCCTTAACCACAAAACCTTCATCCATATCGAGGCAGGGGATTATTCTTAGGGTTAACATTTTTCCACCCAGTTTTTTAGGAATTTAAGGCCGATTGGGCCGCTCTTTTCCGGATGAAACTGACAGCCATAAACTCGACCCTTTTTGATTACTGAGCTAAAGATTAACCCGTAATCGGTAATAGCCAAAGTTAGAGGGCTGACTTCTGTCAGAGCAAAACTGTGGACGAAGTAAAAATGGCTTTTCTCCGGAAAACCGTCGAAAATAGGATCTTCTTTTATAACCTCCACCTCATTCCAGCCAATATGCGGAACTTTTGGGGCCTTAAGTCTCTCGCAGGAGCCGGGGAAGCAAGCCAACCCCTCGATTCCTGGTGCTTCCTGGCTGCCATGGCTCAGCAACTGTAATCCAAGACATATCCCTAAAAGAGGCTTGCCAGCTTCCAACCATTCTGTAAGAAAAGGCAGGATTTCCCTTCTTTTAAGCTCATCTAAAGCTGAGGCAAAAGAACCAACCCCTGGAATTATTAACCTATCGAAATTCTTGGTTGCTGGCGGTGATGATATCAATTGGGCCGGAAAGCCAAGATATTTAAGCGCTTTCAGAAGGGAGTTGAGATTTCCCGCTCCATAATCAATAAGGCCAATCATAGATCAATCACTCCTTTAAGACTGGGTAAAGAATCTCTTATGATTTCAGAAATCCCTGGCTCTGAAGAGAGAGCATATTTCAGGGCTCGGCCCAATGATTTGAAGATAGCTTCTAATTTATGATGGTCATTTTTACCTTTAGCCTTTACCACCAGATTGGCCATTAGGCCGCGACTGAAACCCTGGAAAAATTCATCTATCTGGTCAGTATCAAGAGCCCCGCAGAAACGCCGCCTGGTCTTCAGTTCGTATTGAAGATAGGGGCGTCCTGAGAGGTCAACGGCCACCAGAGCCAGAGCCTCATCCATGGGCATGACAAAAAATCCGGCTCTATTTATCCCCTTTAGCTCTCCAGCCGCCAGACGGAAAAGCTTCCCCAAGACAAGACCGCAGTCTTCGAGAAGATGATGCTGGTCAACTTCGGTATCGCCCGAAGCCCGAAGCTCAAGATCAAAGCGGCCGTGAAAAGCGAAGGATTCAATTAAATGGTTCAGGAAACCGATGGGCGTACTAATTTTAGATTGACCAGAGCCGTTAACTTCAAGCCTGGCCTCAATCTCCGTTTCTCTGGTTTTCCTTTTGATTTCAGCTTTTTTTGACATTTTTAGTCTCCTGGTCCAGAGATTTAAGGGCTTTCAGGAAATAGTAGTTTTCTTTGGCCGTGCCAACAGTAACCCGAAAAAAATTACTCAGCTCGGGCAAATCAAAAATCCTGACCAGTATTCCCCTTTGCTTGAGAAAATTATATACGTCCTCCCCTGAAAATTTTCTGGACCGTATCAGAATGAAGTTGGCCTTGGAAGGAAAGGGTTCAAAATTTTTAAAATCTTTGAGTTGATGAAAAAGCCTCTCTCTTTCGCTTTTAATTTTTTCTGCATACTTTAGGATCAAGGATTTCTGACTGACAGCCACCAGAGCCGCCACTCGCTGGAAAATCCCCACAGAAAAGGGAAGTTGTACTTTTCTGATCCTGTCGACAACTTCTTCTGAAGCCACGAGATAACCAAAGCGGGCTCCGGCCAGACGGAAGGCCTTAGAGAAAGTTCTGAGGACTATCAGATTTTTGTGCTGACGAATCCACTTACAAAAACTTCCATCAGAAAATTCGACATAGGCTTCATCAATTACCGTGACTCCCTTTGTTTTGTCAAGAACCATTTGAAGAAGTTTCGGACTAATCGTACAGCCAAGAGGATTGTTGGGAGAATCAAGAAAGATCAGACTGGCTGAGGTTAATTTTTCAAGCCAGCTTCCTGCTTGATATCCCCTGCCTGGCTGGAGGGGAAATTCTAAGAAAAGCCTTTGTTGAATTCGGGCTTCCTGGGCATAAATGGAGAAGGAAGGTTTAAAGAGAATTATCTTTCCGCTGTCGCCAAAGGCTCTGATGATGTTTTGAATCAGTTCATTTGAACCATTGCCCAAAAGAATATTTTGTTCTTTGACCCCGCAATAATCGGCCAGGGCCTGGATAAGTTCCGGATTGGACTCATCGGGATATCTGTTCCATTTGATCTTTTTTAATTTTTCCAAAATTTTCTTTTTAAGCCCATTAGGAATATCAAGGCTGGATTCATTTAGATTCAGACGGATAAATTTTCTATCTTGATTATTTTCCTTTGTGGCCCGGGAAAAATTTAAACTTTTCATGGCTGGCCTCAGATTATAACCTTGCGAAATTCGTATTCCAGAATGTCAGTAGCTCCCAGCTTTTTGAGCAGGGGAATAAGTTGGGGCACTTCCTTTTTCTTGACCGCCACCTTTACGGCGAAACCTGTCCCGTTATAAAGGGGAGCTACCGTTGGAGCTCGCATACAGGGAAGAACTTTGATTACTTTTTCCAGTTGATCGGTCCCGACATTCATCTCCAGCATGACCCGTTCCCGGGCGTTTAAAACTGCTCTAATCAGAGTCAGAATCTCTTCTAATTTTTCTCTTTTCCAGGGGTCTTTTTTTGTCCCCGGGTTGATAATCAACCTGGTTGAGGAGTGGAGAATAACATCGACGATTTTAAGTCCGTTTTCCCTGAGAGTCTTACCCGTGGCTGTATTATCAATGATAAGGTCAGCGTCTTCAGGCGGATAGGCTTCGGTGGCTCCAAAAGTTCTTATGAAATGATAGTTAAACCCCTTTTCCTCAAGATAGGTTCTGGAGATATTTTCATATTCAGAGGCCACAATTATCTTCTTTTTTTTAAGGAAGGAGAGAGTATTTGTTTTTGAGGTGGCCGAGACGATTTTAACCGGATTGAAGCCAAGGTCCATAACTTCTTCTACCTGAGCTTTCTTTTCTACCACCCAATCATGGCCGGTAAAACCAGCGTCATAAGAACCGAGTTCTACCAGTTGAGGAATGTTTTGGGGCTTCATCAATTTAGCCTTAATCTGAGGATCGGTCGTGGGGATAATGTAAGCCTGATCATTTATTTCTTGAATCAAACCGGCCTCCTGGAGGAGCTTACCGAGAGCCGGCAGAAGCCTTCCTTTGGCTATTAACATTTTGAATGTTTTGTTTTTATTGACCATTTCCCTAACCTCCTTTAGAGCAAAAAGAATTGGAGAGGAGAGAAAAGGAAATTTTAGTTTCCCCTTTAATCCTGGGAGTAAAGAGAAACAACCTCAGGATTTTGGTAGGAAACTAAAGGGAGGTTAGAGTCAATGCAGGCAGGTTTTAGTCAGGCAATATTTAATGTAATATTCAATTTTGCCTATCATGATGAGCTTATTTATACAGCAAAATTTTTTATAAGTCAAGGGAAGACTTCTCTTTTTTTGTAAGATCTCTTTCTAAACTATAATCGTTCGGAGAAATTTCAACCTTAAAATTTCAAATCCAAAAACAAGAATTTCTTTCTCTAAAGGGCAATTTAATTTTTTCTATAAAAGAAGCTTCTCTTTATAATATTGGGTAGATTCTATTAAAGCATTTAATATCGATTTTGCTTGAAAAAGCTACTTCCGTTGGTAAAATAGTTGTCTGGAATTAATTTTCTCAAACCTGATAAATAGCTTTCTTTTGGCCAAACCCACTGCCAATGAAACTGCGGTCCAGGCGGTGTGTCTGATCCTGCCTCATCAGCCGCATGACCTCGGTAAGCACCCCATCTGCCATTATAATTAAGAATTATTTTGGCATTTTCAGAAAGGGGATATTCCACTTCTCCTAAGTTAGGTATGTTTTTAGTTAAATAACGATGAAAATCTCCATTATGCGGAGGAGCCGAATATTCTTTCCCGCCCACTTTTACTTTATAGGTCCAGTACTCGCTGGGCCATGAACCGTGGCAATTTCTTTCTATATAGGCAACAAGATGAGTAAATTCTCCTGTTTGGGGGTCACGGGCAAAGCGAACAAGGTTATTATTCGCTCGCTGGGGATTATCATGGATATTGAAACCTGAAATATCATAATTAGGTCCCCTAAATTCGACGACTTCGCCTATGGGAGTATTAACAAGCCATCGACTTATTCCAACTACACCAAAATCAAAGGATATTTCTTTCCCATGGGCAGCATGAAAGGTTTTAACTATCCATCCATTTTCAGGATTGATCAATAAATGGACAGATTCCCAGTCAGCTTCATGATCGCCCACATCAAAAGGACCCTCATCTTCGCTGTATCCGTAAAATTGCCAGTAGGAAATTAAATAATAATTTTGCCAGGGAACAACATGTCCATAAGTCCCTATGTTGCCTAAACTGATTATATCTGACCAGAAATGCCCATCATTTTTTACATACCCCCTTTCTTCAAAGCCATCCCTGTATTCATTTGCTGGATTCAGGCAGTAAGCTGTTCGCCTAGGGTTTTTTGTGATATCCGATGGTCCTAAGTTGCTTTCCAATTCGTTGGCTGTGAGTAGCAAAGCTGGATTGATATTCAAGTCGCCTCGCTTGATTATATCCCTTTCCCCTTCATCAGCTAAAGGTTTTAAGGAAGAATGACGTATGTACCATATGGCATCACATGGTCTATAACCTTCCCCTTGGGTGAATAGGTAAAATGGACTGTATCGGTTAAGCAATTCTATCTCTTTATCATCCCCGATTCCGTCTTTGTCTTTGTCGGCAAATAGTGTAAAAGAATTGTTAGCCCGATTGAACCTTAAGAAGTCAGAATCAGGTATTCTATCCCTACTTTCCATCGAGTAAACCCAAATAATCACTTCATTCCGATTTCCAAAGATTTTGGTCCAAGGAATATCGAAGGAATAGCTGTTTGACCATATTTTTGGAGTTCCACTAAGTAAAATATTATTAAAAAGTCCCGGGCTAGTTTCCGCCGCCACACTAAATCTATCTTTGAGACAGGAAATGGCAATTTCGGCCGGTTCATCAAAATCAGTGCTGAAATAAATACTGAAATTTCCAACTGAAAAAGCCCTAAAGGTATTTACATAAATCGAGAGCAGATCTCTATCTTCTTGATATTTTAACTTCAAATAACTGAAATCCATTTCTTCAGAAATCGATGGTTCATTAGAATCCTTAAATTCCCCCGGGGGGAGAGCAACATGTTGTTTTTCCTGGGTCTCTCCTTTATCCTCTTTAGGAATGGCAGAGCCTTGTTTAAGACAGATAACTTTAAATAAAGCTTTTTCAGACTCAACTTGTTTCGGAAATAGCACTTTTATCGCCATCCAGCCAGAATAATCTCCGTTAATTGACCAGGTTGTATTAACCTCTTTCCAACCAGCTTGTTCAAAATTCTCTTCAAATATTGGCGATGTGCCGCCATCGCTTCTTACGAACTGGTATCTAACTTTGCCTGGAACCGAAGTGGCTATTCTTCCTTTAAATTTGATCGGGGCAGGACAGGTTCCCATATATTTTTGAGGCTCTGCGGTTAACTTAACAACAATTTCCTGAGATAGAAGAAAATGAGAGAGGGAAAAGATCAGTAAAGCTGACATCCAAAAAAATAGCCACCCCTTTTCTTTCTGCATAATTTCCCTCCTTTTTTAAATTTAAAGAAGAAAAAGGTCCTCCAAAGAATAAAAAATTAAATTTTTATATTTGATTCTATCTCCCCTTTTTTAACTTTAAATTATTTTAAATTTTGTCAAGCCTTTTTTCGGTGAGTTCATAGTATTCAATCTAATCAGAATATATAGAAGTAAAAGTTAGAAAGGCAGGTTAATTACCGAAGCTAAAGAAGGTAAAAGATTTTTGCTAGCTTAAAATTTGCAAAGGCCCTCCCTAAATTTTTGGCCAAAAAATAGGCTGACTGAGAATTCCTCCATAGAGAATGAGTTTCTTTGTTAGCTTGCTTTGCTGGGTATGACCCTTCGATTATTTTCCGTTATCCGGGGATATCTAATCATAACCCAATATTTGAAGATGATATAAAAAAATACAGGCGATTAAATTAAGATAATCAATCCATTCCATTTTTCGCTAATTTCTATAACCTTCAAGGACTCATCCTCATTTTTAGCTCAATTAAACGTGTTCTTTATAGATAAAAAACATGGACAGCCCTCTTTTTTACCTCAACGTTTTTAAAAAAGAAATTGGATTGCAACCCCTAGCAGAGAAAGGAGTTTGCAATATGATTTTGAGGGAAGAACCATCGTCAATTCTTCTTTTAAAAGGGAAATCTCAAAAGAAATAAGGTTAGCTTGCCGATGGCTCAAAGAAATTATAAGGCAATTTTCGAGAAATTGATTTCCGATATTTAATCGAGGACGATCCCATCATAATGGAGGACAATCCCAAGATAATAGAGGACAATCCCATAA
>CALLJL010000023.1 GCA_938092135.1 uncultured bacterium
ATTGTCTGAGAGCATATCTTTAATTGCTTTTTCAACTTGCTCCCTCCCCTCATTTTTTATATCAAAGCCAAATAAATAACCATCTTCTATACTCATTTTTATGATCTCTTTTCTTGAATCATTGCTTCCTCTTTTGAAAAAGCCCTTATTTGCCAGGCAATGTGAAAAAAATACTATACCTATATCCTCATTATTAACTTTTTGGATAAGTTCTTTAGTTGTTATTCCAATCGGAACGTTTCCTGACTGATCAATTGGATTACTTAACTGACATGAACTTAAAAAATTTCTAACAGCATCATTCCAGGAATTATAATTATTTTTTTCTTTCCATTCTGGATTAAAAATGATGAAAATATGCCATCCTTCTTTTGCGTTTAACTCAACGCCAGGCAATAGGATTATATCTAAACTTTCTTCTTCTTTTATCTTTAGTGCTACATCTATAGAACCACCAAAATTGTGGTCAGTTATCGCTATTACTGAAAGCCCATTTTCTATTGCTTTATTCAAAAACTCATTAATGCGATTTTTGACGCTATCACTGTCAGGTTCAAAATTTGAACACCAGTTATTTTCTGCTGGATGAATTTGTAAATCCCATTTTCTCCACTCAGATCCTTTTGGATGCATAAAAATCTCCTTTAATCTCTGTTTCCATAAATTCAGTTCCCCAGCGGAGTTTCACTTTAAATCCTCGCCTATATTTAACTTTTTAAGAACGAACTCTTTAATAAAAGTGGCTGATTTAAATGCTTCTTTTGCTTCCTCAAGTGTTGGTATGTAGAACTCATCAGGATATCTCACCTCAACTGCATAATCTGTTAAACCTTTTACCTTTTCATAAAGATTTTTAAATTCTTTATCTACACAAGAGCAAAGCTTTATAAGGTATTCTATTGAGTGAGTTTTTCCAAAGTCTATCCCAGCATTTATCAAAAAGGTTTTTAAAAATTTTTCAACAGTTTGTTGACAATGAAAACACAAAGTATCTGTCACTATTTCTTCTTCTGGCATACTTAAAAGAACTTGAGCAGTTTTGTAGTCATTTAATGCTTTAATAAGCCACTTTTTTGCCTCTTCCTTTATCATAAAGGAATCCCTTCTTTAAGAGCTGTTCTAATAACACTTCCAATCATATCTTTTCTTTCCTCAATCTCACGCTCAGATTTTATCAAAACATCACATGGGATAAATTCTTCAGCCAGTCTTTTTCTTATAATATGAGCAATTTCTAACTTTTGTTTTCTATGTAGATCATTCTCAATTATAATAAGCAAATCCCAATCACTTTCTTTTTTGTAATTATCTCTTGCCCTTGACCCAAAAAGAATAATTTTTTTAATCTTTATATCTCTGTTTTCAAAGATTTTTTGAATTAAATTTTTAATAATTTCTTCTCTCATGCTTTTATACCTCAAAATTCAATGCCTTAAAAACTTCTTTTACCTTTTTTGTGAGTTCTTCATCCTCTTTAAGCAGTTTTGAAAGTTCCTCTGAATAATTTTTCATCTTTTCTTCAAAAGGAACTTCATCTTCTTCAAGTTTTATTCCAACATATCTTCCAGGAGTTAGAACAAATCCGTTCTTTTCAATCTCTTTTAAATCAGCAACCTTTGCAAAACCAATTTCATTTATTTTTTCTTCTTTCTCCCCCTTTTCAAACATCCTGAATTTTTCAACAATTTTTGTTATATGCTCTTCAGTAAAAACAACCTGCCTTCTCGAAATCTGCTTGAATAATTTTTTGGCATAAATAAACAGAACCTTACTTTTTATGTGCTCTGGTTTTGACTTTCTCAAAAACCATAGAGACACTGGCAAAGACACATTATAAAATAGCTTTGCTGGACATGCCACAATCCCCCAGACCAGATCGTCTTCAATTATTCTTTTTCTAATCTCTCCTTCTTGATTACCACCTGATAAGGCACCATTTGCCATGACAAAACCTGCCATCCCATTGGGTGCAAGATGGTAGATATAATGTTGTATCCAGGCATAATTTCCGTTGTTGTCTGGAGGAAGGCCATATTTGAATCGCGGGTCGTCATATTTTATTCTATCTGCACCCCAACCGCTATCATTAAAAGGTGGATTTGAAACGACATAATCTGACCTTAAATCAAAAAATTTATCATTATGATAAGAATCTCCAATCCTTATATCTCCCTCTGCTCCCCTTAAGGCAAGGTTCATCTTACATATCTTCCATGGCATCTGCTTTGATTCCTGCCCGTAGATTGTAAGCTTATTTTTGTCAATGCCTTCTCTCTCTAATTTCTCAAGGGCAGAAACGAAAAAACCACCTGAGCCGCAAGCAGGGTCAAAGATTCTTCCACCTTTTACATCAAGCACCTTGACTATGAGCTCTGTTAAAGAGCGCGGAGTATAAAACTCTCCACCTTTTTTACCCTCTGCTTCGGCAAATTTGCCGAGGAAATACTCATAAATCCTGCCGAATATATCCTTCCCTTTATGGTCATATCCAAAATCTATTGAAGTAAAAGTATTTATGAGATAAGCAAGATCAAAGGGATCGAGATTAATGCTTGTATATATCTTTGGAATTACATCTTTTAATTGGCTGGGATATTCTTCTTCAAGGAGTTCAATTGCTCTATCAATAATCTCTCCAATATTTGGTTGATTTGCATTCTTAACGAGATAATCCCACCTTGCTTTTTTTGGAACATATAGAATGCCTTCTGAGAGATATCTATCTTTGTCTTCAAGGGCTTTTTCTCTTAAATCCTCATATGGAATAAAATCCTCACAAACCTTGTTAGCAAGTCTTTCTTTTAATTCTCTCTTCCTTTCTTCAAAGGCATAAGAAATGTATCTTAAAAATATCAAGCCAAGCACCACATATTTATATTCATGCACTTCTATTTTTTTCCTAAGCTTATCAGCGGCTTGCCAGAGCTTGTGTTCAAAATTTAATTCCAGTTCTTTTTTCATTTTTCGCCATTAATTTTATCATAAGGTTTTTAAAATGACATTTGTCTTTAATCTAATATACATAATTAATTATTGTTTCAATTGCTTGACGTACTCTCTTCAACGTAATAAATTCATTCAACCAAACCAGGTTTTCCTTAACTTTTAGAAAAACACGCCCTATCTCTTTGCCCCCTTTTAGGTTATTAAAAAGAAAACAAAATTATTTTAATCTTAATACCTGTTTCACTCATAGAACTATCATATAAATAAATCAATCAATAATATTATGAGACGACCATTTTCCAAATCTTATTCTTTCGTCTCCCCTCTTGACTATAATTTTTATTTCTTTTCAATTTCTTTTTAATCTTTATATTTTTTGCAGTTTTCTACTTTCTTCTGATTTAAGTATATTTAGTTGGCAATAGAAAATCAAATTAAGATTCCCACTCGGCTTATAAAAAATCTTTCTAAAATTGATTCATTGCTTCTCAGAAAAATTTATAAAAAATTCCATTCTCTTCTGGCAGCTAAGGCTGGCAATTTCAAAAGATGTCAGCTTGGATGCAAATCAAGGAGTTACCTTATTGTTTTAAATTCCCATGGTTTTTGGCCTTTGGAGGAAAGACCTATTTCTGCGGCAAGCATATTGTTGCCAATAGTGACAGATAAAACGCGATAGTTATAATCTGCGGAAGTGATGAGAAGCGTGTATTTACCGGGTCTGAGCAATCGAACAAACCTTCCTGTTTTTGGGTCGCTTGTTCGCGGCCAGATGTAATTAAAATCATCAATTTCTAAAATCGAAACTTCCGCTTCTATGGGCTGGCGGGCTCCGACATCAAGAACCCGACCCTTTATGCCAGCTCCGGTGAGTCTATCGAGAAGATAAAAGAGGCCTTCAAGATTGGCGTCAACAATTGGTTTAATTTTATATCCAGGCGGAATAAAGGAAGTTCCGGTTTCAATGAGAAATTCGAGAGTGCCTAAGCGGCCATACATCCAGATCGGACTCTGATTAGCTCCCGACAGTCGAGCGAGGCTATAATGGCCAGTTCCCGCCTCATTTTTTATTCTTTTGGCCATTTCAGAGGCAATCTCCAGGATGAGATCATGATCGGGAGCCCGAGCTCCTGATTGAGGCCAGGACCAGCAATACATGACTTCTTCCCCATAGCTATGATAGGAAACAGAAGCCACAAATCTTTCTCGCAGAGCCAGGTCTCGTTTGGCCTGGGTTTCCTTTTCCGAGAAAGCAAAGGGGCCACGATAGGTCCAGTCAGCCGGATTGGTGGAACCTCCATAGTGCCAGTTATAGTCGTAATTTCGATTGAGATCGACGCCATCATAGTCGGGATCTATCTTGCCGTTGTTATTGTTATCTCTTAAATTTTTTCGCCACCAGGGAGAAGAAAGATTGTTGTCAACGATATATTTATACCCTTCGGGATTGAGAATGGGGACAACCCAGATTTCATATTCATCTACCCAGCGGGTAACCCTCGGCTCCCGGCCATAATTATTTAAAACATAATCAATAAAAGCCAGCGAGATTTCATTGCCCAGAGGCTCGCGAGCATGATGCATTCCATCAATATAAAAGGCGAGTTCATCTTCGTCCTGAAGAACATTATCCGAAATCTTAAGAGCATAAATGGGCAGACCGAAGCGCGTGCTTTGACCGATCACGAAGACCCGGGCGATGTGGCCATAAGTCCTTTCAGCCTGCTGGAGAATGGCCACTGTTTGTTCATAGGTATGATAAAGGGGGTCAAGGGCAGTAGCTGCCTCTCTTTCTCGCTGGAGAATTTCTACTTGAAAGCCCGAGGCCAGAAGTTCCAGAAGTTCCTTCTCAGTAACAACAATATCCAGATATTCCTTGATGGCCGAGGAAGCAAAATCAAAGGGCTTGGAAGCCAATTCTCGTAATTTCTGCGTCTCACCTTTTACCCGAACAAGATAGCGCTCGGTTGATCCGGGGGAAGGTAAATCGCTTTTTTCTGAATTGGGTAAACAATCATGATGATTCTCATAGTTATCAGGAATGTTTATTTGGCTATTGGAGGCAGGATAATGGGAGACGAAATAAAATAAGCTGAAAATTATTATTAATCTAAAAAATTGGGCTAATTTAGGGCAATTATTTTTCATGGCGGCCCTCATTCCCTCCTTAATGATTTTTATCCTAAATTGTCTATTGTTTTTATTGCTCCCTCTTCCCCAAGACAAATTTAACATTTTAATTTTTCAGATATACCTTAAATAAATCTCCCTTTTAAGTAAAGTCATAACCCAAGTGTTCTTTAAAGAGAATATTGATTTTTAATATTAATGTTAGCGAAATAATATTAAGGAGCTGTAAAAAGAGGGGAATATTTGATCGAAAATAATTTGAGCTTCCCCTCTCCTTTTAAAAATTTGATCCTTCTCTAAAATTTAATTCTTCTTCCAGAAGAGCCGGCTTTTAATAAATTACAGGGCCAAGGCCGGCTTGTCTTATTTTTTGGTTGAAGGCGGCCACCTGGTCTTTAAATATTTTATCGAGTTTGGATAATTGCCGCTCAGCTTCAGCCTTGAGCTCGTTAAAAACCTCATAGGAAGCATCTGTCGGCCGAGAATCAACGCTGGCCACCACTGAAGCCAGAGCCGCCAGCCGATTATCCAGCTTGATGGGGTAGTTTAAAGGATCCTGAGGAGCCTGGGACTTCGGTTGAATTAAAGACTCTTCAATTTCTTTGAGGTCGTTGATTATCTTGCTGGCTGCAATCGCCAAGTCTTTTACTTCAAGTCCCGATTCAGGTTCTCTTTCAGCTTTTTTCTGAATATGTGAAATAAAATCCTCCAATTGTTTCCTGGTTGATCTTAATTTCAGAATAGCTCGATTGACTTCGCTCAATTTATCTCTTATCTGGAGCAGTAAGTTATATTGTTCTTGCAGATCTGCGGCCGTAGCTTCAATTCTGGGATCTTTTTTCCATTCCCATTTTTGGGTCTGGCTCTCCTCGCCTATTTTAAGTCTTACCTGATAAATCCCAGGAGGAACGACCGGCCCGGCCAGGGTTCCGGCCCAGATAACCGCGCCAGGAACAGCCTCAGCAGATGGCACCCTCATATCCCAGACAAAACGATTGAGGCCCTTTTCAGCCGGTATAAGGGGCGAGGGACGGTAAAGGTCGGCAGGCCCGATCTTTTTTACCATTTCAGGCGAAAGAGACTGGCTGGAAAAGAAACAGAGAGGTTTTCCCTTTTCATCGAGGAATTCCATCACCACCGGCTGAGCTGGTTTTTCCTGCAAATAATAAAAAATCATTGATCCAAAGGGTGGATTTTCACCGGCCGGACCGCTGCCAAAACCTCCACCCCGGGCCAGCCGGAAGGAATCCCTGGGCTTAAAGAGATGAAAATTGGCCGTAAGAATTTCCGGGGTCAACTGATGAAGGGGCGTTAAATCATCGAGAATCCAGAAAGAACGACCGTGGGTTGCGGCCACAAGATCATCCTCTTTGACAAAAAGATCATGAATGGGAACCACCGGCAAATTGAGCTGCAGGGACTGCCAGTTAGCCCCATCGTCAAAGGAGATAAAAACGCCGGTTTCACTTCCGGCATAGAGCAAACCTCGCCTCTTCGGGTCCTCGCGGACAACGCGAATAAATGTATCTTCGGGCAAGCCATGGGTGATTTTTTTCCAAGTTCTACCGAAATCTTCTGTTTTGTAAATGTAGGGCTTATAATCATCGAGCTCATGGCGGTCGACGGCCAGATAAGCTGTCCCAGGATTAAAGGTTGAAGTCTCAATCATTGAAATCAGGCTCCAGGGAGGTAAATCCTTGGGAGTAATATTCACCCAGGTTTGCCCTCCATCGCGGGTAAGATGAACGAGGCCATCGTCCGATCCAGCCCACAGAATTTTGGGGTCATGATATGATTCAGCCAGAGCAAAAATTGTACAGTAATATTCGACTGAGGTGTTATCTTTGGTGATAGGCCCTCCTGAGGGTCCCTGTTTACTTTTATCATTGGTGGTCAGGTCAGGGCTGATGATTTCCCAGCTCTGCCCTCCATTGGTTGATTTGAATAAAACCTGGGCAGCATGATAGAGAACATTAGGGTCAAAGCGGGAGACCAGAATGGGCGCTGTCCACTGGAAACGATATTTCAGGTCCGCAGCGGCCCAGCCCATCGGGTTATCGGGCCAGGGGTTAATAACGCGGGCGGTTTTGGTCCGACCATTCCATTGGGTGATGTAACCTCCATAGCTTCCGGCATAAACAATTTCAGGATTATCAGGTCTGGCCACCACATGACCGCTTTCACCGCCTCCAACCGGTTCCCAATCAGTGGCAAATATGCCGGCACCACCGGTGCGGCTGGCGATGCGCACGGTGGTGTTATCCTGCTGAGCGCCAAGAACGCGATAAGGAAAATGGTTATCACAGGTGACATGATAAAACTGGGCGGTCGGCTGATTATCCAGGGATGACCAGGAGAGACCGCCGTTCAAACTCACGCAGGCCCCGCCATCATTGCCATTAATCATAATCTCGGGGTTATGAGGATTGATCCAGAGATCATGGTGGTCGCCGTGGGGTGCCCGGATAACAGAATAGGTCGAGCCCCCATCGATTGATTTATAAAGGGCGGTATTAAGAACGAAGACTGTATCGGGATCAGTGGGATGGGCATAAATCCGGCTATAATACCAGGCTCGCTGCCGCAGGCGGCGGTCGGAATTAAGGCGCTGCCAGGTTGAGCCGGCATCATCGGAGCGAAAAACACCACCATCCTCAGCCTCGATTATAGCCCAGACCCGACTTGGATTGGCCGGGGAAACTGTGACGCCAATTTTGCCGATTATCCCCTGGGGGAGTCCGGGATTTCTGGTCAGTTCCACCCAGGTGTCGCCACCATCGACTGATTTAAAAAGACCACTTCCAGGGCCACCGCTTACCAAGCTGTAAGGGGTGCGGTAGGCTTCCCAAAGGGCGGCATAAATTATTCGGGGATTGGTAGGATCAAGGATAAGGTCGATTGCTCCGGCCCGGTCGCTACGATAAAGGATTTTTTCCCAAGTGCGGCCGCCATCGCGGGAGCGAAAAACTCCCCGCTGATCGTTAGGCCCGTAGACATGTCCTAGAGCGGCTACATAAATCAGGTCAGGATTCTGGGGATGAATTCTGATTCGGGCTATCTGCCTGGTGTCTTTGAGGCCAAGATGAATCCAGGTTTTCCCCCCATCAGTTGATTTATAGAGGCCATCGCCATGGGAGACATTGCCTCTTATGGGCGACTCGCCCATGCCAACATAGACAATATTGGGGTCGCTGGGAGAAACGGCAATTGCGCCCACCGAACCTGTTTTGAAAAAGCCGTCGGAAATATTGAACCAGGTAAGGCCAGCATCTTCGGTTTTCCAGACTCCACCTCCTGTCGCTCCCATATAAAAGATAAGGGGCTTCTGAACGACGCCGGCCACAGCCGTGACGCGGCCACCGCGATATGGCCCGATACACCGCCAGCGTAGGGCTTTATAGGCGTCAGGGGGAATAGTCGGGGCGACCTTTCTAGCCTGGGCTGCTGAGGATTGGCCGGATAAAGAGAGGCCAGATAAGGAATGGCCAGAAGATAAAATTATCCAGATAATTAAAAAAGAAACAGCTATGGAAAAAGTTTCTGATCCTCTTTTTCGCATGAAAACCTCCTTTCTTTTCCGCCGTCTATTTTAAAACCAATCCAATTTATTGAGCAAGAAAATCTATTTCAGGTTTAAATTTTGAGAGCTCTGAATCCTTTGACCTTTGAACACAATAATACAGATATAACTTTGGTGATTCGATTTAAACCCATTGTTTTAACCCTTTGTTTCCAATTTATGTTTTGGGCTAAAAGACTATGATTATCTGTTCATAGTGAGAAACAGGCGGGCGCTATGGGGTCAAGAAGGCTTAAAGAATATTTTTGAGACTAACGTAATCATTTTTTATATATCTTTAGCTCCAGACAAATGAAGAAAAAATGAAGGAGTCATTTTATGTTCTGAGTTTTTAAGGAGGATAAGATAGTTTTATCACGCCTCAGGCCGAGAATTAAAAGCTCTTAGCTCTACGAAGATGTCATAAAGATCTTTTTTGGGCTTGGCAGGAGAGCTTTTTGGGTTTTTTAAAAAATTGTATGTGTCCCCATTTTTTTTAATATTTTAATTTTGGTCGCTTTTATGATACCATTTTATATATAAATTGGTATCATAAAGGAGACCAATATGAGCATCCATAAATATCTTTTAAAGCAAGTTATCAGGGAATTTCATGAAACATCATTACCGGAGGTTTTCCCCCGCGACCTTGAACTCCCGGCCAGGCCTGAAAAAATTATTGCTCTTACAGGACCGAGAAGAAGCGGAAAGACTTATTTACTATACAGTATGATAAGGAAGCTTCTGGAGCAGGGCATTCAATCCGAAAAAATAGTCTATATTAATTTTGAGGACCCCCGGCTTCGTCCATTTGAAGCAGCAGATTTCGAAACGTTTTATGAAGCTTACCGTGAACTTTACCCGAAGACTGTATTATCTGAAGATTTTAAGGGTTATCTTTTTTTTGATGAAATCCAGGCCGCTATAGGCTGGGAGCTGGGTGTACGCCGGTTATTTGAAACCAGAAAGTTTCATATCTATATAACGGGTTCTTCTTCTAAGCTGATGAGCTACGATATCGCCACCGAGCTTCGGGGAAGAGCTTTGACCTATGAGCTTTTTCCCTTTTCCTTCCAAGAGCTCCTCGTCGCCAGGGGGGTTAAATTTGATGAAGAAAGCCAGTATTCAAGTGCCCGCTTCTCTATTGCTAATGCCTTTGAAGAGTATCTGAATTATGGGGGGTTTCCAGAAGTGATTCTAGCCGGGTCTGATGAGCAAAAAATCAGAATTCTTCAGTCTTACCTGGAAACCATGTTTCTAAGAGATCTTTTTGAGCGTTATGAAATAAGAAATCAATTAGTCTTGAGAGAAATGGTTAAACATCTGGTTAATTCTACGGCCACTCAATTTTCTATTAGCGCTTTCTATAAATGGATAAAGACTGTATATCCCGTTACCAAGAGGACTCTGATTAATTACCTCGGTTATTTGGAGGATTCCAGGCTTTTTCTTATGCTTCGCCGGTTGTCACCTTCGCTGAAAGAGCAAGCTCTCACCCCCAAAAAAGTTTATTTGATTGATGTGGGGTTGAAAGAAGTTTTCGGGATCGGACCGAGCAGGGATACAGGAAGAAGGCTGGAAAATATCGTCGCCATAGAGTTGATGAGGAGGCGGGCAAGAAACCCCAGGATTGATGTTTTCTTCTGGAAAGATGTCCGCAATAGAGAGGTGGACTTTGTTGTAACAGAATGGGGGCAGGTGAAAGAACTCATCCAGGTTTGCGCCGATATGTCAGATTTTAAGGTTAAAAAGCGAGAATTGAGAGCCCTCGCTGAAGCTTCTGATAAACTTAAGTGTGATGATTTGAAGGTCATCACATTTGACCAACGGGGTGAAGAAAAAATAGAGGAAAAAAACGTCAAGCTTATTCCCGCACGGGACTGGCTCTTACCATAAATCAAAATTAAATTGGTGACGCCTACTATATTTACCATTTAATCTGGCTTATTTAATTGGTAAGGCTTACTCTATTTATAATTTAATCCGGCTAAGAATTTTAACAAAAATGTTTGTGTCCCCATTTTTTTGGCAGGAGCTGCTTTAAACCTGGCAGCCGTACTTCCGTAGTTGAATTCAATTCCATGATTTCTTTCCCCGAAATAGTTGGTATCACCATGAACAATGATGTCTTCGTCTTTTTGAGCGGCTAATATTTTTTGTTGGCCGCAGGTGGTGTCGGCAAATTTGTCTAAATCGGGATCGAAAAGCAATTCGAGCCTTTTTAAATCACCCTGAGCGAGATCTATCGAGTAATTAAAATGCGGTAACCCTGGATATTTTGACTTTTGAAAGACCGTGATAGCTATGGGAACTTTTATGGCTTTTCCATTTTTCTGTTTAAAAAGGGGAATTGGAAAATAGATAAATTCATTGTAAGCCAGGTCGTTTCTGTCCAGAATCCCATCCTTGTTTTTATCCTTCTTGACAATGTTGTATTTCTGTCCTCCAATATCAGCCTCGATAACAAATTCCTGGTCCTCTGGATTTAAGGAAAGGGCTTCCCCTCGGGCTGTATATCTGGTCACACCAGCGATTCTGTCGATCCGGAGATAGCGATGACGTTTGGCGAGCGCCGGTTGCGTCGCCGCCTTTATATTAAAAAGTTCGTAACTATACTTCAGGCCATCCCAGGAAAACAATTCGAATTCAAATTCCTTACTTCCTATGTAATAATCAACTTCGCAGTAAATTTTTATGTTACCACTCAATACCTCATAATTATTATCGCCATAAACTGAGTATTGAAAAGCTGGGGGAGATATTATTTCGACCGCCCCACCAAGATTAAAAGAATTCCGCAAGATGATAAGATTGACTTCAAGGCCAGCACTTGCCCAGCTTAAACCAACTCCAGCTTCCCCAAAGCCAATCAATTGGGACTGGAAATGAGATCCGGCGCTTATTTTTGGTTGGTCGGTTACTCCGCCTCGGGCATCGAGCTGTCCTCCTCCAGTCATGCCCACTTTCCCGGTAATGGGAATCGGCCCGATGGTAAACTGGAAGGGAAATTCAATTTCAAGTAGATCGTCCTTTTTAAAAATAGTATAGTTATTATCATATCTGAGAATGATCTCATCACTCATCTTAATGCCGGCAGCGGTTTCCAAGGCGGCTACTTCTGTCAGATCCCTCAGATTTTTTAACAAACTGTATTTTAAATAACTATCGTTATCTTTCCGATATATTCCGGCATCAATAAAGGAAACCTTATTTCCGAATACCGTCAAATCGCACTTGATGGCTGAATTGAGATCAAGCCCCTTTTTATTCTCTTCACCTTTAATGGACAAATTGGCGCCCAGACGGACGCCAAAATCCTCAAGGCCTTTTCCATCCGGATTCCCCCAGGAATCATCCCAGTTCCATTCCCAGTTAAATGGAAAGGGATCATATATGTCCTGGGTTTCGGCTGATTTAAGAGCTTCATTGTATTCTTTCAACCAGGTCTGATAAGGCGAAGAATATATTCGGGAGGAAAGAAGCGTTGCTTGAAATATTTTTTTCTGCCGATCGAAATTTTCTACTGGAACCTTTAGTCTTAAAAACCTAACACGGCCTGCCGCACCTTTAACCAACCGCCCTTCCTGGTTTCTTAAGGAAAAGCCGTATTTATTCAAGAAGTTTTCAAATTCATTAAGCTGTTTTATATAATCTTCGGCCTTTATTGAAGCGACAGTTCCATCTTTCTTCTTAAAAGTTACCATCTGATCTTTAGTTAGGCCCAGTTCCTCAAGAGTTATGGGTTTAATTATTTTCTTGATATCATAAGGGGGTGGGGCGGCTTCTAATTTTTCTAAGGGAATGATTATTGGCTTGAACTTGACGGTGAGCACGCCTGGTCTACGAAGCAACCTTACTTGGCTCTGGGAGGAAGCGGATCCAAAAAAATAAAAGAGCAAAAAAATTAATACCCCTGACCTAAAAAAAATCCCTTTTTTCATCTTCTTATCCCTCTTTTAAGAACTACTTTATTCTTTGGCCTTTTGTCAAATGAAGCCTTCTTTAGTCTTTCTCTTCATGGCCTATTATGGGTTTAGCATTCAAATCCGATCTGGGACTGAAAAATGAAAGATTAAAAAATTATTATATTTTGAAAAGAAAATTGGTTATAAAAAGAAGATTGGGAATATATTTTTCTTTTATTTTCTTTACCTCCAATGGTCACCATTTCTACAATTGTCTCCATTTCTAGCAAAAATTTCGGTTAAAAAACCCTTTTTTTGAATAAGCCTATTTTTTATAATTTAATCTGTGAATTTAGCCTGTGCGGGTTGAGATAATTTTTCTGAGGTCAATTCCTTTATTCCTGAGCAGTTTTCGGTTTGTTATCGTTTTGTTTCTGATTGGTCTGGCCATAGCCTGTAAGGTTGGCGAAGTTGATCCCCACCAAAAAGTGGATCACCTTTTTTCAAGCCTTATTTCAAAAAATGAACCCGGAGTAGCTACACTCGTTATCAAAGAGGGTCAAGAAGTTTTCAAAAAAGGTTATGGAGTAAGGGAGCTTCGCACGTTTCGTCCGATTGATAATCACACCAATTTCCGCCTGGCCTCATTAACTAAAGCCTTTACCGCGACGGCCATCATGCTTCTTGTTCGGGAGGGAAAGCTTGCCTATCAAGATCGATTGACCGATATATTTCCGGATTTCCCTGAATATGGTCAGGAGATTAAAATTCTCAATCTTCTTCAGCATACTTCAGGTTTACCTGATTATGAAGATCTTATGCCTCCCTGTGAAAGAAATAAACCAATTGAGGAAGTTCAAATTAGGGATCAAGAGGTGCTGGCCCTTTTAAAGAAAACAGATAAGGGCAAATTTCCACCGGGTACTCATTGGGCTTACAGCAATTCAGGCTATGTTCTACTTGGTTTAATCGTAGAAAAAATTTCGGGCCAATCGCTTCCTGATTTTTTAGAGCAAAGAATATTTGTTCCCCTGGGAATGAAGAATACTGGGGCTTATGTTCGCGGCCAGAAGGAAATTCCTGAGCGGGCTTTTGGTCATTCCAAAAGAAAGGGACAATGGGTGGAAACTGACCAGAGTCCAACTTCAGCGACCCTGGGCGACGGCGGAATTTATTCCTCCCTTGAAGATCTGGCCAAATGGGATGAGGCCTGGCGAGGCCATAAATTGTTTAATGGAGAAGAAATTAAGCTTGCCCTGACTCCGGTAAAGGTTCCCGGTAGAGGCCCAACCGAGCCTGATGGGAACCCGGCGGCCTATGGCTTTGGCTGGTTTCTTAATCCCTGGAAAGGTCATCAAAGGATCTGGCATTATGGTGAGACCATTGGCTTCCGTACAGCCTACCAACGTTTTCCAGATAAAAATCTAACGGTGATTGTTTTAGCCAATCGCTCTGATCTTGAAGCGATCTCCCTGGCCCTCAAGGTGGCCGAATTTTACCTGATCAAAGATTGAATTTTTCATCTAATTGAGATTGATTTTAATTTGTTATGAGGCGTTTTTAATTTACCCTCGGGTAAATATTTCTTGGGGAAGCAGGCCGCCACAGTATAATTCGGATCAACTACCTGGGCTATTCTGGCGACCCCGACCTGGGAAAGAAGCTGATAGGCATCCATCATTTCCAGGCCGAAATCTTTAACCAGCCATTCAACCATCTCTTTATGGGCAATCCGGAAGGCATCCTCCAGGGGCCGGTAGCTGCCGACGCTCATAATATATTCATCGCTTTCCACTCGAGGCCAGCTGATCTTCCAGCTTTTAATAACCTCCACAACGAAAGTAACTTTCATGGCTGCTTCAACCGCGGTGCCAATGATCTCTCCATCTCCCTGAACCAAATGGGCATCGCCCATGAAAAGGAGAGCCCCCTTAACATTAACGGGCAAATAAATGGTGTTTCCAGCTCTTACCTCAGGAAAATCGAGATTGCCGCCAAAAGCTTCAGGAACGACCGTCCATCGGGCTTCATTATGGGCGGGCGCAACTCCTAAACAGCCGAGGAATGGCCGCATCGGTATTTCCCAGGTGAAATTGCCGCTCAAAGCTTTAAAGCGAACTGTATTTTTTTCCCGATTTATTTCATACCACCAAACCTTTTCGGGCAAAGGAGAATGAAGCAAAGCTGTGTATTCGGTGACACTCAGGGCCCCGAAAAAGGGGAAATAACTGCTGATACCATAATCGCGGGCTGGCTCCAGTTTAATCAGGTGAACAGCTAAGGTATCACCAGGTTCAGCTCCTTCAACATAAAAGGGTCCTGTTTGGGGATTATCATGGTCGGGTGGAATAACCTGCGTGGGTATATCCAGGGGCGATTTGACCCGGCCATCATAGCAATCCTCAGTTGCTGTTTCGATAATCCAGCCTGGCTTGATACTCAGGACGGGTTTATGCTGGCCAAAAGTATATTTATACTCTCCGGGCTTGGGAATATAAGTTACTTTTTTAACCTTGGCCTGAAGATGGGTCGGGGAAAGCGGATAAACAATCAAAGCAACCAAAATAGGGAGAATAATCAGAACCCCATGTTTTCTCATCTCATTTCCCTCCTTTTTTAATTGGCTAATCTTTTCATTCCATTCTGTTAATTTTATCTTTTTTAGTCTTTTTTAAAAGATTTTCTTTCAATTTTCGGACCGATCAGCCCTTGGCCATGGACGTTAATTTGGACCTGATAATGAAATTTTTAAAAAAGAAAACCATTAGCTTTTAAATATGAGACTCTTTAAAAATCTTTTATACAAAGGGAGTTCAAATCTAAATAAAAAAGTTTAACTTCTCAGGGATTATTGTCAGGTTTGAAGCCTCGGGCTTTTCTTTTAGCTGAATTATCTTAATTGAAAAGTAATGGTTACTATAAAAATAACGCCACGGGGTCGGCCATTGATGATCATAGGCTCATAAATCCATTGCCGAACGGCATCGATGGCCGCCTGGTCAAGGAGAGGAACGGAGCGAATTACTTTAACATTCTGCACTCGGCCGTAAATATCAGTGGTCGCTTCAAGAATAACGACGCCTTCAACTCTAGCCTGACGGGCGACTTCAGGATAAACCGGATCAACCTTGTGGAGCAGCTTGGGAGGCTTAATATCACCAAAGGCCCTTACCGGAGCTTCCACTTCGCCAATGACCCCACCGAGAACGCCACCAACCACCCCGCCTAAAACCCCACCAACCACCCCGCCTTCGACTCCTCCCTCCACCCCGCCTTCAACGCCAAAATCGCTGACCTGTTCTTCGGGTATTTCTTGAGGAATCTCCACTGGGGCAATAAGTTTTCCCGGCTGAATAATAGCCTGGGTCTGAACGGGCCTTATTCTTGTTTTTCCTTCTGAGGAACGTTTTTTAGGCGGAGGTGGGGGAGGGGGTGGAGGCGGAGGAGGAACCGGAGCAACAAAGGCAGTATAAATTTCGACCGGAGGTGGCGTCCCTGGATTGAGTAAAGGAAGAATAACCAAGAGAGAAACAGCGGCAATATGCGCCGCCAGAGAAAGGGGAAAGGCGATTACTTTAAATGTCAGTCCCTTTTTCTTTTCAATAAAGGAATCAGCAAAAAGAGGCCTGGCCCCTTCCCTAAATCCGATTTTTTTATTAATATAGGTCATAACTTTCTGAGTAAATGAGTTCCAGTAATTTTCGTCTTTCAAGTTAGATTCTAAGGAGCGAGCCTTCCTTTGTAAAGCCCTAAGCTCAGCAATTTGATGACGGCAATCTTCGCATTGCTCAAGATGGCGGGCCATAAGCTCTTTTTCATGGGCCTCAAGGTCGCCATCAAAATAGGTCCTGAGGCGCTCGCTAAAATATTTATGGTTCATTTTATTTCTCCAAAAAATCGACTAATTCCTGGTGTAATTTTTTTCGCCCTTCTTGGCCTGACTGATGTCCCATTGATCAAGGACTTTTTCTGATCTCATTGACTTCCCACATTATATATACTTTTGAGAAAGCCATTTATTCCCTTTTTTCATGATTTCCCCTTTCTCCAGAATAATTAAGAGCAATATTTGTGCCAACTTGAGAAAGATCCATTTAAGAGAACTAAGGGCGGAAAAAGGGGGAAGATTTTATTAAAGCTGAATAAAAACTGAATAAAAACAGATTTAGATAAAAAAATTTAAAGGCAAAGATTAAAAAACTTTACACTTTGGGTTAAAAAGCTTTTTCAGGGCCTTGCCAAGCTGCTTTCAGAGATAACGGCGGGGAAGGAGCGGATTTAATCCTAAGAGAAGGCGGTAGGTGGAAATTCCCGAAGCTGACGCCAGCGAAGCGGCGGTTAAGGGAGAGCTTTTTTCAGAGTCAAGGAGAATGGCTTCATCGCCAATTTTAATTTTAGAATTTTTTTTAAGATCGATCATAAGATGATTAGCGGTTATCAGAGGAAGGACAAGAAAGCTTTCCCCCCTGATTATGGCCTGGCTTTGACCACCTAGCTGGACCTGGTAGCCGTCGGAATAACCTATGGCCAGGGTAGCCACCCTCATTTTTTGAGGAGCCTTAAAAACCCGATGATAGGAAAGGGTTTCTCCAGGGTTCAGTTCCTTGATAAAAATTACCCTGGCTTTAAGGCGAAGAGCTGGTCTGAGGTCGAGAGGATCTTCTTTCTGAGTTTGCTCATTGGGGTAATAGCCATAAAGAGTAATGCCAGGACGGACCATGTCTAAATAAAAATCAGGCGAAGTGAGCAGGCCTGCTGAGCTCGCCGCATGGCGCAGTCCACAATTGATGCCCTTTTCTTTCGCTTGAAAATAAACTTCGTTGAGACGCCGAACCTGTTCCCGATCAAATTCCGGTTCTTCCGTTAAGGTTGTAGCCAAACCTTCAAGAGAAAGATAGGGACTTAGGGCTATTTTTTCAATTAGGGAAAAAGCTTGCTGATAGGGAAGGCCGGTTCGGCCCATTCCGGTATCTATATCAATATGAATGGAAACTTTTTGCTTTTTCTTGGCAGCCGCCTCAATGAGATAAAAAACTTCGTCCGTCCAAATTGATTGACTGAGACGATAATTAATTATTGTTTCCGCCTCATGGCGACTAAAGGGACCAAAGTTAAGAATGGGGCATTTTAGGCCAGCTTCGCGGAGTCGGACAGCTTCTTCAAGTTTACCCACCATCAGCCAATCAGTCCCGGCTTGTTCTAAAACCCGAGATACTTCAATTAAGCCATGACCGTAGGCATTGGCTTTGACCACGGCCATTACCTTAACTCCCACCCGCTTTTTGATCTGCAGGAAATTCCATTTGATGGCCTCCAGGTCAATTTCTATCCAGGGGTCCATCAGACTTTTCCGGTGTTCTGTAATTGAAATTTCAGGGAAAGATTCAGATGGTTGAGATCTTAGAAGTAAACCTGGGGCGGCCAAACAAGAAAAATTAAAAAACTCTCTTCTTTTCAAATTTTACTCCTTCATAGAAATATTTAATTTATAGAAATTTTAATTGAAATTTTAATAGAAATTTTTTAAAACCTTTTGCTTTAACTTAAACTTTTTCCTTTTGGCTCAATTCTTCAATTTCTTTTTCCACTTCTCTGAGTTCAGCCTCGAGATCTTCCTTGTATCTTTTGAGCATCCTTAAATATTCTTCTTTACTCGGATATGATGGTGGCCAGTGGAAATAGAAACCGAAAGGGAAGAAGCCAAAACGGAAGCCGCCAAACATTCTTCCCCGAGCGAACATTTTTTCCTCCTTTTTAATTATTTTAATAAATCTAATTTTCTCAGGCAATTTAACCCGTTGAGATAACCTGGTGATTATTTAAATACCAATTTATAGCCAAATTTTTATTTAGGTTTGATTAACTATCAACAATTTTTTATTATTTTTTAAGTCTCTTTAAGGTTGATGAGGATGGAAAAATGGAAGCTGGTTTATCTAGCCAAAAATATGAAGGCTTTTTATTTGGCATCGCCTGAAACAATTGAGAGCGATTTGAATTTTCTGAAAAAGAGATTTCGCTACCGGCGAATTGGGATTTTAAAAGAACAGGCCCAGCTCTTTTCTAAACCCCTTGAGGAACCTCTAGTTGTTTTCGATGAAGATGAAATTGGCCCCTTGGTTGAATGGCCATCCCTTAAAGGGATCATGGCCAAGGTTCTTCCTCTGGCCTCTCTTTTTATGGTGCCGATTCTGAGTTCAAAGTGCTGGCTGGTTCAATGGCAACCTTATTTTTTCTGGATTCTCCGTCGGGAAAAGCCTTTTTCATCTCAGGAGTTTCGCTTAATTTTACGGCTTCTGACTTACATTCCGATTGATATGGCGGAAAAAGAAGAGGAGAGAATGGCCGGCGCTTTAAAAAAGAAAGAATGGTCAAGCTATCTTACGTCAAGGCTTGAACGATTGTCCCAAGAGGCCACCAAACGCTTCTGGCGCTGGCCGGAGGAAGCTGCGGGCAAGATAAAACTCGGGCTTATCGATCCTTTGGGTCTTTTGCCCTCAATCCCTTCTCCAGATGAGTTTCCCTTTACCTTCCCTGTAGGCATCTTTTTTATCGATAATTGATATAACGATATTCTTATTTAAATCGATAGCCCCTCTCTTTAAATAGAAAAATGCAGGCATCAACAGCCCTCTCATCAAAAAGCTTTCTTTCCCCTGATCATGATTATTTTAAGCAAAATGATTCCGTCCCTTAGCCGATCATCAAGAGTTTTAAATATTTCCCTGAATTTGGCTTGACCTGAAGAGGAAGAGCTCATGTTTCTCATTGCTCTTTACAAGTTAAATTTTTTTTAAATTTTATTTTCCCTTTAGCATTTATCAGTCTTTTCAAAAATAGGCTAAAGCTATTTATGGTGCTTCAAAAAAGTGCCTTATTGTTTTTCCAGCAAATGAAACTTAAGCGTCCATAAAAAAGCGCCTAAGCAAGCTAGAAAAACTCAACTGAAGCGGAAGGAAGCAATTCCCCCAAGGGGAGTCCCAACCGACATTTTATCCTTCCTTTTTTGATAATTACATCTAAATTTCCTTAAAGCCAAATAAATTAAGTCCGCAAAAAAATAATTGATTTTAGCCTTCCAACTTGCTCGAAGCGATTGGCTGGGATATAATTAGTTCTGTTTATGATCGCGCATAAGAGGTTGGGGATGGTCCCATACCTTGTTTATTCAATATTGTGGTCAAAAGGAAAAGGTTGGAATATAATTAATAAACAAAGGATGGGCAATTAAAAATTAAAGGAAGAGGATTTTGAAAGCTATAGTATGATGACTTACTGATTTTAAAGATGCCGGGGTGGCGGAACGGGAAGACGCAAGGGACTTAAAATCCCTCGGTTGGCAACAACCGTGCCGGTTCGAGTCCGGCCCCCGGCATTCTTTGGGCGAAATTTCATTCTAATTTATTAAAAACAAAGCTGATAATTAAATCGGGGCAAGGGGAAAAGATGGGGGTAATGAAAAAGAGGGTAATAAAGCTTCAAAGTATTTTATCCCGACTAAATATAAACAGATTTCCTTTTTTATTGTTCATTTTTTTTAGCCTTTGCTTGTTCCTTCTCCTATCCTGTTCGCCCAAAAAGGAAACGCCCTATGGAGAAGGAGAGCTTTCTGGGGAAGAAGAGCTCGAACCTGAGGCCATGCAAGAAGAGGTGGAGGCGGGCAAAGCTCCAGAGGCGCCAAAGATGACAGAAGAGCTTTATATTGACCTCACTGCCAGGTCAGCCCTCATCTGGGATAAATATAAAGACGAGCCAGAGAAAGCTCAGCAAGAAGTGGATAACCTTTATCTGCGAGCCGGGGTTACTTGGAAAGATTATAAAGACTTTGAATCTAAACTAACGCCCCAACAGCGAGACGCTCTCCAAAAGAAAATTATCGATTATTTACAAAAGATAATTCACGAATATCGTTAATTTTGATCAGGACTTTTCTCATTAATATTTCCGATTGGCCGATAATATGTTAAAATATATAGGGACCTCAAATTATTCTTTAGAAATATTTAAATATTTTTAAAAAATTTTAAATAATTTTTTAATTAGAAAATAAAAAATTTTTTACAGAAAACTTGACAGTTCAATAAATAAAATTTAATATTTAGAATCGAAATTATAAGGAGCGAACAATGAAAAAGAAAGTGGCTAAAGCGCAGGTGATTAAACTTTCTAAAAAATTTAAAGCTCTTTCCCATCCCGCCCGATTAAAAATTGTCTTGGAATTAATGAAGCGCGAATGTTGTGTAGGTGAATTGCAAAAATGTGTTTCTTTGAGCCAGCCCCATGTTTCTCAGAGTTTAAGAATTTTAAAACAGGCAGGTATTGTTGTTGGCCGTCGCCGAGAGCGACGCATCTGTTACCGGATTAAAGATCCGGCAACCGAGGAAATAATCAAGCTTTTATTTGAAAAAACTAAAGCCAGTTCAAAAAAATAGTCTTCAAATAACCTAGAAAAATTTTCAAAAAATGCCTTTAATTTCTATCCTTAAATAAATCTGTTACTGTGGGGAAAACTTTAAAAAAGTTTTAAAGATCAAACAGCTTCTGGATATAAATAAGAATTTACCCATTAGAACAAAAGATAGGCTCCTGCAAATTAATGAATTTTTAGAAAAGTCTCAGGGAATATTTCTTTGGCCAAGTTAATTTTAGACAATGAAGATAGAAAGCCTTTCTTTTAAGAAAGGTTGAGGCTGGCTCATCGAGGAAAACGTAAACTGAAGGATGCCATTGCAGGCAACTGGCCGGAACGGAAGTGGTCACTGGCCCCTCAAGAGCCTCCTGGACAATTTGGGCCTTTTCTTCCCCGGTCGCTAGAAGAAGAATATTTTTGGCTTCAAGAATGGTCGCTAAGCCCATAGTTAAGGCCATTACAGGTGTTTCTTCCCCCATTGCCTGGAAATAGGCCAGATGAGCAGCTCTTGTCTCTTCCGTTAGAATTTGGAGCCTGGTTCTTGAGCCAAAAGAGGATCCCGGTTCATTAAAACCGATATGTCCATTTAACCCAATTCCCAGAATTTGAATATCGATGCCTCCCATTTGAGTAATCAACGCTTCGTAAGCCTGGCAGTGAGATTCGATGTTTTTAGCTTGACCATCCAGTAGAAAAATATTTTCAGGACGAAGATTAACCAAGTTGAATAAATTCTCCTTGAAATAAGAGGCAAAGCTGAGAGGGTGGTCATGATTTAAGCCTTTAAACTCATCGAGGCCGAAAACTCTAATTCGGGAAAAGTCGATTCTCTTTTCTTGATAAGCCTGGACGAGGCAATTATAAAGATTAAGGGGAGTTCGTCCAGAAGCAAGACCAAGAACAAGATCGGGCTTTTTTTCCCAGGCTTCAATTATCAATCGGGCGGCTTCTTGGGCCAGTTCTTGCTGATCTTTAAATATGAATATATTCATATCTTAATCATATCAAAAAAATTTAAGACTAAAAAATTTGGGCATGGTCTATCTTATGCTCGATGAAAGCTGATTTGAATCTCGGTGCTTTCCATTTGATAATCAACGATTCTAAGGATTGGCAGAGATTCGATGTTTTAGCTTGGCCATCCAGAAAAAAAATATTTCAGGACGAAGATTAACCTAAGGGAATAAGATTGCTTGCTTTATTGGTTTAAGTAATGTAGGTTAAGTAAACTGAAATTATAAGTAAAAGTTGAAGGTAAATTAAAAAGCTCTAGAACTTATTTAAAATTACATGAGTTGGGATAAAATCGGGTAAAATATAAATATTGAGTAAATTTTTTGGTAAGATTAATTTCAGGAGAAAGGAATGGAGGCTAAAGCTTTTATTAATGACCAAATTGAGCTTATAAAAAAAACAGTAGGTGAGGCTGGGGCTTTATCCGCCCTATCAGGAGGTGTCGATAGTTCAACTTGTACGCTTCTTGCCTGGAAAGCCCTTGGTTCCAGTTTGAAGGTGGTTTTTATTGATGACGGACTCATGAGAGAAGGAGAACCACAGCAGGTTCAATCAATTTTTGCCGAGCTTGGCATTCCCGTTGAGATTGTTATGGCCCAGGAAGACTTTTTCAGAGCCCTCTCAGGCCTTGTTGATCCAGAAGAAAAACGAAAGGCCTTTCGTCAGGCCTTCTATGGCACCCTAAGCCGGATTATTAAAGAAAAGGGGGTTAAATTTCTAATCCAAGGTACGATTGCTGCCGATATCATTGAAACTAAGGAAGGGATAAAAACTCAGCATAATATTCTTGAGCAAATTGGCATTGATCCAGAAAGGAGTTTTGGATTTAAACTAATTGAGCCCCTTAAAACTCTTTTTAAACATGAAGTCAGGGAAATAGCCAGGAAGCTAGGTTTGCCAGAATCTATCTTAAAACGAATGCCTTTCCCCGGTCCCGGGCTGGCTGCGCGGGTACTGGGTGAGGTAACTCCTGAGAGAGTGGCCATAGTTAGACAGGCGACCAAGATTGTCGAGCAAGAATTAAGTCCCTTTGAGCCTTTCCAGGCCTTTGCCGTCCTTTTATCTGATAAGGGTACTGGCCTCGAGAAAGATAAACGCAAATTCGGAGACATAATAATTATTCGCTCAGTCAACAGCCGAGATGCCATGACCGCTGAACCGTCAATTCTTCCCTGGGAAGTTCTGACCAGGGTAACTGAAAGGATAATCAAAGAAATTCCCTCAGTTACCCGGGTTGCCTATGAGCTGACGCCAAAACCTCCGGCGACTATTGAATTCATTTAAAGAGTAATTTAATTCCCTGTCCAAGTCAGCTCTTTTCAATTGACAGGGAGAAGGGTATTTGCTATTTAATGGAAATTAATGGCGCTATCGTCTAGAGGCCTAGGACAGATGGTTCTCAGCCATCAGACCCGGGTTCGAATCCCGGTAGCGCTGTTTTCAATTTGAAAAAGCTACAGAAAGTCGGGGTTGTTTCTATTTAAATGCAATTTCTTTATAGGGGTCTAAATCTCTTCTTTTTTATTTTCCATTCCTCTCTAATTATGTTTAATCTTTTTGCCTGGATTTGGCGGAAAACAAGGTTAATCAATCTGATAATTATCCTTCTTACCCTTGGTTCATGGTTTCTTCTTGGTCTTTGGTATGGTTATGGATATTGTCCCTTTACCGACTGGCACTGGCAAGTGAGGGAAAAGCTAGGTTATTATGACCATCCTCCTTCCTATACTGCCTTTCTAATTCGGGAAATTATTGGATGGGAGCCCCCCGAGGAACTAGTTAATCAGCTGACCCTCGGATTATTATTGGCTGCTTTAGGAGCTTCGCTATTTTTTAACAGCTATGACCTCATTAAAAGAAAAAAGAGAAAGAGAGAAGTTTCAAAGCGATTGCTGGCTTAAAGGTCAGATTTTTTTGAAGAGGAATAAAAATAGCGAAAAAAGCAGGGAATATATAAAGTAAATTTGATTAATATAAAAAGAATTTTTTAAAAAGCTTAATATTTTAAGACGAGATTTGAAAAAAGTGGAATTTCTTTAAAAATTTCTTAATTAAAGGCGAGGGGCTTTCTCCTTGGAAAGCCCCTCATTGGCTGGGAAGCAGGGATTCGAACCCCGATTCCATGATCCAGAGTCATATGTCCTACCGTTAGACGACTTCCCAGCAATTCTCTTTTAAATATACCAAACTTTTAGCCTATTTCAAGCCCTGTTTCTTAGAGAAAAATGGTCGAACCTTCTTAAGCTAATGTTTACTCTTATTGGCCTAAGATTATCTACGTTAATTTTTTTAATTTTATCCAAAGACTAGAATCTGCCGACAGGAACCCGACTATAATCAGCCTAAATTGACATGATTTGGGGATGTTGATAACATGACCACTTCAAGAGAAGAGGCTACTTTGGATAAAATAACTATAAATAAAAGAATAATTCGCCTGGCTATCTTTTTTCTCATCAGTCTGATTTTTCTTTACTTTTTTTTCCGCAGTGTCGATTGGGGTGAGGTAGCTAAGTATCTGACTACGGTTAATCCCATGATATTTGCTTTGGCCGTCCTTCTTACTCCGCTTCATCTTTTCACCCGGGGGGCTCGTTGGCGTTTTCTTCTTCTTCCGGAAAAAGCCAAAATAAGCCTCTGGAATCTCTTTGCCAGCAACGCCGTTGGCTTCACCGTAACTTTTCTTTTTCCTGGCCGACTTGGCGAAGTGGTCAAGCCCCTTTACCTGGCTCAAAAAGAGGGTATGAAAAAGGGATTTGTTTTAGGGACGGTGGTGGTTGAACGGATGTTTGATATCTTCACCATGTGCTTTCTTCTTGGACTTTTTTTAATGGCCCAGCCTCTTTATGTAGCTCTTTTCAAAGTTGAGGAAGCTGTCAGCGCCAATCTTCGTTTATTGGGAACTATAGGTTTAGCCTTTGCCACCGTTCTTCTTGTTGCCAGTCTTCTCCTTTATTTTTTTAAAGAACCATCTCTTCGTTTTATTGCCTTTTTATTTCGTCCTTTACCAGAGAAGCTACGCTTAAGTGTTTTAAATCTGGCTGAAGAGTTCATTATCGGTCTTAAGTTCTTTCATTCGCTGGGAGCAGTTTTAGCTTATATAATTTTCTCCTTTATAGTCTGGCTATTAATAATTTTTTATTATTGGGTATTTTTTCAGGCTTATAAAGTTAATATTCCTTTTTTCTTTCTTTTCCCTTACGTTTTTTTGACTATGGTGGGTGCCTCAATCCCTACTCCCGGTATGGTTGGTGGTTTCCACTATTTTAGCAAGCTAGCCTTGACTTCCCTTTATGGCCTCGACCCTAATTTGGCTGTGGGTATGACCTTGGTCACTCACGCTCTTCAGCTGGTCGTGACATGCATTATTGGCTATGTTATATTATGGAGAGAAAGTTTATCTTTAATTAAAATAAGCCAATTAAGGGAGATCGATGGCTAAATGAAATGCCCCTATTGTCAGCATCCTGATACCAGGGTTATCGATTCAAGGGAAAGCAAGAAGGGCTTGAGCATTCGGCGGCGTCGTCAATGTTTAGCCTGTAAGCGCCGTTTTACCACCTATGAAAAAATTGAAGAGGTTCCTTTTATGGTCGTTAAAAAGGATGGCAGCCGTCAGCCCTTTGATGGCCAAAAGCTTCTGAGGGGAATGCTTAAAGCCTGCGAGAAAAGGCCAATTCCGGTTTCCAAGTTAGAAGAAATAGTTGAAGAAATTGAGAATAAACTTCAGGAAAAACCAGAAAAAGAAATGAGTTCAGCTGAAATAGGGGCTCTGGTAATGGATAGATTAAAGGAGCTAGATAAAGTGGCCTACGTTCGTTTTGCCTCGGTCTACCGGGAATTTAAAGATGTCGTCGAATTCAAGCAGGAGCTTGAGAATCTCCTAAAAGAGAAATAATCGGCTATGAGTTTGAAATCCAAGTCAGGCAGGATTTCCAGGAAAACAAATATTTCTATCAGGCAGTTAAAGGAAGAGGAAAACATAAGAGAGATTTTCCCCTCCTGGCCTATGCCCTGGGTTCCCAGAGTTGATATCTATGAACAAAGTGAAGAACTGGTGGTGGAAATCGAATTACCTGGAGTTGAGCCTCACGAGATTTCCGTAACTGTTCATGCCAATAAAATTGAATTGAAGGGCAAAAAGAAGGAGGATGAAAAAGCTAGAGGGGCCCATTATATTCGCCTCGAAAGAGAGTACGGTCATTTTTCTCGTTTTATCCCATTACCTTTTCTCGTTTTTCCCGATCATACTGTTGCCTGGCTTGAAGATGGTGTGCTGACTATAAAATTAAAAAAATATAAAAAAGATTATAAGTAGATTTGATTTTTGGCTGAAAAAGTTGGAGGAATAAATGAGTGAGTCGGAAAAAGAAAAATCAAATTCTCCCTTCGATTTTGAGGGAGGTTCTGGAAAAGAAAGCTCAGACTTGGGCGGAATGAGGCTTCAAATTCCATCAAAATTGCCCGTTTTGATGCTTCGAGATATCGTTGTTTTTCCCTATATGATTGTGCCTCTTTTCGTTGGCCGAGAAAAATCTAAAAACGCCATTGACCTAGCCCTTTCCAGCCATCGGATGGTTCTGCTCCTTACGCAAAAAGACATGGAAATTGAGGATCCCAAGCGAGAGGATGCCTTTGATATGGGCACAGTGGCCATGATCATCAGAATGCTCAAGTTGCCTGACGGCCGGATAAGAGTTCTGGTTCAGGGCCTCGTGAGAGCCAAGGTTGAAACCTTTGAAGATGATGGTCGGGTAATACAATCGGAAATTACAGTTATCCATGAACCTGAGATTACCGAAAAAACTATTGAAATAGAGGCTCTCATCAGAAACATCCGTTCTGGCCTGGAAAAGGCTTCTTCTCTTGGGAAGAATATTCCCCCAGAAGTCCTAATAATCGCTGCCAACATGGAAGATCCTGGTCGGCTGGCCGATCTTACCGCCGCTAATCTTGATTTAAAAGTTGAAGAAGCCCAGAAGGTTTTAGAAATAATTGAGCCAATTGAGCGATTAAAAAAGGTTCATGAGCTTTTAATGCGTGAGCTTGAATTGCTTGATCTTCAATCCAAGATTAGTAGTGAAGCCAGAGGAGAAATGGATAAACTTCAGCGCCAATATTTCCTCCGTCAACAGCTTAAGGCAATTCAAAAGGAACTTGGCGAGGGAAGTGAGCTTCAGGAAGAGATAAAAAATTATCAGGAAAAGCTGGCCAAATTACAGGTGCCCGATGAGGTTAGGGAAGAACTGGAGAAGCAGATCAACCGTTTAAGCCAGATGCATCCTGAATCAGCTGAGACGGCCGTCGTCCGCAATTATTTAGACTGGATGTTTTCTCTTCCCTGGAATGAAAGCACTGAGGATAATCTTGACCTTAAGGCCGCCAAAAGGATTTTAGATGAGGACCACTATGGTCTCGAAAAGGTCAAAATGAGAATTCTTGAATATTTGGCTGTGAGGTCCCTTTCCCAGAAAATCCGGGGCCCAATCCTTTGTTTTGTTGGTCCTCCTGGAGTGGGTAAGACCTCCCTTGGTCGTTCTATTGCCCGGGCCTTGGGTCGCAAGTTTGTCCGTATTTCTCTCGGGGGAGTTAGAGATGAGGCTGAAATTAGGGGCCACCGGCGGACCTATGTTGGAGCTATGCCAGGGAAAATAATTCAGGGTATTAAACAGGCTGGAAGCAATAATCCCGTCTTTATGCTGGATGAGGTGGACAAGATTGGGGCTGATTTCCGAGGGGATCCTTCTTCAGCCCTTCTTGAAGTTCTTGATCCAGAGCAAAATCATTCCTTCCGCGATCATTACTTAGGTGTTCCCTTTGATCTTTCCAAAGTTATGTTTATTGCCACAGCTAATCTTCTCGATCCAATTCATCCTGCCTTTCGCGACCGCATGGAAATAATCGAGCTTCCCGGTTATACCGAAGAAGAAAAGCTTGAGATTGCTCTTCGTCATCTGATTCCCAAGCAAATTGCTGAAAATGGTTTAGATAAAAGCCTCATTTCTTTCAGCCGAGCAGCTGTCCAGAGAATAATTTCTCAGTATACAAGGGAAGCCGGGGTAAGGAATCTAGAAAGGGAAATTGCCGCTGTTTGCCGGAAAGTAGCTCGCCGCGTGGCTGAAGGGAAAAGGGAAAAGCATTATATAACGATAAAAAATCTGGAAGAGTTTCTTGGTCCACCACGAATCTTCCGCGATCAGATGTTGGCTAAGGACCAGGTTGGGGTAGCTACCGGTGTGGCCTGGACGGCGACAGGTGGTGAAATCATTTTCGTTGAAGCTACAAAAATGAAGGGCAAGGGCGGTTTACTTCTTACTGGCTCTCTGGGTGAAGTAATGAAAGAATCAGCCCAGGCAGCCCTGAGCTATCTACGCTCCCATGCTGATGAATTTGGTATTGACCCTTCCCTTTTCAGTGAATATGATTTCCACATTCACATTCCTGAGGGAGCTATTCCCAAAGATGGTCCCTCTGCTGGAGTAACAATTGCCACTGCTCTTATATCAATCTGTACAGATATTAAGGTAAGACACGATGTGGCAATGACAGGAGAAATTACTTTACGAGGCAATATTTTGCCCATAGGAGGGGTGAAAGAAAAGGTTCTGGCGGCTCAGCGGGCAGGAATAAGAAAGATGATTTTGCCCGCTCCGAACAAAAAAGATTTAGTCGATATCCCAGGTAAAATTAAAAAGGAAATGGAATTTATATTTGTCGAAAATATTAACCAGGTTTTTGAGTCAGCTCTAGTCATTTCTCCTTTTAAACCCCGTCATGAAATTGCGACAGCTCAGCGAGTCTGAGCTTATTGCCGCTATTCGGAAGGATTTTCCCGGCCTTAAAAGGTCTATTTTAGTCAATATTGGTGATGATGCTTCTGTTTTAAAAACAGATAAAGGCTTTTTGATTGTTACTAAGGACCTGCTGGTTGAAGGGACTCATTTCCGGAGGGAATTTGGTCCGGCATATCTTCTCGGTCGAAAAAGCCTGGCAGTCAATTTAAGCGATGTGGCGGCTATGGGCGGGCGCCCTCTTTATTGTCTTCTTGGTCTTGGTTTGCCCCCATCCATTCCTCCTTCCTGGGTTGAGGATTTCATGGCTGGAATAAAATCTCTGTGTCGACAAGAAGGAATTTTTCTTGTGGGCGGTGACCTTAGTCGATCGAAAATTATAATTATATCCATTACAGTTATCGGCCAGGCCAAAAAATTTATTACGAGAAGTGGGGCCAAACCTGGGGATACAATTTGGATATCAGGTTATCCAGGTTTAGCTTCCGCTGGTCTTCATTTTCTCAAAAGAAAAAAAGGGCTGGCGAAGAACAAAAAAGCAAAGACAGGCTCGATTAATGTTCTAATAAAAGCCTTCCTTGATCCGGTTGCCCAAATTCGTCTGGGTACGTGGTTGGCTCAAAGGGACTTGGCCACAGCTATGATTGATACGTCTGATGGTCTTTCCATTGATCTTTACCATATCTGTGAGGAAAGCAAGGTTGGGGCTGAAATTGATTTAACCAAGATTCCTATTCACCCTGCTCTACGGGCGAATTTCCATGATCCCTGGCCTTTTATCCTTAACGGAGGCGAGGATTATCAGTTGCTCTTTACCGTTTCGCCATCCAAAAGGAAAAGGGTCGTTCAGGCAAGCCACCGCTTTAGACTTTACGAAATCGGCGAGATCAGAGAGGATCGCCATCTTTGGGTAGTAGATCAGGGCCATCGTCGTCTTTTAAAACCGGCGGGCTTTGTTCATTTTAAAGCCTGATTTTTCCCCCAAATAGATACCAATAAAAAATCAAACGACCGATTTTAAAAAAACAAACAAAAAATTTTCTTGACGTTCTACCCAAATTTCTTATTAGATATAAACATCAAAAAATTATTATTAAAAAATAGCCTAAAAAGGGAGAGAAAGATGACCAAAAAAAAGGAAAAATTTGGCTTTGTTTTGGTCCTAATTATCTTTCCCCTTACCTTGAGCGCCGGTGGTTGGAATAATACTTTGCTGGGTTGTCGGGCTATGGGCATGGGCGGAGCCTTTATTGCTGTAGCTGATGATCCCAGTGCTATCTTCTACAATCCAGCCGGTCTCGTCAGACAACGAGATGCCTTTAATTTTTCTTTGAATGGCTTTCATATCTGGCCGACCCATATTTATATAGCCCCTACAGGCCAGCAAATTCAAAGTCGCTTTGAAAGCTCTGTTCCTCAGATCTTTGTTACTTATCGAATGAATGAAAAAATAACGGTTGGCTTCGGAGCTTATATTCCCTTTGCCGGTGGGGGAGTCGAATGGCAAGAGTCGGATCTGGGCTTTCCTTTTAAATCCACCCTAGGCATTATTTCCTACTCACCCTCTCTGGCTTTCGAAATTAATGAAAGACTTTCCGTGGGCTTTGCCCTCAATTTCTATCATGGAATTTTAAATGTCAGCACTAAAATGGATCCCTTTGGCGAGATGAAAGAAGAAGAAAGTGGCTCAACCATTTCAGCCTCTTTCGGTCTTTTATATCGCTTTTCCGAAAAAGGAGCGGTGGGCTTCAGTGTAAGAGGCCCAGGCAAAATAAATCTGGCGGGCACGACCGCCGTTAACTATGGAGGTTTCAGACTTAAGCTTGATTCTGAGACCTCCTTTAATTTACCCTGGGACCTAGAAGCTGGCTTTTCCTACCGTTTGAGTGAGCGTCTTCTTTTCTCGGCCAGCACTCAATATACCCTTTGGTCCTCGCTAGATAAAGTTGATAAGGTAATTAAAAATATCCCTATAATAGGGGAGATTAGAACATCAGAAGTTATGAACTTCGAAAATATTTTAATCAGCCGAGCAGGCTTGGAATACGCCTTTCCTCAGGGTGTTTTTCTACGCGGTGGAATTGGCTATGATCGCAACGCTACCCCCGATGAGTCCCTAAATGTCATGAATATTGACGTCGATAAATTTAGCTTATTAGGCGGAGTTGGCTATCGCTCTGGACGAGTCTCGATTGATTTTGCTTATATTTATGCTCTGGGTAAAGAAAGAGAAAAATCCATACCTGGATTTGGTCCCCATCCTCTCATTGAAAAATATAACCTTAAAGTTTTTATTCTTGGCCTTGGGCTGACTTACTCTTTTTAAATGACCAATCGGCCTTCGAAAACAACCTCAGCTGGTCCGGTTTGATAGACTTTTTGACCCTGCCATTCCACTAGAACTGAACCCATGCTGGTTTTTACTTTTACTTGATTATCCGTCAGTCCTTTAAGAATCGAGGCTACGGCGGCTGCAGTTGAGCCACTGCCAGAGGAGAGAGTTTCACCAACGCCCCTTTCCCAGAAGAGGACTTCAATTTCGCGGCGATTTAAAACCCGGATAAATTCAATATTGGTTCGATTGGGGAAGAAGGGATGGGACTCGATTTCCCGGCCAAGTTGATGCCATTCGATTCTGGCTGGAAAGCGGTCGACGAAAATAGCACAATGGGGATTACCCACCGAAACGACAGTTATGGGATAGATTTTTTGATTTATCGAGAGAGGATAGTCGATGATTTTTTCATGATAAGAACCATCATCAAAGGGAATATCCTTAGAAGTTAGCTTGGGAACACCCATGTCAATTTGAATTATATAGCTAGTAAGAGAAGCTTCAATAAGAGTACTTTCTTTTTCTCCTGCTGAAGTTAAAAAAATTATTCGAGGGGTGTTTATTTTTTGATGATAATATAAGCAGGCAGCTGCACAACGAAGTCCATTACCTGAAATTTCGGGTTCTGTTCCATCGGCATTAAAAATGCGGAAATGGACGATGCCTTCTGAAGCATTGCGAATAGAAGTGATGATTAGGCCGTCGGCTCCAACCCCTATGTGACGATCACAGACTTTTCGGGCAAACTGGCCAAAATCGATTGTCAGACTGATTTCCCCGTGATCAATAACTAAAAAATCATTACCTAAAGAATGAAGCTTCGTAAACTTCAAATCAAGGCATCCTTAAAGTGACAATAAAATCGCGGCTTAGGCCTTCTCTTTCCCGCCGCATAAGAAGCAAAATAGGCTCACCGGATTTTATCCGTCTTAAGGCTTGCTGGAATTCCCGGGCTGAAGTGACTTTAATTCGATTTACCTCAAGGATGATATCACCTGGCTGAATTCCCTTTTTAGCTGCTTCACTAAAAGGACTTACGTCAGTTACAAGGACCCCTTCCTGAGTTTTCAGGCCATAGGATCGGGCTATCCGAGGGGTTAGAGTGGTCACGGTTAGACCAATATCTTCCGGACCTGATTCTGGAGTCCTCTCTGTTTCTTCCTCTGGCAATTCACCAATAGTGGCGGTAAGAGTTTGTTCTTTTCCATCTCTTATGATTTTAAGGGTGGCTTTAGAGCCAGGCGGAATTTCAGCAATTTTAAAGCGAAGATCCATGTCATCCTTAACTTTTTGTCCATTAATCTCAAGGATGACATCATATTGTTTTAATCCGGCCTTATCGGCTGGACTATCAGGTTCCACTGAGCTAACGACCACTCCTTCTTTGCTTTTTAGCTTTAGAACCTGTCTTAATTCTTCATTAATGGCTGTGGGGACGATGCCAAGATAACCCCGAATAACTCGGCCCTTTTCTTTTAGCTGGGCTACAACTTTTTTAGCCAGATTGGAAGGAATGGCAAAGCCGATACCAGCATAGGCTCCAGTGGGCGAAAAAATATTGCTGGTAATTCCAATGACTTCACCTTTTAAGTTGACCAGAGGACCACCAGAATTACCCCGATTTATGGCGGCATCTGTTTGGATGAAATCCTGATACACTGGTTCGGACGTGCCCAGTTGCCGGCCTTTGGCACTGACTATTCCAGCCGTAACTGTATGTTCAAGTCCCCAGGGGTTACCTATAGCGAGAACCCATTCCCCAACCTTTATCTGGGAAGAATCGCCCATTTCGACAAAGGGGTAATTGTTACCATCAACTTTAATTAGAGCTAAATCGGTTCGAGCATCTAAACCAACCGTTTTGGCAACGATTTCATCGCCCTTACTGGTAAAAACTGTTATCTTGTTTGCTCCTTCAACCAGATGGTTATTGGTGACGATATAACCATCAGAGCTTATAAAAAAGCCTGTCCCCTGAAAAGTATTTTTAAATTCCCGAGGCTGCCTTCTGGGGATCCCGAAAAAGCGATCCCAGAATTCGTCAAAGGGCCATTCCTCAAATCGCGTCACCTTTTCTATCCGCTCGCAAACTATTTTAACTACTGCCGGAGCAACCTTTTCGGCCACCCGGGCAAAATCAAAGGGCGAAACAGCTTCAGGCAAGGTTGAGGCGTAAAGAGGAGAGGGAGAGGAGAAATTGTTATCAGAGATCCGAGTGGGGCTTAGTTGTCTTTCCTGATTTTCAGGTTGAATCAAAATTAGCCCGGCCACAAGAAGTCCTAGGACAAAACCGCTTCCGCCGATCCAAAGATACTTTCGCATTTAAATCTACCTCCTTAACATTATAAAATTAACATAGGCAAAAGTAAAAAACAAATAACTGAATAGAATGAAGAACAAATAAAATGAGTTAAGGTAGTTCATATAAATGTTTGGTTTAATTTTTTCCTTCTTCAAAAAAATAACTTTGTTTAGCCGAGAAAAGTTGCCTGAGATTTCCTTTATGGTTTATCATGGCAAGGAATAAATTGATTTGTCGGAAAAAGGAGAACATGCTTCAAAGACCAGGTTTTTTAGTGGTTCTTGAAGGAATTGATGGATCGGGAAAATCAACCCAAGCTCGGCTCCTGGCGTGGAAATTGAAGAAAATGGGTTGGCCAGTGGTTATTCTCCGGGAACCAACGCGGGGCAAATGGGGAAGAAAAATAAGGGCTAAGGCAAAAGTGGAGAAAGCCCTCAATCCTCAGGAGGAACTTGAGCTTTTTTTGAGAGATCGCCAGGATAATGTCAAACGTTCCATCGAGCCGGCCCTTAATCAGAATAAAATTGTAATTCTTGATCGTTATTATTTTTCTACTATGGCTTACCAGGGAGCCAGGGGAATTGAGCCTGATTTTATCCGGCGTCAGAATGAAGCTTTTGCTCCCCGTCCAGATGCTGTTTTTATTCTTCATTTACCGGCCAGGGAAGGTCTTGCCCGAATTCTTCACCGCCGCCAGAAAGATATCCTATTTGAACAGGAGAGATATCTCGAAAAGGTTGAGGAAATTTTTAAAAGGATTAGGGGACGCCATATTTATCATCTTGATGCCACTCAAAGCAAGGAAAAAATTAATGAAATCATTTTTCGACGGGTTATGTCCCTTTTGAGGAAGAAGTTATCGGGATAGGGCCTCTCGAATTAGCTTTTACTTTTTGGTAAGATTCAAGAATATGAAAAGAAAAAAAAGCTTATTGACTTTTAAAAGAAGCCGCCGGAAAAGATGGCGCTTCTGGCTTATTTTATTAATTTTATTTGGCTTCTCTATTTTTGCTGGCACAATTGCTGGGATTTTCAGAGCCATTAAAATAAATTTACCTAATGTTAGCGAGCTCGAACATTTCGAGCCCAATATTATTTCCACCGTCCTGGCCGATGATGGCTCGCCAGTCAAGGAATTTGCCATTGAGCGTCGGGTTAAAATTCCCTATGAGAAAATACCTCTAGTTTTAAAACAGGCTATTATTGCCACTGAGGACCCTCGGTTTTTCCGACATCGCGGAATAGATTTCCGGGGTATTCTACGGGCTATAATGGCCAATTTAAGACAAGGCCGGGTTCGTCGACTCCAGGGAGGAAGTACCATCACCCAGCAGTTGGCCCGCCAGCTTTTTCTTTATAGCCAGCAGACCTTGAGTCGGAAGCTCAAAGAAACTTACCTAGCTCTGCAAATTGAAAGAAGATATTCTAAAGAAAAAATTTTCGAAATGTATTGTAATCAATGCTATCTTGGCCATGGCGTTTATGGGGTTGAAACTGCCGCCAATCTTTTCTTTGGCAAGAGTGTTTCTGATTTATCCCTTGAAGAAGCGGCCTTGATTGCTGGAATTTTTCGTGGGCCCGAACTTTATTCCCCTTATACTAACCCTGAAATAACTTTAAGAAGACGAAATCATGTCCTAACAAGAATGGCCGAGGAAGGTTTTATTTCCAAGAAAGAAGCGGAGGAGGCCAAAAAGAAACCCCTCAATGTTCTTCCCCTTCACCGGCAGAGCTCTGAATTTGGGGCATATTTTTTTGAAGAGGTAAGGAAATATGTGGAAAAAAAATATGGAGCTGATCTTCTCTATCGATCGGGACTCAGAATTTATACCACTCTGAATCCTCAGATGCAGAGCTGGGCTGAGGAGGCTTTGCTCAAGAGATTGAGGGAAATAGATAAATTGAAGGGCTGGAGAAAGGATAAGAAAAATCTTCTTCAGGAGGAAAAAGTTGATCTAAATAAAGCTTGGCTTCCAAGCTGGCGGATGGCCCCTCTGAGGCCTGGAGATGTCGTTCAGGCTATTGTCCTTTCCGTTTCAAGGCAGGAGGCCACAATCAGAATTAAAGATTATCTCGGTTTGCTGACCAATAGAAACATTGCCTGGACAAAACAAGATAATCTCGAAAAGCTCATTAAGCCTGGTGATATCATTGATGTGGAAATAAAAGAAATTGATGAAGCTTCTAAAAAAATTGTAGTTTCCCTTGACCAGGAGCCGCTTATTGAAGGAGCCTTTTTAGCCATTGAACCCAATACAGGTGAAATTAAAGCTATGGTGGGTGGCTATTCCTTTAGCCGCAGCAAATTTAATCGGGCTACTCAGGCACTACGCCAAGTTGGGTCAGCCATAAAGCCTATTCTCTATGTCGCCGCTCTTGAAAATGGCTTCACTGCAGCCAGTCAAATTATAGATGAACCAGTAACTTTTATTGATCGCTGGACTGGTCAGCCCTGGGCGCCCCGCAATTATGATCGAAAATATAAAGGAGCAGTCACCCTGAGAATAGGCATAGAAGAATCAAGAAATGTAGTCACGGCCCGCCTCCTTGATTATATTTCTCCCCAGCTTGGAGTTGAATATTGCCGGAAGTTCGGTATAACTTCACCAATTTATCCTTATCTTTCCCTTTCCTTGGGATCTTTTGAGATAAGTCTTCTTGAATTAGTCTCCGCTTATACTGTTTTTCCCAATAAAGGAATAAGAGCTAAACCCTACTTTATTCGCCGCATTGAAGATAAAGAAGGAAATCTTCTTGAAGAAAATTTCCCCCAGACCGAAACAGTAATTTCACCTCAAATAGCTTATATAATGACTTATCTTCTAAAAGGAGTCATCGAAAGAGGGACAGCCTCTCAGGCGGCTCCGTTACTTAACGATAAGGCTCTGGCTGGAAAAACAGGCACAACCGATGACTATACCGACGCCTGGTTTATTGGTTTTTCTCCCTCTCTTTGTGCTGGAGTTTGGATTGGCTTCGATACCAAGATTACCATCGGTGATAGAATGGCGGGAGCAGTGGCTGCTCTTCCTGTCTGGATAAATTTTTTTAAAAAAATTATTGAAGCTGAAAAGAAGAGGGCGGAAGAAAACGGCCAGGAATTTAATTATGAGGATTTTGATGTCCCTCCCAATCTTAACTTTGTGACCATTGACCGCAAAACAGGTTTATTAGCTACCCCCAGTTGTCTCTGGCCATTCCGGGAAGTCTTTTTACCTGGCACTGAACCCCTGCGTTTTTGCACGCGACAGGATCATCTTCTGATTTTGGACTATTATGGAACTTCCAAAGCAGTAGAAGAACACGATAATTAAAATTTCAGCCTAAATTTTTATTTTTTTCTATTGCCGAAAATAGAGTCGATAATTTTTGGATATTTTTGGTTTACTTCTTATGCCAATAAAGTTTTAAATAATCAAAGGCTGGGGCAAGTTCCTTTCGGGTTAAGGTAGAAATCGTGGGCTCCAAAACTGGAGGCTCCCTTAAGCCAGAAAGCTGATAAAGAATTTCCCTAACCCCATTTTTTAAGCCTTCTAAGCTATAGCCACCCTCAAGGACAAGGAGAAGCCTTCCCTCACAGTTTTCCCTCGCCATTTCCATAAGTTGAGCTGTCAGGGCCGCGAAGCCTTTGGCTGTGACCATCATTCCGCCTAAGGGGTCGCCGGCATAAATATCAAATCCCGCTGAAACAAGGATAAACTGGGGTTGATAACTTTGGACAATTGGGTAAAGGATTTCTTTAAAAATAAAAAAATAATCAGCATCTCCCTTACCGGGAGAAAGAGGAACATTAAAGGTGTATCCAGTTCCCTCTGCTTCACCAACTTCATCCCAGTTGCCAGTTCCAGGATAGAAGGGAAACTGATGAGTGGAGAAATAAAGGACTTCCTTTTCCCGGTAAAAGGCATGCTGGGTTCCGTTACCATGATGGAGATCCCAGTCAACGATCAAAATTTTCTCCAATCCAAATTGTTTCTTCAGCCACTTTGCTGCGATGGCCACATTATTGAATAAGCAAAAACCCATAGCCCGGGAAGATTCAGCATGATGTCCAGGCGGACGAATCAGAGCGAAGGCATTATCAACCCTTTTCTCCATAATGGCTTGAGCTGCTTCAAGAACACCACCCACAGCTAGCAGGGCAGTTTCATAGGAAAGAGCACAGGTTGAAGTGTCAGGGTCAAGAATAACCCTGGGTTTTCCCCTTGTTTCTTTGAGGCGCTCAATATAACTAGGATAATGAATAAGGGCAATTTCTTCTTCTGTAGCTTCTCTTGGTTTAATGAAAACAAGATTTGAAAAAGCGGGCTCAGCTTCAATCATTTTATAGATAACTTCTAAGCGAGCTGGGCTTTCTACATGATAGGGGCCCATGTTATGATTTAAATAACGCCAGTCTTGAACAAGTCCAGTGTTCATTTTTATTTTTTTTCAGAGAAAAATTGGGCAAGTTCTTCAGGCTTTGGTTTTTTCGTTAAAAGACTCACCACAATCAGGGTAATTAAGGAGGCAGCAAAGGAGGGGTAAATTAGGGGTATTCCCCAAGGGTCGCCTTCTGGAACTTTCTCAGGAGGTAGTACTTCGGCCAGAATTTTCAGGACAACACAGACTATAGTTCCCGAAGCAATGGAGGCCAGTCCGCCAGCTTTCGTTGCTCTTTTCCAGGCCAAAGCAGCAACAAGAGCCGGAGTTATGGCCACACCATAAATTGTATAAGCAAAATAACTCATCTCGAGAACCGATTTAAGCCTTGTAGCCAGAAGGAAGGCTATAACGCCAAGCAAAGTGACCAAGGTTTTTTGGATGGCCACCATCGTTTTCTGGTCAGCCTCTTTTTTGAGGAAACGCTGATAGATATCTCTCATGATGGTCGTCGAAGGTGATAGAAGATAATTCATGCCGGTACTTATCACTACGGCACAGGCAGCTCCAAGGAGCAAAACACCTACAGGGGGTGGAACCAAATTTCGGGCAGCCATGAGCACCACCTTACCCCCTTCCTTAGGAATAGAGAGGTCAATTTGATCCTTGAATTTGCTGTAGGCGAAAACGGCAATGACGACCACCATTGTTTCGACGAAAATGGTGCCTATGGTCCAGAGAATGACAGCTTTTTTAGCATCTTTGGGAGTGCGGGCACTGTAAAATTTCTGATACATGCTCTGAACCCCCATAAGAAGGAGCAGAGTTGATAGGAAGTAGCCTCCAACTTTGAGGGTTGGATGGGCGCCAAACTGTTCATTGACGACAGCGAAATAACCTGAGGGAAGAGTTTGCGTGGCCGTAGAGAGGCCACCAGCAGCTATGTACACAAAGGGAACAGAAAGAAGGCAGGCCAAAAGTATGATAATGCCATTAGGAAGATCCGTATAGGCTACGGCAACCATGCCTCCTAAGGCGGTAAAAAGAATAACAAACAGAGCTGCGATGATGGTACCCACTGAATCAGAAATAGCCCCGTCAGTGGCCACATTGAGGATAAAGCCGCCAGCAACAAACTGATAAGAAACAATAGCAATAAATGAAATTATCAAGGCAATGGCCCCAATTATTCTGGCGGCTTGGCCATAACGGGTTTCAAGAATATCGCCGATGGTATACTGACCAAAGGTTTGAATTTTTCCAGCTAAAAAATAAATAACAATTATCCCAACCCAGGCACCAGCAGCTAACCAAAGGGCTGAAAAACCTGCCTTAGATGCAAATTCTGCGCCGGCAATGAAGGTTCCAGAACCGATCCAGGTACAAATAAGAGTGAAAACCATGACTGACCACTTGAGTTTTCGACCAGCCACCATAAAGTCTTCCTGGCTTTTAATTCTTTTGGACCGGATAAAATTGATTATCGTAAGTACCAGAAGGTAAGCAAGAATAATGTAGAGATAGGTATGCATTAGCCCTCCTTTTTTATTTGCTTCTGGCCTTCCTGATCTTTTTGCTCATTTGTTTCAGTTTCAATTTCAGGAAGACGAACGCCATAATAATATAGCGTTTTAAATCTTCAAAGCTTCTTATATTTTTGATCACATTAACTGCCTTTCTCCAAAGGGAAATACGACCGCCGCTCATGGACCACCGGAAGAGAAGTTCTGAGATTTGAGCCCAACTGAGCCGGTCAATAAAGAGAGGCACATCTCCCTGAGCTGTTGGTAAAGTAACAATCCCGGGAATATGTTTTTTGCTCCAGGTAAAATCAGGTGGGAGTAAACCTCTTTGTTTCGCCTCTTTTTCGAGAGGTGTTCCAGGATATATGTGCAGTATCGCCACGGTGGCTTCTATTTTTCCCTGATACTCTTCAATAATCTTTATCGTTTCCTGGGCTTCTTCCCAGGTTTCAGTGGGGTGGCTGAAAATGAAGAAAGCACTGGGAATGATTTCGAGTTCCCGGCACCAGGAAACTAAATTATGGAAATCCTCAATTTTTATTTTTTTATTGATGATTTCATTACGGATTCTTTCTGAACCGGCCTCAAGACCAAAGGAGATTTGAAAGAGGCCAGCTTCTTTCATTCGAGTGAGGAGCTCTTTCGACATAAGATCAATTCTCACTTCGCAACACCAGTTGATCGGCAGACGCCTTTCAATCATAAGACCGGTAATCTCTTCGACTCGGTGCGAACTAAGGTTAAAGGTATCATCATAAAAATAAATGACCTTCGCTCCATAGCGCTCAATCAGAAATTCTATTTCCTCGATGACCCTAAGGGGAGACATTGCCCTAACGTGGCGACCCCAATTGACAGGGGTAGCACAAAAATTACAGTTAAAGGGGCAGCCCCGAGAGGTCATCATATTGATGGCCGGAAGCAAGCCTTTCCCCAGAACAGGAATTTTAAAATTATATTTTTCAAAGGGAATAAGATGAAAGGCAGGATAGGGAAGAGAGTCTAAATCAGCTATAAGGGCCCGCGGCGGATTAGCAATAATTTGGCCATTGTGGCGATAGGAAATACCCTCAATTTTTTTCAACCGATCAAAATTTCTTTTACCTCCTTCTAAAGCCCGACATAGTTCGACCATGGTTAATTCGCCCTCACCTCGAACCACCACATCGATTTCAGGAAAATGAATCAGGGCGTCTTCTGGGGCCATTGAAGCATGGGGTCCACCGAGAACAGTAACGGCTTGAGGATTGGTCTGGCGAGCGATTTGAAGAAGTTTGAAGCTTTGAAAGCGGTTTTCTGTGGTTGAGGTGACCCCAATAATATCAGCTCGATCAGCCTCTATTTTCCGGGCAATTTGGCGCCAGCTTAAATTAAGAATATCGGCTGGAATGATCTCGACTTCGATCCCTTCCCTTTCGAGAAAGGCGGCAATATAGAGGATACCAAGGGGCGGCATCGACGTTCCCTTGGACCAGCGTTCAGCTAGATAGCCACCCGGTGGAACGAAAAGCTGAACCTTCATGAAAGAGTTGACGCCTCCTGCTTCTTTTCAAGGCGAACGGAATAAAGGGAAGTGACATTGGGTTCTTCCATGGTTGTTCCATAAATATAATCGGCCACTTCCATCGTTTTGTAGTTGTGGGTAACAATGATGAATTGAGTCGTTGATTTCATTTCCTCCATTAAATCGAGAAAACGGGAAATATTGTTTTCATCTAGAGCGGCATCAACCTCATCCAGAATGCAGAAGGGGGTAGGTCGGGTTCGAAAGAGGGCAAAGAGAAAGGCAAGGGAGGTTAGACTCTTTTCGCCTCCAGAAAGAAGATTAATGTTTTGAAGTTTCTTACCTGGGGGCTGTGCCATGATTTCAACCCCGCTTTCCAAAGGATTTTCAGGATTAGTGAGGCGGACTTCAGCAAGGCCACCGCGGAAAAGAAAATTGAAAATTTCCTGAAAATTACGATTGACCTGGTCGAGAGCCTGTAAAAACTGCCTTTTACTTTCCTCATCGATTTTATCGATCGCCTCACGAGTGGCCTCAATCGATTGCCGGAGATCATTTCTTTGGGTGATAAGGAAGTCGTAGCGTTCTTTTTGCTGTTGATATTCTTCTTCTGCCATTAGATTAACGGCTTTAAATTTTTGAAGCTCCTCTTCGGCTTTTTCCAGTTCAGCCTCAATTTCTTCAATAAACATTTCTTTCTGGGGGGATTCAGCTTTGAGTTCTTCCAGGGTTTTGCGCAATTCCTGCCAGCAATTTTCACTCAGATTGGTGAGATCTCTTTCAATTTCAGTCCGGGCTATCTCTTGGCGTATACGTTCATCCTTTTTTTTCTCGTACAAACTTCTCAATTCAGCAATTCTTTTCTCCTCAATCTCGTTTTCCTTTCGGAGCAAGCCATACCTGTTTTCAAGCGCCGCCATTTCTTCTTTCTTCTTTTCAATTTTGGCGGCAACCGATTTTATATCTTCAGCTATTTTTTCTAGGAATTGTTTTAAATCCTTTTCCTCCTTTTCCCAGGCTTCAATCTGAAGACTAAGGTTGTGAATTTTCTGATTAAGGTTTAATTTTCTCTGTTCCAAATCTTCCATTTGGCGCCGGAGATGACCCTTTTTGGTTTCTTCAATTTCGACCAGAGACTTTAATTCCATCAAGCGCTGTGTCTGCAAGTTAAGGCTTTTTTCTTTTTCTTCAAGGAATTGCTCCGATGCCGAAATTTTCTCTCTGATAACTCTTTCTTCCTCACTTACCAGATTTATTTCTTCTTTAACTGGATTTACTTTTTCTTTTATTTGCCTTTGCTCCTGAAGAAGGAGCTCAAGTTCTTTTTGAAAAAGGTCAGCATTTTGAAGAAGCTGACTTTCTTCCATTTTTAAACGAGCTAAGTCTTTCTCTATTTCCTTGAGTTTCTTTTCCAAATGGAAAGATTCCTCTCTTTCTTTTTCGAGAGCCTTTTCTATTTCTGTGATTTCCTTCTTTAGTTGGTTTAACTTCTCTAGAAGAGGATTCATTTCTTCTTCAATTTTAAGTAAATCCTGATGGCGCCTTTGTTCTTCTTCTTTCAGAGCAAAAAGTCCTTCGGAGCTTTCAGAGACTTTAATCAGGCCATTCGATAGGAGAACTTCTCCCTTTAAGGTGATAAAATTTAGATTGGGATATTGGAGCCAGAGTTCAATAGCTGTTCTCAGAGTGCGGACAATTATTGCATCGGGGAACCAGCTCCATCTTGAAGTTAGGGGATCTCGGGGATGGATGGAGCTTTTGAGCCAGCCGACAATTTCTGGATGGTTAGGTAATTCTAATTTGGGAGTAGGTCTGGAGTTGGGAAGGATAAAGAGCTTCCCTTTAAATTCAGGAATGTCTTTATTGATTAGAGCCTCGGCTGGAATAACCAAGGCGTGAGCGGCTTCGCCCAAAAAAGTATCAAGCAGGCGACCAGATCCAGGATCAAAGCTAAGAAGGTCAATTAACTTTCCCCAGCTTACCGGAATCTCCGCTTCAAGCTGACTGGCCGATGACTCAATAATCTTTTTCAGAGCCTTAATTTCATAGGTCAAGACTTCTATTTTTTCCTGTTTTTCCCTAGTCTCTTCCTCTATTTTTTCAAGCTGCTTGTTTAGAGCCTCCCTTTCGAGACTGAGCCTTTCTATATTTTTCTCCCTCAATTTTTTATCTTTTTCTACCTTATCCATATGATCCTTTATCTCGTTAATTTTCGCCTGAACTATTTGAAGTTCCTCACTTACTCTTTTTATTTGGGTTCGGAGTTTATTTTCTTGCCTGCAAGAAAGCTCCAATTCTTTCTCAAGACGACTTAGCTTATTTTTAGCCTCGGTTAAACGAACAACTTTTTGCATATGTTCATCACGAAGTTTTTGCAGATTAGCCCCGATCTGGCGTCGGATTTCGTCGTTTTCAACCCATTCTTTCCTGGCCTGATTAAAGGCAACGAGCTTATCCTTCAGCCCTTCTTCAAGCTCAATTTCCACACTTTTTAAAAGATTAAGTTCCTGCTCGATAACGTCTCTTTCTTCTACAAGCTGTTTAATTTCTTCTGAGGCCTGTCTCTTTCTTTCTTCAAGAAAATCAATTCTTCTTGTCTCTTTTTCAGCTTCAAGTTTTTGGCGATGCTTCTCAAGAGAATGAAGGTCCTCTCGCTCCTGTTCGAGTTTTTGACCAGCTTCCCATAATTCCTGGCGAAGGGAACTTATCTTTTTTTCCAGAGACTTAATTTCATTTAAACAAATTTTTTCCTCTTCGAGGCAGTTCTGGTAAGCAGAGGCAATATCTCTTTTTCTTTCTTCCAGCAGGTTCAATTTTTTTAAATACATTAAGCTACGTAATTCTCTTATTCTTTCCCTGAGTTGGCGATAACGGCGAGCGGCTGCCGCCTGCCGGGCCAAGGAGTTTTTCAATCTGGCCACCTCAGAGATGATATCCTCGAGGCGGGTTAGATTTTGTTCAGTATCTTCCAGCTTAAGCTGAGCCTGCCTTTTCTTTTCCTTATAAAAGGCAGTCCCTGCAGCCTCTTCGAGGAGCTGTCTCTTTTCTTGGGGTTTGGAGGTCAGCAAAAGGCCAATGCTTCCTTGTTCAATAATGTAATAATCTTTTTCAGCCACTTCTTTTTTCCATAGGGTTTCCTGGATATCTCGAAGGCGCACTGGTTTGCCATTAAGGCGATATTCGCTTTCGCCCGAACGAAACAACCGGTGACTGATGACGAGTTCTTCGTTTCCCTCTTCTAAGGTCAAAAGGACTTCAGCCATACCCAAAGCAGCTCGCCTGTTATTGCCATTAAAGATAATGTCTTCAGTTCTTTCGCCCCGAAGAGCCTTCTGTCTTGTTCCGCCCAGCACCCAAAGAATGGCATCGATTATATTACTTTTGCCAGTTCCATTGGGACCAATAATAGCTGTAATTCCAGGATGAAAGAGGATTTTGGTCCGCTCGGGGAAAGATTTGAAGCCATGGATTTCAAGTTTTTTGATAATCATGGAGGCTCAAATTTATTTTCATTTCCTCTTTTACGAGCGTATTTTAATGGAATTTGGTTAATTTGCCAATTAGAAAAATAAAAACAGATTGACTCCAATCAAAAAAATAAAATCATTTCTTTATCCGAAAGCTAACCTTGACATCCAGGGGAGATTTAGTTATCTATGGAGAGGGATATTTAAAGCCAGTGTAGCTCAGTCGGTAGAGCGGCTGATTCGTAATCAGCAGGTCGAGGGTTCGATTCCCTCCGCTGGCTGATTTTTTTATTCTTCCTTCTGATTGATGAAGCATAAAGTAAATTTATCAGGGCTAAAAAAATTACTATTAGTAAAATTGTTATCCAGACATATCTTTCTTTTCGGAAGAGCCAGAAACCGGCCCCAATTGGGGAGCGATAGCTGGCTTGGGGGTTTACCTTTTGAGCAAGGCTATTGGTGAAGTCGGCTGACCAGGCATAGCCTGATAATCTCAGCGTGAGGGGGCAATATTTTTCAAGAAAAAGGTTTTCTCTAAAGGCGGCCAGAAGAGCCTGTTCTCTTTTACGGCCGGGGGGAAGCTTAGAGGCCTCCTTTAATTTTTGATCGCGGCGAAAAATCCTTACCCGGAATTCGTGAACAAAAGGGTCTTTTTGAGCGCTATAAATTCGGAGGAAATCTTCGTAGGGCTTATCAGCCCATTCTTTAAGGATTGCGGCCAATTCTTCATGCCTGGTTTCATCCAGAATCCTCAATTCCTCCAGATTGAGGCGAGAGAAAAAAAGGCCAAGGCCAGGCAAATTGTGTTTCTTTATCGTGAAGTCATGCATAATTTCTTCTTTCTCCAAAAAGGAAAGTCCAGGAATAATCCGACTATAGGCTTCTACTCTTTTTGGGGTATTTGAAAAACAGAGACCCAGGAGAATTAAATTTGAAGATAAGAGAATAGAGGCAAAACGAAGAGAGCGGGGCGGAACTAATCTGGTCAGACCTTCTGGTTTCAGGCCAAAAGCCAGAGCCACTTGAAAAAGAAGAACAGCCAAAGCATTTAGACCGACATCGCGAAAATCCCAGTATCTTCCGGGAGTTATCCATTGCAGAATCTCATCGAATATACCCACCAACGCGCCCAAGAAAAGAGCAGAAGAATAAATACTTATATCAGAAAAGTGGTTTCTTAAAGCCCGGAAAAGAAGAAAACTAAGTAGACCGTATTCGAGAAAGTGAACAGCCTCTTCGGGATGAGCCCAGAGTTTTAGAGTGAAATAAATATAGGCGAAGCCAACAGCTGCGAGACACAGATAATTTGATATTCGACGTACTTTGAGACGGAAGAAAAGAAGCCAGACCACAAAGGTCAGAAACAAGGTCACTGAAAGAAGAACAAAATAACCAAAAGCGGATCGACCTAACCACCTGGTGACAAAATTCTGAATTGACCGGGCAAGAGGAACTATCGTCAAAATCGAGGCGATACAGAGAATGACCCAAAGCCAAGAAAGAAGAGGGCTTTTTTTCATAGAATCCTGTTTAATAAATGGAGATTGCCGATGAACACTCTTGTTAAATGGCGACAGGCAGCTTCATAACAGGCCATAACTTGATCCCGGGGGGTAACAGGTAAGTCCCTCATACGGTCATCAGGATGAAAAACGAGAAGTGAATAGGGAAAGTCAGGACTAATTGAGGATAAAAAGCGGGCGATGCTGTCAACTTCTTTTTCGTCGACATAGTAGGGAACAAGAAGAGTGGTGGCTGTCAGGAGGTTCTTTTGGGGAAAAAGACGGCCGAGCATGGCTAAATTGTCATAAGAACGCTTGAGGGATACGCCACAAAGAATCTGGCCGAGCTCAGGTGACCAAGCCTTAAGATCAAATTTGACCACGCCCTTTGTTTCTAAACTTATTTCAGTAGCCTTTCGAACCAGGGAGGGATGACCAGCTCCATTCCATTCCCAGCATATATGAATGAGATGCTTCGAACGACGCTTGATTTCTTGGCTAGCTTCAATAGCCAACGGCAGCTGGGGTTCAGGGGAGCCTCCAAAGAAACAGACACATCTTACCTGAGGTGCTAAGGCGGCCTCAACTAATTCTTCAAGAGAAATAAACTGGGATTGATTTATCAGGCGATGGGAGGCATTCTGGCAGAAAAGGCAATCAAAATTGCAACCATAAAGGAAGACCGCTAAATTAGCCCCCTTCTCTTTTGATCCTGGACAGAACCAGGCAGCACAACAGTTTGTGGGCAAAGGGTCATAGTAAATATAAGCTACAAATTTTTTGGCCGGAGCCACTGAACGAATCTGTTTATCCCGATTAATTCTAAGACCACAAAAGCCAACTTTTCCTTCGGTTAAAAGGCATTGGTTAGCGCAAAAGCGACAGCGAACACCACCTTCTTCCAATAATGGTGACGGAGGTAGACCATATTTAAGACGGGAAGAATGCACTTGCCAAACAAGCTCCGGGCTAAAATTATCTCTTAAACAGGAAGGACAAAACCCGATGATTTGAGAAGCCTCTTTCTTCCCGCATTGGCGACAGGACATCATTTCCCCAAACAGTTCTTCTTTTAAATAATATTCATTTTTTAAAATTAAAGAAAGAGGGCCTCTCGATATCTCATGTCAAAGTAGCGTTTTATTTTTCTTGAAATTGATTTTTTCTCTCTTTAATTTGACTTAATTAACTAAAAAGGCCATATATGTATTCAAATTTTTATTTGAATTTTAAAAATGAGGTAATTTAATGAAAAAAGTAGGGTTTGACAACGAAAGATATCTTGAAGCGCAAACTAAAGCTATCTTGGAAAGAATTAAAAGATTTAACAATAAATTATATCTCGAGTTTGGAGGCAAGCTTCTTTATGATTATCACGCCGCCCGGGTTCTTCCAGGTTACGATCCTAACGTCAAAATGAGGCTACTTCAACTCCTTCAGGATAAAGCCGAGATTTTACTTTGCATTTATGCTGGCGATATTGAGAAAAGAAAACTGCGAGCCGATTTCGGTATTACTTACGATGCTGACGCTCTTAAGATGATTGATGAACTTAAGGAGTGGGGGCTTGAGGTTAGAGGGGTAGTTATCACCCGATATGAGAATCAGCCTGCCGCTAAGATATTTAAAAATAAACTTGAGAGGCGAGGCATAAGGGTTTATTGCCATGCCTATACCAAAGGTTATCCCACGGATGTTGATCTTATTGTGAGCGACGAAGGCTATGGAGCCAATGAATTTATTATGACGGAAAGACCTTTAGTAGTTGTCACAGGTCCTGGGCCAGGAAGCGGTAAGTTGGCCACCTGTCTTTCCCAGCTTTATCATGAGCATAAAAGGGGAGTTGAGGCCGGCCTGGCCAAGTTTGAAACCTTTCCTATTTGGAATCTCCCTCTGAAACATCCAGCCAATGTGGCCTATGAGGCGGCTACGGCCGATATTGGGGATTTTAATTTAGTCGACCCCTTTCACCTTGAAGCCTATGGTACAGTAGCTATCAACTACAATCGAGATGTTGAAATTTTTCCTGTAGTGAAGCGAATTCTGGAAAAGATTACTGGCTCTGAATCAGTATATAAATCGCCCACGGACATGTGTGTAAACTGTGTTTCCGCTGGTATTGTCGATGAGGAATCAATCATAGAAGCTGCCCGCCAAGAAATAATAAGACGTTATTTTCGCTATGCCTGTGAGTATGCTATGGGTTTTATGGAACGGGAGACAGTGCAGAGGGTGGAGCTTTTGATGAAGGAATTAGGGTTAAAACCTGAAGACAGGCGAGTGGTTGTAGCCGCCCGGGAGGCTGCCAGGGAAGCGGCCGAAAAGGGGAAGGGCCATAAAGGGGTCTATTGTGGCGCAGCCATTGAGCTCAAGGATGGAACAATTGTTACTGGTAAGAATTCTCCTTTAATGCATGCCGCTTCGAGCCTTGTTCTTAACGCTATAAAAAGGCTGGCTGAAATTCCCGATAAAATCCATCTCCTTTCTCCTTCAACGATCGAATCTATTCGCAAAATGAAGGAAGATATTATCGGCACAAAAGCCATCAGCCTTAACCTAGAGGAAGTTCTCATCAGTCTGAGCATTAGTGCTTCAACTAACCCGACTACACAACTGGCCCTCGAAAAATTGAAATATCTGAGAGGCTGTGAAGTCCATATGACCCATATGCCAACTCCAGGTGATGAGGCTGGATTAAAGAAACTGGGTGTTAACCTTACCTCTGATCCCAATTTTTCCACCAAAGAGCTATTTTCATCTTGAGGATCAATCTTAGACTAAGCTCTCTGCAAAATTTAAAATATATTTGATAGGCATATATGCTTAATCTATGATGATATTAGGTGGTGAAAAGTAGATAGATAAGGAAGGCCGATGGTTAAAGTTCTATTGGTCTCTTTAATAAGGCAAATTTTAAAAAGTATTTTAAGTTAGAAATTTTAAAAGGCTAAAAAATGTTTGTGTCCCTATTTTCTTTCTTTGTGTCCCTATTTTCTTTCCGAAATATTGGGAAATTATTATTTTATATTTGGTTTTCTCTTTCCTTTCTTTTCTTTTTATTTTCCTGTCAATCTCAGGTAAAAGTTGTCTCGGCGCCTCCAGCCTCTTTTTATTTAGAAGTTGAATCAGCCCTAAATAAAGCTGCCGCTCACCTTGAACGGGGTTGCTATCTTGGCTTTCGCGAAGCTTTTAAAACTCTGAAGCCCCTGGTTCCTTTGGCTGCTCCCTGGGCTGAACTCAGTTCGCGCGTTCTTCCTCTTTATATCAAAAGCGGCTTGCTTCTCGGAATGAGGGAAAAAGAAATTGGCCTTTCCACTTCTACTCTTGACGAATTTGAACCTTTGCTTAGTTCTCATAATAAATGGGTGGAGTTAAAGGATTTCTATGAAGTAGCCAAGGCAAGCTCGGTGCAATCAAAAGGAATAATGGCTTTTGATGAGAGAAAATTTGATACTCAAGCTAATGTTAAAGACTGGGAAAAAAGGAAAAAAGACATCGAGCGATTGAAAGAAGAGGCTGAAAACCGCCTGCAAAGGCTGGCGATAGGCGCCCAAAAGGATGAAGTAGCCGCTTATTTCTGGCTGACCTCTTATTTTAATTTTTTCCTAAGCCAAGATTCAGAACTAAAGCCCCAGAATCTTTTTTCTCTTTTCCCCAGAAGCCGTTTAATCCGTTTTAAAATAGCCATCAATTCAACTCCCGTTCCCCGAAGAGATATCCTCGAAGGTCTTCTTGAAGAAGAACCCGAATTTTACGAGGCCCATTATTTTCTCGGTGAGGAGGCTTTAAGGCGAGGGCTATTATTTTCAGCGGAAAAACATTTCCTTAAAGCTTGGGAAGCTATCCCCGAGTCACCGATAATTGCCATTTCTTTAGCGAGTATTTATTTTCATTTGGAAGAACTCGAAAAAAGTCTTGAAATGTATGAAGCTGCGCTTCAGGTTTTACCAGGTTACCGAGAGGCCATGCTTGGAAAAGCCATCTGTTTAAGCTATCTTGGCCGCCATGATGAGGCCCTTAAAGTACTTAAGGAAATGATTGACTTAGGTTATTGGCTTCTAGGAGAAGCCCATTACTGGATTGCCTGGAATCTTTACCATTTGAACCAATATGAAGAAGCTTGGGTTCATTGCAAGGAGGCCCAAGGACGGTTGCCTACTAGTTCCCAGGTTTTTTCTCTCACTGGCACGGTGGCTTTTGAGCTCGAAAACCTGGTTCAGGCTGAAGAAAATTTTTATAGGGCTCTTGAATTTGATTCCAGTAATTCTGAAGCTTTGCTTGGCTTGGGCAGACTTAAAGCTCGCCAGGAGAAATGGATTTCAGCCGGGGATTATTACCACCAAGCGGCCATCGTCTTTGAAAGCCAGGCTCGGGCGATTCAGGCCAAAATAAAAGAAATAGAAAATTCTGAAGTAAGCGATGAAAGAAAAAGGGCTCAGCGACAGAAAAAAGATTTCCAGCTCAAAGATGTGATTCTGAGGAAAGCCACCTGTCTTTATAATGGAGCCACCTGTTATTTTAATGCTGGAATTTACGAAAAAGCTCTCCCTTTAGCTGAAGAGGCTTCTTCCCATCCTTCTTTAAAGACTAAAGCCACTGACCTAATAAATAAAATCAAAATAAAAAGATTCTAATAAAAATATTTTAAACTGGCTTCAGAAAAGAGATATATAGCTAAAAGAAGAGGAGTAGTTTTTGCTCCAATTTTTATTTTTTTTAAATGATTTTATAAGGGGAAAAAATCGTTCCGGCTTGAAATATCGCCACAGAATAGAAATTTTTTCTGTGAATAAAATTTAAAGGGGGTATTCCCTTTTCGAATTTAATTCTTTGCCTTTGAGCCCGATTTTTTAGGTCTGGACCAGTCAAAGAATGGTCAGGTTTCTTTCAATCGGGAAAAAGAGGATAAATTATCGGAGGTTCGGGAACCAGGGCGTTATAGGGAATTAAAAAAATAGCAAGAGTCAGAAGCGAGACAAAAATATACCAGCCCTTTGCTATTCTCCCTTTCAACCGGAAGCTTAGCAGGGTAAGCCAGAAGAGGAAGACAATATGCCACCTGTCAGCGAGAAGATTATCCCCTACAGGAAAGCCGGACCACCAGGTTCCAAATTTATATTTATCGATGATTGAAGCGAAGAGAAGACAGCCAAAAAATAAAAACAAAGTTGTCATCACAGCAAGGCGCCAAACCATATTGCCTTGGCCTATAGCGTCAAGGCCAGTTCTCAGAGCAAAACAGAGACCTAGAAAGAGGGTGATCAGCTGAAGAATTGTCAAAGCCTTAGGCACAGGCCCATGCCAACGCATGACAACATAACCATTGGGAGGAATGCTTATTTCAATGTCCCGGTCATTGTCAAAAAGAACAATACGATATTCGATCGTCTTGATGGAGGGAAGGGGATAAATATATGTTGTAATTATATCTCCCTTGCGTTTGAAAGCATTTCTTGTCCACAGGTCTTCAGAGTCGTATCGTCTATATTCTACATAGGCTAAAATATTTTCATCAGGAACGACAAGCTCAAGAGGGCAATCAGAGTTCCAAGCATGGGTTCGAGGTAATTTATAAGGGATTTCAAGCTGATCAAAAAAGGTTTTCCCCTTGATTGGATAATTGGGGCCAGTCAAGTATTGATAGGTGGCCACACCAAAAGTGATAAGGGTTGAAAAAATCCAGGGAAAAATTTTTTTCATGCCACTTTCCTCGTCTAATTTTTAAGTTGATATTTACCTCATCGGCATACCATAGTTCTAAGCTATTGATATAAAAAAATTACTCATGCGTTTTCGGGCCAAAAGATAGCCTTAAACCTTTCTTTTTAAAATTTTAGGCTTTTAATTAATAAAGACGAAGAAAAAAGGAAATTTTATCATCAATCTTTTTCTTGTTGCCTTAAAATTCTCCAGAGAAGAGTTAGCTCTTTGATCTTTAAAAAATAACAGGCGATGGAATAAACCAAGGCAGCTCCACCGAGAAGGTAAATTAGATGGAGGATTTTAATTTTCAGAGAGGAATTGGGCAGATTAAGAGGCCAGAAATGGTCAAGGCCAAAAATGGCTATTCCCATTAACAGTGAGGCCAGGAAAATCTTGCCAATTGCTTTCAGCCAGGCGTTCCAGTCAATGGAGCCAAATTTTTTGGTCATAAGCAGACTCAACCCGGTGAAATTGATAACAGCTGAAATTGAAGTGGCGAGAGCCAGACCACGAAAGCTCATTGGCTTCATTAGTAAAAGATTGAGGATGATGTTTGTCCCGACGGACAAAAAGCTAATTTTAACGGGCGTTTTTGTATCTTGAAAAGAATAAAAGACCTGAGCTACCACCCGCACAGAAGCAAAGAAAAAGAGGCCAAGGGCATAGAATAATAGAGCCTGCGCGGTGGCCACTGTGTCGATATAAGTAAATCGGCCGTGCTCATAGAGAACTGAAATAAGGGGGCGACCGGCTAAAGCTAGAAAAAAAGTGGAAGGCAGGGTTAAAAAGGCAACAAGTTCAAGGGAGGAACGGCAGGTGGCCAGAACATTGACCTTATCTTTCTTGGCTGCAAAGGAGGAAACCACCGGAAGTGTTACCGTCGCCACGGCTATGCCAAAGATCCCAAGGGGGAAATAGAGAAGACGCAAGCTATAATTGAGATAGGAAGGACTGGCTTCAGGTAGAAGAGAGGCGATGATGGTATTGACAAAAGCATTAATTTGCGTTGAGGCCAGGCCGACAACAGCTGGAGTCATCAGGACTAAAATCCGCTTGAATCCAGGATCATTAAAGGAGAATAAGGGCTGATAGCGATAACCTTCTTTGATGAGTAGGGGAATCTGAAAAAGCCATTGCCCGAGACCACCGATGAGAACACCTATGGCCATTCCTATAATGGGGGGCGAAAATAAAGGTGAGATAAAAAAACCTGCAAAGATCATTCCCAGATTAAGAAAGACAGGTGCCAGAGCTGGAACAGCAAAATAGCGCAGAGTATTGAGCATGCCCATGGAGATTGCAGCCAGGGAAATAAACAAAAGAAAGGGAAACATGATCTGAGCCAGAAGAGTTGTCAGCTCTGATTTGCCGGGAATACGGCTGAAGCCAGGGGCAATAAGACGAACGAGATAAGGAGTAAGAAAAATAGCTACTGTAATAATGGCCGTCAAAATTAAAGTAAGACCGTTGATTACCAGGTTGGCTAACCGGAATGCTTCTTTTTTCCCTTTGTTTAATAGATGCTCAGTAAAAACTGGGACAAAAGCTGCTGAAAGTGCGCCTTCAGCAAAAAGGTCTCTGAGAAGATTTGGTAGTCGGAAAGCAGCGACAAAAGCATCGGTGGCCGTTCCAGCTCCAAAAAGGTAGGCAAAGGTCTGTTCTCTCAATAAGCCAAAAAGCCGAGAAGCGAAGGTGGCCGAGCCAACAACAATGGACGAACGGGCCACACTTGATTTTCCTTCCATGGAGCTTTCTATAGCATATAAAAGCTATTTCCTCAAACCAAAAATGGGGACACATACTTTTTTTTGAGATCATAACTCTTTTTCTTCTCAAAATAATATTGATCGCCATAAGATGGAAAAAATAAAAAAATAAAATGTCAAATTAATTCAAGGATAATTTTAGCTTTGATGAGTTTCCAATCGCCACAAATAAAATGGGGAAATAAATTTTTTCTTCTGATGATAAAAATAATTTTTAATCGCCATGAGTTGACAGTGAGTGAAAAGTTGAGTCACAATATAATTTAGAAAAATCGTTTAAAGGAGAAAGTCATGAAGAAATTAAGTGGCCTACTTTTGTTAGGAATAGCTACCTTTAGTTTTATATTGATTCCTAGCCTCTCTGGCCAACAAAAGGTTGTTGAGGTTATTTGGGCGCCTACGCCGGTTTTGATTGACGGTCAAATGAGTGAATGGGCTGAAGTCTCAAGGTATACGCAAAAAGACCTGGCCGTCGACTATGCTTTCCGCCACGATGGCCAGAACTTATATATTTTATTTGTTTTTAACGATCCCAAGTTCCTGAGCACAATTAATGCCACGGGAATGACAATTTATTTTAGTCCGGCCACTAAAAAGAGCAAGGATTTCGGTCTAAAGTTTACTCCCAAGAATGTAACTGGCGCGGAAATGATAGCTTTGATGGAAAAGCTAAAAACAGAGCTTTCTGAAGAACAGAAAGACAAGTTGTTGGCCAATCCTAAGGCCCGCTACCTCTTTTATGAAGTCTTGGTTGTCGGGAAAAAAGGAGAGATATATCCCCCCCATGACCAAGAAGGGGTAGCTCCGCCTGTTTTCAGAGTTGGCCGAAGCGGCAAGAGCGTCATTTATGAATTTCGGGTTCCCTTAGCGCCTCAAAGTACCTATGTAGCTGGTATTGGATTTCAGCCTGGACAAGCTTATCGAATTGGCTTTGAATGGGGCGGCATGACTCCGGAAATGAGAAAAGCAATGATGGCCAGGATAGCTGAACAAGGAACCCAGGCCAGAGCCACAGATACCTCTCTTGAGAGAACTCTTAGCGGCGGCGAAGAAGGTTATGAAGGTTTAATGATGGGTGGCGGTGGCGGTGTGCCCTTAAGATCGACTCCTAAAAAATATTCTTTCTGGGTCGAAGTGAAAATTGCCCAGAATCAGCAATAAGCAAAGAAAAAAATTTATTTCTTATCTTATTAAGAAGATGAATTTATCTTTTTAAGAAAATGAAATTATCTTGGAGAAAAGGTTAATTAATAAATTTCCTTCGGCCGCTGTTATTTCATCCAAAGGCATTTAAATAAATTGATTTTTCCAATTAGTAATTTTTAATTTAAAATCAATTCCAGGAAGCAAGAAAAGCACCACAGAAAGCAATCATTAAGGCAAAAAAACGCCAGGCTGTTAGCCTCTCCTTTAGAAAAATGACCGCTAAAAGGAAAATAAAAATTGTACTCAACTGATTAAGAGGAGCAGCAATCGAAGCGGCTGTATATTTCATTCCGGCTACCCAAGCAATAATTCCGCCATAGGCGCCAATAATAGAGGCGGCTGTCATTATTCCCCAATTAGAAGTAACAACAAGCGACTTGAAAATTTTGCTTTTATCAGGGAAAAAAGGCAAGCTTAGCCAAAGAAAGAAAGCCCCAGAAAGCATCCTAATGGCCGAGGCCCAAAAAATAGAAATTTCCCCAAGCAATGGTTTAATCATTACGATACCCACGGCCATAAAGGCCATGGATAAAATACCAGCCAGAATTCCAGATAATAGCTGATCTCCATTTCTTTTCTCATTCCTTTGCCAGGTAATAGCGATAACCGCACTCAGAATAAGACTGACCCCAAATAACTGTCTCCCTTTTATTTTTTCTTTTAGGAAGATCATCGAAAGACTAATGACAAAAGGGCTATAAAGGCATTCAATGATGGCCGTCAAACTTGCTCCGACTTTATTTAAGCAGATAAAGAAAAGGGTATCCGAGAAAGTAATCCCCAAGAGACCGCTAAAAAGAAGAAGGAAAAGGTTTCCTGAATTTTTAAGGCCATGTGATGGGGCAATGATACAGGCTGTTAGGAAGAGAAGAAAACCAGCCAAGCTACTTTTAAAAAGATTAAGGGCCAAAGGAGTTACAGTTCGGCCACTTACTCGAAAGAGAATAACCGCCACGGCCCAAGCTAAAGCGGAAAGAAGCGAAAAGATTTCACCTTGGTAAGGGAAATTCATTTTTCGCCTTCATTTCTTACCTTTATCTATTGTTTTTTCCATAAGGTCGCAATTAATAAAAGTTTTAGTTTGAGGATTGAAAAGAATTGTTCTTAATTCAAAGGGCTTAAGTCGAAGTCTTTTTTTGACCTCGTAGAGAGGTAAATGAAGAGTCATTTCCTGATTCATTCCGGTAGGCTCAAAAATCCTGATTAAAAGATTATTACCAGATTCACTTTTTTTAACAGCAGGGATAATGACGGCCGGGTTATCGAGAATTAATAAAGGCTTAACTTTTTTCCCTTTCCCAGGAGGAAAATGAACGAGAGCTGGAGGTTTTTCATGGTGAATCAAAGCTTCCCTTTCCACAAGAGAAAGTCTTTCTTCAACAGGGCCGGCGTTAATCCAGAAATGGAATATTCTTTCCCCCTGATCATGGCGGACAATGAAGCGATCCTGGGCCAACATTGGTCGATCAGGGACAGGATCAGCCGCATAGGCTGGTGAGCGAAGAAGGGAAAGCCGAATCTCCCCGGCTCGACAATCAGAGCCATAAAGACCATCATTAATACAGGTTAAGGCCAGGTCTTGGTTTTTAGAAATGAGAGCTACCCACTTTTGGCTAACAGTTTCCCGGCCATCCACGGGAAGTTCCTCCACTCCATAAACTGTCTGGCCAAGATACCAGGCCTCATGAAGGGTTGTGGGCAGGCTCAGCTTAAGCAATCTATCTTTTTCTTGCCAATAAACATTAACTTCAATTTCTATTTCTGTTCCCTTTTTTGGCAATTTATAGCGAATCAAAAGGAGCGAAAGGTTATAGCCAAAAACGCTTTCGATTATTGTTCTAACTGGTCCATCCTCAATTACCCTGACGGAAGGCAGAGGAGATGACAGTCCCTGAATTTCCCAGGTTTTGTTTTCAGGAGGAAGGAGTTCAAAACGACCGGCTATTTCTCTAAAGGCTTTTACTGTCATCCCCCAGGGATCAGCATTATCCACCATAACTAAGGGTTCAAAGGCTCTTGGTTCAAAGATTTCCTGATCTCTGATTTTTAAACGATCGACTAATCCTGTAGAGCAATTGATCAATACCTCAAGATCGTCTGACTTGAAATGGATAAAGCCATTTTTTTCTTTGATCTCCTTAAAAGGTCTGGTCTCTTTTCTTTCGAGATAGCAAGAAAAGCGATGCATCTCGCCCGGTTTCAAATCAGCCTCAAAGACTATTTTCTTTCGCCATTCCACATTTAAATTGCTTTCTTCTTTTTCCAGCTGACAATTAATAGGTTGCCCCTCTATTTCAAGACGGGGCCACCAAAAGCCACCCTCCCAGTTTATTTCGTGGGGCTGAAATTCTATTTCGATCAGGCTTTTGAAAGAAAAAGGATGGGGATTAAGAATTAAAATTGGAATTTCTCCTTCCTTGGCTTCAGGCTCGGCGGAAGCGGTGAGAAAGAAAACTTTAGCCTTAATTCGATTGAGAATTTCAAGACCATGATAGATGATTTTGAGGGCATCTTTTTCGGCTGATTTTATGGCTGAACCGGGAAGAATATCATGAAATTGGACAAAAAGAAGATCTCTCAGGGCCTGCCTGAGTTCATCGGCTGGATAGGGCATAAGACCCTGAAAGTAGGCCGCTGTGGCCATTTTTTCTGTAAGAAAATACTCAGCTTCAAATTCACGAAACGCCCTTTTAATCAGATTCATCGACGTGTAACAGCCTACAGCCCAGGGGTTAAGATCTTTTAGCCATCGGGGTAAAAATTTTTTTTGACGCTTTAAATCTTTAAAGAAGGCTTCAGGAGTTGAATGTTTGATTTCAAAATCTTTAATTTCTTTAATCAGTTTATCTAGCTCTTTCAAATCTAATTCTGAAGGTCCGCCCCCATGATTCCCTACTCCCCAGAGAAGCAAGCTTAAATTTTTGTCGGGATTTGATTTTATCCAGCCCTCGACTTTTTCCCTGGCCCGGCCTAAACGGGAGTTATAGTGAGCTGTGACCCTCGTGGCCAATATCTCAGAGCCATCGAAGCCGACCCAAATGAATTCTTCACCCGGTAAGGAAAGGTCAACGGGCGAGGGACGACAGAAAACATAGGAATCATAACCGCTTTTGGCCAGAATTTGAACAAGGCCACGGCTATGGCCAAAGGAATCAAAATTGATGGCTGTCTTTGGTTCAACCCCAAAATTGGCCATGAAAAATTGGCGACCATAGAGAATCTGGCGAACAAGACTCTCTCCTGAGGGTAAGTTAACATCAGGTTGCAAGAACCAGCCGCCCATAATATGCCATCTCCTGGAAGCTACAAGTTTTTGAATCTGGCGAAAAAGATCGGGCTCATAATCTTTAACCCATTCATAGAGAAGAGCCTCATTGTGGTTGAAGATAAATTCAGGGAAGGATGAGCATAATTTGGCTGCCACTCGGAAGGTAGCCAGAGCTTCTGAGGCTCCTTCTTGCCAGCACCAGAGCCAGACAGGATCAATATGAGCATTGGCCACAAGATGAATTTTTTTTCTAGCCATGCCTTGCCTCCTTTGAAAGCCTTAGATATTTAAAAACATATTTTCCTGTTTAAAAGAAAAACGATTGAAGGTTAATTTTCCCTGAAAAATTTCAGGTTGGCAATATTTTTCCCTTTTTTAGACGGAGGAAAATTAGATGGCAGCGATTTTAATTTTTAAAAATAAACTTTTTGGTCAAAATTAGGCTGGCCTTTTTAAGGTCGATAAGGGTTTTAATTGATCCGGGGTAAATTAGGCTTTTATATTTGAAAAGGTAACTGGTCTTCGTTTTTTATGGCTACTTACATCCTTTGAGCTGTTGGTGCTTCGCTTTCCTTTTCTTCTTCAAGTTCGCTTTCAAGGCCAAGCAACTTAGCTGCTCCTTCATAGATCATGCGAAAGGATTTCTTTGATTCTTGAAGCTCAGCCAGTCTTTCGCGGACTTTTTGGAGCTCTCTTTCTATATGGGCGTCAATTTCTTCGAGCATTTTTTTGGCTTCCATCATGGTTCGTCTATACAATTCTTCTTGTTCTTTGGTCAAAGGCATGTCCTTTCTCCTTTCATCAGCCAGTTTCCACTTTTCATTATTTTCTAAGCCGGAAACGAATTTCAATAGGTTTCCAGACTTTTACTTTAAGGCCATTTTTCACGGCAGGCGTAAATTTCCATTGGCGGACAGCGGCCTCAGCTGCCTGCTCAAGAGAGGAACCGTTTTTGATTCCTCGGAGAATTTCGGTTTTGATCACATCACCCTTTTCAGAGATAAGGGCATTGACAACAACTATTCCTTCAAGGCCCATCTGTTTGGCCAACTCAGGATATTTTGGTTCCACTATTTTAACCGGACGAGGCTGAATATCAACCTGACTAATAGGCACAAGGTCGCCTTCATTTATATTTAGGGATTGAGATTCAATTTTAGGCTCAGCTTTGGTTTCCTGTTCCTTAACTTCAGTTGCCTGAACAGAGGAAAACTCTTTTTCAGTTTTAATTGGAGTTGGATTTGCGGGTAAAGCTAGGGGAGCTGAAGAGGATTCAGTAGCTAAAATGGGTAGAGGCTCTTCCTCGGGTGGTTCTTCTTTATTTAAAGGAAGGATCGAGGCAAGCTTGTTTATTTGCTTTCTGACCGCATCTTCTCCCGGCACTGGTTTAGCTACGGTTGCCTGCTCTTCAATCCTTGAGGAAATATTCTGAGATATATCAGAGGTAGATATATCGGCAGTAACCTTTTGCGTTTCCGCCACTGCTTGCTGGGGAATGGGCAGTTCGGTCTTTTTAGGCTTAAAGAAGAAAATTCCCAAAAGAGTTAAAGCGATGGCTCCAGTCACACCAAAAAGAATGTAAGCGGGTGATCTCTTTTTTCCCTCGTGTTCAGTTTCAAAATAGCCCAGGTAAACCGAAGGTCGATCAGGACTACCAACCTTTTCAACTTCTTCTTCCATAACCGTTTGCTTGATAGATTGCTCATAAGATTTTGTTTTTAATTCTTCGGCGACTTTCTTTCCAAGGTCAACCGCGCTAGCGAAAGGTTGCTTTTCTGTGTCAATTATTTTTTCTTTTTCAGTAATTACAGAAAAAGGTGATTTTTTGATTTCAGTTTCTATGACTTGCTTTTCTGCGATATGGGTTTCTTCGATTGAAGGCTTGGGCTTCAGAGGTTCAACGGGCTTTAATTCTGGTCCCTTGAGTTTACTTTCAGAGGGAAGAGCTGTTTTTATAGGCAGCGGTTCCTTGAATATTTTTTGCGGTTCTTCTTTCTTTTGTTCAGGAGAAAGCTTTTTTCGTCCATCAAAGCCAAGATCGGCTAATGTTTTTTCAAGAAGTTTATCGATTTCATCGCCGCTTGCAATTGGCTTTTTAGTCATTTTTTCCTTTGAGGGAGAGGCTGAAAAAGACGAAGGTTCGATTACTTTAAGGGGAGGTATTTCTTTTATTATTGGCGATAGTTCTTCCAAGGATTCAAGCATCAATTCTTCTTCATCAACCGGCGGTTTTACGGCTGGGCCAAGAACATCGAGAATTGCTTTAGCCATTTCTTCTCGCTGCCAAGGTTTCGTCAAGAAAGCAGCTGCTTTATAGGTTTGGATTGCTTCCATTTTATGACGAGAATCTTTATATATTCCTGTAATGATAATTACCGGCACCTTTCCCTGAGTTTCAATATAAATTTGTTGGCTGAGCTCAAAGCCGCTCATTTTGGGCAGCATGGCTTCAAGAAAGACTATTTGAGGTTTCTGATTCCTAAACAGCTCTAAGGCCGTGAGGCCATCCTTGGCCATGATGACTTCCATGCCGGCTTCCTTAAGATAGGAGCTAAGAATTTCAAGCGAAGTGGAATCAAAATCAGCAATAAGAGCCTTCAGACCGAAGACCCGGTTTCGCAAGCTCTCGGTCGAAAGTGTTAGGGGCATCTCCCTTCTCCCCGAAATAACTTTTATTTCAATTTCATTCTAATTATTTTTTTCCCTATATAACCCGGTCAATCACCCTTTAGGGTGATTCGAAGGAGGAAATTGGGAAGTTATTAGGGTTAGAAAAGTGAATAGCGCCGCCAGAAGCAATGAGTTAAGATATTAAAAGGAATAATTTGCTTCGGAAAAGGAGGCCAGAAATAGGTCTTATTGGTCGGGAAGTTAAGGCTCGGAGCCTTCTTAATAAATCCAAAATATTTGATTACTGTCTTAATCCTTATACAGGATGCCAGGTTGGGTGTCGATACTGTTATGCCAGGCTATTCATACCCCGATATAGCGGCCATAGGGAGCCCTGGGGGACTTTCGTCGATGTCAAAGTTAATGCCGTCGAGGTTCTTATGAGACAGCTTTGCCATGCTCGAAGAGGGGTAGTTTGGATTTCTTCGGTTTGTGATCCCTATCAGCCTATAGAACGCCGTTTTCAATTGACTAGGCGATTGCTTGAAGTTTTGCTCACCTTCCAGTTTCCAGTTAACCTTCAGACAAAGAATATCCTTATTCTCAGGGATCTTGATCTCCTCCGTCGCTTTGAAGAAATCGAAGTTGGTTTGACCGTAACTACTGAAAATGAGGCTATAGCTCGGCTTTTTGAGCCCGGAGCCTCCTCCGTTAAAGAAAGAATTGAAGCTCTTGATAAACTAAAAAAGATCGGTCTAAGAACCTTTGCTTTCCTTGGGCCGTTGCTTCCCGGTGACCCAAGGAAATTAATTTCCCTTCTTGAAGGCAAGGTGGATCATATTTTTATTGACCGGATGAATTATCTGCCGACCGTCATCGGTTTCTATCGGCAGCATGGCCTTGAAAGATTTGCTTCGGATAACTTTTTCTTTGAGCAAAAAGAAAAATTGCTCAAAGCTTTGGAATGGACGACCATTTCGGTCGAAGTTTTATTTTGAAATTATAAAAAAGATTTTAAATTGACTTTAATCGGAAGCTTTATGTCTAAATTTCATTTTAAAGATATTATCTGTCTTACCTATCTTTTTCTTGTTCTTATTTTTATTCTCCTTTTTCGAAACAATATTTCTGAATGGGAAATTCACACTCTTCGCCATGTCCTCCTTATAGGGGGAATAATTTTTATCACCAAATTCAAAATCCATAAGGAGCGAAAACTTTGGCTTTTTAGCCAAATTTTTTATCCTGTCGCCATCATCATTTTCTCCTGGATAGAATTGAAACCCCTAGGACAAATGATTCCCTTTCGACAGGATTTGACTCTGTTTATTATTAAAGGTGAAGCCTTTATCTTTGGGTTTGAAAACTTAAAATCCCTTCATCGATCCTTTTGTTTCTGCCTGGATGAGTTTATGAGTTTCCTCTATCTAAGCTATTATTTAATCTTGCCCCTTGTCACCATCCCCCTTTTTTTTCGTAAAAAAATAGATTTTACCGAGGCCATTATTTTTTTAGTTACTTTAACTTACCTGAGCAATTTTCTCTTTTTTTACTTTTTCCCTTCATTAAGTCCCAATTATCTCAACTTTTGGGAAATAGAGAGCAAGAAGTCCTCCAGAGGAGGTCTCTTTGCTCGGCTGATCGACTTTATCCAGACTAAAGAAGGGGTTAGGGGGGCTGCCTTTCCTTCCTCCCATTTGAGTGCCGTCACCTGTCTCACTTTAGCTTCCTGGATTTATTGGAATAAATTAGTCGCCATTTTCCTTTCTTTTTTGGGTCCTTTGATCGGCTTTTCAGCCATATATCTAGGTTATCATCATGTCCTTGATTGCCTGGCCGGAATTATCTGGGGCGGGTTGAGTTTCTTAGTCGGCCTAAAGCTTCTGAAGATTAAAAAATGATTTTTGCTTCCCGATTCGAAGATTTAAATATTGGGAAATTAAAAAATAAAAATATAGATAAAAAAAATAGCTTGAATTATAATATTTAAAGAAAAAGAGGATGTTTCAGCTTAAAGGAATAGGTGTATCTGTTAAGATGAAGCCTCCTCTTGATCCTGATTTTATTCCTTCCAGCCTCTGGAATCGGGCCTTCCGACAACAGGTAACCAAGTCAGTTTCTAAGGCGGTCAAAGTGGCTTTAGAAAGAGAATCAGGTGGTCTTTCATGTTATGAACTGACCTTAGCCGGCTCTTCAGCTAAGGAAGCAAGGGAGGCCAATCTTTTTTATGTGGATAGAATTATTAAAAATTTGTTATGGATGAGAGGAGGCTGGCGTCTTTATTTAAGCGGACCAGATGAGATTGTCCAACCTCTCTTGAAAGTTTATTCAAGAGAAGGAGAAAGAGCTTTTGACGTGGATTTAATGTCTAAGGCTTACCGCGAGTCCTTTGAAGTTATCGTCCTTGACCAAAAAGAAGAATTTCCTTCTCCCCAAGAGAAGACAAGACCCCTCGGGGGTCATCTTGATGGTTACCGGATAGGTTTCGACCTTGGCGCAAGTGATTGGAAAGTGGCCGCGTTAGCTCAGGGAGAAACCGTTTATACCGCTGAATTTCCCTGGTTACCCTCAGAGGCTGCTGATCCCCATTATCATTACCATCATCTTCAAGCAGCTCTTCATCTAGCAGCTGCCCATTTGCCCCGAGTTGAAGCCATTGGTGGCAGTGCCGCTGGAATTTATATAAATAATGAACCCCGCGTTGCTTCCCTTTTTCGAAGCCTTTCCCCTGAACTTTTTGATCAAGCCATCAGGCCTCTTTTTCATCGCCTTAAAAAAGAATGGGGAGTTCCCCTTGAAGTGGCCAACGATGGCGAGGTGGCCGCCTTAGCCGGGGCGATGGGTTTCAAAATCAATAAGCTGCTGGCGATTTCCATGGGTTCAAGTGAAGCCGGCGGCTATATTAATAAAGACGGCTATATTACCGATTGGCTTAATGAGTTAGCCTTTGTTCCCATTGATTATCGTTCTGATGCGCCTCAAGATGAATGGTCTGGAGACAGAGGCTGCGGTGTCCAATATTTTTCACAACAAGCTGTTTTCCGGCTAGCCCGGTCAGCTGGTCTGGCCCTCGATGAGAGCCTGCCACCCACTGAGAAATTAAAACAAGTTCAAGACTATCTTAAGAAGAACGATCGAAGAGCCCGCCTTATCTTTGAAACTATAGGCGTTTATCTTGGATATGGAATTGCCCATTATGCAGACTTTTATGACCTCGATCATGTCTTCATCCTTGGTCGGGTGAGTTCAGGCGATGGGGGATCGATCATAGTGGAAATAGCCCAGAGGGTTCTCCAATTAGAGTTTCCTGAACTTGCTGAGAAAATTAAATTTCATTTGCCTGATGAAAGATTCAGACGTCTTGGACAAGCGGTGGCGGCGGCCACTTTACCCATCATTCCTGCAAAGAATTAAAAAGGGATATAAATTGAAATTTGGCTTAAAGCAATAAAATTTTTAGCCCAAAATAACTAAGGGAATTAATCGGAAACTAATAGATAGAAAGATTGAAGTAGAAAAAGGAAGGGGATGACAATGAAATTGAATCATGAAGGTTCAGAAATTTTTATTCCTGACGGGGTTGATGAAGAAAAGGCTTTTGCCCGAACTACCCACCTAGGCATCGGGGCCCATCCTGATGATCTAGAAATAATGGCCTATGATGGAATTCTCCGTTGTTTTAAAAATCCTGAACTTTGGTTTTTTGGTATTGTGGTTACTGATGGGGCAGGAAGCCCGCGGGCTAGTTTTTATAAAAATTATAGTGCCGAAGAAATGAAGGCAGTTAGAAAGCAGGAACAAAAAAAGGCAGCCATCGTAGGAGAATACAGTGGTGTAGCTTTCTTGAATTACTCAAGCTCAGAGGTTAAAGATCCGAACATGATTGTGGTAAAAGAGGATTTAAAGAATTTACTCCTGGCTATTAGACCCAAGATAATTTATACCCATAATCTCGCTGATTATCATGATACCCATGTAGCTGTAGCTTTGAGAGTGATTCAAGCTTTAAGAGAGCTGCCTAAGGCGAGCCGGCCTGAAAGAATATATGGCTGTGAGGTTTGGCGGGATTTAGACTGGCTGGTAGGCCAGGATAAAATAGGTTTTGATGTTTCAGCGCATCAGAATTTAGCCATGGCCCTTATCAGTATCTACGATTCTCAAGTGGCCGGCGGTAAAGGCTACGATTTGGCGACGATTGGCCGGCGACGGGCTCATGCCACTTACTATGCCTCTCACGAAGTCGATTACTCCACATCCATGATTTTTGCTATGGATTTAACTCCCCTAATTGAAGACGATGGGCTCAATATCGTCGATTATGTTCAGGGCTTTATTAATCGTTTTGCTGCCGATGTTCGCCAGCGTCTGCAACAACTTTCTTAATTATTCCTGCTTTCTTTGGCCAATGTAAGAGTGGTGAATCCAAAAAGTAAATTATAATTAGGTGATTTTAAAGGCCCTCACCTTCTTTTTCGAATTTCTGAGTTTTTCTCTGAATTGAGCAAGCCCATTTTTTCGAGCGCTAGCTGGCCTCGATTAACAGTTGGAGCTTCTTCTGGATTATAAAGGATGACGCCACCTCGGACAGGTCGGAGAACAATTTTGCCCTCCTGGGCGAGTTTATTGGTAGCCTGGACCGGATCAGCGCCATTAAAATAAATTTTAAAGGCCTCATTAAATCCACTGTAAACTGAGTGAATTCCTTTGAATTCACCCGCTCTTAATTTTCTTATCGCCAAAAGAACAAAATCTTCGACCGAAAGCTGGCTCATTTTCTTCCTCCTCTTTTTAAAACGTTTATTCCTGGCTTTCTCTCTCACTGATTTTTTGGTATAAAGGCCTGATTCCTGCTCTTAGAGGCAATAAGAAAATAAGTCCTTTGATAAAATTGCTTCAAATTTTCGCTCTTTTAATTTGATTGGTCTAAGTGGAGGAAAAATATAAAGATAATTTTCATTTAATAAATTTTTATCTGAATATTATCGGGAAAAAAGGCCAAAATTGAAATTGGTCTTTTAAATGGTTATGATTGTCTTCATGAAAATTTTAAGGATTTGAAAATAATGCGGAAATTATAAAAAAGATGATTTTAAAAAAGGTTTTTTAAAGTGGAAAATTATTTTTATTAAATGGAGGTATTTTCATGAAAAGACCTCGTTCCTTTAACTTTAAGACTTTACTTTGGTCAAAGAGAGCTCGTTTCATTTTTCTCTTAGGTTGTATTCTTTTTTTTCTTTCGGCTCAGCTTGAGGCCGACAAAGCCAATTATGAGCTGGCTTCGCGGTGGGTACCTGCTAAGGTGGCAAAACTAGTTTTTGATCTTTCGGTAGAATCTAATTGGCTGAAAACGAGCGATCGCTTCTGGTATAGCTATGAGACACCTTCAGGCCGATTTTGGTATCTGGTCGATCCCGTGAAGCGAATCAAAAAGCCTCTCTTTGATAACGCCCGCATGGCCGCCATGTTGACAGAAATTCTTCTCACTCCCTATGATGCCCAGCATCTTCCCATTAGAACGATTCGTTTTGTTAAAAACGATACAGCCTTTCAATTTGACCTTGAGGTTCCCCGCGATAATGACATAAGGGTGGAAGGACAAATCATGTCTGTCAAGGAGCTGGAGAAGCGTTTCCTCGATAAAGAGAAAGAAAAGGAGAAGGAACAGGATACTGAAATGAAAAAGGAAAAAGAGGAAGAAAAACCTAAGGAGCCGGAACCCAAAACCAGAACCCTTACCTTTGAATATGAACTGGCCACAGGCAAGTTGACCTTGCTCAAAGATTATCAACCCAAACCAAGAAGGCCTCGCTGGGCCTCGATTTCCCCAGACAAAAAATGGGTAGTCTTCGCCCGGGGTCACAATTTATTCATGATGGATGCTGAAAATTATGCTAAAGCTTTAAAAAAGGCTGATGATAAGACCATCCAGGAAATCCAGCTGACGACTGATGGGGAGGAGCATTACAGCTTTGCTCGCCGTCTGACAGAGGAAGAGAAAAAAGAATTGCAGAAAGAAGAGAAGGAGAGAAAGGATTTTCGCGTTCCATCCATTACTTTAATTTGGTCAAAGGATTCAAAAAAATTTGCCCTTATCCGCCAGGATGAACGCAAAGTTGGCGATCTTTGGGTTATCAACAGCTTAGCCAATCCTCGTCCCACTTTGGAAAGCTATAAATACGGCATGCCGGGCGAAGAAAATCAGCCTCAACCTGAAATATGGATTTTTGATGTGGCCTCCAGATCAAGGGTTAAGGTTAAAGCTGAAAAATTCAAGGACCCTACTTATAACATCTTTACTGCCCGCCGCTTAGCAAGACAAATGGATAGCGAGGAACCCCCACCCCCTATGTGGGTAGCTGACACTTCAGATAAGCTTTATTTTGGCCGCCAAACCAGAGATCTTCATGGCTATGAGGTTTGTGTGGCCGATACCTCCACAGGGGAAGTAAAGGTTCTGATTGAAGAGAGACTTAATACCTATGTTGATTATCAACCCCTATATTTACTGGGCAATGGCCGGGAGTTGATTTGGTGGTCAGAAAGAGATGGCTGGGGCCATTATTATCTTTATGATGGTGAGGGGCGACTTAAAAATCAGATTACCTCAGGAGAGTTTAATTGCCGGGAAATAGTTGGGGTTGATGAAAAATTAAGGGTTCTTTACTTTATGGCCTGTGGTCGGGAAAAAGGGGAGGATCCCTATTATACCCACCTTTATCGCATCAATCTTGATGGTACTGGGCTGAAACTCCTCACTCCTGGCAACTTCAATCATTCAGTAGCCATGGATGATTCCAACAAGTTTTATGTGGTCAATTATTCTCGAGTTGATACGGCCCCCAAATCTGAGCTGATGGATACGAACGGCCAGCTCCTTTTGGAACTCGAAACAGCGGATCTTTCGGCGCTGCTCGAAGCTGGCTTCAAGTTCCCTGAAACCTTTGTGGTCAAAGCTGCCGATGGAATTACCGATCTTTATGGCGTTATGTACAAACCCTTTGATTTCGATCCTAACAAAAAATATCCAATCATTGCCTATGTTTATCCTGGTCCTCAAACGGAAAGTGTTTCGAAAACCTTTTCTCCCCGAAATCAAAATATTGCCTTAGCCCAACTGGGTTTTATTGTTATTGAAGTTGGCAATCGGGGTGGCAGTCCTATGAGGTCGAAGTGGTATCATAATTATGGCTATGGTAACCTTCGTGACTATGGCCTGGCTGATAAAAAATATGCCATTGAACAGCTTGCAGCTCGTTATCCCTTTATCGATATCAATCGTGTGGGAATTTATGGCCATTCTGGCGGTGGCTTTATGACCGCCGCGGCTTTACTTGTTTATCCTGATTTCTTTAAGGTGGGTGTGGCTTCTTCAGGTAATCATGAAAATAATATTTACAATCGCTGGTGGAGCGAAAAACATCATGGAGTTAAAGAGGTTGTGGACAAAGACGGCAATATTAAGTTTGAATACAGCATCGAAAAGAATTCAGAAATTGCCAAGAATCTTAAAGGCCGTTTATTATTGGCTACTGGTGATATGGATAATAATGTCCATCCAGCCAATACTTTGAGACTGGCAGCGGCTCTGATCAAAGCAGGGAAACGGTTTGATTTCTTTATTTTTCCCGGCCAGCGACATGGCTTCGGCGACATGAACGATTATTGGTTCTGGATAAGAGCTGATTATTTTGCCAAACACCTCCTAGGTGATTTTTCGCAAACAGTTGATTTGGTTGAATTGCAGAGGGAATGGGAACAGACTGGCGAAAAAAGATCCCGCTAAGGTTTCGAAGCTGAGATGTTTAATTAACCTTTTCTTTTTGGAAGAAAAGGTTTATTCCATTTACCTTTTTTAAAAAATCAAAGGAGCCAATAAAATAAAAAGTTAAATCTGGTCTTTTTTAAGATTAGGCAATTAATCAGAAAGAAACATAAGCTCGAAAACCGAAAAAATAATAGCGCCAGCCGGTAGCTGTGGCCAAGGAAAAATTACCGCCTTCAGCATTTATTTCCAAAAGAAAGTCTCTGGTTATTATCCAGCCCAAGCTAATAGCGCCGCCGCCAATCCAGTTCCTTATTTTCTCCCCGTAACGGAGATAACTTTGGTAGCCAGCATAGGGCTCGAGATATAGGTAAAATTTTAATGATTCAGCATAGAAAGTCGTGAAAATCTGATAGGTAAGATAATTGTTGGGGTCAAAATAGCCACTGTAACTTTGACGCTTAAAATTTAAATATCTGGTTCTCCAGCCAAGATTAAAGGATGGCTGATAGAGATGGAGGCGGTAAGTCAAAGATAAATGAAAGTCGTAATTGGAATTATTATCTGAAAAATCCCTTCGGCTGAAGCTGGTGAAAAAAGAAAATTTATTCGAAATTTTTTGAGATAAGTACAAATTAATATCAATATAGCGAATTTTATTTTCAATGAGCTGGGCAGTTTCCGTAAAACCGCGTCTTGAAAAGCTAAAGCCGGCTTGGGTAGAAGAGGTTATTAGGTCCATTTTCCAGTTCCAGGTTATGAAATCGCTGGCTTGACCATTTCTATATCTAAGAAGGCCCATCCCTCCACCAAGACCTAAATACTCTTTAGGTCTTGTGTAAGTATTGATGAATAAATTTTCGGATTTAAGCTCTCTTATTCTATCCTTAGAATGCCTGAATTGCCAACTAAGGTCAAAACGCCAGTTATCAAGCCAGAGGGTAAGATTTACAGGGTAAAGATAATATTTATTTTCATCAGCATCATGATAATAAAAAGCTTTAAAATCAAGGGAATTCTCAATTTCCCTATTCATTGCTATGGCTAATCTTTCGGTTTCTCTTTGCTGATAGGGATATTCAGGCTTTAAAAGCTTAAAGAAATTAAAAGCCTGTTTCCTCTGGGCGGTGTAAACGTAGGTATAAATAAGACCGAGATAAGCTTCAAAGTTTTCTTGTTTTTCAAGGATTTTCTCGTAGATAAGCCTGGCTTTTTCAAGGTCTCCCTGCCATCTGAAGAGATTAGCTTTAATCAGTAAAGCTTCAAGATTTTGGGGATTTTCCTTCAACAGTTTATTTACTTCCTTGAGAGCTTCTTTAAATTGGCCTAGCCAAGATAAAACTCTGGCCAAATGAAGTCTAGCTTTTAAATTGGCAGGGTCTTCAGCCAGAATCAGCGTAAGCTCTTTTGAAGCTTCTTTTAATTTTCCTCCCCAGGAGATATACGTAGCCAGTTGAATTCTTTCCTCAAGAGAAAAGGAATTTCTCGCCAGAGAGAGAGCTTTGATGTAAGCTAGCGCTGCTTTTGAGTAATTAGCCTGAGAAACAAACTGATCACCCCTCTCCTTATATATTCGAGCTAATCTTTCAGTTTCTTCCCTCGAAGTGGCAATTCTCTTGGTCGCTTCAATGGATTGAGGCAAGATAAAGGTGATCAAGAAAAATAAACTGAGTGCGATTAATTTAACCTTTTTTATCCCCTTTGAAGGGTTTTTCCCTAACCTAAAAATTGTTTTGATTACCCTTTTTTTCCACATATTCCCATCTTCTTTTCCCGAAGATAAAGCGAATCAAAGCCTGAAATCTCCAAAAAGCATTTATCTGACGGTAACCAAAATTTTCCAGGATCCCAAAGAGCAGGAGTTTAAATAAATGTTTCCATTTGGGATAACGCTTATAAGTAAGTTCCTCAAGAAAGACTCCCATAGTCGAAAGAAAAATGCCAAAAGCTATGGCCAGAATCAAGAAAAGGACAAAGAATTTAAAGTTAAGGAGGCCGAAAATATAAGATAAAGGGACAACTATATAACCCAATAACTCCACAATAGGGCCCATCATTTCAAAAAATAAATAGTAAGGCATAATAATTAGTCCAAGATGGCCGTATTTAGGATTGAAGAACATTTGGCGGTGTTCACAAAGGCTTTGGATTAAACCCATCTGCCATCTTCTTCTCTGACGGGCAAGCATTTGGAAGCTTTCGGGAACTTCCGACCAACAAATGGGATCAGAGATGAATTTAATTCGGTATCTTTTCTTATTTCCTTTGAAATGGCGATGCAATTTTAAAACCAGCTCCATGTCTTCAGAAACATGGCGAAAATTGTAACCCCCAACATCCATAACTGCGGCTCGATTAAAAAGAGAGAAGGTTCCCGAGAGGATAAGAATAGAATTGGCTATATCCCAGCCAACGCGGCCAAATAAAAAGGCTCTTAGATATTCCACAATTTGGAAAAGGGCCAGATGATTTTTGGGTAAATCAATTTCTATTGCGGTGGCATTTTTTAGTTTAATCCCGTTGAGAACTCTTACCACCCCACCACAGGCAACAACCGGGACGACGCTTTCTGTAACATAGGCCATTAAGCGGAGGAAGGCATCATTTTCGAGAACAGAATCAGCATCAACCGTGCAGAAATAGGGAGAACGAGCAAGATTTAAGCCACAGTTGAGGGAATCGGCCTTGCCACTTTTTATCTTATCGATGACCAGGAGGTTGGGATATTTAGGATTATTGTAGAATCCCCTGACCGGGGCAGTTTTGAGGAAATTTCGGTAGACATGATCTATCTTTTTTAATTGATAAAAATTAATTAGCGTTTCTAGGGTTCCATCGGTCGAGCCATCGTTGATAACGATAACCTCAAAAAAAGGATATTTGACCGCCAAAGCTGAGTTAACGGCGCGAAGGATTGTTCCATTTTCATTATAAGCTGGGATGAGAATGGAAATAGGCGGAGCCTCGGGAGAGGAAATAAGATCTCTGAAAGCTGAATATTTAATTCTTTTAATGTGTCTAAGGACAGCAATAAGGGAAGAAATAAGGAGGGATGAATAAAGAGAGTTAATGAACACATAATAAAGGCCAACAAAATAATTAAAGCCTAAAACTATGGTTATTAGAATGGCCTTCATTTAGATCTTCAATTCCCCATGATCTTATTTATTTCTTCTTTGATCTTTTCATTTTCCCCGCTGGTCAAATATTTAAAAAGAGGAGTGGAAAAATTTAGGGAGTGCATGATAGTCAATATTTCTTTTGATTTTTTATATTTTTCTCCATTGGGGCAGGCTAGATTCTCTATGAGCTGACCTACAAGGCCAGTTTTTTCAATTTCCTCACAGATGATTTCTTGGACATAGCGATCTTCATAATGAAGGGCCTGGAGGAAAATATCAAGTGAGGTATCACCTAGTTTCGCCAGAGCAGTAGCCGCTTCATTTCTTACCCGCCAGTGGCTGTCAAATAGAGAAGTGGCCAAGGCATAATGGACTTTATTGCCCCTAATTTTTTTTAGGACTCTTAAGGCATAAAGTCGAACAAACCAGATAGAGTCTTGAAGAAGGGAGATAATTTTTTCGATCTGATTCAGTTCGAGTTTGTCGGCTGAGGCTTCTATTAATTTAAGGGCTTTGGCCCTAACCTCACTGTTTTCGTGGGAGAGGTAATTAAAGGCAATGGGCAATGCGGATTCACTTTGAAGATGACTCAGGATATCCAAAATAATAGCGATTATTTTAGGATTATCAGTATGTTTTAAATAATCAATTAAAAAAGGGATAGCCTCTTGATTGTATTTCAAAATTGCATTTTCGATGGCCTTTCTGGTTATCAGCCATTTTTCATAGATCAAAGGAAGAAAATTTAGAATAGTTTGTAGACTTTCAGGAGTGCCAATGTTGGCTAAAGATCTAATGGCTACTGTGATTATTTCAGGATTCCAGCTTCTCAGCTGTTGAGCTATTTTGTCGATGGAAGAAGAGCTCTTCATTTTTCCGAGTTTATCTATAGCTAAAGCTTTGGTCAGGGCATTTCGACATTCGAGCTTCTTTTCGTAGTAATCCACATAGCCAAGTCTTGTAAAAAGTTCTTTGATCTCTGGCTCATATTTTTTCTGGTTCATAAGTTTGATTAAGATGTCTTCAATAGCTTGAAACTTGAGTGAGCCAGGAGGGGAATAAAATTTTTGAAGAGCTCCATTTTCAAGGTATCCGGAATAAATAAGATCTTTTAATTTTTCTCCATAGATTCTTTTTAACCTATCTAATTTTTTAAATCTTTTGGCCCGCACTAACCTTCTGATTATTGAAATGGTAATAAAAGAAGCAATAGCCAGGATGATAAAAGCAGAGATTAGAATCAAAATTTTTTCCAAGGAGAAAATATTTTTTCTGTTGATTAAAAAAAGACTTAAATATAAAGAATCAGCCCTTCTCATTTTCCAGTTCAAGTCATCAAATCTTAATTGGAAAAAGAAAATTTATCTGATTTCTCTCGCATATAATTTAATTATAATTTTTTTAATCTTTTTTCGGGAAGAAAAATCAAGGCGATTCCTCCCTTTGATTCCCAATTAATAATGAAAAAAATATAAATAATTTTCTTGGCCAAAGTCAAGAATAGCCATCTTCTAATTTTTTCACCTACAATCCCAAAAATCCTCATTAATTAGGTGGCCTAACAATTGACTACTTAAAAGGGTATAACAATTAATTCTTTAGACAATCTATAAAAATTAAAAGAGTGACTTCGAAGAACTCAATTTTTAGGAAGATCTAATTTATTTAGGTTATTTAAATTTTAATGAGAATATTTTAAATACTAGATTATGAAGTTAAAGAAGGGTTTGAGCTTTTATTGGACAGAGAAAAGTCAAGTCGAGCAACGAGGGTTTAACCAGAAAAGTTCTTTCCTCTTCCCTTTATTACTTTTCATGTTTCTAGGGAGTGGCGTGGCAGCTTTAATTTATGAAGTTCTCTGGTTCGAGCTTCTGGAGATAGTTATAGGTTCAAGTGCTTTTTCTCTGGCCATTTTGCTGTCAGTTTATATGGGCGGACTATTTTTAGGCAGTCTTCTTTTACCCTCTCTTTTGCCCTGCTCATTTAATCCTTTGCGTCTCTATGCTTTTCTTGAAGCGGGTATTGGGCTTGCAGGTCTTTTAACCCCCATTATTTTGGCTATCATTATGAAAATTTACATTAAAAGTCTTGGCTATGGTCTTCCTCTATTTCTCCTTCGCGGGATTATTTCAGCTTTATTGCTTCTCGGTCCAACCGGGCTCATGGGTGGAACTTTGCCTATTATTTCGCGTCTTATAAGGCCCACGCCCAAAGGTTTTTCTTACATTGGCTGGCTTTATGGAGTTAATACGTTAGGCGGTGTTATAGGAACTTTGGGTGCTTCCTTTTATCTGTTGCGCCTTTATAACATAATAGTGGCGACAGTTGCGGCTGTAAGCCTTAATTTTATTCTTTTGGCCACAGCCCTCATTCTTTCTTTTCTTCCCCTGGTTCCAAATAAGCTGGCAAATGAGAAGGGAAGAAGCCTGACTTATTATCTCAGGGAAAATAATCCTTCCTCTTCTCTTCTTCCACCAACTATAATTTATTTGGTTATTGCCTTTTCTGGGATGAATGCTCTGGGTGCGGAAGTAGTGTGGACACGCCTTCTTTCTCTTTCCCTTGGGGGGACGGTCTATACCTTTTCCCTTCTTCTGGCTGCTTTTTTGGCCGGCTTGGCCTTAGGTAGTGCTGCGGCCTCTAAATTTGTTGAGCGGCACGTTATTTTGCCTGAATTAGGCCTTTGTATAGTTCAACTCGCCTTAATTCCAGCCGTTATCTGGACAGCCCTGGCCATTACCAGAATAGTTCCAGGGTGGCTGCCAGCCGAATCAACTGGTCCCCTCAAAGTTTTTCTTCATGATTTTTTCCTTTGCTGTTTGTCCTTAGGGCCAGCTTCCTTTTTATTTGGAGCAACTTTCCCTTTATCCTTAGCTTCGGCTGGCCAAGGGAATGTAGAAACAGGAAAACTTGTGGGTCGAATTTATGCGGCCAATACCGCTGGAGCCATTGCTGGTTCTCTTCTTATTGGCCTTATCCTCCTTCCCAGGCTTGGATCATCGGGATGCCAGAAATTTTTTATCTTTGTCCAATTTTTAAATTCCGGTTTGATTTTTTCCTGCTTACTTGATCGGACAGAGACTCTTGATTGGCTTAAATTGAAAGCTATTAAAAGATTTATACAAAAAATCTGGCTCAGGTTCGATCAATTTAGGAGCGTGAGGGTGAATTTCTTTTCTTCGAAATATAAAAAGAAAGGTCAAAGAGTTTTTAGCCTTATGATAATTATGTTGGTTTATTGCTTAATGATCGGTCTTTCCTGGAGAATCTTCCCCAAGACCCCTTGGCAGCTAATTGCCTATGGCCGAAAGGCAGCCGAAAAAAAAGATCGAGGTAAGCCTTTGTTAATCTTTGAGGGCATTAATTCAACGATAGCCGTTACAGACTGGAATGGAACGAGGGTTTTTCATACCGGTGGCCGGGCTGAAGCTTCCAATGCTCTTTTGGATTTAAGAATGGAAAGAATGCTGGCTCATTTACCTGCCCTGATTCATCCTGAACCCCAAAAAGTATTGGTGATTGGTTGTGGAGCTGGAATTACAGCAGGTACTTTTCTTCTATATCCTACCGTTAAGAAAGTGGTTATCTGTGAAATTGAACCGGCAGTTTGGGAAAGGGTGGTGCCTCTCTTTAGGCCAGAAAATTACAGTCTTGATCTAGATCCCCGAGTAGAACTCATTATCGAGGATGGGCGCCATTATCTGCTGACCACAAGAGAAAAATTTGATCTTATTAGTTCTGATCCAGTCCATCCCTGGCTTAAAGGTTCAGCTTTGCTTTATACCCAGGAATATTTTGAGATAATCAAAAAGAGGCTAAACCCAGGAGGCCTTTTCTCCCAATGGGTTCCTCTTTATGAAAGCGATGAAGCTACCGTCAAAAGCATGCTGGCCACTTTTTTCAAAGTTTTTCCTAACGGTCTGATTTGGAGCAATGATTTTATGGGCCTGGATTATGATTTTGTCCTGATGGGGCAAAAAGATAATCTGGTCATAAACATTGATGCCTTACAGGCTAAATTGAAAAAAGAGTCTTTTAGCCAGGTGGCCAAATCTCTTGGGGAAATCTATTTCCCCTCGGCCATAGAACTTTTGGCCACCTATGCCGGCCGGGGACCAGACCTTTCTTCGTGGCTTAAAGGAGCCAAGATAAATCTGGATCGAAATTTACGACTTCAATATTTAGCTGGTTGGGGTTTGCATTTGCCTTATAGAATGAGCCTTTTGGCGATCCTGAGTCAAAATTTCCGTTTTCCCGAGGATTTGATTCAGGGCTGCGAAGAGAATCTCAAGGCTCTGAAAAAAATATGGTGGCCTGATCTAAATTCCAGGTAGACTGAAGAAACTAAGCCATTTATTTCGCTTCAAGTGAAGAAGAAGGGGTGAGTGAGGGGACTCGAACCCCCAACCACCGGATCCACAGTCCGGTGCTCTAACCGTTGAGCTACACTCACCACCTTGAATTTTAATTTTCCCATGGAGAGCCTCGGCTGTCAAGGATTCCAGTAATTGGAAATTTCCCCGCAACTTTAAGGCTTAATTTTTTAATAAAGGAAATTTTTAGGGAAAGTTATAAGAAGCTGAAGCGAAGCTATTATCAATCTTTAGGGGATAAAATTTCCTTCTGACCTTCGATAAGATCAAGAACATCGGGTTTATCACGCCAGTGCTCTTCAACTTTAACGGCAAGATCAAGATAAATCCTGGCCCCTAAAAGTTCTTCGAGCTCTCGCCTGGCCTCAAGCCCAATCTGTTTTAGTCTTTGGCCGCGATGGCCAACAACAATTCCCACTTGATTTTCCTTTTCCACAAAAATAGCGGCATTGATGTAAATAAGGCCTTCAAGCCTTTTCTTTTTTGTCTTGGTCAAAGAACCTGGAGCTTTTTCCTTTTTTCTTAGGTTGGCTTTTTTTGATTCATTTTTAAGTTGATCGAAGCTTTTATTTCTTTTTTCTTTTATTAGGGTTGTGTAATCAACCTCATCGAGTCGCTTTCCTGTAAGTCTATCTTCAATTTTCTCCACATAGACTGCGGTCACAAAGGGGAGTTCATCTTCAACCTGGTCGAGTAATTTTTCCCTGATTATTTCAGCCACCTGAAATCGGAGGGGAAGAAAAATTTTTTCTTCATTTTCATCGATGGTTTTGGCCTCAGGGAGATATTCAATTATTTTTTTCTCCAAAATATCTAGATTGATTTTTCTTAAAGCGGAAATAGGAATGATTTCTTTGAAGGGAAGAAGGTCCTTATAATGATCGATAATAGGTAATATTTTATCCTTCCTGATTATATCAACTTTATTTATGAGAAGAAAAAGGGGACGATTTACTTTTTTAAGCAAATTAATTACGAAATTATCTCCCTGACCGAAGGGCTGAGTAACATCAATAAGCAGGCATAATAGATCGGCTGTTTCCAGAGAAGAAATAACCAGGTTCATCATTCTTTTATTTAATTTATGCAAAGGACGATGAATTCCGGGGTTATCAATAAAAATTATCTCCCCCTGGGGGGTTGACTTGACTCCCAAGATGCATGTCCGGGTTGTCTGGGGCTTATCTGAAATTATGGCCATTTTTTCACCCAGAAGCGAGTTAAGTAAAGTTGATTTACCCACATTAGGTCGGCCAATAAGGGCTACCTTTCCTCTTCTCTTAATCAAGTTTTCTTCTTCTCCTAAGTTTAAAATCTTTTTATTTCCGCCTTTAATTAATCCTTAACAAATATGTTTCGATTAATTTATCCAATCTTTCTTGCCAGGTTCTCCTTTGGCTTCGGCTTTCAGTTTTAATTTTTTGTTACTCTTTTTTTGATCACTTTATTTTAATCTTTTTTCCTTTTTTGCCCTTACTCTTTCTTTTACTCTTTCTTGATTTTCACTCTGATTACTCTTTTTTCGTTGGCATCAAGAATTTCAAAGTGAAGTCCCTTTATTTTAAAAACTTCCCCTTTGCTGGGTAAACGGCCCAGATGATGGGTAACCAGACCACCCACCGTGAGATATTCTTCATTGCTCAGTTTTTCCATAAGAAGTGGCTCAATTTTCTCGACCTCACATTCTCCAGAAACGATGAATTCATTTGAGGAGATAGTCACGATCTTCTCTTCCTCAATATCATATTCATCGCGGATTTCGCCCACGATTTCCTCAACAATATCCTTCATGGTGACCAGACCGGCAATTCCGCCATGTTCATCGACGACCACGGCCATTTTTTGTTTTCTCTTCTGGAATTCTTTGAGCAGTTCCCTCACCCTCATCGACTCAGGCACAAAATAAACAGGACGCATAATTTTCTCAACAGGAGTTACTTTAGCTTCTTCATCAGAATAGGCTAACAAATCTTTGACAATGGCCAGGCCTTCAATATTGTCGATTCGATCGCGGTAAACGGGAATTCGGGAATATTTTTCCTTACTAATGAGTTCTCGCAACTCGGCCAAGGAAGCATCCTTTCTTATACAAATCATGTCCACCCGGGGAGTCATGATTTCTCGAACCAAGGTATCTCCAAATTCAACTACACTTCGCAACAAAGCTCCCTCTTCCTTTTCAATGATTCCTTCCTCATGGGCTTCATTGATAAAAGTTTGTATCTCTTCATCTGTTGCCTCTCGTCCAGGAGAGAAGCTTTCTTCTTTTCTTAAAAAAGAAACAGCCGGGCGTCCCAAAAAGGTCATCAAGCCAGATAGGGGAATAAGAGCAAGGAAAACTGCTTTGCGGTTGAAGCTATAAAGAAGGCGGGGAAGAAACTCGAAGCCAAAAACAACGAGGGCTAAGGAGAAAAGAAGGGCCCAGATTGTCCAGAGACGAAGTCGAGGAAAATAATAGAAAAAGGTCAGAAGAAAGGCGGCAAGAAAAATTGTCCTCCAGACCTCAATGGCCATGCGTAACTCTTCCTTGCTCTCAATAATTCTCTCCCTCACTTTTTTATCCCGGTCCTCAAGAAGACGGCTTAGGCTTATCCGAGAGGAAGTGGCCAGCGCGGTTGAAAAAAGGGAGAGGAAGAATGTGGCCAGGAAAAGCAAAAAAACTAAGAATATTTTGAAAACTAAAACTGACATTAGAGTTACTCAATGCCAAAATAGGCCTTAAGCCTCAATTCTTCTTTTTCCATTTTTGAGCCATGATCATGGCCTAGAAGATGGAGAAAACCATGAATCGCAAGTCTTTCTAGTTCTTTTTCCAATTTATTTTTTTTTCGGCCGCATTGCACATAAGCCTGGGGCACAGAAATGATTATATCGCCAAGGTAATAATGGCCATTTATTCCTTTTTCTCCTAAAGGAAAGCTCAAAACATCAGTTGGCCTGTTTTTTTTTCGAAATTGCCGGTTTAGGCGTCTGATGGATATGTTGTTGGTAAAGACCAAGCTGACTTCAGCCTCGGAAAGAGCATATAAAGTTAGGAGTTTTTGGAGAAGGCGACGAAAATGACCCTTTCTTATCTTATGTTTTTTCTGTTGATTGATTATTTGAACCATGATTTGCTTTCCTCTGAGAGCGGGGACGCTTTTTTAAACTTTCGAAATCAAAGGATGGATATTTAAGACGAGGATGATAAATAGTATCAAGGGTTTCTAGGAAAGAATTAGCTATTTGATGGAGATCCTTGAGGGAAAGATCACATTCATCTAGCTGACCATCTTCTATGTAGCTTTGGAAAATTTCTTTAATCAGTCTTTTTAAAGTATCCTGATCATGAGAGGAGAGGCTGCGCGAGGCCGCTTCGACTGAATCCGCCAACATAATAAGGGCAGCTTCTTTACTCTGAGGCCTCGGCCCTGGATACCGATAGCTTTCCTCAGCTATCCGATGGAGCTCAGGATCATATTTTTCCTTGGCTTTTTCATAAAAATAGCGCACAAGAGAATTGCCATGATGCTGGGCAATTAATTCTTTTATTTTGTCCGGGAGGCGGAGTTTTTTCGCCAGATCAATGCCATCTTTAACATGATTAATAATTACCAGAGCACTTAACTGGGGATTGAGTTCCTCATGGGCACTGGGATTGCGGGTGGTATTTTCAATAAAATATTCAGGTCTTTTAATTTTGCCTATATCATGATAGAGAGCTCCAGCCTTGACCAATAATGGGTCGACTTTGATGTCTTTAGCTGCCTTTTCGACCAAAGTGGAGACAATCAAAGAATGATGGTATGAGCCGGGAGCTTCGAGGGCCATTTGCCGGAAAATTGGCAGATCAGAATTGATGAGTTCAATTAGCTTGGCTTTAGTGAGGATGCGGAAACCGTTTTCAAAGAGGGGGAGGAGGAGAAAGACCAAAGCTCCGCTGAGAAAGGAGCCGATGGAGGCCATTATGACCATGGCGAGAGGTTTAAAGCTTAACCCTGAAGGCTCACGAATTAAATAAATAACTAGAGCCAGAAAAATGTTGATGGGAGTCAAAATCGTGATGGCTGCTCGCAGGGTAGATATTCGGTTATGATTGCCGTAAAACTTAACCCCATAAATGGATGCTAAACTACCAACGAAAGCATAGACCAAAAGAAAGAAGTCAGCCTGGAGGATTAATCCAGCCAGCAAACTGTTTAAAATGGCATAAATTAGAGCCAGATGGCTAACAGTTAAAAAGGCTAAAACAAGGGTTCCGATTTGATAGGGAAAGGCAAAGTAATAAGAATTGACCTCAGCCAGGATCGGCCAATGGGCGTTCTCGCTGAAAATAGTGGCGAGGGAAATCGAAATTTTATAAATAAAGAGACTTAAAATAAGGAGGGTGCCTAACAAAAGAAAGCGATTTAAAGCCAGGTTATGGGGATAAAGATTTTTTAGATAAAACCAAACAGAAAGGAGAAGGAGACTGAAAAGAAAGAAATAGGCGATGAAGTTTCTTCCCCAGCTTGAACGAAGTTCCAAATTCTGATTGATAAGACCAATCAGTTTTATAGTTTCCGCAGTGGCCTCATCACCCTTACGAATTATCACTTTTCCCTTTTTAATTCGATAATAGACAGTTTCTACGTTGGCCCTGGCCTCTTCTCGTCTTCTATCTGTTTCTAGCCGATTAAAATTGAGATTGGGAGCTAAGAGAAGTTTGCCCAGGTTAAAAAGGAGCTGGCGACTTCGATTTGTCAAAGAGAGCTTTTCGAGCTCTCTCAAAAGAAATTCCCGGGCTTCCTTTAAATCTAAAACATCTTGAAGGCGAACCAATCTTTCCGGTCTGGTTTCTTCAATGATAATAAATCCTCTTTCATTTTCACCTCTAAAAAAAAGAGCCTTGGAGCGTAGTATTCCCCGTTCAAAAACCCGTCGCAAGGCTTCACTTAAGGCAATTTCCATTTCCGGAGGGAAACCAGTTTTTCGCCAGAGTTCGAGTTCCTGCTCATCTAATTCAAGACCAGTTTTCTGAGCAAGTATCTCAGCAAATTTTTTGGCAGAGAGCGCCGTTTGCGCTGGTGTTTTTGCCCAGTCACGGCCGAGGGAGAAAAACATGCGGAGCTTATCCTCGGTATTTAAGTAAATGTTAAGATCTAATGAATATATGGGAAGAACAGCTTTTTCGGCTTCTTCCCGTCTTTTCTCAGTGGTCTCAGAATCTTCGATCGTCAAGTCTATAGGCGAAACAATGTCTTTAGGAGCAATGTCTCCAGGTTTAAGCAGAGGAAGGGATCTTGAAGGCGTATAGGTAAGGAAATAAGCAATGACCAGAACAAAGAGCAGATGAAAAATATAAGGTTGGCGCCAAAAGGCCAATCTTAATTTATTGTTATTTTTTTTAGCCCTACTTTCAGGTTCCTGTTCTTTTTCAGATGGGAAAGAGGCTCTTTTTTTAAAGAGTTTAATCCTCTTGAAAGAAATAAAAGTCATAGAGATTATTCTTTGTTGTTGTTTTTGGTTTCAGCCTGTTGATAGGCGAGAATAATTTTCTGAACCAAAGGATGGCGAACCACGTCTTTCTCATTAAAATAAATGAAGGCGATTTCCTTTATTGGTGATAGAATCTTAATGGCTTGAAGAACACCTGATTTTTCAGGATGGGGAAGGTCGATCTGAGTAATATCTGCTGTGACCACGACTTTCGAATCGAAGCCTGATCTTGTTAGCAGCATCTTCATCTGTTCTCTCGTTGTGTTTTGGGCCTCATCGAGAATGATAAAGGCGCTGTTAAGGGTTCGGCCTCTCATATAAGCCAAGGGAGCAATCTCAATGATCCCCTTTTCAATCAGGCGATTGGCTTGATCGGCGTGAACAAGATCAAAGAGAGCATCATATAGGGGTCTTAAATAGGGATTAACTTTTTGATACATATCGCCGGGAAGAAAACCGAGTTTCTCGCCAGCTTCAACGGCCGGCCGCGTGAGAATTATTCTTTGAACCAGCTTATCCTGAAGATAGCTGAGAGCCATGGCCATGGCCAGGTAGGTCTTACCTGTTCCAGCCGGACCTATACCGAAAACAAGGTCATAATTTTTAATGGCCTGAATATAGGCTTGTTGATTGAAGCTTTTGGGAGTTACTGTTTTTCTGGAGAAATTAAGGGATTCAGGGGGAAGATAATTTTCGAGAGCCTCTTTCTGATTTCCCTCGAGAAGGTCGAGAGCAATATGAAAATCTTCTTCTCTCAAGCGAAAGCCTTTTTCTTCAAGTTCGCCCATTTTTTCAAAATAAAGGCGGGCAAAAGCCACCTTCTTGGGATCACCCTTTATAATTAAATCATCTCCCCTTATAGAGATACTAACACCCAATCTGCTTTCAAGCTTCCTTAGATTCCGATCAAGGACGCCAGCCAAACGGGATTTAGCGACTAAAGGATGGGAAATTTTTTCCATTTCAACCTTGGAGCTTTAACCTCCTCAGAAAACTGCTCTTCTTTTTCAATTTAGTTTTATTATAATATTAAATTAAATCATCATCCGGAGTTAATGTCAAGCTGGCCGCAAGGCTTGGAATCCAAAACTTCTATTCACAGGGAATGCTTTTCTTGGCTTGAAAAAAAAAGCGAGGTAAGATATAAATGGCTTTTAATCTGTTCTGAGGCGATTAATTTCGCCCTAAAGGAGCTAGCTTATGGAAAAGGAATTTATGACGATCACCATTCCTACCTCTCTTTATAAAAAAATTGAAGAAAAAATAAAGGGAACAGAATTTAGTTCCGTCTCTTCCTATGTCACCAAGATTTTAAGAGAAAAGCTGTCGGAGGAAGAAAAATCAGCTGAAGTTTTTACTCCCGAGGAAGAGGAAAAAATCAAAGCCAGACTCAAAGCTCTGGGTTATATTGATTGAAACTTTTTGCTTTTAATTCAGTTTCAAGGAGCAGAGGATGATTCCTCCCCATGGAGGTCATCTAGTTGAGAGAATTTTAACACCTGAGGAAAAAAAAGAAATCCTTGAAAGGGAAAGTAGTTTCCCCTCCCTAATTCTCAATGATGATCTTCTCAGCGATGTTGAAAATTTGGCGACTGGGGTTTATAGTCCTCTCGAGGGTTTTCTAGGAAAGGAAGATTTCCTTCTTGTCCTTAACCAGATGAGATTAAGCAATGATCTGCCCTGGACAATTCCTATTATCCTTGATGTTTCGGAGGAAGAAGCGGCCAAATTAAAAGAGGGAGATGAAATTATCCTGAAAAATGAGGCTGGCCAGTCAATTGCCCTCTTCCATTTAAGAGAAAAATATCGCTATGATAAGGAAGATCTGGCCAAAAAAGTTTATCAGACAACAGATCCGGCTCATCCTGGTGTGGCCAAGATAAAAGATATGGGTCCGGTTTTATTAGCTGGGCCTGTCGATCTAATTTCTTTCCGTCCCACTCCTTTTGACAACTACCGATTAACTCCTAAGGAGACCCGTTTTCTTTTTCGACAGAAAGGTTGGCGAACAATCGTGGGCTTTCAGACCAGGAACACACCTCACATAGGCCATGAATATGTCCAGAAAACCGCTCTGACCTTTGTTGATGGTATTTTCATCAATCCGGTTATTGGGCGAAAAAAGAAGGGCGATTTTCGGGATGAGGTTATCTTAGCCGCCTACGAGGAACTTATCCGTTATTATTATTTAAAGGAAAGAGCGGTCATGGCCATTTTGCCGATGGAAATGCGCTATGCTGGGCCAAGGGAGGCCATCCATCACGCCATCATTCGTAAGAACTTTGGCTGCACCCATATCATAATTGGTCGTGACCATGCCGGCGTGGGCAACTACTATCCACCCTATGCCGCCCAGGATATTTTTGAGGAGTTTCCTGATCTTGGCATTGTTCCTCTCTTTTTTAAAACTTTTTATTACTGCCGGCGCTGTCAGGCGGTGGTTAATGAGAAAATCTGTCCCCATCCAAAAACTGAACATATCGATTTCAGCGGCACTAAGATAAGGGAGATGCTGCTTAAAGGAGAGGTGCCGCCACCTGAGCTTATGCGACCAGAAGTCGCCAGAGTAATCATGTCTTTTGAAAATCCCTTTAATGATTAAAAAACCTGGGAAAAAAATTGGAGAAGAATTAATCATTTCGGCAAGAAAGGATAATTTATGAAAAGAAAAGTCCTGGTTTGTGGACTCGATTCGGCTCCAGCCGAGATTGTCTTCGAACATAAAAAACTATTGCCTAACCTTTCCAAGTTGATAGATGGTGGCCTTTATGGTGAACTGCGTAGCTGTGATCCACCCATTACCATACCTGCCTGGATGGTGATGATGACGGGAAAGGACCCGGGAAAGCTCGGCCTTTATGGCTTCCGTCATCGAAAGGGTTATTCCTATAATGAGATGTGGATTGCCACCTATCAATCAATTCGGGAAAAGACGGTCTGGGATTATATTGGCGAAGGCGGTGGCCAGAGTTGTGTCATTTCTGTCCCACCCACTTACCCCCCCAAGCCCCTTAAAGGCAACTTGATTTCCTGTTTCATTACTCCTGATGGGGAAAAGGAATATACCTATCCTTCTCAGCTCAAGGAAGAAATTGAAAGCCTTTTTTCAACCTATATTTTCGATGTGGAATTTAGGAGGGAGGACAAGGAGATTCTCCTCGAAGAAATTTATCGCATGACCAAAAAGAGATTTGAAATAATGAAGTATCTTATTTCCCAAAAGCCTTGGGATTTTTTTATGTTTGTAGAAATTGGCGTCGATCGAATCCAGCATGGTTTCTGGAAATATATGGACCCTAAGCATCATCTTTATCAACCTGGCAACCCCTATGAATCAGTTATCCTCGATTATTACCGATACCTGGATCGGGAAATAGGTGAATTGATTGATCTGGCTGGTCAGGATACAGTTATTCTTGTTGTTTCTGACCATGGAGCTAAAAGGATGAAAGGTGCTTTCTGTATCAATGAATGGCTGATTGATCAGGGATTTCTGAAAGTCAAGAATAAACCCAATAAGCCAACGAGCTTAGAGAAGGTAGAAATCGATTGGTCGGAGACGAAAGCCTGGGCCTGGGGAGGCTATTATGCTCGCGTTTTTCTTAATGTTGAAGGAAGGGAACCCCAAGGAATAATTCCGGCTTTTAATTATGAGAAGGTAAGGGAAGAACTTATTCACAGGCTTTTGGCAATCAAAGGACCAAAGGGTGAACAATGGGCCACTAAGGTCATTATACCTCAGAAACATTTTGAAGTTCTCAATGGCGAATATCCTGATCTTATGGTTTATTTTGATGATTTGTTCTGGCGTTCGGCCGGAACTCTGGGCTATGAAAATCCCTATCTTTTTGAAAATGATACCGGACCCGATGATGCCGTTCATGCCCAGGAAGGAATTTATATCCTCTACGATCCGCTTTACCCAAGGAAGGAGAAAAAGAAAGCCGATATTCTGGACATAGCCCCCACCATTCTTTCCCTACTAGGAATTTCTTTGCCTCCGGAAATGAAGGGGAAATCCCTGGTTGATTTTTCTTAATTTATAATGGATCGACCTTTTTTGACAATAATTTCTCTGAGGGAAGCTCAAGATAAATTGGTTGATTTTAGATTTTTTTCTGGCTTAATAATTTGGGTCTAAGATGAATTGAGTGGTGAGCCTTCTTGAGAAGGACCTTTTCCATGAGAAGAATCTAAAAATGAAGGGAAAAGGAGGTCGTTCTAATGGCTTCAGTCAAATACAAGGAAAGCAAGGGAGTCACTGTGTGGTTCACCGGGCTTCCTTGTTCAGGCAAAACAGCCGTGGCTGACCGGGTGGCTCAGATTCTCAAAGCCCGTGGATACAGAGTTGAGAGGCTCGATGGCGATATTGTCCGTCAGAGCCTCACCCGTGACCTGGGTTATTCCCGGGAAGATCGCAATGAAAATATCCGGCGGGTAACTTTTGTGGCTAAGCTTCTAACTCGCAATGGAGTTATTGTACTAACCTCCTTTATCTCGCCTTATCGGGACATCCGAGCCTATGCTCGGGAGGAAATAGGTGAGTTCATCGAAGTTTATACCAAATGTCCTCTCGAGGTATGTATTCAAAGAGATGTTAAAGGAATGTATCAGAAAGCTTTAAGAGGGGAGATCAAGGAATTCACTGGAATCTCTGATCCCTATGAAGAGCCCCTCAATCCTGAACTTATTCTTGAAACCGATAAAGAATCCCTTGAGGAAAGCGCGGCTAAGGTGATAGCAAAATTGGAAGAATTGGGATATATAGAAAAAACCTAAAATAATAAAAAAGGGAGAAGATGGCCCTTTATTTAGTTACAGGAGGGGCAGGCTTTATCGGTTCCCATTTGGTAGAAAAGCTTCTTTGCCTAGGTGAGCAGGTTCGGGTTATCGATAATTTTCTTACAGGCAAAAGGGAGAACATTGCTCCTTTTCTAGAAAAAATTGAATTTCTTGAAGGTGATATAAGGGAATATGAATTTTGCCTTAGAGCCTGTGAGGGCGTTGATTTTATCCTCCATCAAGCGGCTTTGCCTTCTGTTGCCCGTTCGATTGGAGATCCCAAAACAACAATTGATATTAATCTTGGAGGGACCCTGAATCTTCTCCTCTGTGCTCGCCATTACCGGGTCAAGCGCTTCGTCTTTGCCTCTTCCTCCTCAGTTTATGGCGATGACGATTCCCTGCCTAAAAGAGAAGGCCGTGAGGGAAACCCCCTTTCTCCCTATGCCCTAAGCAAAAAGGTCGGCGAAGATTTTTGTCGCCTTTTTTCCAGGCTCTACGGTTTAAGCACGGTGAGTCTTCGCTATTTCAATGTTTTTGGACCCCGTCAGGACCCCTTTTCACCCTATGCAGCGGTCATCCCTAATTTTATTTTTCGACTTCTTAAAAGAAAGGAGCCCATCATTTTTGGAGATGGAGAACAAACCCGCGATTTTACCTATGTGGCTAATGTTGTTGAAGCCAATCTGCTGGCAGTAAAAGCCGATGATAGTGTTTCTGGGCAAGTCTTCAATATTGCCTGTGGCCAAAGTTTTTCTATCAACTCTCTCGTCCGAGAGCTCAATGAGCTTCTTGGGACCAATATCCAACCTTTTTATTCTGACCCCCGTCCTGGGGACATCCGCCACTCGCTGGCTGATATTTCTAAGGCAAGAAAAATGCTAGGCTTTGAGCCCCATTTTTCTTTTAAGGCTGGACTGCTGGAAACCATAAACTGGTTTAGGGAAAGGATTAAACCATGAATCAGAGGGTAAATGATTTTTTGAGAAAAATTAAAAAAAGAGAAATCAAGGTTGGAATTATTGGCCTTGGTTATGTTGGTCTTCCTCTGGTGAAAATTTTTCTGAGAAAAGGATTTGAAGTCGTCGGATTTGACATCGATGAAAGGAAAGTAGCTATGCTTAATCAAGGGAAAAGCTACATTCTCCATGTTCGGGGCGAGGAGCTTTTGCCCTATCTTGAACAAGGCAAATTTCGAGCGACTCAAGATTTTTCCGAGCTCCGATTAGTGGATGCCATTCTCGTCTGTGTGCCCACCCCCCTTGATGCCCACCGTAATCCCGATCTAACCTTTATTATTAAGACTACGGAAACCATTGCCCAATATCTGAGGCCTGGTCAGCTCGTTGTTTTAGAGAGCACAACCTATCCTGGAACGACTGATGAAAAAATGCTTCCCCTTTTAGAGCAGAGTGGACTTAAGGTTGGCCATGATTTTTTCCTGGCCTATTCACCGGAAAGAGAAAATCCTGGGGATAAAAATTTTACCACCGAAAAAATTCCAAAGGTTATTGGCGGCATAACCCGTAATTGCCTTGAAGTAGCTAAGGCTCTTTATGGCGAAGTTGTGATTACTACTGTCCCTGTATCCTCAACTCGGGTGGCTGAAGCTACCAAGTTGCTTGAAAATATTTTCCGCTCTGTAAACATTGCCATGGTTAATGAGCTGAAAATGATCTTCAATCGCCTGGGAATCGATATCTGGGAGGTTATTGAAGCAGCGTCGACTAAGCCCTTTGGTTTCATGCCCTTTTATCCAGGTCCTGGCTATGGAGGACATTGTATTCCCGTTGATCCTTTTTATCTCACCTGGAAAGCCAAAGAGGTCGATTATTCCACTAAATTTATTGAACTTGCGGGCGAAATTAACACGCAGATGCCTTACTATGTGGTCGAGCGAACTATTGAGGCCCTCAATGCCCGGGGTAAGGCCATTAATGGGGCAAAAATTCTGGTCCTTGGAATTGCCTATAAAAAAGATATTGATGATCAGCGAGAAAGTCCGGCTTTAAAAATTATCAGTCTTTTTAAAAAAAAGGGAGCCAAAGTGAGCTATCATGATCCCTATGTACCCCATTCCTTTGGCCATCGTGACTACCCTGATTTCGATATGAAGTCTGTGCCTTTGACTGCCCGACGTTTAAAGCAATCAGATGCTGTGGTTATTGCCACCGACCATTCCATCTTTGACTATGACTGGATTGCTAAAAATAGCCCCTTGGTAATTGATACTCGAAATGCTATAAAGAAAAAAAGAAAGAATGTTATAAAAGCATAGGAAATAAATATGAAGATCAGCATAATTGGCACTGGTTATGTGGGACTCGTAACAGCTGTTGGTCTGGCTGAATTAGGACACCAAATTGTAGCTACGGATAAAGACCTGACCAAGATATATAAACTTCAAGCGGGAATAATTCCCATTTATGAACCTGGGCTCGAAGAGCTTTTTAAAAAAGTAAGGGCTAAAGGGCTGATCTCCTTTATTCCTGACCTAGCCACAGCCATTCAGGAATCTGAAGTCATTTTTGTCTGTGTGGGCACCCCGCCTTTAGCGGATGGATCAGCTGATATGTCTCAAATTGAGGAAGTGGCTCGGCTAATTGCCGAGAATCTAAATAGTTATAAATTAGTTGTGGAAAAAAGCACGGTTCCGGTTAAAACCTCTTACTGGATAAAAAGAACAATCAATCTTTATAAAAAAAGTGAGGCCTCTTTCGATATTGCCTCAAATCCAGAATTTTTGCGCGAGGGCTCGGCTGTTCAGGATTTTCTGCATCCTGACCGGATTATTATTGGCGTTGAAAATGAGCGGGCCCGGGAAATTATGCTTAAAATTTATGAAAGATTTCAGGAAAAAATAATTGTGACCAATATAGATACAGCCGAACTCATTAAGCATGCCTCTAACTCCTTTTTGGCCATGAAAATTTCCTTCATTAATCTTATGGCCAATATCTGTGAAAAGACTGAGGCCGATATAGAAAAAGTAGCTTTGGGCATGGGACTTGATCCCCGAATCGGTCGGGAATTTCTGAAAGCAGGTATCGGTTATGGTGGTTCCTGCTTTCCCAAGGACATTAAAGCCCTGACGAGAATTGGTGAAGAGCTGGGCGTAGAAATGGGCTTGCTTAAGGAAGCTCACAAGATCAATGAAGACCGCATTCGCCTTTTCTTGGAAAAGGTCAGGAAAGCTCTTTGGGTGATTAAAGGGAAAAGAGTTGCTGTGCTTGGTTTATCCTTCAAACCAAACACTGATGATATCCGGGAAGCTCCAAGTTTAAAGGTAATCAGCGAACTCCGGCGGGAAGAGGCTTCAATTCATCTCTATGATCCTAAGGCTATGGACAATATGAAGCGAATTTTTCCCGAAGACCCACCTAATCTGGTTTATCATTCCAATCTTTATGAAGCGATCAAAGGAGCCAATGCCCTTTTAATTCTCACAGAATGGGATGAGTTTTGCCAAATGGATCTCGATCGGGTCAAAAATTTAATGGCCAACCCCATTATTATTGACGGTCGAAATATATTTGAACCTGAAGAAATTAGGAAAAAGGGATTTGAGTATTATTGCTTTGGCCGCCATTGAAGGATTTAAATGAAAATCCTAGTCACGGGTGCCAAGGGACTTTTGGGAACTGATCTTGTGCCTGTCCTTAAAGCCTCAGGCCATGAAATTTTAGCCACTGATATTGAAGAGCTAGATATTACAGATCTAGACCAGGTGATGGCTCTGATCTCTGCCGAAAAGCCTGAGATTATTATTAATTGCGCCGCCTATACTCAGGTGGATAAAGCTGAGGAAGAAAAGGATAAGGCCTTTGCGGTTAACTGGTTGGGTGTTCAAAATTTAGCCTTGGCCTGTTCTTTTCATGGTATTACCCTTTGTCATTTCAGTACTGATTATGTTTTTGATGGGGAGAAAGAAGGCCCTTACACTCCCTTTGATTTTCCTTCTCCTCTTAATACCTATGGCTGGTCAAAATGGATGGGGGAGGAGTGTTTGCAGCGAATCTGCCCTGATTATTTCCTTCTGCGAACCAGTTGGCTCTATGGCCAAGGCGGAGTCAACTTTGTTGATACGATTTTAAATAAAGCGAAAAACGAGGCCGAAATAAAAGTGGTCAGCGACCAGCGAGGTTCACCTACCTGGTCAAGAAATTTGGCTCAATTTGTTCTTCGGATTATTAGCAGCAAAAAATACGGATTATATCATGTGACCGATGAAACCGGGGGTGGAATCAGCTGGTTTGAACTGGCGGTAGAAATTGTCCGTTTGGCTGGCTTGCCTGCCAAAATTATGCCGGTTACAAGCGATGAATTTCCTCGACCAGCCCGCCGACCAAAAAATTCGGTGCTTGATTTAAGCTGGACTAAGATCGCCTTTAATTATCAATTCCCTAACTGGCGAGATTCCCTCCAAAGCTATCTTAGCACCAAAACATAGTTAGGGGTTTTTTCCTTTATTTAATACTTTGGCCTGATTAAATAATTTTGAGATTAAGAAATAATAAGTTTTTGGTCCAAAGATAGGGGAATAAAATTAAAGGAAAATATTTATTTATTGGAAGGAAACTTCAAGACGATGGCCAAGAAAGTCGGTTTTAATTTGCAGATAAGTATCCTGACCTGAAATTTGTAATTCATAGGGAACCGGCTGACCATCAAGCTCTACTTCAAGGCCTTCGGTTTTGAGCCAGGGCAAAAGAAGACGAATTAAGCCTCTTCTTGAATCATTGCTGTTAAAGATAAGTCTAATCCGCTTTTCTTTTTCTTTTGCCTTATAATCATAGGCATAGAAAAGGCCGTTAACGGGTAGATAGATTTGGGCCCTTGCTTCGCCCCATCCCAGTCGTGGCGATAGCTCAGGTATTTCTCTATCTACCCTGAAACCGAGCAGGCCTTCATAAATAGCCAGAGCCAAGGCCCCTGCACTCCCAACAAAATTAAGGCTTCCCTGGCCAAAACCTTCTTTTGTGTCCCATTCGTAAAAGCATCCTCTTTCAATATTTTTCTTGGCTATTTCAAGGAGACACTTGGTCGCTTCCTGACTAAAACCAGCTTCATACATCGCCGCCACAGCTCGTCCCCCAAACCAATCCCACTGTCCGCCATTCTGATATTCATAGGGATCGTCCATCAAGGGATGAAGGAAAAATCGGGCGGGATAAGGAGGAAGGAGGCAACCGCTAATGGTCGAAACCCCAAACTGTTGCTTACGGCTTAGAGCTTCCTGGATAATTCGACCAGCTTTTTCCTTATTAGCGAGACCAGATAAAATGGCCAGAGTGTTGCCGCCCAAAGCAAACATATCATCTTCATCGAAATCATGGGACCAAGGAATTATATGTTGATGGACCCGATAGAAGCCCCTTTTCTCTTGCCAAAGAAGCTCGTTGGTTCTTTTTTTAATTTCCGAAGCTTTTAATTGCCAAGAAAGGGCTCTTTTTTCTTCACCAATTAAAGAGAAAAGAAAGGCAAGATCAAGGCAGGCCTGATAAACCATACTTTGATCATAGATATCAACTGTCCAAAGGGAATTGTCATTAGCGTAGATAGCTTTTTGATCAGGTTCATGGAATTCTACATCTCCCCAGTCAGCTGTATGGGCTCCAATTATCAGCTTGCTATTTGGATCAAAGCGAAATTTAAAAAGATAGCTCAAAGCTTTCTCCAGTCGATCAATTATCTTTTCGTCCTCAATTTCCTTTTCAAGCCACTTTCGGCGATGCTCTCTCCTTAAAAGCCCAGTGATAGTTCGAGCGGCCTGAACGGCCGAGGCTTCCTGATCACTTTCGGTCGTATTTTTGTCCTTTTTTCCCGAAGCATCGATCCAATCTGGAATAGACCCAGAGCTATCCTGATGACTGAGGAATTCTTCAAGCCAAGAGATAAGGAAGAAATCAGGATAGAAAAAGCGGGCGGCAGGAATTGTAGTGGCTGAATCCCTAATCCAGATCTGGGGGTAACCTGTTCCTGCTCGAAATCCAGCTACATCCCCTGTTTTTCCCTTAAATTTAATTTCGCCATGGCGAAGAGTTAAACGGATAAGCCTAGCCAGCTGATTAATTTCGGGCCATTGGGTTTCAAAAATCGTGTAGGGAGTAATTTCAAGTCCAGGTTTTTTTTTATCTTCAGGGAAATAGACCGATCTGACCTCAAGGGGAAAAAGAAGAGTTTCTGAACCATAGGATTGAAACCAGGCCTTGCCCTCAAGAACCAAGTCAAATTCAAGGTAATATTTGCCGGGAGTGAGAGGTGCTGGCAAAGTTATTTTCATTTCCAGCTTTTCGCCCGGTCTTATTTCCTTGGGAAGGGCAAAACGGGGATTGTCACGGCGAAGCATCCTTTTTTTCTCATCAAGCCAATGAAAAGAAAGCAAGCAGGGCTCAGAGCCGCTTGATTTCCAGGGACGCCGACCAGTATTGGCCAGTTTAAGGTTAAGAGAAATTATTTCTCCCTCTTCAGCAGTAATTTTAGTTGCTTCTGTTTCCCAACGACATTGATAGGATTGATCTTTTCTTTTTGACATCGAACTGGCCTCCCTTTTTTCTTCCCGACAAGAAATTAAAGGGAGAAAGGTAGTTAAAAAAAGAAACAAGTAAAAAGAGGTGATTTTTATCTTTAAGCTATGGGGATAATTATTTTTTAGAAAAAAGAATTTCTTTTTTAACATATTCTGGGCAGAAGTTCAGTCGTTAGCGGTTCAAGAAGTCTCAATCCCCCAGTTTTTGTTCTTAATAAAAGTTCTCCTGGCCGGCCAACTCGGTTTTCGATAGTGCCAATGATGGTTGCCCCCTGGCCGAGGGGATGCTGATGAAGATACGTCAGAATTTCCTGACTCCTGTGAGCTGGAGCTAAAATGACGGCTCGACCTTCACAGGCAAGATAGAGAGGATCAAAGCCAAGAAATTCTGAGACTGCCTGAACAGGGGGGGAAAGGGGAATTTTCTTTTCTTCAATTAAAATTGAATAGGGTAATTTTTCGGCCAGTTCACAAAGAATTGTGGCCAGACCGCCTCGGGTGATATCCCTCATCCATTTTACTTCCCTTTGCCAGAGAGGAAGCAGAAAGTTCAGAGGAGCACAATCGCTTTTAACCGGGGCTTCGAAACCGAAATCACCTCGGGCTACGAGAATGGCCACACTGTGGTCACCCACAGGTCCGGTGACAATTAAGTTATCGCCGGGGACGACTTTGCTTAACTCAGGGCGACCAATAAGGCGGCCGATTCCAGAAGTATTGATATAAATTTTATCAGCTTGGCCACGGCGGACGACTTTGGTATCTCCGGTGACTACTTGGACTCCGGCCTCTATGGCGGCAAGTTTTATCGATTGGAGAATCCTCTCTAGGTCATCATAAGAAAAACCTTCCTCAATTATCAGAGCTAAGGAAATGAATTCAGGTTTTGCGCCCGAGACTACGAGATCATTGACCGTTCCGTTGACTGAAAGAGAGCCTATATCGCCTCCGGGGAAGAAAATCGGATCGATCACATAACTATCGGTGGTGAAGGCCAAGCCATAGGGAAGATGGCTAGCATCGAGTAGTTCCTTTAAAATGGGGTTGGCAAAAGTGGTCAAGATATGCTGAGAAATAAACTCCCTCATCAATTCGCCGCCACTACCCATTTCAAGACTGATTGGGCCTTTCATTATTCACTCCAGCGCAAGCCATATTTAAAGTGAATCAGGCAGGCTCCTTCATGGGAAACCATACAAGGACCATAGGGGCTTTCGGGCCGGCAAACCTGGCCGAAAAGGGGACAGTCCTTGGGGCTAATAACTCCCCTTAACACCTCCCCACAGCGGCAGGAGGGGTTGAAACTCCTTATTGAGGGGGTAAGGCTCAGGGAAAATCGCTTTAAAGCATCAAATTCCTGATATTCCTTTTTTAAAGCGAGCCCACTTTGAGGGATAAGCCCCAGACCTCGCCAGAAGGCATCCCTGATTTCAAAAACCTCAGCCATCAGAGCTAAAGCTTTCTGATTGCCGTTAGTTTTAACGGCCCTTCGATATTCGATGGCCACTTGGGGTTTTCCTTCGAGAATCTGATCGAGAATGGAAATAATCCCCAGAAGGACATCGTTAGGTTCAAAGCCCGTAATTGTTCCTGGAATCTTATACTCTTCGGCGACGAAACGATAGGGAGCAGAACCGATGATAACGCTCACATGGCCCGGGTAAAGGAAGCCATCAATGGCCACCTCAGCCGATTCCAGGATAGCTCTCAAGGGTGGAGGAATGAGCCAGCAGGCAGCTAAAAGGGAAAAATTGGTAAGTTGCCTGGCTCGGGCTTCTTTTACGGTAAAGGCAATCGAGGGAATTGTGGTTTCAAAACCAGCGCCAAAGAAAATAATTTCGCAATCAGGATAACTACTGGCTAATTCAAGAGCTTCGGCGGGCGAATAAACTATTTTTAACCTGGAGGAGGCTGCCGGAACAGCTGTTTGTAATGAGCCTTTGGAAGTAGGAACTCTGGTCATGTCACCAAAAGAAGCCACAATTGTTTTTGGCCTTTCAGTTAGCAGACTAATAATAATTTCATGATATTCATCGGGAGTTATACAGACAGGACAACCCGGCCCGGAAAGAAGATCAACACCAGATTCTTCAAGGATGGGTTTGAGTCCATAGCGATATACGGTCATCGTATGGGTGCCACAAACTTCCATAATGCGGACTGAACGACCGATAGCTTCAATTTTCTTTTTAATCTTTTTGATAAGAGCCGAGGTTACTTCTTCTTGCCGAAATTCTTCCATGATTTGAAATTAAAATCCGTTTTTATCGGTCTGGCTTATTTCCCTGAGGAGATTAAGAGTTTCCTGCGCTTCCTGTTCATCAAGGCGGGTAATGGCAAAACCAGCATGGATTATGACCCAGTCGCCAATATTAATCTCATCAAGAAGGCTAAGATTAACCCGAACCCTGGTGCCGAGATATTCGGCTTTACCAAAATTATTTTCGTCAATGGCAATAATCTTGGCCGGTATTCCGAGACACATTGTCTTAACATTATAACATATATGTCCTTTTATTGTAAGGAAAATCGAAAGGGAGGAAAGAATTTTTTGGTTTGATTTGTGGCCTTTTGTCCAATATTGATAAAAAATGTTTGATTAAGAAAGAAGGGCTGAGACCTTGTTTTGACAATAGGCCAGCTTGCTGCCTATAATGGGTTTTATGGAAGATAGGTTTAAAGATTTTATTTTGCCTGGGAGCGAAGAAGAGAAACTTCTTCATCAAATTGATTTTTCTCGACTACCTGTCCATATCGCAATTATTATGGATGGCAATGGCCGATGGGCAGAAAAAAGAAATCTTCCCCGAATTGAAGGCCATAAAGCTGGCTCAAAGGCTGTCCGGGAAGCTGTAGAGGCCTGTGCCCGCTTAGGCATAAAATATCTAACTCTCTATGCTTTTTCCAAAGAGAACTGGCGAAGACCGGCTTCAGAAGTAGCCATGCTTTGGGAACTTCTTTATGATTATTTAAGGAAAGAAGATAAAGAATTAATTAAAAACAAAATTAGGCTAAAGGTAATCGGCGACCGGGAAGGGGTTCCCCCAAAGGTTCGAGGGGAACTTGAGCGAGTAGAAGAGCTTACTCGAGATTTCGATTCAATGGTCGTCCTCCTGGCTCTTAATTATGGTGGTCGAACAGAAATTGTGGAGGCAGTAAAAAAAATCATAAAGGAGAGTAAATTAAAGCCTGAGGAAATAGATGAAGCTGTCTTTTCCCGTTATCTTTATACAGCCGGAATTCCTGATCCTGATCTGCTCATTCGAACAAGTGGAGAGATGAGAGTATCCAATTTTTTGCTCTGGCAAATCGCTTACGCTGAAATCTGGATAACTCCTGATTTTTGGCCCGATTTTACCCGTCGCCATCTTCTCCAGGCGTTAGTTGATTATCAAAAAAGACAGAGGAGGTTTGGGGCTATTCCTCAGTCCTCTCTTTAATATCGCTGATATATAAGGCTTAAGCTATGAATTTCAAAAAGAGAACTATAACCGCTTTAATTTTACTCTCCATTGTTCTTACGATTATTCAATGGGCCAGCAATCCTATCTTTTTTGCCTTTATTCAGCTAATTATTATGGCGGCAATAATTGAATTTAATGGCCTGGCTCAGAGACGGAATTTGAGACCCCAATCCCTTCTTAGCCTTCTTTCTGCCCTAATTGTTAGTCTTTCTTTTGTCCATCCAGAGAAATTTTCTCTTTCGCAGGCAATAGTAATCCTTCTTTTTATATTTTGCCTTTATTTTCTAGTTTATACCAACTCATTAGAAAAAATAGTCTATTTTCCAACCTCCATAGCCCTTACTTTTTTGGTGCCTTTCTATATAAGTTTCCCTCTCAATTTTTTCTACTGGCTTCGCCTGGAATACGGTCCTTCTGTCATTTATTTTTTCCTGAGCATTATTTTTATGGGTGATACTGGTGCCTATCTTATCGGCCATCAATTTGGCCGGCACCGCCTTGTTCCTCTAGCCAGCCCCAAAAAAACAGTCGAAGGAGCGATTGGAGGCCTTTTCTGGGCAGCCGCCGGAGCGACGATCGCCCGCTTTGTTTTTTGGCCAGATCTTCCACTTTGGTCAGCTTTCTTTCTTGGTCTGATCACTCATGCTACCGCCCAGGTGGCTGACCCCTTTGAATCTCTTTTCAAACGAGCAGCAGGCGTAAAAGATTCTTCGAATGTTCTTCCCGGTCATGGTGGTTTCCTAGACCGGGTCGATAGTCTTCTTCTGGCTACTCCAGTTTATTATTATCTTCTCCGACTTTTCCAATGATGATGGTTGGTGAACGACAAAAAGTCATCATTCTTGGTTCGACTGGCTCAATTGGCCAGATGACCCTCGAGGTCATTCAACAGTTTCCTGATCAGTTTGAAATTGTCGGTTTAGCTGCTGGCTCTAACGCCTCGCTTCTTCTTGAACAGGCAATTACCTTTAGACCAAAAGCCGTATCCCTATATCGGGAGGAAAAAAGCTCAACTCTTCATAAAGAATTTTCTTCACTTGGCCTTAAATTATTAACTGGCCCGGAGGCCGCAGATAAGTTAGTTGAAGAATTTAAGGCAGATATTGTGGTCGCGGCCATTCCTGGAATTGAAAGTTTAAAACCTACTCTGATAGCTGTTCGCCAGGCTAAAAGAGTTGCCTTGGCTAGTAAGGAAGCTCTGGTTGTCGCCGGAAACCTGATTATGGAAGAGGCCAAGCGCCGGGGAACAGAGATTATTCCCGTTGATTCTGAGCACTGTGGTGTTTTTCAATGCTTACGCAAAGAAAAGAAGGAAGATATTTCTCGAGTGATCCTCACTGCCTCGGGAGGTCCCTTTTTTGAAACCCCAATTGCAGAACTGGCCTATAAGAGTGTGGAGGAAGCGCTGGCTCATCCCAGATGGAAAATGGGAAAGAAAATAACTATTGACAGTGCCACCATGATGAATAAAGGGTTGGAACTAATTGAAGCTCGTTGGCTTTTTGATTTGAAACCCCAGCAACTGGCCGTTCTTGTTCATCCCCAGAGCATTGTTCACTCTTTGGTAGAGCTAATTGATGGTTCAGTCTTAGCTCAGCTGAGTGTGACCGATATGAGACTTCCCATTCAATTTGCTCTTTGCTATCCTAAACGGGTGACAAGATTTTTGCCTTCCCTTAACTTAAGTGAGATTAGAAGGCTTGAGTTTTTTGAAGTGGATGAAGAGCGTTTCCCTCTTATTCGACTTGCCTTTCAAGCTCTCGAGAAAGGGGGGAGTTTTCCTGTCGCCCTTAATGCAGCTAATGAAGTAGCGGTAAGTTCCTTCATCGAAGGGAAAATTGCTTTCCCCGAGATATCGAAGATAGTTAAAGCCGTAATGGATGAACATGATTTTCGACCAGCTGAAACCCTTGAGGAAATTCTGGAAATTGACCGTGAGACAAGGGAAAAAACGATAAAATTAATTAATCTGGGGCTTTAATATGTTAACTGTTTTGGAAACTATCCTGGCTTTTACCATCGTCTTTGCCATTCTGGTTTTCATTCATGAATTCGGCCACTTTTTTATGGCCAAACTTGTTGGAGTTAAAGTAGAAGTCTTTTCTTTTGGTTATGGACGTCGCCTTTTCGGTTTTAAACGCAAGGGAACCGATTACCGAATCAGTTTGATTCCAATGGGTGGCTATGTGCGTCTTCTCGGTGAAGGTATGTTTGAGCGCCGGGAAAATATTTCTCCCCAAGATTTTATGGCCAAGAAAAGATGGCAGCGAGTTTTAATCCTGGCTATGGGCTCTATTATGAACATCCTGCTGGCTTTTATCCTTGTGGCCTTCATTAATATGGCCGGAGTTAATTCTCCTGAGTATCTTGATGAGCCGCCAGTTGTGGGCTGGATAGAACCTGGCTCGCCCGCCGAAAAAGCTGGTTTGAAAGCGGGAGATCTTGTTTTAAGTATAAGTGGTCGAAAGGTTAAAACCTGGACTGATGTGGAAATTGCTATTGGTTCGAAGCCAGAAAAGTTGCTTTTCCTTGAGGTTGAAAGAGAAGGTAAAAGACTCACCTTAGCCTTAAAAACTGAAGAGAGGACCCGCTACGGGATGGGTTATGCTGGGTTCATGGCGCGCTCCCTAACCCAGGTCAGAATGGTTACACCTAATTCCCCGGCTGAAAAGGGCGGATTAAAGCCAGGCGATGTTATTCTCGCTGTTAATGGCGAGCCGGTTTATTTCTTTGAATTTGTTAAAGTTATTGAGGCCAATCCTGAAAAGGAGCTTGATTTCCTTATTCAAAGAGGCGAAGAGAAGCTCAATTTAAAAATAACTCCCCGCAGAGAGGGCAACGTAGGGAAAATTGGCATTCTCCAGGAGCCAAAATCTGTAGTCAAAAAATACGGCTTTTTTGCCGCTCTATCCAAAAGTATCAGAGAAAACATCAAGAATGCCTTTTTAGTTATTCATTTTATTGCTGACCTTTTCACCGGAGAGGCCTCAACGAAACAGCTTGGTGGCCCCCTCGAAATCGCCAGCTTTTCCTATGCGGCTATGCGTCTTGGCTTTTTAGCTTTGATTAATTGGATAGCCCTTATTAGCCTGCAGCTTGGAATAATCAATCTTTTTCCCATTCCAGTCTTTGATGGCGGTCAGATCTTTGTGCTTTTAATTGAAGGAATTATAAGACGGGATTTAAGCCCCCGTTTGCGCCAGATCTGGATGCAAATTGGCTTTATCATTTTTATTGCCCTTGTTGTTTTTATTATTCTCAATGATATCGTCAAGAGAATGCCTAATGGCTGGGAAAGTCTTCTTCCATGGTAGAATCAAGTAGTCATCTTTTGCCTCGCCGACAGACAAAACCCATCAGAATCGGCCGAGTCACTATTGGCGGAGGAGCTCCCATTGTCGTTCAGTCCATGACCAAAACCGACACTCGGGATGTGGCCGCCACCATTAATCAGATCAATAGTTTGGCCAAATCTGGCTGCGAAATAGTTCGAGTGGCTATTCCGGATAAAGAAGCGGCGGACGCCCTAAAGCTTATTCGCCAGGAATCACCGCTGCCCATCATTGCCGATATTCATTTTGATTATCGCCTAGCTCTAGCCGCTTTAGATGCCGGGGCCGATGGCTTGCGGATCAATCCTGGAACAATTGGCCCAAAGGAAAAAATTAAGATTATTGTTCAAGAGGCTAAACAAAGGGAAGTTCCTATTAGGATAGGTCTAAATTCTGGCTCTCTTGAAAAGTCGGTTTTAAGCAAATATGGCCGAGCCACAGCTGAAGCCTTGGTTGAAAGTGCTCTCAATTGCATTCATTTCATAGAAGATCTGGGCTTTAGTCTTATTAAGGTTTCCCTTAAAGCTTCAGATGTAATAACTACGGTCGAGGCTTACCGTCTTATGGCCCAAAAAGTTAATTATCCCTTCCATGTAGGGATTACTGAAACTGGTCCCCTTTTAGTTGGTTCAGTTAAATCAGCTGTTGGTTGCGGTATTCTCCTTTATGAAGGTCTGGCTGATACTATCCGGATTTCCTTAACTGCTTCGCCCGAAGAAGAAGTTCGAGTCGCCTATTTGATTCTTTCGAGCCTTGGTTTGAGACGGAAAGGCATCAACCTCATTTCCTGTCCTACCTGTGGCCGTCTCGAAGTTGATCTTTTGCCCATTGTGGAGCAGGTGGAAAAGGAGTTTTCTTCTCTTGATGTGCCCATAACCGTTGCCCTTATGGGTTGCATGGTCAATGGGCCTGGTGAAGCCCGAGAGGCCGATATTGGCCTTGCCTGCGGCCGAGCTCAAGCTGTTATTTTTAAAAAGGGTCGAATCATTAGAAAAATCGCCGAGAGAGAAATTATTCCTGTTTTCCTTGAAGAAGTCCGCAAAATGGCTGAAGAGAAGGCCAGCAAGAAAATGTCATCAATAACATAAAATGAAAAAAGGAAAGCAAAAGGAAGGAGACGAGAAAAAAGATATGGCTGAAAAAGAAAGGATTATTCGCAAAAAGAAAAGAAAGGATGAAAAAAAACAAGGAGTTGAAGGACAAAATAATCAGAAAATGTTACCATCACCCCAAACTCTGGCTAAATATCATCAATTGAAGAAATTGCTGGCCTCAATGGGGAAAGCTGTCGTGGCTTATTCCGGTGGAGTTGATAGTACCTTTCTTCTTTATGTGGCCCATGAGCTTATGAAAGATAAAGTTCTTGCTGTTGTGGCCGAATCCGCGACCTATCCTGAGAGCGAAGTTTATCAGGCGCTCAGGCTAGCCAAAAAAATGGGAATAAAAGTCCGTCTAGTCGAAACAAAAGAGATGGCCAATCCAGCTTTTTTGGCCAATCCTCCTGATCGCTGTTATCATTGCAAACAGGAGCTTTTCTCGACCTTAAAAAAAATTGCGATTCAAGAGGGTATTTCTTATATCCTCGATGGCACCAATTATGACGATCTAAAAGATTATCGTCCTGGAACCAGAGCAGCGAAGGAGCTGGGAGTTCGTTCCCCTTTGGCTGAAGCCAAATTAACTAAGGAGGAAATAAGGCAGCTTTCCAGGTGGCTGGGATTGCCCACCTGGGATAAGCCGTCGCTAGCTTGTCTGGCTTCCCGCTTTCCTTATTTTACAGAAATAACTCCAGATAGGCTGGCTAAAATTTCCAGAGCTGAAGCTATTCTACGTCAAGCCGGATTTAGGCAGGTTAGAGCAAGACATCAGAGTGATGACCTTGTGCGTATAGAAATTGAGCCTGAGAAATTTTCTCTGATTATTGACCCTTCGGTGAGAAAACAAATTGTCAAGCAGCTTAAATCGCTCGGTTATATCTACATAACTCTTGATCTTGAAGGTTATCGATCAGGAAGTCTCAATTTGGGGCTTAAAAAGAAGATTTCAATTAATTAATTTCCCAATTTATCATTAATTGAAAGAGTCCATCTAGAAATTGCCTTAATATTCAGAGACATCTTAGTCAATCCCCTTAGTTAGGCCAAATCAACAACGTTGACTGTCCTGAAATTACCAAACTAAGTTATCGGGTTTCTGACCAGAAAGGCCTTGAAGCAAATTGCGAACGGCCGTCATAGCCATTTTCATTCTGGTGGTTCTGGTGGCGCTTCCAATATGAGGCAGAAGAACAACATTATCCAGAGAAAGCAATTCTTTGTATATTTCAGGTTCTCCTTCATAAACATCGAGGCCTGCTCCAAAGATTTGTCCATTTTTCAATGCCTCAGCTAAGGCTTTTTCATCGACAATCGGCCCCCGGGCGACATTGATGAGGATAGCCTCTTTCTTCATTAGAGATATTTTCTCTCGATTTATCAAATGGTAGCTGGAAGGATTCAAAGAGGCGTGAATGGTGATTATATCAGCAGTTTTGAGAAGTTCATCTAAGGGCAAATAATTCACCTGTAAATGAGCTTCTTCCTCCGGACTCAGTCTTTGGGGATCGAAATAAAAAATTTTAAGACCAAAGCCCAAAGCCCTACGAGCGACCGCTCGGCCGATCCGGCCAAAACCGATTATTCCGAGATTCTGGCCATAAATTTCCTGTCCGAGAAAAAGGTCAAGCTGCCAGCCGCGAAAAAGACCTTGGCGAGTATAACGGTCAGCTTGAGGGATTTTTCTGGCCACGGCAAGAATAAGTGCCCAGGTTAAATCAGCGGTAGCTTCAGTAAGAACACCGGGTGTATTAGTCACTAAAATTCCTTTTTCGCGGCAGTAGGCTACATCGATGTTGTCGTAGCCGACGGCGCAGTTGGCAATTATTTTTAATCTATTGGCCCGGTCAATTATTTCCCGGTCAATTCGGTTGACAAGCAGGGTTAAAAGGCCATCAATATCGCTTACAGCCGAAAGCAATTCCTCGCGGGAAAGAGGTTCATCTGCCACTCCGCCCTCAACTTCAGCCTTTTGCCTAAGCAGATCAAGGGCTTCAGGAAAGAAACGTTGGGTAACAAATACTTTTGGTCGAGACATTTCTTTCTCCTCTCAGATTTAGGCATGTCTTTTAAAGATCATCTTCCTTTAACTTTTTTAAATTATTTTTTTGAAATTTTAATTAATTTTAAACAATTCCTTCGAAAATTTAATTTTTTTAAGAAAATTCTAAGGGTTAAAAATAAAAGGAAAAAAGTATTGGCGACATTTTCTAATAAACTTAGGGTTGGAAAAACCCGGTCGCCAGCGGAAATTAAATAGCTCATCGCTTATAAGTATTAGGGCTGAGGCCCTTAGCCCGTAAAAGGAAGCCACAGCTAAAAGAGCTGAAGTTTCCATGTCCACAGCTGCTGCTCCCTGTTTCTTAGCTTCAAGGATCCAAGATCGTGTTTCTCGATAGGGGGCATCGGTTGTAATAATAATGCCCTTCTTAAAACTAAGACCTTGCTGCCTCAGTTTGGTTTCTATTCGGGAAGCAAGATCAGGCGAGGGAGAAAAAACCCGTTGGCCAGGAAAGTAGTGAGAGGAAGTTCCCTCATAGGCGATGGCTTTTTGGACCAGAAGGGCCTGACCAATCCTGAAAGCCGGTGAAAGCGAACCTGCCAGCCCAAGGAGAATAATTTCCTGACAGCCTGAAGCAATGAGTCTTTCGTAAGCCATAACTGCCAAAGGGGAACCAATGGCTCCATAAAGGAGAACACAGTGGGGAAGAAGATAAAGGGAATAACCTTCTAGATATTTAGTGGACAAAGATTTGGGTTCAAGGTGAGCTAAGAAATTACATTCAGGAGGAAGAAAGGGGACATGGATAACCAGAGGTTGATCAAAACCACGGATGGGAGAAGGTCTAATTATTCCCTTTTCTTTCCTTTTCATAATCGGAGAAAGCCAAAAATAGCAAAAATAGGGATGAAAGAAAAGAAATTTAGGGATTGCCAAGAGAAAAATCTCTATTTAGAATGAAATAGATGAAGCTCCTTTTTATTGAGTTAAAACAGATAAATCTTGAGGAGAAAAAATTCTGCCTTTCACCTTCTCTTGATTATAAAGCTCTTCAGACCTCAATAGCCAGAATCGGGCTTCTTATCCCACCTTTGGTTAAAGCCACCAAGGAAGGCTTTATTCTTGTTTCCGGATGGAAGCGTGTTTTGGCTTGTTCCGAATTGAACATAATGATACTTCCGGTAATAGTAGCGCCGGAAGAAACTGGAGATCTTGATTTGATCCTTCGGGTCATTGAAGAAAATCTGACCATCCGACGTCTTAGTCTGGCTGAAAAGGCTGAAGCAATTTATCGATTAAATATTTTTGGTCTTTCTAAAGAAAAGATAATGTCTGATTTTTTCCCCCGCCTTGCCCTACCTCAAAAAAAAGAATATTTCGTACTTCTCCATCAAATAGCTAGCAAGGGAAGTGAAGAATTGAAAAAATTCCTCCATAAGGTGGAAATTTCCCTCGAAGCTCTTAGCTTATTGAGCTCTTTTTCTTCTGATAGCCAGGCCAAGCTTCTTCCCCTTTTGGAGGCTTCCACTTACAGCCGTCGCCGGGAAATAATTTTCCTTCTTTATGAGCTGGCTCAAAAGAATGGCCTATCCATAAATAAAATTCTTGAGACCGAAGAGGTCAGGGCTATCCTGGAAAACAACAGATTAACCCTTCGTTTAAAAGGCGAGGCTTTGGCAGGTTGGCTTAAGAGAAAGCGCTATCCCCTGATTTCCTACTGGGAAGAGGAAATTAAGCAAACCCTAAAGGAACTGGCTTGGCCGGAGGAAGTCGACCTTTTCTATGACCCTACGTTTGAAAAAGCAGAGCTACGGCTCTCTTTTTCTTTCCAGCAACCAGAGCAATTTGTTCAATATGTGGATCGATTAAAAGAGATAGCCCAGAAACCCATTTTTTTAAAGCTCTTTCGCCGAACCTTAAATGAATAACTTTTCTTTTCGCCAAATTTTTATTCAGCGGGAAGCTTTGAATTTCCCTTTAACTGCTCGAATTCTGGCTCGCTGCCAAGCCCCCATTGAAATTATTGAAGATTCGAGGGCGATAAAGGAGGAGTTAGCTTCTTGCCCTGATCCAATAGGTGAGGGAAAAAAAATACTTTATTTAACCCTCCAAAAGGGAAAATTTATAAAGCCCTGTCCCTGTAGCCCCCGGGTTATCAGTTGCGGTTATTTAATTATCAATTCGATTATGGGCTGCCCAATCGATTGTTCCTATTGCGTTCTTCAGGCTTATTTATCTGATCCCTGGATAACTATTTTTGTCAATGAAGACAGGCTTGAAAATTCTCTCCGGTTTTTATTAAAAGATTCTTTACCTGCCGGCTTAAGAATTGGAACTGGCGAGCTAAGTGATTCTCTTGCCCTGGAATACCTAACTGGCCAGGCTGAGCGTTTGACCCAGCTTTTCTATCGAAGTTGCAGGGCTATTCTTGAATTTAAGACAAAGACAATTAATATTGAGCCTTGGCTAAGCTGGCCTCCCTCTCCCCAGATTGTTTTTGCCTGGTCTCTCAACGCCGACACAATTGCGCGAGAAGAAGAAAAGGGAGCACCCCCTATAGAGGAAAGAATCGAAGCGGCTGGTCGATTAGCCTCCAAAGGGTACAGTGTAGCCTTTCATTTTGACCCTCTCATTTATTTTAATAAATGGGAAGAAGAATATGAATTGGTTATAAAGCAAGTGTTCAGCCTTGTTCCTCGAGAACTGATACGGTGGATAAGTCTTGGATGTCTTCGCTATCCCGAGGAATTGCGATCGATAATTTTTTCGCGTTTTCCTAATAAGGCTATTTTTATTTCTGAAATGGTTATCGGCCAGGATGGAAAATTTAGATACTTCAAACCGCTGAGGTTAAAAATTTTTACCCGGATTTATGAAATGATCAGTGATTTTGGAGGAGATAAGATCCCTCTTTATCTTTGTATGGAAGATGATGAAGTCTGGCAACTAGTCTTAAAAAAAAGACCGGCGGGACGAAAAGATATTATTCCCCTCTTCCTCCCGCCGGCCATTAAATAGCGAAGACAATATTCAATCGGCCCTGGTGGTTTTCTTCTCAGCAATAATGCCTACAACTTCTATGCCTGCATCTTTTATAATCTGAATGAGGTCGACTATTTTGCCGTATTCAAGCTCCTGGTCGGCCCTCAAATAAAGCTTCTTTTCCTTAGCGGTCATGAAGGCCTCTTCGAGCATCGTTTGAAGATTTTCCACTGTGGCCTTGTCTTGATTGACATAGAGAGTGCCATCTTTCTTAATAGCCAAAACGACTTCAGGATTATCAGGCATGTTAACCGTGTTGAGGGCTGAGGGCAGTTTAACATCAATACCCTTTTGCACCAGGGGAGTGACGATCATGAAGATGATCAAAAGAACCAGCAGGACATCACAGAGAGGAACAACATTTGGTTCTGAACGATATTTTTCTTCTTTGCCAGCTATTGATACACCCATTATTTTTCTCCTACTTTTCTCTAGACTGGTTAAAAAACCAGTCCATTTTATTTTAGAGTTTTATTTTTTCTCTTGACGGACGAAGAAGTCAACAATTTGAGAAGTAGTATTGCTCATTTCGGCTTCATAAACTTCAATCCGAGCATTCAGCAAATTATAGAACCAGAGAGCGATAACGGCCACACCGATTCCAAAAGCTGTGGTGACGAGGGCCTCAGCAATACCAGCGGCCACAGCTCCGATACCTCCAGAACCGGTCAGGGCCATGCCGCGGAAAGCATTGATAATGCCGAAAATTGTGCCGAAAAGACCAATAAAGGGAGCCGAGGTGGCAATGGTGGCCAGAACGCTCATGCCTCTTTTTAATTCCTGGGAGAAAATAGCCGCTGCCCTTTCGCAACCGCGTTGGGCTGATTCAATTCTTTCTTCAAGACTCAAATTGGCCTCAACTCCTTCTAGGAATTCCTGGATACCACCAGCCGTAACCCGGGCTAAGTGGCTGCCCCGATTCTCTTTTTTGCTAGCTAGAACCAGGGCTTCCTTGAGCTGGCCATTTTTGAGCAGATCGGCCAATTTGGGCGCCACTTGCTTTGATTTCGATCGGGCTCGTAAAAAGGTTAAATTTCTTTCAATTAGCAAATAAAGAGAAACAACCGAAAGGAAGATGAGAATAATGGCAACCGTTTTGGCCACAGCACCCATGGCCTGCCACATCTCGATCAAACCGAATTGCATGTGCATTTAAGTACCTCCTTTTTAATCTTGGAAAAAGTCTATTTTTTTATTTCAGCTGAAATCTAACGGTAACAGTAAAAATAACGCCCCTCGGCCGGCCATTAATAATCATGGGCTCGTAGACCCACTGGCGGACAGCATCAATAGCTGCCTGATCAAGGAGAGGTACAGAACGAAGAACTTTAACATCGCGAACCCGGCCATAAATATCAGTGGTGCATTCAAGAATGACGATACCTTCAACGCGGGCCTGGCGGGCGATTTCAGGATAAACAGGTTCTACCCGGTGGATGAGCTTTGGCGGCTTAATCTCACCGATAGCTCTTACTGGGGCTTCTACTTCACCGACAACTCCACCAAGAACGCCACCAACAACACCACCGAGAACACCACCAACGACACCGCCCTCGACGCCACCTTCGACACCACCCTCAACTCCAAAATCTGAAAGCTGTTCTTCGGCAATCTCTTGAGGAATTTCAACAGGAGCGATAAGTTTTCCAGGTTGAATCTGGGTTTGAGTTTGGACGGGCTTAATTCTTGTCTTAGCTTCAGAGGACCTCTTTTTAGCGGGAGGAGGTGGTGGTGGAGGAGGTGGTGGCGGTGGAGCTAAGAAGGCACTATAAATTTCAATTTTAGGGAGATTTCCTGTGGAAAGGAGGGGAATAACAATCATCGCCAAAATGAGAATAGCATGGGTAATAAGCGCTATCGGAAAAGCCAGAGCTTTCCTTCCCGCCGCCTTTTCGCCTTGGTAGAAAGAATCTTTAAAGAGGCGAGGAATTTGATTTTTCTCACCCATTTTAAACCTCTTTTAAAAAATTAAATTAAAATAACCTCTTCTTTCTAAGTATAGATTAAAAAAAAATTTTTTACAAGTCTATAATTATTCATTTGAGTTTTCTCTTTGGTTGGAAGATCTTTTGCCAGTAAAGAACGATGGGGCAGGATTGATAAATGGAGGAATAAGTCCCAATGACTATGCCAATAAGGAGAGTAAAGGCAAAGTCGTTAATCACTTTACCTCCGAATAAAAATAAGAACAGAAGGGCGATGAAGGTTGTCCCCGAGGTAAGAACTGTTCGGCTTAGGTTCTGATTGATACTCACATTCATTATTTCTTCGAGAGGCAATTTGCGCAGAATCTTAAGGTTTTCTCTTACCCGATCAAAGACAACAATAGTATCGTTAATTGAATACCCAACAAGGGTAAGAATAGCCGCAATGATGGGAAGGTTTATCTCCCGGTTAGTAAAAGAATAGATACTCAAGGTGACAAGAACATCATGGGCTAGGGTAAGTACACCGGATACTCCATAGGCTAATTTGAAGCGAAGAGCAATGTAAATGAGCATACCGATTAAAGCCCAGGCCGTGGCTAAAATGGCCTTTTTTCGCAATTCCTTACCCGCTTGAGGTCCCACCGTTTCCCGGCTGAGAACGCTCAATGAACCAAGAAATGATTTTTCCTGAAGATAACTGATAGTTTCTTCTTTCAGGCCAATATTCCTTAATTCATCAAAACTTTCAATTATTCCTTTTTCGTCCCTCAGATCAATTATTTTTTTCGCCAGCTCTTGAGCCTCATCAGAAAAAGCTGGGGAAAGGAGATTGGCTAATTCCTTATGGTCAATAATATTAAGGTCTTTCAAGCCTTTTTCGACCTGGAGGGAATCTTCAGGTTTCCGAAGGGCTTCGACGACCATATTACCGATAATCACATGGGCTTCAATTTCTTCAGTTGGTTGTTCTCCTCTTCTTATTAAACCGGCTGTTCTTATCTGATATTCTCTTTGTCCTTTTTCAATTTCCTGAATTATACTATTGCCCAGTCCTTCGGGAGTCAATCGGGCTCTGATTTCATCGGTGGTAATGGGATCTCGGAATTTAAGGCGGAGGAAAGTGCCGCCAGTAAAATCAATTCCGAACTTGAGCCCCTTCCCAATCGTCATGTTTAGCAGACCGGCCAAAATAATTATTCCAGATAGAGTGAAGGCAAAATATTTATATTTAAGGAATTTAATTTTTGGTTGTTTAAATAAAATTATCATCTTTAAATACTCAATCTATCCAGCCTTCTTTTCCTAGAAAGAACAAAATCAAAAATTAATCTTGAGACAAAGACAGCTGTAAACATGCTGGCTAAAATTCCAATAATTAAAGTGACGGCAAAACCTTTTACCGGTCCAGTGCCAAATTGAAAAAGAAAGATAGCCGCAATAACAGTAGTTAGGTTAGAATCAAGAATTGTCCTAAAGGCTCGGGAAAAACCGGCAGCGACTGAATTTATTACACCCTTGCCAGCAGCCAACTCCTCCCTTATCCTTTCGAAGATAAGGATGTTGGCGTCAACGGCCATGCCAATGGTCAATATAATGCCAGCTATTCCTGGCAGAGTTAGGGTGGCCCGGAAATATCCAAGGCCGCCGAAAATTATTATTATATTTAAAATGAGAGCTAAAACTGCATTGATCCCGGAAAGACGATAATAAAAAACCATAAAAATCATTATGGCCAAAAGAGCGGCAATACCAGCTCTCAGACCTTTACGAATTGAATCCAGGCCAAGGGCAGGGCCAACGGTTCTTTCCTCTAGATATTTAATTGAGGCCGGCAAGGCGCCAGCCCGAAGAACCAGAGCTAAATCTTCAGCTTCATCGATGGTGAATCGGCCATGGATGATTCCGCTGTCAGAAATTCGGTCCTGAATAGTTGGGGCTGATTGCACTCGACCATCGAGGACAATCGCCAGAGGCTTGCCAATATTTTCGCTGGTTACCTTTTCAAAGCGACGGGCGGCATCGGGACTAAGAGTAAAAGCGACGGCAGGATTATTCCATTCATCCACTGATCGGCGGGCTGTCCTTAAATCCTTGCCCGTGATGGCGGCTACTTTACTCACGAGGTAGTAGCCTCCCTGAGTTCTTTTGGGATCGCCCCGAACAACTTCGGTATCCTCAGGCACTTGCCCCCCGAATTCTTTAAGCAGGCTTTCCTCATCAGGAGCCGGACCGGCTTTGACTAATTTAAACTCAAGCAAGGCGGTTGTTTTTATAATGTTTTTAACTCTTTCCGGATTTTCCACTCCAGGCAGCTCCACAATAATTCTTTCTCCGGCCATTCCCTGTCTCTGAATTGTTGGCTCAGCCACTCCAAATTGGTCGATCCGATTGCGAATAGTTTCGAGGGCCTGGTTGACAGCCTGATCTCTGATATAGCGCTCAACTTCTGGTTTCAAGGTAAGGATTACAGAGTCTCTGCCAAAGGAATAATTCCAGTCTCGAAAGAAATCATCAAGGATATCTTTGATCTTGCCTTCATCTTCAATTCTGATTCCTTGGACCCGGAAATTGCCAGAACTAATTTTAGTTAGACTTTCAAAGGCGATTTCCTTCTTTTTTAATTGTTCCTGGAGCCGGGTAATAGCCTGGTCAGTTTCAATGTTAATGGCATCATCGGTCATCACTTGAAGGGCAAGGTGGACCCCGCCTTTAAGATCAAGGCCGAGTTTAATTTTTTCCTTAGGGGGGGTCATTAAAAAGATAGAAAGAGCCACCACGATTAAAGTAACGATTAAGCGCCATCCTAAGCTTCTTTTCATCAGGCCATCTTCCTGAACATAAGGCTAAGATGAAAGGAACTTAACTTTCGTTTTTTGTTTCCGTCTTCTGTTTTTCTAAAATAACCGCCACCGCGCTTTTGGTAATATCAATTTTAACGTTAGCAGCTATTTTCAATTCAATACGATCAGGATAAACACCCATTACGGTGCCAAAAATACCGCCCGAGGTAATAATTCTATCTCCAGGCTTGAGCGCCTCGACCATCCTCATATGTCTTTTCTGCCGCCTCTGCTGGGGAAGAACAACGATTATCCAGAAAATCACTAGAACAAGAATAAAAGGAAAAAGAGCAGTTAAAATATTAGGTCCTCTTGTCGGGGAAGGGGATTGGGCCTGGGCCATCATAGTGGCCAAATTAAATATAATCATTCTTCTTTTTCCTTATCGGCTTCTGATAGACTTGCTTTCAGAAAGCCAAAAGAATTTGACGCTATAGATTGCCTTATTTTGCGGAAGATGTCAAGATAAAAATGAAGATTGTGGATGGTATTAAGGATGGCCGATGTTATTTCCTGACGTTCAAAGAGATGCCGCAAATAAGCCCGGGAAAAATGGCGACAGGTGTAACATTGACAATTCTCATCTATAGGTCGTTTATCATCTGCATATTTCTGGTGCTTAATTACTATTTTCCCTTGACTTGTGAAGAGAGTTCCTGTTCGGGCATTGCGGGTGGGGAGAACACAATCAAAAAAGTCAAAACCAGCGCTAACTGCTTCTAGAATATCGCTGATATAGCCCATTCCCATTAAATAACGGGGCTTTTCTTCGGGAAGAAAATTAAGGCATTCATTAATTATTCTTATCAATTCAGATTTTGGCTCGCCCAAACCAAGCCCACCGAGAGCATACCCATCAAAATCAAGCTGAAGAAGAAACTCGAGGCTTTCTCGGCGAAGATCAGAAAACGTTCCTCCCTGACAAATTCCCCATAATTGTTGCTGGGTTTCCCTTTTCATAAATTCCACTTTCGAGCGACGAGCCCAAAGAGAGGTGATTGACACTGCTTCGTGGTGATGTTCAAAGGAAGCTGAGTAGGGGACGAAATAGTCGAGAGTCATCATAATATCGGTTCCGAGGCGAAGCTGAAAATTTACCACATCTTCGGGTCGAAGGAAGATTCTTTGGCCGTCCAGATGAGAAGCAAATTGAACTCCTTCAAGAGAGATTCGAGCGAGAGGGGAATGACTGTAGATTTGAAAGCCCCCGCTGTCAGAAATAATCGGTTTTGGCCAGGAAATAAAGGAATGCAAGCCCCCCATTCTCTCAATGAGATCTATTCCCGGTCGGAGATAAAGATGATAGGAATTAACGAGAATGATTTGAGCTCCAAGCTCTTCCAGATGAGCAAAAGTTAGGGCTTTTACCGTTCCTTGACTGGCTACAGGAGCGAAGGCTGGAGTTTCCACCGCTCCGTGGGGCGTTAAAATGAGGCCAACTCTCGCTTTGCTCTGATTATCTTTATGGAGAATTTTGAATCCCTTATTCATGAGGTAAATCGGAAAGTAACAACATCACCATCTTGAATAAGATAATCTTTGCCTTCGAGACGAAGAGCTCCTTTTTCCCGAGCTGCCTGAAGAGAGCCTAAAGAAAAAAGTTCATCAAGAGAAATAACCTCGGCCCGAATAAATCCTTTCTCCATGTCGGAATGAATCTGGCCCGCCGCTCTCTGAGCCGGCGTGTTCTTCAAGATTGGCCAGGCTCTAACTTCATCTTTACCTATGGTAAAAAAGAAAACAAGATTTAACCAGTTAGGGAGAAGGGAGAAAAAGGCCGTCTGACAGCCAGGGCCACAGCCATAGGCATCAAGAAAGGTTTTCCTTTCTTCAGGTTCGAGCTGGGAGATTTCGCTTTCAATCAAACCAGCGAAAATTAAAGTAGGTGTCTTGCTTTTCCCCGGCTCGAGCCAGGAATCAATTGTTTTTAATTTTTTTTCATCGACATTAATTAAATGCAAAAGGGGCTTCTGACTCAAAAAAGCGTAGCTACGAATTTGCTTTTCTTCCATCGGGGATAACTCAATTTGTCTAATTGGTTGTCCCTCCATCAGCGAGGTTTGTAATTTTAGCAAAATTTCCCTTTCGGCCTGAAGACTGGCTTGAATACTCCTTTTTAATTCCTTTTCAAGTTTAGATAGCCTATTTTCGATCACAGCCAGATCAGAAAAAATAAGCTCCTCTTCCATAAAAGAAATATCTTTTATGGCATTTATTTCTCCATGATGGGGAACCTGGGGATTTTCAAAGGCTCGAACAACATGGAGCAGGGCATCAGCCCTTCTTAGTGTGGCAAGAGTTGTCCCGGCTTTAATATCCCCATAGGCTATGCCTGGAAGATCCACAAGATCGACGGTGGCTGGAACCTTTTTTTTCTCTGGATAAAGCGAAGCCAGCCGATCGAGGCGGGGATCAGGTATGGAAACCGTTCTCTGATGAATCAATTCCTTAGTTTCCTTGAAGGCTTCAACTTGTACCCTCGCCCCGCTGAGCAGATTAAAAAGAGTGGTTTTTCCTGTTTTAGGATAACCGAAAATCATTAAAATCATAAGCATAGTAAACTCTCAATGGAAGTAGCTGTCAAGGGGGGCTCTCTTGATTTTAACCCCTGGAATTGATTATATTGACGAATCATGGAAGAAAAGAAGAAAAAGAAAAGAGAAAAGAGTATTTTCCGTGAATATTTTGAGCTTATTGCCGAAACGGCTATTTTTGTTTTTTTTGTTATGACCTTTGTTGTTCAGGCCTTTCAAATTCCCACAGGTTCTATGGAGCCAACTTTGCTTGTGGGTGATTTTCTCCTAGTAAATAAAATGATTTATACCCGGCCGGTTTATGGATTGGAGAAGATTCTTATTCCCCGTCGGGATGTCCGCCGACAGGATATAGTTGTTTTTAAATTCCCTCAAGATTTAAGCCGGGATTTTGTCAAAAGGGTTATTGCCTTGGAAGGGGAAAAAATCGAAATAAAGGACAAGCAGGTCTTGATCAATGATGAACCTCTCCATGAGCCCTATAAAGTTCATAATGACCGTAACATTTATAACCGGGAAAATTATTATCATTATGATGATTTAATCAGGGATAATTTTGGTCCGGTTATTGTGCCTAAAGGTCACCTTTTTGTGATGGGGGATAATAGGGATAACAGCTTGGATTCCCGATATTGGAGCTTTCTTCCTCAAAATTATATCAAGGGTAAACCCTGGATAATATATTTTTCTCGGCGTCATTTAGGTCGGATTTTAAAGATTATCCATTAATCATTTCACTCCTGGCTTAATGGAAAATTCTTCGTAGGAAGAGATATAAAAAACCGGATTTTCCTGAGAAAATTCAGTTTTAAAGACAGAGCTGCAAACCAAACCATCCATATCCCTGGCAACAGGCAGACCAAGCCAATAAAGAAGGGTAGGGGTAATGTCAACTAGTCTTATTTTTTCGAGGGATTGTCCTTTAAGAATATCTTGACCATAAAAGAAAATAACCCCAGGGGGAGCAAATTCAAAATGGCCTGAAACCTGGGGGTTGCCCAGGGCCCATTCGACCAACCTTTTCCAGAGGGGGAGGGGCTCCATGCCGTGGGTCGAAAAGACAATTAGAGTTTCGTTTTCTTTCAAGTGGGCTAAATATTTACCAATTAGTTGGTCATAAAATTGATAATATTTTTCGATAATGGGTCCATATCGGCTGATTTCATTTTGATCTATATTGCCGAATAAAAGGGGAAAGCTGTATTTATAGAAAAATATTTCCACTTGGTTAAGTCCTTCTAGGGAAAGAACCAGAACTTGAGGTTGTTGCTGGCTTTTTTCAGCAAAGGCTCTTTCTTCGAGACTTATATCTCTTCTCAGAGCCTGTCTTACAAAAAGCAAACGCTCATCGGAAGCGGAGGAGACTGGAAGAAGAGTATCCAGCATTTTTTCTGCTTTTGAACTTAAAGGAAATTCAGCTTCACCCTTATCCTCGGAACCGAAAACACTCAATTTTAAGTTCATCTCCCTAAGTATCTGCCAGAGATCTTTGTTTGGTTGACAGGGAATGGGCTGTTTATTCAGAATCTTAAGTCTTGAAAGCTGCTTAAAAAGCATAAACCTGGGCAGAGCCTCGAGGACAGGATTTTTCCCCCAGAAAGTGAAACCCTCTGCAGATAAACAGCGATGGCCATGGGGATTCTTGCCAGTAAGGAGAGATTTCTGAAGAACAAAAGGATCGGTCGGGGAAAGGGTTTCGAGCCTCCCCCAGCAGCCGTTTTCCATAAGCCAAGAGAAATTGGGGAGTTTACCCTCATTGATGAGGGGAATCAGGAAATTGAAAGAAAGACCTTCAAAATTAAGAAGAGTCGCTTTCCTTGGACTAGGAAAAGTTATTAGAACCGTTTGGCGCCTAAAGGAAGGAGATTGGGGAAAATTGGCTCGGCTCCAAAACATTATGGCCAAGCCAACGAAAAGGACAAGAAAGTAAAAAACGAAATAAAAAGGTTTTTTTCGATGGCGATGATATCGCCAGAAAAGAGCCGATCCGGCCAGAGGAATTGTTACGCTGACTATCGTTTGAATCTTTATGGAGTCCATCATGGAAGATGAGAAGAAGGATCGATAGAAATTAAAATTTAATCGAAGTAAAGCTAAAAACATCAGGAAGGAAAAAGAAAAGCTTAGACAAATAAATGATGGGGAAATAAACTTAATTTTAAAGGAACGACCAAAGAGGAATTCGATAAGGAAGAAAAGGATAAAGAAAAGGAGGCTAGCAATCAACCCATAAACTAAGCTGATGAAAGCTACTAATTGAAGATATAAAAGCCCATTAGGTTTGAGGTTAATATTGATATTGGCCACAAGCAGGGCGATGAGAAGGGAAAAGAAAATTCCGCTTAAAAGGGAGTTGGTTAAAACTCGAAAAATTTTCATTTTTATTCTTAATTTTAAGGCATTTTCATTTTTATAATAAGGCTTATATTAAAACAACTTTTTATTTTATTCTGAAAATTTGCCAAGCCCAATAAACTAATATTTAAATAATGAAGATCAGACATGACCTGAAAAGTTATCAATTTTTTCCTCTTGACATAAAACCAAAAAAGGCCATTGACCCCATAAGGCAATTCAAAGTATTATGGAAAAAATGACATCCAGGATAATCGCCCTGCTTACTGACTTTGGAGAGAAAGATTATTTTGTTGCGGCTTTGAAAGGGGTCATTCTCTCTATCAATCAAGAAGTTGAGATTGTGGATATAAGCCATGAGGTCGATTCCTATAATCGCGTTGAGGCTGCCTTCATTCTGAAGGCCGCGGCTCCCTATTTCCCTCCAGGCACCATCTTTTTGGCCATTGTTGACCCTGGGGTAGGTTCGAATCGGAAGATAATTTTGATTAAAGGTCGGCGAAATTTTTTTCTCGGTCCGGATAATGGAATTTTAATTCCGGCGGCTGAAGAGGAAGGCATTGATGAAGTCAGAGAAATTAGGGCCGAAAAATATTTTTTACCTTCCTCGAGTCGAACATTTGAAGGTCGAGATAAAATGGCCCCAGTGGCCGCCTGGCTTTCTCGGGGGATTTCGCCTGAAGAACTAGGGGAAGTTGCTGTCTCCTGGGAGAAATTAGTTTTCCCGAAAGCCTATCTGAAAGCTTTTGAAATTAGAGGCGAAATTATTCATGTCGATAAGTTTGGCAATCTCGTTACCAATATTGAAGCCTCAGATTTTTTATCCTGGTTTAAAGGCAAAGAAGATTTAAAATTAATAATAATTTGGCGAAATAAACGAAAAAAGCTTCGATATGTTCCCACTTATAGCTCCGGTGTTTTTGGCCAGCTTTTGATCCTTGAAGGAAGTAGCGGCTTTCTTGAAATTGCCTTAAAAGAAGCTTCAGCTGCCAATAGTTTGAGGCTAAAGGTGGGAGATAAAATTACAATAAAATGTTTAAAGTAAATAAGGTATGGCCAATGGAGGAGCTTGAGGGAACTGTCGATCAGGTTATTTATTATAATCCAGAAAATGGATATTCCGTTTGTCGTTTTCTTCTTGAAGATGAAACTTTAATCACGGTAGTGGGGCATTTTCCTCCGCTTTCAGCTGGCGAGGTTCTGCGACTTACTGGGTCTTGGGAAATTAATGCTCGGTATGGGCGCCAGTTCAGAGTAATTTCTTTTATTCCCAAGTTGCCTTCATCCGTTCGAGGCATTCAAAGGTTCCTTTCCTCTGGCCTGGTGAGAGGCATTGGGCCTGTTTTGGCTAAAAGAATTGTTGATTATTTTGGTCCTCAAACAATGGAAGTTATTTCCACCTGCCCTGAAAAATTGCTAGCCGTCGAGGGTGTTGGTCCGGTAAAATTGCAGGAAATAGTTCGTTCATGGGAAGAGAATAAGAAAATAAGAGATTTAATAATTTTCCTTCAGGAACATGGTATTTCTACTTCCCTGGCGACCAGAATTTATCGGCATTACGGTGATCAGGCTTTCAATGTTCTTCGCTCCAATCCTTATCGGCTCTGTCTCGATGTCTGGGGAATAGGATTTCGCACTGCCGATCAAATGGCCCTCAAACTTGGTTGTGATCCTTCTTCCTTAGATCGAATTGCTGCCTTCATTCTTTATTATCTGGAAAAGGAAAGTGAGCAGGGCCATCTTTTCAAATATAAGCAAGAAATTATAGAGGCGGCTTGGAAAGAACTGGAAGTAACTGAGGATAAAGTTGAAGAATCCCTAACAAGGTTGATTGAGAATCGTCAAGTTATCTCTGAATTAACCTCTACGGGTGAGGCTATTTATCTTCCTTATCTTCACCGGGCCGAAGAAACAATTGTTCAGGGAATCCTTCGATTGACTAAGACTCCTTTGCTTTTCCCTGGAATTGATATTGAGGAAGCGATAAAGAAAGTGGAGGTTCAATTAAATCTTGAATTTACTTTGGAGCAAAAGCTGGCTATTGAAGAAAGCCTGAAACAGAAAATACTCATTATAACTGGAGGTCCTGGAACCGGGAAAACCACTCTAATTCGAGCTATTGTAGAGCTCTATGAGCAATGGGGAAAAAGAGTTCTCCTGGCCGCCCCAACGGGTCGAGCCGCCAAAAGGCTGGCTGAGGCTACAGAAAGAGAGGCTAAAACAATTCATCGTTTGCTTGAATATAATCCTAAAGAAGAAGGTTTTAGACGTAATGATAGATACCCTCTTAGTGGCGAACTTCTCATTATTGATGAATTTTCCATGGTAGATGCCCTGTTAATGGAAGCCTTGATCAGAGCCATTCCTTCGCCAATGCGATTAATTCTTGTAGGTGATAGTGACCAGCTTCCCTCAATTGGGCCTGGAAATTTGCTCCGTGATTTGATTGAAAGCCAGAGAGTAAAGATTATTCGCTTGACTGAAATTTTCCGCCAAGCTAAAGGAAGTTTTATTGTCCTTAATGCCCATCGGATTCAGCAGGGCCTAAGCTTGATATATCCAAGACGGGGCGAATCTGATTTTATCTTCCTTCACCAGGAAGAAGAAAAAAAAGTTTTTGAGCTGGTTATGGAAATGGCATGCGAAAAAGTACCTAAGATGCTTAATTTACCACCCCTTAATTCCCAGATCCAGGTGATTACACCTATGTATCGAGGACTATGCGGCGTTGACAATCTCAATCGAGAGCTCCAGCAAAGATTGAATCCTAACACTGCCGGGTTGAAAATTGGTCAGCATGAATTTCGTCCCGGGGATAAAGTTATGCAAATAAGAAATAACTATGAAAAAGAAGTCTTTAATGGAGATATAGGCATTGTCACGGCGATTAATCCCGAAACCTGGCACGTAGTAGTTGATTATGATGGTCGTCCTGTCAGCTATGAAAAACACGAGCTTGCGGAAATTACTCTGGCCTATGCAATCTCTGTCCACAAATCTCAGGGAAATGAATATCAGGGCGTTATCCTCCCTCTTTTGGTCCAGCATTATATTATGCTTCAGAGAAATTTATTTTATACAGCTTTAACAAGAGCCAAAAAATTATGTGTTGTGATTGGTTCTTTGCGGGCCCTTCATATTGCCATTAAGAATGACAATCCTATTAAAAGAAATGGACGGCTGAAAGATAAGCTCCAAGCTAAAATGAACAACTGATCTTAGGAGGGAAAATGAAAAAAATATTTTTATTCATAATCATTTATTTATTGATAAATTTAGGCTTTTCCGCCAATGAGTTCCTGGTGGTCAAGGTTCAAACGACGGCTTTAAGAGCTGAGCCGAGGTTTTTTGCTCCGGTTAAAATTATGCTCAAGTTCGGAGATCAATTGGAAAAGCTGGATTTCCAACAAGGCTGGTTTCAGGTAAAAACTCTTAACGCTGTTTCCGGCTGGGTCCACAGTAGCGCTGTCCAGCCAAGACCAGCAAAACTGGCTGGGCTGACTCAGGGACCTAAGACTCAGGCGACAGCGAGTGAGATGGCTTTAGCCAGCAAAGGCTTTAATCGTCAAGTGGAAGCAAGCTATCGGCAGAGACATCCTGAAGTTGATTATACTTGGGTCGACCGAATGCTTAACTTTAAAAATGGGCAGGCGGCTATCGAAAAGTTTTTAAAGGAGGGCCATCTTGGGGAGTGGAGGGAGGCGAAGTAATGAGCAGAGAAAAAATTATCGCTCTTTTAAGTTTGGTTTTTCTCTTGCTTTCAAGCTGTGCTTCTTTACAGAAGAAAGGACAGGAAATTTTAGAGAAGGCTAATCAAATCTCTGATAAAGATAAAGAATTGCTTCTCAAAACTGGCGAAGCTCTAAGAAGCTCCTTTCAGGATCTTACAGACGAGGAGGAATATTATCTTGGCCGATCTGTTTCCGCTTTAATTTTATCGAGATATAAAGTCTGGAGCAATGAGCCAGCCACCAATTACCTTAATCTTTTAGCTCAGGCTATTTCTCTTTATTCTGATCGGCCTGAAATTTTTGCTGGCTATCACGTCCTTATTCTCGACACAGAAGAGATTAATGCTCTTTCGGCTCCTGGGGGCTTTATTTTTCTAACTCGGGGTTTGCTTCGTCTTTGTCCCCATGAAGATGCCCTAGCCGGAATCATCGCCCATGAAATTGGACATATCAGTGCTCGCCATGGACTTCAGGCTATAAAAAAATCAAGATTATTAGAGGCTTTTAAGCTTTTGGCTTCAGAAGCAGCCGAGCGATTATCTCCCGAAAAAATGGCTCAATTAACAGATATTTTCGAAGGTGCTCTCGATGATATTATTATCCAGTTAATTGAGAGAGGCTATGATCGAAAGGCTGAATATGAGGCTGATTCTCTTGCTTTAAAAACCCTAAGAAGAATTGGGTATTCACCCCAGGGTTTTATCCTTTTTATGGATGAATTAATTAAAAAAGAGTCAAGAGATAAAGAAAAGAGGGCCATTACTTTTCAAGGCTGGCTGAGGACTCATCCTGATCCAAGGGAAAGACGGAAAAGGCTTGAAACCGAGCTTTCTTTTTGGAAGGAAGAAATGGAAATTTTTAGAGGAAGAACCGCTCGTTTCGAGAAAATGGCTTCAACCTGGAAATAAATTCAGAAATTAAAGTGATCCGGAAGAAAGGGATAAGAGGGCTTGTCTGCGGGTTAGTAGCTTTTCTTTTAATTTTTATATTTTCTCATCTGTCCTTTTTTAAAATCCTCGAATGGAAGACTTGGGATTTAAGAATAAGATTCCTCAGCCATCCAGACGAAGCTTCTTCCCAAATTGTTCTAGTTCTGATTGACCAACCCAGTCTAGATTTTTATGCCCGTCAGGGAATTACCTGGCCTTGGCCCCGTCAGATGTACTCGGCTGTCCTTGATTTTCTTCATCTTGGCCGAGTTAAAGCCATCATAATCGACCTCATTTTGAGTGAACCCTCCTCTTATGGAGTAGAAGATGACCTTCTTTTGGCTGAAGCTATGAAAAGAAATGGCCGAACTTTCTTAAGCGCCGGCTTTTCTTTTAATCCGCTGCCTATAGATAAGGACAAAGAAGCTATTCTTTTTAAATTTTCTTTAAAAGAAAAGAAAATAAAAAACGCAGCAGAAATTGACGCGAAGTCAGTTATCTTACCTATTCCCGAATTTCTCGAGTCGGCCCGGGGATTAGGGAATGTTCTTTTTTCACCCGATGATGATGCTATTTTCCGGCGTCTTCCCCTTTATTTTCGTTTTCAGAACCAGATTTTTCCGGCTCTTCCTCTGGCGGTGGCTCAGGATATCCTAGCTGATAGCTTTTTAGTTCCTCGGCTTGATCGTGAGGGCCGATTGGTTCTTCGCTTTTTCGGGCCCAGCGGGACATACAAAAGTTATTCCATGGCTAGCTTAATCAATTCCTGGGTTCAAATTGAAAACGGTGAGCCACCACAGGTTCAGCCCGAGGAATTTGCGGATAAAATTGTTTTTTTAGGAACAAATGCTCCTGGTTTACTTGATCTTCGGCCGACACCAATAAGTCCTGTTACTCCTGGAGTGGAGATTCAAGCTACAGCTCTGGATAATCTTATGGGGGGAAAGGCAATAGGTTTTCCCTCAAAGTTTTTTACCCTTATTTTTATATTATTCTTTGGTCTCGTTTCAGGTTTGGCTGTTTCTTTTCTATCCAAAATTGGCTGGATTACCCTTTGGTTAATTATCAGCCTTCTCGGACCTGCTTTAGCTGGAGCCTTGGCTTTTCAGAAGGGTTTTTGGCTGGAAATAGTTCCGGCTGAACTTTCAACGCTTACAGCTTTTATTTTGGCAGCTTTGCTTAATTATAGTTTTGAAGGCAAGGAAAGAAGGTTTATAAAAAATGTTTTTCGTCATTACTTAAGTCCTCAAATAATTGATCGAATCATGGCCAATCCCTCTCTTTTAAAGCTCGGTGGAGAGGAAAGAGAAATTACTTCCTTCTTTTCTGATGTGGCTGGATTTTCCAGGATAGCTGAAAGATTGTCTCCCGTGGAGTTGGTTCAATGGCTCAATGAATATCTTTCAGCCATGACCGACATCATTCTCGAAGAAGGTGGGACCCTGGATAAGTACGAAGGAGATGCTATTATTGCTTTTTGGAATGCCCCTCTTGATCAGCCAGACCATGCCCTCCGAGCCTGTCGAGCCGCCTTAAAATGTCAGAAAGAATTGCTTCGCCTCAATCCGGAATTGCAAAAAATAGGTGGCCAGCCTGTTCGGATGCGGATTGGAATTAATTCAGGTCCAGCTGTGGTGGGCAACATGGGTTCAAAAAGGAGATTTGATTATACGGCTATGGGTGATACGGTTAATCTTGCTTCCCGACTTGAAGGAGCCAGCAAATTCTATGGTACCTCCATTTTAATCAGCGAATCCACCCTTCGCCAAGCAAAAGATGAATTAATAGTTCGGCCCGTTGATGTAGTCCGGGTTGTAGGTAAAACTCAGCCCGTTCGTATCTATGAACTTCTGGCTCTAAAGGAGAATTTCTCGACCGAGAAATTTAAATGGCTTAAAATTTTCAATGAAGCCTGGAGAGCCTATGAGAATAGAGATTTTGTTCAGGCGCTCCGTCTTTTTTCTTCTTTGCCTGAAGATGATCTAATCCGTCTCTATATTCGTCGATGCCATGAATTTATGATTTCTCCGCCCCCTCCCGACTGGGATGGGGTGTTTATCCTAAAGGAAAAATAGAAGTGGAAAAAATGCTTATCACATTCTGGGGAACAAGGGGTTCCTTTCCTGTTCAGGGAAAGAAATATACGGAGTTTGGAGGGGCGACAATCTGCGTTTCCATTGAAATGGAGGATAATAACCTGCTGGTTATTGATGCCGGCACGGGTCTGAGAGATTTAGGCCATTTCCTCTCCAGAAAAAAAAAGAAACCAAAAATCAATTTATTTATTACCCATTTCCATTTGGATCACCTTTTGGGCCTGCCTTTCTTTCAGCCCTTGTATGAAGCCGATACATCGATGACTATTTATTCGCCCTTTAATCCTTCGATAACCCGTTTACTCCTTGACCGCTTTATGGGCGATTTCTATTTCCCCGTTGTTTTTTCTGAAACGCCAGCAAGTAAGAAGTTTTTTCGGCTAAAGAATAAAATAAAAATAAGCAGGATAGTCGTTTCTTTTGCTCCTTTGCCCCATCCTGGGGGTAATGTGGCTCTGCGTTTTGAATGGGGAAATAAAAGCATTGTTTTTGCCACCGATGCTGAACCACGAGGGGGGATTTGGGATAAAAAGGTTATGACTATAGCCGCTGGGGCCACTTATCTTGTCGGTGAAGCCATGTTCACTCCAAGGGAGTATGCAAAAGGAAAAAAGGGGTGGGGACATGGAAGCTGGCGGTCAACTCTTAAACTAGCCAGAGAAGCTGGATGTTGTAACCTCATTTTAACCCACTGGAATCCAGATTATGATGACAAAAAAATAAAAACTATTTTAAGCCAGATAGAAAGAGAATTTTACCCGGTTTATGGAGCTAAACCGGGCATGAAAATAAATTTATGATCCTATTTTAAAAGAGGTTTATGATGTTTTCCCTTTTTCCTCCATCCCTTTGGTCCATAGGCTTGGGATCTTTAGCCTTGCTTCTTATTTTTCTTGTCTTATTTTATTTTTTCCATTTTATTATCCGCCTGCTGACCGCCATAAGATGGATTATAGTCGCTCGATTTTTAACCAAAATTATTTTTCCTGGGACAGCTATTTTAGCTATTTCTTTCGCCCAACTCATAAGCCCTTTTTTAATCCGCCCTGAAGTCCCAACTCTTAATAAAATTTTTGAGGCAGCTTTGGTTTTTTTTGCTCTGGTTTTCTTTTTGCAGCTTATAAATGGCATCATTTTGGTTATTTACGAATTAAAAAAGAAGGCCTTTCCTCTTCCTCGCGTCCTTCATAGCTTCATCCTGGCTGTTCTTTACATTGCTTTGTTTTTCGTTGTTTTAAGGTCTATTCTTAAAGTAAATCTTACTCCTTTTTTAGCCACATCAGCTCTTTTAACAGCTATTTTAGGATTGGCCTTTCAAGGTGTTCTAAGCAATGTCATGGCTGGCCTTTCCCTCCATTTTTCTCGTGCTTTCAGCCGGGGCGATTGGGTAAAAATCGGTTCTTTTGAGGGCATTATCCAGGACATGAACTGGCGGGAAACCATTCTCCTTGATCGCAATTCTAATTTCGTTATTTTACCAAACAGCGTGGTGGCCTCTGAAAAAATAATCAATTTTTCAAGACCGAACGAGGCCTCAGCCTTAATTTTAGAGATTAAGGTCAGTTATGATATTAAGCCCTCACTTGTTTTAAAAAAACTTCTGGAGGCGGCAGGCGAAGTGACGGATGTTCTAGGCAACCCGCCGCCTCAGGCTTTTGTTGCCGGTTATGATCATCTGGGCGTAACTTATTGGCTTAAATTCTGGATCCAGGATTTTAGCCGAAAAAATATAATTTTAGGTGAGGTTGGTCGTCAGCTTTGGTATAAATTCCAGAGAGAAGGAATTAAATTATCTGTCCCGGTTAATGAAAGTCTGCGAGAAATTCTGACTACTTTTGAACCTCAGAGGGCAGCGGCTGAAGCGAAAGCTGAGATTGAGACCAATTCAATTTATCTTTTAAATTCTGATTTTCTTCGTTATCCCGAAGGCAATAAAGTCGGGGAACTTATCATTCCCGAAGATGAAATTAGAGCGCTCGCTTCAAGAGTTAAACGAGAGCACTATTCTCCCGGTGAGGTGCTGTTCCGTCAAGGAGAAAAGGGCGATTTTTGCTTTCTTGTGGCCAGGGGAAAATTGCGTGGTGAAATTCTCTGTGAAGAGAGAGGAAGACAATATATTTCTGAATTTGAGGTCAATGAGGGAGAGATTGTGGGTGAAATGTCTCTTTTCACCGGTCTGCCCAGAACAGCAACTGTTATTGTTACCGAAGAGGCTGAGCTGATTAAAATAACAGCCTTGGATTTTGCTCGACTTCTGGAGAAACATCCCGAGTTAAGTAAGGTTATAGCCGAAATTGTCAGCGAAAGAGCCCGGAAGATCCAGGATTTCCTTCAGAAGGTGCAGTATCTTTCGCGTCAAGACATTGAAAAAAGTTGTAGTTCAAAATCAATAATTGAACGTTTTCGCACGCTTATAAGTCTCGTCAAAGCAGGAGAAGAAGCTCGGAAGAAAAAAGCTATCTTGCCTCAAAAAATAAGCTGAGAAGAAAATAAATTTAATAGGGATTCAAAATCAAAAAATTGAAAAAAGAAAGGTAAATGGTTTATATTTAATATAGCATAGAAAAAGGAGTACGCCTGTAGCTCAGTAAGGATAGAGCGAGGGATTCCTAATCCCTAGGTCGTGGGTTCGAATCCCACCAGGCGTACTTATAAATTTATTGGAGAGCTGGGATGAAAAGGCGAGAGCGAAAACACTTGAAAGAGGACGAGTTTGTTTCCACTATGACTAAAATGATTCGTTTTTTTCGCCAGTACCAGAGAGAATTAAAAATTGCAGCTGTTTCTCTAGCCATAATTATTGGACTTATAGCCGTCATCAGAGTCATTCAGATAAAAAGCTCGGAACGAGCCAATATGGAGCTGGCCACAATTTTAAAACTTAGCAATAATCTTAGAAACAAAGTCTCGTCGCTTGAAGAAGTTCCTAACGAAGTGACCGAGCTTGAAAAATTGGCTGGCCGCGGTAAATTTTCCCGTCTAGCTTATCTTTATCTGGCCACTTACTGGGTAGAAAAAAATGACCTAGCTAAGGCTCAATCTTACCTTGAGAAATTTCCTGATCAACCCCGTGATTTATTTTACTATCAGGCCCTCGACTTGCTTGGTGAGATTTTAATATGGCGTCAGGAATATAATCGAGCTATCGAGCTTTATGAAGCTTTAGAAAAGGAAAAAAATATGCCTTATGTAAGAGAGTCAATATTAATTCATCTGGCTGAGGCTTTGGAAAAGAAGGGTGAACAAAAGAAAGCCCTGGAAAAATATCGCCAGCTTCAGCAGGAATTTCCTTATTCTGCCTATGTCTGGAATATTGCCGATAGAATCCGTCGTCTCGGTGGTTGAACAAGATTAGTCTTGCCAATCCTGAAAAAAATAATATAATAATCCCTTAATTTTTCAGAGGAGGCGTCGAATGGCTTACAAAATCACTGAAGAATGCATTAATTGTGGTGCCTGCGAGCCCGAATGCCCCAATCAGGCAATTTCTCCGGGCGATGAAATCTATGTTATTGACCCTGATAAGTGCACTGAATGCGTTGGGGCCTTTGAACAATCCCAGTGTGCCGCCGTATGCCCGGTTGATGCCTGTGTTCCTGATCCTGATCATAAAGAAACCAGGGAAGAACTCATGGAGAAATATCGCCGTCTCCATGCCCAATAATAGGCCTGAATAACTTTTTCAATTTTTTATTAAAAAAAAAGAAACTAACTTTTTTAAAATGATAAATGAGAAGAAGAGAGGCCTATGGCTTAATTTAGTTCTTTTTATTTTGACGGTATTTTCAACTTTTATAGTCGGCGTTAACTGGAGTACGAGCTTTGAATTAGCTGAGGATCTGGCTGAGCTGCCAGCTTCGGAAATAGATTTCAATATATGGGCAAGCCCTAAAGTTTTTATATTAAGTGGCATTTATGCCTTTGTTCTTCTGGCCATTCTTGTGGGGCACGAACTTGGTCATTATTTAACCTGCCGGCACTACCGGTTGGAAGCTACCTTACCTTATTTCATTCCTGCTCCGACTCTTGTTGGAACTCTTGGTGCTTTTATTCGGATTCGCTCACCTATTACAAAAAAAAGTCAGCTTTTTGATATTGGTTTGGCCGGGCCGCTGACAGGCTTCCTTCTTTCCGTTCCGACTGTTGTTTATGGCTTAGCCAATTCCAAATTAGTCCCTTCTTTGCCCCAGGCTGGGACAATCTATTTTGGCGAACCCCTCTTTTTCAAGGCTGTAGAAAAAATCATTCTTGGCTCTGTTTCTGATAAATATGATTTAGTTTTGCATCCCGTGGGGGTGGCTGGATGGGTTGGCATTTTAATTACTGCCTTTAATCTTTTTCCTGTTGGCCAGCTAGATGGCGGACATATAGCCTATGCCCTTTGGGGGGCTCGAGCTCAAAGATTGGGTCGACTGGTTCTTGGGCTTTTTGTCCTCATGGGCATTTTCCTTTGGATCGGCTGGCTTGTCTGGTCAGGGTTAATTTTGGTTCTAGGCTTAAAACATCCTCAGGTGGCCGATGAATATGAAAGATTAAGTCCAGGAAGGAGGATTCTTGGCTGGGTGGCAGTTGCTATTTTTGTTCTTTCCTTTATCCCTGATCCCATTAAAGGATATAGTCTTATAAAGATAATTCTGGGCTGATTCTTGGGAAGAAAGATAATTCGGGATTTTCACAAAAATTGTGGAAAAATTGTGGAAAAGTGAGGGAATGGAGCTTCAAAAAAATCGAAATTTCTTGCAATTATGGCAAAATGCACACAATTTCGTCATTATTCGGGAAAAGTTCGGCCATTGATATATTTTATTGAAAATAAAAGATTTTAATGAAAAATAGGGAAAACAAATCACTTCTGGAGACGGAACTCAGGAGATTAAAAGGTGAATTTCTTCGCTTGCGCCATCTTTATCTTGAAGGCAAGATTTCCCAAAAAGAGTTTGTGAAAGAGTTAAAAAAACTTAGATTTAAAGATAATGAGGGCAAATATTGGACTATAGGCGCTCAAAGTGGCCAGTGGTATTATTTTGATGGCCAGAACTGGATCAAGGCTGAGCCGCCCCTCAGCCATGAGATAGGAGAAGAAGCATCAGAAATTTCAACTCCTTCCCCCGATGATAGAAAAATGGTTAAAAAAAGTCTCGAGGGAGGAGATGGGGTTAAATTGTTTTCTAAATCTTTTAGAATTTCTCCTGAAGAATCCCTTTTTGATAGAGAGTTAGAATCTGCGAATCAGAAACAAAAAAGAGAAAAATTTCGCCTCCTTTCCCTTCCTCTTGGATCCACCAGTCTTTTTTTTGGCGGTCTGGGTCTCCTATTGGGGGTTATGAGCGGCGCTATTGCCGGCTCAACCAGGTTTTTTATTCATTCCTTCCACTTCCTTCCTGTTTTTCTACAGGAAATAATGGGTAAGCTCACTGGAGGGATTATCTTTGCAGCCCTCGGTGGCTTGGCTGGTTTTGTTTCTGGCTGGGTGGCTGGAGTACTGGTTTCCCTTTTTTTTAATTTTACTTCCTCATTGACCGGGGGACTTGTGATTAGAGGGGAAAGAGATAAGAGGGGAAAGGATTAGTTTTTATTTTATTCTTTTCTTTTCTTTTCTTTTCTTTTCTCTTCTCTTCTCTTCTCTTCTCTTCTCTTCTCTTCTCTTCTCATTCAGATTTTAGCCGACAAAGAACGTGATAAATCTGTCCGAGAGAGATTGATTCATCATTGGGTGAATAACGAAGGGGTCTAATTACCTGAAAGCCTGCCTCCTTCAATAATTCTGTGGTCATCATCGTCAGCCAACGATTGAGAAAGACACCGCCGCCAAGAGCCACCAATTGAAAATCAAAGTCTCGATGTAGCTCGCGAGAGACCTCAGTTATCAGGACGGCTAAGGTTCGGTGAAATTTTGTGGCTATGGTTTCAAGGGGAATACCTTTTCTTTTATCCCTGAGGATAGATTCAAACATTGGGCCAAAGAATATTTTCCAGGGCCATAAATTTTTTTCAATTTTATAAGGATAAAATTCCTGCCCTTCCATTGAAACGAGAGCCTCAAGTCTCATGGCTGCTTCAGCTTCAAATTCAAGCTCTTCTGGAGCTATACCAAGAATCCAGGCTACAGCATCAAAGAGGCGGCCACAGCTTGAAGTTGGGGGTGAATTAATTTCTTTTCTAATGGCCGAAAGAACAATTTCAATTTGCTTGGGGTCAATATGGATTATTGATGATAGACGATCGGCTTCAGGTTCCATAAAGCTTAAAAGATGAGCTAAGGCCATCCGCCAGGGTTGCCGAGCCGCTAGATCCCCTCCGGGCAGAGGGACATAGGCAAAATGGGCTAAACGTTGAAAATCAAGACCAGAGGCCAGAATAAATTCGCCTCCCCAGGCGGCTTTATCTAAACCATAACCGTATCCATCAAAGGCTATGCCTAAAACTTTTGTTTCCGGTGAAATTTTATGTTCAAGAAAAGAGGCCAAGATATGGGCATAATGATGTTGGACCTGAAAATGGGGCAAGCCTGTCTTTCGAGCAAAGAGAGTTGTTCTAAAGTGGGGGTGCAAATCACTGGCGACAACAGCTGGCTTAAGATCAAAGAGTCTTATAAAGTGTTCGAGGGCCTCCTCAAAATAGAGATAATTTTTATATTCATCGAGATCACCGAGAAACTGACTCGTTATAACGGTGCCGCGCTTATAGGCTGAAATAGTAACCTTAAGTTCTCCTCCTAAAGCGAGGAGATGTCTGTCGGTTTCAAGAGAAGAATCAATTCTTTCAGGATAGGGAACATACCCTCTGGCTCGTCTCAAAAAAAGGGGTTGATCTTGGATAATTTTTATTACCGAATCATCGGCTCTCATAGCGATTGGCCGATTATGGGTCAGAATAAAATCGCAGAGCCCAGCTATTCCCTCTTCTTCTTCCTTCATAATAGGGGCGTCTTTTTGGTTGGAACTTGTGGCCACAACCAAATCAATTTCCTGAAGAAGAAGATGATGGAGTGGAGTATAGGGAAGCATTAGGCCGATTTCTTTAAGATGGGGAGCAATCCCTGGCAGATCTTTCTTTTTTTGAAGGAGGATAATGGGCCGAGAAGCTGAGATTAACCATTCCCTTTCTGCCTGATTTACCCAGGCAATTTCCTCCACAATAGATAAGTCCCTGGCCATTAAAGCCAGAGGTTTAAACTGGCGAGCTTTAATCAGGCGAAGCCGGGAAATTGCCTGGTCATTGCGGGCATCAGCCATTAAGTGAAAGCCACCTAGCCCTTTAACGGCAACTATATAGCCTTCTTTTAAAAGCTCGGCCGCCCGCTCAATTCCTCCAGGTAGAGACCGGCCCGTGGCCGCCTCAATAAGTTCTACCTGGGGGCCACAGAGGGGGCAGGCAATGGGTTGGGCGTGATAGCGGCGATCAGAGGGATCATGATATTCCCGCGAACAATCTTGACACATGGTAAAAGAAGCCATGGTTGTTCTAGGTCGGTCATAGGGAAGCCTTTGGACAATCGTATATCGAGGACCGCAGTTGGTACAGTTTGTAAAGGGATAACGATAGCGCCTCTGGGATGGATCCATTATTTCTTGATAGCAAGCCTCACAGGTGGCTACATCGGGAGAAATGAAAGCAAAACTTTCTTCATCTTTAGAAGTAATGATGGAAAATTCTCTTTGATCTTCAAAGGCATCGGACTCAATTCTCATTTCTTGTAGGAATGCTAGAGGCGGTTTTTCTTCTTTTAAAGCGAGAAGAAATTTTTTTAAATCTCGGTCCTTAAAATTTTCGAGATGGATTTCCACCCCGCGACCGGTATTCCTTACCCAGCCATAGAAGCCAAATCTTGTGGCCAAACGGTGGACAAAGGGACGAAAGCCAACCCCCTGGACGACACCATGAATAATAATTCTTACAGCCTGAGGAGAACTTTCTTTTTGAGGAAAAAGAGAGTTTAGATCAAAGAGCTTATCTTTAATTTCCACCTTGTTTTGCCTTTTTCCTCTGTCTTTCCTTATAGCTATAAAGGCAGCCACAGTAATCTTGTCGATATAGACCAAGTTCACGGCTCAGAAGGACACTTTTAGCAAAGCCATCCTTTTTTTTGAAATCAGCAGATAGAAAATTTATTCCATATTTTCGGGCCAATTCTTCACCGAGAAAGTTAAGGGTTTGACTTTTCTTCCAGGGACTTATACTCATAACTGTCGTGAAAAAGGGGAAACCCTGGGCTAAAGCTTTTTGAGCCGTTTTTTCAAGTCTAATGGCGTAGCAAAGGTCACAGCGGCGGCCCATCTCTGGCTCATCCTTTAACTCTTCGGTGAGTTGAAACCAGCGGTCAAAATCAGGAACTTCCTCAATTAGGGGAATATTGAGCCAATTAGCTACCTTTTGCATTTCTTGAAAGCGAAGATTATATTCTTCAGGCGGATAGATATTAGGATTGTAGAAAAAAGCTGTGGGCTCAAAATTTTCTTTCAGCAGACGAAGAACATAGGCCCCATCAGGAGCACAGCAAGTGTGAACAAGAATTTTCCTTTGGCTCATCCTTTCATTATAAAACAAAAGGGAAGCCTGTAAAGATTTTTCATCTTTCAAGTAGAGAAATAATATTCATAGAAACATGATATTAAAAATAAATGCCTCAATTAAAGATAACATATATAAACTGGAAAGCATAATTGAATAATAGGTCTAATTGTTTTTTCTCGAAGACCAGCGGAGGAGATTTAAATTTTCCGGCAATTAGAGGCATGGCCAAGGTTTGCCATTTGAATAATTCAATTTTTAATAAATCCAAAAAATCAGCGATCAACTAAAAGGGGTGAAGGGAATCAAGCCTCTGTTCAAGATGGCTGATCTTAATATTTATTGAATCGATTTTTTCGTAAAAAGGGGTAAGTTTTTCATTTTTAAATCTAAGGGTGTCGGTAATTCGACCAAGGGTGATTAAAAAACCATTGGCCTGTTCGTCCAAATCTTTTATTTTTTCCTCCAATTTACTCCTCTTCCTTTGCCAGGCTGCCTTTAATTTTAGGCTATCTTTTTCATCGATCATTTCGACTATCGATGAAGCCGAAGAATTTAAAGTCAAGTTTGAATTCAATCCTTCTTCAATTGGTGAAGCCGAAAAGGGCTTGGTCTGAATTGTTTTTAAATTATTTTGAAGATGATTAAGCTGCTGGACAATCTGTTGCTTTTTCTTTTCTAGGGAGTCAAGGCTTCGAAAAATAGCCTCAGCGCCGTCGATGGCTAATTTGAGCTCATAAACAATTCGGCCAAGTTCCAGCCAGAGACTTTCTTTCTTCTTTTTCTCCCTCATTATTTGTCTTCGCAGATGAATCTGTAACGACCGGTTTTTAGCCCCTAGGAAGAAAAAATCAATCTTTCGCCTCAGATCTTTGTCACGAAGGAAAATAAAAAGGGAAAGCAAGCCAATAAGGGCGATAAGAAGCCAGAAGAGCCAGAAGGGCAAACCTTCCTGAGCTGCGGTTTTGGTCTCTATTGGGTTTAATTGAATCAAGTTAATCAAGGTTCAGTCCTGCCATCTTAAATTCAAAAGCCCTATATTTCTTACTTGATTTTTCTTTCTCTTTGAATTATTAAGGGAATAAGATTTTTCTCTTTTCTTTTGGTTTCAGATTCAGCAAATTTATAATTATCAATACCCCATTGGATTAAATCAAGAGCAGCGGCGAGATTTTCTTCAAAAATAGGTTGGATATCCCTTTCAGAATTAAAAAAACCTCCATGGAAGATATCCACAGGTGGTAGCTCAATGGTAAAGGCAGGAATTCCTCTGGTTCCATAGGCCCAGTCGGTAGTATCGCCATTGGTAAGATAAAGCATGGTGCTAGCTTGCCCGAAATCATAGCGCCTTCCATGAACGCTGGCCATGAGATCAGACATCCTTTTAGCCAAATTAAATAAAAGCTGATATTTATCAGCTGGGGTTACTGTAAAACCCCAAGGAAATAAAATTATTTGAGAATAACTGTGATAGCTTATTAGAGCCTGAAACTGGTAATTGGAAAAAAGATCTCTGACCGCTCTCGTTTCCGGTTCAGAAAAGGGAGCCATACCCCGGTAGGTTTCAGAGGCAGGATTTGGACTTGATCCGCGATTATCTATGCCCCAGTTGAAACCATAATTGCGGTTGAGATCGACTCCAAAACTTCCATCACTGTTTAAGCGTCGGTTTTTTCGCCAGTATCGATAAAATTTTATGGAATATTCAAGGCCGTCGGGATTAACCAAAGGAATAATCCAAATCTGGGCTTCATTAACCAAATTTTGAACCCGAGGATTAAGAGCGTAATTTTCAACAAGATAAAGACCGAGATAAAGGGGTACTTCTACTGAAATCCATTCCCGAGCATGGTGGCACCCTAAAAAGAGGAATCCAGGCTCAGGTTCATTTAAATTAACATTGTCGCTTATTTTTAAAGCCAGGATCTGCCGTCCCTCAAGGCTACGACCTAAATCTTCGAGACGACAAAGAGAGGGGAATTTCTCGGCCAATTTTTTTAAATCAGCGATCAACTCATTATAGGAATGGTAAATTCCATTTCCTCCAGAAGTTAAAGACATTTCTTTTGATGGCCGAGCGGGCGCAAAAAAAGGAGTTTCAAGACGAAAGATAAGACCTGAAGATAGGAGAAAGTTTAGATCCTGGGGCTTAGCCACAAGATAAATTCTGGACTCGGTTTCCATGATAAAATCAAGAGGCTCAGGCGTGGAGGTTAAAATGGCTAGGCTGATCGGATTTTTTTCTATACTGACGATTTCAATTTCTTCTGGATTGGAATGTAAGGAAAGAGGGAAAGCGTAAACGGAGCTAGCCCCAAGAAAAAAGATAAAATTGAGAAGAAAAGAAAATTTTAATTTTTTTTCAGCCATTTCTTTCATCTTTATTCTATTTTAACTTTTTCTTTTCAATTCAATCATTTAACCTTTTAATCTTTAGCTTTTCTATTCAATCAGAGGATTTTAGAAAAAACCATTCAAAGTCAGGGCACTTCGAAAGGTTTGCAGGGAAGAACCAGAGCCTTTTTCCTGTCCCCAAGAAGTTCCGAAATCAAGGCGAAACCACTTCCAGCCTAAACTAAGCCCACTGCTTAGAGAATAAAACGTCGAGTGGGGAATTTTCATCGGCTGAGGATCAATTTGGATTCCCAACCTTGTGGTTAAAAAGAAGGTTTGCCGGAAAATTATTAAAGTATTCCTATTTTCTACAGCTAAGGCTAGGCGAATTATATTTCGGAAATTCCGATTTATTTCTTCTGAAAACCAGGTCAATTTGTATTTTGACCAATTAAAGAAAGTGGCTTCGCCACAGAAGAGCCAGGATCGATCGAAGGAATAGCTTCCAGCGAGGCTCACCTGCCAGGGCTTTTGAATAAAGTCATCGGCTTCATCTTCAATGGAAATTAATGTTCCTGTAGTTTCCGCTGAATAACGGAGCGAGCTATGACTCCTTTTTTTCAACTTATGGGCTGGTTCTAGAACGAGACCCATTTTTAGGGAGTCTTTAATTTCGGCGGTTAAACCAAAGCGAACATAAAGGTCCTTTAGGGATGCCCTTTTTTCGTCATCAATAAAAATCCGATTAAGTGGCCAGGATTCCTCTGTTTTCCTTTCTACATTGCCCTTGGAATTATTTAAAGTCAGGCCAAAGGCTAAAATTTTCCCCAGCTTTCGGGCCATAGCCAAATTGTAAGTTCTGAGAAAACCCCGCTGATAGAAATTAATTTTATAAATGGTTTTCCCTGCCGAAACTGATTCGGCCGTGACAGATGGCCGATCATAATATTCGGTTATCGCCACTCCAACGCCAAAGGACCAGCCCTTAGCTTTAAAAGCCAGGCCCGCACCATCAAAGGCTGTTACCTTGACCCATATATTTTGATTGGATTTAAGAACACCTGTATTAACAGGTCCAAAGCGAAAGAGCGAGGCCCGAGTAATTGAGCCATTAAGATAAAAACTGAAAGGAGTTAAATGGGTTAAAAGAGAAGGATTATTGAAAGCTATGGCCGGTGTATCGGCGATTATGGTCATAATTTCAGCTCGTCCTAAGCTTGAAGCCGGAATGAATCCGGAAATATTCCAGGATTTAAGAGGAGCTTCCTCTTCATATTGTCCGATTATTAACTGAGCACCACAAAGACATGGAAATAGGACCAGACAAAAAAAGATACTTACCTTCACCCTTAACATCTTAACCTCTTCTAAGAAGGGCTTTTCAATTCTATTTAAACTGAGAAACATTTGCAAATAGGCCTTAGCTATGCTATAGAGGATAAAATTAATGAGGTTAAAAATGGAAGGAGTAAGACCTACAGTCAAAATAATAAGCTGCGGGGTTTATGTTCCGCCGAAGATTCTCACCAATGCTGACCTTGAAAAAATGGTGGATACTTCCGATGAATGGATAATAACTCGGACAGGAATAAGGGAACGTCATATTGCCGATGAAAGTCAAGCCACCTCTGATCTCTGCCTTGAGGCCGCCCGGCGAGCCCTCGAACAGGCTTCTTTGAAGGTGGAAGATATTGATTTAATTCTGGTGGCCACATCAAGTCCCGATACTCTATTCCCATCGACTGCCTGTTGGGTCCAGAAAGGATTGGGAGCGCTCGAAATCCCAGCTTTTGACCTTTCGGCTGGTTGCACCGGCTTTCTTTATGGCATGATTGTGGCTGAAAGCCTAATTCTTACCCATGTTTGTCGACGGGTTCTTCTCATTGGGGGAGAAGTACTCTCTAAAATTACCAACTGGGAGGATCGATCGACCTGTGTTCTCTTTGGCGATGCGGCTGGGGCAGTTATTCTCGAAGAAAGTCAGGATGATTCGGGTATTTTATCTTCCTATTGGCGAGCCGATGGGAGTTTGGCCGAACTTCTATATCTTCCGGCGGGTGGCACCAGGCTTCCCGCGTCAGAGGAGACAGTGAGAAAGGGGCTTCATTATATTTCCATGAAAGGCAATGAGGTTTTTAAACATGCCGTACGTCGCATGGAGGAAGCTGCCTCTGAAGCCCTGAGAAGAGCTGGCTTAAATGTGGAGGATGTTACCCATTTCATTCCTCATCAAGCCAATATCAGAATTATCGAAGCTACTGGAGAAAGGTTGAAAATAGCTAACCATAAAGTTTATACAAACATTGAGCGCTATGGTAATGTTTCGGTTGCTTCAATTCCCATTTGCCTTGAAGAATTAAGGGTTCAGGGAAAATTGAAAAAGGGCGATATTATCTTGATGGATGCTTTCGGAGCCGGTTTTACCTGGGCGGCTATTGTCTATCGCTGGTAAGATTTTCGTTCTTTAAATAAATGGAAAACTTAAGCTGTCTTTCTAATCTTCAGCCTTTAATTTTCGAAAATAGTCTAAAAGGGTCTTTTTATCGAGAAGACCTACATGTTTATGCCTGATCTGACCCTTTTTATCAATAAAAATAGTTGTCGGAATATATTGACCAGGCCGGAACTGGCGGATAATCTCTTGAGTGGCCAGAGCTACAGGATAATTAATTTTGAACCGCCGGACAAAGGTTTGCAATTCATTGGTCGAAAGGTCATCTACCGATAATCCAAGGATAGCAAGACCATTATTTTTTTCAGCCTCATAAACTTCAATGAAATCGGGGATTTCAGCCCGGCAGGGTGGGCACCAGGTAGCCCAGAAATTAATAAGTAAAATTTTTCCCCGGTAATCATTCAAAGTGTGAATCTTTCCGTCAAGGTCTTCTATTTTAAAATCAGGAGCGACCTCATAGTTTTGTTTTGAGAGGCCAATTTTGGAAAAGAAGACCAATAAAGACATAATCGTAATGGTCAGAATTATTCTCCAATCCTTTTTTCTTAAATTCATTCTTAGCTATCTCCTCATCCTTGATTTTCCTTTTTTAAAAGGCCAATTTCCTCTTCTTTGAAATTTTTCCGTTTAAATATTATAAAAAAATTATACAAATATTTCTAGGCAGTTGGCTTTTCCTCGGGCTGAAGACAAAGCCTAAGCAATCGATGCCAGTTACGATCGATCTCTTCCTGAATAAGATTGATTTCTTTTTCAGTTAAATGATTGAATCTTCCCTGAAGGCGGAGATAATCAACGATCGGCTTTTTTTCTCTTGGCTTGATATTGAGAATATATTTTTCTCCCCATTCGATTTCATAAAGGGGAAAATAACAGGTTTGAACAGCCAATCGGGCCAATTTAATAGTGTCTTCAGGCCGGCTTTTCCAACCAGAAGGACAGGGAGCAAAGATATGAAAGAAGCGGGTCCCTTTTATGTCTTTAGCCTTTTTCATTTTTTTAAAAAGGTCTTCAGGATAGGCAACGCTGGCTGTTGCTATGTAAGGGATGCGGTGGGCAGCCATTATGGCCACAATATCCTTTTTGGGCTGATCTTTGAAATGTTTGACTGGGGTGGTGGTTGTCCAGGCACCATAGGGAGTAGCTGAACTCCGCTGAATGCCTGTATTCATATAAGCCTCATTGTCGTAGCAAACGTAAATTATATTGTCATTTCTTTCGGCGGCGCCCGAGAGAGCCTGTAGGCCGATATCAAAGGTGCCTCCATCGCCCGCCCAGGCAACAACGGTTGTTTCCTTATCGCCAGCCATTTCTAAACCTGCCTTAACTCCCGAGGCGGAAGCGGCGGCCGTTTCAAAGGCGCAATGAAATACGGGAACATCCAACGAAGAATAGGGAAAGGGCCCGTCAATTACGGACCAGCAACAGGCGGGAATACAAAGGACAGTTCTTTGACCGAGAGCCTTGAGCACATAGCGCATGGCCAAAGTAGCTCCACAACCCTGGCAAGCCAGATGGCCTGGATTCATATATTCTTCTAAGGGCAAACTTAGTTTCATCGTTCTAGGTTTTTTCATTTTTTTACTCCTATCCAGATAATTTCAGAATCGACGGTCTCGTGACTTAGAGTATAATCAACTATTTCTTCAAAAGTTTCAGGAGTTATATCTCGGCCACCGAGACCGGCAATAAAGCCGAAGACAGGAATGGAGCTAAAACCATAAAGAGCAGATTTAATTTCCTGATAAAAAATGCCATGATGGCCGTAAGAAATATTACGATCCACCACAGCCACTTTCTTGGCTCGTCTAAGAAGTTGCCGGACAATTTTGAAAGGAAAAGGCCGAAAGAGGCGGATGCGTAAATTACCGATGGCTTTTCCTTTTTTTCTCAGATTGTCTACGGCCACTCTGGCGGTAGATCCGGCCGTCCCAGAAGTAACCAGAATTATATCGGCATCGTCGAGGCAGTAGCCATCCACAGTACCAAGGTAACGACCAAACAATTTTTCATATTCCCGGCCAGTTTCTTCGACGGCTTCAGGCACCTTTTCCATCGCCTTCTGAAGCTTATAGCGAAGTTCAAAATAATGGTCTGGAGAGGTTAAGCCACCAAAAGCATGGGGATCATCAGGGGTTAGGCGAAAAGCAGGCTGAAAGGGTGGCAAATAGGTATCAACGAGAGCCTGATCGGGAATATCGACAACCTCATAGGTGTGGGAAAGGCTGAAGGCATCCAGAATGATCATAGCAGGTATATAAAATCTTTCCGCCACCTTAAAGGCCTGAATAACTGAATCCAAAACCTCCTGATTGTTAGCGCAGTAAAATTGCATCCAACCGGTGTCACGCTGGGAAAGACTGTCGTTTTGATCGGACCAGATACTCCAGCCAGGGGCCATTGCCCTATTAATATTGCCCATAACTATAGGCAGGCGAGCCCCGGAAGCCCAGTGAAGAAGTTCGTGCATCAAAGCAAGTCCCTGGGCAGAGGTGGCGGTAAAGGTTCTGGCCCCAGCTAAGGAAGCCCCAATTAGGGCAGCCATAGCTGAATGTTCCGATTCGACTTTTATAAACTGGGCATCAAGAACTTTGCTGGCGCACATTTCCGACAGAAGTTCTACGACCTGAGTCTGGGGAGTTATGGGATAGGCAGAAATAACTTGAACCCTCGCTAACATGGCCCCATAAGAGAGAGCATGATTGCCCATGATTACTTTTTTCATCTGATTTCCTCCTCCATGGTAATGCATTTGGCTGGACATTCTTCGGCACAAAGACCACAGCCTTTGCAATAGTCGTAATCAATTACCGGGTATTCATTTTCAATGAGAATGGCTGTGTCGGGGCAGAATTTCCAGCAGATGCCACATTGAAGACAGTTATCCAGGTCAATTACCGGCCGAATGTTTCGCCAGGCTCCGGTGAGGTTGAAAGTCATGGAACCGAGCGACATGGGGGCAATGGGCATTTCTTTTTCAGAATTGAAAATAATTTTTTGAGCTTTTCTCCTTTTTTCTTTCATTGGAGTCTCACCTCAATTTCATTATATGCCTGTTTCAATTAAGTTGATTGAAGAAACAAAAAAAGGGTTTTTCCTGACAATTAAAAAATAATTAGATTTTGGCTTAAGCATTAGTTAAAAGCTGATCTTTCGGTTGATCAAAGGAGAGATTGAGCCTTTTCATAGGCCTCCTTAGCAGCGAGGATGTTATCTTGGGGTTTAATGGGAACGCCTTCTTTTATAGCTTCAATTAAGGATTCGAGACGGCAGAGATTAAGAATCTTGATTGTGGCCCCAACAATGGCAGTATTCACAATTGGCGCAGCTAGAGTTCCTAATCCGTGTTTAACCGCAATTTCAGTTGCATTGATGGTAACTACGCGGTAAAGGTCAGGGAAATTAAATTCCTCAGGTCGTCGGTCCGAGTTAATAATAATAATTCCCCCTGGCTTTAGTCCCACTGTAACATCAATAGCTTCGACCAGGGTCGGATCGACAACCACAACATGGTCAGGGGTATAAATTCGACTCTTATCGTAAATAGGCTTATTATCAATGCGAATAAAGGCATAGACTGGTGCTCCTCGTCTTTCAACGCCAAATTCTGGATAGGCCTGAACATAATTGCCTTCTTTGGCCAAGGCATCGGCCAGAATCTTGGAGGCCACAACAGTTCCCTGTCCTCCACGACCGTGAAAGCGAATCTCTATCATCTTAATCTTCTCCCCTTAAGTTGAAAAGAATAGCTTGCCCTCTTCCTTAAGTCAAATTTTCTCTCTCCAAAGTAAATCCCTTCCCCCATAAAGTTAGAAATAGAAAAGGGTAAGAGATGAGCTGATTAGAGTTCAAAGCTCATAACGCGGTGGGCATGACATTCAATGTTAACCGCAGCGGGCATAGAAGCAATATGGCAGGGGAAAGCCTCAACATGAACAGCTAGGGCGGTTACTCTTCCTCCCATCCCCTGAGGACCAATGCCCAGTTTATTTATTCTTTCGAGGAGGCGTTTTTCCAGGTCGGCATAAAAGGGATCAGGGTTGGGAGATCCCAGCGGGCGGCGGAGCAAAGCTTTTTTAGCCAACCAAGCTACATATTCAAAATTTCCACCTATACCAACTCCAACGATAATGGGTGGACAGGGATTTGAGCCAGCTTGGTCAACGGTCTCGACAACGAAATCTTCAATACCTTCAAGACCAGCAGCGGGAGCAAACATCCGAATGGCACTCATATTTTCAGCCCCACCGCCTTTAGCGATGAAAGTGACTTTAAAAACTTCACCAGGGACAAGCTCCCAATGAATATAAGCCGGGGTATTATCACCTGTATTTTTGCGGCGAATAGGGTCTTCAACCACCGATTTTCGCAGATAGCCCTCAGCATAACCTCGTCTTGTTCCTTCATTGATGGCTTCTCTCAAACTAGTGAGACCATCATCCTTTTTCAACTGGACTTCTTCTCCTATTTCAACTAGAAACACTGCTAATCCTGTATCCTGGCAAATGCCCAGTTTTTCCTGCCGGGCAATGAGGGCATTTTCCTTTAGTTGGCGAAAGACCTCAAGACCAGCCGGCGATTCCTCTAGTTTCTCCATGGATTCAATTTTCGCCAAGACATCATCCTGAAGGACAAAGTTAGCCTCTTGGACGAGATTCTTTACCCTATCTCTAACTTCAGCGAGACTTATTATTTTCATTATGACCTCCCCTGAAAAAATAAATGAAATTTTTAGTTTATTTCTCCCTTATTCAGGTGTCAAGAAGTTATCAAGCCTTCGTAGGCAAAAATACAGAAAAAAAGAAATTTTTAGGTATAAATTTAATTAGCTTGACTGGGCGGCAATCAAATTGTCTCGTCCTTCTCTTTTGTTTCCGAGTTCATGAGGTCATAATAAATCATAATAAAGTGGCGGTTATCTTCAAATCCCCAATGTTTGTTTTTAATAAGTTCTTTTATGGCCGCTTTGTTTTTTTCCTTAAAAAATTGAATAAGCTGTCGATGCTCTTCAATGCATTTTTCTTCCCATTCAGGAATTTTGACCATTATTCGGGGAAAATCATATAACCTTTTTTTGAGCTGATTAACAATGTTGACCAGAACGTCGTTTCCACATAACCGGAGATGAATATTATGGAGCTTTAAATTAATATCCATATATTTCTTAAAATCATCTTCAGCGAGAGCCTGAACCATTTGATTATAATCTTCTTCCATTTGAGCAATGTCTTCAGGCGAAAGCCGGTCGCAGGCAATTTGAGCCGCTTCTGATTCAAGAGCCCCGATTATCTGATAAATGTCTTCTATTTCTTTTAAAGTTAATTTTTTTACCCGGATACTCTTTCTCGGGGAAATTTCAACAAACCCCTCTCTTTCAAGCTGAATCAAAGCCTCCCGGATAGGGGTTCGGCTGACTCCTAGTTTCTGACAGATTTCTTTTTCGTTGATTCGGTCTCCAGGTTTAAGATTTCCAGATTCCATTTCCTGTTTCAAATAATCCATAACACAGTCTTTAAGTGAACGATATTGAAAAAAGTATTCCACCATCTTTAACCTCGCTTTTTCATAATAGATAAGTGATTTAATTTTTTCAAATGCTTGGCCAAATATATGGACCTATATTCAAGTTTTTGTTTTCCTTTAATATTTTTTTTAGCAAAGAAATTCTTAGATCAAATTACTTTAAATTTAAAGCTAATAATTTTAGCTCAGTCATTTCTTCAATGGCATATCGAAGACCCTCTCGGCCAATCCCACTCTCCTTCACTCCACCGTAGGGCATATGATCGATGCGATAAGTGGGAATATCATTGATGATGACGCCTCCAACATCCAAAGTTTCAAAGGCCAGCCAAACTTTTTTGAGATCATTAGTGAAGATTCCAGCCTGAAGACCGTAAATGGAATTATTAACCTCGGCCAAAGCCTTTTCGAAATCTTTATAGGGATAGACAACAACGACGGGAGCGAAGGCTTCCAAGGAAGAAATTCGGCATTGGGGATCGACATTCTCCAGAATCGTTGGCTCAAAGAGCGAGCCCTTTCTTTTACCGCCGCAAACAATTCTAGCTCCCTTCTCAACTGCCTCATTTATCCATTCCTCTGTTTGCTGGGCAGCGGATTCGTTAATCATTGGGCCGACATCGGTCATTTCATCCAGAGGATCGCCTAATCTTAAGCCCTTTGTTTTAATCACGAAGTCAGCCATGAAACGATCATAAATTTTTTCATGGAGGTAGAGACGCTGGATGGAGATACAAATTTGGCCAGCATAGGCAAATGAGCCAATTACGGCCCGAGAAATAGCAAAGTTAAGGTCAGCTTCAGGTTCAACCACCAGAGCGGCGTTACCTCCAAGTTCAAGGGTTACTTTTTTCTTAGGAGCCCGGGCTTTTATTGCCCAGCCAACAGTGGAGCTTCCCGTGAAAGTAATCATTTTTATTCTTTCATCGGTAATAAGACTTTCAGCGGCTTGGTAATCACAGGGAATAACATTAAAAATCCCGGGCTCCAGGCCCGTTTCGGCCACGATTTCGGCCAGTAAAAGAGAGGTTATAGCGACCTGAGAAGCTGGTCTCAAAAGAATCGTATTGCCAGAAGCTAGAGCTGGAGCTACTTTATGAGCCACGAGATTCAAGGGGAAATTAAAGGGAGTGATGGCAGTGATTGGGCCAAGGGGAAATCTTCTGATGAGACCCCAGCGATTAAGGCTGAAGGCGTTAAGATCAAGGGGAATTATTTCACCGCCAATCCGGCGGGCCTCTTCACTGGCTAAATCAAAAGTCAAAATGGCCCGATCGACCTCAATTCGGGAATCGCGAATAGGTTTGCCAGCCTGAAGGGCAATAGATCGGGCAAGTTCCTCCCGTCTTTTTTTAAGGCCGGAAGCAATTTCTTCTAAAAGGCGCGCCCTTTGATAACTGGGAATTCTTCTAGCCTGATCAAAAGCTTTAGTTGCAGCCTCAATGGCCTGTCCCACCTGATCTTGATTGGCCCAGAAAATCTGGCCAACGACCTGGCCATCATAGGGGGAAGATATTTCTTTCAGAATATTTGATTCCTGCCATTGCCCATTAACAAAAAATAGATAAGTTTTTTTCATTTAATTTCTCCTTATATATTTTTTTATTCAGACCTTTGATTTTTCTCTATAGGCCAGATAAAAGTTTTGTAGCTTAAGAGCGTCGCTTTCTAAACTGGGACTTTCGCATATGACTGTCCCTGAAACGCCTCGGTCATGAAGGGCCATTATCCATTCTTCCCAGTAAAGATTGGTCTCGCTAAGATTTAGATGTTTTATCTCGCCCTTTGCCCCGAATTCAATCCCAGAGATATGGAGATGAAGATTTTTCAGGGCTTCTTCTCCGAGCTTTTTGCCCACCTTGTTAAGGGCGCGGCAGAACTGATTATAGCCATTTAATTCCCCTTCCCGGGCATAAAGATGAGAAAAATCGAGGCAGGGCTGAAGTTCGTCAATTTCCTGACAGAGAGTCAAGACTTCTTCTAAAGTGCCGAACTGCGATTTTTTGCCCATAGTTTCAAGCCGAAGGACGACTTTATTTTTTTCAGTTCGAAGAATGGAAATAATATTTTTTAAAGTATTGCGCAACAATTCCAAAGCTTTTTCGGGTGAATTGGCTCCATAATAACCGCCATGAAAAACGAGGTTTCGAATTCCACAAATATCAGCCATTCGGGCTGAACTTAGCAATTGCTCCTGAGCTGAAAGCCTTTTTCCAGGTTCAGCTGACAAGAAATTAATAGAATAGGGAGCATGGGCGCTTAGAATGATGTTTAGCTCTTCAGCCCGGCGCCGAATAGCCAGAGCCGTTTCCCTTGAAAAGCGACAGCCCCGAACCATTTCTACTTCAAGACAGGAGAGGCCAAGTTCCTTTATTCGATCAATAGCGGCTAATGTTGTCGAAGGCGAAGTGCTTAGAGGAATGCCGGCCGTGCCAAAAAGAAGACCTTTAGAGGCAGGATTCATCGGCCTTTCCAGGGGAATCAAGAAAATTGCGGACTATTCTCATCGCGCAATATTTCCCGCACATGGAACAGGCCTCGGTGCTGGAAGAGCGGCGGCGGCGAATTTCATCGTATTTACCTGGATCGATAACCAAATGGCGCTGGGATGACCAGTCAAGAGCCTTTCGCATTCGGGACAATTGAAGATCTCTTTCTTTTGCCCCGGGAATTCCTTTAACTATATCAGCAGCATGGGCAGCGATCCGAGCGGCAATAAGGCCCTCTTTAACATCTTCAACCGTAGGCAGGCCAAGATGCTCTGCAGGGGTAACGTAACAGAGAAAATCAGCTCCAGCTGCAGCAGCCACAGCCCCTCCTATAGCCGAAACAATATGGTCATAGCCAGGGGCAATATCGGTTACTAAAGGGCCAAGAACGTAAAAAGGAGCTTCATGGCAGAGCTGTTTTTCAAGTCTAACATTCATCTCGATTTGATCTAGGGGAATATGTCCAGGCCCTTCGATCATCACCTGAACATCCCTTTCCCAGGCGGCTTTAACCAATTCGCCTAAGGTAAGAAGCTCCTCAATTTGGGGACGGTCAGTGGCATCAGCAATAGCTCCTGGCCTTAGGCCGTCTCCTAAACTCAAAGTGATATCATAGCGACGGGCAATTTCTAGAAGGCGGTCAAAGTGGGCAAAGAGAGGATTTTCTTTTTCATGATGGAGCATCCAGGCTACATGAAAGGCACCCCCTCTTGAAACGATATCCGCCACCCGGCCTTGTTTCTTCAGGCGCTCAAGGCCCCGCAAGGTTAATCCGCAATGAACGGTCATAAAATCAACTCCTTCTTGGGCCTGAGATTCAATGACAGCGAAAAGATCATCCTCGGTCATGGCCACAATAGAGCCCCGGCGATCAATAGCCTCAATGGCAGCCTGGTAGATGGGTACGGTCCCCACCGGTAAAGGTGAAGCCGCCAGAATCTGACGTCTTATTTCTTGGATATTCCCGCCAGTGCTAAGGTCCATAATAGTATCAGCTTTATACTCCACGGCAATTTTTACTTTCTCGAGTTCAGTTTCGACCTCGGCATAATCCATGGAAGTACCGAGATTAACATTAACCTTAGTTCTTAGTTTAGCCCCAATCCCCACAGGCTGACGAAGGTGATGGCGGCGATTATGGGGAATGACTATTTTGCCCGCCAAAAAAAGCTCAGCCAATTCTTCAGGGGAAATTTTTTCCTGTTGGGCAACTTTTTTTATAGTAGAAGTTATGAGCCCTTTTTTGACTTTTTCTCGGTGGGTCATTGTTTAATTTTTCTATATTTTTTTTCCTTATTTAAAATTATAGCTTAAATTATGCCTTTTATTCATGTCAAGGAATTAACCCTTTTTGAATATAAAAATAAGGGAAGGAAAATATTCCCCCTGGAAAGTAATTTTTTAGTTATGGAGAAAGGAAGTGGCCAGAGTAAATTTTTCGCCAAAATTTCTCTTTCAATTAAATTCTTGAGTTTAAAGGCTCAGAAGGACAAAAAAGGGAATTATTAAAAATAGCCGACGATTTTTCTAAAATAATATATAATAAAACGATGAAAAAAGTTTATTTAAAAAAATCTATATCTGCCTTCTTAATTTTAGGTCTCATTGTTTGGATTATTTCTAATCTGTCTTTATTAATTTTGGCTCAGGATTTAACCCCCGAAGAACAAGCCCGAATCCAAAAGGTTCTTCAAACGATCGAAATGATGGAAAGGGCAGCCCTTGACCCTAAGCCCCGCGCTTTAAAACAGGTTATCCTTACTGAAGAGGAGCTCAATGCCTACATTGCCTATCGGCTTCGGACTGAGCCAGTGGAGTGGCTCCAGGAACTTCAGCTTAAACTTCTCAATGACAATTGTATTGAAGGGAAAGCCGTTTTTGACCTGAGCCAGGAAAATTTACCCAATTTTATCCCTAAAAAGGCCGTTTTTTTCTTTTCGGCCCTTTTTCAAGTAAAGGAAAATAAAATTTATTTTGAATTTAAAAAGGTTTTTCTTGGCTCTCAGGAACTAAACCTTGATTTCGTCTCGGAAATAATCAAACAGATTGCCCTTGCCCATAATGCGGTCCCTGAAGGGCTTAATCGATCCTATGATTTGCCTTTTGGGATTAAAGACATTAAATCCCGAAAGGGGTTGGCCATTTTTTATTATTGAGGCATCATGCTGAGAATAATTGGGGGTGAACAGAAGGGTCGCCGGCTCAAGATGATTCGTGACCCAAAGGTCAGGCCTATGCCTGCCAAGTTAAGAGCAACCCTTTTCAATATAATCATGGATAAAATCCCAGGCTCCTTTTGCCTTGACGGATTTGCTGGAAGCGGCGCAGTTGGCCTTGAAGCTTTAAGTCGAGGAGCCGCTCGAGTTTATTTTATTGAAGAGTATGGTCCGGCTGTGAAAATAATTCGCCACAATATTGAAAGATGTGGTTTTCAAGATAGAACCCGGATTCTTCAAGAAGAATTCAATCGGGCGGTAATTCGTTTGGCCAAGGAAAAGCATAAATTTGATATCATCTTCATTGATCCCCCCTATGAATTGCTGAGAGAAAGGAATCCCCTTAAGGTGGTTAAGAAAAGAGGAATCTTAAAGCCCGAGGGCTTCATTGTCCTTCGTCACTTCAACAAAATTACTCCTGATCTTCGACTTTTTGAACGATATCGCCTCGTGCGTTGTGGTGACGATGTTATTTCTTTTTTCCGTTATTATAGTGATGAAAAAATAAAAAATAACAGGGAGAATCTTCTTGAGGGAAAGGGGGAAAAAGAAAAAATGGGAAAGGAGGGAGAAAACCTCTGAAGTAGTAAACAGAATAAACTGAGCGAAGAAAAACCGTGGAAGAGAAAAATAATAAAAATATTAAAGAAATAAACTTTAAATTGAGCGGAGAAGAAGTCCTAGCGAATCTTGTTGACAAGAGTGGTTCGAGTCTTTTCCTTGGCCGCTACACTCTCCTTGAAGTCAAAACTATTCTGGCTAAAAAGAATTTTTTCAAAGAAGCCCGAAAGCGGGAACTCTGGCCCCTTGAATTTTATCTTGATTCCTCCGAATATCCCCGACAACGGCTTCAAATATTTTGGGAAAAAAGACAGCCGGAAAGATTAATTGTGGATCTCAAAATAAAGGAGGGTCGTTTCCCGACAGGGGAAAACTGCCGGCTTGATCCCATTTTCGAAAAAAGGACATTTCTCCATCTTGAGTGGTTGACTCTCCAAAATCCTCGACTCGATTTCAATGAAAAAAGGCCGGCTCTTCCCGGTCAGCTTCGACCCGGTCTCGGGCTAGGTAAAAAGGTAGTCGACCTTTTTGCCTATCTCGGCCGTCTCATTGGCTGCGATGGTTTGCTCGCCTATCCAGCCTATTTTCACAACGCCCTTCTTTTCGCCCGTTTTTTCCATTTTGTCAATCCGGCCAAGGAAGGAGAGGTTCTGGCTATAAGAACTGCCTTATCCTCGATCCCCTTCAAGCAGCTAGCCTGGATTGTCTATCTCAACTGCCTGCGAGTTGATGGTCAGATATATGAATGGCAGGCCGAAGAACAAGCTTTTCCCTTATCGGATGAAATAAAAGATTATTTTGCTAGCCGAAAATATAGGGAAGCTGTCTATGAAGCCAGCCAGAATCGGTTAATTGAAGTTGACTGGGAAAGCTTTAAAAGCTATCAAGTATCAAGCTCCGGTGAAGTGACAAGAACCTTTGCTCAAAAAGGCTGAATCTGTTATAATTTTTCCTTCAAGGAGATAAAGATGAAAGAAGGAATTCACCCTCAATATGGAGAATGCACGGTTATTTGTGCCTGTGGTAATACTTTTAAAACTCGATCAACCAAAAAGGAAATTCGCGTGGAAATCTGTTCCCAATGTCATCCCTTTTTTACCGGGAAGCAAAAAATCGTTGATACTGCTGGTCGGGTGGAAAAATTTAGAAGAAAGTACCGCCAGGCTCGTCTCGGAAAATAAGATCAATGCTGGCTGAACTTGACCGCCTAGAAAAAAAATATCAAGAGCTTCTCCGCTTACTGGCTGATCCTAATTTAATCACTAACCCCCAAAAAATTAAAGAAGCAGCCAAAGAAAAAGCCGAGCTTGAACCGATTATTCAGAAATATCAGCAGTATAAACGCCTTCGTCAATCAATAGCCGAATCGAGGGAAATTCTAGATGATCCTAAGGCTGATCCAGAGCTTAAGAGCTTGGCTGAAGGGGAAATTAAAGAGCTTGCCCGCGAAGAGAAAAGACTTGAAACTGAACTTCGCCTTATGCTTTTGCCCAGGGACCCCTATGATGGTAAAAATGTTTTTTTAGAAATTAGAGCCGGAGCTGGCGGTGATGAAGCAACTCTTTTTGCTCAAGATCTTTGTCGCATGTATGCTCGATATGCTGAAAGCAAGGGATGGAATTGGGAAATAATGGATCAAAGCCTGAGCCCCATTGGTGGTTTTAAAGAAGTAATACTCAGCATTAAAGGGAAAAATGCTTATTCATTTTTAAAATATGAAAGCGGTGTTCACCGGGTCCAGCGTGTTCCCAAGACTGAAGCCAGTGGACGCATCCATACCTCCACGGTGACGGTGGCTGTTCTACCTGAACCTGATGAAGTTGAGGTCAAAATTGATCCTAAGGACTTAAAAATTGAAGCCTTCGGAGCTTCAGGACCTGGTGGTCAGAACGTGAACCGCAATTATACGGCTGTTCGGATCACCCATAAACCCACAGGGATTGTCGTCAGCTGTCAGGACGAAAAATCACAACATCGCAACAAAGAAAAAGCGCTTAGAATATTAAGAGCCCGTCTTTTTAATTTGGCTAAGAAGAAACAGGAAGATGAGTTAGCTCGAACGAGGCGAGCCCAGGTGGGCACAGGAGAAAGAAGTGAAAAAATCAGAACCTACAATTTCCCCCAGAATCGTGTGACCGATCACCGCCTTGATCTTACCTTTCATAATCTTCAAGCGATTCTCGATGGCGAACTTGACGAATTAATTGAAAAACTTGTCCTTTATCATCAGATGAAAGAGCTTGAACAACGAGTCGCCGTCATTTAATAAAAATCTCTTGATCAGAAAAATTCGAGATCTTTGGCGGCAAGGATGCTTGGAGCTTAAATCCTATCCTCGGCCTGATCTTGAAGCCCGCTTGCTTCTCGAAAAAGCTGCTTCCTGGGAAACAAAAGATCTGGTAATCAATTTTGATCTTCCCTGTAGAGCTGATTTGATCCGCCGTTATAAACGTCTTCTCCAACAAAGGAAAAGAGGCTGTCCTCTGGCCCTCATTTTGGGGAAAAAGGAATTCTGGTCATTGCCTTTTAAGGTGAAGAAGGGCGTTTTTATTCCTCGTCCAGAAACAGAGGTCCTGGTGGAACTCGCTCTTAAATTACCTTGGAATGAGAGAGGCCTGGTAGCTGATATTGGCACGGGTTGCGGCGTTATAGCGTGCACTATAGCTAACGAAAGGCCAGAGGCCAAAATTATCGCCACTGATATTTCTCGAAGGGCAATCAGTTTAGCTCGAGAAAATGCAGAAAAGTTGGGTTTGAAAAATATAAAATTTATAGCCGGCTCTTTTTTCCAGCCTTTGCAAAAAATGGGTCTGGAGCATCAATTGGACCTTATTATTTCCAATCCTCCCTATGTTTCTGAAGACCAATGGCCATCTTTATCGAGAGAAATCAGAGAATATGAACCCAAAAGGGCCCTCGTAGCCGGGTCTTCTGGATTGGAATTTATTTTCAAACTAATTGAAGAAGCTCCGGTTTTTCTTCGCCCTGAAGGCTTATTGGTCTTTGAATTCGGCTTGGGACAGCTTAACCCCATTCTATCTTTTTTAGAAAAAGAGGGCTGGAAAGAAGTTTTTTGGGAAAGGGACCTCGCTGGAATTCCTCGAGCTGTCGCCGCCCGATTCCAATAAGAGATTAAACTTTAAAATTCTCAAGGGAAGGCAGAATCTTGGTAGTTTCAAATCTGATTTTTTCCCATTCCTTAAGAGAGAGAGAACAAAAGGCATCGACAACTGCCGGATCAAACTGGCGTCCCCTGGCGGCCAGAATCTCCTTTCTGGCCTGATCAAAACTTCTCGGGCTTCGATAGGGACGATGAGAGGTGATAGCATCGAGGGCATCGGCTAGGGCAAAAATTCGAGCTTCAAGGGGAATTCTATTCTTTTTTAAGCCAAAGGGGTAACCGCTGCCATCAAAGTGCTCATGATGATAAAGAACAATATGACCGACAACTTGAGCTAGATTAATTTCCTTTATAAGTCCAAAGCCTAGGGTAGGATGGAGTTTTATTTTTTCCCATTCCCCCTGGGTTAGGCGACCAGGTTTTTTAAGAATAGAATCAGGGATGGCAATTTTGCCAACATCATGAAGAAGGGCTCCCTGATGGATATAATCGAGATGCCTAGAATCGCTGATTCCTAAAATCCTGGCCAGGGCCAGGCAATAGCGGGCCACGACTTTAGAATGGCCAAAGGTTTCCACATCTCTTAAATCAAGGGCAGTCATCAAATTTTCAAGGGTGGCATTATAAAGGCCTCGAGTTCTTGAATTTGGAGAGCTGTTTTTTCCTTGCTTTGTTTAATCTGTCTAAGCTCTATGCTTTTTTGGATTAATTGTCGCCGGTAACTTTCCTTTTGAATCTCGCTTTGTATGGCAGATAAAAGAGCTGGCCAGTGGTCCGGACTCACTAGCTGATCGACCAGGCCTTCACGGATTAATAGAAGGATTTCCTTCGTTTCATCAGGCGGGGCCATGATGATTATGGAGATTTGGCCATACTGTTTTTTAGCTTTTTTGGCTAGGGAGGAAGTAAAATTATTTAGCTTCTCCACATTCCAGAGGAAAACAGGAAAATTATTTTTATCTAGATTTAAATTATTTAAATCAGGGGGGGAGGAAAGGAATTGAACTTTAAATCCCTCAGATGAAAGAAAATCGACGAGCCGGCAAGCTCTCCTTCTGTCCTGATCAATAAGATAAATAAGAGGCAGAAAATCCGATGACTGAAAAACAAATCCTTCCCTCAAGATATGGTTGTTTTTATTCATGCTTTCATTTATACTCCAATTTGGGGTTAAGGGCAAGAAAAGTAAAAATCCCCCCCTCTTAAGGTGAGGCGGCCAGAAAGAATTCATCGCTATAATCGCCTTAAGAGGTGATTGAGAGAGAACCTTTTTTAAAAGAATATGTGATTAAGCTAAAAAGAGAAGAAACTGAATAAATGAGGGCGGGTGGAGTTGATTGGCCGAAGGAGATGATCTTACCTTGAAAAAAGGAGGTTTGGTTATGCTTAAAGAAGAAATTAATCCAGGCATAAAGATTCCCCTATTAGAGGAAGTGGAAGCTCGACTCAATGAATTGATCAAACAAAAGAAAGAGGCTATAGAAAGAGAACTTGAGGAAAAAATAAGACGAGAAAAAGAGGAAGCTGAAAGAAGGATAAAAGAGATTGAAGAGGAGTTCTTTAAAGAGAAGCAGCTTCTTGAAGATTATCAGAGAATTCTCAACGATTTTGAAAGTGAGAGAATGAGACTTCAACAGGAAATAAAGGAACGCTTCGAGCGAGTTATTGATCATCAGAAAGAAATTGAAAGGCTGGCCTCTTTGACCTTAGAAGAAATAAAAGAAGTAAATGAACTCAGTCAAAAACTGGAAGCCCTAGAGCAAAGGAGCGGTGAGAAAATTGCTTTTATCCGTAAGCAGATTGAGGAAAAATACGGACTGGTAACTGAAATGCCCGAGATTCCCGTTGAGGCGAATTTTAAACTCTATCTTGAAAAAGAACTGGACAGATTGAAAAAAATAAAGGACCTGCTTTCGGAAAAAAATACCCAAGAAAAAATTGAGGAAGGAGAGAAGTTGGAGACCTTTATAGAGACAACTCCTGAACCTATTCAATTGGTTGAGAAAGAACCGATCGGCGAGGAGGCAGCGAAAAGGGAGGAAAGGATTCCCTTAACTGAATTTGAAATCACTCCCCCAAAAATCCAACCCGAGGAAATTCCCTCAATGGATATTCCTCCCACTGAGATTTCCCCGGTTGAGCCTAAACTAACTGAAGAGGCGACCCTAAGCGAAATTCCTTCGGAAGAAATCATTGAAACTTTCCAGGAAGTTTACGAAAAGCTTGAGGGCTATCGTCGGGTTCATTCTGAAGGCAATGGAGATGTATCTTATTTTGAGAGAGGTGAAAGAAAAATCATCGATGCTGAGGCTCTCATTGCCGCAATGAATGAAGCTCTTGAAGCTTCAAAAAGACTCTATCAAAAGCTGTCTCAAACCGACTCGCCTAAGGACCACTTTTTTATTAAGCAGGAAATAATCAATCAGCAGGAAATTTTAAGGAAGCACTTGCTTCATATTATCAAGCTTTGTGAAAAAGAGGGTTATACTTTGCCGGCCTTTACCCAGAGTGTGGTTGACTCTAATCTACTTCGGGATCTTCTGGAAAGACTGAGCATTGAGAACTGGAGTGATGAGACTGATTTTCAGGCCATTACCGAGCTGATTGAAAGCCTCAAAGAAGACTTCTATCGCCTGATAACTCCGCCGGTTAGTTATCTTAAAGCTTTGCTGACTGAGCTTGGGGTCTCTTAATTTAAAAATCAAAACTTACCTCTGATTCATCTGACCGAGGCAGATTCAGAAAACCAAGGAATCAATTAATAGCTGAAGACCTGCTGACCATGAATTGGAGATAATCTTCGAGAATTTTTTGAGTTGAAGGTGAAGGAAAAGAAAATTCAATCCCCGCGTGGAAAAGAGGCGGAGAATCATTAGCCTTTTCTTTATAAATTACATTTCCCCTCAGTTGGCAAGCTTTATCCTCCAAAATGATGGTCAAATTCAGAGTTTTTCCCAAGGGAAGATCAGAGGAAAGACAGATTTTAGCTCCACCTAGGCTTAAATTGACTGTCTTGGTTACTTTAATCTCTGTTTCTTCAAAAATAAGCATGGGCGTGGAAATGAAATAACGGTGGTGTTTTCTCTTTTCCTTTATCTGTTTCCTTTCCTGGAAATTAACCAGAGTCCATTTCTTTTTTCTTTCATCTTCAGGTAAATAAGCGCATATGCGGTTTTTTAAGGGCAACTCTTCACCGCCTGTAGGGAGTCTCTTTCCTTTCGCTTCAGCTAAAGCTATATCCGCTTCAGCGACCAATTTCTTTAAATCTTCCTTAGTAAGGGAGGGTGATATTCTATCTTGAGGAAGGATAGTCACGCCAAAACTCATGGTCAAGTTCTTTCTTGGTTGATCTTCCTGGTAGGGGAAATAGTGCTGTTCGACGTTGCGACGTATGCGCTCGGTGAGAAGCAAAGCCTCCTCCAAGCTTTTAACCCCAGTTAAAAAGAAAAGAAATTCCTCACCCCCATAACGGCAGCTTAAGTCCTCCTCTCTTATTGAAGATTTAAGAACAGCGGCCAGTTCCCGCAATAAGCGGTTACCAGCCTCATGACCGTGGAGATCATTATAATTTTTAAACCAGTCAACGTCGCCCATAACCATGGCACAGTGACCGAGGTCAACTCTCCTTTTGCTTTGATTTTGGATTTTTTGAAGGATTTTCTCAAAAAAGGGTTCAGGACGAAGCAAACCAGTAAGGGGATCATACTGGATTAGATTGAGCTTGGTCATGGCCATGGAGATATGCTCGGAAATTATCTTCAACAGACGCTGATCTTCAAAAGTAAACTGGCTTTTAATCGCTTCCTTATTCTGTTTATTATAGGCTTCAATAACGCCAATAACTTCTTGAGCGTGCTTGATGGGCACAGCTAGAAGATTTTTTAAAGGACTTCGAAGCTGTTCGCGATAGCGACTGGAAAAACGGGAATCCTTTTCGGGGATGCTTATATTTATTTCTTGGCCATTGCGGGCGACAAAGGCCGCAAAATCCTCGGCTGAGAGAGGGACATTATAGCGGGCGAAATCAGGATGAGAAAGAAAAGCATCATCAAAAACCAGGGGTTTCAAATATTTACCTTGGGTCTCGCTTTCCTCGAGGATATAAAAGGTCAGGCTGGTAGCCATAATTATTTCTTTTATGTCATGGACACAATCAATTAAGCTGCTAACATCATCGGCCGCATAAATCTTTTTTAAGATAGTTTCAATTTTTTGCTTTTCCTTTTCAGCCAGCCAATATTTCATTTGCCAGGTTAGACGATTTTCAAGTTCTTTGAGAACCCTTTGCTCTAGGAAATTTTTAATTTCCTGGATTTCCCGAACAAGGCGATGGAATCGATTATCAAAAATTTTTATATTCCCCCTTTCTGTTTTTTGAGTGAGAGATCGTAATTGAAGGTTTTCGATGGCCAGGCGAAGCCGACGGCGGAAAATTTCAACATTTTCAGCTTCAAGGGGCCAGGGTTGAATTTCCACTAGTCTATTTTGGGGCCAGCTCTTCAAAGCCTCAATTAATTCCTTTTGTTGAGGGGAAATTAGAAAAAGGGGAATGTCAGGCGAAATTATTCCGGCTAGAGAAGAGTAATCGCCCTGGGAAGCCTCAGCAATAACCAGATTTAGATCAACTTGACGACTTAACTGGAGAGCCCGGCCTACCCAGCTGGCTTCCAGAACGACTAAATCATCATCCATAATTTGTTTTAATTTTTCCCTAATTTTGGGGGAATGGTGAAGAATCAAAACATTTATTTTTTTTGTCTCTTCGGCCACCCGCTTAACCTTTCCTTTTCTTTTTCAGTTAAAACCCTTTTTGCCCCTCTCGTTTTTTTTAGAATAAAATATCTAATTTTTAACGTCAATCCCTTATTTAATTTTTTTTAATAATATTAGGATAAAGCTCGCAACAAAAATTAGGTTTTCCACCTTTCAATTGTAATTTTGGATTTACTGCATATTAAAAGAAAAACGGAGAAAAAATAAATTTTGTCTCTGAATAGGTCAAATTTTCTGGAACATCTTTTTGTTTTGGCCAGCTGATTATGATATAAATTTTTTATTGAACAATGGTTCGAGTTCGTTTTGCGCCCAGTCCCACCGGCTATCTCCATGTTGGAGCTGCCCGGACTGCTCTTTTTAATTGGCTCTTTGCCCGGCATGAAAAAGGTATTTTTATTCTTAGAATTGAGGATACCGATATCGCCCGTTCTTCTGAGGAAATGAGTCAGGTTATCCTTGAGGGCCTTCAGTGGCTGGGACTTGACTGGGATGAAGGTCCAATCTATCAGTCAACAAGAATATCCTTATATCAGGAAAAAGCTGAATGGCTCCTTGCCCAAGGTTTAGCCTATGAGTGTTTCTGTCAGCCCGAAGAAATAGAAATCAGAAGGAGAGAAATTGAAAGTAGGGGAGGGGTCTGGAAATATGACCGTCGATGCTTTTATCTGAGCCCTGAAGAAAAGAAAAAAATGAAAGATAAGGGAAGAAAAAGGGCCATTCGCTTTCTTGTTCCTCCTGGCCGAACTCAGTTCAAAGATCTTATCCATGGCCTAATTTCTGTTGATCATCGCCAGATCGAAGATTTTGTTCTTCTGCGAAGCGATGGTCTGCCTACCTACCATCTTTCTGTGGTCGTTGATGATCTCGATTCAGGGATAACCCATGTAATTCGGGGAGATGATCATATTTCTAACACCCCTAAACAGATTCTCCTTTATGAAGCCTTTGGCGCTCGGCCACCGCAATTTGCGCATCTTCCCCTAATTCTCGGTCCTGATAGAAAAAAGCTGAGTAAGCGGCATGGAGTAACTTCTTTACTCCACTATCGGGACCAGGGGATTTTGCCTTTGGCCATGTTTAACTTCCTTGCTCAGATGAGCTGGTCTCCTGGGCCTGAAGAAAGGATTTATTCTATTGAGGAGATGATTAAGAATTTTTCCCTAAATCGAATCAGTAAAAATAGTCCCATTTTTGATTTAAACAAACTCGAATGGCTTAACAGCCGGCTGATCAAAGAGATGAAAGCAGAGGAGCTCTTACCCTGGCTGAAACCTGAAATGATAAAAAGAGGATTATGGCATCCTTCCCTGGAAAAGGAACGCTTGGACTGGTTTCGCCGTCTTTTAGATTTAAATAAAGTGCGTAGCCGAAATTTGATTGATTTAATCGAGGCTCTGAGGCCCTTTCTTACAGATGATTATGAAATCGATCCCGTTGGCTACGAGAAATATTTAAAAAATGATAAGCTGCCTCAGCTTTTGCCTCGATTAAAAGAAGATTTAGCTCAGTTGAATAATTTTGAGGCAAGTAGCCTAGAAAAAGTTTTGCGCCAGAGAGCTTCGGCCGAAGGAGTTGAAGCGAGCCTTTTTATTCATGCCTTAAGGGTTCTGACCCTGGGCCGAACGGTGAGTCCAGGAATATTTGAGGTTCTTGAACTTTTAGGCAAAGAGACTGCCCTTCGCCGTATGGATTTAGAGGCGGCTCTGAAGAGGCTACCTCAAAATCAGGTAGGTTCTGAATGAAGCGTTTAAAAATGATGACCAAAAATTTGGTATGGAATTTTTATTGAAATTAATTTGTTAATTTAAAGAGAAATTATTTCTTAATGAGGAGATTTAAGACCTTGGGAACAAAGTAAGAGGAAAAAATAATAAGACAGCAAGAAAAAGGAAGGCAAATGATTACCTTTGGCTTTTGCCGAAGAGATGCTCTAAGGTGATTTTAATTTAAAATTAATGAAAAGGGGGTAAAACAATGGCTAATAAATTGAAAGAAGGCAAACCAGTTCGGGCACCCAGGGGATCAAAACTTCACTGTCAGGGTTGGTCTCAAGAAGCGGCCCTGCGCATGCTCATGAATAACCTTGATCCCGAAGTGGCCGAAAAACCAGCAGAACTCATTGTTTATGGCGGGACAGGAAAAGCTGCCCGTAACTGGGAATGTTTCTGGGCCATTGTTAACAGTTTAAAAAAACTCGGAAATGATGAAACCCTGGTTGTCCAATCCGGAAAGCCGGTGGCTATTTTCAGGACCCACGAAGATGCTCCTCGGGTTCTCATCGCCAATGCCCTAATTGTCCCTAAATGGGCAACCTGGGATGAGTTTAGGCGCCTTGAAGCCCTTGGTCTGACCATGTTTGGCCAGATGACAGCTGGCAGCTGGATTTATATTGGCACGCAAGGCATCCTTCAGGGAACCTATGAGACCCTGGCCGCTGTCGCCCGAAAACACTTTGGCGGCTCGCTGAAAGGCAAATTGGTTTTAACGGCAGGCTTAGGAGGAATGGGTGGTGCCCAGCCGCTAGCGGTTACCCTGAATGAGGGTGTGGCCATTGTTGTGGAAGTTGATCCTGAGCGCATTAAACGGCGCCTGGCCATGAAATATGTAGATATGATGACTGATTCCCTTGATGAGGCCATTAAGTTAGCCCTGGAAGCCAAAGATAAAGGACAACCCTTATCCATTGCCCTCCTCGGTAATGCGGCTGATGTTTTACCTGAATTTGTCCGAAGAGATATAACGCCCGATGTTTTAACTGATCAGACTTCGGCCCATGATGAGCTCAATGGTTATGTTCCCCATGGGATTCCCTATGAAGAAGCCTTGCGATTAAGAAGAGAAAATCCCCAGGAATATATAAAGCGAGCCTATGAATCAATGGCCATTCATGTTCAGGCAATGCTTGAACTTAAAAGAAGAGGGGCAGTTACCTTTGATTACGGCAATAACCTGAGAGGACAGGCCCAGAAGGCGGGGGTGGAGAATGCCTTTGATATTCCCGGATTTGTTCAGGAATATATTAGACCCCTCTTTTGCGTGGGCAAAGGCCCGTTTCGCTGGGTGGCCCTTTCTGGAAAGCCTCAGGATATTTATGTAACCGATGAAGCTGTTCTAAAAGAATTTCCTGAAGATGAAGCCCTTGGCCGATGGATTCGGCAGGCCCAAAAAAAGGTTCCTTTCCAGGGATTACCAGCTCGCATTTGCTGGCTGGGTTATGGCGAGAGAGCCCGTTTTGGTCTGGTGATAAATAACTTAGTGCGCCGGGGAAAAATCCAGGCGCCCATTGTCATTGGCCGTGACCATCTTGATACCGGTTCGGTAGCCTCACCAAATAGGGAAACTGAAGGAATGAAAGATGGTTCCGATGCAATCGCTGATTGGCCCATTCTTAATGCTCTGCTTAATGCCAGCTGTGGGGCTTCTTGGGTTTCGGTTCATCATGGGGGTGGTGTTGGTATCGGCCTTTCTATTCATGCCGGTATGGTCATTGTGGCTGATGGTCGCGCCTCCACAGCAAAGCGACTTGAAAGAGTCTTAACAGTTGATCCTGGAATTGGCATTGCTCGCCATGCCGATGCTGGCTATGAGGAGGCCATCGCTTTTGCGCGGAAGAATAAAATTAAAATTCCTTTGCTGAAAAAATAAGCTTGAATAAGATCAAATAAAAAAATTATTGAAAATCCTAGAATTAAAAACTTTAGGCAAAAGAAATTCCTAAATAAATTAAATTTAAAATTTCCTTAGAAAAATTCTTTAGGATTAATTCAAATTTTTTTCTAAAATTTATTATTTTTTTGGCTTTCTCATTTCTTATTTTAAATATTTTTTCTACTCACCTTTATTCTTGTTTTAAATAAGATGTCTCAATTTGAGCCAACTTTTTTAGTTTATTTAAGATCAATTCTGACAGACTGTGACCTAAGGCACAAAATGAGACATAAAAATCGCCGATTAAGAGAAAAAAGGGTCTGACCATCGTTTAATAAGATGAATGTCAAGGGAGAAATTTTAGATCGATGGAGAGAAAAAAGGGCTGGCTGGCATGATATTTGCTTTAAAAGAAAGCGAAAGGAGGTTGTGATGAGACAAGTAATTTTGGTAGCGCTCCTTATTCTTCTGGCGGTGGGTTTGCTTGTCCTTCCCTTTGTTCTGGCAGCTCAATCCCATTCTGACCACTGCTATAACGAATGGGAGCGTTGCCGCGAGCGGGCCTTAGGGAGTGACGCTGGCTGGTTTAAAACTACCTTGATGCTGACAGCCTGCGACCTTGCTCTCTTTAAGTGCATTATGAATGCGGCCTGAGCTGGATTAAGGGAGGTGGCAGAGCCAGACTCTGCCACCTCCCTTCATCCAGAAAAGAAAGGAGAAAAAATGAAAATCAACCTTCGATCAGAAAAAATTTTTTTCCGATTTATTTCCTTGATTATCATCCCAATTTTTATCTTTTTTAATTATTTATCTTCAACCGAGAAATACGGGCTTAAGGAAAGAAAAATAGAAGGACCGGCGGAAGAAATAATTTTCTCGAAACCGGTTGATATTCAGGCAGAAGGTTCAAAAGTTTTTATCCTGGACAGCCAGGAATGTCAGGTTCGTGTCTTTTCTTCAGAAGGAAAATGGCTTTACAATCTAGGTCGATACGGTCAAGGACCGGGAGAATTCATCGGTTCGTCTGATATGGACGTAGCCGGTGATGAAATTGCCCTCCTCGATTCTGAAGGCCGTCGCGTTAATTTTTATGGACTCGACGGTTCTCCCAGAGGTGAATTTAAAATTGGTTTTAAGGGTCATCGCCTCGTGATTTTATCTAAAGATAGATTTTTAGTTACCTATATGCCTCAGGTTAAAGAAAAAAATGCTTTTCTCATTCATGGCTTTAATCGGCAAGGCCAAAAGCTTTTGGCCACTCAAAAAATCTCCTCTTCTGGCCAAACGGCCTTTGATTTTTTCCTTTTCCAGCATTTTTTAATTAAACTTTCTGGCCAGCCTGTTCTTGTGAAGATGTTTAATCCAGAAATGGCTGTTTTTCTTAATGAAAATGGTGAGCCAACGAAAGCCTTCAAAGCTGATCCTGCTCTTCCGGTTATTGAGTTTCAGCCGCCTTTGCCTCGGCCGAGAAAAATTCAGGCCTTTTTCTGGTATGTTTCAGCCTATGAAAATAAAATATATTTAGTCCTTCCGGGTCGAATGGAAGATGGCGATATTGGTCCTTCTTCTCGAGTGGCGGTCCTAGATGCCAAAGGAAAGCTGGAAAATTTTATCGATTTTCCCTTTCCTGTCTTTAGATTGGCTAGGGTAGGTAATCATTTCTTTGTTCTTGATGAGGCCGCCTGTTTACACTTTTTTGATTTAATTGAGGAAAAAATTTAATTTTAGAGATAATGCTGAGGTCTAAGGGCAATGGGAAAAAAATTAAAAGGCATTGTTTTTATTTGTTTATTCTTATATGTTCTTTTTTTAGCGCTATCAAATAAAAAAGGCTATGGCTTAAATAATCATTTCTTAGCCTTGAGAGCTGACTTCAGCCAACTTGGATCGAACTTCCAGAGAAGCTATTTTTATTCCCTCGAAGAGGCCTCCATTGACCTTGAACGTCCTTTTCTCCTTATTTTCTTTAATGTTTCCTGTCATGTCTGCTGGGATGAACTTTTTGTCTGGAGGGAATTCGTGGAAAGCCGGAAAATTCCGGTTCAACTTGTGGGTGTAACGCGAGATCCGGAAGAAGCAGTTAGCCATTTTTTAAAAAAATATCCTTTAACCTTTCCTGTTATTGTCGATCGTCAGGGACAACTTTTCCGTTTTTATCGAGTCAGGCTCGAGCCATTCTTGATTCTTGGGCGTGATAATGAAATAATCTATAAAGATAATTTAATGGAACCGATGGCTAAAAGGAGAGAAAAACTCAAACAATGTCTTCTTGCTCTTCATTAAAATTTAATCTTTATGTGGTCTGGAAGAAAATTTTAAAGACTAAGTTTTTTTTCTTCTTTCTGGCCGGTTTTATCTTTTTTCTCGCTCTGTTTTGGTGGCAGGCCGGTCTTAGTTATGGCCGACGCTTTTTCCTTTTTTTATTTCCCTATCTTTTTCTTCTGATTAGTCAAGATATTTTCCGGGAAGAAATAGATTCTGGTTGTCTCGAAAATGTCGTTTTTCTTCGGTTAAATTTCCGAAGATATCTTATCGAAAAGAATTTGACTCTCTTTCTCCTGGCCTCTCTTTTTTCTGGTCTACTTTTTCTCCCCTTTTTATTAATTTCTGTAGCCCAGGATGATTTCTCCTGGTTTATTCTTGTTTCTTTTTTTATGGGTTTATTGGTTGGTTTTTATTATCTTTCCTTAGCCGGCTGGCTGGGCTTAAGGCTCCGGTCAGGAGCGAATGTATTGGCTATTCTTTTGATTCAGGTTTTTCTCCTTCTGGCTTTAATTATTAGCTTAACTTCCTCCGCCTCCGGCCGTGATTTTCTTGATCTTATTCTTTCTGCCCAGCCCCAGAATAGGCTGGAGCAAATTCTTCTTTTTATATTTGTAGCCCTGTGGCCCAATGCTTTAGTAAGCCGAAATTACTCCTCATTAAATCTGAGGTTCGAACTTCTTATTCTTATTTTTATTTTCCTTAGCTTACAAGTCTGGAGATTAAGTCGGCTGGAGTTAAAAAGAGAATGAGCGAAGTTATTCTGAGAGTCGGCGGACTGGCCAAGCGATTTGGCCAGGTTCAAGCCCTGAGCGAGGTCAATTTTGAGCTCAAGAAAGGGAAATTGACCGTTTTTCTAGGAGAAAATGGTGCGGGCAAAACGACAAGCCTGAAAATTATCTTGGGATTTCTTTTCCCTGATGCTGGCTTGGTCAAAAAATTTAATGAAAATTTGCGAATTGGCTATGTCCCTGAGCAACCAACTGTTTTTCCCTGGCTTAAAGGACGAGAAATTCTTTATCTTACCGGAAGTCTTTTTGGTTTAACGAAAGAGGAGTTAAACAAGCGGGTGACCCATATGGCTTCGCTTCTCTCTTTTGATGAGTCGCAGCTTGACCGCCGCGTTCGAACCTATTCCCATGGCAACCAGAAGAAAATGTCTTATCTTCAAAATTTAATTATTGACCCTGATTTATTGATTGTCGATGAACCCTTTACGGCCTTAGATCCAGTGGCCATCAAACAGGTCAGAGACCTTTTTTTCCGCTTAAAGGAAGAGGGAAAGACTGTTTTTCTCAGTTCCCATTTAATTTCAGAAGCTGAAAAGTTAGCCGATGAAGTTATTATAATTAAAAAAGGAAAGACCTTATTACAGGTCAACTGGCCCGAATTCAAAGAGCATCACATTTTTTTAAGCGCCCAGCGAGGAGAAGTTGTTGAAAAGTTCATTCTTGAAACCTGGCCGAAGGTCCGCATTTTGGAAGACAGGCTGGAAAATTTTGTTCTGAAGAAAGAATGGGAGGAGAAGCTAGCTCAACTGGAAAGCCATCTGCGGGAAGATTTGCTTCAGGAAGTGATGACAGGCGAGCCTGATTTAGAATCATTTTTCCTTTTTTCTACTGGAGTTTAAATCTGTTATCTTCTTTTTTATCGCTTCTGAACCAAGATTTGGTTCGATTTTTATTCGTCCTTCAACGAGCGCCATATCTTCTTTTCATCACTTAATAGCTTCCAGGCCTATTTCATTTTTTAAACCGGGGCGAGCTTATTTGCTTTGATTTGAGCCTGGTCGCTGGCTCAGTTTTCTGTTTACCATCTAAGATTAAAAAACTGGCTTCATATAGTACTTTAGTTGAAGAAATAGAAATTTTCTGCAGGGGAAAGTTCCGATTCTCTGATGGAAGCGAGGCGAAAACCAAGAGTTCTCTATAGATGAGCTTGCTTGAGGCCAGGGATTGCGCTATAAATAAAATCGAAGTTTTTTAGGGCGCGCCTGTAGCTCAGTGGATAGAGCGACGGACTCCGGATCCGTAGGTCGCAGGTTCGACTCCTGTCAGGCGCGCCATGTCCATAATCTTTTTATTTAATGGCAAAATAGAATATTAATAGCTCCAATCTCCTAGCAATCTCGTCTCCTTGAGATTCCTAAGAATCACTGCGTCATCCAGGCCAAAATTAATTTCGATTTTTTGGCCGATATTTTTTCAATGGACCCTTCCTGGTTGATAAAAACCTGATAAGTATAGCCCATCGGATTCTCGAAAATGAGCTTTCCCTTTTTGCTTTGATCCTGGGATAACCGCCTGAAATAGAAGCTCGCTCCATGGCGGCTGAGGGAATAATCAACTCGAGCGACCACATCGTTTCCTTCGCCTAGCCAGATCATAAACTTTTCCAGAATGTTCTGCTCGATTCTTATTTTAAACGGCTCTGTTTTAGAATAAAACCTTCTCCCGACAAGCAATTCTTCCTTGGGCATATTTTTTCTAATGCCTCGCGGCTACCCTGAGCTTTAATCGATCTTTCAATGATTTCATCGGCGCTTAAATGGATTTCAGGGAAGCTTGCTAGAATTATGGCCAAAAGTGGAATGACCAGAATAAAGAAATTCGTTAATTTTGGTTTTTTCTCATCTCCTTTCTGATCAGGCCGAGCCATCCATAAAAATTATTAAAATACCAATCTCCAGCCGACCAGATGTTTCATTGAAAGAGAGGGCTCAAAATATCCCTCCTCCTGCTCCGCGGTTTGACTTAAAATTTTTTAATTGTTTTTTAAATTGTCAAAATCTATTTTTCTTCTTTTCATTTTTCCCTGGACAAGAGAGAAAAATTCTCGTGCCGGGAAAATGATCCAGAGAACAAAAATGACTGCTCCCGTTAACCAGATCAACCAGGAGAGAAGATCTAGCTTCATTTTCTTCAGAATTTCACCAGAGAGATTTTCTGTTTAAAATAAGCTGAAATTGATGGGATAAGGCCAGCAATTGATTTAATTGAATCAACTGGTTTAACTTTGACCCAAGTGAGGCTATTGCTTTCCATTCTGAGCGACTCAGGTTGATTATATTTTTTAATTTTTAACATATCAATTTCAATCATAGACCAGGCGAACAAGACCGGAAAGAAAATAAACAATCATCGAACCAAGGGAAAGATAGGTCGCAATTTTGTTGAAGCCAAGGCCGCCCAGCAAAATACCAACAATAAAAATGACTAGGGAAAGAAAGAAAATAAAAAGAGCTATTCTTCCTTTTTTTGATTGGGGGAAAAGATAAAAGGGCCGACCTGAGGTCATTTCTTCAGGTGATGGTTTAAAAGCTTCCCTTATAATCATAGATTTTGGTTTGCCTCTATCAAAGTAAGTTATTAGTGGAGTGATGATCAAAGCTGTGGCGGCGCTCACAAAGGTGGCAATAGTCGTGCGATTTGGATGTTGGGCAAAAAGATAGAAGACACTCAAGGCGCCCATCAAAGCTCCTGAAAGATAACCGGCGAAGGCTGCCGTGATGGTTGTCCGGCTCCAGAAGAGACCATAAATGATGGCGATAACAAAAAGAGGCATATCCATTATGCCAATGATGAGCAAATAGGCATTAACGGCCCCGAGCTGACGGGCGTAAAGGGAAAAGATAATCATCAGTGAGCCAATAAGGACGGTAATGAATCGGGCGATAAGAAGGGTGGCCTTCGGCGATGGTGGCGTTCGCTTAAGGCGGGCATAAATATCGCTTGTAAAAAGAGTCGCGGTTGAATTGATATTGGAACTGATGGTCGACATCTGAGCTGAAAGCAGTCCGCAAAGAATAAGACCAAAGATTCCCGTCGGCACAAAGCGAACTAACATTTCAGGAATAACGGCATCAGCTACCTTTATTTCAGGATTGATAACTCTGGCTGCAAGCCCAGGAAGATACCAAAGAAGGGCAAAAGGAGTAGTTTGGATACCCGAAAGAACCAGACCTTTAGCGACAGCGCGAACGTCCCGGCCCGAAAAGGCTCGCTGGAGCATTCCCTGATCAGTACAGGCCCATTGAAGGCCAAGAAGAAAAATAGCTAAGATGAAGGCCCAGTTAAGCTGGCCTGACTGAGGTACTAATTCAAGATGTCCGGGTGGCAAATTCCGAATAATACCTTTAAAGCCTCCGGCAGCGTTCATAATCAGGGGGAAAAAGACTAAAGCGCCAAGAAGCATCAGGCTAAATTGGAGGGTATCGGTTAGGGCAACCGACCACATGCCGCCGGCGGTGGTATAAATGATGGTAATGACAGAGAAAATTAGAGCCCAGAGAAGATAGGATTCCTGCCCTGAATGGGTAATAATAATAGCCGCTGTGGCTCCAGTATATAAAACTATTCCCAGCCAGAAGGAAAGCCGGATAATCCAGAGAGAAGCAATCAGCAAACGCATTGGTCGGCCATATCTTATCTCCAAAAATTCGGGAATAGTGCGAATTTCGAGCCGGCGAAGAATGGGGAGAACAAAGAGGCCGGCAGCAACTAAGGCCATATTGCCCGTCCAGGTATGCCAGACAATCGAAATTCCCTGTTCATAAGCCTTGCCGGCCTGTCCGATAAAACTGTAAAGGTTAACATTGGTGGCGGTTAAGGCCGCAGCCAGAATAAAAGGTGGTAACAATCGACCAGCCACAAAATAATCATCTGGTTTCTCAATCCATTTAAAAAAAATTGAACCAAAAATGAACAGAAATGTTAGAAATAAAATTAGAATAACTAAATCAATACCAGTCATATCTAAACTTAATTGTTTTTATTCTATATTTATGCTGACGATGTCAAGGGCCAGCGCAAAGGAAGAAATATTTTTCTCTTAAAATGAAGAAACAGAAAAGAAATAAGACTTAATCGGAATAAATTAATCTTAATAAATTAAGGCAAAAGTTAAATCAAGCCAAATTAAAATCTCAGAACAATATTTAGAGTGACTAAACAAGACATTGCTGGATTGAAGGAATAGATAATTTTTCTTCAGCCAAAATTCCTTCAATTTGGCCTGCTATAGGGAGATAAAGAAATATAGGGAAATAAAAGAAATGAATTGATTGGATTTCTAAGGCCAAACTTTTTTATTCAGAAAGCAGAATTAAAGAAGCTGGGGAGAGGAAAAATAAGTCAAAGATAAAGGAAACAGAGCTAATTGATTTTTAAAAGAATAGCTATATAATAAAATAATAAAAAGCGAGAAAGAAATTTAAATAAAAGGATTGATATTTATGAAAATATTAAAAATTATTTTTACTTTTTTATTTTTTATCAATTTTTGTGAGGCCATCCTGAAAAAAGGAGATGCTTTTCTGCCATTTGCCTTAAAAAGCCTTGAGGGAAAGATTTTTGAGGCAACAGTGGAGAACGGGCAGTTAACCCTAAGACAGAAAGACGCTTCTGGAAATTTGCTCTCAACCGTCAGGCCGGAAGTTATTCTTTTGGATTTCTGGGCAACCTGGTGCCTTCCCTGTCGGGCCGCAATGCCTCACTTAGAGCGCCTTTATAATCAATTTCTAACCGAGGAAAAGAATAAAGGGCGGCTTGAATTTTTCGGCATTGCTCTTGACCAGCAAGGAGCTGCTGTGGTTAAGACTTTTCTCCAAAAAATAAAATTGTCCTATCCCCAGCTCTGCAGTCCCACGAGTTCCTTAGAGGCTGGGCTGATTAGTTCTCCCCAAGAGATGGCCTCAATGTATAAAATTCAGGAAATACCAGTAGTTTATCTAATTAATCGCGAGGGTAAAATTATTTATGCCCACGTTGGTTTTAAAGAAGAATATATAAAAGAATTAGAAGATATTATTTCGTCTTTGCTTAGTCAAACAAGATGAGATGAATAAGAAGTCGGGTTCAACGAAAGCCAAATCGATCTGGCAACAACACTGGTTAGCCTTGAGCCTTCTAGGAATTAGTCTTTTATTAATGATTCTTGGACTCCTTTCAGGAGAATACAAAAGTGTGCTTGAAAAGGCGATGACCATTTGCCTTGATTGTATCGGTATTGGTTAAAGTAATCTGCTTAAGATCCAATGAACTTTGAAACCTTATGAAGATTGAAGGATAGTGACCAGAGAAAAAAAACGCCGTTTTTTCCAGGTGGGTGCAGCTTTGGCCTTTAATGCTTATTTACCTGCCTTTTTTCGCGCCGGTATCTTTCAGGGAAAAATCAAGGGCCTTTGTCTTCCCAGTCTTAATTGCTATTCCTGTCCCTCAGCCATTGGTGCTTGTCCCATTGGTTCCCTTCAGGCCGGTCTGGCTTCTTTTCGTCTTCATTTAGAGGCGGGTCAAAGGCAATTTGGTCTCTACGTTCTCGGCTTCTTAACCCTTGTTGGCAGTCTGGTGGGTCGTCTGCCCTGTGGCTGGCTCTGTCCTTTTGGTCTTTTCCAGGAATTGATTCATCAAAAAAAGTGGGTCAAATTTAAATTGCCCCGCCTTTTAACCCATTTTCGTTATCTAATGCTTCTCCTTCTGGTTATTCTTTTACCCCTGATAATCGTTGACGAGTTTGGACTTGGCCAGACTTGGTTCTGTAAATGGGTTTGCCCAGCTGGAACCTTCGAAGCCGGGTTGCCCCTAATTATTCTTAACAAAAGTTTAAGGTCGCAAATTGGCTTCCTATTTAGCTGGAAATTGGCTATTTTAGGCCTTTTTATTCTCTTCATGCTTTTCATCAATCGACCTTTTTGTCGCACCACCTGTCCTCTTGGAGCGATTTGGGGACTTTTCAATCGGGCCAGCCTTTTCCAGCTTTTGGTTAATGAGGAAAGCTGTCTTCGTTGCCTAAAATGTCAGCAAGTTTGTCCGGTAGAAATTGACCCGGCTACAAATCCAAAAAGTGCCGATTGCATTCGCTGTCTTCGCTGTGTTGATGCCTGTCAGTATGGTGCTCTGAGCTATTCTTTTCTTTTCTGGCCAAAGAAGCAATTTAAGCCTGTAATTAGCCCAACAACGGATTCCTAGCATTGAATGATCTTTGGATTGAAACAAAGAAGAGACCCTTTTAGGCTTCAAAAGCTGTTTAGATAGCCAAGAATATAAAGATTCTTCCGCCCTGGCATTATTTAATTGTCTTTTATCCTTGGTTTTTTTAAAATCAGCTTAGTCGCCGTGACGAGCGTTAAACGATTGAAGCTGTCCCTGATTCTTTTCATCTCCATTTTTTTAATTGGCACTTTGGGCTTTAAATTAACTGGCGGTGAGGAATGGTCAATTCTCGACTCCATTTATATGACTATCATCACCATTTCCACGGTCGGTTACGGTGAAATTGTCGACCTGAGTCAAAATCCCGCTGGTCGGGTCTTCGCCACTGTTTTTATTATCCTATCCCTAGGAACGATCGCCTTTGCTGTTTCCTCCATTACAGCCTTTGTGGTTGAAGGCGAACTAAAAAATGTTCTTGGGAGAAAAAAAATGGCAAAGGAAATTCAAAAGCTTTCAGATCACTATATTGTCTGTGGGAGCGATGAAACTGCTCAGACAGCCATCCAGGAACTGTTGCTGACCAAGCGACCTTTTGTGGTAATTGAGCCTTCAGCCGAAAGGATTGACAAATTAAAGTCGCTTGGTTCGATTCTCTTTATTCAAGGAGACCCGACAGATGAACAGGTCTTAAAACAGGCCGGAATAGATCGGGCCAAAGGAGTTTTTCTTTCTCTGTCCACCGATGAGGCTAATCTTTTTGGTACAGTGACCATAAGAAGTCTCAATCCCCATATTCGCCTTGTTGTTAAGGTTATTGATATTCGCTCCCAGGCAAAGATGATAAAAGCCGGGGCTAATAGCGCCATTTCGCCGGCTTTCATTGGGGGGATGAGAATGGTTTCAGAAATGGTCCGGCCCGAAGCGACAACCTTCTTAGACATGATGCTGCGTGATAAGGAAAGAGTACTAAGAGTAGAAGAGGTTCTCGTCAACCCTGATTCGCCTCTCTGTGGTCAAAGCCTGGCAGAGGCCGCTATTGAGGAAAAAACCGGGGCTCTCCTGGTGGCGATCAAGAGGGCGGACTCCTCTGATTATGAGTTTAATCCTCCCCGTTCCCATCGAATAGAGGCCGGAGAAACCTTAATTCTTATCGCCACACCCGAGATGATTGAAAAAATAAAATCTTTATCTTCCGCCTGATCGGTTTCTGACCCCGCTGAGCTTATCTTTTAAGGGGTTAGTCTATTTTTTAAATCTTATTTAATTTCTTAATACCCCAATCTAACTGGAAATGGTTAAGACCAAAGACTTATTATCCCGGATGAGGAGCAATGAGAAAATAAAGATCAATAGAGCTTTCCATTCTAATGTCAAAAGAATCAGTGATTTTAATGAGTCATTATTAAGAAATTTGAATTATTAAAATCGAAGTTAGGCTATGACAAAATTAATTATTTAACTAAATTTCATTTTCTTCCTGGAAAAAGGCGCGACAGATTTGAGGACTTTACTTCCTTCAAAAGGATGATTCCGCCATTGAATTTCAAGCTTTTTGGGGTTGGCGTCATCTTTAGCTTTGTAATTGGATTCTATGGTCATATCGGCATTAGCTTCAAGGCAGGATAGAGGCTCGAGTTTTCCTTGGCCTACTTGTAATTGTCATCGAGCCATTTGTTGTCAGGGTGGAATATGAAAAACTGAGCTTTTTTCGAATGAGCTAGAAACTAAGGGATATCAAATAACTGGGAAAATAGATCATCAGCGAATTTACTTTAAATGGTTAGAGGGGTTTGACTTATAAGACCGAGTTAATTAAACTTAACCCTGTGGCCCGTTAGCTCAACTGGTAGAGCAGCGGACTCTTAATCCGCGGGTTGGAGGTTCGAGTCCTCCACGGGTCACTTTTTTTAAGGGGAAAAATGCGGGGTTTATTAGTTGGACTAATTCTTGTTCTAACCATTGTTTTGGCTTTCTATCTAATCCGCCATCAAGGGAAAAGTCAGCTTAACCACAACCAGGCTGTCCAAGAAAAGGCTATGACTGAGCTTACCAGAGTCAATTTATCCAGCCTGGAAAAAATTATTTTGGCTTTTATGAGTCAGGAAGGCCGCCTGCCTAAGGATTTTGAGGAATTAAGGCAATCTCGTTTTTTGGTTGGCCCGGCCGTTGATGCCTGGGGCCGGAAGCTCCGCCTCGAAATTATTAGCGAAGAGAATTTTCGCCTTCTTTCCGCTGGCCCTGATGGTCAATTCGGGACCGGGGACGATATTGTCGTTTCCCGCTGATTTATTTCCCTTTAAGTTCTGGAGGCAATTGGTTTAAAGGAGAATACTAATAGATAGCTAAAAATATTAATTTTAGCTTAATCCATTGAAAAAAAAGGCGCTTTTTGATAAATTAGATTAGATTTTGTGAAAAAAGGGAGTAACGGCACGTGGATAATAAGAAGTCGAAAGTACCTGAAAGTCGCTTTCAGTTCGTTATTTTAGCGGCTAAAAGGGCCAAGCAACTTCTTAAAGGAGCAAAGCCCAAGATTAAAACCAAGAGCCGCAATCCCATCCGTATCGCCCAGGAAGAAATTAAGATGGGTTTGATCGATTACGAAATATTGGCCATGCCCGAGGTAGAAGAAGAAATTCAATCGGAAGAAGCATTGATCTCCGAAGGAGCAGGGGAAGAACTTGAAGGCATTCCACCCCTTACTTCTTTTGAGGAAGAGGAGAGTATAAGCGATTTTTATGAGGAAGAAGAGGAAGAGGAACTCGAAGAGGAAGAATTTGAATCCTTAGATAGAGATTCAGAGGAAGAATAATTCAGGATCTTATTGGTAGAATAATCGCCTGATTTAGGCCAGCGAGAACGGAATTCACCGCGAGCAGCCATTTTAAACAGCTGAATATAATCCAATTTTATAAAATCTTGGTTGGTTATTCCCAGCGAGCGGGCAAAGCGAACAATGTCCTGCCTTTCTCCCTCCAGCTCACAAAAATTACCTATGGATGTTTCGTCAAGGCAGATTTTTAACTTTCCCTTCTGAAAAACTGTTCTGTATTTGGTATAGCGAAAGACAGGAATGAGGCCAAGCTTTTTCAATATAAATCTCATCTGCTTGACGTTTTTAACCTCTGTTTCAAATTCTTCTCTGATCTTAAATCGGCGGGATTTCTCAGGAGGACCTTTGAAGGTGAGAAAAGCTTTTTTGCCCGCAAGGCGAAGCCTTAAAGCCTGAATTTTATGTTCAAGTTCATGAGATCGGAAATCATAATAAATATTTTCTTCGCGATACCTTTCTTTCTTTAAAACAGCCCCGGTGGCTAAAATTTTTTTTTCAAATGCCTCGGGATCATCAATTTCGAACTTAATTTCAATTTCGAGCATCGGTTAAAAGACTTTAGTGATTTCGATAAAGGACATAATTGGCCAGGCTTTCAAGGCTCTGGCGATAGCGGGAAAGGGGAAACTTTGCCAGTAATTCCTGTCCTTTTAGAACAAATTCTCTGGCTTTATCAAAGCTATAATTAAAGGAATCAGATTTCTTTAAAAGGGAGAGAATTTCCTGCCTTACTTCCTCGGTTAGAGGCTTCGTCTGGGCTAGCTGAATTATTTTTTCCCGGTAGAAATGGCCATTCTGACTCAGGCTGTGGATGAGAGGCAGAGTTATTCGGCCTTCATTCAGATCAGAAAAAGTTGGTTTGCCCAGCACCTTCTCATCGCCTAAATAATCAAGAATATCGTCAGTTATTTGAAAGGCCAGACCAAGATAAGAACCGAAATCGCTGATCAGACGCAACTCCTCTGGGCTAACCTTGGCTAAAAGCCCGCCAATGGCGCAGGAGGCGCTAAAAAGGGAGGCTGTTTTTTTTGTAATGATTTCAAGATATTCCTTTTCGCTGAGATCAAAATTGCCACTCATTAAAAACTCATTGATTTCCCCTTCAATCATCTGGGAGACTGTTTTCGAAAGCAGCTGAACAATGGCGTCATGGCCACTCTGAAGAAGGAGATTAATGGCTTGGATGTAAAGATAATCTCCAAGAAGAACAGAAAGGTTTGTTCCCCAGCGGGCATGGACAGTTGATCGACCCCGTCGATATCCTGAATTATCTACAATATCGTCGTGGATAAGACTGGCAGTATGGACACATTCAATAAGGGAAGCCATCAGGATATGATCCTCGCCTTCGTAACCAAAGAGTTTTGTGCTTAGAATGACCAGAGCCGGTCTTAATCTTTTGCCTTTTTTTTGAAAAAGAAAATGATTAATCTCAGCTAAAAAGGGATTGGGGGAGGAGGTTATGGTCTGAAGATGATTTTCGACAGCTTGAAGATCAGAATCTATAGATTGATAGATTTCATTAAGATTAAGACTCGGGCTTTCTTTATCCAAAAGAGGCTTAAATTCCATACTTTGATCCTTGAAAATTCCTTTGCCGCTATCTTAACATTTATCGGTCAGCTTGCCAACCTAAATTATTTGATTGATGATAAAAATCCTTCTTTAGATTTTAAAAGCCAATTCTTTTGTCTTATTTCACGTTCCTTTTAAAATTTTAGTTCTCAGATGTCTAATGGGAAGAGCCCCATATTTTAAAAGTTCATTTAGGAATTCCTTCTGGGAAAAGGCCTCACCTTTTATTTTGCGATATTCCTTTTCTATATCCAGAATTTCCTGGTAGCCAATATAAGCGTAGATGGCCTCACCTGGATTAAGAATGATTTGATTCCATTTCCTTTCAGCTTCGACGGTCGACTGGAATCCGCCTCTGGTCATAAGATCAATAGCCTGTTCCTTAGTCATTCCACCCTGATGAATATTGAGCTCAAGCTGAAAATCAATTACGATCTGAAGCAAATATTTAAGCTCATTGATTCTCATCTTGAGATCATAATTTCCAAAGCCGCTGGTGACCAACATTTCATTTAAATAAACGGGCCAACCTTTAAGCAGAGGCTGATTGGGATAGAGTTTTCGGAGCAATGAAGGATTTTGCTGAGTAAAAGCCAGAGGAACAAAGGGTCCAGGAAAGATATTACTGTTAATCCAAAAATATAAAAAATAATTATTATAATCTTCAAGAAAAGAACCAATCTGTTCAGGTGTCCATTCAGATGGAAAAGAAGCTATTTCAGCCACAAAAGCCCCAGCTTTTTCGTAAGCCCCGGGCCCGCTCAATCTTACCAGGTTGGCCATTTGTCTGATTGCCGGCATGGGCCTGATGGCTAAAGGTTCAGAGGGTAAAATGATTAGATTATTTTTGACGATATGGTCTTTTAAAGTGTTAATTCCATTGTTGATTGTTTCCATAAAATTTTCCGGGGTCGGATGATCTACCTTAATCTTATCGAGGACACCGCGAATAAAAAGATTGCGAACCTGCTCTTCAGTATATTGAGTTGATAGTTGCTCCATGTTAATGTGGGGATACATGATGCGGTAAAAGGGAATGGAAACAATGGCCATCTCCCGGCGAAGGTTACTATAGTCAGCTCTTGAGCGAGCAATGAGTTCATCAATGGGGATAGTATTTTGCAGGGTAATCCTTAGCAGTTTCGAATGAACCTCGCCAAGCCGGAAATTGCCTGTTGATCTCGGAAGTAAATCATTTTGTAAAAACCGCTGATAGTCTTCAAGGGCAGGAATTATTTTGGCCAGTTCTGTTTGAAATCTGCTTTTTAAATCGGCTGAAGCACCTTCAATGAGCTTGGAGACTTCCTGGCGATAAAAGTCCAGAATAGCCGGAAATTGCTTGATGGCTGTTTCTGTAAAAAGCTGGGGTGGAGTTTTGAGGTTGTTTTTGGCTTGCTGAATAAGTTTGGGGAGCAATTTTGCTCTTTCAATACCGGCTTTTAACCTGGTATTGATGTCGGCAAATTCTTTTCCCAGAAGCCCCTGCAAAGAGAAGTAAAAAAGCTCATTGTAAAAAATGGGGTTATATTCCCAGGGGAGAAGATTTTCGTGTTTAAGCACTTCATAATCAAGGGAATCGAGGACAATGTCGAAGTCAATGTCCACTTCAGGAGAAAGCTTGCTGCGATCGATTTTAGCCATGAAAAGCTGGCGATAATTATCAAGTGAATCATGCCGCCGGTCGATATTAGACTCACTCATATCTTCAAGCTTATCATTGTATTTATAGTAACCGACAAGTGTGGCCATCGTTGGATAGAATTTCCACATATCATCGAGATAAGTATTAAGAGTCTTCAGAAATTTGGCATCCTCGGGGTTTTGTTGAGCCGGAAGCCAGATCAAGCCGGCCAGCAGGAATAAAGCCAAGGAAATAAAAAAGAAGATTTTTCTCACGGTTTCCTCCTTTCCTTAGTCTCTGGATTCTTGGTCATTCAATTCCAACCTTTCTGTGATCGAGTCCAAAGAATCCTAACATAATAAAAAATATAAGTTCAAGCCCTTTTTACCAGCGAATAACAGCCGAAGCCCAGGTGTAACCTGAACCAAAAGCAGTCAGGATGATTAGGCTTCCCGATTTTATTTTTCCATTCCGACAGGCCTCATCCAAAGCAATTGGGATAGAGGCGGCTGTAGTGTTACCATAACGATCAATGTTGCTAATTACTTTTTCGGCGGGAACATTAAGACTTTTGGCCACCATTTGAGTAATTCGCTCATTGGCTTGATGGGGGATAAGGACATCCACATCTTCAACTCGAAGATTGTTCTGAGCCAAGGCGATGCGCACAGCCTCAGGCATTTTTTCGCAGGCGTTTTTAAAAACCGAACGACCTTCCATCCGAGGGAAATAGCGACCTTCCCGAATAAAATTTTCCCTGAAAACAGGCTTGTCCCTGGGACTTGGTTTTTCCATCCAAAGGTCAGACACATAGCGGCCATCAGCAAAGAGATGAGTCGAAAGAATTCCTCGGTCCTGACCATCGTAGGCCTCGACGACGACAGCTCCGGCTCCGTCGCCAAAAAGAACAGCCATGTCTCGGCCAGCATCGGAATAATCCAAATTAGATGATTGGACTTCAGCGGCAACTAAAAGAATTCGACGGAAGGTGCCTGCCCGAATATATTGGTCAGCTACCGAAAGACCATAAATGAATCCTGAGCATTGATTACGAATATCGAGAGCTCCAATCGGGGCCAAGCCAAGCTTAGCCTGGACAAGAACGCCAATTCCAGGGAAATAGTGATCAGGCGAAAGGGTGGCGGCAATGATAAATTCGATGTCGGCTGGCTTTAACCCGGCGCTCTCAATGGCCCTTTTTGCAGCTTCAGTAGCCAGGTCAGAGCTGCCTATTCCTGGATCGGCATAGCGCCTTTCAACAATACCGGTTCGTTGCCTGATCCATTCGTCGGAAGTATTCATTATTTTTTCCAGATCAAAATTGGTTACCACTCGAGGCGGAAGATAACTTCCCGTTCCCGTTATTATTGCCTTCATTTCACCTAATATATACTTTATTTTTTCTTCTTTGAAAATATTTGATTCAAAATTTTTTGGATTTACAAATAAATAAGTCTGAAGGCTGATATTTTTGGCGCCAGGCAAGGTTGTTCCAAAGAAATAGAATTCTTCTCGATCTTTTCGCTCATTTATTTGACCTTAAATTCAGGCCGATATAAAATAAACCAAAATAAAAAAGCTAAGCTAAAAATAATGAAAATAATTCAAAAAAAATTTTTAATTTGCTTTGTTTTATCTTTTTCAATTTTCTCCCTATTATTTTTTCCCCCCTTTCGAGCCTTGGGCCAGGAAACTCTTTTAAAAGTTGATGTCGCTATTATTCCAAAAATTCTTGCCCGGGGGGAATCAGGACAGATTAATTTGAGACTTACGGTTCCCGAGGGAGTTATTGTCCTCACTGAACCTGAATTTATTATTGAGTTTAAAGCCTTGCCGCCAATCAATCTTCCCAAAAATTTCTTTACCGCTACCGACCTTGATCTTGAAACAGTCGATTATAACGGTCGGGAATGTCTCAAGCTGGATAAAATTATCAAGATTCCCTTTTCGGTGGCACTAGATGCTCCCGCCAGAACCTACATTCTTGAAGGCAAGGTTAAATACACTCTTTTTTCTCCCAAAAAGGGCTGGTGCCTAAGAACAGTCTCTAAATTTTATAGCTCTTTTTCGACCCGAGCAACATTAATGAAAAAAAGACAGGCTCTTTGAATTATCGAGGATTATTTTAAAGCCAACCCTCCTTTAAATACCATGCCAATGTTTCTTCGAGGCCTCTTTCAAGGTCATAGTGGGGATAAAAACCGAGGATTTGTTCCGCTTTACTTACATCCAATAGCCAGAGCGAAGCCTTCATTTCTTGATATTTATCTAAATTAAGAACCGAAGCCAGACCGCTGATTCTCGACAGAAGATGAGATAGACCGGCCACGGTAAAAACAAAAGAAGAGGGAAATTTTATTTTTTTTACTTTCTTTTTTAGAAGGGCCGCCGCAACTTGGCCAATTTCTTCCCACGAATAAGCTCTGGGGTGAGCTACATGGAAAATTTCACCTGAACTTAGATTTCGAGTGGCTGTCAGATGTAAAGCCTGGATAAGGTCATCAACATAACAAAGATTAAAACGCATTCTCCCCGAATCGAAAAGAGGCAAAAGACCTTTCTGGATGAATTTAAAGAAAACTAAAAAATCTTTATCTCCTGGACCATATACCGAGCTTACTCGAAGAATAACCACCTGGAAATGATGGGCAAAGCTAAGAGTTACCTTTTCGGCCATCCATTTGCTTCGGCCATAAGGATTAATAGGGGAGGGAAGGTCATCTTCCTTAACCGGAATTGAGTTCATGGCCGGGCCAATCGCCGCCTGACTGCTCAAATAAATGAATCGAATCTTTTTTTTCTGATTTTCTAAAGCTCTTAAAAGGCTTGCTGTGCCAAAATAATTTACATTATAATAAGCCTTCGATCGCGCTGCCTTGGTTAATCCCGCCAGATGGAAGACAAGGTCAAGATCAGGCGGAAGAGAAGGTAGATTAAAGAGATCGCCTTTAAGGAGCTGAACAGCCGAAAACACGGAGGAATCAAGCTTCTGGGGCTGACGGACGAGGGCAAAAATTTGATTTTCAGGATTTTTAACAAGAAAGCGAAGAAGATGCTGGCCAATAAAGCCAGTGCTTCCAGTCACAAGAATTTTCATGAGGTGATTCTAAGGCAGGGGAGATAGAAGAGTCAATTTTTAGGAAAAGAAAAAAGTTAAAAAAGGAGGAACAAATGAGCCTTTTTGATAAGTGTTATCAATTTACCAGGGCCGAAGAAGCTATGGCCATGGGGATGTATCCTTATTTCACCCCCATTCAAGCTGTTAAGGGAAATCGGGTCATTGTCGATGGCCGCGAGATGATCATGGTTGGCTCCAACAATTATCTGGGCTTGATTGATCATCCCAAAGTCAAGAAGGCAGCTCAAGAAGCTATTGAACGCTATGGGGTGGCCACCTGTGGTTCCCGATTTCTCAATGGCACGCTTGATATTCATGTAGAGCTCGAAGAGAGACTAGCCCGTTTCACAAGAAAAGAGGCAGCTTTAACTTTCAGTACAGGCTTTCAAACTAACTTGGGAATTATTTCAACCTTAGTCGATAAAGACGATTATGTTATTGTTGACCGGATGGTTCACGCTTCTATTATCGACGCCTGCCGTCTTTCCTATGGAAATGTTCTCAAATTCAAACATAACGATATGGATGATTTAGAGAGAATACTTTCTTCTTTACCTGCTAATTCCGGCAAATTAATTGTCGTTGATGGTGTTTTCAGTATGGAAGGGGATATGGCGAATCTGCCTGAAATTGTCAGCCTGGCCAAAAAATATGGGGCCCGGGTGATGGTGGATGATGCCCATGGCATTGGAGTTTTGGGTAAGAATGGCCGGGGCACGGCCGAACATTTTGGGGTGGAGGATGAGGTGGATATTATTATGGGCACCTTTAGCAAATCCTTTGCCTCTCTTGGAGGCTTTGTGGCCGGGGAAAAGAAGGTAATTCAGTATATAAAACACCACGCCCGCTCCCTCATTTTCAGTGCCAGTATAACTCCGGCTTCAGTAGCTACAGCTTTAGCCACACTTGATATAATAGAAAATGAGCCGGAGCGACGGGAACGTCTTTGGGCGATAAGTGAAGAAATGCGGCGCAACTTCCAGGCCCTTGGCTTCAATACTGGTGACTCTCAGACTCAGATTATTCCCGTCATTGTGGGTGAAGATGAAGCCGCCTTTATGTTATGGCGATTGCTGAAAGAAGAGGGCATCTTTACTACCCCCACCATCTATCCGGCTGTTCCTAAGGGAAGAGCCCTCATCCGAACAAGTTATTCGGCTACCCATACGGATGAAGATCTCAAGAAGATTTTGGAAAGCTTTAAAAAATGCGGAGAAATATTGGGTTTAATAGGTCGAGGCGATAAATGAGAAAATTGCATATCCTTTTTTCCTTACTTCTTTTACTTCTTTTCATTCAAAGCCCTGGCGCTGGCTTGTTTCCCACTGACATTATGCCTCTTAAAGAAATAAAACCAGGGATGAAGGGCAGAGGAAAAACAGTTTTTTCCGGTCAGCAGGTGGAAGAGTTTGAAGTAACTGTTATTGGTGTAATGGACAACGTGGAACCGAAAAGAAGTATTATTCTGGCCGAACTCTCAGGACAGAATCTGGAGACAACAGGTGTTCTCAGCGGCATGAGCGGAAGCCCTGTCTATATTGAAAATAAATTAATTGGGGCTGTGGCCTATAGCTTCCCCTTTGCTCGGAAAGCCATCGCTGGTATTACTCCCATTGAAGAAATGCTCGCCAGTGAAAAAAAGGAAAAGAGTTTTCGACCGATGGGAGGTCATCCGATTACCTTTAATCCCTGTTTAAACTTTGAAGAAATCCTTGAGCTTAATCCTTTTTTGTTTCCTCAGCTTAAATATGTTTCTGCTGGAACCGATATCCAACGCTTAACTGTTCCTCTGATTTTCAATGGCTTTTCGCCTTTGGTGGTGGAGAAAAACCGAAACCTTTTCCTTCGCTTGGGATTTATTCCTGTAGCTTCAGGAAGTTCTTCTTCAGCCGGCGAGGTAAGTGGTTTGAAGCTCAAGGAAGGAGATCCCGTCGCCATTCAGCTGATTACCGGCGATTTAAATTTGTCAGCAATAGGCACAGTAACTTATGTAGATGGTAATCGGATCTTAGCTTTTGGCCATCCCATTTATAATCTCGGGCCAGTGGATTATGGCCTGGCGACTGCCGAAATTCTCACCGTGGTGCCTAGCCTTGAGACTTCCTTTAAACTGGCCAAAACCGGACAGACGGTGGGCCGATTCTTTCAAGATCGCAATGCCGCCGTGGCTGGTGAAATTGGTCGCTTTCCCCAGATGATTCCCTTAAATTTAAGTTTAATTGAAGCTTTCGGTGATTATAAAAATTTTCGTCTTCAGATAGTTAATGATAAAATTTTGACTCCCCTTCTTTTCAATTTGGCCCTCTATTCCATTATCCTCAGCGAAAATCGAGCTTATGGTAATCTTACGGTTGAATTTAGCGGCGATCTATATCTCGATAATGGTCAAAATATTCATCTTGAAGACCTATTCTCTTCCAATCTTGATCGGGCCGCCACTTCCTTTTCCGGTTTGCTCGCTTCAGTCATCTATTATTTGATCAATAATGAATTTCAAGAAATAAATATAACCCGTTGTGATCTTCGATTGAGGACCTCTGAAGAAATGAGGCTTGGGACCTTAGAAAGAGTCGCCTGTAGCAAATATGAAGTCACCCCAGGGGAAAGATTAGATGTCAAGGTTTTCTATCGGACTTTCCGGGGCGAAAACATCATGGAAGAAGTGAGTTTTGTTGTTCCCCAGCTTCCTCCTGATTCGGAATTTCAATTGATTGTCGGTGATGCCGCCTCGATGCATCAAATTGAGCTTGAGCTTTATCGCCATCCCGAGTTTTCACCCCGCAATTTGAACCAGTTAATCAGACTTCTTAATAATCTTCGTAAGAATAATCGAATCTATTTCAAACTGCTTGTTCCCAAGCCTGGTATTTTCCTCAGGGGAGAAGAGTTGGGTAGTCTTCCTATCACCCTGAAGACTATGTTGACCTCGCCGAGGGCAGCGACTTCGGCGGTTCCCATTGCCAATTCAACCTTAGCTGAATATCAATTGCCCATTGCCCATGCTTTTAAGGGGCTGGCCAGAATTCCTCTTAGGATCAAATCATAGTTAAGGGAGAAAAAAATGAAGTGGAAAAGCTCATTGGCTGTTCTTTTTATTTTTATCTTAGCTATTGGCTTGGAAGCCATCGAGCCAAAAAAGTGGGAATTACTGCGTTTTGAGGATTTCATCCGCGGTCGCCTGCAATCCCTTCGGCTGTCCTCCGAGGGCTGGCTCGCCTTAAGTTTAAAGGCAGAAACTATTTCTGGACCAAGTGAAGAATTTTATCTTTCAGCCGTAATCTCACCAGATGGGACCATTTTTTTGGGTACAGGACATAATGGTCGAATTTACCGTATAAAAAATGGGAAGAGTGAGCTTTATTTCCAATTTCAGGAAATGGATGTCACCGCCCTCGCTCTGGATTCGAAGGGTATTCTCTATGCTGCAACCTCACCCAATGGAAAGATTTATCGTTTGACTGGCCCAGGTCAGGGAGAAACCTTTTTTGATCCTGAGGAAAAATACGTCTGGGATCTCCTGGTAAATGAAAAGGGCTCTCTGTTGGCGGCTGTAGGCGAAAGAGGTGGGCTTTATGAAATTTCTCCTCTTGGAGAAGGCAAGCTGATTTTTAAAGCAGAAGAAACGCATCTGCTCTGCCTCCACCGGTTAACCTCAGGCGAAATATATGCTGGCACTGGTAGCCCAGGCCGCCTTTATCTCATCAAGCCCCAAAGCAAAGCTTCTCTTCTCTTTGCTTCCGACTATGAAGAAATAAAAGATATAGTAACCGACGATGCTGGAAATATTTATATAGCTGCGGCTGGGACACCAACTAAGGCTAAGAAGGAGGAATCTACCCGGCCAGCAACGAAAACCAGTTCTTCAGGCGAAGTGACCATTACCGTTGTTGCTTCCGATGAAATTCGTTCGTCTTCACCTTTCTTCGGTTCTGAAGGCAAAGAACCAGGGGCAGTTTTTCGGGTAACTCCGGATGGCTTAGCTCGAAAATTATGGTCCTCGCCGGAGGAAATGGCCTATTGCTTAATTTTTAACCCGGCTGATAAAAAAATATATTTTGGGACAGGAAACAAGGGCCGAATTTACTCTCATGAAGGCGAAACTCAATTAAGCTTAATTTATGAGGCCCGCTGCGAGCAAGTTTACTTTCTCCAACTTTTCGTGAAGCGGCTTTTATTCCTCGGCAATAACCCCTCGACCTTAGGTTTTCTTTCCCAGGAACAGGCCTTCGAGGGGGAATATTTAAGTCCAGTTATTGAAGCGCCCACAGTGGCCACCTGGGGGAAAATCGAGTGGCTAGCTGATGTACCCTCTGGGACTAACCTAATTTTACAATCAAGATCAGGAAATTCTTTGCCTCCCAGCGACACTTGGAGTGACTGGTCGCCGCCATATCAAAAGAGTGGAGAGAGTATTCTTAGTCCTAAGGGTAGATATCTTCAGCTCAAAGTGCTTTTCCGATCCCAAACAGGAAATGTTTCCCCTCGGCTGCAGCGAATTACCCTTTTCTATCTGCCAGCCAATTTGCCTCCCAACCTTGGCCATATTGAAATTCTTGAACCCAATGAAGTTTTCCTCCGGCCTCCCGAACAGGATGAAGTAATCTGGGGGTTGGAAAAAACTAAAGGAGTGGAAAAAGGTGGTAGGGAAGAAAGCCGATTGACCACGTTGGCTGCCCGTAAAGTTGAACGCCTGGGATATCAGACCTTTCGTTGGGAAGCCAGCGATGACAATGGCGATGATCTGGCCTATTCAATTTATATAAGAAAAGAAGGGGAAAAAGATTGGCGCCTTCTAGCTGACGGCTGGACCGAAACTATCTTCGTCATTGAAAGGGAAAGCTTTCCTGAAGGAAGATATGAGTTGAAGGTGGTTGCCTCCGACTCACCCTCTAATCCACCTGGCCTTGAATTAAAAATCGAGAAAATAAGTCTTCCCTTCATTATTGATAATTCAGCTCCCCAGATAAAAAATGTCATGGCCGTCGAGAAGAATCAACAGCTTGAACTGTCCTTTGAAGCGGAAGACACCCTTTCCGCTATAAAAAAAGCGGAGATTCTACTCAGACCAGGAAGATGGCAAACGGTTTTTCCTGTTGATGGAATTTGCGATTCCAAAAAGGAAAATTTTCAGCTTAAATTAATTTTAAAACCTGAGAATGAAAGAATGATTGTCATCCGCGTGGAGGATCGAGCTGGTAATCGAAGCGTTTACTGGCAGAAATTTTGATTATTTTTTTCAAGCCGTTTTAACTCTTTCTACATATTTATCTTCTCGGGTATCAATACGCACAATATCACCTTCCTTAATAAACTGAGGAACGGTGACGGTGAGCCCAGTTTCAAGAATGGCCGGCTTGCCACTTGCCGATTGAGTCGCTCCTTTTAAATAAGGTTCCGTTTTTATTACTTTTAAATCTACTGTAATGGGTGGTTTAACTCCAACCGGTTTTCCCTCATGCATTTCAATGGTAAAGATAACGTTGGGGACAAGGTAGCGAACGGCGTCCCCAATAAGTTCCTCGTTCAAGGAAAGCTGTTCAAAGGTTTCCAAATTCATAAAAATGTAATCATGGCCATCCTGGTAGAGAAATTCCATGGGCACTTCTTCAAGAATAGCCTGCTCGACTCGATCTTCAGAGCGGAAGCGATAATCAATGAGATTCTGATTCTTCAAATGCCGAAGTTTTGTCTGCACGCAGGCTTTCCAGTTGCCTGGGGCAATATGGACAGCTTCCACAACTCGATAGAGTTCGCCCTCAAGCTTGATGATCATTCCCTTTCTAATCTGGGTGGCGTTAATCATTTTATTTCCTCAGTTAGTAAAGGTCTTAAAAATTTATTTTTTGGTCTTTAATCTAAATAAATTTTTAGCTTATGGGTTACTTTAAGTCAATAAGGGAACCCATTGATTTTGTTTTCATTATTTTTTATAAATTGCCTTCTATGGCTGAGCTAATAATTCTTGGGACAGGTGGGGCCACGGCCACAGACAAGCGCGATAATACTTCCTTTTTTATTAAATCAGGTGATGATCGAATTCTTATTGATTGCCCTGGAAGCATTGTCCATAAATTGAAAAAGGCTGGCGAAAGGCCCGATGAAATTAACTTATTACTTTTAACTCATATTCATCCCGATCATATTTACGGTTTACCCTCCCTTGTTCACAGCTTAATGCTAATTGAAAAAGAGATTTTTATCTACGGATCCCAGGAAACAGTAAATTTTGTGGCCACTCTTCTTGACCTTTTCGAATTAAGGAAACCTCAAATCAAATGTAAAACAGTCCTAATTCCGGTTAACCCGGGAGAAGAAAAAATAATTGGGGGAGGTCTCAGGCTTAGAGCGATCCGAACGCCCCATCATTCTTCATCGCTTGCTTATCTTTTAATAATGGAAAAAGATTCTCAGAAATGGCTCTTCTCCGGCGACACCCCACCTCATCCTCCTCTATGGGCCGAAGCTAAGGTGATCGATCTTCTCCTTCATGAAGCGTCCGCCCCTCACCGTTTTTTTGAAACTTATCCTGAACTTAAAGCTGTTCATACAAGCTCCTATGAATTAGGTTTTTATGCTGAGCAAGCTGGGGTTAGACGTTTGATTCCCTGCCATTTTTTTGGCGAAGTTGATTTTTCCCTAGAGGAAATCGAAACTGAAATTAGAGCTAACTATACGGGTGAACTTTTTATTCCCCGGGACTTTGATCGCTGGCCCAAAAAAATTTAATCAAAGAGATATTTGAAAAATGAATAAAAATTTGAATATAGATAAAGTTTAAAAATGGATTAAAATGAAAGATAGAAAAAAATGAAGAAAATTTTAGTTCTTTCAATTCTTATTGCCACTTGTCTTTTCTTGATAGCCTGCGGGAGAAAGGAGATGGCCGATTTAATTCTTTATAATGGTCGCGTCTGGACAGGAAATTCTAATCAACCCTGGGTCGAGGCATTGGCCATAAGAGGCGATCAAATTCATCAAGTAGGATCAAATCGGGAAATAAGGAAAATGGCCGGTCCTTCCACCGCTATTTATGATCTTCAAGGTTCCCTTGTTCTTCCCGGCTTTATCGATGGCCATACCCATTTTCTCGACGGAGGTTTTTCCCTTCGAAGATTAAAATTGAAGGAAGTTACAAGCCGAGAAGAATTTGTTGCCTTGATTGCCCAGGAGGCCAAAAAACTTGGTCCCGGGAAGTGGATTACCCATGGCAACTGGGACCATCAACGCCTTCAACCTCCGGAATTGCCAAGAAAAGAATGGATTGATGAAGTCACTCGGGAAAATCCTGTTCTAATTAGCCGTCATGATGGTCATATGGCTCTGGCTAACAGTTTAGCCCTAAAAATCGCTGGAATTGATCGGTTAACGGCCTCACCTCCTGGGGGCGAAATTCAAAAAGATCCGCTCACGGGAGAACCCACGGGCATTCTTACTGATGCGGCCATTGACCTCGTTTCTCGGCATATCCCCGAGCCATCTTTTGAAGATAAGGTAGAGGCGGCTCAATTGGCCTGTCTTCATGCGATCGAAAATGGAGTAACCTCTATTCACGACATGGGCGAGGCCGCAAATTTTGAAATTTATCAGGAATTATGGCGCCGAGATGAGTTAAAATGCCGAATCACCCTTTATTTTCCCATTACAGAAATCGATGTTTTTGAGCGCCTTCGCCTGCGAGGCCCCTTTGGTTCTGACTGGTTAAGAATAGGCGGACTTAAAGGTTTTGTTGATGGTTCTCTCGGGGCGGGCACGGCCCTCTTTTTTGAACCCTATTCCGACCAGCCCCAAAATTATGGCCTTATTCATTCCCAGATGTATCCAGAAGGAATTATGGAAACAAGGTTGAGGCGAGCTGACCAGCTTGGTTTACCTGTGGCCATTCACGCCATTGGCGATCGAGCTAATGCTTTGATTCTCGATATTATGGAAAAAATAATCAGAGAAAGGGGACCAAAAGATCGGCGATGGCGGATCGAGCATGCCCAGCATTTACGCCGTGAAGATATAGCCCGATTAGGGCGTTTGGGCATCATTGCCTCAGTTCAACCCTATCATTTGGCTGATGATGGGTGCTGGGCTGAAAAAAGAATAGGACCACAAAGAGCAAAGACAACTTACGCCTTTCGTTCCCTTCTGGATAATAAAGTCATTTTAGTTGCAGGCTCTGATTGGACAGTGGCTCCTCTTAATCCTCTTACGGGCATCTGGGCGGCTGTAACGAGACAAACAATAGATGGACGAAATCCAGGGGGTTGGATTCCTGAAGAAAAGATTACGGTTGAAGAAGCCATTAAAGCTTATACCATCAATGCCGCCTATGCTGAATTTTCTGAAAAAAAGAAAGGAAGCCTTGAGCCGGGTAAGTGGGCTGATATAACCGTTCTCGATAGAGATATTTTTTCCATTGCCCCAGAAGAAATTTTGAAAACAAAGATTAAAATGACCTTTGTAGCCGGGAAAAAAGTTTTTGAGAGGAGAGATTAAAAAACAATAGAATAAAAGCGAAAAAGTTGGAAAGGAGGTTCAAGCTCTTCATTGGCAAAACCGAGGTTCCTTTGGTAGAATATTAAGCTTTTTAGGAGGAAAAAATGAACGTCGGTATTATGAATGAAAGTGCCAAAATAGAAAACAGAGCTGCCTTAACTCCGAGTGGAGTTTCTTTCCTTGTGGAAAAGGGGCACAAGGTTTATGTTCAATCGGGAGCCGGTTTAAGGGCAGGATATAGTGATGAAGATTATATTGCAGGCGGAGCTCAAATTGTCTTTACTAAGGAAGAAGTTTTTGGCCGTTCTGATGTCGTTCTCAATGTTTCTCCCTTGAATCCTGAAGAATGTCAGATGGTCAAACCTAATCAGATTCTTATGGGCTTTCAACATCTGGCCATTGCCAAAAAAGCGATTGTCGAAGAACTTCTGGCCAAAAAAGTTATCATGTTTGGTTATGAGATTATTCAAGAAGAGGATGAGAGTTTGCCTTTCTATGAAAGCCTGGGAGAAGTAGCCGGCCAAATGTGCATTTTCATTGCCGGTCACTACTTACAGACAAATCAAGGTGGTCGAGGAACGATTATGGGTGGTGTGGTTTCCGTTCCACCGGCGACAGTGGTCATCATTGGAAGCGGCGTTTTAGCTCGAAGCGCCACTCGGGCCTTTTTAGGAGCCGGAGCCCATACGATTGTCTTAGGACACAATATGGATCGTCTTCGCCGGATTGAAGAAATGACCAATGGTCGGGTTATCACTTTGATGGCCAGTCGGTACAATCTTGCCCGGATGACCAAAATCGCTGATGTTTTGGTGGGGGCTGTGCTTCGGCCAGGTGAGAGAGCTCCGGTTATGATTACCAGGGAGATGGTGAAATCAATGAAGCATGGTTCGGTAATTATTGATTTGGCCATTGACCATGGAGGTTGCATTGAAACTTCAAGACCTACAACCCTTGAGCATCCAACTTATATTGAAGAGGGAGTTATTCATTACTGTGTTCCCAATATTACGTCCGCGGTCAGCCGGACCTCCACTAAGGTTTTGTCCAATCTTGTGGTTCGCTATCTCCATGAGATAGGCGATTATGGAGTTGAGGGAGCCCTAAAAAAGGATAAGTCCTTAGTTTGTGGCCTTTATCTTTATCGGGGCGGGATAATTAAAAAGAATATTGCTGAAAGATTCGGGCTTCCTTCAAGTGAGTTGTCTCTTGATTAAAAAAATGGCCTCAGAAGATAAAGAAATTTTTAAAGGTCTGGAATTAAATCAAAAAAGCCTAATTCATCTTCTCCATCGAATTCAGGCCCAATATGGATATATCCCTGAAGAAGTGGTTGATGATATAGCCGAACGCTTGAAGATTACACCTTCGGAAATCTTTGGTATCCTCACTTTTTATAAGGCTTTTGCCCTGGAACCGAGGGGAAAGCACTTAGTGACTATTTGCCTGGGCACGGCCTGTCATGTTCGGGGTGGTAGGCAGATTGCTGAAGAAGCTGAGAGGCGCCTGGGGATAAAAGCAGGCGAGACAACAGCCGATCGCCAGTTTACTCTGGAAACGGTTAATTGCCTTGGTTGCTGCGCTATTGGGCCAGTCGTGGTTGTAGATGGAGTTTATCATTCCCATGTTTCAATAGATCAGATCGAAAAGATACTGAAGAAGGCCACGGAGAAAGGTGATGAAAAAAATTAAGAATCTTCATGACCTTGAAAAATGGCGCTCCCAAATTTTGGCTTCCCGGCCGAAGAAGTTAAAAAGAGTCATCATTTCTTCTGGAACCTGTGGTCAGGCCAGCGGTTCCCTAGCTATCATTGAAGCTTTTAAAAGAGAAATTAAAAATCAAAGGATTGAAGATAAGATCGAGCTTAAGGTAACTGGTTGTCATGGTTTTTGTGAGATGGAGCCGAATATCATTATTGAGCCTGACAAAATTTTCTATAAACAACTTAAACCCCAGGATGTTCCTATCATAATTGAAAAAACAATATTAAACGGTGAGATCATTCCTTCCTTAGTTTATCAAGATCCTCTCACTGGACGTTCTTATCCCTATCAACCAGAAATTCCTTTTTACCAGCGGCAGCTTCGCTGGTTGACCGAGGCCAATTTTTATCTCGATCCCACCAGTCTTGAAGATTATATTGCCTATGGCGGATATAAGGCTTTAGCCCAAGTACTTGAGTCGTTTTCTCCTGAACAGGTAATTGAAGAAATAATTGCTTCTGGGCTGAGAGGTCGAGGAGGAGCTGGTTTTCCCACTGGCCGGAAATGGCAGATCTGCCGTGAGGCTAAGGGGCCAAGAAAGTTTATCATCTGCAATGCCGATGAAGGTGACCCCGGGGCTTACATGGATCGAAGCCTTCTTGAAGGCAATCCCCATAGCGTTATTGAAGGTATGCTTATTGGGGCTTACGCTATTGGAGCTAAAGAGGGCTTTATTTATGTAAGAAGGGAATATCCCCTAGCTGTAAAACACGTTACCATAGCTATAGAGCAGGCAAAAGAAGCGGGTCTATTGGGTGAGTCCATCCTCGGTTCGACTTTTAATTTTGACCTTCATGTTGTTCAGGGAGCTGGAGCTTTTGTTTCGGGAGAGGAAACTTCGCTAATGGCCTCCATTGAAGGCAGAAGGGCCTTTCCCCGACAAAGACCTCCCTTTCCCGCCCAATCTGGACTTTGGGGATATCCCACCAATATTAATAATGTGGAAACCTGGGCTAATATTCCCTTAATCATTAATAAGGGAGCCAGCTGGTTCAATCAAGTTGGTACAGAGCGAAGCAAAGGAACCAAAATCTTTTCTTTAGTCGGGAAAATAAATAATACCGGCCTGGTGGAAGTCCCCATGGGGATAACCCTTCGGGAAATAATCTATGAGGTCGGCGGTGGAATAAAGGGTGGTCGGGCTTTTAAGGCGGTTCAAACAGGTGGACCTTCAGGCGGCTGTCTGCCGGAATCGCTCCTTGATTTACCCGTCGATTATGACACCCTCACCAAAGCTGGCTCAATCATGGGTTCGGGCGGAATGATTGTTATGGACGAAGCAACTTGCATGGTCGATGTCGCCCGTTATTTCCTCAATTTTACCCAGGAAGAATCCTGCGGCAAGTGTGTTCCCTGCCGGATCGGGACCAAACAGATGGTGGAAATTCTCAATCGAATTGTGGCCGGCCAAGGCGAGGAAGGCGATATAGAAAAGCTCGAGAATTTAGCTCAGACAGTCAAAGGAGCCTCTCTCTGTGGCCTCGGTCAGACCGCGCCCAATCCCGTTTTAACCACCATTAGATATTTTCGAAATGAATATGAAGCTCATATAAGGGATAAAAGCTGTCCAGCTCTGGTCTGCAAAGATCTAATCATCTATTACATTGAGCCTGAAATATGTGTTGGCTGCCTTCTTTGCCTGAAGAGCTGTCCGAGCCGAGCGATAAGCGGCGAAAGGAAAAAACCCCATCATATTGATCAGTCCTTGTGTATTAAATGTGGGGCCTGCCTGGAAAAATGTCCTCCCAAGGTTGGGGCAATCAAAAAATATACAGGCAGGAAGAGGGATGAGATTATGGCAACAGAAAGCTCCATTAAAAATTCGAGGGTTGGGCTATGAAGATTAAAATCAATGAACAGGAGATACAATTTTCTGGTTCGAAGACAATTTTGGAGGTTGCCCGCGAGAAGGGAATTTACATTCCCTCCCTTTGCGATCATCCCTTGCTCAAGCCCTTTGGAGGCTGCCGCCTTTGCCTAGTAGAAATAAAGGGAGTCAAAGGTTATGTTCCTGCCTGTAGCCGCGAGGCCGAAGATGGCCTCGAAGTTATAACGAATTCACCTGTTCTCGAAGAGATGAGAAGGCAGACTCTTGAGCTCCTTTTATCGGAGCACCCCAATGCCTGCTTGGTTTGCCGGGAAAAGGAAAAATGTGAGGAGCACAAAATTACCATCCGCAAGGTAGATGAGGTGACGGGCTGTATCTTTTGCCCTAAGAACAATCACTGTGAGCTTCAAAAGGTTGTTCAGTATTTAGGTATAGAGAAAATAAGATTTCCTTCAAGTTATCGAGGCATTGAAATTATTCGAGAAGACCCTTTCTTTGACCGCAATTATAATCTCTGCATCCTCTGTGGACGCTGTGTTCGCATCTGCCATGAAGTCAGGGGAGCTTCGGCCATTTCCTTTGTTTTTCGAGGCTCTCAGACAGTAATTGGCACGGCCTATAATAAGCCTCTTCTTGATTGTGGCTGTCAATTCTGTGGGGCCTGTGTTGATGTTTGTCCTGTCGGAGCCCTAACTGAGAGGGCTCTTCGCGGCGAACTGGAGGCAGAAAAGGAAGTGACTACGGTCTGTCCTTATTGTAGTCAAGCCTGTCTTTTGAAAATCAAGGTTAGAGAGGAAAGAATTCTCGGTGCTGAGCCAGCTAACCTGGAATCTCTTGGCGGGATGTGTGTGCGGGGAAGATTTTTAATTCGAGATCTCGTTGACAATCCCTATCGCTTATTTAAGCCCTATTTGCGGATTGATGGGGAGCTAAGGGAAACAGGTTGGGATGAAGCTCTGGATTACGCCGCATCAAAGCTGGCTTCTTATTCTTCTGATGAAATAGCTTTAATTCTTTCACCACACCTTTCTCTTGAAGATTTATATACTTTGATTCTTCTCGCCCAACAAGGACTTAAAACTAATAACATAACTTTATCTACGGCCAATGATTCTTTTCTGATAATAGAAAAGCTTAGCCAGGAAAATGATTTTTATCTTCCTCTTAATTACCATCCCCAGGATCTGGCTGAAGCTCGATGCATTTTCATTTTGGGCGGTGATTTAACTGTTCTTCAGCCTGGACTTTGGGTTGAAGTTTTAAGGGCGGTAAATCAGGGAGCTAAACTTATTACTCTTGATTCGGTAGGCCGACCCTATGATCGCTTTAGTACGATTAATTTGAAGGCCTTACCGGAGAGCTGGCCGGCTATTCTTGCTCGCTTGATAGAACTTGCAGCTAGAAAAGAAGGTGTCTTTGAAAAAATAATCCCGCCCTTTTTTCAGGACGAAGGAATTAAAACCCTGACCCGAGCCAGCGAGGCTTTTAACCCCGATGGGTTTGAAGAAAAGATTGAGGAGGCCTTTTCTCTATTGGCTCATAATAAAAGTGTCTTTCTCTTAGGCCCTGGTTTCTGGCCCTTCCATCGAGCTGAAATTCTTTCTCTTCTTCTCAATTTAGTTCAGCTTTTTGAAGCTCGATTGATTTTATTTGGCCAAGAAAGTAACAGCCGAGGAGCTTCTGCTCTTTTGGGACGGCTAAAATTATGGCCTCTCTCTCCTTTCGACCTTAATAGACAAATAACCAGCGGTAAAATAAAGGCAGTTTTGTGTTTTGGGCCCTGGCCTTTTCTTGGACCAGAGAAACCTCCTTTCCTTCTTCTCGTTGAGCCTTACCGAAATCATTTCAGCAATTCAGCGGAGGTTCTTCTTCCTGCCGCCACGATTCTTGAACGAGGAGGAACCTTTGTAGCTAGCAACGGCTTAATCAAGCGATTCGGTAAGGCTATATCTAGGCTAAATGAAAGCAGGCCTGATTGGTGGATAGGTTTGCAACTGGGCTGCCGTCTGAACCCCGACTTTCCTATTTTTGCTGACGAAGAAGACATCTTGAGGACAATGGTGCCTCTCTTTCCTGAGTTAAAGAATTTAATTACCACTGATTCTTTAGAATTAAAGGAGGTTTTAACCACTGCTCTGATTGAAGAAAAAAAGGGTAAGAAGAAGTTAATAAATCTTTCTTTTATGGAGAATTTCTTTGGTATAGTCAGAAAAGGAGTTTGGCGATTACTTATCGAATTCTCAATTGATCATTATCGTTCGCTTCCCTTGGCTTTGGTCAATCGTGATTTCCGGAGGATTCGCTTGCCCAAAAGAGTAAAACTTCATCCTGAAGAAGCCACCAAATTAAGAGTAGCTGATGGCGACGCCATCAAATTAAAAAAGGGAAAACAAAGCCTAGAAACCAGGGTTAAAATTTCTTCACGAGTACCGCCAAGTGTTCTATTATTTAGCTTAGGGTTAGCTTATTTCCCAGAGGACCCAGCTTCTCTTTTTATTATTTCCTCTTTTTCGCGAGAAGAGAAGGGCTCTTTGATTCAGGAAGTCATAACAATTGAGTGAAAGAGGGAGACCATGGCGAAAATAGTTCAGAAAAAAAAGCTTGTTCCCAATATTTATCTCCTCGAAGTGGAAGCTCCAGAGGTGGCCAAAAAGGCCAGGCCAGGACAGTTTGTAATTTTAATGCCCGATGAATTCGGAGAAAGGATTCCCTTAACTATAGCTGACTGGGATATAAAAAGGGGCACAGTTACTTCAGTATTTATGGTTGTGGGCACTTCGACAGCCAAACTTGCAGGTGTTCGTCCCGGTGATGAACTTCCGGTTTATGTGGGTCCCCTTGGCCGGCCTTCAGAAATTGATTATTTTGGCACTGTGCTTTGTGCAGGTGGCTGCTTTGGCCTGGGCGCTATTTTCCCTCTAGCCAGGGCTTACAAACAGGCAGGTAATCGAGTGGTGACTTTCCTTGATGTGAGAGCCCGTTATCTACTTTACTGGGAAGAAAAGCTAAGAGCTGTAAGCGACGAGGTTCATATTATTTCGCGGGATGACCAAAATCTTCCTCAGGAATACATCTCCTGGCGACTTAAGAATCTTCTGGAGCAGGGTCGACAGGTTGATCGAGTTCATGTCGTAGGCTGTACCTATCTCATGTCTTCTTGTGCGGAGGCAACACGGCCATATAAAATAAAGACAATTGTCAGCCTTAACCCAATCATGTTGGATGGCACAGGCATGTGCGGCGCCTGCCGGGTTTCGGTGGGTGAAGCGACTCGTTTTGCCTGTGTTGATGGGCCTGATTTTGATGGTCATCTTGTGGATTGGAATGAACTTTATGCCCGAAGGAAGGCTTATCTTGAAGAGGAAACCCATTCTCTCTGCCATTGGCAGGCCAGAGTATATGAAGAAGAAGCCATTTGAAAGGATAAGAGACAAAGATGGCGGAAAAAGATGAACTTTCAGCCGAAGTAAAAGAAAGGTTGAAAACTGAATATCAGAAGCCCTGGCGTCAGGAGCTCCGGCGGACTCTTTCAGTTAAAGAAAGAAGCAAGATCCCTCGACAGAAGATGCCAGAGAGACCAGCCGAGGAGAGAATCAAGGACTTCGGTGAAGTCAATCTCGGCCTTGAAACTGAAGCCGCCCAAATGGAGGCCAAACGTTGTCTGGACTGCGCAAATCCAGCTTGCGTCAAGGGTTGTCCTGTTTCGATTGATATACCGTCGTTTGTTAAATTGATTGAAATCGGGGAATTTGTTTTAGCTGCCCGGAAAATAAAGGAGACTAATAGCCTTCCGGCCATTTGTGGCCGAGTTTGCCCTCAGGAAATTCAATGTGAAGCTCTGTGCAATTTAAAAAAGGCCACCGGAGTTCCTGTCGCCATTGGCAATCTCGAACGGTTTGTAGCTGATTTTGAAAGGAAAAATGGAGAAATCTTTATTCCTTCAATTCCAGCGCCTTCAGGAAAGAAGGTAGCCGTTATTGGGGCAGGGCCAGCCGGTTTGACCGTGGCCGGTGAGCTAGCAAAAAAAGGGCACCAGGTGACAGTTTTCGAGGCTCTCCACTTGGCTGGTGGGGTTCTCGTTTATGGTATTCCTGAATTTCGCCTACCGAAGAGCATATTGAAGGCGGAGGTGGATTATCTCAAGCGCCTTGGGGTTGAGATCAAACTCAACTTTGTTGTAGGCAAAACGGCCACCCTTGAAGATTTACGGGCCGAAGGCTATGAGGCTTTCTTTATTGGAACTGGGGCTGGTCTTCCTAATTTTATGAAGATCCCTGGAGAAAACCTTATTGGTATCTATTCGGCCAATGAGTATCTGACCCGGGTAAATCTTATGCGGGCCTACGATTTTCCCCGCTATGATACGCCTGTTTTAAAGGGCGAAAGAGTAGCTGTGATTGGGGGGGGAAATGTGGCCATGGATTCTGTGCGAACAGCCAAACGGCTTGGGGCTAAGAGAGCTATGATTATTTATCGCCGTTCCCGTCATGAGATGCCCGCCCGAGAGGAAGAAATTAAACACGCTGAGGAAGAAGGAATTGAATTCCATTTTCTTACTGTTCCAGTCAGATATATAGGCGATGAACACGGTCGGGTAAAAGCCATGGAGTGTCAGCGGATGGAACTTGGAGAGCCCGATGCTTCGGGAAGGAGAAGACCCATTCCGGTTCCCGGTTCAGAATTCACTGTTGAAGTTGACTTGGTTGTTGTTGCCATTGGGCAAAGCCCAAATCCTTTGATCCCCCAGACAACTGCCGGACTCAAGGTTGGAAAATGGGGCAATATTGAGGTGGACTGGTCAACCATGGCCACGAATATTGAAGGAGTCTATGCAGGAGGTGACATTGTCCGAGGTGGAGCGACCGTCATTTTGGCTATGGGGGATGGACGGTTGGCGGCCGCATCTATCGATGAATATCTGAAGAGAAAATAATTTTTATCAAAAGCGATAATTTATGGAGGCAATAAAATGAGCTGGGTTGACGATTATAAAAAAAGGTTATGTTCAGCTGAGGAAGCAGTTTCAGTGGTTAAAAGTGGTGACCGCGTTTATATCAGCGGGAACGCGGCCACTCCCTATGTTTTAATGAAAGCTTTAGCCCAGAGAAAAGATGAGCTTTATAATGTTGAGCTCGTCCACGTTCTTTTAATGGGCGAGGACCCTCTTTCCAAGCCTGAAATGGAAGGACATTTCCGCCATAACTCCTTATTTGTTGGACCGGCCGATCGTAAAGCCATCAATGAAGGACGAGCTGATTATATTCCCATTTTTCTTCATCAGATTCCAGATCTCTTTTACTCCGGACAAATGCCTATTGATGTCGCTATGCTTCATCTTTCGCCGCCCGATGAGCATGGTTTTATGAGTTTTGGAGTGGAGGTTCTGGCTTCAAAGGCAGCAGCTGAAAAGGCCAAAATAGTAATTGCCCAAGTGAATGATCAGATGCCTCGCGTTTTGGGAGATTCCTTTATTCATGTCTCTCGAGTGCATAAAATTGTGGAGGTGAGCGAGCCACTTCCAGAACTTGAAAGGTCACCAATGACTGAAGTAGAGCTAAAAATCGGTCAATATATAGCCGATCTCATTGAGGATGGCTGTACTCTACAGCTCGGCATAGGGGGTATTCCTGACGCAGTCTTAGCTTCCCTCAAGAATCGCCGGGAGCTGGGGATTCATACGGAAATGGTTTCCGATGGGGTTATGGAGGCCATTGAAGCAGGTATTATCACTGGCTCAAGAAAAACTCTTCATCCTTATAAGGTGATTATGACTTTTGTTTTAGGTTCAAAAAAACTTTACGATTTTGTTGATAATAATCCAATTTTTGAAGCTCATCCGACTAATTATACCAACCACCCTTTCATTATTGCCCAAAATGAAAAAATGGTGGCCATCAATTCCGCTATTGAGGTGGATATAACTGGTCAGGTCTGCTCCGATTCAATTGGAACCTATATTTATAGTGGCTTTGGTGGCCAGGTTGATTTTATTAGAGGTGCGGCTCATTCCAAAGGGGGGAAGCCTATTATTGCTTTACCCTCAACCGCTAAGGATGGAGAAGTTTCCCGCATTGTTCCTTATTTAAAGCAAGGAGCCGGGGTGGTTACTACTCGAGCCGATGTTCGTTATGTGGTGACTGAATATGGCGTCGCCTATCTTTACGGTAAAAATCTTCAAGAAAGAACAAAGGCTCTAATTAACATTGCCCATCCTAAATTCAGGGCTGATTTAATCAAGGAAGCAAAAAAGCGCAATCTCCTTCGTTAAAAAACTTTGTCTCAAGGAGATTTATTTTCTCAAGCTTCAGGCCGGATCGGCACTGACGAGTCCGGAAAGGGGGATTATTTTGGTCCTTTAGTAGTGGCGGGGATATATCTTCCCCCTGATCAGGACAAAGTTCTCCGAGAACTTGGAGTCCGGGATTCTAAAAGATGCAGTGACCGCAAAGCTATTGAGTTGGCCAGCCTTATCAAAAAGGGTTATCTCCATGCGATTGTGGTCATTGGTCCTTCCCGTTACAACGAACTTTATGAGCGCCTCCGCAATTTGAATCGAATCCTAGCCTGGGCTCATGCTCGGGTCATTGAAAATATCTTAGCTCAGGTACCTTGCTCCTTGGTAATTACCGACCAGTTTGGGGATGAGTTTTATGTTCGTCAGGCTCTAATGAAATTAGGAAAGAAAGTAGAACTCCTTCAGCGGGTGAGGGCAGAAGAAGATCTGGCTGTAGCCGCAGCTTCCCTCTTAGCGAGAGCTGAATTTTTAAAGCGCCTTGAGGCCTTAGGCAAAGAAGTTGGTCTGGAATTACCTAAGGGATCTTCACCTTTGGTCGAAAAAGCTGGTGTTGACCTTGTCCAGCGCTTTGGTGAATCCATTTTAGACAAGGTGGCGAAAAAACATTTTAAATTGACGAAGCGAGTTCTTAGCTACGTTCAAAAATAAATAATTAATTTTTCCCTTATTCATTTTTAACCGCTATCAAAAGAATGAACCTTGAAATTTATAAAAAATTTGGATTGACCCACAGACTGAATTAGAAAAGAGTTCATTTCTTTTGTTTTAAGAGGAAATTGATTATTATTTACTTGAGAGAAAGAGGCAAACTGTTATGGACGAAAAAATTAATATAAGGGAAGAAAGAAGAAATCAAACTAGGCGTCTTTATTTTGAAGATAGCTATCAAATTGAATTTGAAAGTCCGGTAAAGGAGATTCGCAAGCACGAAGGCCGGCCAGCTTTGATTCTTGAAGCCACCTGTTTTTACCCAGAAGGTGGCGGTCAGCCCAGTGATCGGGGCGAAATTGAAGGGGTTAAGGTCATAGAAGTAAGAGAAGAGGATGGGCAGATCGTTCATATTCTTGAGAAAGAAATCCAAGCCGAAAAAGTCAAAGGCCAAATTGACTGGCTCAGGCGCTACGACCATATGCAGCAGCATTCCGGCCAGCATCTCCTCTCCCAGGTTTGCTGGGAAATCCTCGGAGCTGAAACCCTTTCTTTTCACTTAGGAGAAGAATCTTCATCCATCGAACTGGATCTCGACCGTTTTTCTGAAGAGGCACAGATAGAAATTGAAACCAGAGCAGCCGAAGTCATTTTTAAGAACAAGCCCATAAAAGTCTATTTAATTGACGAAAGTCAAAGCGAAAAAATTCCCTTTCGCAAAAAACCGGTTAAAAGTGGCCTGATTCGGGTAGTGGAAATCGAAGGTTTTGATTATTCAGCCTGTGGAGGAACTCACGTCCGGCAAACCGGAGAAATTGGTTTAATCAAAATAATTGGGACCGATAAAGTCAGACAACATGTTCGGCTATTCTTCCTCTGTGGTTACCGGGCTTTAAGGGATTATCAAAATAAAGAAAAACTTATCAAGCAGCTGGCCACAAGTCTTGGAACTTCTCCCGGTCAAGTTCAAATCACTGTAGACAAGCTTCAGGAAGAGGCTCGAATTTTAAGAAAAAGATGCCTTAAGCTAAGGGAAGAGATGAACCAATATGAGGCTGAAAAATTTATGGCTGAAGCAGGCGAACCAATCATTGACCACATCTTTGAAGATCGAAGCGCCGAAGAGGCCAGAAATTTAGGCCTTAAAATCATCCATTCAGGCCATTTTTTAATTATTTTTGGGGTTAAAGGCGAAACGAGGAATCATCTTATTCTGGCCAGGTCTAATGAAATCTCCCTTGATTTAAAAAAATGGCTTCCCTGGCTTAAAGAAGCTTTCGAGGCTAAGGGAGGCGGCAGTGATTCCCTTATTGAGATGGCATTACCTCAACATTTTTCTCTTGAAAAGATTATTCAGGAATTAAAAGAAAAAATTTATTCTGAATATGCTGAACTTAAGAAGATTCCCCTATTATAGAAAAATTTACTCATAGCGAAGACAGACAATGGGATCGAGATGAGCAGCCTTTCGGGCTGGCCAGAGGCCGAAAAATAGACCCACACCAATGGAAACTCCAAGACCCAAGACAACCGACCAGAAAGTTACAGATACCGGCAACGGGGTTGCGGCCTTGACGGCGAGGGCAATGAGGAAGCCAAAAATAAGACCCATCATCCCGCCAAATAAGGTGAGAACAACGGCTTCAAGGAGAAACTGACGGGAAATATCGCGGGGCCTTGCCCCAATAGCCTTTCTTATTCCTATTTCTCTTGTCCTTTCTTTAACGGCCACAAGCATGATATTCATAACCCCTATGCCGCCAACCAACAAGCCAATAGAAGAAATAACAATCATAACGAGATAGGCCGCTCCAGTGATTTGATTATAAAGATTGATAATTGTTTCTTGAGTGTAAATAGCAAAATCATTGGGCTGGCCAAAACCGATTTTTCTCCTTCGCCTGAGCAAAGAAGTAATTTCTTCCATGGCGGTGGGTAAGAGAGCGTGGCTTTTGGGCACAGCAATAATTTCCAGGTTAGACAGATCGTAGGGAAAGTATTTCATTAAAGTAGTGATAGGAATGCCTACGAAATTATCTCGGCTCTGACCAAAAAAGGTACCTCTCCTTTCAAGGACTCCTATCACCCGGAATTTTTCCGGGCCTATCCTAATTTCTTTTCCTAAGGGGTTTTCGAAGGGAAAAAGAGTTTCGGCTACATCATAACCCAGGATACACACTGAGCTTGAATGGAAAATCTCTGGAAACATGATAAATCTTCCCTTTTTAGGCTGATAAACCGAGATGACTTCGGGAAATCGATCATTCATGCCTATAATAAGTGTTTCTTCACTCTGGCGATTTTGATACTTAACCGGAAGATCCAAAGTGGGATCGACCATCAGGTTTACGGCCACAGCCTTAACAGAGGGACACTCTTCTTCGATGGCCTTAGCATCTTCAAAGGTCAAGTTTTTTCTTCTCCTGAGTTCTTCTTCCGCAAGTCCAATGCGCCCAATACCCGGCTCATATTTAGCGACAACAATAATATCGGAACCTACGGCTTCGAGTTCCTGCAGGAAGGTCCGGTTCAAACCCTGAATGATTGAGACCATACCAATAACTGTTGTCACCCCGATGGTTATTCCGAGAACCGTGAGAAAGGAGCGCAGCTTGTTTGACCGCAAAGAATCCAGAGCCATTTGGAAAATTTCTTTATAAAGGGCCACTTTCATTGTTCTGATCTCAGAGCCTCAATGGGATTAAGTTTAGCTGCCCGATTAGCCGGATAGAGTCCAAAGAAAAGACCAGTCCCAGTTGAAATTAAAATTGCCAGAAACAGGGAGACCGGTTCAATTCGAGTGGGCATCGAGGTGGTGGCTGAAAAAATTTTGGCGGCAATAATGCCGAGGAAAATACCAATCAGGCCACCGCAAGCTGAAAGAACGGCGGCCTCGATGAGAAATTGAAGCAAAATGTCTTTTCTTCTGGCGCCAACAGCCATTCTGATACCAATTTCACTGATTCTTTCAGTGACCGAAACCAGCATGATGTTCATAACCACAATCCCCCCTACAAGAAGAGCAATGGAGGAAATGGCGATCATGGCCAAATAGATGCTGGAGGTAGCTGATTTATAAAAACGGATAAAGGTATCAGAGGTGTTAATGGAAAAATCATCGGGATCTCTAAAGGACCTATGCCTTAAAGAGCGTAAAATAGTTCTTACTTCCTCCTGGGCCGCCGCCATCTGAGAGGGCGAAGAAGTGTGGACATTAATCTCAATGGAGCGCTGGGAACCAAAAATTTTTTGGAAAGTGGTAATGGGTATCCGCACAAAATTATCCTGACTCCTTCCTAAAAGTTTTCCTCTTTTTTTGGCTATTCCAATAATCCGAAAATCCCAAGGGCCAATTTTGATAATTCGGCCCAAGGGGTCAACTTGGCCAAAGAGATTTTCAACCAAATCCCAGCCAATAATAGCTACAAATCGGGAATTATTTTCCTCCTGGGGCAAAAAAAACCGGCCCCTTTCGATTTCAAGGACTGAGCCAATAAGGTGATCAACGGCTGTTTCTCCTCTGATTTCTGTATTTTTAAGGGATTGGTTTCGGAATTTAACTGTCCTCGAAGTGCTCACACTGGCACCCACTAGCTCGCAACTTCGACATTTTTCCCTGATAATTTTCATCTCCTCTAGGGTGAGATTCTTTCTCTTAAGCTGCTCTTTGTATTGTTTAAGGGAACCTCCAATCAAGGAAAATTTACTTATGGCAAAATCATTGGCCCCATAAAAACTCATTTTAGTCGTAACGTAGTTGTTTAAACCTTGAATTACCGAAACCACACTAATAATGGTCAGAACACCGATGATAATTCCAAGAAGAGTCAGAAAAGTTCTCAATTTATTAGACCAGAGAGACCTCAGCGAGATTAAGACCGATTCTTCAACTGAAACTGCCATTTTTTCCTTTTAATTTATACAATATTTAAGCCCAAATGTCGAAAAAGTTTAGTTTTAGCCAGAAAGTCAGGCGAAATTTTTTCCAAGATATGGAGACTGAATTAATTGGATTAAAGGAAAAAAGGGGAATAATTTGCTTTTCCCAGATTCTGAGCTTATTGCCTTTCTCTAATTTAAAGGTTAGAAAAAATCGCTTGACTCAAGGTTTCAAGGCAAGCACAATTAAGCCGATTAATAAGAGGAAATCATGGGGAAAAAAATAATTAGCCGAGAAAAATCAATTATTGGCGCCTGTCTTTATTTTCCTCGACCCGGACCCCAGAACACTGAAAAAACCCTCGAAATAGCCCGAGCCCGGTCTCAAGAACTCGGCCTGCGGCAAGCCGTCATTGCCTCAACTTCAGGTCGAACAGGTGTTCTGGCGATTAAATATTTAGAGGGGATGAATTTAGTCATTGTCACCCATTGCACCGGTTACCTCAAACCTGATCATCAGGAGTTCGATAGCCTTAATCGAAAAATAATTGAGGAAGCCGGAGCTCGTCTACTTACGACCCAGCATGCTTTCGGTGGAGTTGGTCGGGCAGTGCGCCGAAAATTGGGGAGTTATCAACTTGATGAAATAATGGCCTTCACCTTGAGAATTTTTGGTGAAGGGGTAAAGGTGGCTATTGAGATTACCCTAATGGCTGCTGATGCCGGTTTAATTCGAACTGATGAGCTCTGTTTATCGATTGGTGGAACAGGCTCAGGAGCGGATTCAGCTCTGATCGTCAAACCAGTTAATACCCATAATTTTTTTGACCTCAGGGTTGTGGAAATTCTGGCCAAGCCAAGATTGCCCTGAAGAAGCTAATTTTTTAGGGAGAAGAAAATGTTTTCGGTCAGAAAAAAATTCTTTTCATTTTTATTTTTGGCCTAAATTTAGTCCTTCCTCTTCAGGCTGGCTTTAGGATAGGCATTTTTGCCGGCCAGTCCTGGCAAAAACCGGAATATCGGAATTGTCAATTTGATCCTGACACTCGTTGGGTTTATGGAGTTAGGGCTGGAATTAAAATCCTGATTTTTGGCCTCGAGGGTTACTATTTTCAAGTGGCCCATAACTTGCAGCTTAGCGATATTAGCCATTCCTGGCAAAATCGGCAAGTTGATTTTTCTTGTCTGGGAGTGGCCGTAAAATCTTATTTTTCATGGTTGATAATTCATCCTTATTTGAGCCTCGGTTACGGATATTATAGGGTGAGTCTTGAGGGCATAACTGAAGAGAAGAAGGGACGGATGAATTTTGGGGCTGGCCTTGAGATTTCCCTGGGTGATAAGCTTTCCTTACAGGCAGAAGCCAAATATCATCGTCCTGTTTTGAGTATTAACCAAGGCGATTTTCGCTTAGGTGATTTAGTGATTTCTGGAGGGGTTAACTACCATTTTTGAAATTTGAGCTTTCAGCTCATAGTCAAGTTTATAAGAGAGTGATTTAATCTTCTCAAGGCAAAATTATTTTTTCTAAAGTAGGAATTATTGAATGATCTTTGGAGATTTTAAAGAATAGTAAAAGAGCTAGCTCTAAGAAAAAGGATTGGCTTTTCTCATTTTTTAGGTTGTTTTTTCGCCAGCAAAGGAGCGCCAGCTTTCAGCCAGGCGCCTCAATTCCTGGTCGACAAGATAATTGACGGTTCCTTCTTCAAAGGTACCATCTTCCTTCATTTGGCCGGCCTCTACCCCCGTCAAAATTTCAATTCCTTCATCAATGGTTTTAATTGGATAAATATGAAAAAGGCCCTTTTCCACTGCTTCAACGACGTCCCTTCTTAACATTAAATTCTGAATATTTTGATGGGGAATAATAACTCCTTGGGTTCCTGTAAGACCCTTTGCCCGACAGACATCAAAAAAGCCTTCTATCTTTTCGTTAACTCCGCCAATAGGCTGAATCTCACCCTTTTGATTGAGGGAACCGGTAACAGCTATATCTTGCCTCAGGGGAAGTTTTGATAAAGAGGAAAGAATGGCATAAACTTCAGTGGAAGAGGCACTGTCGCCATCAACGCTACTATAGGATTGTTCAAAGGTAATAGTGGCGGTGAGAGAGAAGGGTTTATCTTGAGCGTATTTACCCATTAAATAACCTGAAAGAATGAGAACTCCTTTATTATAAACTGCCCCTCCTAAAGCTGCTTCCCGTTCAATATTAATCACGCCGCCTCGGCCAACAGCTGTCCGAGCTGTGATACGGGTTGGCTTGCCAAAGGCAAACTCGCCTAATTGATATACAGATAGTCCATTGACTTGGCCGATAACTTCACCTTGAGTCTCAATGAGGAGCAAGCCATCTTCAATGAGTTCCTGGATTTTATCCTCGATCAAACTAATGCGTTCAAATCTTTCTTCAATAGCTTTTTCTACGTGGTGCCTGGTAACTATTTTGCTTTCTTCTTTCCTTGCCCAGAAATCAGCCTCTCGGATAACATCAGCCAAGATATGAAAGCGGGTTGACATTTTCTTCTGACGGCCGGCTAATCTAACGCCATATTCGATAACCGCGGCAATGCCTTCTCGGTCAAAAGGCATGAGTTTATCCTCATCGCAGATCTTCCGGATGAAGCGGGCATAGTCAATTATAGCTTTATCGGTTTTAAGCATCTCGGAATCAAATTCAGCCTTAACTTTAAAGATTTTTTTGAAATTCTCATCGAGATAATAAAGAAGATCGTAGAGAGGAGCATCACCAATCATGACTACTTTGGCCCGACAGGGAACAGGCTGAGGCTTTAATCGGGTTGGAGAAATGATTAAAAGAGGTGGATAATTTTGAATTTCGAGCTGCTGATTGCGCAGACTCCTCTTCAAAGTCGTCCACACTCCAGGCTCGATGAGGGCATCAAGGGCATTCATCACCAGATAACCGCCATTAGCTTTAGCCAGGGAACCAGCTTTTATTTTTGTAAAGTCGGTTTGCCATAGGCCAGATCGAGTCAAACTGACCTCTATCGAACCGAAGAGATTGCTGTAGGTAGGATTGGTTTCAATGATTACCGGAGCACCCTTTAGCTCGGCATTGTCAACGAAGAGATTGACCCGATAGGGCAAAAAGGGGTCTCCAATTTCTTTCTCTTTTTCCTCCTTTTTTTGTTCTTTGAAAAGGTCTAAATTGGCCATCAAACTTTTTTCCACTTCAGTTAAATATTCCTCAACTCCAGAAAAGGGAAAATGGGAGCGAATTTCCGCTATGGCTCCACTGATAATTGGGGCGATGGCCTCAGCATCCCATTGTTTAAGTAAATTTCGGGTTTCCTCCTCTATTTCCCGAAGACGTTCAAATATTTTTTCCAGTTCAGCCGAAAGGGATTCATATCTTTTTTTAAGCTCCTCTAGCTCTTCAGCTGAAAATTTCTTTTCTCTAACTAAAGCTTCAAGCTTATTAAAAGGAACCGGCCGATCATCAATTAGGGGGACCAGATCGGGTTTAACAAATAGGCCCATCTGCACTTGAATAACGGAAAAACCCTGTTCAGCCACATGAGCTTCAAAGCGTTCAAGAATTTCCTTTTGTTTTCTTTGCTGGGCTTCAATAATTGCCTCTTTGCGCTCAGTATAGTAGTTGCTCTTAAGCAATTCGGGTATGTTTGTACTTAGCATGTCAATTAAATTGCTCATTGCCTGTTTGAAAAGCCTACCTTGACCGGCGGGCATTTGCAGAAGAACAGGTTCGTCAGGATTTTTAAAATTATTGACATAGAGAAGATCAGGTGGGATGGTTCTATCTTTATCCATTTTCTCGAGTCTTTCAAGAAGCTGTTTAATGGCTGTCGTTCGACCAGTGCCCACCATGCCGGTAATAAAAATGTTGTAGCCAACACTTTTAACCTCAAGACCTGTCTGGATTGCCTTGATGGCCCGATCCTGGCCGATGATTTCATCGCAGGGAGTGCAATCGGCTGTGGTTTCAAAAGGGATTTTCTCCAAGGGACAGCGCCAGCGAAGCTTTTCAGGTGGTAAAGAGGGAAAATTTGTCTTTCTTTTCAGATTCATTTTAAACTTTCCTTTAAAGGAATTTTTAAATCAGAACTTTATTAAAATATCAACCTTATCCTAATATGTCAAAATAAAGGATGAAATTTTTGGTTTAAATTAAAAGACTAAGGAAATTAGGTTAAAAGGATGAGGGAAATCGGGAATATGATCGGGATAAAAAATGAGTGAAAACGGCTAATTCTTTTGTTAAAATATAAACAAAATTTAAATTTGAGGCTTTAAAGGATGATTCAAATTCAAAAAGTTAGGACCAAAAAGGATTTAAAAAATTTTATTTTATTTCCTTGGCAAATTTATGCTCATGATCCCAACTGGGTTCCGCCTTTAATCATAGAAATGAAGGAAAAACTAAATCCCAAGAAGAACCCCTTTTTTGAACATGCCCAGATGGAGCTCTTTCTCGCTCGCAAGAAGGGAGAATTAGTTGGCCGAATCGCAGCCGTCATCGATGAACTTCATAATAAAGTTCACAATGAAAGGGTAGTCTTTTTCGGCCTTTATGAAAGTATTAATGATGAATCTGTCGCTCAAGGCCTTCTTGAAGCGGCCGCTTCCTGGGGAAAAGAAAGGGGGATGAACCTTCTGCGAGGTCCGATGAATTTATCCATGAACGATGAATGTGCCTTTCTTTTGGAAGGCTTTGATTACCCTCCGGTGATTATGATGCCCTATAACCCACCTTATTATATTGACTTAATGGAAAAAAGTGGGATGGCCAAAATTAAGGATTTATATGCCTATTATATGACCAAAGATCATGAAACTGCGGCCAAGGTTAAAATGATTGTCGATAAAGTGAAAAGGGAAACAAAATTTAGTCTCCGTTGCGTCAATATGAAGGCCCTTGAAGAGGAGGCGAGAAAGATTCAGTTTATTTACAATGATGCCTGGTCTCGTAACTGGGGCTTTGTCCCTTGGACAGAGAATGAGATGAAATATATGGTCAAACGTCTCAAACTATTTGCCGACCCCAATATTGTAATTTTTGCTGAGGACCAGGCCGGACGTCCTGTGGGTTTTGCCTTTGGTTTGCCCAATTATAATGAAATTTTGAAAAAACTGAATGGACGCCTTACTCCTTGGGGAGTACTTATTTTTTTGATAAACCGCCGCCGGATAAAGGGCATGCGAGCCGTTGTTTTTGGTGTAATCCAGGAATACCAGCATACAGGATTGAGTTACTGGCTCTATTGGCAGCTCGAGCAGAATGCTCGCGAGCGGGGCTATCAGTGGTGTGAAATGTCCTGGCTCCTTGAAGATAATATTCCTATTCTTCGTTTCTGTGAATCCATAGGTGGCCGGATATATAAAAAATATAGAATTTTTCAAAAAGAGATTTAATTGGAAAGGAGGGGAAGTGGAATTAAAAAATCTTTTGCTTCGAAAAGCCGATGGTTTGGGCTGGGTGACAATTAACCGTCCCGATAAACTCAATGCTCTGAACCTGGAGACGATAGAAGAGCTCCGTCAGGCTTTCGAAAACTGGCGAGATGATGAGGAAGTCCTGGCTGTAATTATCACCGGAGCAGGGGAGAAGGCCTTTGTCGCTGGAGCTGATATTAGTGAACTCGCTCGTTTAGATGAAACCTCTGGCCGGGAATATGCTCGGCGTGGACAAGAATTGACCCAGATAATTGAAAATTATCCCAAGCCAGTAATTGCGGCGATTAATGGTTATGCTCTCGGTGGAGGTACTGAGCTGGCCATGGCTTGCCATATTCGTCTGGCAGCGGAAACGGCCAAGATGGGTCAGCCTGAAGTAAAGCTTGGTCTTATCCCTGGCTTTGGTGGAACCCAGAGATTGGCTCGCCTCATTGGTAAAGGCCTGGCCCTTGAAGTTATTCTAACTGGACGTATGGTCTCAGCCAATGAGGCCCTAAATTGGGGACTCGTCAACCGGGTTGTTCCTCCCGATCGTTTAATGGCTGAGGCTGAAACGCTGGCGAAAGAAATTATAAAAAATGGTCCATTGGCACTTAGCTCGGCCATTGAGGCGATCAATAAGGGACTTGATCGGCCTCTCGATGAAGCTCTTGAAATAGAAGCGGAAATTTTTGGTCAGGTCTGCGCGACCGAAGATGCCCGTGAGGGCACAGCCGCCTTTCTAGAAAAAAGACCGCCCCGTTTTCGGGGACAATGAGAGGTAAACCATGAAAATTTATGAAGGACAGCTTCAAGCCAAGGGATGGAAGATAGGAATCATTGTGAGTCGCTTTAACGATTTCATCTCTGCGCGCCTGCTTGAAGGAGCGCTTGATGCTCTGCGCCGCCTTGGGGCTGAGGAGGACGATCTTTCCATCTACCGGGTTCCAGGTTCCTTTGAAATTCCCTTTTTAGCTAAAAAATTGGCTAAGTCAAGAAAAGTTGACGGCATTCTCTGTCTGGGAGTTTTAATCCGGGGAGATACTCCCCATTTTGATTTCCTGAGTGCGGAGATAACCAAGGGCATTGCCCAGGTTTCTTTAGAAGAAGGTGTGCCCTGCTCCTTTGGTATTTTGACCGTAGATAATATTGAGCAGGCCATTGAAAGGGCTGGAACTAAAGCAGGAAATAAAGGCTTCGACGCAGCCATGGCCCTAATTGAAATGCTTAATCTGGTTAAAACCGCTGAGCTTAGCTAAGGAGAGGAAGAAGTGGCCCATGGGCCGAAGAAGGCATGCCCGCGAATGTGCTCTTCAAATTCTTTATGAGCTTGAATTTCACGAAAATCAGGTCGAAGATCTTCTTGAATCCTATTGGCAGCAGAGAAAGGAACCTCCCGAAGTCAGGGAATACTGTGAATGGCTAGTGCGCGGAGTTGTTCGGGAGCGGGAGAAAATTGATGCGGCCATTCAAAGGATTTCCAAAAACTGGCGACTTTCGCGGATGGCCCTTGTCGATCGCAACATTTTGCGGCTGGCGGCTTTTGAGCTTGAAGCTGAACCTCATCTTGAACCCGCAATAATTATTAATGAAGCCATTGAGATAGCCAAAAAGTTTAGCGGTGAAGAGGCCGCTCATTTCATCAATGGCCTTCTCGATGCCCTCAAAAGAGAAAGGGAAAGACAAAATTTAGAAAGAGAGGAACCAGGGAAAAAGGAGAATTCAGAGGAGATAAAACAGGGAACAAAAGAAAAAAACAAATAGTAAAAATTATTTTTAGTCTTTATTTCAAAACAAAAAAAGGGTTTCAGACAAGAAAAAAGAGAGGACCGAAATGGATGAACAAAAAGAAAAGTTGAGTGATCAGGAGCTCGTTAGGCAGGAAAAGATGGCCAAACTCAAAGCCAAGGGTATTGATCTATTCCCCTATGTTTTCTTGAAAACCCATTCAGTCGATGAAATCATCGCTCAATTTGGTTCAAAAAGCAGGGAGGAACTGGAAACAGAAAAAATCAAAGTGAAAGTACCGGGTAGAATAATGACCATCCGGCGCATGGGCCGGGCTACTTTTTTTCATATTGCTAACAGTCAATCGAGACTTCAGGCTTATATTCGTCAGGATGTCGTTGGTCCCGAAGCCTATGAGATTTTTGACCTTTATGACATCGGCGACATTGTTGGCCTTGAAGGAACCCTTTTTCGGACAAAAACAGGTGAGCTTACCGTGCTCGTTGAGAATTTTAAGCTTCTAGCCAAGTGCTTTCATCCTTTGCCTGAAAAATGGCATGGCCTTCAGGATGTGGAATTGCGCTATCGCCGTCGCTACCTTGACCTTATCATGAATCCTGAAGTGGCTCAGATTTTTTTGCTGCGAAGCAAAATGATTGCTTTGATGAGAAAATTCTTCGACGAAAGGGGTTACATTGAAGTGGAAACTCCCATGATGCATCCTATTCCCGGTGGAGCTGCGGCCAGACCCTTTAAAACCTTTCATAATGCCCTTGGCCTTGAGCTTTATCTCCGAATTGCTCCCGAGCTTTATCTAAAAAGATTAGTTATTGGCGGAATAGAAAAAGTGTATGAGATCAATCGCAACTTCCGCAATGAAGGGATTTCCTCTGAACACAACCCAGAATTTACCATGCTGGAATTTTATCAGGCTTATAGTGATTATTACGATATGCTGGATTTAACTGAAGAGCTATTAGTTTATCTTTGCGAAAACCTTCTTGGCCGAGATGAGCTTACCTATGGCGACCAAATCATTTCTTTCCGAAGGCCCTTTCGCCGAATAAAATTCAGGGAAGCTCTTCTCCAGTACAGTGGTCTTAGTCCGAGCCGTTTTGACCGGCCCGAAGAGATTATTTCTTTTGCCAGAAATTTTTCTCCTGAAAAGGAAGCCATAACTTACGGTAAGGCCTTAGATATTGTTTTTGATAAATGTGTCAAGCCCCATCTCATCCAGCCAACCTTTGTCCTTAATCCGCCTAGAGAAATCTCTCCTCTGGCCAAGGCCTCAAGGGACAACCCCGAGGAAGCTGAACGCTTTGAGCTCATTATTGCTGGAATGGAAATAGCTAATGCTTTTACCGAACTTAATGACCCAGCTGATCAGCTGGCCCGATTTGAACAGCAGCTTGAAGCCCGAAAGAAAGGCGATGAGGAGGCTCACTGGCTCGATCTTGATTATATTCAGGCCTTAGAATATGGTTTGCCTCCGACCGGAGGCGAAGGAATTGGCATTGATCGGCTGACGATGATTTTTACGAATCGACGGTCGATCCGGGAGGTAATTCTTTTTCCCCTCTTAAGACCAAAGTAGTTTAATTCCATGGCCTATGAACTTTTAATTTCAAGTCGTTATCTTGTTGCTCCTCGCAAGCAAGCTTTTATTTCCGTTATCACTTTAATTTCAATTCTTGGAGTAACCATTGGCGTCATGGCCCTGATTATTGCCATCAGTCTTATAACCGGATTCCAGGAAGATGTCCAGGACAAAATTCTCGGGGCCACTTCCCACATTATGATTTCTGATTTGAGCGGCGAAGGAATAAAGGACTATGAGAAGATAGCTCAGCAGGTGGCTGAAGTTGAGGGTGTTATAGCTGTAACCCCGGTTCTTTATGAACAGGTTCTTTTAACTGGAATTTTAGGCAGCTCTGGAGCTATGTTGCGAGGCCTGGAATTTGAGAAAGAGAAAGGGTATGCCCCCTGGCTCCAAAAGCTTGAATCGGGAAGATTGCCCGAGGAAAGCGAAGCAGGTCTTCTCCTGGGGAAGAATCTGGCCGCGAATCTTGGAGTTAATGTTGGCGATTCCATCACCGTTTTATTTCCCTCTTCCCGTCTTTCACCCCTTGGGCCAATACCCAGGACAAAAAATCTAATTGTCTCTGGAATTTTTTCTTCCGGTCTATACGAATTTGATTCGACCTCAGCTCTTCTCCCCCTGAAGATTGCCCAGAAATTATTAAATCGAGAAAATCGGGTGTCAATGCTTCAACTGAGAATTAAGAAAATCTTTGCCGCTCCCCAGTTGGCTGAGAGGCTGCGGGAAATTCTTCCTCCCTATCTCTATCCCACAACTTGGATGGAACTTAATCGTTCCCTTTTTTCAGCTCTTAAACTGGAAAAAACCCTCCTTTTCCTGACAATTGCCCTGATCGTTTTCGTCGCTGCCCTCAATATAATTGCTACTCTGATTCTCATGGTCATGGAAAAGACTCGCGATATAGGAATTCTAATGGCTTTAGGGGCTACGGCTGAAAGTATCCGAAAAATTTTCTTTTACCAGGGGGCTATGATTGGTCTTATTGGCACAGCTCTGGGTTGTGTTCTCGGTCTGGCCTGGTGTTGGTTAGCCAACAGTTTTCAATTAATCAAAGTGCCTCCTGATATCTATCAGATTGCCTTTGTCCCCTTTCGCCTCCATTTTCTTGATCTTTTAATGATCGTTGGCGTAAGTCTTTTTATTACGTTCCTGGCGCCCCTTTTTCCGGCCCGCCGAGCTGCTCGGGTCGATCCTGTGGCTGCTTTGCGCTATGAATAAATCAGCCAATAAATTAATCATTGTCCGCCAGCTGGTAAAGATTTATCCCCTTCCCGATGGTGAACTCAAAGTTCTCGATGGCCTTGACCTTGAAGTTGAAAGGGGGGATTTGGTGGCCATTATGGGGGCATCAGGGGTGGGAAAAACGACCCTACTCAATATTATTGGGACGATCGATCGTCCGACCTCAGGAGAAGTTTTCTTTGAGAATGAAGCTCTTTTCAGTAAAGATCCCAGGGAGCTGGCCCGAATCAGAAATAAAAAAATTGGCTTTGTTTTTCAATTTTTTCATCTCTTGCCTGAATTTACGGTTATTGAAAACCTGAGTCTTCCTCTCTTGATTGCTGGCTGGCCAAGACAAAAGGCTCTTTCCAAAGCTTGGGAGTTACTGAAAGAAGTCGGATTGGAGAAAAAGGCCAGGGTTTATCCCAGTCTTCTTTCTGGAGGAGAACAGCAAAGAGTAGCTATAGCCAGAGCTCTTGTTACTGAACCAAGCCTTCTTTTGGCCGACGAACCTACCGGCAATCTTGACTGGGGAACGGGCGAAAAGATAATGGAGCTACTCAGCTATTTTCATGAGAAAAAGGGTTTAACCTCCCTTGTTGTTACCCATAATGAAAAGGTGGCTCGCTTCTGTCACCGGGTCTTTCGCCTGGAGGACGGCCGATTGAAACCAATCCTCGACCGAAGCAGTTTATTCTAATGAGTGGCCGGCCATGTCCTTACGGGCTGATAAAAATAATAGGTTTAAAAGCCAAGTGGTCACAAGAAAGGACGGAAAAGGTTGGTCTGATTAAGGCTGGTTTACCCAGATTATAATTATCTCTTCTTTTGAAAAAGATAAATGAATATGCTATAAGGAAAAATGGATGAAGAAAGTAATTTTTTGCTTGTCTTTGCTTTTTTTGACTACTCTTCTTTCATCTCAGGAACTAATTGAAAGAATTGATATCATTGGCAATGATCGGGTGACTAGAGAAACGATCCTTTATTATTTATCTTCAAGAGAAGGAGGGTATTATAACGAGGAAACCCTGCGCAAGGATTTTCTCGTTCTCTGGGGGACAGGGTTTTTTAGCAATCTCAGAATTGAGGCTGACGATGGCGAAAGGGGCAAGATTGTCCGCATTCTGGTTGAAGAAAATCCCGTCATCCGAAATATAACTTATAAAACTGGGAAAAGGGTCAAACAGGATGACATTACCAATAAATTAAAGGAGAAAGACGCTTATCTTCTTCCTTATTCTTATTATAATCCTTATAAAATAAAAAAAATTCAAAAGACCATTCTTGATTTGCTAGCGGAGAAGGGGCTTCAGGCCGCCAAGGTTGAGGTAGAAACAGAAAGAAAGGGTAAAAATGAAATTGAACTTTTCTTCAAAATCGATGAGGGTCCTAAGCTGAGAATCGCTGAGGTAGTTTTTACCGGGCAGCCCAAGCTCCCTCCGAGTTTACTTCAGGAAGCGATGAAAAGTAATCAGAAACACAGTTTTTTTACTTGGGCAGCTGGCCGAGATGTCTATAAAGAAAATAAATTGAATGAAGAGGTGGAAAATATTCGCAAAAGGTTGCAGGAGTATGGATACATGGAAGCCTCAGTGGGTGAGCCGCGTCTTGAAGAGACCGAGCAGAGAACAGTTTTCTTCCGGAAACAGAAGATGATGCGGGTGATTTTTCCGGTACAGGCTGGTTACCGCTACGTTGTTGGCGATATTAAAATAGAGGGCAATAAGATTATCCGGACAGGTTATCTTGAAAGCCTAATCAAGCTCAAGCCTGGTGAAGCCTATAACAGCAAGCTCAGGGAAAAGACGATTGAGAAAATGGGCGAGGTCTATCGCGATGCCGGCTTTTTATATGCTCAGATCATTCCTATCGAAAGCCTTGACCCTAGGAACAAAGTTGTTAACTTAACTTTTTCAATCCACGAAGGTGAGCTGGCTTTCCTTAAAAGGCTTGAATTCCGGGGCAATACCTTTACCAAAGATAAAGTTCTTCGCCGGGAAATGTTGATCCGGGAAGGTGATCCCTTCCGATTAGCTCTTTTCAAAGACAGCTTGCTTCGCATAAAGCAGCTCGGTCTGGTTGATCTCGAGAAGGACCCTGAGGTTAAGCCTGACCCTGAAAATCCCACTCAAATAAACGCCACCATTAATGTAAGAGAGTTACAGCGCAATAATATTCAATTTACCGCTGGTTACAGTGGCTATGAAGGAACCTTTGTGGCTTTAAGCTATTCCACCGTGAATTTCCTAGGGACAGGTGAAACCCTTGAAGTCACAGCCCAATATGGTAAGCGCATTAAGAACTATGTTTTTGGCTTTACCGAACCCTACATTAAAGATTTGCCCTTTACCGCCGGTTTTAATATCTATGATCGTTATATTTTGATTCCCTTCCTTTACGACCAAAAGGCTCGAGGGGTGGACCTTCTTTTAGGCGGAAGAATAAGAGGTTATTTAAGGGCCAACCTTAATTACAGCTACCAATTCATTGATATCAAGCCCCCAGCTGAAGAAGGCTCTTACTATTATTTTGATCCCTATTACATTGGTCTTTTTGGCTGGGGACGCTATAAAGTTAGTAGTCTCACCCCGACGATTTATCGGTCGACGGTCGACAGTCCCCTTACTCCCACGAGAGGAACCATGTATCTCTTTTCCATCAAAATTGCTGGCTCTTTTCTCGGCGGTGAAATTCATCTGATCAAACCTCATTTTGAATGGACCTTTTTTAAGCCCGTTTTCTTCAATCATGTTATTGGTCTTCACCTTGATTATGAATATGTGAAACCTCTGAGGAATTCCAAGGTTCCTTTCTGGGAGAAATTCTATCTTGGAGGTGAAAGATCGCTTCGTGGCTATGAAATTTATTCGATTGGACCGAGAAGCGAAAAGGGAACTAACATTGGTGGCGACAGATCGCTCATTTTTAATGCTGAATATATCATTCCTGTGGGTGGCCCCCTTTATTTGATTTTCTTTTATGATCGAGGCAATGCTTATGCCTTAAGTGAAAAAATTTCTTTTAAGAATACTTATACGTCGACAGGACTTGAAGCTAGAATATTTGTTCCTGCTTTAAGAGTTCCCTTCCGACTGATTTTTGCTTATAATAATCCCACAGTTTATAAAGAAGAATCCCGTTTTGCCTTTCGCTTTGCGATCGGGACTACATTTTAAAAAAGAAGAAACACACCTGCTATCAGGTGAAAAAGGAGGTATGAGATGAGGAGAAAAGTTTTCATTATGATCCTGGCCTTGATGATCATTTGTTCCGGCTTTTCCTTTATTCAAGCTCAATCTAAAATAGCTGTAATTAATTCCCAGGATGTTCTCGAGAAGTCGATTGAGGGAAAGAGAGTTTTAGCTCAGCTGAGCGAACAGGACAGAAAGAACCAGGACCAGCTGGCCAAGCTGGATGAGGAAATTCGCAAGCTCGAAACGAGACTCAACACCCAGCGTTTGACGCTGACTGAGGAAGCTTTGCTTCAGCTCAATTCTGATTTAACTAAGAAAAGGACGGAAAGAACCCGGCTTTCTGAAGATATGGCCAGGGATATGCAGGAACTTCAGTATCGCCTTTATACCCGTCTCCAGAATGAACTCATCCCTATCATTGAACAAATTGGTAAGGAAAAAGGTTTTGACATAATTCTGGATTTAGGACGCAGCGGCGCCGTCTTTGTTAATCCAGCCATTGATATCACCGAAGAAGTTATCAAGCGTTACGACGCTCTGAAGACCAAGAAGTGAAGTTGGTTTTACCGGCAGGCTCCCCAAGAGTAAAAGAATGTACAAAATAGAAGAGATAGCTAAGTTTTTACCCCATCGTTACCCCTTCCTTCTAGTTGACCGTGTCCTATCTTTGGAAAAGGGGAAATCCATTGTCGGGCTGAAAAATGTAACAGTTAATGAACCCTTTTTCCAGGGACATTTTCCTGAAAAAAAAATCATGCCCGGGGTCCTGATTATTGAAGCGATGGCTCAATGCGGGGGAATACTTCTTTATCATTCCGTTGATGATCCCCAGGGTAAATTTGTTCTTTTAAGTCGAGTGGATAATGCCCGTTTCCGACGAGCCGTTGTTCCTGGAGATACCCTTCGTCTTGAAGCTGAAATTGTTAGAATAAGGCAGCGTTTCTGCGAATTAAAAACAAGGGCTCTGGTGGGTGATGAAATTGCCGCTGAAGCTAATATTTTGGCCGCCATTTTAAATCTTAAAGAATTAGATGCGCTCTAAAGAAGTCATCATCCATCCTACGGCCTACGTAGATCCTAAAGCTGAGATAGAACCTGGGGTTTTCATTGGTCCTTACTGTGTGGTCGAGGAAGGAGTTCATCTTCGACAGGGGACAAGACTTGAAGCCCACGTAGTCATTAAGGGATTAACTGAGGTCGGCCAAAACTGCCTTTTTTCACCCTATTCAGTCATTGGCACTGAACCCCAAGATATAACCTATAAAGGAGAGCCTACCCAAGTCATTATTGGCGATCGAAACATTTTTCGGGAATTTATCACTGTTCATCGGGGCACGGTCAAGGGAGGCGGGATAACGCGAATTGGCCATGATAATTATTTCATGGCCTATGTCCACATTGCCCATGATTGTCAGATAGGTGATAAAACTATTTTCATTAACGGAGCTACCTTAGGCGGCCACGTAGAAGTGGATGATTATGCCACCGTGGGAGCTTTTACCGGCGTCCATCAATTTTGTCGCATAGGCAAGTATGCCTTTATTGGTGGCTTTTCAGTTATTACCCAGGATGTTTTGCCCTTTTGTCGGTTTGCTGGTATGAGACCGGCTAAATTCTATGGAGTTAATGTGGTTGGCCTTCGTCGTCAGGGTTTTTCGGCGGAGAGAATCCAGCAAATAAAGGAAATGATTAAAATAATTTATTTTTCGAATTTAAATACAAGCCAGGCCGTAGAGAAAATTAAAGAAATCATCGAGCCCGTTCCAGATCGGGAGGAAATTCTTAATTTTATAGCCAACTCTCGACGGGGTATAATTAAAAAGGTAGCTGAAGAGTGGGAAATAGAGTTGCTTTAATTGCTGGTTCAGGCTCCTTTCCATTTTTTTTGGCGAGGACTCTGAAAAAAGAGGAGCGAGAGGTTTTTGTTATTTCCATTGAGAGCGAAATGGATCCTGGCCTTGTTTCCGTTGCCTCTTCGGTTCAAAAAATTTGGCCGGTGGAAATAAGCAAGCTTTTTAAATTTTTTGAGGAAAATAAGATAAAAGAGGTTTATTTGGCTGGAAAGGTTGATCCTCTCTGGCTTCTAAAAATGCCTTCTTTAGACCCTTTGGCTAAAAATCTTTGGCCCGAAAAAAGGCAGGTTACCCCGAAAGAGATAATCGAGATTCTTATAACTTATTTAAGGCAAAGGGGAATAGAGGTTCTTGACCCCGCTCCCTTTCTCCAGCCTTTTTTCTGTCAGCCCGGTTTTCTCACTAAGAATCAACCTAAAGATGAGGTTCTCAGTGATTTAGACCTGGCCTTTGAGGTGGCGACCAAAATGGCCGATCTTGAAATTGGCCAGGTTGTTGCGGTAAAAAAAGGGGTTGTTATTGCTGTTGAGGCTCTTGAAGGAACAGATAAAATGATTAAAAGAGCTGGTGAGCTTGCTGGCGAAGGCTTCGCTGTCGCCAAGGTTGGTCGCTCTAGACAGTCAATGTTGGTGGATGTTCCGGCGGTCGGTTTGACCACTATTCGCTCGCTCCTTAAGGCTAAAGCTTCTCTTTTAGGCCTTGAAGCCGGAAAGGTGGCCTTTTTTGATCAGGAAAAGGCGCTGCCTCTGGCTGAAAAGGCCGGCTTGGCTATTTTAGCCAGATCAAGAGGCCAATAATAAAGAGGCTCAACGATGGATAGAGTTAGAGTTGGCATCATCGGTGTTGGTTATCTTGGAACCCAGCATGCTCGCATTCTATCCTATCTTGAGCAGGCTGAGCTTAAGGGAGTAGCGGATATAGAATTCAGGAAGGCCCTTGAAATCGGTAATCGCCATGGAGTTCCCTATTATCAAAATTATGAAGAAATGCTCGATGAAATCGATGCGGCTATTGTGGCCACTCCCACCTCAGAACATTTTTCGATAGCCATGAATCTGCTCCAGGCTGGAAAGCATGTTCTGGTGGAAAAACCAATTACAGAAACCGTTGAACAGGGGGAGATGTTGGTCGAGACCGCTAAGGCCAAAGGCCTTATTCTTCAGGTGGGTCATCTGGAAAGATTTAATCCCGCGGTTGAAGCCGTCGAAAACATGATTTCCGAGCCTCGTTTTATTGAGGTTCAAAGGCTTGGTTCTTTTTCCGCTCGTTCCCTCGATATTGATGTCGTCCTCGATTTGATGATCCATGATCTAGATATCATCTTGGCCCTCATCAAGGATGAAGTGAAGTCGGTCCGCTCCTCGGGCATCCATGTTCTTTCAGAAAAAATCGATATTGCCAATGCCCGCATTGAATTTAAATCCGGTTGCGTCGCTAACCTAACGGCCAGCCGAGTCCATCAGGGCAAGGTAAGGAAGCTGCGGATTTTTGAACCGACGGTTTATTACTCCGTCGATTATATTGATCAGGAAGTTAAGATCTTCCCCCTTAATGGCCGGCAGACGGATATTCGGACTCTACGAATTCAGAAAGAAGAACCTCTCAAAAAGGAATTACAAAATTTTCTCACTTCCATTCAGGAAGGCCGGATGAGCAAGGTTTCTGGCGAAGAAGCCCTTCGTGCCCTTAAACTGGCCTATACAGTCCTGAAAGAAGCCGAATTTTAGAGACTTCTTTTCAGGTTAAAGAGAGAATCATCAAGCCCGGTATTATAAACTATTTTTTGGAAAATCATTCTCTGGAATTCCTGGCCGTCATAATAGGTTGTTAATTGAAAGGGGACAACAGTTCCATCCACCTTTCGGTAATCGGAATGATGGGTTTCAGCCTCAACCGGTAGCCCAGTCATCATATTAATCGTTTTTCCCTTGGTTTTGACCGATAAGAAGGAATTGGGATCGAGGTAAATGGCCACGACGGTGCCGTCGTTAAAGGTTTGTTCAAGAACGAAATATTCCACATCATTTATTTTTTCTTTCCCTTTGAAATTGTAAGTAATGCCGTATTTCTCTGGATGAAAAAGGGAATCATTGCCCAAAGCTTGTCGGGCAAATTCACGGCTCTGGGTTGAGGGCATTTCCTCAATGGTTCCGGTCTGGGGATTAGTGAACCAGGCCTTTTCCCCATCAAAGACCTGAGTTATATTCATGCCCATTACTTCAATATCAATTCTCATTTTATTCGGTTCTTTCTGATAGAGGGTGAAGTTGGCTGTAAGGCCCATCTGAACAAGTTCAATCGAGCCGATGATCGTTGTGTCCTTAATAGCCGCCAAAGCTTTACCTCCCTGAGCTTCAATCCACTTGGCCCTGATTTCTTCAGCTGTCTGAGCCCAAAGACCCACCCCCACCAAAAAAATGGGGACACAAACCATTTTTTTCCAAATCATTTTTCTTAACTCGCCTTTCTTTTTACCCAAAGTTATCATTGACCTCTCCTCTCTTAAATAAATTAAATAGGGACACAAACCATTTTTTAGCCATTCTACTCCAAACGATTTTTTAAGTTGCCTTTTCATTGCCTAAACTTGATATTTTAGCTCTGTTCTTTTTTATTTTCGGAATTTATGATTGATAGCTAAAGGAAAAAGCCTAATCAACTTTCCTCCTATTCAAAGAAGAACTTTTTCGACTTCGCATCTTCTCTTTTTTTCTTTTTGGCTATTATAGATTAAATTCGAAAGGAAAGCCATTATTAGCTTACTCTTTGACATTCATTTAGCCAAGAAATTAAAATGGAGCTTCTTTAAATTTTATCTTCAATTGGCCAAGCTTGAAAAGAAGACCACCTATGCCTAGAAAAGAAGAAATCCCCCGACGGCTTTCTATTTTTGACGCCACCATGATTGTTAGCGGAGCGATAATCGGCGCGGGCATTTTCATCAATCCAGCCGAAAGTGCTCATTTCCTCGAAAATTCAGCCCAGCTTCTTTTGGTCTGGATTCTGGCCGGTGCTATTGCCTTTCTCGGTGGTTTATGCTTTGCTGAGCTTGGTTCTCTTTTTATTCATTCTGGCGGCCAATACCTTTATCTAAAAGTAGGTTTCGCCCCATGGCTTGGATTTCTTTTTGGCTGGACCTTGTTTACTACGATTCAAACCGGGGCTATTGCTGCTGTGGCTTCGACCTGCGCTCGCTTTCTTGGTTCACTTGTGTCCATCTCGGATAGAGCTACTGTTTTTATGGCCGCAGCCATTATCTGGTTCCTTTCCTTAATCAATTTTCTTGGAATCAGACCTGGCAGCTTGGTTCAAAATCTTTTCACTGTTCTTAAACTCGCAGCGCTTCTTTCGCTTATCGTCCTTGGGATTTATTTTTCCCTTTTTTCGCCTAATAAATCTATCTCGCTTGGCCCAATTTTCCCTAATCGACTTAATTTTTCTTTTCTTAGTTCGCTTGGCCTGGCTTTAATGCCAGCCCTTTTTTCCTATGGTGGTTGGCAAAACCTGAATTTTGTCGCTGGCGAAGTTAAAGATCCTCGCCGTGGTCTTCCTATAGCTATAATTTTAGGCGTTTCCATCGTTGTTGTCGTCTACATTTTGACTAACTGGTTTTACGTTACGGCTCTTCCCTTTGATAGCCTTCGCTCTTCCACTCGGGTCGCCGCTGATGCAGTTGGCGCTCTTTTAGGAAATAAAGGTTCCCGTCTAATATCTTTGGCTATAGTGATTTCGACTTTTGGCATCACCAACGTTTTTATCCTCACAGGCCCAAGAGTCTATCAAGCCATGGCCAGGGAAGGGGCTTTTTTGCCTCTGGCCGCCCGCCTTCATCGCCGTTTTCAAACTCCCCATTTTTCAATTTTTCTTCAGTCAGCCTGGGCTTCCGGTCTTCTTCTTACCAATACCTATAGCCAGCTTTTGCAATATGTAACTTTTGGCGATTGGATCTTTTTTGGGCTGTCCTCTCTTGCCTTGATCGAGCTAAGAAAAAAAATTCCAGAACGTCCAGGAATATATCGTGTCTGGGGCTATCCCATTGTTCCCATAATTTTTTCTGTTATCTCTTTCACTGTGGTCATCAATGTTTTTATTTCCAGGCCAATTAAATCTGTTATCGGAACGGCCATCATTCTTTCGGGCCTTCCCTTTTACTTAATATCAAGAAGAAAACTTCGGCAGGAGGATTAAAATGACCATTGAGCCAATTGCTTATCTTGAGTGGGCCAAGCTTCAAAGCCAGGCCAAAATAAATTTAAGCCGAAGCGGGGTTCCTGACCTGAGCTTAAAGGAATTACCCTTAACTCTGGAACTAAAAGACCTTGAAATTAGCGGCCCCAATCCCTATGGCTATCAGCCTCTCCTCGAAGCCATCGCTGAGCGGTACAAAGTGGAGCCCGATAATGTTGTCCTTACTCAGGGAGCTTCTCAAGCTATTTTTATGGTGGGAGCCGGATTTATTGAATCCGGCGACAAGGTCATTGTGGAAAAACCAGCCTACGAGCCCCTTTTAGCCGTGCCCCGTTTCTTCAAAGCTCAAATTCTTCGGCTTGAACGTCGCTTCGAGAATAGATTCGAAATTGATTTCGATGAGTATCAAAGGCTCCTAAGAGAAGGAGCTAAACTCATTATTTTAACCAATCTTCACAATCCCTCTGGCGTCTGGCTGGATCGACAAAAAATTCAGACTCTCGCCCAGGAGGCTGAGCGCTTCGGGGCCTACCTTTTTGTGGATGAAATCTATCTTGAATTCCTGGAGGGGGAAGCAGCCTCGACCTGTTTCGGTCTCACTGATCGGATTATTGTGGCTTCTTCCTTAACCAAAGTTTATGGACTGGGAGGCTTGCGCTGTGGCTGGATTTTAGCCCCGAAAGAATTGGCTCGAAGGTTGCGACGTTTAACCGATTATTTAGTGGTTGAGGGTGCCTTCATTAGCGAAAAACTGGCTTGGCTTGTTTTCCCCTACCTCGACAGGCTGAGAGAAAAGAACCGAAGCTGGATTGAGGCAAACCGGAAGCTTCTGCGGCTTTTTATGTCTCAACAAAGCCAGCTCAGCTGGGTTGAACCCGATGGGGGCGTTGTTTGCTTTCCTCGGCTGATCAATGGTCGAAGCGGGGATGAATTCAGCCATTATTTGCGGAGAAAGGCCGATATAAGTGTTGTTCCCGGAACCTTTTTTGAAGCTAAGGAGCACTTTCGTCTTGGCTATGCTGTTCAAAGCGAAATTCTAGCTTCAGCCCTGGAGACGATTAATTCGGTGCTTCAGGAATTTTAAAGAGTTTTTTCCTTAGTCATCTTTTCTTATTTTAATCTTTTCTTTTGTTTTTTCCCCTTTTCTTTGAAGAAACAAATCTAAGAAAAACGTTCCTACTTTATCAGCTTGAAGCATCATTCTTTTCCCATTGAGCCAATTACAGCTGGTGATAACTATAATGATTTTGACTTTTTCAATGAAAAATCATTCTTTGCCGATTGATCCAACTGGCCGGCGTCGCAGCCATTGCTGCCTGACTCGTTCCTGGACCTCTTCATCAATCCGCTCGAGATCATGCTTTTTAGAACCAAGGAATTTTAAATGGGCTTGAAGATAAGCCAGGCCCAGCTCACAAAGAAGTTCGAGCCATTGTCCCTGAGCGGTCTCATCCATGAGCTCAGGAGTTTCTTCAATATAGGTGATTTGGGTTCGAGGCGAAAGCCTGGTTTCTTGGGAAGATCGCCTTTTGGCATAAAGATTGACGCCATCATAGATTTCGAGTTCAGCGGCATGGGGCGACCATCGCGTTCCCCAGCGGAAATAGCGGTCATAAAATTTTTGACTTGATTGATTAAAATGGGGCAAACTCCTCATTTCTTCGATGATGTATTTCTCTAATTCTCTGCCAGCACTTGTCCAGGGTTCAAAGACAGAGAGGCGCAAACTCCGGAAAAAGGCAAACCAGCCCTTGGGAATCCAATAATCCCGGAAGAGAAAGGGAGTATAGCCTGAAAAGGGCTGGACCCATTCATGGGAGGGATAGCCGTGGAGATTAAGATAAATGTCGGGCCGCCAGCGCTCCATGAGGTCCCTCCTCACCCTGGCTTCAGGCAAAAGGGGATTATCTTGGCCAACGAGAGAACCTATGTCCACGCCCAAAGAACTGTAACGTCCAGCATGAAGGCTATGATGGGGTGTGAGTTTCTGTAGCTCGTAGGCTAAGGCTGCACCGTCAGGATTTTCCATAGGCAAAAGAATAAGATTAATTTTTTTTAGGAAAGACTGCCATTCTTCTTCTTTAATTATTTTTTCAGCCAGCTGGAGAAGATAAGTTGTGGCCGAAACCTCATTGGCATGTTGCCGACCTGAAGCAAGAAGAGTGGGTTTAAAGGTCATCAGCCGGGGTAATGATATATAAGTGGCCGAAGGTAAAAAGGCTTCAATAACTGGAACCTCTCGGCCTTCATAGGAGCGACCAGCAATGTAGCCTCTAAGGGGAGCCACTGAAGTTAAGGCTCGGACAAGTTCGAGACATTTTTCAGGCGAGATTATTTCGGTGGGAACCGAAGGAAGATCCACCTTTTGGGGAAGACCAACTTTTTTCTCTTTTTCTATCGAAAGAACTTCCCTTTTTGCCTTAACAGGAAGGGATATTTCCCTGCTCCAATCCTTATGTTTTATTTTTAAAATGATTCGATTCAAGCCAGGATAAAAAAAGCTATCAACAAGGAGGCCCTTTTTCTCAAGAAGGGGAAGATGATCAAGGAAGGTTACTAAATTATGATAATCTGATTCATTTTCTATTTCTACTTCTAGCCATCCATTGTCGAGACGATTAGAGCGACCATCAAAGGTTAAACCCATTAGTCTTAAGGTTCGAGGTTGTAGTCGGGGAAAGTTAAGGCGTCGACTCGAAGTTTCCAGATGACCCTTTTCTTTCCACGTAATAGTTGTGACCGGCGAAGCTGCTTTCCAATCTTCAAGCTGTATTCTGACCCGCGTTGGCTGGCCATCCTTCGAAGGGTGAAGAAGAGGAAAGACATGGCCAGGAGCAGAAAGCCTTGAAGTATCAGCCATTTCATCTGTTCTTTCTATTTCAACTTCAGTTATGCCCCGCAGATAATCCAGAGTGTCGAAATAAATTTCATCATGGATGGCCTCGAGACTGCTGATCATTTCTTCATCAAGATTAAGGCGGTAATCGGGTTCTGAGGCTTCGAGCTCAATAGTCAGCTTTTTAAAATAGGGCTGCTTAGCGGTTGTGGGTTGCTCGCCGGTTTTTTTCATAATATGCTGGTGGAGGGCCGGAATTATTTCTTTATGATAAAAAGTCCAGAAATTTTCCAGATCGCTGGCTAAAATTACTTCGGCCAGAATCTTTCCCTCACTTTCAAGACGCAGCCAGGAAGGGGTGATGGTTACCTCACCCCATTCAGGAAGAACCGGCCAATAAGTTATTTTTTTGACGAGAGGGGTGAAGTTTGTCGCTAAAATTAACTGGTTTGAATTATCGTAGGCCAAGGCTTCATAAATTGGCTCAGCTTTATCTTTAAGTTCAAAGTCAATTTTTTCCAGCGGGATGGAAAGTTCCCGGGCTAAAATTTCATCGATAGGATAAAGCTCCTGAAGCCAGCGGTTGGGATCGACATAAAATCGTTTGGGCCGGGAACGATCATCTTTTTCTTTGGCCACCCGGATAAGGAGACGACTGATTTCTTTTCCCTTGAGTTGAGGGGCAACTTCCTCAAGGAGCCAGAAGAAACCGGCTTTATAGGAACTCAGAACTTTAATGTCCGAAGGAAAAGGGAAAGAGCGGAGTTTTGATTCAATCTTGTGCTTAATTTCTCTTCTAATTTTAGGGCTTTCGCTCAGGGCCAGAGAGATCCGCAATTCCCTGATTTCCGGTGGCAAGATCTTTAATTGTTCATCGATTAGCCTTAAAGCCTCTTCTCCTTCCCAGGGAAATTCTTTTTCTTTCTGGAAAATAATTTGACTTTCCCTGAGACCGTGCATTTTTACTTCTGTTTTAGCCTTAGGAAAAAGAGAGGAGAGCCAATTTTTCAATTCATCATGGAAAGCTCTGTTGGGTTGGGGAAGGGTTACCTCAATTTTTATTTCTTCAATTTCGAGTTTCCTCAGGTCATTGAGAATTTTTTCAATTTGATGATAAAAATAGGCTTCAGCTGCCCCTTTTTCCCCTTTAAAGAAATTTTCCAAATCGCGGCGCACTTCTTTCCAGCTTGCCTGGCCAGGACCATAATTTTCAAGATAGGGAAAGATTAGACTGAGATAGCGCAAGATTTTTTCCATTCCTTCATTATCGGCGGCCTGAATCACCACTGCATTGGATCGGGGAAAAGCCTGGGGGACAACCAAAATTGTGCCCTGTCCGGCTTGAAGAGCTGGAAGCCTCAATTTTCCTGCCTTTTTAAGCTCTTGGCTTAAAGTATTTTCACCGATAAGAATAGGGGCAAGAAGAGCTCTAGGCTCTTCCAGCTGGTCGGCTGGATAGAAAAGGGGCCAAGCCAGCCCGGCACTTTCGAGGGATATTCTGATACCCAAATAAGGTAAACCGGGAATGACCGAATCGGGAGGAATGATAACTAAACTATCCAAGCCATCGGGCAGGCCATCACTATTGCTATCACTGTAAAGACCACGGAGAGAAAAGAGATCAAGAAGGTCAAAATCCTTGGAAGGTCCCCGGGTAATTCTTGGGCTTTTGTAAGATGGAGTCAAAAAACGACGGGGCAGACCGACCCGATCAAGGGAAATCGATTTTTCTCTCTGGCCATTAAAAATAAAGGTAAGGCGCGAGCAGCCCGCCCAAGAAAGAAGATCAGTCCTCTTTCCCCGGTCATGGTCGATTTTTAGAGCTTCCAAGGCTTTCCGCAGCTGCCAACTTTCTTCGGCGGAAACTGGATTCAGATCAATGACCATTTCTCTAATTTCACCATGGTCGAAACGAAGTCTCTGCAGAGAACTAAAAGGAGCTTTAGGCTTGGGAAATTCATAGAGAATTTCCTTGATGGCCACCAGAATTTTCCGACCAGAAACTAATTTCCCGAAATCAGCCGCAGCCTTTTCAACTCGATCATAGGTTTCCCCTGTTTCAGGGCCAAAAATATCCCAAAGATAGGGAAAGCGGTTGAAGAAGGCTCGGGCGGTGAGAAGCAGAGCTTCAGGGCTTCCGGCCCTGAGAAGAACGCCACTTTGACCAGCCAGAGAGATGGCCATGATCAGGCCTTCATCCTGATTTAAAGGGCGGAGAGCCGAGGCTTTAAAAATTGGCTGGCGAAGAACCTGGAATTTATCGCCCACCAGGATGAAGTAGCCAACTTTTGACCAATCGCCTATTTCTTTCTCTCGCCGGACAAGGTCGAAGCGAGCAGCGAGGCTTTCAAAACTCAGCCGGCTGGCAATTTCAGCGGCAGAGGCCATTTCAAGAGGATCAGGTTGATTAGGCAGGATAATCGTTAGGTTGAAATCATCGATCAGCCCATCCCCGTCGGTGTCAAGGAGGGTCTTCCCAGGGCTAAAAATATCAGCCAAGCTGAAGGGATCAGATGCTTCTAAGGCGAGAAGAAAGGAGGATAAGAAAAAGATAGAAAAGAAAAGGATAAAAGAAAAGAGGATAAAGGAAATTAAAGAAATCAAAATTGATAAAAAATATTTCTTGAGGAAGCCTCTATGACTCATCTTCATCTCCTTTCTTTGACTAATAATTTTGTTCCAATTTCTTTCTAAATACCAGTCAAATGTCTTTTTTTCTTAAATTTTTGATATAATGTTTTTCTTTTTGGCTGGCGATGAAAGAAAATCTTATTTATAAGGCTGAGTATAAAATCCATACCTATGAAATTGATTTTAGAGGCCGAGCTCGCCCGCACTCCCTTCTTAACTATCTTCAAGATGCAGCTGCCGCTCAGGCCCTTGCCCTCGGTTTTTCGGTGGAAACCCTTTTTCGCTTCGGTTTGACCTGGGTTCTTTCTCGTTATCATATCCAAATCGAACGTTATCCCCGGCTGGGCGAAAAAATCACCGTTCTTACCTGGCCTTCTGGTCGCAGCGAATTTTTCGCCCTCAGAGATTATGAAATCTTAGATGCCTCAGGTCAAAAAATTTTGGCGGCGACAAGCTCCTGGATGGTGATCAATCTTGAACGCAAGCAACCTGTGCCTATCAATTCTCTTTACCAAGAAAGAATTATTTTCCCCCGGCGGGCCCTTGAAGATAATTTTGAGCCCCTGCCCCTTTTACCCGCAGCCGAAAGGGAAATAGAATTTCCCGTAGAAATAAATCATCTTGATATGAATCGCCATGTGAATAATGTCGTTTATATTGAATGGGCTTTAGAGGCTGTGCCCCCTGAGATTCTTTGGAGGGAGCAGCCTGTAGAAATAGAAATAAATTATAGGGCCGAAGCCGTTTATGGCCATCAGGTTATTTCACGTCTTTATCGCGTTCCTAAGGAGGAGCATGAGTTCTGGCATCAAATTATTCATCATCAGAATGGCCGGGAACTTGCTCGGCTGAGAACCCGGTGGCTGGCTTTAAATGATTAAACCTTTCGAAAACCTTTTAATTCATTTTATTTAATTGAATTGAAGGGAAGATGGAGGCTTGGTTGAAGCATTTTTTTATTTATGGTCTGAAACCAAAAGAGCTGAATTAGAGAATAAATATAAAATTTTTTTATATAAGGAGGAAAAGAAGATGAAAAGATTTTTGGGCTGGTTAATTCTCGGACTTCTGGTTGTTTTTCCCGGGATGGCTGCGCTCCAGCCAGCAGGTCAAGCCCAGGCCAAACCAGAGGATCTTCTCAAAAATCTGGTTCTGATTGAAAAAGTAGCCGAGGCCCCAGCGAAGATGAAAGTTGGCCTAGAAAGCATTAAAGCCAAAGATTCGCTGGCGATGCTTTCCTATCTTGCCTCTGATCTTCTTGAAGGCCGGGAAACAGGAACCCGGGGTTATCAGCTAGCGGCTGAATATGTAGCCTCCCTTTTTTCCCTTTGGAATATTCAGCCAGCAGGGGATCACGAGGTCAGTCCAGCTGCTCGTTTTGGCGGCATGATGGGTGGACAGGCACCGGCTGCTCCGCGGCGCAGTTATTTCCAGGAAGTTGTTTTAAAAGAGATAAGCGAAAGCTCAAGCGAGATAGTCGTTGAAACCAGAAAGGGGGATCTAATCAAATCAAGGAAATTTACCGCAGGCATCGATTACTCTAGCCTCTCCATAATTCCCGAAAGTGTTTCGGGAACCGTTGTTTTTGCTGGATATGGAATTACTGAGAAAGAAATTGGCTATGATGATTTCAAAAATCTTGACGTTAAGGATAAAGTTGTTCTTATTATTTCGGAAGCTCCGGGCAAGGATAATCCTAATTCGCCCTTCCAGAAAAAGGAATTAAAGGAGAAATATTTTCCTCTTGAGGGACCTGCTCTGATGATGCGCCAACCAGCCGGTCGTTTCAATAAAATCGAAGCTATAGCCAAGCTCGGCCCGGCGGCAATTTTGCAGGTGGCCAACACCACCCCTGATCTCGAAATAATTCGTAGCTTCATCCCAAGAAGAAGAGTCTCCGACGATCGGCCCATTGATCCCCGGCCGAGAAAACGGATGATGCTTCCCGGTGGCGGACCAACCATGCCCTTTGAAAGATCGACGGTAATCAATATTACCCGAGAAATGGCCAATGCCATTCTCGAAGGAGCTGGGGTGACGATTGACGAACTTAAGGCCAGGATTGAAAAAACTTTTAAGCCTGCTTCTATGGCTTTACCAGGAACAAGAGTCACCATCAAGACAGAAGTTAAGGCTTCTCTTGTTCGCTGCTCGAATGTTCTTGGTTATATTGAAGGTTCTGACCCCAAGCTTAAAGAAGAAGTGGTGATTATTGGGGCTCACATGGATCATCTCGGAGCCTTCGGGGATTACGTTTTTAATGGCGCTGATGATAATGGTTCAGGATCAGTGGGTGTCCTCAATGTAGCTCGGGCGATGGCTCTTAATCCAGAGAAACCTAAACGTTCCGTTGTTTTTGCTCTTTGGACTGGAGAGGAAAAGGGACTTCTTGGCTCTCGCTTTTATGTACGCCATCCAGCTTTTCCCCTGGAAAAAACAGTGGCTTATCTTAATATGGATATGATTAGCCGTACCTTTGATGAAGCCAGCCTGTCACGGATGGCTAGGATGTTCAATTTTCCCTCCACTGAGGAACTGCTCAAGAAGATTAAGCCCGATAATTTTCTACCCATTTCCTTTTCAGGGGGCCACCTCGGTGAAATTTTGCGACAGGCCAATCAGTATGTGGGACTTCATCTTCTGCTGAGAGAATCAACCCAGGAAGGCCGGATGATGGGGGGAAGCGATCACGCTTCCTTTGCCAGCGAAAAAATACCCTGGCTTTTCGCCAATACAGCCATGACCTCTGATTATCATCAAACAAGCGATAGTGTTGAAAAAGTCAATGGCGAACTGATGGCCAAAATTTCCCAGTTGATTTATCTTGCTGCTTACTTTATAGCCGATAAATAATTTTGCCTAACTGTCGGATTGAAAGGACAAACAAAGAAGTTGCTCTGATTATCTATTCATTTTTAATTGAGGGTTTTCCGGCGAATAAATTTTTGGTAAAGTTTAAGGAAGGAAATTTTTATTCAAGAAAAGGAAAATTCTTTTCAATTCGATTTAAAATAAAAAATTGGAATAAATTAAAATTAAAAAAATTTTAAACCTCAACAGGTCATAAATTTGGCTAAGAAAGACAAAAAGCAAGTAATTGTCTTGGCCATGCATGGGGTTCCACCCAAAGATTTTCCTCGTCTTGAGTTGATGGAATATTTCCGATTATCTTTCAAGGCTGAGGAGAACCCCTCGTCTCTTTCTCCAGCCGAGAGGATCCGTCTGGATGAATTGGAGAAAAAGATGAGATCCTGGCCTAGAAATGAAGGGAACGACCCCTTTTATGCTGGTTCAATAAAAATAGCCCGGGCACTGGCCTCTTTAGCTGGTTGCGAGGTAATCCTTGGTTTCAATGAATTTTGCTCGCCCTCAGTTGAGGAAGCTCTTGAATTGGCCTGTTTGCGGCAGCCAGAGATAATTTTTGTCTTGACGCCTATGCTGACTCCAGGTGGTGAACATGCAGCTCAAGAGATTCCGGCCTCTATTGATAAAGTAAAAGCCCGACACCCGGAGATAGAATTTTTCTATGCCTGGCCTTTTGAACCAGAGGAGATCGCCTCTTTCCTCCTGACTACAGGAAAGAAAAAGTTTGATCAGGCTAAAAAACTTGAATAAATTTTTCATGGCTAGATAAGCACTTAATTGGGCGTTTATTTTCTGGAACTCAATTCAAAAACGCCAGTGAGGCTTGTTTTTTAAAAAGAGAAATATTATTAAAAAGTAATATCAAATAGAGAATCTAGCTGATCAAATTTAGAGAAGTGATTAAATTTTTAAAAGCAGATAAAAGTTATTGAGCCAAAATGAAGGGAGAGAGAAATGAAAGTAGTTATAATTATGGGATCAAAGGCTGATCTGGATTGGTCAAAAAAAATTGTTGAGGCCCTTAAAGAATTGGGAATTCCTTCAATTCTAAGAATTGCCTCAGCCCATAAGGTGCCTTTAAGATGCCTGGAAATAATAAAAGAATATGAAAAAGAAGGGGCTGTTTTTATTACCGTTGCTGGCCGCAGTAACGCCCTTAGCGGCTTGATAGATGCCCAGACAGTCTGGCCGGTAATTGCTTGTCCTCCTTACAGTGAGAAATTTAGCGGCCTCGATATTCTTTCCAGTTTGAGGATGCCCTCGGGCGTTTCGCCGATGGTTGTTCTAGAACCAGAAAATGCAGCTCTGGCCGCGGCTAAAATTATTGCCCTCGTTGACCCGGAAGTAAGAAAAAAGGTGGAGGAATTCCAGGAGAAGATGCGTCAGAAATTGGGGGAAGATGATGCTTCCCTCCCCAAATAAAATAAAAATATTTACTTGGCTTGTCTAAGATAAATTACTTCAGTTGAGCCTAGTTTGAAATACTCTTTTTTAAATTACAAAAAAATAAAGATTTTTAAGGAAGGATGGAAGAAAATAAAGTAAACGAGGACAACAAATGAATGAAGATAATGCGAGAAGCGAGCAATAGCTAAATAGGAGGGAAAATATTTTCCTCAGAAAATATTTTTTAAAAAAGATAAAGGTGCTGATATCGACAGCTTATCCCTGAACAATAGCTAAAAAAGGATGGGATGAAGCGTAAGAAGCTTTTAATAAGCTTTTCCAATGAAGTTGATATAATAATTGATTTTTTTATATAACTCTTTTTTAATGTTTTAAGCAATTTCCTTGAATATCATGTTGCGAACTCAGGAGATATTGATTTGACATTACATTCTGAATTAGCTATTATTTTTAGACTTTAAAAAAACTAAATGGCAAGAACTTGAGTTTCCGGCCTGCCTGTGATTGTTCCTTTTAGGATAAATCAAAATAAAATGATATAAAAAAGCATCAGTCAATATTTGGGAAGAGAAACAAAAGAACCAAAATAAATTTCAAAAGGATGAGGCAATAAATATTTATCTAGAGGACAAAAGAGATATGTAAAAGAAAAAAATGTAAAAAATAAAGATAAAATATAACAAAATTAGAATAAGAAATCAATCCTAGAAACTAAATCAATTAAAGAGAAATAAGCCAAGTGAAAAAAGACAGGAATAGAATAATGAAGCAGAAAGGTTAACAATGAAATAACTAAAGGATAAATAGGTCAAATAAATTTCAGAAAGATGATTAGGGTGAGGTTCGAATGAAATTTATTAAAAGGTTAAACGATTTTTATCGCAAATATATATTTACTTTTAGTTTTGTTCTGCTATTTCTAATGGCCAGGCCAACCGAATTTGGCGAGGAAACAGGTTTTTTTCATGGTTATGCTATTGCCAGACCGATAATTAAGGTAGCTGTTGGGCGACGTTTAAATGAAGCCTGGATAAAAGCCTCATCAGGAATGAAAGTCTATGAGGTGAGCGATAGATATAAATTAATTGCCGATGAGGCTAGTGAGGTTTTGATCAGGGGAAGTAAAATTCAACTTTCAGAAAAGTTTCTGGTTCAGGTAGGTTCGGCTGAAAACAGGCGAGAGGCAGAAAAATTGGCCGAAAAAGCTAGAGCAAAAGTCGAAGGCCGGATTACGATTGCAGAAGAAGTTGACCGCTATCGGGGTCGTCGCCTTTATGCGGTTCGCTATGGCGATTTTCTTACTCGCGGTGAAGCCCTGGCTTTTGTCAAAAAATTGAATGAAGCTTCGATTGAAGATGCCTGGATTTATCGCGAGGAGGTGGCTTGGCTCGAAAAAAATGCCTTTTGGGCCCTTGTGGATAATCAGCTTTTCCAATTCCAAGAAAAAACTACTCTCTATCTTGTTCCGTCCAGCCAATGGAGCTTTTTAAGTTTCAACGGTACTGCCTATCGGGGCATGTTCATTATCCAGATGAAGAGCTCGGGGTTACAAATTATTAATGTTCTTAATCTTGAAGATTATTTAAAGGGAGTTGTGCCGGTGGAGCTTTCTCCGGGCCGCTTTGGCGAACTTGAGGCTCTTAAAGCCCAAGCAGTTGCGGCCCGAACCTATGCCTTTCGTAATCTGGGTTTGATGGCCAGTGAAGGCTTTGACCTTCTGGCAACCCCCGAACATCAGGCCTATGGCGGGTTAAGTGCCGAGCATCCCCTAAGCAATCAGGCCGTTGAAGAGACAAAGGGGGAAGGGCTCTTCTTCCAAGGTCGACCGATTGAAGCCCTCTATACTTCTACCTGCGGAGGGATGACTGAGGAAGGGCAGGCTGTTTTTGGCGGTCTTGATCTCGCCTATCTAAAAGCTACGCCCTGCGTTGAGGAAAAAACAACCGAGCATCAGGTGAGAACTTCGAGGCCAGCCCTTCATTTCTTTCTGGGCCCAAGGGACATAACTCAGGAAATTAGCTTGATCGCCTCTTTGGGCATTATTCGAGGAGAAGACCTATTAGAATGGCCTTCGGCCTATTTAAAGGAAAGCGTGAAGACCGGGGAAATTGAGGCTTGGATGAAGGCTGTAGCTGCCTACTTGAAAATCAGGGTGCCTAAAATTGCTCCCCCATCCGAGCCTATCTACCCCGCTTCCTTTGGTTATTTTGTCATTGATTATTTAGGGTGGACGGAAAGAATGCACCATCTCCTTCTGCCGAGTGAAATAAATTTTCTTTTGCGCGATTTCCCTTCGCTTCAAGAAAAAGAGCGCCGACCTTTAGCCTATTTGATTCGGGAAGGTTATTTTTCGCTTCCTCCCAAGGAGAGCCTCTTTTCCCAGCCCATTAGCCGGGGGGAAGCTTTGTTAACCTTAGCCCGAATTATTCAGAAAGAAAAGAATCCCTTGATCAAAGCGCGATTTCTGGGAATTGATAAAGGTTACTTGAAACTTGAAATCAATGGGGAAATTAGCAGCTTGAGACTTTCTCCTCAAGCCTTTCTTTTTCGCTCCATAGATAACGAGACCTTCCCGGCCTCATCCCTCCTTTTTCTTGGTGGCGAAGCGGTGACTTTCTTAAAAGAGGAGGAGCAGGTTGTCTGGTTAAGAGCTGAGCCCACGGCTGAGACTAATGTTCTTGACCGGGAATCGTCCTTTTCCAGCTGGCAGGTTCGCTTGAGCCGCGAGGAACTAAGCCGACGTCTTAATGAGTCTTTTCCCATAGGCGAACTCGTTGACCTTAGGGTTTTGAAGCGGGGGAAGTCACACCGCGTTCTTGAGCTGGAAATAATCGGTCAGAGCGGCCGCTCGACTGTCCGGGGCCTTAGAGTCCGCTGGGTTCTTGGATTAAGGGATACTCTCTTCACCATTGATCGCGAATATGATGAGGCGGGCCGGATTAGCCATTTCATTTTCACTGGAAGGGGTTGGGGCCATGGGGTTGGTCTCTGTCAGGTTGGAGCCTTTGGCTTGGCCCAAAGAGGAGCTACTTATCGCCAAATCTTGAACAAATATTATCCCGGGACTAAAATAAGCAAGCTTTATTAAATTTAAGCAGGAGAGATTCGTGTCTATTGAAGATTGGAAAAAAGAATTAAGACAATTATTGCGTCAAAAATCTCTGATTACGGGGGTTGAGCGAGTTCTCTCGTCTGGGCGTATTAGCAATTACTATATTGATGCCAGAATGACCACTCTCGATCCAAAGGGAGCTCAGCTTGTGGCCCGCCTTATCCTCGAGGTTTTGCGCCCCTTTGAGGTTGATGCTATTGGTGGTCCTACCCTGGGGGCGGACCCAATCGTGGCTGCTGTGGCGGCTTTAAGTGCTGAGACTGATCACCCCCTTCCTGCCTTTATTGTTCGGAAAGAGCCAAAACAACATGGCGAACGCAAAATGATAGAAGGCCCCTTTAAGCGGGGGTGGCGGGTTTGTATTGTCGATGATGTAGTTACCACCGGGGGCTCAACCCTTAAGGCTTGTCAGGCCGTTGAGGAGGAAGGTGGCATTGTCGTTTTGACCTTGGCCATTGTGGACCGCCAGGAAGGGGGTCGGGAAAACCTGGAAGCGAAGGGTTATACCTTTGTTTCTTTGCTGACCCGCGATGAGTTGTTCCAGGATTAAAGAATTTAAGCCAATTAAATCGGGATAATTAGGTAAAATTGGTAAATTGAAAACTGTTGAATTAGATTATTAGGGGGGCCAAATTATGGGGAAAAGCCAATTTAAATTTTATCAATTTAAGGGAAATAAGCCGAAGATTAAAAAAATGGAGATTGAAAAGAAAGAGAAAAAAGAAAAAAGAAAGAATCTCGAAGGAAAATTTATGGGGGGAAATCATTTTGCCAGGAAAAGTTTCAGAAAATCATTGAGAAGGGGGGGAATAAGCAAAATCTCTTCTGAGAAAATCAGGATAAATTTCCCCCCATCTTTTTTTCTGGTTTTTCTGATTTTATTCAGCTTTTTATCAGCCTTCTCTTTTTTTTCCTGTCGCCAAACAAAGTCATTGAATCAGGAAGCAGAAAAAGTTCTCGCTGTCGCCCCGAATGAAATTGCCATCCGGAATGTGGTTAAAGAGGAAGTTCGCTATTTTATTCGCCGAATTTACAGCGATTCCGGCTGGGAGGAGAAGGTCATTTCTTCTGGCGCCGTTCATAAATATAAAGCTCCGGCGGGTCTTGAAATTCAATTTGAAAGGGCCTCGGGAAGCAGGGATTATCAGCTTGATCCTGGCCGAGCTTATGCTTTCCGCTATGATGAACAGGGCGAGCTTGAGCTCTTTGAAGCTTCCCATGGCCGAGAAGACGCCGTTGACCTTGCCCCTTTTGTGCCGACGCCCATGGCCGTGGTCGAGAAAATGCTCGAAATGGCCAATGTAACCAAAGAGGATGTGGTTTATGACCTCGGCTGCGGCGATGGCCGGATTGTCGTTACTGCCGCTGAGAAATATGGGGCAAGAGGTGTAGGCATTGACCTCGATCCTAGGCGGATTGCTGAAAGCCAGGAAAGAGCTAAAAGGGCGGGGGTGACGTCTCTAGTTCGCTTCTTGCAGCAGGATGTCATGAAAGCTGATTTTTCCCAGGCTACAGTGGTTACTCTTTATCTGCTTCCTGAATCAAATGAATTGCTGCGACCGCTTCTTGAGAAACAATTGAAACCGGGAGCCAGGGTTGTTTCCCATAATTATGAAATCCCAGGCTGGGAACAAAAACAGATAGGATATGAAGTAGTTACAACTGAAGATGGCACCCAGCACACTATTTATCTTTACCGCCGCTAAAACGAAAAGCCTTATGGCCGTTATCTTTTAAAAATTGCCTTTTGGGTTTTTTAGCATCCTTTGAGCTAATTATTTTTTGGAAAATTTTATCTTCAAAAGAGAGCCGAGGGTGGGTCTCTTTTCTAGATCAAAGGCCAAACTATTTTAATCACAAGCTTTAATAATAAGCCCCTCTTTTAAATTAAATTGCGAATTCCTTTGTCCGCTGGTTAGCTCTTTGGCTTATAAAGAGAAAAATTTCATGGCCGAGAAAAAGGGGGCGTAGTTCCGAGGGATTAATCAAAAAAGCAGGATTAATTAAAAAAGTATGCGTTCCTTAAGAAAGCTACTTTACCTAAAGAGAAAGAAATTAAAAAATGTATTCTTCCCCCTTTATCCAAAAGAGAAATTAATAAAAAATGTATGTGTCCCCAATTTAGAGACCATACATTTCGATAATTTCTTCTTTGGTTTTACCCAAAATGTTATATTTTTTACCTACTTTGATGAAGGCTTCGAGCCCCCGGTCAAGATGTTCCCTTTCATGGGCAGCCGAAATTTGGGTCCGGATTCTCGCCTGGCCTTTGGGGACTACGGGGAAGAAGAAGCCGATGGCATAAATACCTTCTTCAAAAAGATCGCGAGAAAAATCCTGGGCCAGCTTGGCATTGTAAAGCATAATAGGGACAATGGCTGTGTCGCTTTCTTTAAGGATAAAACCGGCTTCTTGAAGACCTTTCTTCCAATAAGCGGTATTCTCGAGCAATTTTTCCCGGCGATCCGCTGTTTGGGAAAGAAGCTCTATGACTTTAATGGTTGTGGCCACGATAACAGGGGATAGAGTATTAGAAAAGAGATAGGGTCTGGCCTTCTGGCGGCAGAGCTCGACGATTTCTTTCCGGCCGGAGACACAACCACCTGAAGCTCCTCCCAGGGCCTTACCGAAAGTGGTGGTGATGATATCGATTTTGCCCATGACGCCATAAAGCTCATGAGTTCCCCGGCCAGTGGGTCCCAGATAGCCGGTGGCGTGGGAATCATCAATAAAGACCATAGCGTCATATTTTTCGGCGAGGCGAACAATTTCATCGAGGCGGGCGGTATCGCCATCCATGGAAAAGACGCCATCGGTGATGATCATACGAATTCTTTTGTCCTGGTGTTCCTGGAGCTTTTCCTCGAGGTGCTCCATATTAGCGTGTTTGTAAGAATCCTGCTGGGCCTTGCAGAGCCGCATGCCATCAATGATGGAGGCATGGACCAGGCGGTCAGCAATCATTACATCCTGCTCACCCAAAATAGCTTCAAAGACGCCAGCATTGGCGTCCATACAGGAAGAAAAGAGAATGGTATCCTCGGTTCCCAAAAATTCGCTGACCCGACGCTCCAGCTCCCGGTGAATATCCTGGGTTCCGCAGATAAAGCGAACCGAGCTCATTCCGAAGCCCCAGCGATCGAGGGCTTCATGGGCGGCTTTGATGACTTCGGGGTGGCTCGAAAGACCGAGGTAATTGTTGGAGCAAAAATTAATGACCTTGCGAGGGGAGGTGCCAGCTGGAAATTCCACCTCAATTTCCGCCGCCTGGGGCGTATGGATGTATCTTTCTTCCTTGTAAAGGCCGGCAGCTCGAAGGGAGGCTAATTCCTCCTGATAGGCTTTTTTTATGGCTTCATTATAAGCCATAGAATATCCTCCTTTTAAGCCGATTATTTTAAATCATTATATTAAAATTTCTTCCTGATAAAATTGATTTTGGCTCCCACAATTTTGTGAAAAAAATTCAGATTTAAGAAAAACTACCTTTTTCTCTTCTTCTAATCCCAGCTTTAATTTTTTAAGCCCATCTAAGCTTAAAGATTCTGAGCTCCAAAATTTCAATTGGGTCGTCCTGAATCTTGATTTCAAAATTTAAATCTAACCAATTTTTTGCCCTTTAAGCCAGTTTTTAAACGGCTTCAGGAGGAGAAAATTTTGCTTTATCGGCCCTCCTGTATGGCCCGGACGAGTTCACAGATTTTATTCACTGTATCAAAAGCCTGGGGCGTTGCCCGGTCATCGGGAATAACAATGTTATATTTCTTTTCTAAAAAGCGTTTGAGAGAAACCATGGAGAAGGAATCGACAATCCCGCTGGAAATAAGGGGAGTATCGGGGGTAATCTCTTGATCCTCCTCCAGGTACTCCCGCTTGACATAATCAAGAATTGTCTTTTGCATTTCATCCATCCTCGTTCCTCCTCAAAATGGGGACACAAACATTTTTTCCCTCTATTTTACCTCACATAAAATGGGGACACAAACATTTTCCACAAAAATTTTAGGGAGCTTCCAGGATAACGACGGCTATTGCGATTTCCTTAAGGTGGGTCAAGGAAAGATGAATCCGAGCAATTCCCTTTGCCTGAGCCATTTGGAGGGCGCGGCCAGAAAGTCTTATTCCAGGTTTACCCAATTCATCATTGTAGACCTCTATTTCTCGCCAGCTGATTCCTCGCTGTTTTCCTGTCCCCAGAGCTTTCATTAGAGCTTCTTTGGCGGCGAAACGAGCTGCATAGTGTTGGACTCTATTTTTTTTGTTTTCGCAGTAGGCTATTTCAGCCTCAGTAAAAACTCGAAGTGAAAAGATCTCACCTTTGGTGCTGATTAGTTTACTAATTCTTGCTGATTCAATAGCGTCAATTCCAATTCCCACAATTTTGGCCATCTTAAAATAGGGACACAAACATTTTTCTTATAAACATTTTTCGTGACAATTTTAATTTTTCAAGTAAATTTTTTTCTCATAAATAATGTTATTTCAACTCTAATTTTAATGTATAGATTTGATTTTTGATTTTAATAGCGTGCCTTTATTTATTTTAAGGGCCTTAGGCGCACTTTTTGTTTTTTTCTTTAATTAATTTTTTATATGTCATTGATGAACCTTTTAATTTTGGCTCGCCTTGCTTCTTTTGACCTCAATTTTTAAATTTTTGCCACTTATAACTTTAATCTTCCCTAATTTTTACCTTTTTTTACCTCATTTTGTCCCCATAATTTTCCCATTTTTTCATGTCTTCATTTCCTTTCGGTCTTCCTTTCGGACGCCTTAAAATTTTTCTGCCCGTTATTATTTCTAATCTTTTTAAAAAATTTTCGCTTCCTAAAGGTTGGCAGCTTATTTCATTTTGTTCAAATAGATTTAAATCTTCCTGCGAATCTTCGTCGGCCAGGTAAGCCCTCCAATCCTCTATTTCTTTTAATAAATAAAAAGGCGAAAGCAGTTTATCAGCATAACCGAAAACATGGGCCCTAGCACTTGACCAGGGATAATCTTCAGCTCGGTCGACAATCCCTGCCCGTACGGGATTGCGCTCGATATATCTTACGCATTTGTAAAGATATTTTTCGTCCATTGGATAAGAAAGAAATCTTCCTTGCCAGAGGAAGCCTTTCCATTCATTCCTTGAATTTATTAACCAAGTGTATTTTTTGTGGGTTCCACCAATTGCCCTGGCTAGCGAGGAAGTGGTCGGAGGAACAGCTATAAGATGAACATGATTGTCCATTAAACAATAACACCAGATTTCAACTCTCTCTTTTTGGCAATAATAGGTCAAAATATCTAAATAATATTTTTTATCGAGAGAAGTGAAGAAAACCCTCTGATTGCGGTTGCCTCTTTGAATTATGTGATGGGGCAGTTCTGGGATAACAATACGCGCTTCCCTTGGCATCATTAAATAAGAAGGAAAAAATTGAGAAAATTCTCATTCAGAAGCTAATTGCGGATTGAAAAAGAATATGGTTAAAGAAAAGCTGGACTGAAGCCAATTGCCAGGTTCTCGGGGAAGGGGACCTGGATTTATCCCTCTAAGTCAGGGAAAATCATAAGGGAAGGGAACGTTAACTTAAGTATAACCTTAAGTTAAGAAGAAGCACTAAGTTATGAAAAATGTATGTGTCCCCATTTTTGGAAAAATGTTTGTGTCCCTAATTGGAGTTAGGTATAATTAGAGCCATGATTAAGGATGGCGGCTATTTCCATGAGCCCTTTACCGAGGACCTTGTCCGTCTTTTTTTTATGGACAAAATTATTTATGAGGGTCGGACCAAGTATCAGCTCGTTCATATCTTTGCCAACAAAGTTTTTGGGAAAATGCTCTTTCTTGATAAGAAAGTTCAATCGGCCCAGGTTGATGAGTTTATCTTCCATGAATGTCTGGTTCATCCGGCTATGCTCCTTCATCCTGAACCCCGAAGGGTTTTGATCTTAGGAGGGGGAGAGGGAGCGACGCTGCGGGAAGTTTTAAAACACCCATCCGTTAAAAAAGCCATTATGGTGGATATTGACCGTGAGCTTGTTGACCTTTGTCGGCAACATCTACCCGAATGGTCCCAAGGCGCTTTTGAGGATGAGCGGGCGCGACTTTACTTTCAGGATGCCCGAGCTTTTGTGGATAAAATCAAGGACCGCTTTGATGTCATCATTTCAGATCTGACAGAGCCTCTCGAAGGAGGTCCTTCGGTTTATCTTTTCACCCGCGAATTTTTTTCCCGGATTGAATCTGTCCTTACAGACGATGGTGTTTTTGTCCTTCAGGCCGGCAGTGCCGATCCCTTTTATCATTGTTTCCTGGCTGCCTGCGCGCGTACTCTCCAAGAAGTTTTTCCTGTTGTCAGGCCCTATTGGACTTTTGTCTTCTCCTTTAGCCTCCCCTGGGGATTCGTTCTTGCAGCTAAAAAATACGATCCTTTAGCCTTAACCGAAAGGGAGATAAGCGAGCGCTTCCGGAAGCGCCAGTTACGGCGACTTGGCTATCTTCATCCTCAGCTTTATCCCTCTCTTTTTATTTTGCCCCATTATCTTGTTGTTGGCCTAAAAAAAGGCATTCTTCTAACCGATGAAAAGCCCTTCATTTGGAAAGCATGAGTTCGCCTCGCCCACGCTTGAAAATCCGGCAGATTTCGAAAAACATCATCTGGGAAGAGCAGACCCAGGCAAGCGGTTTTTATTTCCGGGTAAAAAAATGGCTTCATCGCGAACAATCGCCTTTTCAGCGAATTGAAGTTATTGAAAATGAAACTTACGGCCGCGTCCTGATGCTCGATGGACTCGTCCAAACAACTGAAGCGGATGAATTTTTCTATCACGAAATGCTTGTCCAGCCTGCTCTCCATTGCCACCCTGAACCGAAGAGAGTGTTAATTATTGGTGGCGGCGATGGGGGAGCCCTGAAGGAAGTCCTCAAGCATCCGGTAGAAAAAGTCATCCTGGTGGAAATAGATGAACGGGTAGTCGAAGTTGCCCGGAAGTTTTTCCCTTGGCTTGAACCCTGCCTGAAAGATGGGCGGGCCGAAATCGTTTTTGCCGATGGCAGTAATTATATTGAGGCAACGAAAGAGAAATTTGATATTATTCTGATCGATTCCTCTGATCCGGTTGGTCCTTCCGAAATTTTGCATCGCCAGGAATTTTTCTCTAAGCTAAAAAAGATAATGAGACCGCGGGGAATTGTTGCCGCTCAAAGTGGTTCTGCCTTTTTCCATAGGGAGTTAATTCGGGAAAAACGCCGCTTTTTTGAGGATATGTTTCGCTACGCCCATTTTTATCTGGGCCCAGTGCCCACCTATCCAGGGGGTCTGTGGGCCTATATTTTTCTTTCCGATCGAATAAACCCTTTACGGGGCCCAGCCAAGGAGATAATTCCCGGTTTAAAATATTACAGTCGGGCCATCCATCGAGCCGCCTTTGCTCTCCCCCCCTTCCTCTAAATGGGGACACAAACATTTTTTTCTCAAAAATAGGAACACATACTTTTTCCCCACATTGCGCTGGCTTCTGAATAGAGGCTGGCCTATTCTTTTTTCTGGCTTTGGTCCCTTTAATAGGGAGATTAAATGGGATAAACCAAAAGGAGGATAAATAAAAATGAGGACAAACCATAAAGGGGACAAATCGAAAAGGCGATAAACCAAAATGAGGACACAAATCTTTTTGCCTTTGTCGGTCCAATATTTTAGCGATAGTTCGTCTTTTCCTTTTCATTCTAACCATGCCTTTCATTCTAATTATGGCCTTTTTTTGGCCTTTCATTCTGGTGGAGACGCAAAAAACACAAAAGCACAACTCATTGTATCGTTAAATCCAAGTGCTGGGCCAAAAAACGTTTAAGTCAAGGCCAAGGACATTATCTAAAGTCCTGCTGACTGCCCATATTGAAAGCGCCATCAAGCCATTAAGGCTATTTTAGGAATATTAAATTATGAGCTAATTTTTAATGAATATAATTAGGGACTGACTTTTAAATCTAAAAAGAACAAAAAAAGTTTATGTCCCCATTTTTGGGCCCAGTTTCCTCCTTTAGGAGGCAGAAATTATCTCCAAAAAATGTTTGTGTCCCCATTTTATTTAAGGATGCGGTTAAGGACTTTCCGGTCCTTAGGGAAATGACCAACAGTGGGCAGGCGACGCAGAAGTTCAGCCCATTTCGGGTCAGCGGCAAATACTTTTTTAAAAAGGGGCAGACTCTCTTCAACTCGTCCCGTTGAAGCCATGGTCACGGCCGGCCAGAAAATCATCTCCACATTTTCGGGAAACATTTCCATAGCTAGACTATATTCGGCCAGAGCTTCCTCGACCTTATTTTCTGTCATCAGTTCATCGCCCCTATTCATATGAGCATAGGCTTTAGCCAGCTTCACCAGCCGCCTGATTTCTTTTAAAGGCTCCGCACTATCTTCCACTCTTAAATCATAAACTCGATCCTTCCAGCTTGCGCCGCTTCTATTGATTTTTACAACCAGAATGGCAGCCGATTGCTTTCCCCTTATATCCCCACCCTCTGCTTCAGCCGCCTCCAAGGCCGCCAAAAGTCGATCAACGAGTTCACCCTTGGTTCGGGTGTAGGCATCAGCCATGGCTTTCCAGACTGTATTTTTCAGCATCAAGTTAGCCTGGCACGTAAAACCGTCGCCGACGAAATGCCCAGCTTCAGGAATGCATCTTTTACCTGTATGAACTGCTACCCGCCCCTGGGCATCTACCATGGCCACCTGCCTGACATCAGCATTGGGGTCAACATGAAGCAAAGCCTTAAGAGCTTCCGGCGCGCTCTTGCCGGCTCGCATGAGTTCTAAACCAAGAGGGCCATAGGAAACCTCAACAAAGGACTGGGTGGCCACAGCGCCCACCCCAGCTTCTGCCCAGGAAACAATCGAACCGACAGAAAACCAGTGAGATTGAACGGCTACCCCCATTTCCCCCCTTTCTTTATCGATGGCGACGATGGAATAAGTATGAGATGGACGAAAAGAGATTTTTTTAATGCTCTCCATGGAAGCCGAGGATGAAGTCGAGTGAAGAAAGGAAGGAGTAAATTCGGGCAAAAGCGAGGAACCCAAAAAGAAAAATGAGGTAGCGAAAATTAGATAAAAGAGAATGACTGGTAAAAGGGCAAAGCTTATTCTCACCCAAAAACTGATTTTTTTCTCAATTTTTCTCTTACTTTTTCTCCTAAAACTGATTTTCCCTAAATTCATTTCTTACCTCCGGTTAATTTTAGTTTTTAATTATTAATTTGCTCTTTTTGCTGCCAGCCGCTTTTTTACTAATTTCCCTTTTCTTGCTTATTATTTATAAAGTCTTTACCATCTTAATTCGTGTCATCAATTGCTTATCCTCAATTATTTTAACTACTTTAATTATTTTGGCTACTTTTTATTTATTTTTGTTATTAATTTATATGGCCAATTAGCTTTTGGGACTAAATATTTTTTGTTCCTAATTAGTTTTCTCAACAAGCTTTCTTTTTAAAGTAAATTCGTTGCCAGTTATTAATTGTTTGTGCCCCCATTTTTATGCCAGTTATTAATTGTTTGTGTCCCCATTTTTATGTAAAATTTACTTCTAAGAAAAAGTGATAGAAAAAAGTAAATTATATTTGTCATCAACTTGGGCTGAGAAAAGAATAATTAACAATGAAAGAGAACTTTAGAATTCTGACGACAGAATATTTAAGGAATTTCCCTTTGCGAATCAATGGAACATTATAAATGGCTCTTAAAAACTTTGGCTCCGGAAAAAGGAAAAAATCTTCTTGATGTTGGCTGTGGCGGAGGATATTTTTTGAGTGAAGCTGAGAAAATTGGCGTAAAAACATTTGGCCTAGATCTTTCAGAATCTGCTCTAAGTATAGCCAGAAAGGAAGCAAAAAATTCAAGCCTTTTATGTGCCAGTGGAGAGAATCTTCCTTTCAGAGACGAAACCTTTGATTATGTGGCCAATTTTGGAAGCCTCGAACACTTTCTCAATCCTTAAAAGAGAGCGAGAGAAATGGCTCGAGTTTTGAAAAAAGGAGGGAAATGGGCTGTCCTTGTCCCCAACAGCTATTTTTTGATGACCATCATAAATGTGTGGCGAACGGGATCGACGAGAAGAGAAACTGTTCAGGAAATTGATCGATGGGCCACAAGGAAAGAATGGGAAGAATTGTTAGAGAGCGGCGGTCTGAAAGTTGAAAGGGTTTTAAAATACAATTATAAAACCGCCAGAGACTCTTTAAAGTCCAGAATTCTAAGGCCTTTCATTCCATGGAACCTTTCCTATTGTTTTCTCTTTATTTGCGGGAAAAAAGGCGCTTAAGTTTTTAAAGAATTTCTTTCTGTTCATCGAAGGATTGAATTTTCTAATGTGCCCTATAAGGAGTTGCTGAAAAGAGGATAAATAAAAAAAAATGAGTAAAAAATAAGAGGATAAAAAATAATTAGATGCAAAAAAATAACAAAAAATAATAACGACCAGAAAAAAGTCTTAGGAATGTTCAAAAACTTAATAAAAAGAGGATTAATTTGCCATGCATTCAGGGAGTTTGTTGGCTAACCGGGAGAAGAAAAAAAGGCAGAATCTGAAAAAAAGGGCCTTGATAATATTTCTTTTCCTTGACTTTTTCTTTTTTTGGTTGCCCTTGGCTTCTCAGAATTCAGTGACTGCTCGGAGTCCCTCAGCCGAGGTAATATCAGGGAAGATAAGGTTCCGCAGGATAATATCCAACAAGGTGAGGCCCGGAAGGGTTAAGATCATAAAGCTAAAAACCGATAAGGTAAACTCTTACAGAATAAATCCCCCCCTGATAATACCCGGCGAAGAAACGCCGGGCAAACGAATTACCAGCGAGGTAATTCCCATGGAGGAAATACCCGTCGAAGCAATATCGCTCAAAGAAGTAGCCAGCGAGCGAAGGCCTATCGAGATAATGCCCAACGAGGGAATGCCAATTGAAGCAATGTCGCGCGAAGTAATTATTGATAGCTTAAAAAGGCGAGTTGAGGTTCCTTTCAATGTGAAGCGAATTCTTTCTCTTCAGCCTGAAATCAGCCGTCTGCTGGTGGCCCTTGGTCATGGTCAAAATCTGGTGGGCCTTGACCGTTTTCTGCGTTTTGATGATCATCTTTTTCCATTAATTTATCCTCCCTCAAAGGAACTTCCTCTTATTGCCCTGGCTGATGAAGGGGTTAATGCGGAGACAATTCTTCGTTTCTCGCCTGAAGTTGTTTTTGTTTCCCCCTCGGAGCCATCTCTTGCCGACTCCTTATCGGGAAAGCTTTCAATACCCGTCATAGCTCTTTCTTCTATGGGTCGGTTTGACCTTCTCCTGGAGGAAATATCCCTTCTTGGGCGAATCGTCAATAATAAAGCTAGGGCTGCTGAGCTTAGAGCTTTCTTTGAGGCGAAACTTGCTTGGCTGGCTGAGCTTTTGAATTCCCTTTCGCTGAAGTCTAGGCCCAGGGTTTATTTGGCCTTCTGGTCATCCCTGGTTATGACGCCGGTCAATTATGATCCAGTGAAAGCGGCCGGCGGTTTAAATCTGGCTGAAGGGCTTGGGCCCTCATACTTGGGGACAGCCCGGACTGTGGTTACTTTGGAACAGATTTTGCGCTGGAACCCGGAAATTATCCTCATTCATGGAAATTATCCTCCAGCGCAAAGGCAGGTGACGATTGAAAAAATTATTCAGGATAAGCGGTTGCGATCGGTCGAAGCGGTGAGAAAGAAAAGAGTTTATTATACCTTTGGTTTCTGGTATTGGTGGGATCCGGCCGAGGCCCTCTTTGAGTGCTTCTACCTGGCCTCGCTTTTTTATCCAGAGATTTTGAACCAGCTTGATTTAAAAGCTCTGGGTGAGGAAATTTTTGGAAAATTTTACTCTTCGCCTGAGGCCTTTTCTCATCTGCTCCGGACTCTCCAGATTGAGCTACCGTCGTCGCCGCTAAAATGAAATAGGACCCAAAGATTCGATTTATGGCCCAAAGGGAGGCCTAAAAAGCTGAAGGTTGAAAAAGCTGAACTTTAAAATACTGGCCTTATCCATTGCGGGGACGAAAGGCCCCAGTTATAATGTTCAATTCAATCCAGGAAATAAATATGGTTAAATAGATTTTTAAAAATAGGACGTGATTGAGAATTAAGGGTTTTGGATCGGAAACAAAAAGAATCGAAGTAAAAATAAAAGGGATAAATTTAAAAAAGGAAAAATTAGAAATGAAGAAGCAAAAAAGGATAAAAAAGGATTAAATTAGAAACGAAGAAAGAAAATAGAATCGGAAAATAGAATCGAAGGAGAGGAAAGAAAGGTGAAAAGAGGACCGGCCTGGGTGTGGATGATTGTAGCCGCCGGTTTTTTAATAATTTTTTTTGTTTCTCTTATTTTAGGCTCCTATCGCTTAAGTCCGAAAGTTGTGGTCCGTACAATCCTTTCGCCCCTGTTTAGTTCTTCGCGAGAAGCTTCCGCTGAGGTAGCCCATAGCATTATTTTTTACATCCGCTTGCCCCGGATTTTCATGGCCATAATTGTTGGCTGTGCCCTGGCCCTTTCTGGAGCATCCCTTCAGGCGCTTTTTCGTAATCCCCTGGTCAATGAATATCTCCTCGGTCTTTCCTCGGGAGCGGCCTTTGGCGCGGCGCTTTCGTTGGTTTTCTTTGGTCCGAAGATTCCGGTGCAGATCAGTGCCTTTATTTTTTCTCTAGTGGCGGTTCTGGTCGTTCTTTCAGTTAGCCGGTCGACGGGCGGCTCAATTGTTTCGCTTCTTTTGACTGGGGTAATTGTTTCGGCTTTCTTTTCGGCCTTGCTTACGGTGATTGAATATTTGGCCAGCCCCTATGCATTACAGGCTCTTTTTTTCTGGCTGATGGGTAGCTTCTCCTTGGCTGGATGGCGGGAAGTAGCTATGACGGTGCCGGCCATATTTATCGCTTCTTTTTTGCTCCTTCTTTTTCGCTGGCGTCTCAATCTGCTTTCTTTAAGCGAGGAGGAAGGTCGTTCCTTGGGCATAAATGTTCGGCGAGAAAAACTTTTGGTCATTGGTCTGGCCACTTTGATGACCTCGGTAGCTGTGGCGGCTGTAGGCATAATCGGCTGGATTGGTTTGATTGTGCCCCATTTAGCCCGGATGATGGTGGGGGCTGATAATCGGCGGGTTCTTCCTCTGACAGCCGTTCTGGGAGCTACGATTCTTCTTGCGGCCGATGACCTAGCCCGCTCGCTGACTTCCTTTGAAATTCCTGTGGGCATCTTTACAAGCCTGATTGGCATTCCCCTATTTATTTATCTATTGAAAAAATCGGCCAGGATATGGCTGGGCTAAGAATGAATTTGTGAATTTTGAAATCCATTGAATTTTTGAGGACCTTAAGGATAAAAGAAGAAGGGAGAGATAGGCTAATAGCAAGAAGGTTGAGGGAGGAAAGGACGGATGAAGGAAATAAGCAAGGGCATTTTCAGACGAAGGTCTGGATTTCATGGTTTTAAAAAAAACTGGACGGAGATAATTAAAGGCTACTGGAGAGAAGGCGAGAAATGAAGGACCGCAGGAAACCTGAAGGAAGAAAACAGGAGAAAAATGTATGTGTCCCTATTTTTTTGAGAAGCGGGAAATGAGGGAAGGGAGAAAAGGGGAAAAGGAAAGGGATGAAGAGAAAAAGAAGGAAGAAAAAATGTATGTGTCCCCATTTTTGATTGAGGTCAGGGGGCTTGAATTTAGCTATAATGGTTTCAAGCTGGAAGTGGAGGCTCTCTCTTTTCCGGCCGGTAAAATCACGGCCATTATTGGCCCCAACGGGGCAGGGAAAACGACGCTTCTCAAATGCCTGGCTGGCCTTCTGCCCATCCGGCGCCGCACTATCTTTTATGATAGTCAGGATATTGCCTCCCTTAAAGAGCCGGTTAGGGCCAGGCTCATTGGCTATGTGCCTCAGGAGCATAGCCTGGCCTTTAATTATTCAGTCCTTGAATTTGTCGTCATGGGCCGGGCTGCCCATCTTTCCCTCTTTTCCCTCCCTTCCGCCCGGGATCTGGAAATAGCCCGTCGGTCCCTGGAATATGTGGGCTTGCCCTCTTTTGCCCGAAGGACAATGAGCGAACTCAGTTCAGGCGAGCGCCGCTTGGTTCTTATTGCCCGGAGCTTAGCTCAGGAAACCCCAGTTCTTCTTCTCGATGAGCCTACAACTTTCCTTGATCTTCGCCATGGCCAGGAGATTCTTGAGCTTGTGCGACGGCTTACCCGAGAGCGGGGAAAGACTATTATTCTAACCCTCCATGATATCAATCAGGCTGCCCATTATGCCGATAATCTTGTTCTAATCAATGAAGGCCAAGTTGTTTCGTCAGGCCTACCTGGCGAGGTTTTGAGCGAGGAGCTCATTGAAAAGGTTTATGGACTGAAAGTTTCTCTGGTCGAAATAGCTGGCCGCCGCTTCATCCTCCTTTAATTAAAATTGGTTAAAATTGGTACCGTCTTACTTATTTCACCAATTTATTTCTAGCTAAAATCAGTTCCGTCTTCCTTATTTCTCCCATTGGTTGCTTCGTCTGGCCTCTCAGCCGAGGTTTTTATTCACAATCGGTTCCTTATTACTCATTTCACCAAAATATTAAATTGGCCCTGCCTTACTTTTTCCATGAATTAAAATTCGCTTTGGGCGCTCATTTCCTTAAATATATTTTCCTTGTCCTGGGCTGGCCATAGGTGCTGAAAAAAAAATGATTGTCAGGAAGGAAAAGGTGAATAAAATTGGGAAAAGAATAATGATATGAATTAAAAATATGAATTATGAATAATAATGAAGGGCCAAAATGGGTACGTCGCCATTTTTTATTTTAAAGAAGGAGAAAAATGTTTGTGTCCCCATTTTTTGCAACGCCTATGATACGCGAAGAAAATCCTCTCAGCCCCTTTCGCAGTCGCGCCCTACCCTTAAAGGTAACAAATCCAGTTCATTTGTTCTCGTCTGTGGGGATCTAGCAGAAAGAATTTTGACCTCCCGATTTACCATGGTAAATAGTAACTCTACCATCAATTAAATCTCTTACTTTAAGATTCCTTAAATTTAAGAAAACCTTCAATGGCTCCTTTTTTGCTTATTGTAAATAAAAAGAAGAAAGTTTATTCTGATATTCAAAGGAGAGTCTGATATGGTCGTAAGATTCTTTGGCAGACTAAAAAACAAGTCATCCAGGAAATACCTATCGTCAACATCTTTATCATCATCTCTCCTGACATTTTGCCTCCTTATCTTCATTTTCTTTCTGTTTCAGATTGCCTGCGTCCCAAAGCCAGAGCCGGCTGATCTGATTATCACCGGGGCTAAAATTTACACGGTTAACCCGGCTCAGCCCTGGGCCGAGGCGGTTGCTGTTAGGGGTGAGCAGATTGTGTTTGTGGGCTCCAGCCGAAAGGTCAAGAGATTTGTCGCACCATCAACGAAAATTATCCAAGCTGGCGGACGCCTCCTACTTCCCGGTTTTCAGGATAGTCATGTTCACTTCCTCAGTGGCTCGCTTAACCTCAACCGGGTAGACCTGAGCGGCGCCCGGAGCGTTGAGGAAATTCAGGCCCGGATCAAGAAATTTGCGGCTGAACATCCTGACCTTAGCTGGATTCAAGGACGGGGCTGGATGTATTCGGCTTTTCCGGGCAACATGCCGCACAAAAAATTCCTGGACGAAGTGGTTCCTGACCGCCCGGCCCTGATGCGCTGTGCCGACGGCCACACCAGCTGGGTGAACAGCCGGGCTCTGGCCCTGGCCAAAATAGATCGCCACACGCCAGACCCGCCCGACGGTAAAATTGTTCGCGACGAAAGAGGTGAACCGACCGGAGCCCTGCTGGAAGGGGCCAGCAGCTTAGTCAGCCGCCTTATTCCCGAGCCCAGCCGCGAAGAAAAGCTGGCCGCCCTCCGCTCCGGTATGGAGGAAGCTGCCCGTTGGGGTGTAACCTGCGCCCACTGTCTTGGCGGCGAATTCGAACACCTGGAGCTATTCGCTCAGCTCCGCCAGGAAGGCGCCCTAACGCTTCGCCTGGTGGTAACTATGATGGTTGACGAACCTGGGCCTAATGAAAGGGATTTCCAGGTTTATGAAGAAGCCCGTCAGAAATACCACGACGACTGGCTGGCCGTCCGCGGGGTCAAGCTGATGCTTGACGGCGTTATCGATTCCGGAACAGCAGCCATGATCGATCCTTACGAAGAAATGAAGGGCAACAGGGGAAAGCTTTTCTGGGAGCCGGATGATTACATCAAAGCGGTCTTGGAATTCAGCCGCCGCGGAATTCCCGTTTCGACCCATGCTATCGGCGACCTGGCCATCCGCCTGACCCTTGAAGCCTACGAAAAGGCGCTCAGGGAAAGCGGCCATCCTGAACTTCGCCACAAAATAGAACACGTCGAATGTGTGGCTGCTGCTGACTTTCCCCGGTTCAATAATCCGGGCATCATTGCCAGCTTTCAGCCTCTTCATGCCAACCCGGACCCGGTCTGGATGGCAGCCTGGATAAAAAATGTGGGCCCGGAGCGCGAGCAAAGGGCTTTCCCCTGGAAGTCAGTGCTGAAAGCAGGTGGCCACCTGGCTTTCGGCAGCGACTGGCCGGTGGTTACCCTTA
>CALLJL010000024.1 GCA_938092135.1 uncultured bacterium
AAATTGTTCAAGAAGCCATCTTGTCCAGCCTGAGGTCATCGACCCACCATAGGTATCCCAAAGACCGATGCGTACTGGCTTTAATTTGAAAATTTCTCCGCCTGGTAAAGAATCGAGAGCGTAAAAATTCAAACCAAGTTCTCTGGCCATTTTTTCAATTTCTGTTTTTGTTCCTCCTTTAGAAGCGACACAGAAAGCGCCAGGAGGCAAGGTTCCGGAACTGGTATGAAGTGAATCTTTAAGCAGATAAATTTCATGATTTGTGGCCATAAGCCGGTTGATGGCAATGACAGCGTCGTTCACTCGGTGATCGAGGGCGTAAAATTTTGCCTCACTTGGACCAATAATTCGACCGGCTGGCGGTTGGGCTAAACCTGAAACTTTTTCAAAGGGTCCATCAAAGCCATCCAAAATTCGATCAAAGATAACTCCCATCTGATAAGCCAAGGTCCAGCCAGCATTATCATAGGGTGGAATGGGCGGGCCGCCAGGATAGGCAACATCATGGGGATGATCCTGGGGTTCGAACATGGAAAGAATATGAGGCCGAAAGGCCTGAGCGCATTTTACAATATAGGAGCCGGCAGGATAGTTTTTTCCGGCCACTTGAAAATCCTTTGTTGCTCTGAGGACTGTAATCCCATTTTTAATAAGGGCGTTAACAAATTTGGTGGCGGTCAGGAAATCAGGCTGGTCAGAAGGAATTATAAAACCCCGAGGATCACGCCATTCGGGATTCTTAAGAAGTTCATAATACTTGGCCGGAAGGGTTCTTCCAACTCCCATTCGGGCCGTAAATTCAGGAGGCATTTCCAGGGAAGGTTGAGACTGAGCTGAACCTTTCTGCTGTTCCTTAGCGATAATCTCTTCAACGGCGGCTATTCTTTTGGGAGTTATTGTCCAGTGATCACGGCTTCCTCGCTCAATGGAGTTTCGTCCCATTCGATAAATGTTGAAAAGGAAATCTTCTTTTAGTTTGGCAGCCAAATCAAGAATGGCTCGATCGGCGGTAATTAAGTATTCAATGGTTTGTTTGAAATGCCATTTTTGAGGAGCAATAGGATAGGGATAATCACCTTTGGGTAGCTGGCGTTGCAAAATGAAGGGAATTTCAATGGGTGTAGGATTGCCAATAATTTCAGTCAGAATGCCAATCATATTATGAAAATAGGCTGTAGATCTTAATCCGCCATTCCACCAAGTGGAGTAGCCGGCACCAGAACGCATGGTTGCTCCAGGTTTGCCCTCAGCAATAAACCGGTTGTGCATAGCGATGCCCACAAGCTCTGTACCCATGACGACGAGCGGATCGAAATGATAATTGAAGGGGTCACGGAAGGGAGCGCAAAAAAGAACTGTTCCTGCCGGACCTGTCTGATGGTGATTATAGACAATTTGAGGAAACCATTCATGGTAAAGCTGATAACAGATGGCCTCAGTTTCAGGTTGAGTCACCATATAGAAATCGCGATTATTATCATGACCAATATATTTTTGATAAAGTCTCGGCAGACCACTCATACTTCGCTTGGTGGCGTCTGGATTGCGCATATACCATTCGGCCACAAGGTCAAGCCCATCGGGATTAACGGGGACGGCCAGAAGAATGACCTTATCCAGAATTCTCAATGTTTCCGGATCATTGTAACTTACCATCTGATAAACCAACTCAATCAATTGCTGGGAGCCCGCAACTTCAGTGGCGTGCAAACCGCCATCTATCCAAACAACCGCCTTTCCTTCTTGCGCCAGCTGTCGTGCCTGCTGGTCATTCAATCCCTCGGCAAGAGCTAGCCGGCGTGAAATTTCTTTATAACGATTTAATCGCTTCATATTTTGGGGCGAGGTGACGATGGCCATAATCATCGTCCGGCCTTCCGCTGTTTTTCCAATCTCAACAAGCCTGAGGCGCTCTGAAGCCTCTTCTAACTTTTTCCAGTAAGTAACGAGCTGCTTGTAACTGGCCAGATGATAATCGTCGCCGATATTAAAGCCAAAAAGTTCCTTAAAGGTGGGAATTCTTTCAGCCGAGGCTGGCCAAATTAGAAGGAAATAGAATATAAAATAAAAGAAAAAAGTTTTTCTGTTTTTTAATTTAATTCGCATCCTCTTTCCTCCTTGAAAATTAATGTTTAAATTAACATTTTCTTTAATTATGTCTTTTTAATTACTTCCTCTGATCGATTTAAAAACCTTTTAAATTTCTGCCAAAATTAATTACCTTTAAATTCGAAAATTTTACCGGACACGACGGTCAAACCATTCATCTTCTTTAATAATGGCCATAGATGAAATCTCTGTTGGACCGACTTTAAGAACAACTTTGTATTCGCCAGGAGGAGCAGGTATGGCAATATATTTAGGATCTAAGCCACTAAAGACTCTGGCTCTGGCCATTCTTTCCTGCAAGGCCTTGATTTCAGCCTCGCTTCTTTCTCGGCGGATGGTCATATTCCAGAGCACTCGATGAAGACCGGGCGAGCTATTTCCATCCATTTCGTTGATTAATCTATCCCCCTTCCAGATCTGGATCTTTACTGGGCCTGTTACTTTAGTTTTTAAATGATAATAAATAGCAATGGCATTGGGTTCGCTTTCACCAGTGAAATTGGTCGAGCTTGAATGGGGTGATCTATTAACGACCCATCGAATTTTAGGCTCAATTGAATAAAGATGAATATTTTTGGCCAGCACTTCCGAACTCATTTCTTCAAGCGGCGCAATATCAGCGATAAAGATGCTTCGACCATGGGTGGCCACAATTAAATCTTTTTCGCGGGGATGAATTTTTAGGTCGTGGACAGGTTGGGTGGGCATATTATTCTTCATTTTTAACCAAGTTTTTCCGCCATCAAAAGAAACATGAAGGCCAAGATCAGTTCCCACAAAAAGAAGATGGGGATTCCAGGGATCTTCGCGGATGACATTAATCGGCTCATCAGGCAAATTGCCGGCTAATGAGACCCAGGTTTCTCCATAATCATCGGTTTTATAAAGAAAGGGACGGAAATCGTCATGGCGATAGCCCGTAAAGGAGAGATAGGCTCTTCCGGCATAATGATTTGAGGCCACGATCCGACTTACCCAGTAGCCCGGATGGCCGGGAATTCGATCATTGAGCTTTTTCCAATCTTTTCCCCCATTTCGGCTAATCCAAACATTGCCATCATCAGTGCCAACCCAGAGGACACCCTCTTCAAGGGGCGATTCATCGATCGTGGTAATTGTGCAGTATTGGATGTTGCCATCGCCCCCTTTTCCTGTAGGCAATTTGGATGGGTCATTTGTGGTTAAATCCGGGCTTATTTCCTCCCAGTATTCTCCTCTATAGGGTGAGCGCAAAAGAATGTTGGCTCCATGATAAATAACATCGCTGTTATGGGGAGAAACCAAAATGGGTGAACACCAGTTCCAGCGTAGATCTCGGCGCTGCGCTTGATAGGAAATATTCTTTCTTTCGCCTGTGAGCAGGTCGATTCTTTGAATGGCTCCAAATTGCGATTCATTATAAAGGAAGCGATTGGTTTTCCGATCGAAAACATTGTACATGCCATCACCGCCGCCGACAGTCTCCCAGTCCTCAAGCCTTATTGGACCGCCGCCTCTTTTTGTGCTTGGTCCCATAGCTGAACCGTTATCCTGCATTCCCCCAGCGACGTTATAGGGATAGGACATATCAAAATCAACGGCATAGAATTGTCCAAGGGGCAAGTTATCAGGATGATAGAAGTTCTTACCACCATCAAAGGATATGCCCATGCCATGGTCAAAACCAAGCAGTAAATGACGGCTATCCTTCGGATTTATCCATAGGGCATGATCGTCGCCGCCAAAATTAAAGGCCCTTGACCAGCTTTTGCCGCCATCCTTTGATTCAAAGGTGCTAACGGAAAGAACATAAACGTGGTTTTCGTCATTGGGATCAACCACGATGCGGCCATAATAATATCCAGGGGAGCCACCAATGCTTTGTTTTTCTGGGCTGACTTTACGCCAGCTCTCGCCACCGTCATCACTTCGATAGACTTCACCATCGATCATCCCTTGGCTTGATTTTCCCTGAAGGATTTCCTGCCATCTTTCTTCTGGAGTCATTCCTGGTTTATTGGCGTTTTCAATGCAGGCGTAAACAATCTGCGGATTTTTTGCATAAACGGCAAGTCCAATCCGGCCCAGAATCCCCCCAGGAAGGCCATTGGTAAGTTTCTTCCAAGTTTGGCCCCCATCGGTAGTCTTGTAGATACCAGAGCCTGGACCACCGAGCATATAGGTCCAGGGTTTCCTTAGCCTGTCATAAGTGGCAGCATAAAGAGTATCAGGATTTAAAGGGTCCATTACTACATCAATAACGCCAATGTGTCGACCTTCAACTACAGGACCAAGAACTTTTTTCCAGGTCTGGCCTCCATCAGTAGTTTTGAAAAGGCCTCTTTCTTCATTTTCGGAATAAAGATGACCGATAGCAGCTACATAAACTATGTCTGGATTGCGGGGATGAATGACAATTCGGCCAATATGATGGCTATCCCTGAGCCCCATATTCTTCCAGATTCGACCGCCATCGGTTGATTTATAGACGCCGTCTCCCCAGTAAGTACTTCGGGAATTATTGGCTTCACCTGTGCCAACCCAGACAATATTATGATCGGTAGCCGCACAAGCCACAGCACCTATGGAAAAGACAGCTTCATTATCAAAGACCGGTTCGAAAGTCAGACCATTATTTACTGTTTTCCATAAGCCACCAGTGGCTGTGGCCGCATAAAAAATATAAGAATCTTGGGAAGAAACAGCAAAATCAACAAAACGTCCACTTGGACGAGTGGGACCTATGGACCGAAAATTAATTATTTTGAGCCAGTCTTTAAGAAAATCAGGGGTTGCCCTCTGAGCATTAACCTGTCCCCATGTTCCCCAGCCAAGAAAAATTAGAAAAACAATTAAAACTGAAAATAAACGACGATTATAAAAAATCGTATTCTTCATTTAGCCCTCCTTGATTGATGGGAAATTAAAATTAAAATCAATTAAATTTAAATGATAACAGAAATGATTAACGACCGTCATTTCAGCTCGGGCTAAGTTAACTCACTTGAATTTATGGTGTCAAAAAATTTGTTTTCCAAGAAAGTCGTCCGGAGAAAGTTATAAAATACTTTGCCGCTCTTTAATCTTTATCTTTTTTTTAAAAATAAAATAGGCTGGAATTCCAGCCAGAACAGTTAAGATAGCGATAATAGATGGTCCCGGGCTCTGCAAAAATCCCAAAATAAGGATGCTTGTTCCAGCCATTAAATAGATGATCTGGGTAAAGGGAAATCCAGGTAACCTCAAAGTGGCGAGACGATGGTATCTTAGTTTGAAAACTCCGAAAACAGCCAAGAGAGGGAAGATGCCAAGGGAAAAGCCCATATAAGTTAAAATATGTTCAAAGGCACCCGAAAGGGCAATAACAATAGCAATCATTGCTTGTAAAAGGATTGAGAGCGAAGGAACCTTTGTTTTGGGATTGACTGTAGCCGCAAAAGGAAAGAAAAGACCATCTTTTGCCATAGCATAATAAACCCTTGGTCCCAAAATAATAAAAGCACTTAGCGAGGAAAAAAGAGCGAAGGCGATAAGCAAAGAAACAAATTTTTCCCAGGAGGGTCCAAGGAGTCGGCCAGTAGCTAAACCGCCAACTGAAATCACTCCTTTCATTTCTTCGAGAGGTAAAGAATATATATAAAAAAGATTGAGGGCAAGATAAAGGACGATTACCGCTCCTGTTCCCAATAAAAGCGATAGAGGAAGATGTTTCTCTGGCTTCCTTATCTCAGAGCCAATATAAGCTGAAGCATTCCAGCCACTATAGGCAAACATTATCCACATGAGGGAGAGACCAATGACTTTTAAGGATGAAAAGGAAAAGGAAGATTTTTCGGCCTCGAGCAAATGATGCCAATTGCCCTTTGAGCTGGCGAAACCAAGGGTAATGAGAAAAATAATTAAGCCGATTTTGCCAAGGGTTAAAATATTTTGGACCCTGGCTCCCAAGGAAATTCCTCTTAAGTGAACCATAGTAAATAAAAGAATAATAAAAATAGCTATAAATTTTTTTGTAATGGAAGGAGATAAAATTAAGCCCAAATGAACAGGTTGATTTAAAAAAGGGATAGTTCTAGCTAAATATTCGCTGAAGCCGATAGCTGAAGCAGCTATGGGCGCAGAAAAGCCGACAAAAAAGGAAACCCAACCACTTAAAAAGCCGGCCAGAGGATGTAGAAGACGGGAAAGAAAAACGTATTCACCCCCGGCGTGAGGAAAAGAGGCTCCGAGTTCTCCATAGCTCAGGGCGCCGCAAAGGGCAATCAAACCACCAATGAACCAGAGAAGTAGCATCAAGAGCGGATTCTGTAAATCGCGGAGAAGAAGACCGGAAGTGGTGAAAATGCCAGCTCCGATCATATTGGCAATGACTATATTAGTGATAGAAAAAAGGCCCAACTTTCTTTCCAGTTCAATCTTACTTTGTTCTGACCTCATTTTTTTCCCGGTCGAGTCTTTACCTTATGTTAATAAAGGTCTTAAGTCAAGAAATTTTGAATTAGACTGTATCTTCCGGAAATAAAATAAACTGAAATTCATTGCTCCCCTGGATACCCTATCTATCCATTAATGAGTAGAATAATTGACAATTGAAAAATGAATCGACTAAGATTAAGAAATTAAAAATAATTTCTGGAGGAGGTTGAACAGTGCGAAAAAACAGAAAGCTGATGAGCTTAGCTGTATTTTTCTTTTTTGTAGGCAATTTGGCGGCGTTTCTTCCCTATCAGGAGGCCTACTGGCAGGAAGTTCACCGAGATGTTCCATACGTTCCTTCACCTTATGAAGTTGTTGAGGAAATGCTCAGACTGGCTCAGCCGAAACCAGGAGACATCCTCTATGACCTCGGCTGTGGTGATGGCCGAATTGTTGTTGAAGCAGCTCGAAGAGGTATTAAGGCTGTCGGAATCGATATTGATCCTGAAAGGATAGCTGAAAGCTGGGAAAATGCTCGCCAGGCTGGTGTTACAAATTTGGTTGAATTCCGTCAGGGCGATTTATTCAAGGCTGATATTCACGATGCTTCGATCGTAACTTTATATCTTCTAACTTATGTTAATTTAAAGCTTAGGCCAAAACTATTGAGTGAATTGAAGCCCGGAACAAGAGTAGTCTCCCATAATTATGCCATGGATACCTGGCGACCAGATCAAACTACAACCGTCGTCGTCAATGATAGTGTCCATACCGTTTATTTCTGGATAATTCCAGCCAATTTAACTGGGATTTGGACCTGGACTATGCCCTTGAAAGATAGAAAAATTGACTGCCGCCTTGAAGTTGACCAGCATTTTCAATATTTTCAGGGTAAGCTGTTTGTTGGTAGGGATACAGTCGTTATCGATGAAACTAAGCTTGAAGGTCCCAAGGTCAATTTTACAGCTTTATTAGCCAACCGGGATCAAAAAATGAATCTCAATTTTTCGGGCCAGGTTGAGGGCGATAGGATAACAGGAACAATTATCGTTAAAGCAAATAATAATGAGGAAAAAATTCCCTGGAGAGCAAGCCGTGATCCTAAAACAAAAAGGCCCCTGGATGCAGGTGAAGAAAGCTGAAGATAATCTCTTTTTTCTGAGAAACAAAAAATTAAAAAAACATTTTAGAGATAAAATCTGTCTTTATTAATATTCTCTAAAAAAATTTTACCTTTAAATTAATAAATAAGGAGAGAGAGCATGGAAAATTCTGCTTCACTAGAATCAATTCCAATCTGGAAAAAGTGGCTGATTGCTGTCCGACCCTGGGCTTTACCTGCTTCCATTATTCCTGTTTGCCTAGGAGCTATGCTATCTGTCGTAGCTGGCCAAAGTTCTTTTGATGAGGGAAAATTTCTTTTAGCTCTGTTGGCCATGGTTATTCTTCATTTCGCAGCCAATATGAACTCAGATGTCAGCGATTTTCGTTTGGGCCTGGATAAAGAAGTAACTCCTGTTAGTGGCGCCTTGGTTCGAGGCTGGCTGTCATCAGAAGAAGTAAGGAAGGCGGCTCTTTTGCTCTTTGCCATCGGCTCCTTGCTTGGCCTTATTCTTGTTTTCTTGACCGGGCCTTCTCTACTAATAATTGGTCTCATCGGAGTGGCCATCGGCGCTGGATATCCCTTTCTTAAAGCGCGAGCTTTGGGCGATTTAGCCGTTTTTCTTAATTTTGGAGTTCTGGGCTCAATGGGATCTTGGATTGTGCAAACTGGAAAATTTTCGCTTTGGCCAGGAATTTGGGCTATTCCTCAAGCCTTGTTGGTGACTGCTATCCTTCATGCCAATAACTGGCGAGATACCATAACAGACAGAGAGAAAAGAGTTTTTACCATGGCTTCTTTATTGGGTGATCGAGGTTCGATGAATTATTATAGCTTCCTTTTATTTGCCCCCTTCGCCCTCTCTCTAATTTATGTAATTGCTCCTCGTTTTATCTTTTCTTCTTGGCCAGCCCTACCTTTTTCTTTCTTCCTGGTTTTCCTAGCCTTACCCGGAGCAATTTCTCTTTGGCAGAGGGCTAAGCACCGGCATCAACCCCGCCGGCCTCTTGATTTTATTATCCTCGATGGAGCCACATCTAAATTTAACTGGCTTTTTGGCCTTCTTTCTCTTATGGGACTTGGCCTGGATTTGATTCTCCATCATCTTTAAATTATGCTTTTTTTGGCCTTCATTACCCTACTCGCTGGATTCTCCTTTCCTCTGCTTTTTTATTTTCAGCGCCTTGGGCCTCTTGATTTCTGGTGGTTGATGGCTGGGCAACTTCTTTTCTTTTTTGCTCTTGTTCTTTTATTGGATCCTCAAGAGAGATTTGTGATTAAACATAATATTTTGGTAAAACCAATCCAGAATACTTCCATTGGTTTATTCTCTGCTATTTTACTTTATGGAATTTTTTATTCAGGCTGGAAATTTGTTCTTAAAATTTGGCCTCAAAGTACATATTATATCAATAATGTTTATTCTTTGAAAGAAAGTGCATCCTCTTGGCGTCTTGCCTTTTTCCTGGGCCTTATAATTGGACCAGGGGAAGAAATCCTCTGGAGATGGTTTTTTCAACGTCGATGGGCAGAAATATTAGGACGAAAGAAGGGTTTTCTTTTTACTTCTTTTTTTTATAGTTTAGTCCATCTAACAACGGGTAATCCCTTTCTTGTTTTTGCCGCGTTAGTCTGTGGTCTTTTCTGGGGATGGCTTTTTTTTCAATACCGTTCTTTATTGCTTAATATTGTTTCACATTCGCTTTGGGATGTGGCAATTTTCGTTTTTTGGCCTATCCTTTAATTGCCTTTTGTTTGTTTTCTTTAGGAAAAGATTAAGTTTTTAATCTCAGTCTTGGCGGTTTTACTGATATTTTTGGTAAGGAGGGCCAAACTCTGATTAAAAATTACCTTGACAAAATTGGCCATATTAGATTTAGTAATAAGTCCATATTTTTTATTCTTTAGGAGGAAATAATATGAAAATTTTAATTTTTGGCGGATCCGGTGCAATTGGCCGAGCCTGCGCCTGGGATTTGGCGCAAAGGCCAGAAGTAGAAAAGATTGGCCTTGTAGGACGTCGTCGGGAAGCCTTAACTCAGGTTCAAATGTGGATTGGCAGTCCAAAAATTGAAGTTCATGCAGCTGATATTCTCGATCGACGGGAAGCTCAAAAACTGATGAGAGCCTATGATGTCGGCATCATCTCTGTTCCGGATAGGAAAACGAGCTATAGCCTTATCCATAGTGCGGTTGAAATAGGCTTTAGCGTCGTTGATAACCTGGAAGAATATCATCGTCGGCCCGATGCCTATGAGACCGAAGGCCTTGAAGTGCCAGAGGGCATGAGTCTGAATGATTATGGCGACTGGCTTGATGCCAAGGCAAAGGAAACTGGAGCCACCGTTCTTGACGGTCTTGGCTTTGCCCCTGGAATAAGCAATATCACCGTAGGTGAGGGGATTCGAAAGCTCGATCAGGCTGAAAAGGCTATTGCCCGGGTAGGTGGTATACCATCCAAGGAAGCAGCCCTTCGCCACCCCCTTCGCTATATGATTACCTGGGCTTTTGAACATGTTCTTCGGGAATATATGGTCAGGCTTTATGTAATCAAAAACGGAAAAGTAACTGAGGTCCCTGCCCTTATTGACCGAGAGAGGTTTCGTTTTACCCGTTTTGGTCAGGATGTGGAGCTTGAATGTGCGGTTACCCCTGGGATGCCCAGTTTTATTTATACCCGCCCTCAATTGAAGGAATTTGCTGAAAAGACGATTCGCTGGCCAGGTCACTGGGAGGGAATTGATGCTCTTAAAGAAATTGGCTTACTTGATCTTGAGCCCGTTGATTTTCAAGGGATTAAAATTGTTCCCAGACAGTTTTTACTTCATCTTATTCGACCAAAACTTCTTCCTAGGGAAGGGGAGACCGACGTTTGTGTTATGTGGAATACAATTACCGGAATTAAAAATGGCCGGCCAACTCAAATAGATTATTATATGTGGGATGAAGCTGATACTAAGCATGGCCTGACCTCAATGGCCAGGGTTACTGGCTTTCCGCAGGCTATCGGTGCTCTTTTCCTGGGAAAGGGTTTGATCACCCAAAAGGGAATAGTTGCTCCAGAAGATGCTATTTTTGGTGAGCTTTATGAACAATTTATTCATGAGCTCGAAAAAAGGAACATTCGTATTCTCGAAGAAATTAAGGAAATCCAATAAAAAATTAGCTGGACCTTTTCCAATCCGAATTTATTCGATTTAAAAGAAATTAAGAAATTTTTATAATTTCAAGACTAATTGGCAGGAGGTAATTTTAATCTGAAAAAAGTAAATTTGCTTTTAATTCCACTGGACCAGGCAAAAGAACTGAAGTTAGATTTTTTGCTTGCGTTATTGGCTGAGATTTTTCAGATTAAAGCGAACCTTGGTCGGCCTTTAAAGATTCCCGCTGAAGCTTATAATTACCGCCGGGGACAATATAATTCTTCCTATATTTTAAAAAGGCTGGGATCAATTCTCAACTTGGCAACAAATGAGAAGGCTCTTCTTATTGCTGACGTTGACCTTTATGCCGAGGGCCTTAATTTTGTCTTTGGAGAGGCTGAAATTAACGGTTCTCTGGCGATTATTTCCGTTACCAGACTAAGGGAAAGCTTTTATGGATTACCTGAAAATGAGGAAATTTTCCAGTCCAGAGTGAAAAAAGAAGCTATCCATGAACTCGGGCATGTCTTTGGCCTCAGGCATTGCTCTTCTTCTCGCTGTGTTATGTATTTTTCTAATTCTCTTGCCGACACTGATAGAAAAAGCTGGAACTTTTGTCCGCGCTGTCTGTCTCTTCTTAAAAGCACCTGCGACTGATTTTTGATGGGGGTAGAATTAGGAAAATGTGGCTTCGTTTTTGAGACCAGATAAAGCCAAATTTTTTAGTTTGCGGAGAGCTCTAATTTCTAATTGGCGAATTCTCTCCCTGGTTAAACCAAATTTACGACCTACTTCCTCAAGGGTATGTTCCCGCTCAAAATCCAGACCAAAGCGAAGTTTTATAATTTCGGCCTCACGGGGAGGAAGGCATTTTAAGGCTTGGAAGATTTTATGTCTTAAATAGTTTTGAGAGGTCTGATCATCAGGTGGAAGAAATTTGTCATCCCTGATAAAATCAGCCAGACAGGTTTCATTATCAGGTCCAACAGACATATCAAGAGAAACAGGTTCAGCCGTCTGTTCTAAAGCTTCTTTAACCTTTTCCTCGGAAAGAGATAGTTTCTGAGCGAGATCCTCAACTCTCGCTTCTCGCCCCATTTCTTTAAGAATTTGCTGGGAAGCAAGATTAATTCGATGGAGAAGTTCGATGAGATGAACTGGAAGGCGGACAGTTCTTGCCTGGTCAGCTATGGCTCGGCTAATAGCCTGTTTTATCCACCAAGTAGCGTAGGTGGAAAAACGATAGCCTCGCCTGTAATCATATCTCATAGCTGCCTTCATCAGGCCAATGTTGCCTTCCTGAATAAGATCTAGGAGTGGAAGACCCCGGTACTGATACTTTTTGGCGATAGAAATGACAAGGCGAAGGTTAGCTGCAGCGATTTCCTGGATGGCCTCTTCCATCATTTTCTGAGCTGATTTTAAGCTTTCCAGAATCTTTTTTTCCTGCGGATTGGCTGTTCGCTTTACTGAAGCTTCAAGATTTTCCTCAATAGATTTAAGCAGAAAGGTTTTCGTTTCTGGCCGTAAACCAAGGGAAGTAATGAGCCTGATCATCCTCCAGACAATCTTGGCCCTGGTCAGAGCATATTTTTTCCTTTTAGGAATTCGTTGAAGTTGATTATAGAGCCCTTTAAGATATGATAAACGAGATAAGATCTGACGGCGAAATTTAACTAGAGCCTCTTTTTTCTTGAGAGGGTGACTTGGCTCAAACCAAGTGAAGAGAGAGCCTGGGTGTTCCCGCCATTGCCTATCTCTTTTAATTAATTCTAAATAAGAATATTCGGTCCTAGCCAGGGCCTTAAGAATAAGGTGCTCAGCCTTTTCTTTTTTTCGAGCGAGTTCAATTTCTTTTTCAGGAGTGAGCAAGGGGATTTTGCCCATTTCATTCATATAAACCTGAAGAAGGTTAAATTCTTCTTCCTCTGTTTTATTTATACCATCTGTCCTGAAATCTGAGGTTGAAATTTCTCGCTGTTGTTCAGCAGGAAGATCAAAAAAACCGAATTTTTGATTTTCAAAAGAATTGCTTTCAAGATAAAAAGAATAATTTTCCCTTATAAAATTAGAAAAGTCTTTATCTTCGCGCATAAAACCTCCTCATTCTTTACTTATTTTATCGAAATAGTAATAAATAATCAAGAAAAAAATAAAGGGCTGCTGGCTGTGTGGTTGAAAGGAGGGAAAGGAGGGGAAAACGGAGGGCTTTCGATCCCTGTCCAGCCAGCCAAACAGGGATCGTTTATATATATAGCACATAATTTCAATAAAATCAATAGATTAGGACGAAAATTTAAATTAGGATATTAATATTGACGAATTTTAATTTACTTATGATAAAATCCATACCATTAAAAATGGAAAAAAACAACAGGGCAAAAGGCAGCGGAGAGGGAGTAAAGGAAAGGCGGAAAGAACCTAGAATAAAAGTTGAAATTAGGGTAAGAGTAAAGTTTTTTCCAAGCGATCGACCTCTTCAGAATAACAAAAAAGCTCAACAATTCTGGGCTTTTACTTTAGAACTTTCAGCGGGGGGACTCAGGATTCTCGCTCCTTATGAGCTCAAAAGAGGACAGCGGACTGAAATGGAACTTTTTTTACCCACAATAAGAAAAGTTATAACCCTCGAAGCCGAAGTTTGCTGGCAGCGGCCAAGCCTGATTGGCGGTCTCTATGAAACAGGTGTCGAATTTAAAACTATTTCGCCTGAAGATAGATTGTCTCTCATGGAATTTATTTATCTGCATAAGCGTATGAAAATAAAAAGAGGAGGCATGGGATGATTTCTGGGCGGGAAACTATCTTTCCACTAAGCTTCGTCTTTTTATTGATGGGCATGATTATGATGAGCTCTGGCCAGCAGAAAACAGAAAAACCTATCCTTCATGGCAAACATTGGGTGGCCATAACCGGAAAGCCCTTGGCTGCCACTGCCGGAGCACTTATGTTCATGAAAGGAGGAAATGCTGTCGATGCTGCCTGTGCCATGCTGGCCGCAGTGTGTACTATGCATGATGTTTTAACTTGGGGCGGGGAAACCCAGGCCTTGATTTATAATCCGTTGACCAAAAAAGTAATTGCCATTAATGCCCTCGGTGTAGCCCCATCGGGGGCAACCCCAGAATTTTTTAAAAAGAAAGGCCTGAGATATCCCCCAGCTGATGGTCCCTTATCGGCTATAACCCCTGGAACCCCAGGTGGATTGATGGTTATGTTGGCCGAATTCGGCACCTTAAGTCTAAAGGAAGTTCTCGCACCAGCCATTCAGATGGCTGAAGGATATCCCATTGAGCAGGAAACTGTAGATAGAATTGAAAACAACAAAAATAAAATAAAACAATGGTCTCATTCAAAACGCATCTTTTTAACCCATCCTGGAGAAACCCATGAAGCTCCTTGGCCGGGAGAAGTCTTTTCCCAGCCAGAGCTTAAGGAAACTTTACTAAAATTGGTTGACGCTGAGCAAAAGGCTCTGGCTGCAGGCAAAAATCGCCGGGAGGCGATTTACGCTGCTTACGACCGCTTTTATCGAGGAGATATTGCTCGGGAATTTGTTCGGGGTTGTCAAGAAGAAGGGGCGCTTATTACCCTTGAAGACCTTGACAAATGGCAAGTTTACATTGAAGAACCAGTAATGACTACATACCGGGGGATTGAGGTCTATAAACTCAACTGCTGGGTTCAGGGTCCGGTGATGCTTCAGGCCCTCAATATGCTCGAAAATTTTGATTTAAAAGCGATGGGTTACAATAGTGCCAAGTATATTCATACTCTTTATCAGGTAATGAACCTGGCCTTTGCTGACCGCGATTTTTACTATGGAGATCCCTATTTTCCGCCTGAAGAACCCATTAAAGGATTGTTGTCAAAGGAATATGCTCGAGAAAGAATCAAACTGATTAACTGGGAAGTCAATGACCATGAGGCTAAACCCGGTGACCCCTATCCCTTTGAAGGCAAAAAGAATCCGTTTCTCCATTATTTACAAAAATGGTCAAACAAGCCTTTTTTAGAAAAAAAGGGGGATGAAGAAACCAAAAGCTTTTGGCAGGGAACTACTTCGATTCAAGCTGCCGATGCACAGGGCTGGGTAGTTTCTATGACTCCAAGCGGTGGGTGGATTCCCTGTGTTATCGCTGGCCGAACAGGAATCGGATTGAGTCAGCGAGCTCAGAGTTTTGTCTTGAATGAAGAGGAAAATCCCTTCAATGTTATTGCCCCTGGCAAAAGACCAAGAGCTACTCTAACTCCAGGACTGGCTCTAAAAGATGGTCGACCCTTCCTTTCCTTTGCTGTTCAGGGTGGAGATACCCAAGATCAAAATTTGCTCCAGTTTTTTCTCAATGTCGTTGAATTCGGGATGAATGTTCAGCAGGCCTGTGAGGCGGCTAATTTCACAAGCTATCAAATGCGCAGTTCCTTTGATCAGCATGAGTGTTCTCCTGGTAAGCTTGAGCTTAATGAAAAAATACCAGCTGAAGTCAGAGAAGCTTTAAGCCGAATGGGTTATCGAATCTCTTTCAAACGGTATACTTCAGGTCCCATAAACGCAATTTATTTTGACCAAAAAAACGGCACCTTTTGGGGAGGTTCAAGTAATTATGGTGATGATTATGGCGTCGTTTGGTAATATTCCTTTGTTAATAGTCCAGAGAAATTTTTTTAAATTAATAATATAGTCAAAAAAATTTTGAAATAACTTGGAATAACAAAAAATAAATAAATTGGAGTAAATGAACAGAGGCTTTAGAAAGGAGGTTTTACCGATGAACCCCAAGAGGTCTTTTAAAAAATTAATCCTAATTAATATTTTAGCTTTTGTCTTTTTTTCTTATTTTAGCTCAGAACAAAAGCCCTATCGCCTGTTAACTACAGAGACATTTTTCGAAATGGAGTCGGTAGGTAATCCATCTATTTCTCCCGATGGCAAGCTCATAATTTTTACCCGTTCCTGGGTGGATAAGATGAATGATCAGATTCGATCTAATTTATGGCTGGTGGATATTGAAGGCAAAAGAGTCAGGGAATTGACCCATGGCAATTGGCGTGATTTTTCACCTGTTTGGTCTCCCGATGGCAAAAAAATAGCCTTTCTATCTGAAAGGGATGGCTCAACGCAGATTCATGTCATGTGGCTTGATACGAGGGAAGTTGCCCAGCTGACCCATCTTGAAAGGGCTCCTGCCAATATTGTCTGGTCACCTGATGGCAAGAACCTGGCCTTTACTTACTTTGTCCCCGACAATAATCCAATTTTGCCCATCAAGCTTCCGCCTCGTCCTGAAGGAGCTAAATGGGCCGCGCCGGCAGTAATTATCGATCGCCTTTCCTGGAGGACTGATGGTCGAGGGCCTTTGCCCAAGGGATATAACCATGTTTTTATTATAAATGCTGAGCTTGGAGGTACACCCCGTCAAATTACTACGGGAGATTACTCCCATAATAATCCCACTTTTTCAGCTGATGGCACCAAAATTTATTTTTCGGCCATCCGCAAACCCGAGGCCGAATACCAGATGGGAGATTCCGAGATTTATGTGGTTGATTTGAAGACCCTGGAGATAAAGGCACTTACTGATCGAAAAGGGCCGGACAATAATCCTCTCGTTTCCCCTGATGGCCAGTGGATAGCCTATACGGGCTATGATGATCGCAATTTTACCTCCCATCTTTCGAGCATTTATCTGATGGATAAAGAAGGACAAAGAAAAAGGCTTTTAGCCGGCAATCTTCCTAATTCACCTGTTTCCGTTACTTGGGCGCCTGATAGTTCCGGACTCTATTATTTAATGCCCGAAAAAGGTGAGTCCAACCTCTATTTTGTTTCACTTGACGGCAGAATAAAGAAAATAACCCAGGGAGTTCATTACATTTCAGAATATTCCCTGGCCCGAAACGGTCAGGTGGCGGCTGTCATATCCAATTTCTATCGACCAGGATATCTTATTACTTTTAATCTTAATCAGCCTTCCCAAATTAAGGAGCTTGTTGATGTGAATCAGGACGTTTTAGAGGGGGTAAAACTTGGGGAGGTGGAAGAACTTTGGTTTAATTCTTCCGATGGATTAAAGATTCAGGGATGGCTGATCAAGCCTGCCGAATTTGAACCTAACAAGAAATATCCTATGGTCCTCTGGATTCATGGTGGACCTTGGGCAATGTATACTGTAGCTTTTAATTGGGAATGGCAGAATTTTGCTGCTAATGGCTATGCTGTCCTTTATACGAATCCAAGAGGAAGCACTGGTTATGGCCAGGATTTTGTTAATGGTATTCAATTCGCCTATCCAGGTAAGGATTATGATGACCTTATGGCGGGAGTGGATGCCGCTTTAGCCAAAGGCTTTATTGATCCTGAAAACCTCTTTGTCTGTGGCGGAAGCGGAGGCGGGGTTTTGACTGCCTGGATTGTAGGCCATACTGACCGATTCCGGGCCGCCGTTTCCATGAGGCCAGTTACTAACTGGTATTCCTTTGTGGGGACAACCGATGGTCATATGTGGTATCGGCAATTTCAGAAATATCCTTGGGAAGATCCAATGGAGTATATTCAGCGATCACCTATTCACTATGTAGCCAATGTTAAAACACCAATTATGATTATGACTGGCGAGGCTGATTTAAGAACCCCTATCAGCCAAAGTGAGGAATATTATCGAGCCCTGAAGATGCTGAAAAAAGAAACCCTTCTTGTGCGAATGCCTGAGGAGTATCATAGCTGGCGCCGACCTTCCCATCGGCTGGCTCAGCAGCTCTACCTCATGGCCTGGTTTGAGAAATACCGGAAAAAACCAAATCCAGAAAAAAGTCAAAATGAAGAAAATTAGGCAATCAAGCCGGGAAAAAGAGGAAAATTAAAATTAAGGCTAAAGAAACGAAAAATTAAAGAGGAGACAATGGCCGAGATAATTATCAATAGCTACTTTCCGATTCGTCATTTTTATAATAATTAAAAAGTGTAGCCAAGCTAAAAATTTTTTTTAAAGATTGAAAATTTTCAAAAAAATATTCAATTTAATAAAAATTCGCCGGGAGGTTTAACTTGAACTTAAAAACAAAGCGATATTTTTTTAAGGCAATTATTATTACCCTCCTTTTTCTTTTGGTTGAACCTGGCTTATTTTTTGGCCAGAGAACCGGCTACAGCCGGGAAGAAATGATAAAGCGCCGGGAAAATCTGATGAACAAAGTGGGTGATGGTTTGATTATTCTTTTTGGTGAAGCCATGGATCAACCGGCTGCCCATTTCCGGCAGGATAATGACTTTTTTTATTTTACCGGGATCGAAGATAAAAATGCCATTCTCGTTCTTAATGGGAAAACAAAGGAATCTTTCCTCTTCTTGCCCCACCAGACCGCAAGAGAAGAGATAATGGAGGGTCCAAATTGGCTGAAAATGGAGAAAAACGCTGAGCGCCTTGGTTTAACGAGAGTTATGGAACTAAGTGAATTTGAGGAATATTTGGCCCGAAATACAAGGGGCCCAAAATCGAAATTTTATGTCCGCCTTTCGCCCAGAGATCAAGTTGATATGAGCCGAGGGGAGATGCGAATATTCATGGCCCGAAAAAATAGAATTCATTATAACGACCTCATCTCTCTTGATGAACATCGCGTTCAAAAATTGAAGGAAAGATTTCCTGAGGTGGAGCTTCATGATGTCACTCCCTTGATTGATGAAATGAGGCTGATTAAAACTGAAGAAGAAATAGCCATCCTCCGTCGAAATGGAAAGCTGACAGCAGAAGCAATTAAAGAAGCCATGCTGACCTCAAGACCAGGGATGTATGAATATGAGATCGAAGCCGTTGCCATTTTTCACATTCTCAAAGGCGGCGCCAGGGGTCCCGCTTATGCTCCAATTGTGGGTTCAGGTCCTAATACCTGTATTCTCCATTACAACAAAAATTCACGACGCCTTGAAGAAGGAGACTTAATCTTGATGGATTTTGGAGCTGATTTAGATCAGCTCTGTATAGATATAACCCGCACCTGGCCTGTTTCCGGTAAATTTACTCCTGAACAAAGGGAAGTATACGAGATCGTTTTAACCGTCCAGAAAGCCTGCATTGAAGCCTACAGACCTGGAGTCACCGCAGATGATGTGAGACGACATGTTGAGGAAGAGCTAAAAAAGAAAAAAATTGATGCCCGTGGCCTGAGAGGCGGCATAGGTCATTATGTTGGTCTTAGCACCCATGATGTTGGCCCAACAGGAATTCCCCTTCGTCCGGGCATGGTTTTTGCCATTGAACCAGCTCTTTACTATCCAGAAAAAAATATTGGGATCCGGATTGAAGACACAGTGCTCATTACGGCCAATGGCTGTGAAGTTTTGACTAAGGATGTGCCCAAAGAAATTGATGAAATTGAAAGGCTTTTAGCCCAGCGTCCCAGGCTTAAATGAAATGGTCTTAGCGATTAGAAGATCAAAATTTTAAAAATCAGAAATTTAATTATAGAAAAGTAATATTCTTGAATTATAGTCTTGAATTAACTAAAGAAAAGAAAATGAGGAATGGAGAAAGGAGGCTCGAAGAAATGGAGGCTGAAAAGAAGACTTCAGGAAAAATAGTTCTGATATTTTTTCTTATTTTTCTTTTGTTTTTTATTTCACCCCTAATGGCTTTAACCAGACCAGAAGAAGTTGGCCTCTCTTCGGAGAGATTAAAGCTTCTGGATAAATACTTAGTTGAGTGTATTCAAAAGAAATATTTTCCTGGAGCAGTTATAATCGTTGGTCGGAAGGGAAAAATCGTTTTTCGTCAAGCCTACGGCTATTCCCAGCTGGTTCCTGAAGCAAAACCCATGAAAATCGATCATCTCTTTGATTTAGCCTCCATAACCAAACCTGTGGCCACCGCCACTTCTATCCTGATTCTGGTAGAGAGGGGGGTGCTCAGCCTTAACGATAAAGTTAGAGATTACATCCCTGAATTTTCCGTCTTTGAAGATGAAAAGGGACAGAAAGGAGAGGAGCCCCGTCTCTTCCATCTTTTAACCCATACTTCTGGACTTCCGGCTTATACGAATGCCGAGGAAGTGGCCAAACTCTATGGCTTTCCCTGTTCAACTGAGACCCTGGTTAAACATATTGCCACGCTTAAAAAAGAGTTTTCAGCCGGAAAGGATTTTCGCTATAGTTGCTTGGGTTATATTATTCTAGCTTATATCATAAAAAAAGTAACTGGTCAGGATATCGCTACTTTTGCCCGGGAAAATATATTTCAGCCCTTAGGCATGAAACATACTTTCTTTAATCCGCCGCCAGAGATGCGGAGTCGATGCGTAGCCACTGAAGTTATCAATGGAAAGCCCCTAATTGGCATTGTCCATGACCCCTTGGCACGCCTCCAGGGAGGAATTTCCGGAAACGCCGGCCTCTTTTCTACGGCCGATGACCTGGCTATTTTTGCCCGGATGATGCTTAATTATGGAGAATTTAATGGTCATCGGATCTTAAGCCCCTTGAGTGTCAGAAGAATGATTGAAATCTATCCCGAAGTTTTATTTTCGGGACGCGGTCTTGGCTGGGATATTAACTCCGCTTATTCGACCAACCGGGGTGATCTTTTTGGCCACTCTTCTTATGGCCATACCGGTTATACCGGAACTTCCATCTGGATAGATCCAGAAACAGAAACCTTTGTTATTTTTTTAACCAATCGGGTTCATCCAGACGATAAAGGGGTTATAATACCAGTAAGAACAAGAGTAGCTAATCTGGTGGCGGCCGCAATTGTCAGGTTATAATTTTGGAGAGAAAAAATCTTCGATAAAAAATTACGAGCGAATTGGTCATGAATTCGGCTGAGGAAAAAGTTTATGAAATTTTAAACCGACTGGGTATAGGCTTTGTGCGTTATGAACATCCGCCCGTTTATACTGTGGCTGAGGCTCGCCTCCACTGGGCCGGCTTACCTGGAGCCCGCTGCAAAAATCTTTTTTTGAGGGATGAAAAGGGCCAGCGACATTTTCTGGTTATTGCTGAGCATGAAAAGCCGGTGGATTTGAAAAAACTGGCTCTAAAGCTCGGCGAAAAAAGGCTGAGCTTTGCCTCGCCTGAAAGATTGCGCCGTTATCTCGGGGTTGATCCAGGCTCAGTTTCACCTTTTGGCCTTATCAATGATCTGAATAAGGAAGTGGAGGTAATAATTGATGCTGATCTTGAGATAGCGGAAACTGTTCACTTTCATCCGAATATAAATACTGTAACTATTGGCCTGAGTCTGGCTGATTTTAAAAAATTTCTGGCCTGGACAGGCAATTCTTTTCGTTTTGTTAAGTTATGATTAAATTATTTATGAACTTCAGCGCTTTATGAACCTTAGCAGACGAAATATTAAGTCGAGAAAAAGGACAATTCTTTCCTTTTTACCTTTCCTTTCCGTTTTCCTTTGGCTTATTTTTTACTTGCTATATATCCTTTTTTCTGACCTTAATCGGATTTATGCTGAACAGAGAGAAATCGAGACTTATTCAGAAATAAAAAATAGTCAGAAAGAGGCTTTTCAAGTAAAGCCTGATCCGATTGCGTCCCGGATCAGAGAGATTTACCATGAAGTTAAACCTGCGGCTTTAGTTTCGCCTGAGGGACTGAGGGAATGGCAATCCTTTCTTGGGAAGGATGATGACGATTCCTATAAGGATGATCATCTCTTCATTTTAATTCGAGAAAGGGGCGATGAGGTTACCCTGTGGATTCAGGTGACGAAATTCAAAGCTTTGGATGATAAGCCCATAATCAAAAAGGCCCAGAGCTCAAAATTGATCAAGGCAATAATAAAAAAGGAGGAAACGATAATTGAAAAAAATGATTTTGAGCCAGAGGAAAGAGAATTAGTTCTCGAGCAAATTTTATCATCCATAAAAAGGAAGAAGATATTGTTGGGCATAAAATTAGTTTAATCCGGCTCTTGTCAAAATT
>CALLJL010000025.1 GCA_938092135.1 uncultured bacterium
GAGATGGTGATGCCTGGTGATAGTGTTGAGATAGAGGTGGAACTGATAACGGATGTGGCGATGGAGCGGGCGATGCGGTTTGCCATCCGCGAGGGCGGTCGCACAGTCGGGGCCGGCACTATCACTGAAATCCTGGAATAACCCGGTGATATAGAATGAGAGAAATTGTTACTTTACAATGTTCTGAGTGCAAGCGAAGAAATTACACTACAACAAGAAATAAAAAAAAGCAGACGGAAAAACTGGAATTAAAAAAATATTGTCGATTTTGTCAGAAGCATACTTTGCACAAAGAGGTAAAATAGAGAAAGGAGTGAAAAGAAACTGAGCCTGACACATAAAGGGCAGGTGAGTAGCTCAATTGGTTAGAGCGGCGGTCTCCAAAACCGCAGGTTGCGGGTTCGAGTCCTGCCTCACCTGCCACTTATCCTTTCCCCTCGCTCTTTGCCAGCGAGAGGAAACTTATAATTAGGGGCCTAAAAAGGATTGGCTATGAATTCCAAGGAAAAATGGTGGAAGCGTTTTATTAATTATCTTAGGGACGTGCGCAATGAAGCCAAGAAGGTCACCTGGCCCTCTCGGCGAGAAGTCGCCAACACCACCCTGGTGGTCATTGTTGCGGTCATTTTTTTTGGATTTTATCTTTTTCTGTGGGATGTTATTTTTTCTTGGGTTTTGGCTAAGGTGGAAGCCCTGCTAAGATAGCTTGAGGTTAAAATGGCCAAGCAATGGTTTATAGTTCATACTTATTCTGGGTATGAAAAGTTTGTAATGGAATCTATTCGTCAGAGGGCTGAAGAAGCCGGTCTGGCCGAAAAGTTTGGCCAAATAATTATCCCCACAGAAGATGTAGTTGAAATTAAGGGAGGAAAGAAGGTTGTTTCGACTAAAAGAGCCTACCCTGGCTATATTATCATTGAAATGGAACTTGATGATACCACCTGGCATCTGGTGAGGCAGACCCCAAAAGTAACTGGTTTTGTCGGGTCTGGAAGAAAACCAGTACCTTTAAGCCGAGATGAAGTTAATCAGATTGTTCGTCATATGGAAAAGACTTCAGAAAAACCAAAGCCGAAACATACCTTTGAGAAAGGCGAAGCTGTGAGAATTATTGACGGCCCCTTTTATAATTTCAATGGTATAGTCGAAGAAGTCAATCACGAAAAGAACACACTTAAGGTATTGGTAACTATTTTTGGCCGATCTACTCCGGTTGAACTTGAATTTCTCCAAGTGGAAAAAATTTAGGAGGAAAAATGTCTAAGGAAATTAAAGCTCAGGTCAAGCTTCAATTGACGGCTAAGCAGGCCAGCCCAGCTCCTCCTGTTGGTCCAGCCCTGGGACAACATAATGTCAATATAATGGAATTTGTTCGCAAGTTTAATGAGATGACGGCGAAAATGGAGGATGGTCTGATTGTTCCAGTAGTCGTTACCATTTACAGTGATAGAAGCTTTACTATTGAACTTAAAACACCACCTACTTCTTTTTTATTAAAAAGAGCTGCTGGAATAGCCAAAGGCTCAAGCTCTCCCAATAAGGAAAAAGTTGGCCGGGTAACTATGAAACAGATTGAGGAGATTGCTCGGATAAAATTGCCCGATTTAAATACCGATGACTTGGAAAAGGCTAAGAAAATTGTTATAGGTACGGCGAAAAATATGGGGCTGGAGGTGATTGGTGAGTAAGCGGGGTAAAAAATATTTAAAGGCTAAAGAACAAATCACCAAATCAGAATATACTTTGGAGGAAGCCGTAAGTCTTTTAAAAAAAATTAGTTACTCAAAATTTGATGAAACCGTTGAGATAGCTATGCGCTTGGGAGTTAACCCGAAATATTCTGATCAGATGGTGCGAGGAACTGTAGTTTTGCCTCATGGGACGGGAAAAACGAAAAAAATTTGCGTTATTGCTTCAGGAGAAAAGATAAAAGAAGCGGAGGAAGCCGGAGCTGATTATGTGGGTGGTGAAGAAATTATCGAAAAGATTGCCTCTGGCTGGCTTGATTTTGATGTTTTAATTGCCACTCCTGATGTTATGCGTAGTGTTGGTAAGTTAGGTCGAATTCTTGGTTCTAAGGGGTTGATGCCCAACCCTAAGTCCGGTACAGTTACCTTCGATATTAAAAAAGCTGTTCAGGAAATAAAGGCCGGCAAGGTCGAATTCAGAGTCGATAAAACAGGAATTGTTCATGCTGGCGTCGGCAAACTTTCCTTTTCCGAGGACAAACTGGTTGATAACATCAAGGCTTTTATTCAGGCGGTTATTCAAGCTAAGCCTCCGGCAGCCAAAGGAAAGTATGTTCGCAGTATGGCCATTTCCTCAACCATGGGTCCTTCCTTAAAATTATCTGAATCTGTCCTGGAAAATCTGTGATAAAGGGAGGGCAAGTTGAAAAAAGAAAAGAAAATCAAGCTGATTGAGGAATTAAACGAATTGTTTTCGCGGCATGATTCTTTCTATATTGTGGATTTTCAGGGGATGACGGTCTCCCAAGCTACTCGCCTGCGCAAATCAATTCGCCAAATGGGCGGTGTTTTTAAAGTCATCAAAAACCGACTTGCTCTAAGAGCTTTAAAGGCTAATCTGCCAAAAGAAGTTCGCGATTATTTTCAGAAACCCACCGCCTTAGCTTTTCCTGATGGCGATCCTATTGCCCTGGCTCGTTTTTTAAAAGACTTTTCAGCTCAGAATAAAATTCTGAAAATAAAAGGTGGGGTTTTGCAAGGTTATGTTTTTTCCGGGGATAAATTTGATGAAGTCTGCCGCTTGAGCTCGCGGGCTGAACTTTTAGCCAAGGTGGCCTATCTCATGGCTTATCCTCTGATTAATTTAATGCGCACTTTCCAGGCTCCCCTGGCTCAATTCGGCTTTATGCTGAGCCAATTAAAAAATAAAAAATAGCGTTGGAGGTAAAAATGTCTAACGGTGAAACCCGCATTACTAAAGAGCAGTTTTTTGCTCATCTTGATAGTTTAACTTTGCTCGAACTAGCCGACTATATTAAGGAATTTGAAAGAAGATATGGAATTTCCGCAGCCGCGGCTATGCCTGTGGCCATGCCCGGAGTTGGTCCCGCTACGACAGCGGAAGCCAAGGCTGAAGAACAGAAAACTGAGTTCAATGTGATTCTCAAAAGCGCTGGCGATAAAAAGATTAATGTGATCAAAATAGTCCGGGAACTGACTAATTTAGGGTTAAAGGAAGCCAAAGATTTGGTTGACTCTTTGCCTAAGCCAATAAAAGAAAAAGTTAGCAAGGAGGAAGCTGAGGCTATTAAGGCCAAATTTGAAGAAGTAGGCGCCGTTGTGGAGATACAATAATTTTAAAATTATATTTTTGGGTTTTAGGAGAAACAGAAATGTTTCTCCTTATCTATTAGGCGAGGGGGAAAAGGATGAAAAGCCCTGATACAACCAATACCTATCGACAGAGGGTTGATTACTCCAAAATAAAAAACCCTATTCCTCTTCCAGACCTCCTATCAGTTCAAATTGATTCCTATAATGAATTTCTCCAAATGGATCTGCTTCCCGAGGAAAGAAAAGATGTTGGTTTACAAGCTGCTTTTAAAGATATTTTTCCCATATCTGATTTTAAAGAAACAACTCAACTCGAATTTGTTAGTTACACAGTTGGCAACTGGGAATGTAAGTGCGGGCGCCTTAAAGGTGTTGAAAATTCTCGAGCTCGCTGCCGCGTTTGCGGAACACTTCTGCCACCCCGTTTTGATCTTACAAAGAATGGAGCCTGTCCTTACTGCCATTCCTCTCGCCAATTTGACCTCCCTCTCTGTGACCATTGCGGCGATCGGGTTCAATTAAAAATAAAATATTCGCCAGCTGAGTGCATTGAAAAAGGCTATACCTATGCTGTCCCCCTGCGAGTTAAATTAAGGCTTATCTCTTGGGAAAAGGATGCCAGTTCAAAGACCCGAAGACTGAAGCATATCAAAGAGCAAGAGGTCTATTTTGGCGATATTCCCCTAATGACGGATAAAGGCACCTTTATTTTCAACGGCGTTGAGAGAGTTGCCGTCAGTCAGTTGCAGCGTTCACCTGGTGTTTATTTTCGACCCACTGAATCTAAGGGCTGCTACGTGGCTAAAATAATTCCTTATCGGGGAGCTTGGGTAGAATTTGAATACGATTCCAAGGACCTTCTCCACGTCCGTCTTGATCGGAAGAAAAAGTTTTTAGCCAGTGTTTTCCTTAGAGCCCTTGGTTTTGGCAGTGATGAAGATATTCTCAGGTTATTTTACAGGATTTATCGGGTCATTCCCGAAGAGGGAAAGCTTTATTTTGAGGTTGATGAAAATCTTATCGGTAAAACTTTAAGCCAAGATATTGTTGATCCAAAGACGAAAGCTGTCATTTGGCCAGCAAAAAAGAAAATTACCTCTGAAACCTTGGATTTACTAAAAAAGAAGGGGATATCGAGGATTCCCATTAGCAAAAGGGACCTTCAAAATGCCTATTCTTTGACCTCAATCAAGGGAAAGGTCAAGGCAAATGAAGAGCTCGGGGACATTCAACTTGATTTATTAATGGCCAGGGGGGAACCCTTTGAAATCTTCTTTCCCAAAGAGAATCCCTGTGGCGATATCATTAGCAATACTCTGCGAAGAGATCCTCATAAAAGCACCCAAGAAGCACTGGCTGAAATCTATCGCAAGCTGAGACCTGGGGAACCCCATACCATTGAAAGCGCTCACAGTCTATTCCATAACATGTTTTTCAATCCCCAAAAATATAATTTTTCTCGAATAGGAAGGCTTAAATTTAATATTAAGCTTGGTGTTGAAACCCCCCTTGAGGAAAAAGTCCTTCGTCCTCTCGATTATGTTGAGGTAATTAAATATTTATTTAAATTGCGAAATGGTGAAGGAAACATTGATGATATTGATCATTTAGGAAATCGAAGAGTCCGTTCAGTGGGTGAACTAGTGGAGAATGCCTTCCGTATCGGCTTGACCCGACTCGAGCGGACTATCAAAGAAAAAATGACGGTAAGCTCTGACTTGAGTGCAGCTATGCCCCAGGACTTAATCAATTCCAAACCTGTTATGGCAGCACTTAAAGAGTTTTTTGGTAGCTCCCAGCTTTCTCAGTTTATGGATCAAATCAACACTCTTGCTGAGATCACCCACAAGAGGCGATTGAGTGCGCTTGGGCCGGGTGGCTTGAGCCGGGAGAGAGCCGGCTTCGAGGTGAGAGATATTCAGGCTTCCCATTATGGCCGTATTTGCCCAATAGAAACTCCTGAGGGGCCAAACATTGGCTTGATTTCCTCTATGGCCTGTTATGCTCGAGTTAATGCTTTTGGCTTCATTGAAACTCCCTATCGTCGAGTAATAAATGGCCGAGTTGTCGATTATGTTCGAATTGTTGAACCAGGTGATAGCTCTTTTGAGGTCGGCCAGATGGTGGAAAAGGGCGAATTTGAGAAAGCTCTCGAGGAATTATCGCGAAATAAGGTTCGTCGTCTTCCTTTGGCCGAACCAGCCTGTTTTTATTTAACTGCCTGGGAAGAGGAAAAGCATAATATAGCCCAGGCCAACACTCGAATTGATGAAAACGGCTTAATTTTAGATGAATATGTTCATGCCCGTCAGGGTGGCAACTTTAAAGTATTACCTCGCGAGCAAATTGAATTTATTGACGTTTCTCCTAAACAACTTGTCTCTCTCTCGACTTCTCTTATTCCTTTTCTCGAACATGACGATGCGAACCGAGCCTTGATGGGTTCCAATATGCAGCGTCAGGCTGTGCCGCTGCTTCGACCTGAAGCTCCCCTCATTGGAACTGGAATGGAAGCTATTGTAGCTAGGGGTTCAGGCGACGTTGTTATCTGTCGACGATCTGGGGTTGTGGAATTTGTGGATGCCGAGAGAATTTTGGTCAGGGTGGATGAAAAAGAAAATTCTGGAGATCATGAGGTTGGAACCGATCTTTATATTTTAACTAAATTTAGAAGAACCAACCAAAATACTTGCATTAATCAAAGGCCAATAGTTCGTAAAGGCCAAAGAGTAGAAAAAGGGCAGATTTTGGCTGATGGAGCCTGTACCGACCATGGCGAACTTGCTCTGGGCCGGAATATCCTCTGCGCTTTTATGCCCTGGAGAGGGTACAATTTCGAAGACGCCATCGTGGTCAGCGAAAAGCTTGTAAAAGAAGATATCTATACTTCAATCCATATTGTTGAAGAGAGCATAGAAGCCAGAGATACGAAACTCGGTCCTGAAGAGATAACAAGGGATATCCCGAATGTTCCTGAATCAGTTCTGCGCAACCTTGATGAAAATGGTATTGTCCGTATCGGCGCTTATGTCAAGCCTGGAGATATTTTGGTTGGCAAGGTGGCGCCAAAGGGAGAAACCCAACTGACCCCTGAGGAAAAACTCCTGAAGGCTATCTTTGGAGAGAAAGCCCTTGATGTAAAAGATGCATCTCTTTATTGCCCTCCTGGTATTGAGGGAACTGTCATTGATGTCAAGATTTTTACCCGCCGAGGAAGTGAAAAAGGACCAAGAGCTAAAATAATTGAAAAAGAAGAAATTAATCGGATGAAGCGTAATCTTGATGATGAAATAAGTATTATAGAAAGAGAAAAATGGCGTCGGGTAAAAGCCGTCTTGAAGGGAGAAACCGTTAGCCGAGATCATAAAATTGGCAATTTAACCTTGACCAAAGGGATGAAGCTAACAGAAAAAATCCTTGATCAAATTGATCCCGATGATTATCCCAAGCTTAAACTTGAAGAAAATCCTGAAAGGGACCGTAAAATTAGGGATATTGAAAGAAAAACAAGGCGACAGATTGAAGCTCTTCGGGCTGATTTCAAGGAAAAGGTGGAAGACCTTAAGAAAGGTGATGAGCTTGCTCCTGGGGTTATTCAAATTGTCAAAGTCTATATCGCCATGAAGAGGAAGTTATCGGTTGGGGATAAAATGTCAGGGCGCCACGGAAATAAGGGAATTGTTGCTAAAATAGTGCCTGAGGAAGATATGCCAAGATTGCCTGATGGAACTCCCGTTGAAATTGTCCTGAATCCTCTTGGTGTTCCTTCCCGAATGAATATTGGTCAAATCCTCGAAACCCATGCTGGCTGGGCAGCCAAGAAACTTAATCTATGGATTTCATCACCTGTATTTGATGGCATGAGTGAAGAGGAAATCAAGAAATTACTGAAAGAAGCTGGGTTGCCTGAATCTGGAAAAACGATTCTTTATGATGGGATTACCGGTGAACCATTCGATCAAGAAGTAACTGTAGGCTATATCTATATGATGAAACTTTACCATCTGGTTGATGATAAAATTCATGCTCGCTCCACAGGGCCCTATTCCCTGATAACCCAGCAACCTCTCGGTGGCAAGGCTCAATTTGGTGGACAGCGTTTTGGAGAAATGGAGGTCTGGGCCCTCGAGGCCTATGGAGCGGCTCATACCCTTCAGGAATTGTTAACAGTCAAATCGGATGATGTTGAGGGCCGAGCCAAAGTCTATGAAGCTATTGTTAAAGGCGATCTTGATTTTACACCCGGTTTGCCCGAATCAGTTAATGTTTTAATTCGAGAACTTCAAAGTCTCTGCCTGGATGTGGAGCTGGAAAAGGCAGAGAAAGAACCTACATTGCCCTGGGGAATTCAGATTCCCAAAAAGGGCAAAGGAGATTAACCATGAATGCCAGACCTAATTCAGGCAAGACAAAGGTTGACTTTGACCGGGTAAGAATAACCATTGCTTCCCCCGAAAAAATCCGTAGCTGGTCCTGGGGGGAAGTAACCAAACCGGAGACGATCAATTATCGAACTTTTAAACCTGAAAAGGATGGCCTTTTCTGCGCCAAGATTTTTGGTCCCATCAATGATTACGAATGCCTTTGCGGTAAATATAAGCGGATGAAATATCGGGGCATAATTTGTGAACGGTGCGGAGTAGAGATAACTAAATCCAAGGTAAGGCGAGAGAGAATGGGCCATATAGAACTTGCCGCTCCAGTGGCTCATATCTGGTTTTTCAAAAGCCCACCAAGCCGCATCGGTTTAATCCTTGATATGTCCATGAAAGACCTGGAAAAGGTCATTTATTTTGAATCTTATATAGTTATTGATCCTGGAGATACTCCCCTTAAAGAGAAACAACTTCTTTCTGAAGACGAATATAAAGAAGCCCTTGAGAAATATGGTAATCGCTTTGAAGCTGGCATGGGAGCCGAAGCTCTGGATAAACTTCTTTCTAAAATAGATATCCAAAAAGAGGCTGAACGGCTCCGGAAACTGATGAAAAAAGAAACCTCCCAGCAACGCAAGCTTCGCTATGCCAAAAGGCTGCGGGTTTTTAAAGGGCTGCTTAAATCAGGCAATCGGCCTGAATGGATGATTCTTAAAGTCATTCCTGTTCTTCCTCCCGATTTAAGACCCCTTGTTCGTCTTGATGGTGGCCGCTTTGCCACCTCCGACCTCAACGATCTTTATCGCCGGGTGATTAATAGAAATAATCGCTTAAAAAAATTAATCGAACTCAAGGCTCCGGAGCTAATTATTCGTAATGAAAAGAGAATGCTTCAGGAAGCAGTGGATGCCCTCTTCGATAATGGTCGTCGAGGTCGGGTCCATTTAGGAGCCAATCGCCGTCCTCTTAAATCTTTAAGTGAAGCCTTAAGAGGAAAACAGGGAAGATTCAGGCAGAATCTTCTGGGAAAAAGAGTCGATTATTCCGGTCGCTCGGTTATTGTGGTTGGCCCTGAGCTAAAACTTCATCAATGTGGTTTGCCTAAGAAGATGGCCCTTGAACTCTTTAAGCCCTTTATTTTCCATAAGCTTGAAAAGGAGGGTCTTGTTCCCAGTGTTAAGGTGGCCCGCGAATGGCATGAGCAAGAAAGACCTGAAGTCTGGGACTACCTTGAAGAGGTAGTTCGAGAACATCCCATCCTTCTTAACCGAGCCCCAACTCTTCATCGTCTCGGTATTCAGGCTTTTGAACCTGTATTGATTGAAGGTAAGGCAATCCAGATTCATCCCCTCGTTTGTGCAGCCTTTAATGCTGATTTTGACGGCGATCAAATGGCCGTTCATGTCCCCCTCTCTGTGGAAGCCCAAATAGAAGCTCAAACGCTTATGCTTGCTAGCAACAATATTCTTTCTCCTGCTCATGGAAGACCTCTGGCTGTACCCAGCCAAGATATGGTTTTAGGTTCTTATTATTTAACTATTGAGAAAAAGGGGCTTAAAGGCGAAGGCCGGATTTTTGCCTCCCCCGAAGAGGTTTTACTTGCCCTAGAAAATAAAGAAGTGGATCTTCAGGCTAAAATAAAGGTACGTTATTCTGGCTTATTGATGAATCTAGCCACCTATTATGATGACCAGGCTGTAAATTCCTGCCCTATAACGGAGGTTCATAATAAGCTAATTGATACTACACCTGGGAGAATAGTATTCAATAGTATTCTTCCTCCTGGAATTCCCTTTATCAACGGTATGCTTAAGAAAAAGGGCCTGGAAAACCTCGTTTTTTATTGTTTCCAAAAATTAGGTCTTCAGCCAACGGTCGAGCTTCTTGATCGAATGAAAGAACTTGGTTTCACCTATGCCACCATGGCTGGCTTTTCCCTTGGAATCGATGATTTTCTGATTCCTGAAGAGAAAACGGAGCTGGTAAAGAAGGCCGAGAAAGAGGTTCAGGAAGTGGAGCGACTATACCGTGAGGGGACAATTACTGCTGGGGAACGTTTCAATCGGGTAGTTGAGATCTGGACAGCTGTGACCGAACAGATCTCTAATGTCATGATTGATAAAATGCGGCGGGTTAGCTTTGAAACACCTAATCTTAATCCTCTTTATGTCATGGTTGATTCCGGTTCCCGAGGTAATCGTCAGCAAATCCGTCAGCTGGCGGCCATGAGAGGACTAATGAGCAAGCCTTCAGGCGAGATAATTGAAACGCCTATTGTTTCTAATTTAAGAGAAGGGCTTGATGTCCTTCAATATTTTATTTCCACTCATGGAGCCAGAAAAGGATTGGCTGACACAGCTCTTAAAACGGCCAATGCCGGTTATCTCACCAGGAAGTTAATTGATGTGGCCCAGGAAGTTATTGTGGATCAGCATGATTGCGGAACTCTCAAGGGAATAAATGTCACCGCCATCGTTGAAAATGGAGAAATCATTGAGCCCTTCATTGAGCGCATTGTTGGTCGGATTTCTCTCGAAAGGGTAGTTCATCCTGATACTGGAGAAATTCTAGTTGATATGAACCAGGAAATTACCGAGGAAATCGCCGAAAAATTCATTAATCTTGGCATAGAAAGGGTTAAAATAAGGTCTGTTCTTACCTGTGAATCGCGACGAGGTGTTTGTCAGCTCTGTTATGGTCGAGATCTCGCTACAGGAAAGTTAGTAGAACTTGGTGAGGCCGTTGGTATTATAGCCGCTCAATCGATTGGCGAACCTGGAACTCAGCTGACGATGAGAACTTTCCATATTGGCGGTATTGCTCTCCGGGGAACTGAAAGATCGAGGCTTGAAGCTAAAAATGATGGAATAATAAAATTCAACAATGTTAAAACGGTAATCAACAAAGAAGGCCAATTGGTTGTGGTCAACCGAAATGCCAACATAGCTGTTCTCGATTATCGGGGCCGAGAAATAGAGCATTTTCAGGTTCCTTACGGGGCGAAAATTCTGATCCCTGACGGAGGGGAAGTAAGAGCCAGGCAAGCCTTTGCTGAATGGGATCCCTTCAATACTTATATACTGACCGAAGAATCTGGGATCGTTGAATTTCATGACGTGGCTCTGGGAATCACGATGGAAGAAGTTCAAGACGAATTTACTGGTTTGATCACTCAAGTCATAACTGAATCAAGAGAGGAGAAACTTCAACCGAGGATAGAAATTGTCGCCGAAGAAACGGTCGGCCCAAATAAGGAAAAGGTAGTTCTGAAAAGGTATTATCTTCCCTCCGGGGCTCATCTTGAGGTCAAAAATGGTCAGAAAGTTCATGCTGGCGATGTTCTGGCCAAAATACCTCGTGAGGTAGCCAGAACCAAGGATATTACTGGCGGTCTGCCCCGGGCCGAAGAACTTTTTGAAGCCCGTCGGCCCAAGAATCCAGCTATCATCTCTGAAATTGACGGCACTGTTCATATTGGTGGTCTCGCCCGAGGCTATCGAAGGATTGTGGTTCGCAATGAGAGAGGCGATGAGAAAGAATATTTGCTTCCCAAGGGAGCCCACATTACGGTAAGCGACGGCGAGAAAGTTAGGGCTGGTACTCCCCTTATGGATGGTCCTGTAAATCCCCATGATATTCTTAGGGTTCTGGGTGAAAAAGAGCTGGCTGAATATTTACTTCGGGAGATCCAGGAAGTCTATCGACTACAGGGAGTCACTATTAATGATAAGCATATCGAAGTTATCATTAGACAAATGCTGCGCTGGGTTAAGGTTGAAGAAGTAGGTGATACGGAATTTTTAGTGGATGAGCAAGTGGATCGCTTTACCTTCCAATTAGAAAATGAAAAGGTTATCCGTAGAGGTGGAAAACCGGCTAAAGCGCGGCCTCTGCTTTTGGGGATAACCAGAAGTGCTTTAAGCACCGATAGCTTCATCGCGGCTGCCTCATTCCAGGAAACAACTAGAGTATTAACGGAAGCCAGTTTATATGGGAAAGTTGATTATCTTCGGCGTTTAAAAGAAAACATTATTATGGGTCGGCTTATTCCTGCTGGAACAGGTTACCGAGCCCATCGAGGCGTTATGATCAAGGAAGAAGCTGGGTTGCCCGAAATTGCCGAAGCTGATTTACAGCCCCAAAGCTAGTATTTAAAAAGACCTAAAAATTCCATCTTTTTTATTTTTAATAGCCCAATTTCCTTGACACAAAAGACAATTTTTGCTATTATTCGGCCAATCAATCCCGAGAATTTTCCAAATCGGGTTGATGATTTATTTTTTATATGGAGAGGTAGGTTTGCCTACAATAAATCAATTAATTAGAAAAGGGCGTTCGAGCAAAAAGGAAAAGAGCAAGTCGCCTGCTTTGGGTGGTTGCCCTCAAAAGAGAGGGGTTTGCATTCGTGTATTTACAACAACGCCCAAAAAACCAAATTCAGCTTTAAGAAAGGTTGCCAGGGTAAGGCTGACTAATAATATGGAAGTGACAGCTTATATTCCTGGAATTGGTCACAACCTTCAGGAGCATTCCGTTGTTCTTATCAGGGGTGGCCGAGTTAAGGACTTGCCTGGTGTTCGCTATCATATAATAAGAGGCACTTTGGATGCCGAGGGTGTCCAAAATAGAATGAGCAGTCGATCTCTCTACGGAGCCAAAAAGCCTAAGGAGAAGAAGATTCCTGGAAAGGCATGAAGGAGAAGATAAATGCCGAGGCGCGGTAAAGTTAAGAAGAGGCAGGTACCGTCTGATCCTTTTTATAACAGCACCCTTGTTTCGAAGTTCATTAATGTGACTATGAGACGAGGGAAAAAAAGTCTGGCCGAAAAAATTGTTTACGGAGCAATGGAAATATTGAGAACAAAGATGAAAGAGGACCCTCTTAAAGTTATGGAAAGAGCCGTAGAAAATGTTCGGCCTTTACTTGAAACAAAATCCAGAAGGGTTGGTGGTGCTACCTACCAGGTTCCTGTGGAGGTGCTACCGAATCGTTCTCTTTCCTTGGCTATAAGATGGATAGTTCAATATGCTAAGGAAAGAAGCGGAAAATCAATGCAAGAAAAATTAGCGGCTGAAATAATGGATGCCGCCAATAATCGGGGAGGTGCTATAAAAAAGAAGGAAGATACCCATAAAATGGCGGAAGCCAACAGAGCATTTGCTCATTATAAATGGTAATTCTGGTCTTCCGAAGGAAAATTTGCTCCGATTTCAAAATGGAGAGAAGATTAAATGCGGTCGTACCCGATCGAGAGAGTTCGCAATATTGGCATTATGGCTCATATCGATGCGGGGAAGACTACAACTACAGAGCGTATCCTTTTTTATACTGGAATTACTTACAAGATGGGTGAGGTAGATGAGGGTACGGCGGTTATGGACTGGATGGTTCAGGAGCAGGAAAGAGGAATTACCATTACTTCAGCGGCCACTACGTGTTTTTGGAAAAATCATCGAATAAATATTATTGATACCCCAGGCCACGTCGACTTCACAGCCGAAGTAGAACGCTCCCTAAGAGTTCTTGATGGAGCGATTATTCTTCTTTGTGCAGTTGGCGGCGTTGAGCCTCAGACTGAGACGGTTTGGAGACAGGCTAATAAATATCGAGTGCCCCGAATTGTTTATATAAATAAGATGGATCGCGTTGGCGCTAATCCGGAAGCAGCCATTGAACAGTTAAAAAACCGTCTTGGAGCTCATCCTATTCTTATTCAACTTCCATTGGGCCGAGAGGAATCATTCCGAGGGATAATTGATCTTGTGGAAATGAAAGAAGTTGACTGGGGCAACGATCTCCTTGGAACTTCCTTTGAAGTTCGAGATATAAGCCCTGAGCGCAGACCTGAAGCCGAAGCAAAAAGAATTGAAGCTATCGAGGCTTTAAGTGAATTTGACGATGCCATTATGGAGAAATACATTAATGGTGAAGAAATTTCACCAGCAGAAATGAAAGCCGCCCTTCGAAAAGGGACAATAGCTTGCCGGCTGGTTCCTGTCCTTCTTGGAGCTTCTTTCCGCAACAAAGGAGTTCATCCCTTGCTGGATGCCATCGTGGATTATTTACCCTCGCCCGTTGATATTCCTCCTATCCAGGGCTTCCATCCAAAGACAATGAAAATGGAAATAAGAAAGGCTGACGATAATGAACCCTTTTCGGCTCTTGTTTTTAAAATTATGAATGATCCCTATCTCGGTTCCCTTGCCTATATAAGAGTTTATTCTGGCAAATTGCGAGTTGGAGCTACGATTTACAACTCCACAAAAGACGAAGAAGAAAGGATTGGGCGACTTCTGGAGGTTCATGCTAACCGGAAGAAGGACATTCAGGAAGTTTTTGCCGGTGACATAGCGGCCATAGCTTCTTTAAAAAGTGTGACCACAGGGGATACTCTCTGTCAAAAGAATCGGCCTATTGTTTTGGAGTCGATCAAATTTCCAGATCCAGTTATTTCAGCGACAATTGAACCGCGTTCAAAGGCGGATCATGACCGTCTTTATCAGGCTCTAAACAAGTTCATGCTTGAAGATCCAACTTTTAAGGTAGGACAGGATCCGATGACCGGACAGATGCTTGTTTATGGCATGGGAGAACTTCATCTGGAAATCATTATGGATCGTCTTGAGAGAGAATATGGTGTTAGGGCTCGTTTAGGCAAACCACAAGTTGCCTACAAAGAAACAATCCTTAAATCTGCTCAAGGAGAAGGTAAATATATCAGGCAGACAGGGGGAAGAGGACAATATGGTCATTGCGTAATCATTATTGAACCGTTGCCTAGGGGTGCAGGCTTTGAATTCATTGACCAGACTAAGGGTGGAGTTATTCCTAAAGAATTTATTCCTGCCGTTCAAAGTGGTATTCGAGAGGCCATGGAAATAGGCGTTCTGGCCGGTTTTCCCGTTGTCGATGTTCGAGCTATTCTGATTGATGGTTCCTTTCATGAAGTAGATTCCACGGCTATGGCCTTTAAAATTGCTGGTTCCATGGCCTTTAAGGAGGCTGCGGCTAAGGCCGAGCCAGTTATTCTTGAGCCTATAATGAAATTAGAGGTAACGTGCCCCGATGATTATCTTGGTGCCGTCGTTGGTGATCTCAACTCTCGACGGGGTAAGATTGAAGGGATGGAAATGAAAGCTTCTCTTCGGGTGATTAAAGCCCTGGTCCCATTGGCTGAAATGTTTGGTTATGCTACAGTATTAAGAACCTTGACCCAGGGACGAGGTGGCTTTTCGATGGAATTTTTTAAATATGAACAGACTCCGGCCCAAATAGCTGAAGAAATAATTGCCCGAATAGAGGGACGGATTCCTGTTCACAGGTGAGAACTAAAGGAGGTAGGTAAAATGGCGAAGCCGAAATTTGAGAGGCGGAAGCCCCATGTTAATGTGGGGACGATAGGGCATATTGATCATGGGAAGACGCTTTTGACGTCGGCGATAACGAAGGTTTTATCGACGAAGGGGTTGGCGGAGTTTAAGACCT
>CALLJL010000026.1 GCA_938092135.1 uncultured bacterium
GGTGCGCTCGGGATGTCGGGGACGATAGACTCCTGGCATCGCAGGAGGGAGGGATCAAGAAATGGACCAACCTCTCGAAGGTGGCCGTCTTTGCCTGGTCCCAGAGGCGACAGCTCAGGCTCTCAAATCTCTTCTGCCAAAAGGTGTTGACAATCGAGGCAGGAAAAGGAAACAGCCGTTGACGCCAGAGTAAGGGACTAAAAGAGGATTCGTACCGAGAATATCCTAAAATTTGCCAAAATAAGCCACCCTTCTTTACATAGAGTTTATATACCAAGCTCGATCTGAGCGCACCATATTTCCCTTTAATAACGGTTTTCTTTATTAAAGAATAAGGCATTTATCTTTAATAAACAATCTGGTCTTGTCAGCAGCCTCATATCATTCTTCCTTCAGGGGAAAGCCGAGGTTTTTGAGGTTAGCGGCGATAGCCGCATCCAGCTTAGCGGCCTCGGCTTGCTGCTCACGCAGCTGAGCCACCAGCCGCTGCTTCTTTTCGGCGAATGGCTCGCCGTCGTCTTCCTTTTTTTCAGCGCCAACATAACGACCGGGGGTAAGCACATAGCCATGCTTTCGGATCTCTTCAAGGGTAGCTGATTTACAAAAGCCGGGTATATCCTCGTATTTTCTGCCGACTCCCTTATCTCCTCGCCAGGCGTGGTAAGCCCCAGCAATCCTTGCGATGTCATCCTCAGTCAATTCACGATGCGTTCTGTCCACCATACGGCCCATTTTTCGGGCATCAATGAACAGGACCTGGCCCCTGCGGTCTCTGAAGCGGCCATTTTTTTTGTCCCGGGCGAGAAACCAGAGGCAGGCGGGAATCTGGGTGGAATAAAACAGTTGGCCGGGAAGGGCAACCATGCAGTCAACCAGGTCAGCTTCGATGATGTTTTTCCTGATTTCGCCTTCGCCGGATTGGTTGGAAGACATTGAGCCGTTGGCCAGGACAAAACCGGCGAGACCGGTTGGCGCAAGATGGTAAATGATGTGCTGAACCCAGGCAAAGTTAGCGTTACCCACGGGCGGAACACCGTATCTCCAGCGCTTATCCTCTCTCAGGAGCTCGCCCCGCCAGTCGCTGACGTTAAACGGGGGATTGGCCAGGATATAATCGGCCTTCAGGTCAGGAAAGCGGTCGTTGTGGAAGCTATCGCCATGGGCGATCTGGCCTTCAATTCCCCGGATAGCCAGGTTCATTTTAGCCAAACGCCAGGTGGTGTAATTTGATTCCTGGCCATAGATGGCGATATCGCCGAGGCGGCCTCCATGGGCCCGGATGAACTCCTCAGATTGAACGAACATTCCTGCTGAACCGCAACAGGGGTCATAGACACGGCCCCTGAATGGCTGGAGCATTTCAACGAGGGGGCGGACGATGCACCGCGGGGTATAGAACTCTCCTCCCTTTTTGCCTTCAGCGCTGGCAAATTGGGCGAGGAAGTATTCGTACACGCGGCCAAGAATGTCCTTAGAGCGACTTTCTTCATCACCAAGACCAATATTGCTGATGAGGTTGATAAGCTGGCCGAGCCGCTGCTTATCCAGCGCGGGGCGGGCGTAATCCTTCGGGAGAACCCCTTTAAGGAAAGGATTGTCGCGTTCGACTGCCTCCATGGCCTCATCGACAAGCTGACCGATTATCGGCTGGACAGCGTTATCTTTAAGGCGGGACCAACGAGCTTCGGGAGGAACCCAGAAAACGTTGAGAGCGCGGTATTCATCGGGGTCTTCTGGGTCGGCACCCTGGGAGCGTTCGGCCTCAAGCCGGGCATGAAGCTCTTCAAATGAATCCGAGATATATTTGAGGAAGATCAGGCCAAGGACAACGTGTTTGTAATCGGCGGCATCCATCGAGCCCCGGAGAGCGTCTGTCGCCTCCCACATCCTCTTTTCAAAGCCAAGGGTGGCGCTGTTGTTAATTGCCGGCTTATTTCTGTATACCCCTCTTGATCCCCTTCTTTGTGTCATGCTTACCTTCGCTAAGATTCATTGGTATATTTATTAAAATTATATCCGCTTCAGAGGTGTATATCAAAAAATTCAGAAATAATGGCGTGAAATATGTCTCTCTGGTCAGCCTTTTGATATAGAGTGTTGTTGCTTAGAAAATTGCGGAAGTTTAGGAAAAAGTTATGCCTTTTCCCCTTCTCCAGCATCCCCGGACCTACTATTACTTTATTTTATTCAAAAATAGGCTGCTTTTGAATAACCTTGGAGTTGACTTTTTGCCAAAATATTTCTTCTTTTAATCAAATCTAAATTGAATTTTTATTCAACCTATTGTTTCATATCACCATATTGGCTGCCATCATAAAAAAATCCTCAATGAGAATGATCCCGAAATTAATTCGTCTTTTTTATTGGAAAAATTGACAAAGGCCACCTATTGTTGTATATTTTATACAACATTAGGAGGAAGCAAAAAATGAGGCGAAGAAATATCTTCGGCGAGTATTTTAAGGCAAAAAGAATTGAACTTGGGTTAACGCTAAGAGATTTCTGTAAGAAATATAGCCTTGACCCAGGAAATATTAGTAAGCTCGAAAGGGGGCTCTTACCGCCTCCGGCATCAAGGCAAAAATTAGAAGCATACGCCTCTTATCTTGGCCTTAAGAAGGGAAATGATGATTGGATTGAGTTCTTTGATCGGGCGGCAGCGTGTCGAGGAGCAATTCCTGAAGATATCTTGGAGGATTCAGAAGTTATTAAAAATTTGCCTGTTATTTTCAGGACGCTTAGAGGCAGAAAAGTATCATCTAAGCTTCTTGATGACCTTATTGAGAAGATAAGGAAAACTTGAGCTTGAATTTTAAATTTAAAGTAAGATTTTTATCTTATGATGAGATTGCCCAAAGGACTCACGAAATCCTAAAAACACATGGATTTGAATCTACTCTTCCGGTTCCAATCGAGCATATATTAGATAACATTTATCGCGTTAACATTGTCCCTTTTCCTAATCTTTACTCTAATTTTGAAATAAATGCATTTGTTTCTAGCGATTTAAAAACTATTTACGTTGATGAATATCTATATACTAATTTAGAGAAACAATATCGCTTTACTCTTGCCCATGAATTTGGACACATTATTTTGCACAGATATGTATATGAAAATATTAAGATAAATAGTCTCGAAACTTGGAAAGATTTTATAAGAAAAGCAGATCCTTATGAGCATCGAAAATTAGAAATCCAGGCAGACAATTTTGCTGGCTTAATCCTCGTACCGAAACTTCATTTAGAGAAAGCATTTAATGAGCAACTCAAAAAAAATATCCATAATATTAAAAAAGCAAGCCTTAAAGGAATGAAAAGGAATGATTATTTGCAATACATCTTAGAGATTATAGCTTTTAACTTGAGTTTAATTTTCCAGGTCCACGAGCAGGTGATTCAGATCAGACTTTATAAAAGCAATTTAATTTCAAAAATCCCTTAATAATTAATTTGAATTCAAAATGAAGAAAACCGTCCGAGATGATTAAGATTCTGACTCCTTAAAACTAAAAGATCCCAGAAAGAGCATCTATTTATTAATTTATTAGCATTCTGGGCCGGGAATCTGAATTGAGATCTCTTTTGAATTTTCTGGTCCCGCATAAATGATCTTTCGGGTTCATTTATTTATATAATCAATTTGTGGAGTAATCGACCTTCATAATGAACCGCCAAATTAGCCAAGGGCTTGCCATGAAATTTTAGAGGATAACAATAAATCGAGCATTTCTCGAAAAAACGGGAATTGTTATTTAATGATATTATAAATTTTAATTTTATAGCTGAGCATGCGTTCGGTGATACCCAGAAGCTTGGCCGCCCGGCTTTTAACCCCGTCGGCCTCGATCAAAGCTCTTTTAATTTCCTTGGTCTCGAGCCGCCGAACTTTCTCCGTCAGAGGTAAATCCTCACTCACCACCTCTTGCTCAGCAACTTCCTTAATATAAACCGGCAAATCGGCTAAGGTCAGATAATCGCCGTCAGCAAAAACCGAAGCTTTCTCAATGATGTTCTCCAGCTCGCGAATATTGCCAGGGAAAGAATAGCGAATAAGGGCCGCCATGGCCTCCTGAGTAATCCCCTCTATTTTCTTTCGCTCACGGGCTGCATATTTTTTGATGAAGAAATCAACGAGTGGCGGAATATCCTCTTTCCCTTCTCGTGGCGGAGGAACCAAGATAAGGATAACATTAAGCCGATAATACAGGTCTTCCCGGTATTTACCCTCTTTGATCAATTTCTCGAGGTCCCGGTTGGTGGCGGCAATGATCCGCACCTCGGCCTTCACGGGTTTGGACGAACCCAGCCGGTAAATTTGCCTTTCTTGAAGAAACTGAAGAAGCATAACCTGAATTTGAGGCAGCAGGGCAGGCCCTGTTCTGAACCGTCTGTTTTATTTGGACCCGGTCTGTCTCTGAGGCCTGAGCCATTAAAAAACCGGCACCCAAGAAAAGAAGCATCCCGGCGAAAACTATTAATTTTTGTGTCCTCATTTTAACCTCCTTAAATTTAAATTCGGATAAATATAAGGAGCAATTTCTGTGCCAATATGGAACTTGTTGAAAATAAGGGAATTAAAGAAATGAGGGATTTAAAAAAGCTACATTTTTGTCGGCCCAACCAACAAAATTGGGGACACATACATTTTTCTCATGATTTTTTCTTAATTCATTAGTCAGATTCTTGAATCGGGCTAAGGCTATGGTTTTAACTAAGGTTCATCGAATTTGATAAAGAAAATCAAAAAGAATCAGGATTCGCTTCTTCCCTCATCTCGTGGTTTCTACGCTTTTATTCAGAAATATCCGGAAAATCTTTTTCCAAAATTAAAGCAATAACCGCAATTTTTCCGCGGCTTTGCGCTGGAATTATGATAATTTTCTTTGCCCCGGATAAAGCTCCACTAAAAACCCGGCAGTTTCGCTTAAACATAAAGGAAAATCTTAAATAAAAACCTTCTTTTAGCCTTCTTTAAACGTTTTTTTAACCTTCTTTAAATCCATATAGGTATAAATTTATACCCATACTTCAGTCCAATTAAGACTTTATATCAAACTAATTAGATAAGCAGCATTAAAATAATTAAAATATACGCGACAAATTATTTAAAATATGTTCTGTTTAATTTCTAAAATCTCAAGTTAAGGAGGCAAAAATGTCAATCAAACCACGGGCAATTAGCCGCCAGCTATTCATAACACCAGTCAAATTATCCTTTTCAACTAAATTATCAACCAGACCTGAATCGAAAATTCTAAAATCTAAAGAGAAGTTAGCCAATTCCAACCAATTCATTTCTATTTTTTCCTTATTTTTAATATTTACTTTTTTCTTTTCTTGCTTTTTTACCACTCTTCCCTCTCCCTTGGCTGGCCAGGAAGCTATGCCGCGAGAAAAAGCCCAGCCTGATCGAAGTGCGCTCAGCCAGTCGGTTTCTTCCCAGCCTCAACCATCTATCCCTTCTGAAAAACCCTTTTCCATCACCAAGCACCAGATTACCATTGATGGCC
>CALLJL010000027.1 GCA_938092135.1 uncultured bacterium
GCCTTTTCCTCCTTTACCCTGCCTTTATGGGATTGTCCTCTATTATCTTGGGATTGTCCTCCATTATGATGGGATCGTCCTCGATTAAATATCGGAAATCAATTTCTCGAAAATTGCCTTATAATTTCTTTGAGCCATCGGAAAGCTAGCTTCATTTCTTTTGAGATTTTCATCTTAAAAGCAGAGTTTACGATAGCTCCCTTTTCCAGATCAAATTGCGAAAATTTTTATCCATCAGCATTTATGAAACCTTTCTTAAAAGATTAATGAAAAATTTATAGAGCTCAGAAAAAAATAAAGAGAAGAAAAGAGAAATGAAGGTAGAGGAACTTAATTAAGCAAATAAAAGAAATTAAATATAAGGTAAATAAAATATCATCTAACGGGATGTTACCTAAGCTAGGAAATAGGCAAATAGGTAAGACGATCCGAAAGGTAGAAATTATGGTATATAGGTAATTTACCTAAGGTAGGAGACTGTACTTAAGGGGGGTTCGAAGGGTAGAAATGAGGTAAATAGATAAGACGGTACCTAAGGGAGGGTTTGGAGATGGGTCATAGGGCCGTAGAGCCTGAGTAGTTGCTCAAATTCAGCCTGGTCATAAAAGGAGCATTTTCTTTCGCCAAAAGCCTTAGCCACCTCCACCACAAACCGGGCTGCAAGTTCTATATCCAAAATTTGAGTGGCTCCAGTCGAACAGCCTGGAATGGGAACTTCCGAGGTAATGGCTACTCCAACCACAGGCGCTGATGTGGCCGTCGCCGGTTGCATAATGCTATTTAAATGATAAAGGCCATTTCTATAAGGGGTTATATCTTGGGTGGTTATAGCAAAAACTACCGGGGGGCGGCCTGTAACAACTTCCATAAGGGACAACAAATCCTCACTTACCCTTAAAATATAGCCTTCTTTAACTGTGGGAGATATGGCGAAGCCTCGGTGATTGATTATTCTGTTTGCCCTTGTTGTATCAATAGATAGAATGGCTTCCATGGCCGGGTCAACTTCATGACGATTCATCACTTCCATGGAAACAGGAGAACCCATAAAGGGAACTGGATCATGGGGAATGATAGGCGAATCCGGTGAAAGATGGGTGGCAATTAGAACATCACCAGCCAAAGAGTCTCCCCTCTCTCTCATTTTAACCAGATAAGCAGCCACAGCTAAAGCTGTAATGGCCCCATCAGCATCAGAGACCAAGCCAAGACGGTAAGGCCTTGCCCCTATTCCTCCAAGACGGCCAATTATTCCTAAGGTTGGAGCCTCTCCTCCAACCTTTCGGCCCTTCTGGCCATTTAGGCTAATTTTAATAAAAGTCGTTTTCCCTTGTTCGCCCTCAACGGTTTTTAATTCAATTTCTTCAGCCTTTGCCCCTTTGGATAAATAATATTCTTTAATTCTGTTTCTCCCTCCATCGGGTCCATCAATAAGATCAACTATTTCAATGACTTCTTTTAAAAGCATTTTTGCCTCCTTTGTCCTTAAAAAATAGCTGAAATTTTTTAACTAAAATTTTATAGCTCTCAGCTTTAAATTTCCTGAAAACTTATTTCTTGAAAAAAATGTTCCCCAGCCAATTTGATTTTTTTCCAAAAATTAAGTTGGACATCTCTTTTTTTTAAAAACGTTTTTCAAAATGGAGCCAATCCAATAAAAAATCCCTCCGGCCAAAATACCGTTAAAGGCAAAAATAGAAAAAGGGAAAAGAGATAGGCGCCAAGGATGGCCAGAAGTCAGCCAACCAATGGTAAAGGCCAAAAAATATGACCCTAACGCAAGCCAATTAATTCTATTTCTTTCGCTCCTAAAATAGAAACCGTTGGCTGATAAATTAACCTTGTTGATTTTATGAATAAAATAATGGTCAACAAGCAATATGCCGCCCACTGGTCCGCAGGCCACGGCTAGGAAACTGAGAAAAAGACTCAAATGACCTAGGAAGCCAGCGGCGGCCAGAGTAGAACCTAGGAGACCAAGAAATAAAGTCAATTTCCACCGCTTTAATCGAATCAAATTATTAAAGGCTAAAACTGAGGAGTAGAGATTGGAATCATTGGTGGTCCATTGGGCAAAAGTAATAGCCAAAAAGCCTAGAAATCCAAGACCGGCAAACTCGAAACTGATGATTATCCTAGGCAATTCTTCATGATATAGACCGGTGCTCATAGCCAGGGCCGAACCTATAAATTGCATGGAAGCACTTATAACCATAGCAATAGCGGCCGAAGCGGCCACTTCCAGCCAACGGGGCCGGGCATATCTGAAAATATCAGCCGAAGTGACAGCGCCAACAATAAAGCCACCAGCCACAAGGGAGGCGGCCTCTCCCACAGTTAAAGGGTAGGAAGAGGGCTGATGGGCTCGGGCGAGGTCTAATAGCTTCGCTCGGGGTAAAAAATGAAAACCCACTTTAAAAACAGCATAAATAAAGGCTAAAAGCATGGGCGGAACAGCCAGCCAGCTAAAGGTTCTCAGGCCCCGAAAGCCGAAGATTACAGGTAACATCATGGCCAAGCCACTGGCTAAAGCCAGCCAAGATTTTGAAAGAGGAAAACGAAAAAAAATGGCCATGGTTTCAGCAAAAAAGCCAGCCTGAACGGCAAACCAACCCAGGAAAGCTAAGCCTAAAAGCATAGAAATGATAAAAGAACCCCTTGTCCCGAAAGTTCGAGAGGCGAGAAGGGGGGTGGAAAGACCTGTGCGGGCTCCCAAATAACCGCTGAAAACCATCATCAAAATCAAGAGTAATTCACCGAGACCATAGGCAAAGAGAACGCGGCCAAGCGAGCCGAGTCCTAAACCTATCATCATGCCCCGCAACAATGCCGACATGACGACCGCAACGCCAACCCAGACGATAGTCACATCAATCCAAGCTTTCCTTTGCTCAAGAGGAACAGGGCAAAGGGAGTAGTCTTCAAGAGCCTCCCCCGGCCTCAAAATCCCTTTCTGGTTCATAGGCATTAAATTAGTTTATTCGTTTTTAATTCGTTGAGGATCAAATCATGCCTCTCGGCTTGCCTTAAGCGAACCATCGCTATCGCTTTTCAGATATTAAAATAAACCTAAACATATGGTCAATATGACTCTTAGGGACCTTTCAATTCAAAAAGCCGAAAAACGATTCGAAAAATTGAATTATCAAAATTTAAATTATTGGAAATTTTATTCTTTTATTTTCAAATAGTTATGAAATTTTAAGAACCATTCCAAAACAGAATTCGGTTAACTGAACTTTTTATTAACTTTTTTATTAAAGAAAATTTTCCCTTAAATGATTTATTGTTTCAATTCTTCCTTAAATTTTTTTCTTAATTGTCGGGAAAAAATTTTAAAAATTGGCCCAATTTTTGCTGATATATTTTATGCATAATTTTTGAAAGGAGGTGATAGCCACTTGATAATTAATTCAAATGGGCTAAGGATTTCTAGGATAAAAGATTAGTTCGATAATGAAAGGAGGATAAAAAAAAGCATGAGCAAAAGGGCATTAATAATTTTATTAGCTCTATGCTTTATGGCTCTTCCTCTTGCTGCCCAAAAGGGAAGAGGGAATATTTATGGTATAGTTCAGGACACCGACGGCAATCCCTTGCCAGGCGTTACTATAACTCTTACGGGATTGACAATTGCTTCCGTAACTATGGTCAGTAATGAGGAAGGACGTTTCCGTTTTCTCAACTTAGAGCCAGGGGAAAATTATGAAGTTAAGGCCGAACTTCAGGGTTTTAAAACCGCTGTGGTCCGCAATGTGATAGTTAACGCAGGTCTTAATACAGATATAAAAATAATTATGGAAGTAGGCCGGTTGGAGGAAGAGATAACCGTTGTGGCCAGCGCCCCTGTAGTTCAGCCCAAAAAAGTCACCGTTACCAGTACGGTGGATATGGCCCAGATTCAGCAGCTTCCCACGGCCCGCGATCCCTGGGTCATTCTTCAGCTTCAGCCAGGTATTCAGGTTGACCGAGAAAATGTTGGCGGATCGGAATCAGGTCAACAATCAAGCTGGGTAGCCAGAGGCACAACTACCCAGGAATGGAATATGGATGGCGTGAATGTCACCGATTATAGCGCTGGTGCTTCTCCTGGTTATTGGGACGTCGATATGTTTGAAGAAATAAGCATCAGCACCGGCCTAATTGATGTTGAATCGCGCTATGTGGGTACATCCATCAACTTAGTTACCCGCCGCGGTGGAAATCGCATCACCTTGGCTGGCCGATATTATCTCACCGATGAAAAATTCCAGAACAAAATTTCTCCCGCACGCATCGCTGAGCTGGGCGTTCCAGGCTATAACCGGATTATTGAAATTAAGGATTATGGTTTTAACATGGGTGGCCCCTTGCTCAGGGATAAAATCTGGTGGTGGGGCTCCTGGGCCAATCAGGATATAAAAACGACCGTCATAACTGGAACAAGAGACGATACTTTTCTTAACCAGTTAGCTTTTAAATTAAACTTCCAATTGCTTCCTAACAACCGAGCCGAATTCATGATCCATGCAAGTGATAAGGAAAAATTTGGCCGAAGTTCCTCCCTCAATTTCCCTCCTGGCTGGAACCAGCATGGTAAATACCATTTCGGTAGCCCTATATACAAATTCCAGGATGATCATATGTTTGGCGATAAGCTCTTCCTTTCAGCCAAGCTCGGCTATACCGACCAAGGTTTTGGCATGTGGCCAGCCAATGATGAGGAGATAACCAAGGTTCTCTGGTATAATGTTGAAAAAGCTCTCTATGAAAACACCAACACCTGGTTTTTCTCCGGCCGGCCCCATTTGAATGCAGTTCTGCAAGCCCAATATTTCAATGAT
>CALLJL010000028.1 GCA_938092135.1 uncultured bacterium
CCTTTGACCAGTATTTTCATGATCAGGCTTTAAGGATTGATCTTTATCAGGTTGGCGACGCCAAGGAAGAATTCATTACCGTCCATCGCCTTTTCCTTGAGCCTCTCTGGCCCGAGCCCAGAACCCCTTTAATCCAGCCCTTTAATTATGGCCGGTATTTAATCAAGGTCTATGACGTCGCTTCTAACCAGCTTATTTTCTGTCGCGGTTTTGAATCGGTTTTTGGCGAATATCGAACCACCTCGCCGGCTCTTTCAGGCGTTAAAAAGGCCATGGAGCGATCAATTCGTATCCCCTATCCCAAAAGGCCAGTCTATTTAGTTATTGAAAAGCGCGATCGTCAGAATATTCCCCATCCCTTTTTTGAAATGACCATAGATCCCCAGGACTATCATATTATCCAAGAATCGGTGGCCTCGGGTGATGTAATCATAGAAAAGCAGAAAAAGGGTGATCCCCATGAAAAGGTCGACCTGGTCTTCATTGCTGAAGGATACATCGCCGACGACCTGGAAAAATTTAAGGCCGATATTGATCGCTTTACTGACTATTTGTTCACCATAGAGCCCTACCGAAGCCATCGCGAGGATTTTAATATTTATGGAATCTTCAGGGCGTCACCCGAAAGAGGCATGGATGAGCCAAGACAAAGAACCTACAAAAAAACCAATCTCAATGCCTCCTTTAATGCCTTCGACCTTGATCGCTATATGCTGATTGATGATAATCATCGGTTGCGGGCTATGGCTGCTCAAGTTCCCTATGATACTATCGTCGTCCTTGTCAACAGCTCCCGCTATGGAGGCGGCGGCATCGGTTTTGATTATTGCATAACAACGACTGACAATCCCCGAAGCCTTCAAGTTTTTATCCACGAATTCGGTCACTCCTTTGCCTATCTAGCTGACGAGTATTATCAATCAGAAGTAGCCTATAATGAATTTTATCCCCTGGGCGTTGAACCCCTTGAACCCAATATTACCGCCCTTCTTGATCCAACAAACATCAAGTGGAAAGATTTACTTTCTCCTGGAATATCAATTCCCACGGAATATGGGAAGGAAAAAATCGAAGCCTTACAGGCGGAAAGGCAAAAGCTGAGACAAAGGCAGAGCGAGGAGATCGAAGAAGCTAAAAAGAAGGGCTGGCCAGAAGCCAAAATAAAGACTCTTCAGAAAAAATATCAGGTTAAAGAAAAAGAGATTCAGGCTAAAATAGAGGCTGTTCGAAAAGAGTCTATCCATCTTAAGGATAAGGTTGGAGCTTTCGAAGGTGCTGGTTATACCTCTAAGGGACTCTTTCGGCCCCAGATGTATTGTCTCATGGGCTCGAACGAGCGTGATGAATTTTGTCGCGTCTGCCAGTGGGCTATTCGCCGGATGATTGACTTTTACTGTGAGCGCCTGCGTTAATTGGAAAAGCCTTTTTGTTTGATTATCTTTATTTATTTGCTAAAATTAAATCAAAAATGAATTTAAAACTTTTAAAAGAAAGAAATCTAAAAAATTCATCAATAAATTGCTATCCCTTCAAAATCAATGAAATAACCTCCTCTATGATAATGTGTAGCCGGGCCCAGGGCTCCACGTTGTAAGTACCTGTGGCCCGGTCATTCCTTTAACCTCTGAAATCCTGGGTCTCGGATAAAATCACCGAAACCCAGCCTGTATTTTTAAACCAAAAGAGATCGCCTGAAACAAAAATCAGCAGAAAAAAAGGGAGGAAAAAATAAAAGAGAAAGAACAAAAAGTTTAGGCAAATGCCAAGGAGGCAAATAATGAGATTCTACTCTGATATCACCAAATTGATAGGGAAAACACCCCTGTGATTAAAAATGTTCCTGAAGGCTCGACGGTTCTTTCATCTCCTGGAAGAATAATCAACAAAAAAGAGAAAAATTTTTATCCTTTTTCCCATAGCTATGAAGATTTTTTAAGTCTTCAAGAAAAATTAAGAGAAATTGAGATTAAACTTCATGAGCTAAAAAAATTAATGGAGGTGAAAAATGAGATTTAACACAAAAGTCATTCATGAAGGACAGCCCAACGATCCTTTGACCGGAGCAGTTTCATTTCCAATTTATCAAACCTCTACCTATGAGCAGATTGAACTAGGAATTTCTAAAGGTTTTACTTATGGAAGAACAGAGAATCCTACCCGATCGGCTCTGGAAAAAGCCCTTTCTTCCCTCGAAGAAGGAAATTTTGGTCTGTGTTTCTCCAGCGGTCTCGCCGCAGCCAATACCGTAATGAATCTTCTTTCAAAAGAGAGCCATGTTATAGCCGTGGATGATCTCTATGGGGGGACCTTCCGACTTTTTACTAAACTTTACCATAAATTCGGAGTTGATTTTACCTTTTTAGATCTAAGCAACCCTGAAAATATCAGGAAAGCAGTGAAAAAAGAAACGAGGCTTTTATGGCTTGAATCCCCCACCAATCCCCTTTTGAAAATAGTTGATATTGAAAAATGCGCAAAAATGGCGAAGGAATATGGTCTTCTTGTCCTTGTAGATAATACCTTTGCCACTCCCTATCTTCAAAAACCCCTTAAACTGGGAGCGGATATAGTTCTCCATAGCACAACTAAATACCTTAATGGACACGCAGATGTAATTGGTGGAGCCCTTGTTGTAAACTCAGAAAAACTTTATCAAGAGCTAAAATTTTTCCAGAATGCTGTAGGAGGAGTTCCCTCTCCAATGGACTGTTTTCTTGTTCTGAGGGGCTTAAAAACATTACCCATCAGAATGGATAGACACTGCGAAAATGCTTTAAAGCTCGCCGAGTTCCTCAAAAGTCATCGAAAGGTTAAAAAAGTTTACTATCCCGGATTGGTGGAGCACGAAGGACATGAAATTGCCAAAAGGCAAATGAAAAATTTTGGCGGAATGATCTCCTTTGAACTTGATACCGATTTCAAGGGTGTAAAAAAGTTCTTTTCTAATCTGAAAATCATAACCCTGGCTGAAAGCCTGGGAGCGGTTAAATCTCTGATCTGTCATCCGGCGACCATGACCCATGCCTCTGTTGACCCTGAGGTTAGAAGGCAAAGGGGAATTACAGATTCATTGGTAAGGCTTTCAGTGGGGCTTGAGAATGAGGACGATTTAAAGGAAGCACTCGAAAATGCTCTTAAAGCAATATAGGGAGGGATAAATTGAGGAGGCAACAAAGGGTCATTCAGGTTGCCCAAATTCTGAAGGAAGATATAAGGAAAATATTTAATTAAAATTATTGATGACCTCCTTTCTTGAAACAAAACTGTTTGAGACCTCTAAAAAGATAATGTCCTCTAAAAAGTTAATGGGAAATAAACCGGGAGAGTTGTTGAAATAAATTAAGGATGTAATTCTTTAGGGCTCGATAAAAGATATCATCAGCCGGCCAAAATAAAAATTTTATTTTATTATTTTCAGTTCATTTAAAAGTTTTTGGGGCACAAGACCGTCGGAAGTCCATTTCTGCTGATTATAATAGGCATCGAGAATAGAATTATAAAAAACAGGATCCACAGCCTTGCCAGCCTGAGGGCCTTGGGTCAGAGGTTTTAAAAATTTAGGCGAAATAAAACCATCATAGGCCCTTGTTCTTCCCTGATGCTGATTGATTAAGCGCTCAAGAGTATAAATTCGGCGGCCGCATTCCTTAATACTTTCGGGCGTGTAGGCAAAACCGGTCAGGGCTTCATAGGCTTCAAGAAAATCAGGCGAACCATAATCCTCAGTAAAAAAATCGCAGAGACCAAGGGAATCCGTTAAAGCTTTATTGATGTGACAATTCATCACATAACCAGCAATTTCTTCAGCGCCAGAAAGGCCGGCTTCCTCAGCCTGAATTGTCCAGGCATAGGTATGGTCACCCCGACCCCGATTGGATGTCCCATAGGCGGTGAACATGCCGGGAAAAACTTTAGGCTCAATTCCGGCATAGCCGAGTCCGGCATAGGCTGTGGTAAAGCAATAAACCGCCTCTTCAGCTTTTAAATTATAAGCTGTCACTAAATCAGCAATTATTTTATCGGTTGGTTGAGCCATTAATCTTCCCAAATCGCTGCTTTTATAGGCTATTTGCTCGAGGGCCCGAATCATGCTACCGACATCACCAAAAACAGGCCCGTCAGAGAAAGGCCAGAGTCCCTTTTCATTAAGTTCCATGGCGGCCGCCATAAGACTGCCAAAGGTCATGGTATCAACACAGTGGTCATTTAAAAGATGGTTTAAGTAGAAAATGCCGTCTCGATCGGTGAGGCAGCAATTGATCATAAGGGCGATCGTTTCAAATTCAGGCCGCACCCCTTTATGGGCATAGGGACCCTCTTTGACGCTGGCCGTCCGAGCACAGAGAATATGGCGGCACCGACTACAAACACTGTGCTTGCCCGCAATTTCCCGAAAAGCCCGAGTGGAAATTCCTTCATAAAGATTAGGATCAAAATAACCTTCATCAAAATTATGCCAGGGCAGATAGCCACCGCTTTTGCCGAGATAACCACCTCGGAAGGCCCGATCGAGCCACCAGGTGGTACCCGTTTCTGGTCTGAAGGAAACAGTCCAACTGGGATCAGCCACATGCTTCCTAATAGCTTCATCAATCCTTTGAACAGCCGCCTTAAAACGGCTCTCATCCTTATATTTAATTGATTTTTGTCCCTGAGCCGTAATAGCTACCACATTTTTAGCTCCTAAAACTGCGCCGGCTCCTCCTCGACCAAAATGGCGGTGGTAATCAACAGTTAAATTAGCATAGGGGACCTGATTCCAGCCGGCCGGGCCGATTGTCAGGCTCAATGAACCAGGATATTTCTTGTTCAGATAATCAATAACTTCTGAAGCCCTCCGCAGAACCCTCTGCCCCATTTTCTTTTCAAACAATTCTTCCTCGGCTTCAACAATCGTGATTTTATCTTCACTAACCACTATTCTTACAGGCCGGTCGGCCTGGCCATCAATAATCAATTGATCAAAACCGGCTCGTTTTAAGCGGTTATGGAAATGACCGCCGCAGCTTGAGTGAGTTATCAGACCGAAAATCGGTGGCCGGTGTCCAAGCCATGGCTGGGACTGAGGTGAGTAAGTAAAGGGACTAATAAAGGAGCAGGAGCCCCGTCCGGCCGTGGGAACAGCTGTATCATTCAAGCTTGAGTTGCCAATAACGATACGATTATCTGGAGAAAGGGGATTTTTTAGCCACCCTATTCTTTGCAGATGCTGGTAAATCAAGTAGGCCTGAAGGCCACGGCCACCAATAAAAAGCCGACCAATTTCAGGATCTGAGTCTTCTATCCTAATTTGTCCTGTATTAAGATCCACAAAAGCCCATTTGCCCATGTAGCCAAAAGAACTTTCCCTTTTCATGTTCATTTCCTAAAAATTTTTTGTCCCCAAATTATAAAATGACCATCAATTTTTAGCAAAGCCTTAATAAATTAATTTAAAGGCTGAACTCGCCCGGCAACTTGGCAAAAAGTCTTGTCAATTCAATCTGACGCAATCCACAGAGATAACGGGTCAATCTCTCAATACCAATTCCAAAGCCAGCGGAAGGGAAAAGGCCTCTTCTGGCAATTTCAAGATAGGGAGAAAAGGCTTCAAGCTGAATCCCCTTTTGCTGGATGCGATAACAAATTCTTTGAAAAATATACTCTCTTTCACCTCCTGAAAGGGCCTCTCCGAAGCCCTCGGGATAAACAAGGTCCATATCGATAAGAATTCCTGGACGATTCTCATCTTCCCGATCATAAAATTCCCGAATCTCCATGGGAAAATCAATAATCCAAAAAGGGCCTTTCTGGGAACAAGAGAGCTTCTCTTCAAAATCAGGCCCGAATTTAGCCTCAGCTTCTCGATAGCTGATCTGAGGAAAAGGTGACTCAGGTAGATCAAGCTTTCGGCCAAAAAATTCCAAATCTTCCCGGCATTTCTCCCTAACTGCGATGACAATGAAACGAAAAAGTTCTTCTCCCAAGCTTATCACCTCACTTCTTTTTGCCTCTCTTACCTCGAGATCAAGTTGGACAAATTCAATCAAGTGCTTGCCTGAATTTCTTCGCTCTATTGATTCAATACGGACATTAGGCGAAAAACAAAAAATGCGGGGGTGGGTGAAAAGAGCAATTTGTTTGTGAAAAATCATGCTTTTAGTGATCTGATATTTAAACCCATAGCATTCAACTTCCCCTCGCACTCGGTGATCAGTTAATGGATCGGTGATAGGCGAAATGATAACTGGAAGAATCTCAATGAAGCCCTGACGCCGCAAAAATTCTCGTGAGGCATCAAGAACGACCGATTGGATGCGAAGCGCGCGACGCAGAGCTTCTGAGCGCCATAAATCTAAAGCTTTGTCCACATCAAACATAGAAGACCTCCTTTTATAAAAGTTATTTCAGTGGAGTGGATTAAGGATGGCCGTCCCCTTTAGAAGGGGACGTTATTATTATTGGCGGCGATAAAAGAGGCGGTTATCAAGAAGTAAAGACAGACAATGACTTTGCTTGAATTAATGGTTAATATTGCCTGTCTTTCTATCATTGATTTTAATTTATAGCAGCTTGTAATTTAAAATTCAAGTAGCAATTTGAACTTGAACTGATGATTTTAGGAATTTATTCTAAAAGATTGGAAGGATAATAATTGAGTTATTTTGAAAATGGTAACGCCTTTCTATAAATTACCTTTAATCACTTTAATCACTTTTTTCAAGATTTTTTCTTTAAATCAAGAATAATCTTAATCAACGATCAGAAAGAGAATGATTAGGAAAAGATTGTTCTTTCTTTAGAAAAATATAATTTTGAGAAAACTTCCCTTTTTCAGTTAAAATTGGCCATGATCAGATGAACAATATTTCTAAGGGAAGGAGGCTCAAAGTGAAAAAATTTTTTCCATTAATTCTTTTGGTGGCTTTCCTTGTCATCGGTTTTTCTTTTTCGCCCTGCCTTTCAGAATCGGGTAAAAAATCTAACGAGATTATAACCATTAATAAAAACCGTCTATTAACCATTGCCATTCAAGGACAAATAGCCCATCCTCAACCATCAAGAAGTTATGTTACCACTTGGGATGGGAAACCTAAAATGGCTATAGGCATAGGGGGAATTAATTATAATCTCCGAATTGGGGATCCTGTTTTTGGTTGGGCTAATGCTGATCAAGCCACCATGGAAGTGGCTACAGAAGGAACGGGTGAGGAAAGATTTCGCGAATCCTGGCTTGTCTACTCTTCTGTCGGCAACGAAGTCAAAGTCTTGAGCGGCGAGGCCAGGGGGGCTAAAGGAGTGGTAGTCGGAAAATTTGGGAGCTATGTTCTTATCTATTTCGATGAAAAAACTAAGGAAAAGCTAGCCATTGGGGACCTTTTGCAAATGAAGGCCACAGGCATTGGCATCAAAATCGAGGAATTTCCCGATATTTTTATTCACAGTCTTGCGCCCGAGGCTCTAGAAAAAATGAACCTGCGTCATCGCGGGGATAAATTGGAAGTCCCGGTGGTCAAAATAATTCCCGCCGAAATAATCGGCCAGGGGGCCGGCCGAACAAGTCTCTATGGCCATTTTTGCCTCCAGACCTGTTATCCTCCCGACATTGAAAAATATAGACTGCGAGAGCTGCGTTATGGTGATCTAGTTTATTTAGAAGACACCCAAAATGATTATGGCAAAGGATATTTTAAAGGAGCGGGGACAGTCGGTATTGTCTGCAGCGGGCCTAGCGACATTGCTGGACTAGGCATTGGTATTCTGGCCATTCTTTCGAGCCGTGAAGGAAAGCTTCTGCCTCGACTTGATCCAGAAGCCAACATAGCCCGCTATTTGGGAATAAGAGAGCTGCGTCCCAAACTAAGAAATAACAATGGCCGCCTAAGAGGTGAATTCACCCCAGGTCGCTTTAAGCAAAATTTAAGGACTACTTCCGAGGCTCAATCAACTTCAAATAAAGTTTCCACCAGCTCAGGTCAAAAAAAGCCTATTAAAACCAATAAAGAGGAACTTTTGACGATAGCCGTTGAAGGAGTCGTTCAGCCTGCTGGCATTTTAAGGGGCTCTGGATTCACCACCACCTATGATGGCCGGCCTAAAATCGGCATTGGCATGGCTTCCATTAATTACACTGTCACCTTCGGTGATTCCACCTATGGCTGGGCAGAAGGTGATCATGTAGAACCCGATGTCACCATTCAGGGAAGAGACCGGCCCTCACCCAGTGAATGCGCTTTGGCTATCTTAGCCTGCATTGGCAATGAAGCTCGGGTCCTCACCGGAGAAGCCCGCGGCGCCAAAGGAATTTTTATTGGCCGTCATGCCGGTTCTGATGACCTAGTTTGGTTTCCGCCCGAGGTGAAAGAGAAACTGGCCTTAAATGATCGCATCCTGATCAAAGCCCGGGGCGTTGGTCTGAAAATCCTTGGCTTTGAAGATGTCCGGGTTAATAAAATTGATCCTGAAGCTTTGGAAAAAATTGGCTTAACTATTGAGAATGATCAGCTCGTTGTGCCAGTGGTTATGGAAATTCCCGGGCATATTATGGGTTCTGGCATGGGTGGTTCTTTCTTGGAAACGGTGGATTATGATATTCAGACGACCTGCCCTGAAACTGTGGAAAAATACAATTTGAAAAAGCTGCGTTTGGGCGATCTTGTGGCTATTAAAGACCATTATGATTTTTATGGCCGCGGAAGATATGAGGGAGCGATCACCATCGGTGTGGTCATTCACGGCTTCAGTGATTATGCCGGACATGGGCCTGGAGTTAATCCGATTCTCAGTGCTTTGCCAGGGAGAATCAAAACAAGGATCGACCCTGAGGCCAATATGGCTTTGATTTTGGGTATAAAGAAAAAATTATAGAATTCCAAAAATTATTAATAAAAAAGCCGGAAAATACTTCTTAAAACATGAAGAATTACAATAATTAAGAAACTAAATTTATAAGGTGATCAATTAATGGAAATGGTGGCTTGAAGAATTAAGTGGCTAAAAGAAAGATTTTCTCTATTGTTGTCACTTAAGATCCTGAAGATTTAAAATTGTCGAAAGATCAAAATTGAAAGGTTTAATCTCTTAGTGTCTTTCAATATATTTTTTGACTGAAAGAAGAGAATTTTTTACCCTCTGTCGATAGAGACGATGAATAATCAATTCAGCTAGCTTAAATTTTGGCTTAACCTGGCTTCCATAGCGGGCAAGAGTTTTATTCCCCTCCCAGGGATAAAGACGCCAGAAACCATGAAATTCTTTGAGATCGTTTTCGGCATCAGGGTCAAGAGACCAGGTTAAAATTTTCCTTTCAGGATAATAGCGATGAATAACGGTAAAATCGAGGTCAATTCCCAAAATTTCAAGTTTAAAATAGACTCTATCCTCTTCCTGACGGCGCCAAAGGCATTTTGTTTCTTTCAGTTCCTCCAAATATTCGATCTGCCTTTCTGGCTGACTGAGAATCAACCAGACTCGATCAACGTTTTCTCTGATAATCAAAGCGGCCCTAATAACTGTTTTGCCCTCAGCCAAGATCAAGGGCTTGTCAGGAATCAATATCTCTTCCTGAAGTAATTTAGCCCGCTCGATCGAAGATAAATCCCCAACTCCATCAGGGCCAAAATCTAGCCATTCAACCTGAGGCCAGAAATTTATCAAGGCCAGAGGAATAAAAACAGTAATAATATTTACGTATATTTTTTTCATTTAGCTGATTTAGTTACTTTTAAAAGGAGATTTAAACATCTTTTATCTTTAAATTTTTCCTTTTTTATAATAGAAGAAAAACAGATTTATTAAAAATATTAAATTAAGATCTGGAACATATTGAAAAGCTCGGTCGTAAGATTAAAACCGGGAGGGGAAAATGGCTCATTTAAAAAAGAAAGTAGGTTTTTTCGTTATTATTTTATCGAATCTGTTCATTTTTATTTTCGCTCTTACTTGGGCACTTTCCTTCTCTTCTTCTCCGCCCTTAGAAAAAATAATTCTTCCAGGAATTAAGCAATCTGTCGAGATCATAAGAGACAGATGGGGAATTCCCCATATTTTCGCCCAGCAGGAAGAAGATCTTTTTTTCGCTCAGGGTTTTATGGCTGCCTGGGATCGCCTTTTCCAACTTGAACTCTGGCGCCGCCAGGCCACTGGAACCTTGAGTGCTGCCTTTGGAGCCCGTTTTTTTCAGACTGATCTAGGCAGCCGCTTGCTTCGTTTTCAAGGGGATCTTGAAAGAGAATTAAATTTTTATCATCCTCGGGGGAAAAAAATTATTAATTCTTTTGTCAATGGGATTAACGCCTATATCAATTATGCCAGGCAAAAGCCCGAATTATTGCCTGATGAATTTCGCTGGCTCGGAATAGAACCTGGTCGCTGGACTCCGGAAGTGGTTGTTTCCAGGCACAATGGCCTTTTCCGTAATGCCGTCGACGAAATTTCCTTAGCCCGGTCAATAAATCTTTTAGGGCCTAAGAAAGTCGAAGCTCTCCTTCCCTTTAAACCAATAAAGCCTGACCTATCAAAAGAGATCCACATCGACCTCCATAAAATCGACGATAAAATTCTTGCCCTTTATCGAGCCGCTCGCTCTGAAATTTCTTTTCTTCCTTCCGACATTGTGGATCTTGACGTAAGACTCAAAGTTTTTTCGGAGTTCTCCCCTAAATTTAATCTTTTCTTTTTCCCAAAAATTTTTCCCTCAGAAAATAAAAAGGGCACTTCTTTTATCTTTCAAAGAGAGGCTGCCCAAAAAAACTTTGAAACCTCGATTTCAGTTTTAACCCAAGCTATTGATGATTCTTTCTTTGGTTTCAGAGGAAGCAACAACTGGGTTCTCGCTGGGTCAAAGACATTTACTGGCCTGCCCCTTTTGGCCAATGACCCTCATCGTGCTCTCCAGCTTCCTTCGCTGCGAACCTGGGTTCATCTTGTTGGGCCCGGCTGGAATGTTATTGGCGGCGGAGAACCTGCCTTGCCCGGTGTTTCTATCGGCCATAATGAATCAGGCGCCTGGGGTTTAACCATCTTTGCGGCCGATCAGGAGGACATTTATGTATACAAAAGGAAAGCTGAAAAACCCGATGAATATTTCTATGATGGGCGATGGGAAAAATTGAGTAGACATAAGGAAAAAATTGAAATAAAAGGGGAAAAACCAATCGAAATCGAACTCAAATTCACTCGACATGGCCCTGTTCTCTATGAAGACGAAAAAAATAATCTTCTTTATGCCCTAAGGGCTGCTTGGCTTGATGTTGGCGGAGCGCCCTATCTGGCCAGCTTGAGGATTGACCAGGCTCACTCCTGGGAAGAATTTCGACAAGCCTGCCGTTATTTTCGCACCCCCTCGGAGAATCTAATCTGGGCAGATAAGAAGGGAAACATAGGCTGGCAGGCTGTCGGGGCGGTACCGAAAAGGGAAAATTTTACAGGACTCTTGCCTGTACCAGGCGATGGTCGTTTTGAGTGGGCTGGATTTATCGATCCTTTCGATCTCCCTTACAGTTACAATCCTGCGGAGGGCTTTATTGCCACCGCCAACGAATGTAATCTTCCGGCTAATTTTCCTTTCCCTGTGGGCTTCCTCTGGGCTGAGCCCTTTCGCTTTCAGAGAATAAAGGAGGTCTTATCGTCAAAAGATAAATTTGAACTTAAAGATATGCTTTCGCTTCAGCTTGATGTTTTTTCCATTCCTGCCCGCCAGCTAGTGGCGCTTCTTAATTCTCTGCCTCTGGAGAAAGAAAATTTAAAGATGGCCAGAAAATGGCTTTGCGCCTGGGATTATAATCTTGAGCCTGGGTCAAAAGAAGCAGCTCTTTTTATTTCCTGGCAACAGGCTCTTGTTGACCAGGTTTGGCAACGGCTTTTACCTGAGGAGGCTCGACGTCTCTTCCCCCGCCGCTCCCTTGAATTAACCATAGATTTTCTTTCTAAACCGACCTCAGAGATCTTCGGGCCCGAGCCAGAAAAAGTAAGAGATGAAATTATTCTTTCTTCCCTGCAAAAAGCCCTGGAAGAACTTAGCCGGCGCTTCGGAAGTAATCCGGAAACCTGGGTTTATGGGCATGAAAAATTTCATCATGCTCTCCTCACCCATCCTCTAAGTCCAGCTCTCAATCCTCAATGGCGCAAGAGACTCGATTTGGGTCCTGTCGCTCGAGGGGGAGATTCTAATACTGTCTGTGCCACCTCCGGCTTAAATCGCCAGACATCGGGGGCGACTTTTCGTCTTATAGCTGATTTAAACAATTTCGATAATTCCCTTGGTTCCAACTGTCCCGGACAATCGGGTGATTATCGAAGCTCCCACTATGCCGACCTTTTTTATGAATGGGCTGAAGGTAAATATTTCCCCATCTATTATTCCCGACAAAAAATCCTGGAAGTGGCCGAAAAAATAATCCATCTTATCCCAGAGAAAAAAAAAGAAAAGCCAAAAATCAAAATTATAAAAAATAGATAAAGGGTAAAAAGAGTAAAATCATTTATTTTCCCGGGAAAGGTGATTACGAGCAACCAATTTTAAAATTCAATATTTAAGGATTATAATATTTTTTGATTCCAAGCAGAACTTTTTAGGACAGAAATGAGAGTCATTCTTTTTACGGGGAAAGGCGGTGTAGGCAAAACAACCCTTTCCGCGGCTACAGCTTTACTTTGCGCTCGGCGGGGCTATAAAACTCTGGTTATTTCAACTGATGCGGCCCATAGTCTGTCCGATGCTTTTGAAATTTCCCTTAATAATACTCCCAAGGAAATTTTCCCCAATCTTTTTGGCCAGGAAATCGATGCCTTGGAACAAATCGAAAAGAGATGGGGCGAAATAAAAGATTATTTAATTGCTTTCTTTTCTTCCCAGGGCATAGATTCCGTTGAGGCTGAGGAATTAAGTGTTTTTCCGGGAATGGAAGAACTCTTCAGCCTTATGGAGATTCGAAACTATTATCGAAATAACAAGTTTGATGTGGTCATTGTCGATTGTGCACCCACGGGCGATACCTTGAGGCTTCTTTCGGCCCCTGAAATAACTGACTGGTATCTCAAACACATTTTCCCCATTGGCCGTACGGCGGCCAAGGCTGTTCGGCCTGTGGCCAGCCGTGTTCTTCCCTTCCCCTTTCCCGAGGATAGTGTTTTTGAAGCCATTAAGAATGTTTCCCTGCAACTGGCCGAAATGAAGGAAATTCTCGAAAATGGGGAAAAAACCACTATTCGCCTTATTGTTAATCCAGAAAAAATGGTTATCAAGGAAACTCAGCGAGCCTATATGTTCTTTAACCTTTTTGGTTATTCAGTTGATTTGATCTTGGTCAATCGGCTTCTCCCCTCCGAAATTAAAGATGCCTATTTTGAAAGATGGAAAGAACTGCATCAAGAATACCTCCAGATGATTGAAGAAATCTTCTCCCCTCTTCCGATTGTTACCTTGCCGCTCTATCAAAAAGAGATTGTCGGACTCCCTTCACTTGAAATGGTGGCCAAGGCTCTTTATGGTGATAAAGACCCAGCCAATATTTTCTTTAAGCAACGGCCAATTGAAATTGAAAAACTCGATAGCGGCTATAGTCTTTCCATTAGATTGCCTTTTACCGAAAAAAAGGATATTCAGCTTTATCAAAAAGGAGAGGAAATCCTTGTCCAAGTTGGCTCTTTTAGAAGAAATATTTTAATCCCCCGAATCCTTCTTGGCCGTAAGGTTCAAGCAGCCCGAATGGATGGAGACAAGTTAAAAATTTTCTTCTCCTGATATCGCCTTTTCTATGTTTTCACGCCATTTTATCAGCTAGTCTATCACTTAGGCTTTGCCTTTTTCTTTTAAACCGCATCTTTAGCGATTTCCCGGCAAATTAAAAAATAAAAGGCTTATTTGACCTTAACTTCGAGAGATTCCTCTTCCTTTTGATCTGGGCTTTATCCTGAACTCATGATAAAATTAAATAAAGAATATAATAAAAGGAGGTTAAAATTATGTCTGAAGCCAAAGGAAGGGAAATAAGGATTGTCCTTCCAGATGAGCTCTTTAACCTCTTTCTTCCTGCGGAAACGAAAAAGCATTTATTGAGAGCCAAAAAGGAAATCCTTTTAGCCCTTCGCTCTTTAATTGATGCTAGGATTGAGGCCCTTGAAAAGAGGGAAGAAAAAGGAGCTGAAGAAAAAAAGAAAAAGATTGATGTTGAATAACTGCAAGAGATTTGACTTATTTTCTTTATTGGGATAAAAAAAGGCATTTAGATATGAAATTAAAGAGTGATGTTTCTTCTCTATCCAGAAAAGGCTTTCGTCTGCTTCCGGAAAAGGTGGCTAAATCTTTCATTATTCTGGCGGATAGCTTTTCCTTGGGTTTGGTTCGAAGAAGGGCAAATCCAAACGCTCTTTCAATCATTGGGCTTATCATGGGTATGGCGGCTGGATTCTTTTTTGCTCGGGAAAAACCCTGGCTGGCAGCTCTTTTTGTTTTTCTTTGTGGCCTTTTCGATATCCTTGATGGTAAGGTAGCTGAAAATTCAGGTCGACGCAGCCTCTTTGGGGCTATCTTTGATTCCTCCTTAGATCGTTATTCGGAATTTTTTATTTATCTTGGAATTGCCTTTTATTTAAAGCATCACTGGAGTCTCTGGTTGATATTTTTTACTTTCCTGGGATCCTTTATGGTCAGCTATACTCGGGCCAGGGCCGAAGGTTTGGGCTTGGCTGGCAATATTGGCCTTATGCAAAGGGCAGAAAGAATGATCCTTTTAATTGCCGGAGCTATAGCCGGGGCAATTTTGGCTGATTTAAGGACATCTATGATTGTTGTTTTGATCATAATTACTGCGGCTTCCCATATAACAGCCTGGCAAAGAATTTTTTATGTTCGCCAGGCAGAAAGGGAAAGGGCTAAATCTCAATCTAAGGAGGTTTAGAGAATGAATAATAAAATAAGGGTTGCAATAATTGGCGTTGGCAATTGTGCTTCTGCTCTTGTTCAAGGTGTTTTTTATTATAAAAACGCCAAAGAAACAGATTTCGTCCCAGGGGTTATGCACGTTAACCTGGGAGGCTATCATATCAGAGATATTGAATTCACCGCCGCCTTTGACATTGATAAAAACAAAGTAGGCAAAGACCTGAGTGAAGCCATTTTTACCCCTCCTAACAACACGACAAAATTTTGCGATGTCCCCTATCTAAATGTTAAAGTTTATCGAGGCATGACCCATGATGGCCTCGGCAAGTATCTTTCCCAAATCATTCAAAAGGCTCCCGGCCCAACCGCAGACATAGTCAGCATTCTTAAAGAGACCAAGACCGATGTCGTTGTCAATTTCTTACCTGTCGGAAGCGAAGAGGCAACCAAATGGTATGTTGAACAAGTTCTGGACGCGGGTTGCGCTTTCATCAATTGTATTCCCGTTTTCATTGCCAGCGAAAAATATTGGCAGAAGCGGTTTGAAGCTAAAAAATTGCCCATTATTGGAGATGACGTTAAATCCCAAGTAGGGGCAACTATTCTTCATCGTACCCTGGTTAATCTTTATCTCGACCGGGGCATGCCTATTGATCGAACCTATCAGCTCAACACTGGTGGTAACACCGATTTTCTCAATATGTTGGAAAGGGAAAGACTCCATTCGAAAAAGATTTCTAAGACCAATGCTGTTGTCTCCCAAATAAGAGCCCGCGGCCTCGATATCGCTCCTGAAAATGTGCACATTGGTCCGTCCGATTACGTTCCCTGGCAAAAGGATAATAAGGTTTGTTTCATTCGCATTGAAAGCCGGCATTTTGGGGATGTGCCGACCTATCTTGATGTTCGCCTTTCTGTCGAAGATTCACCCAATTCAGCTGGAGTTGTCATTGACGCGATCCGCTGCGCTAAATTGGCTCTTGATAACGGTTTAAGTGGAGCCCTCATTGGACCTTCAGCTTATTTCATGAAATCGCCACCTAAACAGTTCACTGATAATGAAGCCCGAGAGCTCACTGAAAAATTCATCGCCACCTATGGGAAAAAGAAGGTGGGTCCCGCTCCTAAAAGAAAGAAAGTGACTAAAAAATAAACTCCAGCTGAGCCTTTATTAAAAAATCATAATTAAAAAATAACTTTGACCTAATCCTTTAGCGGTTTTAAAATTTTAAAATGCCAAAATATAAGTTTTTTTATTTCAGATATAATACAAGTATAAAATACCTTTATAAAATAAGGTAAATAGAGTAGACGGTACCATTTTGATGGGAGAAAAATAAAGATGAAATTAATGAAATTAATTTTAATTTTGGCTTGGTTTTTCTCTTTTCTTGTCCCTGTTCTCGCTATTGAAACTGGGGAAATCAGGGGCAAAGTTATGGATGAAAAAGGTTTAGCTCTCCCAGGAGTGGAAGTCAGAATCCAAGGGCCGGCTCTTCAGGGCACAAGAATGACTCAAACCTCGGTTACCGGTGAATTTAGATTTCCCTTATTACCAGTGGGTACTTATACTCTAAATTTCAACTTACCTGGCTTCTCTACCCACATAGAAAAAGAGGTTGTGGTCCGACTCGGCCAGATTACTTATCTTGAAATAATCATGATTCCAGAAACTTTAAAAGAAGAAGTAATTGTCACAGCCGAAATTCCTCTTATCGACCGCTCGGCCGTCGATACAAGCTTTCATCTTTCAAGCCGGGATTTACAGAAGCTCCCCTCGGCTAACCGGACCATCGTCGACATTGTTAAATTTACTCCTGGAGTAACCGGAGTAAGGGTTAATACAAGAAGAGGTATAGCTATAGAAGGACAGCCAAGCTTTCGGGGCGAAGGCGAAGAGGGAAATACTTGGATAGTCGATGGCCTAGCTATTAGTGGCGTGAGGCTCAGAAGTTCAGGAATGAAGATAAATTTTGATGCCGTAGAGGAAGTCCAGATCATTTCCGATCCTTTTAATCCGGAATATGGCTCCGCCTATGGCGGGATCATTAACATAGTCACTAAAAGCGGCGGTAATGATTTTAAGGGTGAGCTAGGCCTTATCTTTCAAGATAAAAACCTGCAAGCTACCCGTCAGAAGCAGCTTTCAATTGTCAGCGAGCCAAGTTATTTTTCCAGCCAAAATTGGCTTTTTAATCTCGGTGGACCCATCCGCCGCGACCGCCTCTGGTTTTTTATTTCTAATAGCTTTTCCCGGGATTATCAGGAAGCTGAAGCCACTACTCTGGATTATCTTCAAGTGCCAGCCGGAAGTTTCTCCCAAAATTTGAATAATCTTTTCACTAAAATTACTTTCTCTTTAAATCCTAATCATACTATATCTTTAACCGGTGCTAATAATCGCTCAATCAGCCAGAAAGGTGGATTGGGCCTACCTGAAATGTTTGTTAAAAAAGATTTCAATGATTGGCTCTTCAGGCTAAATTATAAAGGAATTCTTAGCCCAACCACTTTCGTCGAAGCCGGTTTTGGCCATGTCGACCGGAAATCTTCTCAAAAACCAGCTCATGGTAGTCTTGAACCGGCCATGTATTTCATTGAAGATCTGGCTCAAAACATTCATAACTTCTATGGCTATGTTACCGACAACGAAGACCGTTGGGATTTGAGCGCTAAATTAACCCACCATGCTGAAACATCCAGTTTTGGCCATCATGAAATCTGTCTTGGCTTTGGGGCCTATCAATTTTCTTCGGTCTTCAAAGTCGATTTCTCCGGTAAGGGGGAAGATATATTTCCTAATAATGGCTTTGATGCTGGAACCAAATACTTTTTTAATACCTGGCGCTCAGGCGAGGCCACACCCACCTTTTTTTATGAATACGGCCCATTTGAGTTTATTAATTCCTCAAGGGGAATAGAACTTTTCTTTCGGGATCGAATTACCTGGAAAAGACTTTCTCTAATGATTGGGCTGAAATCCCAAACTCAATTATGCCTCGATGATAAAGGTGAAAAGCTTTGGTCCTGGGGCCTGGCTGATTTCTTCTCGCCTCGATTTACCCTTTCCTATGATTTAACTGGGAAGGCAAGGGATATCCTTAAAATTGGCTGGGGAATTTTCACCGACATGATCACCACAATGCCTCTGGGCCTTTTCAATACAGGCGCTGGCCTGACCTTTAGAACTTATCGCTGGATAGGCCCTCAAGCACCAAAAAAGGAAGAAATATATAATCCGGCCAATTGGGTGTTTCAAAATGAGCAGAAGACCCAACCTTTTGAGGTCGACGAGGGTATTCATCCCAATTATCTCCAGCGCTTCCTGGTAGAATACGATCGGCGTCTCGCTCGAAACTGGGCCCTTAAGGCCCGCTATGTCAGGACCAAGGCTGAAAATTTGCTTGAGGTTTTAGCCATTTTTGATCCCAAGACATTATATAAATTTCTCTTTGATAATTTTGAGCTCAAGCGCCGGCACTATTCAGGCTTTGAGCTGGAGCTCCATGGCCAGATCGGCCGCTTCTCTTTGAATGCATCCTATACCCACGCCTCAGCAAAAGGGACTAATCCTGGACAAACGGAAACAGGTGCCTGGTCGCAGGAAGAAGGAAGCACCAATTATCTAGGCCTCTTTGGAAATCACCTCTACATTCCTGATTTGCCTGAACTCAAAGAAATAAAGGCCTATCTTGACTGGGCTCTTAAGGGGCTCGGGGGCCGAGGTATTGGCGATGAAGGTTGGTATGGGAAGCTACCTTATTCGGTTGATCATAATGTCAAAATTAATACCATCATTGACGCTCCCTTAGGTTTTCTCTTCTCTCTGGCTTTTGAATTCATCTCCGGCTATTATTGGGAAAAACTTGGCTATGTCCCCTTTTTTGGGGGCTATTACTCCTTCCCCGAAGGTCGCGGAACCAGAAAAACACCAGCCCATACCTATTTCGACCTATCTTTGGAAAAGAAATTCCCACTCTTTTCTTCCTCCTCCCGGCAAAATCTTTCTTTCCGTCTTGATATTTTTAATCTTTTTAACAGCCAAAAGCCCATCTCTTATGTGAAAGAGGATATTCCCCTTTTTGGCCAGGTGTGGGGAAGGCAGCAACCCCGTCAGGTCAGACTAATGATTCTCTTCCGTTGGTAATTATTAATTTAATTTTTTATGGAAAAAAATAAACTTAGATCGAAGAAAGAAAACACTTAACAGGGAAAAAAATTAAATAAATATTGACTTCACTCAACGGTTACGCTTTTGGCTAAATTGCGGGGTTGATCAACATCGGCCCCCAGTCGATAGGCGATTGTATAGGCAAATAATTGGAGAGGCAAAACAGTAAGGAAAGGGGAAAGCAAAGGATGAGTTGAGGGAATCGGAAGGAAATAATCCACATGGTTTTCTAGTTCGGCCTGATTATCGGTTAAAGCAATAACAATTCCATCCCTGGCTTTGATCTCATTTATATTACTCAACATCTTTTCAAAAACCCTGTCTTTGGGGATAACCGCCAGCGTTGGCATTTTTTCATCAATCAGAGCAATCGGTCCATGTTTCATCTCTCCGCCGGCATAGCCTTCAGCGTGAATATAGGAAATCTCTTTGAGTTTGAGAGCTCCCTCAAGGGCAACCGGATAGCTTATCCATCTCCCGAGATAGAGAAAGTGGGAATAGGAAGAAAAACGATAGGCAAGATTTTCCACCCTTTCTTTATTGTTTAATATTTGTTCCATCCGATGGGGAATACGCTGCAATTCAAGCATAATTTCTATAGCTTTCTCTTTTTCCAGACCCCCCCTTGCTCTTCCAAGCCATAAAGCCAATAGAGTTAAAGTAGCTATTTGGGCTGAAAAGGTTTTGGTCGCGGCCACGCCAACTTCAGGTCCAGCTTGAGTAAGTAAGGTCAATTCAGCTTCCCGAACAAGGGAAGATCCAGGCACATTACAGATTGCGAGCAGGGGTCCACTTTTTCCTTTAAGACCTCGGATGGCAGCTAGGGTATCAGCTGTTTCCCCAGATTGGGAAATAGCGATAATCAGGTCCTCAGGGGAAATAAGGATATCACGATATCGAAATTCAGAGGCATATTCTACTCGAGTGGGTAAAGCCGCCAACGATTCGAGCATAATCTGACCAATAAGACCGGCATGATAGGAAGTGCCGCAGGCAATAATGACCGCCTGACGACACTCTTTAAGCCTATCTTTAGCTGCCTCAAGTTCGGGCAAATTGACCTCACCAAAATCTAAAGAAAGAGCTTCACTCAAGGTTTCCCTAACAACTTGAGGCTGTTCATATATTTCTTTGAGCATGAAGTGTTTGAAACCCCGCTTCTCCACCATAAGGGGAGACCAGTTCAATTCCGTCGAGACCTTAGAAATGGGCTGGCCTGAAAAATCAAAAAATTTAAGACCATCCCGAGAAAGAATAGCAATTTCTTGGTCAGCCATAAATACCACTCTGCGAGTATGGTCGAGAATAGGAATAACATCGGAGGCTAAAAAATACTCTTCCTCGCCAATCCCAACGATTAGAGGAGGACCAGATCGAGCCCCGACAATTTTCTCCGGATCCAGAGGCGACAAACAGGCGAAAGCAAAGGAGCCTTCCATTGATTGAACAGCGCAGATTACGGCTTCTTCCAGACTGCCTGAAAAATTTTCTTCAATCAAATGGGCAATTACTTCGGTATCGGTTTCAGTCTTGAAAACATGACCATTTTTGATTAGCCTCTCTTTAAGGGAAAGGTAATTCTCTATAATTCCATTATGAACCACCACAATATTTCCTTCACAGTCCCTATGGGGGTGGGCATTGATTTCGCTCGGTCGACCGTGGGTGGCCCAGCGGGTATGACCAAGACCATAATGGCCATCAATGGGATTGGCCCTTAAATTCGCTTCTAAATCCTTGATCTTGCCTTTGACCCGGCACAAATAAATTTCTTTTCCCTTAACCACAGCCAGACCGGCCGAATCATAACCTCGGTATTCGAGCTTTTTTAAACCTTCAAGAAGGACATTGACCGGAGATTTAGGCCCAAGATAACCAATAATCCCGCACATTTACGCCCCCCTCATCTTTTTTTTCTATTACCCTTTTATTTGAGGCGGCGACGCTTAGCCCAGTTAGGAATTTCCACCTGTCTGGCTCGGGCAATAGCCAGGGCATCGGGCGAAACATTTTTGGTGATAGTGGAGCCAGCTCCGATATATGCCCCACGGCCAATTTTGACTGGAGCTACAAGCTCAGTTCCAGAGCCAATAAAGGCTCCCTTTTCAATTATTGTCTGGTGCTTTTGCCGGCCATCGTAATTACAGGTTATTGTGCCTGCCCCGATATTGACTTCATCGCCGACGATACTATCCCCTAAATAAGAAAGATGCATGGCCTTGGACCGTCGGCCAAAAACAGTCTTTTTCATTTCCACAAAATTACCCACATGAGCCCCGGATTTGATTACAGTTCCAGGTCTTAAATGGGAAAAGGGGCCGACTCGAACATCGGGACCAAGTCGGCTGCCTTCAATCACACTGGAACTTAAAATGATAGCTCTCGGACCGATCTGGCTATCAGTGATATGAACAAAGGGATGAATTTGAACTTCCCGGCCAAGGCTCGAACTTCCTTCAATAACTACGGCCGGTGAGATGATGGTGCCTGGACCTATTTTTACCTTAAGATCAATCCACACAGACGCCGGATCGATAAATTTTACTCCCCCTTCATAAAGTTCCTTGATTTTCTTTTGCCTCAAAAGCGAAATAATTTTATTTAGGGCCTCATTATCCCGGACATCAAGACTTTCGATTTCACTTAAGGGAACCTGAAGGGTTTTTTTTCCGGCCGTTTCGAGCCATGACTTTACGGCCAGAAAGCTTTTATAATCTGTCGCCAAAAGATTATAATCATCGAACTTGGGTAAATTCAAAATCTCCTTGGCAAGGATAAAACCCACAAAATTAGAATCAGTAGCTTTATTCTTGCTTTCCTTTAATGAATTGGTGTCGGGAGCACAGGCCGCAAAAAAGGATAAATCAGCCTTTTGGCGACGATGTTCTTCAATTAATTTCTTGAGCGATTTTCTTTCGAGAAGGGGAAAACAGCCATTGATGATCAGAAAATCTAAAGACCTTCCTTTGGAGAAAAGTTTTTTCAGCTTATAATTAAAAAATTTTTTATCCTCCTCAGTCTGAATTTCAATAATTTCCCACCCCCCGAGCTCTGGACTATTTTCTTGGTCTATAGCTTCACCCGCAATAAACTTTCGCTGGGGCTTAAAAAATAAAGCTTTCTCAGCCAGAAGGCTCAGGCAGGATTGACCTAAAATAGGTCGAAAGCAAGGATGTAATTCCTTTTTCTTCTTGGACTTCTTGGGGGGAATAAAAAGAATGACGACAAGGTCTCTTTTCATATCAATTTGGTTATAAGCTTAAATTTCTTATCTTCCCAGAGAGGGGCAAAATCAATCTCATTTTGGGCCATTATTTTGTAAATTTTATCCTTTTGGATGGCCTTTTTTAAATATTCTAGGGCCTCGTCATTTTTTCCCTGAAGGGAATAAATTTGGGCCATAAGATAATATATCTTTCCCTCATCTCCTTTAAGCTCGAGAGCCTTATTTAACAATTTGAGGGCTTCATCGTATTGACCTTGATTCATCCGGTAAACGCTAAAATAATAATAATCATCGCTTGTTTTCGGAGTGCCAAGCCCCCTTTGGCCTTTTTCTTTAATAATTTTCAGGTAAATTAGGGCCCTATCAACGAGCTCTTTTTCTTCATTAAACCGGGAAATAAAAGCCTCAAAAAGAGACTGGGCCTTTTCCCAATTTCCTTTCCTAAATTCCTTAATAGCTTCTCCATAGGCACTTAAGGCTCTTTCGTAGGAATCTTTCCGGCTAATTTCTTCCTTCACGGTTCCTCCCTGATATTTAAAAGTTTTATTATTGTAGCTTAGAAAATTTTAGCCTGCAAGCCCCTCCCTCCGGTTAAAGTTGCCGTCTTACCCTTTACCTTATTTTTCTCTCCCATTAATTATTAGTGCCATCTTATCATTTCCCTTAATTTTTTTGTTTAGACGCTGGCCAAGGGCTGAATTTACTTAATTTCTATTTTATCATTTTTTGTGGTTCTAATAATTTAATAAAAAAGCTTAAATTGGCCTGCTTGCTTTTAAATTCTATATTTCAATAAGCAAAATGGCTATAACAATTCGGTTAAAAAGGCCGGAAATTGCCTGTTTTCTTCCTCCCAGATCGTTTTATCCTCCAAAAGAGCGGCAAGTCCTGCCTGGTGCAATTCATGTCCGCCGCGGTTGACCTCGATTCGAGCCAGAAGAGGGACGGCCAAGAGAGCTATATCCCCAATCAGGTCAAGCACTTTATGTCTAACAAATTCATCGGGAAAACGAAGGGGCGGATTTATTATTCCTTCATCATCTAAAATGAGAGCATTTTCAAGGGAACCTCCCCTGGCCATGCCTCTTTCGAGCATTGACGGAACATCCCGCAAAAAACCAAAGGTCCTAGCCGGAGCAATATCTTCTTTAAATTTTTTTATTCGGAGAGAATCCTCAAACCGCTGAGTCCCTATCAAGGGATGGGAATATTCTATTGTGTAAGCAAAATATAAGTCTGAATGAGGAAAAAAACTAATCCATCCTCCCTTTTTCTCTATGGTGAGTGGCTTTTTGACCTTAATAACCTTCTTTTCCTCCTCCAGAAAGACAAGACCAGCCCTTTCAATTAAATTGATAAAAGGCAGGGCGCTGCCATCGCCTATGGGAATTTCTTCCCCATCGAGTTCGATTTCGAGACTATCAAGGCCATAAACATAAAGAGCGGCAAGAAGATGCTCCACTGTCCTCACCATGACAGAATCCTGGTGCAAAAGGGAGGAACTTTTAGCTCTGGCTTTTTTATAATCAAGCTCAATCTCAATCCCTCCAAGATCGAGACGACGAAAAATTATGTGGCCACAATAAGAAGGTTTGAGCCTTAAATTAACCCTCTGCCCAGTATGAATGCCGATACCTGAGAAACTAATCTCTTGCTGAATTGTTCTTTTTTTTAGGCCCACGTGATTTTATTCCTGCATCTTTATCTTTTAACAAATAATCTTCTCTAAAAGCAAATTTTTTTAGTTTATAAAGCGTCGTCTTCTTCACCCTACCAACCCTAAATTTGTCGAATTTAACTAATAAGCTTGACTTCTTGAAAATAAGGCTTTTGATTTTAATCTTGTATTTTTTATTGGCTCTTTAAGCTCAAAATTAAATCAAAATGAGTTTACGAAGTCGATTTCATCAATTTTTTTGTGTTAAAATGGGGCTATGAAAAAGAAGCTTGAAACCCTCTTGAAAGGGGTTGCCCGAGGAGAAATTTCGCCTGAGCAAGCTCTTAAGGACTTGGAAGGATTTCCTTGGGATGACCTTGGAGTGGCTAGGGTCGATCATCATCGAATCTTGCGTAAAGGATTCCCGGAGATTATCTTTGGCCAAGGAAAAAGCTCTGACCAAATAATCAAAATAGCCAATTCCATCTTAAAGGCTGGTGGAAATCTTATTATTACTCGGATCGACAGAAAAACCTATAAAAAAATTGAGACCAAAATTTCTGGTCTCTCCTATCATCCTGAGGCCCGAATAGCCTATTTAAAACAGGAAGAGCCAGAAAAGGGCAAAGGAAAAATTATAGTTATTTCAGCAGGAACCTCAGATATTCCCGTAGCTGAGGAAGCTTCGCTGACCTGTGAACTTTTGGGAAATGAAGTTGAAAGGCTCTACGACGTCGGCGTGGCCGGCTTGCACCGACTTCTTGGTGAAATAGACAGAATCAACCAGGCCAGAGTAATTATCGTGGTAGCCGGTATGGAGGGAGCCCTTCCTTCTGTGGTGGCTGGCCTGGTTAAGGTGCCCATTATTGCTGTCCCCACAAGCGTTGGCTATGGGGCCAGTTTCAATGGTCTGGCTGCTCTTCTGGCTATGCTGAACTCTTGCCCGGGAGGAGTGGCAGTGGTTAATATTGATAACGGTTTTGGCGCTGCCACCATAGCCAGCTTAATCAACCATCTTTAAACTTTTTATCCCTCTTCCCTTGACAATCCCCCCTTCAGGGCATATTATTAAGATTGGCTTTTCCCCAAACTCTTCTTTGAATGGATTTAGTAGAAAAAATCAAGCAAGTTGCCAATATAGTTGAAATAGCCTCTGCTTACACAACCCTTCGCCGCCGAGGAAAAAAATACATAGGCTTATGTCCCTTCCACCCTGAAAGAAATCCCTCTTTCACCGTTGACGAGGAAAAACAGCTTTTTCACTGCTTTGGTTGTGGAGCTGGCGGTGACCTTTTTTCTCTGGTGATGGAAAAGGAAAATTTAAATTTCTCCGAGGCTGTCCGTTTTCTGGCCGAAAAATATCATCTTCCCTTGCCCAAGTCATCCAATCTCTCCCCTAAGGTAAGGAAAATTGAAGCCAGGCTTTACGAAATCAATGAGCTCGCCCTGGGATTTTTTCGGCACCAGCTTCGCAATACCTCAGAAGGTTTAAAAGCTTTGGATTACCTTCACCGCCGTGGCCTCGACGATAAGACCATAGATGAGCTTCAGATTGGCTATGCCCCTAGTTCCTGGAGTGCTCTAACCAATTTTCTTAAAGAAAAAGGGGTCTTGCCCCCTGAAATCCTTAAAGCTGGGCTGGCTTTACCTGGCCAAAAAAGCCAAGAAATTTATGATCGATTCAGGGGGCGGATAATTTTTCCCATTTTTAGTCTCTCCGGCCGGGTAATTGCCTTTGGCGGTCGCCTGCTGGGCGAAGGCGAACCTAAATATCTCAATTCCCCTGATACGCCTGTTTACACCAAGGGCCACATTTTATATGGTCTCAATCTGACCAAAGACGAAGTAAGAGCCAAAGATGAATTGATTCTGGTTGAGGGCTATATGGATTTTATCGCCCTCTATCAAGCTGGAATAAGAAATTGTGCCGCCTCCTGTGGAACGAGTTTGACTTCCCCTCAGGTCGCTCTGGCTCAACGCTTCGCTTCCCGAATTATCATTAGCACTGACGGTGACGAGGCCGGTCAAACTGCAGCTCTCAGAGCGGTTTCCCTTTGTTTTGAAAAGGGAATGTCCTCAAAGGTGGTTATTCTTCCCCAAAAAATGGATCCCGACAATTTTATCCGCCGGCTAGGCAAAGAGGCCTATCTCAATCAGATCAATCAAGCGATCTCAGGCATAGATTTTCTAATCGAGAATTGCCAGCAAAAAATCAAAAATGCCCCGGCTGAGACCAAATCCCAGGCGATTAAAGCTATCATTAAAGAAATAGAAAAGGTTCCCGATCCCATAGTCAGATCCGATTATCTTCGACGGCTGAGTGAACGGTTTAATGTTGAGGAAAGTTTGATTCGAAGCCTGGCTCAGGAAAAAGAAGAAGCGGCAGAGGAGAAAGGGTTAAGCTCTCAACTTCTGGCCGCTGAAAAAAGATTACTTCAAATTCTCGATGAATCACCCCATTTAGCCAAACAAATTCTTTCTGAAATAAAACCTGAAGAAGTTTCCAACTTGCCTGGCGGGCCCATTTTTCTTTATTTAATTAAAAATCCTTCCTGTCCCTCCCACCTACTTTCAGAACTAAAGAACGTTTTGTCGCCCTCGCTTTATCAGGAATTGGCGCGAGTACTTTTGGAGGGGCCGGTCGGGGGCACCAAAACTGAGGCTAAGGATTGCCTGCGCACCCTACGTCGATATCGCCTGGAAAAAGAAATGAAGGAGATCCAGAGAAAAATTGACCATCTTGAAAAACAGGGGCAAAGAGAAGAAATAATCAGCCTTCTTTTAATTAAACAAAGGCTAAGCAAGGAAATTTTATCCCTATAATGAAAATAAATTTTGATGAAAGGAGATAAAGTTGGCGCCCAACCATAAGATATCCAAAAATGAACTTGATGAGTTACTATCAAAGGGCCGGCGACAGGGCTATCTTTTTTTTGACGAAATCGACCGGACCTTTGAAGACGAATTCGATTCAGACATTGATTTTGACGATTTTCTCAATTCCATTGATGATTACGGTATCAAAATTCTGGATACAAGGCCGAGGGAAATTGCCATCAGGAGTCGCCGTTCCGAGTTAACCTCTGCTCACAGCCTCGAAAGAACAACCGATCCAGTTAGACTTTATCTCAGAGAAATGGGCAATATCTCCTTACTCACCAGAGAAGGTGAAATTGCTTTAGCCAAAGAAATTGAACGGGGCGAAAAAGCGGTTATGAAAGCTCTGTCGCGGACTAGACTTGTGCTCAATGAGATCCTTAGCCTCGAAGAAAAAATCAAACAAAAGCCGTCTATTATCCAGGAGATGTTTGATTTCAATGAAGAAGACTTAACTGAGGATAAAATTGAGGAAAAACGTCGCCAGATTCTTGGCCATATTAAAAAAATAAAGGAACTTGCCCATAAGCTCGAGCGCCTGCCCAAAAAGAAAAAATATACTTTTGCCCGTGGCCGGCTTATTATCACCATGAGTAAACTTATTCGGGAGCTTTCGATCAGATCCACTGAAAAAGAAAGAATAATTGAGCTCCTTCAAGAAAAAATGCATCAGGTCGATGAACTCGAAGATGCCCTGGCTAATTTAAAGCAAGCTCTTAACCGTGCCAAGAGCCCAAAAAATCAAGAAGCGATCAAGGAAAAAATCAGGGCCACCGAGCGCCAGCTCAAGGCTATTCAGAAAGAGGTGGGGCTTGATTCTCAGGAATTAAAAAAAGTTATGCGAACAATAACCATGGGCAAGAAAATCAGCGATCAGGCTAAAAAAGAGCTAGTCGCGGCCAATTTAAGGCTGGTAGTTTCTATTGCCAAGAAATACTGCAATCGAGGCCTCCAATTTCTTGATCTCATTCAGGAAGGCAATATTGGTTTAATGAAAGCCGTGGAAAAATTTGAATACCGCCGGGGCTATAAATTTTCTACTTATGCCACTTGGTGGATTCGCCAAGCCATAACCCGAGCCATTGCTGACCAGGCCAGAACCATTCGCATTCCAGTTCATATGATTGAAACTATAAATAAATTGATTCGCGTTTCCCGAGCATTGGTCCAGGAGATAGGTCGGGAGCCTACCTGCGAGGAAATCGCGGAAAGGATGGAAATGCCAGTCAATAAAGTTCGTAAAATCATTAAAATCGCCCAAGAGCCGATTTCCCTTGAAACCCCTATTGGCGAAGAAGAGGATAGCCATTTAGGAGATTTTATTGAGGATAAAATCATGCCATCCCCCCCTGATACAGTCATTCATAATAGTTTGAGAGAACAGATTGAGGAGGCTCTCAAAACATTAACAGAAAGAGAAGCTAAGGTCTTGAGAATGCGTTTTGGCCTTGGCGATGGAAATGAGCATACCCTCGAAGAAGTGGGACAACAATTTAAAGTCACAAGAGAAAGAATTCGGCAAATTGAAGCCAAAGCCTTGCGCAAACTCAAACATCCCAGCCGAAGCAAAAAACTGCGCTCCTTCCTCGACAATATCTAATTAGGCACCGTCTTACTCATTTACCTTTTTTGATACCTCATCATATTAGGTACCGCATTATTCATTTACCTATTTTTTTTGGTAAATAAGTACCAAATTAAATATTGCCTACTTTGTTTATTGTTTATTCTTTTGGGGTCCTGAAGAAGTTCGGCCTATATTTTTTCTACCTATTTTTTAATGGCTGATAAAAATACTTTGGAACTTTAAATATTTTTATTGCCTGGCTTATCTAAAGGCAAACGGGTAATCTCTTCTTTAAACCCTAAGGCCTTTTGGGTTATTTGACTTGAATTTTAAGTTTTGTTATAAAATTAACAAAAGGGCCTATAGCTCAGCGGTAGAGCTACCGGCTCATAACCGGCAGGTCCCAGGTTCGAATCCTGGTAGGCCCATATGAAGCGAGAGGCATCAATGTGGACATTGAATTTGATAAATTAATTAATCTTCAGGAGATAGACAACGAGATAAGGTCTCTTCATCATTTCTTAGATTTAACTCCCCATAAATTAGCTGAAATAGATCAAAAAATAAATCTTGCTTCCCAGATTGTTCAGAAAACCAAGGAAAAACTTATCCAGAACCAGAAAAGACGCCGTGAACTTGAAGGTGAAGTAGCGGTCATAAAAAATAAAATTGCTACTTATAAAAGACAATTAAATGAGGTCAAAACTAATAAAGAATATACTGCCTTGCTCAAGGAAATTGAAGAAGCCCAGAAAAAAATTGATGCCATGGAAGAGGAAATTATCGCCGCCCTTTTAGAAGCAGATGATATAGAAAAAGAAATTCAACAAGCTACCGAAAATTACTCAAAAGAAGAAGCTCAATATCAAAAAGAAAAAGAAATTATTTTACAGCGTCAGCAGGAATGTCAAAATAGATTAAAGGAATTAGAAAAAAGAAAGGAAGAACTCGTTGGCCTCATTGCTCAGGATCAGTTGGCTTTATATAACCGAATTGCCGAAAAAAAGGGCGGAATCGCCATCTCCTGTGTAACTGACGATTTTTGTTCAATGTGTCATGTCCGTATCCGGCCTCAGGTTCTCAACGAACTCTATGATATGAAGAAATTATATTTATGTGAAAACTGTGGCCGGATTCTTTATCTTTCGCCTGAAAGAAAGGCCAAAAAACTTGAAGGCGAGAAAAAGACAGCTACATCGCCTCGCAGCTCTTCCAAATAATAACTCCCGCCGCGTTGACTTTTTATAGTTGGTTAGGCTCAGTTTCCTGATAAAGGGCATCGATTATCGGTTGATATTTCTTTTCAATGATGGAGCGCCGAACTTTGAGAGTGGGAGTAATTTCGCCCTCGCCAATTTCAAAATCGCGATCAAGAACAGCAATCTTTTTTACTTTTTCATAAGAGGCCAGATTAGTCGTCAATCGATCCACCTCAGACTGGAGAAATTTAATAACCTCTGGATTTTTGACCATTTCCCGCCGACTGGGGAAAATTAAGTTATTTTGTCTTGCCCATTCTTCTAACTTCTCAAAATTGGGCACAATTAAGGCAGAAACAAAGCGACGTCGATCGCCAATAACCACAGAGTTAGATATATAAGGACTGGTCTTAAGTAAATTCTCAATTGGCTGGGGAGCCACATTTTTGCCACCAGCCGTAACAATAATATCCTTCTTACGATCGGTGATAACAAGAAATCCGTCTTCATCAATATAACCAATATCCCCGGTTTTAAACCAATCGCCTTCAAAGGCTTCCCTAGTCTCGGCCTCTTTCTTATAATACCCCTTCATTACATGGGGACCTCGAGTCCAAATTTCGCCATCGGGAGCTATCTTTACTTCCACGCCGGGAATGGGCTTACCTACAGTTCCAATTCGCAAATTTTCAAAAGTGTTAACTGAAATGACCGGTGAAGTCTCGGTAAGCCCGTAGCCTTCAAGGATAGTAAGTCCCAGAGCGAAGAAAAATTCAGCAATGTCTTTAGAAAGAGGGGCTCCACCGGATACGAAGAATCGAACCCGACCACCCGTGCGAGCAACAATTTTCGAAAAGACAAGTTTATGGGCTAACGAACGCTTCCATTGAAGACACCGAGAAATGGGCTGACCGGCCAGCCTTCGGCGGGCATGTTCTTTGCCGACCTTGAGCGCCCAAAAGAAAATTTTTCGTTTCAAAGGTGACTCAGACAGAACGGTATCCATAACCCGGGCATAAATTTTTTCAAAGACCCGAGGAACGCTGACCATGATATGAGGTCTTATCTCCAGCAGGTTCTGAGCCACTGCATCAATACTTTCGGCAAAGGCGATAGTACAGGCCTTATAAAGATAGGTAAACATGACCATTCTTTCTAAAACATGGGAAAGAGGTAAAAAGGAAAGGACCGTATCCTCAGAAGAAAAAGGAATAATGGAAGAGCAGCTTTTAATATTGCTAATAAAATTGCTATGCATCAGCATTACTCCCTTGGGGATGCCCGTGGTGCCTGAGGTATAAATTATTGAAGCCAGGCTATCAGGCCGGACTCTGGCCGCTCTTTCTTCAAAAAGCCCTGGTTGAGAATTAAGAATCTTTTCGCCCTTGGCCACAATCTCCTTCCAGGTTAAAACCCCAGGCGGAGCCTCATCTTGAAAGGTTATATAATGCTCAACTTTATTTAACTGCCCTCGAATAGATTCTATTTTTCTCCCCTGTTCTTGATCTGAATAAACAACTATTTTGGCATCAGAATCGTCAATGATATAGCGGATTTGATCAGGAACCAAGGTGGTGTATATGGGTACCGTTATTGCACCCAGGCAAATTGTGGCCAGGTCGGTCATCACCCATTCTGGCCGGTTTTCAGAAAGGATAATGAGCTTATCCTCAGGTCGGAGACCTAACTCAAAGAGACCAAGGCTCAGCTTTTTAACTGTCTGACCAAATTCCTCTGTTGAAATGGGGATCCACTGACCTTGTTTCTTGTAAAGCATCAGATCAGGCTTGGGATAATTTTTAATCGTATTTAAAAAAAGCTCGGCTAAAGTATCTACCATATTTTTCCCTCCTCAGAGAGTCGGCGGCATTTTAAATTTATTTCTGCCCAGTTGTCAAGGGGATAGCTGAGGAGTATCGAACAGGAACAAGCTCAAGAGCAAATTACCTCTTTAAAACTTAAATTTTTTTTTAGCCGGAGCAAAATTTCGCTCTCATCCTGATTAATTTAATATTTTGGTCCTCGATTATTTGTTAAGATTTTTATGACAAAGGTTTTAAAAAATCGGAAACAGAACTTATCCCTGATTTTGTTTTACCTTTGGGCCTTTTTTGCTACTCAAAATTTTTTAAACTCAGCGATCAGGTTCTATTATTTATGGCAAACAGAGCGGTCAAAAATTTATTGGCGGCGATTATATCTTCTAGCTCGACCCTAATTGTTTTCCCCGCGGTTCTTTTAACCCATGGAAGATAGGCTGTTGTTTCGGCATCAAAAATACTTTTAAAGGTTATTTCAAGAACCACCGGCTTCTTCATGACAAAGGGCTTGAATTCTTTTAGCCTTTTAACCGCCTTCTCCGCCTTTTGCCTTATTTCCGCCTGAACAACCCGAGGATGGGCTGATTTGGCCGATAGAAAGCCCAAAGATTCCTTGGTAATCACTGTCTCGATAGGTCCAAAATTATCCCTGGCTTCCTGAACGACATTCTGGTCGCCACAGACCATAATAACCGGAACTGCGAAATGACCGGCCACCGCGGCATTAAAAAGAGCTTCAGAAACTATCAGGCCATTAATTTTGATTTCATCGAATTTTGTTCCCCAAATGGTGTGGGACAGATTGGCTCCAGGCGTTCCTTCTTTAGCATGATAGCCAAGGAAGATGACACCATCAAAAGTTGCATCAATTCCTTCCATCTGCAGCAATGGCCGCGGAAAAGATCTGATAAGAAGGGCTTTTTCATTCAAATCCTCGGGAATTATATTCTGAGCATTTCCATGGGAATCGGATACGATGATCTCTCCAGCGCCCGCAGCCAGACATCCCTCAATGGCCGCATTGACTTCAGCCGTCATTAACTTCCTACCTCTTTCATAATCAAATTGACCCGGACCTGTCTGAGCATTGACCACATGAGCGATGCCCTCCATATCCACTGAAATATATATTTTAGCCTTCTTAACCTGAGCCATTGAGTTGGAAACTATCAAGATTAAAAATAAACCTAAAAGGAATGGTAAAATCATTTTCCTCATAGGCTCCTCCTTTTTTAATTATCCTTTGAAAATCAGGGCTGATATTTTTACCAATTTAATCTCCATCTTTTATAAATAATCAAGTCTCTATCTTTTTAAAATATAAAGATTGGCTCTTATCCAAAGTATTCAGGTTTAGCTATTATAAATCAGACGCAAAAAGATAGTCATCTGATCTTTTTCAGAGCTAATTTCGGTATTCGATATGATTAATAACCACATTAAAAATTAACAGGTAGAATTGAGCCCTCGAAACTATTTTTTGGTCTGGCTAAAAGAATAAAATAATTATTTAGTTAAATGTTTAGCCTATTTTTTTTAAACTCTTCTCAAAAATTTTATATAATTTTTTGCGCCAAGAAAGAAAAACCTTTATACTGTTAAAGAGGGAAAGCAAATGAATTTTAAGCATGTTGAAGGTCAAAATAAAAATAAGAGAGTCACTCTTTATGCTTTATCTACTTGTGTCTGGTGCCGCCGGGTAAAAGAATTATTGAATAGTCTCGAAGTGGATTATTATTATGTTGATGTGGATTTGTCTTCTCAAGAGGAAAAAAGGCAAATTTTAAAGGAAGTGAAAAAGTGGAATCCCGCCATTTCTTTTCCGACACTGATTATCGATGATAAGATAGCTATTATCGGCTATCAGCCAGAGGAAATAAGGAGTCATCTCTCCCATGAAGGAAATCAAGATAAATCCCGAGCAAGTTGAGGCCCTCTATTTAAAATTAAAAAGAGAGGGCGAAGCTTCAGGTTATTATTTAAATCCTGATGTTCAATTTACAAAAGATCTCGTGGAAGGCCTGTTCATAAATGAGCAAAGATACGGGTATCAGGCCTGTCCCTGCCGCCTGGCCACAGGAAATAAAGAAGAAGACCTGGATATTATCTGCCCCTGTGATTACAGGGATGCCGATCTCAATGAATTTGGTAATTGCTATTGTGGCTTGTATGTCTCAGAAGAAATCGTAAAGGGCAAGAAAAAGGTACAAAAAATTCCTGAGAGAAGAAAGTCTCCCTGGGAAAAGGAGCTTGAGTCGTCTATAGCCAAAGACTCGGCTAGAGAAGAAGAGATAGAGAAAAGAAAAGAGGCAAAGGAAAAGGAAGCGAAGAAAGCTGAAGCTAAAAATTCATTAGACTATAAAATAATTGAAAAATCGCCCTTACCCATCTGGCGGTGTCGGGTCTGCGGTTATCTTTGCGCCCGGGAGCAACCACCCCTCATCTGTCCTATCTGTAAGGCCAGTAAAGAGCGGTTTGAGAAATTTATTTTCTAAGTTCCGCCAAACTCCCTTGATTTAATCAACCACGGGAAAAGTAAGCGTGCTTTTGGATCGGGAGGAGGTTTTAATTTCATCAGCCTGGAAGTAAAGACGATACGTCCCGGGCTCTAAAGGCTCTGTTTCCACCTTGATTAAATATAAACCTCTCTGCCCTCACTCCTTTCTTGCTGAAGAAGAGTGAAATTTAAGGGCATACTCCTCTCTTTATCTCCAGAAAAAACAAGATCCCCGGAAAGCCTTGTCTTAGGCTCCCTGATCCCAGAATAATGGCAATTCAGCAGAGCATAAAACTCTTAATGAAGCATCCTCTCTAAATCTGTCTACTCCTTAAAGGGCTTAGGACTAAAATAGCCCCGCTGCGAATAAACCTTAACCCCTGGCCTCTTTACCTCAACCTTAATCTCATGATACTTCCCATCCCACCTCTCATCCACATAATAACCCAGAACATAATAACAGCCCGTAAGTCGCTCGATTTGTTCCACATGCTGTTCATACTTATTAATATTGCCAAAATATTTTCCCCCGGTTGTCGAAGCCAGCTTTTGCAGAGTAAAGGCGCCTGTCATCCTTGTATCCTGGGTTATCCTCGCCACACTGTCTTCAGTATCAAAGGCATAAACCACCGTATTAGAATTAACCAGCTCCTTGTGCATCTCCTCCAGCTTATCCCAAATCAAAGTTTCCCCCCAAGCCTCATAATTCCTCGTCCCCCAGGGTGCCTGAATCCCATAAATCAATGAGTAGGGAATGCCAGATGAAAATAAAAGAATATATTTTATCCCAGGAATATACCTAAAAGCTTTAGCTAAATCACTCAGCCGATGAATAAAAGATAAAGCATGAAATCGGCTTTCGCCAGCAGCGAGAAACTTCTGGGCTCCAGGCGATAGTTCGCCTGTAGGTTTT
>CALLJL010000029.1 GCA_938092135.1 uncultured bacterium
CACCCCAACTTGATCCCCAGCTATTACTGACTTTAAAGGCTCCATTATTAGGTGGGACCGGGTTAAATTTATTTTTATCAAAGTTATCGTCCCAGCCAACAATGGCAACGGCAAGATTAATTTCTGAACCCGCAACATTGCAATAATAAGTGTGATAGACGGAATTGTGAAAGGATGAATTCTAACACATGGACACATAGACCGCTCCATAATTCATAACTGCATTCTTGATATTATCATTGTCTAAATTAATGGCTCGGTTCGGCAGAAAGATAATTTCCTGAACATATTTCTTGACGTGGAACTTTGAAGCTCCAATGGGACCAAATAAATGTAAGGGTCATCTTCCTCCCACAGAGGCCCTGACCAGCGAGCTAAATAGGCTGAGGAAATCCAGTGATTACCGCCATCACATGGCCCCCAATCGAAACCATGATTGCTGATTCAATGCTGTTTGGAGAGGTCCCAGTATTCAGCGGGCAAAAGATAAGATTCGAGAGAACCATAGGTGGCAAAAGCCCAACAGCTACCGCAGGCTCCTTGATTTTTAACCGGAATCAATTTGTTAAGTGGTCTCAAATAATAGTAAGAAGGCAAAGCCGTACGGGAAGGGAAGAAAAGCTGACCATCATTGTGACGGAGGTCAATAGGCGGGGGAAGCTCGCCCAACCAATGGCCTTCAGGTGAAATCTGTATATTTTTGGCTCCCTTTCTCTTCCTTTTAAATAATCAATGAATTCAGGATTAGCTGGGCCATCGGGGAGATGGCGCGATAAGCTCAGGCTCATAAGAGGGAGATAAACTAACTTGAAGACTAGAAATTAAGAGTAAAGCCAGAAGACAGAGACTTGATTTTATTTAGTGAGAGCATTTTTCCTTGCCTGCGGGCCTCTTTAAATTCATTTTGCCTCCTTTACCTTTTTCTTGATTATTTCTTCCCCAAAAAAGGATAATAAAATTTTAAAAAAAAAAGGTCACCTTTTTTCTTAATAAAACCAAAAATTTGGAATATATTTAAGATTTAAACTCTTTAAGCCTCATTTTTTATACATTTAACTCTTTTCAAAACGTCCCCGAAATTTTCCCTGGCGGTTTTGTAACTCCCTGAGGCAAAATCAACACAAGATATTTTACTTTGATCGTTCGAAAGGGAATGCCTGCTTTTTTAAAATTATTAAAAAGCCTGGTTTTTATCACCGCCGTTGCCTCCCTATGCCATGGTCGGGCTGGATATTCATCGCCAAAAAAAAGATAGGCTCTCTTTTCTATCGGTAATTTATCAACTTTAGCCCGCATTTTAGGAAAAAATTGGGGAATAGTGAGCGGACCAAGGGAATCAGAAACAAGAATTTTTCTTTTAGACAGAAAATGAATAGGATAGGCCAGGATAAAATCGGTTGATAAATAACGAACCCGATTTTTTCTTAAAACCTCCATTAATTCTTTATATAGCTCTTCCTTATGCTTGGTCATCTGAAAATAAAAATAATAATGAGGAATGGTTGTTAGGGAGATTATTAAAATTGAACAAAGGCAGGATAAAGCCATCTTTTTTTTGGAAGTTGAAATTTTGGTTAATCTGTTCAATAGCTGAAAGAAAATAAAATAAGCCAGAATTACAGCCACGACTAAGTCAAAATTGTGGCGGGGTTCAAGAAGAGGAGGTTCAAGGAAAAGCGTCTTGGCCAGAAAGGCAACAGAAAGAAACAGGAAAAAGAATTGTAGCCAAGTCGTCAGGCCCGTTTCCTTTTTTAGTAAAAACCGGAATAATCTGAATACAACCAGGCCAAGACTTAAGGCAAAAATCAAAGCTGAAAGAATGATCAGACTTTGATTAATGATAATCAGCCAGCTCTTGGCTTCTCGTTGCTTGAAGAAATCAATAAGATAATAAAATTCATAATTAAAGATATTGAAAAAACAGCTTTTAGCCTTGGTAGCCAAATTGCTCCAGGTTTGAGTAGAAATAAGGCGAGGGAAATGCCAGCCAATTCTTTCCCATCCACCCAAAGCTGGAGGCTTGGGAACAAAGAGAAGATAATAAAGCCAATGAAAAAGTCCTAAATAGGCTCCGCTCAGGCTTGGCAAGATAAAGTTAGAGAGAAGTCGCTCGCGATGGTGGTAAAGAATAAGAAGAACCACGGCTGCGACGAATGCTCCGGCCAAGACGGCTCCAAGGGTATGGAGATAGATGGAAAAAAAGATGAAATAAAAAGCTAAAAAAGTTCGCCACCGAGATGAAAAGGTGGGATCAAAGGTGGCGGCACCTAGAAGAAAGAAGAAAACCATTTCAAATTCAGAGCCGGCCCGAAGAGAAAGGGAATTATCAAAAATGGTTTCAATGAAAGCAAATCCTGGGATGAGAAGAAGAAGACGCCAGAAGCGAGGCAAGCTCGCCCTGAAAATATAATTAAGTGAAACGAGGATACCTGTATACATGAAAACCTGAATTAATGTATAGAGTAAATAATGATGACCGAAGATATTCCAGAGGAAAGCGGCCAGAGTGTATTTAATCGTCCCCATATGCTGAAGGGCATTAAGGAGAAAAAAAGGGGGAACATGGGTTGAGGCAATTTCCTGAGTTTGAAGAGCATCAAGGGCGTTGTCGGAAGTGAAAATAAGCCCTTGAGGATAAAAGAAAAAGGGAAGACGTAAAAGAAAGGTAAAAGCAATAATGAGGGGCAAGGAGAGGTCATGGTCTGATTTGATTTGATGCCAGATTGAATAAAGAAGATAAAAGAGAAAGACATAAAAGAGCCCAAGGCAGAGAAAATAGATGGGCCTAAAACGGGTTATGACCAAAAGCTGAAAAAGAAAAGTAATCCCCCCCAAAAAATAGGGACACAAACCTTTTTTAAAAATGGGGACACAAACCATTTTTCCCATTAATTTTTTAGCTCTCATGGTTGGCCAGTCCAAAATGGGGACACAAACCTTTTCCTTTAATAAAAACCATTTTTGCTACAAACCCTTTTCCCAAGCCATATTTTCTAATTTATTTCCTATTTTTTTCCTATTCATTTTATTTCCTTTCTATCATGGCCAATCTGCTCATCCAAAAGAGGCTGCCAAAATACCAGCCCCTAGGGACACCCCCTTGGAGACACAAACGATTTTTCCCCCAATTTTCTTAACTTTCACAATCCCGCTGATCAGGCAAAAGGCTTCTAATCTTCTTCTGATTTTTCCCTTTAGTGTCATTTTTACCCTTGTTTATATAATCCTAATTTGCTTTTTTAGTTTCTCCTCTTTTTCCTATTTGTTCCTACTATTTTCGGTGTATCTTCTAATTCCTTCTCCCTTAAGACCAAGCAGCAGGTCAGCCAATTAATTAAATATCCCGAACATCTTTAGGTTTTTTTGAATCCCTCCTCTTAATTGATTCCATTGATATTCCTAATTTTACTTGTTTATTTATACTGAAAAATCTTTTTAATTTGAAGTAAAAGGAGGAAAACTATATTATATTTACTCAAAATAAAAGTCTATTATGAGTAAAAGATTAAGGAGAAGGGAAAATCAATTTGGCAGAAAAGAGGTTAAAAAAGGATTTATCTTTTTCATGGCGATGGGAAATAAGTTTTTTTAAAGAGGGATAGAAATGAAAAAAATCTTGATAACCGGGGGAGCTGGTTTTATTGGTTCCCATCTGGCTGAGGAACTTTTAGCTCGAGGTGAGGAAGTTTATGTTCTTGATGATTTATCGACTGGAAGCTTAGAAAATATTCTTGATTTTAAAGATAATCCTCGCTTTCACTTTGTTCTTGGCTCGATTCTCGAAAGGGGGGAACTTGAAGAACTAGTTCGCCTCACCGACGAAATCTATCACTTGGCAGCAGCAGTAGGAGTTAAACTGGTCTATGAAAACCCCGTCTACACCATAAATGTCAATATAAAAGGCACTGAGAATGTCCTTAATGCCGCCTTGAAATTCGCCAAAAAGGTGTTTGTGGCTTCAACTTCAGAAGTCTACGGCAAAGATGTCCGCCCTGATCGGCTGAAATTCAGGGAGACCGATGATCTTTCCCTGGGAACCTCGCTTCGGTGGTGCTATGCCTGTTCGAAAGCCCTTGATGAATATTTGGCCATTGCTTATTACAAGAAAATGGGCTTGCCCGTGGTCATCGGCCGCTTTTTCAACACGGTCGGGCCGCGCCAAACTGGGGCCTATGGAATGGTTCTCCCCCGCCTGGTTCGTCAGGCCCTTCTCGGCCAACCCATGACGGTTTATGGCGATGGCCAGCAGGTGCGGAGTTTCAGCTGGGTCAAAGACGTCGTTCGTGCCGCGATAGAGCTTATGTCTTGCCCCCAAGCTATCGGCGAGATTGTTAATATCGGGAGCGAGGAGGGGATAAGCATTCTGGAGCTTGCCCGCCGAATTAAGGACAAAACGGCCTCCTCCTCCGAGATCATTTTTATTCCCTACCATCAAGCCTATGGCCCTGATTTTGAAGATATAATTTATCGTGTGCCCGATATAAGCCGTTTACGCGCTCTCATCAATTTTGTGCCCAGCTTAAATCTTGATCAGATTCTTGATCGAATAATTGCCTATGAGCGCCAAAAGATAAGACCTTAAAATGGGGACATATACATTTTTATTAGCCATCAGTTCTTCTTATTTCGTTAATTTTTTTCTTCAAACCATTTTTCCCTTTAAACTAATAATTTATAATTCTTATTCCTAAAAGAATATGAAATCAGGCTCAGCTTAAAAAATCGAAATTCGCAGCAAAATGTTTTCGAGAAGAGCTCAATTTTAGATAATAGATAAAGAGAAGATAAATGGCCATAGAGGCAACATTAGTCATAGTCAAAGTTAAAGAGGAATATGATTAAGACTCTGAGGAGCAAAATTAAATTTGTAGGACAAAAATTATTATGAAAAAAGAATAACTACAAAGGGCTAGAATAATCGTAAGGAGAAAAAAATAATTGTCCAATAACAAACAGCTACCCGAAATAAGTTTTGTTATTCCCTGCTATAACGAAGCTCAAAGGCTTGAGCCAGGTTTTTCCGCGGCCATGGAGTTTTTTGTCCATCGCCTTGGACCCCGTTTTGAGATCATCTTGGTCAACGATGGCTCAACCGATGAAACGGCTACTGTACTAAAGGAAGTGCAAAGTAAGTTGTCAGACATTCCAATAAGAATAATAGAATATTGGCCCAATCGGGGCAAAGGTTTTGCGGTTAAAACAGGAATTCTGGCTGCCCAAGGCCAGAAAATTGTTCAAAGCGATGCTGATTTTTCCGTCGACCTAGAAGAAGCTATAAAATTTATCGAGAAGCTTGATGAGTATGATCTGGTTATTGGCTCAAAAAAGCATGAGGCTACCCAAAGCCTCAGGCACCAGTCGGTCGCCCGACGTTTTCTGGGTAAGGGTTTCACTCAGCTGACCAATCTCTGGCTGGGGATAAATTTTTCTGATATTACCTGCGGGCTTAAGGCCTTCCGCCAGGAGGCCGCTAAAGAAATCTTCTCCCAACAGCGTCTTAAGCGCTGGGCCTATGATGCGGAAATACTTTTTTTGGCCACCAAAAAAGGCTATAAAATCCTTGAGCTTCCCGTCCGCTGGCATCATGTCGAAGGAAGCAAGGTTATGCCTTTTCTGGATATAATTCGATCCTTCAAGGAGCTTCTGGCCATTCGCTGGTACCATTGCCGATAATTTCGATTGATGCTAGAGGCAATAAATTGGGAAAATCTTTTTGTTATTCGGGAGAAAAATCCGAGATAAATCTAGCCGCCCTTTTCCAATCCGATTCAAATTCAAAAGTGAAGCAATTGGTTTAATCAATTTAAATAAAATTATTTCTGATTCGGTGAGCGAATTTTTGGAGAGAGGTAATAAATCTCAAAAAAATGAGGCAAGCTGAGAGGGTAGCCGGCAAGTTGTTTTTTAAGGAAGATGGAGTTCATCTTCAAGACGACCAGGGAAATCTTCAAAGACTATGATTTGGTCTAAGCTCATTTCCAAGCTATTTTCCTTAGCTTCGATCAAGATCCAAGGAAACTTTCGAAGACTATGAATTGGTTTAAGCTTATTTTTAAAGTATTTCATTGAGCATTGATCAAAATAGCGGGAAACTTTTGAAGACTATGATTTGGTCTAAGCTTAATTGGTTTAGGTTTGATTGGCTCAAGCCTCAATGGCTTAAGCCTCGATGGCCTAAGCCTGTTTGGCTCAAGCTAGTTTGGCCTAAGCCTGAATTAGTAAGGCGATATTTACCTAGCTTGACAGTTGGGAATTTTTTTCTGATCTGTCTTCTTTTCCAGATCTATCTTATCAGCCAGCTTCCTTCCCTCTATCCTCTTCTGAAATCGCTTTTCTTCTTAGAAATGCTTTTTCTCATAGTTTCGGCTGGATTGACCTTTTCCCGGAACAGAGCTTTGCTTCTGGCTTTTCTTTTGATCATCGCCCTTAGGATTCCCTTTTATTTAAAGGGCGATGGACTTATTTTTCACTCCGACAATGCTCTTGAGGCCCTTCAGCCCCTCGAAATTCAAGATTCGCACCGCGCCCCTTTTTTTCTTCTCAATTCCAGTGGCCACAATGGCACCCTCAAATATCTTTTCGTCGCTTTTATCTGGGACATTTTTGGAAAGAGCTACATCACCTTTGTCCTTTTTCAATTGCTGATTTTTCTGGTTTTTGTTTATCTTTTCTATGAAATTTTCCGGCGGTTTATCGATGAAAAAATAGTTCGTCTCTTTCTTTTTGTCCATTTTGCCTTTATCGAGGTTTTTTTCGATTACAGCCTTTTCCTTCGGGCAGCTCCTTATCTTGAGATGTTAACCCTCTTCCTGCTGGGCCTTTATCTTTTCGACTTTTCTTTTGCTGATAAAAAGAAGCTTATCCTCGCCATATATTTTCTAATTTTTTCATCCTATCTTCATCCTCTTATAATTTTCCTTATCGTTCCTTTTATCGTTACAAGTTTTCTCTATGCAGTGGCGGCGAAGCAATTCATCATCTATTTCTTTAACTTGATTGGCGGGACCTTATTAGCGACTTATCACCTGATTTATTATAAATTTTTTTGGCCACCTCCACCGCCTTCTGGCGATTGGTACCGGATTATTTTTATTTCGCCTTCACAACTGGCTTTTAGTCGGATTCCTCATTATCTTAAAAATTTAATTCGCGATTTATGGATCTGCTTTCATAATCTTTTTGATTATGAATTCCTCTATTCCCTTGATTTTTTTCAGGACTCTGGGCCGGGCGTAACTTTGCTTAAAGTTTTGAGCCGAACAGCTCTTTTTCTTTCTCTTGGTGTCTGCTTGGCTGCGCTGGGGCTCAGCTTGATTCATCTTGGCCGTTATCTTAAACGCTATCTTAGCTATAATCTCAGTCGATCTGACCACTCCTTGAAAAACATTTTTTTTAAAAACTTATTTCTTCAGCTTCCGTTGCTTGCCTGGCCTTACCCTTTTATTTTTCTTGCTTTCCTCGTTTTTGTAGGTAAAGCCTTTATTTTAAGTCCTAAACCCTTTTATGAACCACGGCACAACATTGATTTGGCTTTGTGGATAGGAATTGGTTTTGTTTTCTTTCTTGGCTCTCTTGAGCCCTGGAAAAAATGGCGCCTCCTCAGGGTCTTGAGTGCTCTTTTCCTGTTAGTATTAGCCTGCCCTCACGCCTTTTATTTTCTCAAGATAGCTGAATTTAAAAAAAGATCTTATAGGCAAATTGTCCAGGTTCTCCGGGAAAATCAGGTTCATTATCTGGCCACTGACTTTAGCCTGGCTTACCCCATCTATTTTATTACTGACCGCCAAATAAAAGTCACCGATTCCATTGGTCCTGTTTCGGTTCCCTTTTTTTATTACTGGCTGAGAGAGGAAATGGAGGCGGTTCCCTGGGAGAGGAAAGCCTATCTTTTTTTTGGCGATCGTTTTCGCCGGCGGCCCTGGCATGTTAAAATGACCAATGAAATAAGGCAGAGGATAATTAGGCAATTGCGAAGGGAAAATATAAAATTTAGGTCTTTTGATCTAGGCTATTATGTGATTATCATTCCTGAAAAGGCGGTCAATCCCCCTGCTTTTGAGAGGAAATTCCCTAAAGCGGGGAAAAATTTATAAAAACAGAATGGGATAAGGTAAAAATGGGGAGGAGAAGGGCGAACTTAAAACGAGAGAACAAATAAGGTCATGAGGGCGAAATATATTAAATGATAAAAGAAAGATAAATTAATCAAATAAAAGAGAAAAACAGAAAACAAAATAATTAAGGATAGATAGTAAATCAGAGATAATTAATCAGATAAATTGGAGATAAAAAAGAATGGGAGATAAAAAAAGAAGTTTGAAGATAATAAAAAAACAAACCGAATAAAAAAATGAAATAAAAAATGGATAATCAAAAAGAAAATAGAGGCCGGAATGAAAAACCCCATTTATCTATTGTCATTCCTGTTTTTAATGAGGAAAGGCGGCTCGGTTCCCTCGATAAAGTTTTGGCTTTTTTCCGGCAATTTTCCTTTCCGTGGGAGTTGATCATCGTTGATGATGGCAGTGTCGACAGCACTTTAGCCATTCTAGATTTATGGAAGAAATGGGAAGAAGTTAGAATTTTAACTTACCAGCCTAACCGGGGTAAAGGCTACGCTATCAAACAGGGAATGCTTCAGGCAAGAGGGAAATATCGCCTTTTCATGGATATTGACCTTTCAACCCCCCTTGAAGAATTTTATCTCTTTCAGCCCTTTCTTGGTCAATATGATGTCCTCATTGGAACGAGAAAAAGGGGCCGAGGGCAGATAATTAAGCCTCAGCCCTGGCTGCGGGAAAGCCTGGGCCGGGGTTTTACCTGGTTAACGAGAACAATTCTTCGAGTTGAGGTCAGCGATTTCACCTGCGGATTCAAAATTTTTAGCGACTCCGCAGCCCAATTTATTTTTCCGCGCCTAAGAATTGAGCGCTGGGGCTTTGATGCTGAAGTTCTTTATTTGGCCAAAAAATTTGGTTTTTCAGTCCATGAAATTGGGGTAAGGTGGCGGAATGATCCTCTGACCAAGGTCAATCTGAAAAAGGACATCTGGCGTTCCTTCAAGGATCTTATCCAGATTAGAATCAATGATTGGCGTGGCTTGTATGAATATGAAAAAATTTAATTTTTTAAATCTTAATTTTCGGTTTTGACAAAAATTAGCGAGTAAATAAAATAAAAAGTATGAAAACGGCGGGTGAGGTCAGGGTAGGGGACGTCCTCAAGCTTGAGGGCGAACTTTATCGGGTTCTTGAGGTGACGCGGCACAGCGGTGTCGCCCAGATGGCAGGGGCCATTTTCCTTAAGTTGAAAAATATAAGAACCCAGAATATCACCGAGCGCCGGTTCAAGCAGGAGACCATGGTTGAGGAGGTATATCTTTTACGCAAGCCTCTGGAATATCTCTACAGTCAGGCTGAAGATCACTATTTTATGGATATGGAGACTTATGACCAGTTTCCCCTAAGCGATGAGCTTCTTGGAGGGCTCAAGGATTTTCTTCTTCCGGAGATGAAAGTAGAGGTTGAATTCTATGAAGGAAATCCGGTTGGTGTAGTTCAGCCTGATTATGTAGTGATGACAGTGACCTCGACAGGCGAGGCCCGCCGAGGCGAAGCCGACAATGTCTGGAAAACAGCGGTAATAGAAAATGGTATGGAAATAATGGTTCCGCCGTTCATCAAATCTGGCGACAAAATTAAAATAGATGTAAGCACCCGCAAATATATTGGCCGCCTCTAGTCACTAAATCAGGTACCGCCTTAGTCACTAAATCAGGTACCGCCTTATTCATTTACCCAATTTCCCGCTGTTTAGAAGATGGTAGCGTCCCCCCTTATCTCATTCTTCTCATTCTCTCATTCTGGTACCGTCTTACTCATTCACCCATTTTCTCTTCTATTCAGGTTCCTTTTTATTCAGGTACCACCTTTCTTTTATTCATTATTTAGGTACCGTCTTACTTATTTACTTATTTAATGCACTACTTTACTTAAATTTTATTTAAAAATTGAGAGTAATTATAATTCTAAGCGTAGTTTAATATGGAATGGGTCGCATAAGCAGAGTTGTCGTGCCAGGATTCCCGCATCATGTTACCCAGAGAGGTAATCATCGGCAGACAGTCTTTTTTTCTGATCAGGATAAGAAACTTTATCTTCAGATCCTCCATCATTTTTGTCAAAAGGAAGGTGTGCAAATCTGGTGCTACTGTTTGATGAATAATCACGTGCATCTCATCGCCGTTCCCTCTTCAAACGAAAGCTTACAAAAAGCAATGGGTGAAATCCATAAAAGATACACTTGGCTGATCAATATAAGAGAGAACTGGAAAGGTCACCTTTGGCAAGGAAGGTTCTATTCTTACCCCTTAGATGATGCTCACCTGTATCTGGCTGTGAGATACATTGAAAGAAATCCTGTCAGGGCGGGTTTGGTTAGCCGGGCTGAAGATTATCCCTGGTCGAGTGCCAAATCCCACGTCAATGGAACGCCTGATAAGGTTTTAAGCGATTTCTGGATGACAAAAGAAATAAGCGATTGGCATGCCTATTTAAGCGAATCTGATAAAGATGAAGATATGGCCAAATTTAGGAAGCATGAAAAAACTGGCAGACCATTAGGAAATGAAGAATTTATTTTAAAAATAGAAAAAATTACAGGAAGGATTTTGAGGCCCTTAAAACCTGGAAGGCACCCACTCCGCGCAAATAAAGAATTACCCAATTTTTAAAATCTGAGAATAAAAAATAAAAACTTTTAATCACGCGAGGGCTAATTATCAGTTAAAAAAGAATCTAAAAAAATAAATAAAAGTAAATCAGGAATTGGAAATTAATTTGGAAGGAGGAAATAAATAATTCAAAAAAGGTAAATAGGTAAGACGGCACCAAAGAAAGAGACGGCACCAAAGAAAGAAGACGGCATCAAAAAAAGAAAAGACGGCCCTAAGAAAGAAAGAGAAAGGGTACTAAAAAAGAAGCAATACATAGAAAAAAGGGAGACAGCGTCAAAAAGGCCCAAGGGCTAGATTCAAAGGAAATCTAGATTCAAAGGAAATATGGTAAATACAGTAGACGGTACCGAATTTAGGTAGGAAGGAATTGGGAAGGAAATATGGTAAATATAGTAGACGGTACTGAATTTAAGAATTGAATTAGGGGAGGGGGAAAACGAGGCGAATGTCTGTGCCCCCTTCGCGAAGAATTTCAATTTTTCCCTCAAGCTGCTCAACGAGCGCCTCAATGATAGTCAAACCCATTGTTTTGGGCTTTTTCAAATCAAGCTCTATTGGTAGGCCCACCCCATCATCTTTTATCTGAAGCAAAGCTCTTTTCTCATCCAACCTTTTCAGGGCAACCCAAATTGTCCCCAATCTTCTTTCAGGGAAGGCATGTTTAAAGCAGTTGGTTATAAGCTCGTTAGCGATCAAGCCCAGGGGCACCGCCTGATTGATATTCAAAGCCAGGGGCTCAAGTTCAAATTTCAGGTCTATTGGGCCGAGCTGCCATTGAAATTCATGATAAATAGATTTTGCCAGCGAATGAAGATAATCGGCAAAGTCAATGGCCGTTAAATCTTGGGAGCCATAAAGTTTTTCATGAACGTAGGCCATGGACCGAATTCTTTTTTGACATTGCCTGAATATTTCCCTCATCCTTGGATCATCGACCAGAGCCGCCTGCAGATTAAGCAGACTGGAAATAACCTGCATATTATTCTTGACCCGATGATGAATTTCCCGCAGAAGAATTTCTTTTTCTCTCAAAGATTTTTTTAAGTCTTCTTCCCGTCTAACCCTTTCGCTGACATCGCGAGCAATCCCCTCAATGGCCACAAGTCGCCCCTCCTCATCATAAATTGGTACATTGCGCAGTTCTGTCCAGATAATTTCGCCATCTTTGCGCCGCCACCTCAAAACAATTGGTTGAGTTATCTTCCCCTCTACTATTTCCTGAAGCCGGGGACGGTCTTCTTCAACGATGATTTTATAACCCAGATCAGGGTCAGCATAATGCTCTTCAGGTGTATAACCCGTAATTTCCGTGGCTGCCGGGTTAACGTATTCAAACCCTCGCTGAGGATAAAAACGATAGCGATAAATCAGATCCTGGGCATTTTCAGCCAGCCTCCGGTATCGCTCTTCGCTGGCTTTTAAATCAAGCTGAGCTTTAACTTTTTCCGTAATTTCCAAAGTTACCTCAATTATAGCTACAGCCTGTCCTTTTTCATCAATTACTGGATACCCCCGGATATACCAGTAGCGACCATCAGGGGTTTTTATTTCGTCTTCCTGAGGTTGCCGAGTATCTCTGGCCAGGGCCACAGGACAGATATCACAGGGGGTACTTCGACCATGCCAGAGCTCATAGCATCGATGCCCAACCAGATCTTGCGGTCTTTTTCCCAGCGATTGGGCTGCAGCCCGATTGGCCCACAGGATAGTATGATCTGGCGCTTGGTAAACCACATGCTCTAACATACCATCTAAAATGGCTGCCTTTTCTCTCTCGCTCTTTTCTAAGGCCCTTTGAACTTGCCTTTGCTCAGTTTGGTCCCGGAAAACAAGGACAACCCCGATTAATTTTCCTTCTGGTCCAACAATTGGAGCACCGCTATCGACTACTGGATATTCCTTTCCTTCGCGATTGATCAGCACCGAATGGTTGGCCAAACCGACAACGATTCCTTCCCTGATTACCCTAATTATAGGGTTTTCAATTGGTTGCCGGGTAAACTCATTGATAATATGAAAAACCTCCTGAACTGGCTTGCCCTTGGCTTCGGCTTCTTTCTAGCCCGTTAATCTTTCGGCGACAGGGTTCATCATCATAATTTTGCCCTCAGTGTCCGTGACAATTACCCCATCGCCAATGCTGTAAAGAGTTGACCTTAACTCCGACTCCCTTTTCTGGACTTCCTCAAAAAGCTTTTTCCTTTCCGTAATATCGATGAGATTTCCGATGATTGCTGGTTTCCCTCGGTAATTGATCAAACTGCCATGAACTTCAACATTCAAAGTTGAGCCATCCTTGCGCTGGCCCAAAAATTCATAGCGCAGGCTTTTCACTTCTCCTGCCAATCTTCGCCTAATATTTTCCTCCACCAGGGCTCTATCCTTGGGATGAACGGCAATCAGGGGGCTCTGTTTGTCAATAAGTTCTTCAGGAGTGTAACCGAAGAGGTCAGCCGCCGCCTGATTAACATAGCGTAAGAGTCCATCCTGGATGAGGTAAACTCCGGCTAAGGAGGACTCATTAAGGATGCGAAATAAATCTTCGCTTTCTCTTGCCCTGGCTTCAGCCTGATAAAGCTGGCGATAATAAACCTTTTCCCTTCGCTGCCAAAGAAATTCGGTCAAGCCAACGGGGAAGGCCAGGATGCCAAGGGTAACCAAAATAATTAAAATAGACCTTGTTCTCCATGGTCCCAGGGCCTCCTTGGCATCGATTTTGGCCACCATTGACCAGCGAGTCCTGGGAATAGGCAGAATGTAAGCCAGCACTTTCTTCCCCCGATAATCCTTCCCTTCAATAAAGCCAGTTTCTCCCAGAGCTGCCCAGACCTCAGGCTTTTCCTTCTGGTTTAAGGGAAATCGGAGGCTAAGGGCCGTCTTCGAACGGTGGCGACACTCATTAAGAAAAACCACTTCCTCACCCTCACGGCGAACCAGAAGCGTTTCCGCCGTCCGGCTGGGAAGGGGCCAGGATTGAATTAAAGGAAAAAGGAAATTTTCGGCATTAACCCTGAAAAGAATAAATCCATCCACCCTATTCTTCTCTTCCCGTTCATAGCGAGAAATGATTGTGGCCACTTCGATATGAGCTGGAGATTCAAGGTGATCCCGATGGAGATCAGATAAAACAGGCCTTTGGCTCCGGGCAGCCAGAGCGAGTAATTCATAACAATCTTGGCCTAAGGCTGGAGAAGGAATAATTAGATTTAATCGAACATTCTTATCGGCATCAAGGAGATAAATATCATCATAACCATAGGCTTCAGCTGTCGCCTTTAAACGCCGGAGAAGCCTAGCTTTAAGCTCATCATCAGTTTTTTGAAAATAATGAACTGCTTTGGTTGCAAAAAAGGGGCTCTCTGCGAGGTTGGAGGCATCGGCCAGCCTTTCCTGAAGCCAATTATTAATCTCCCTAGCCTTTAGTTCTCCAATAGCCTGAAGCTGTTTTTGAATGGTTCGGCGAGCTTCTTTTTCTTGGGAGAGATAGAAAATGAAGCCCGAAACAAATAAGCCAAGGGAGATTAAAATGGCAAAGATATAGAGTGGACTTTTAAACCTTTTCTTAATTTTTTCGGCCCATTGAAGACAATAAAGCCAAGCTTCCTTGCTTTGGTCCTCGACCATTCAAACCCCCTTTTTAATCATCTTATCTTTTTAATTATCTAAACCCCAATTAATTATCTAAACCCCAATTTGTTTCTCTATCACAAAGAAAAAAATGACGCAAGGATGATTATACGGCAAAGCAAAACAAAGTTTTCAGCCAAAATTAATTTGCTCTTAATTCAATCTTAACAATTCATGTCTACTATTGAACTTGCTTAATCTTGGGCCCCTGTTGCTTCTATGGGTGCCCAAAGCAAGAAAGGGCCAGAGATTAGGTCAAATTTATAAAAAGGAGGTTTAAAGAACAAGAATGAACAGAAATTCAAAGGAAAATCTGGGCAAGGCTAGGTAGCTTCTTAGTTTAGATGCGGGAAGCTAAGCTGGCTGAAAAGGCAATAAAAAAGCAGGAAGTAAACAGGAAATGAAAAGGGAGGTAATCATGGCTTTAAAAAAAGAGAAAAACTTAACTTTTAGTCTCAAAAAATCAAATTTGAAAGATCAGGGCTTAAGGAATGGCTGGTCAGAGACAGGTCAACTTTCAAATCAAAGGAAAAAAGGTTTCCTCCTTTGGCTCACTTCGCTTTCCTTGACCATTATTTTCTTTCTTTTATTAAGCCAAGAGGTTTTTGGACAACAATCTTTTGGCACAACCATTTATTTTGATTACGTCTATTTTTTAACCGATGATGGCTATCGAACCACAGTCACAGCGCCTGGCTATAAAAATAACTTTTTCCAGTTTCGCCGGGCCTATTTGACCTATGAAAATCGAATTGGCGATCGCCTCCGTTTTCGCTTCAGATTTGATGCCGATAATACAGCTAATGTTACTTCGGTTGATTTTAAAAAGGCCACAACTTCCAAGGATGAAAAGCTTCGTCCCTATATGAAACACCTTTATGCTGAGGTTTCTGATTTCCTCTTAAGGAATTTCAGGCTCAGAGTGGGCATGGTGGATACGCTGACCTTTAAACCAGCTGAAGATAAATGGGGTTATCGAAGTGTCGCCAAGACGATTGTTGATGGTTATAAGGATATAACCAGTGAAGACATTGATGCTTCAAGTGCTGATATTGGAGTCTGGTATGGTGGCTCTTTAAATAAGTATTTACGCCTCGCCTTCATGGTTAGTAGTGGCACAGGCTATACAAAGGTTGAGAATGATAAATTCAAAAAATTCGCCGGCCAACTTCATTTCCTTCCCATCGCCGGATTATCTCTTGTTGGGTATCTTGATTATGAAAAGCAAGATCAAGAAACCCCAGCTTACACTTACAAGTTCGATATTTACTTTGAAAAAATTCCTAAATTAACGTTAGCTTCTGAGTATTTCCTCTATCGCAATAACAAGAAAGTAATTCCCACTACGAACCGGAAATATGATGTTTCTGGCCTTTCCATTTATGGTAATTACATAATAACGCGCGATTCGCTAGCTCTTTTTGCCCGCTTTGATTATTATGAGCCAAACAATAAAGTTGGCAACAACAAGGTTAATTTAGTTATTGCTGGAGTTGATTGGGCTCCCCTTGGTCAATCCTTCCGACTTCAGCCCAATTTCTGGTTTTATAATTATGAAGATCCGGCCAAGAAAAATGACTTCATCTTTCAAATGACCTTCTTTTTATCTTTCTAAGGAAGGAAAATCGACTAGGAAAAAGGTATCGCCATGAAGATAGAACAAGGAATAAAAAGAACTAATAGACAAAAAAGGGGAGAAAAAACAAAGGCTATTAAAGAAAACATCTTTAAATATGAGGGAGGAACAATGAATTATTATAAAAAATCAATTCTCTGGCTGGTTAAAGTGAGACCAGAAAAAATTAACCCAACCTTTAACCAGAAAAACCTTAATTTACTCCAGGCTTTGGTCAGATCAATCCTCTGGATTAAAGGGATAGCCACTCTTTTTCTTTTAAGTTTCATCTTGCTTTCTCTTCAAATTCCAGGTGAGGCGCAGCGAAGAGGAATGATTCAGATTAAAGGTTCAGATACCATGGTCAATTTAGTTCAGATTCTGGCTGAAGAATATATGATCAGGAATCCGGGCACGGCGATAGCTGTTACGGGCGGGGGCTCAGGAACCGGCATTTCAGCTATGATTAACGGAACTTGTGACATTGCCAAAACCTCCCGTGAATGGCGTCAGCGCGAAATTGATCAGGCCTGGGAAAAGGGAGTTCAGCCCCGTTTCTTTGTTATTGCTATAGATGGCTTGAGCATAATTGTTAATGAGAAAAATCCCCTTGACAAACTAACTATGCCTCAAGTTGGAGCAATTTATCGGGGAGAAATAAAGAACTGGAAGGAAGTCGGTGGCCCTAATCAGCCCATCATCCTTTATGGCCGCCAATCAAATTCTGGAACCTATGTTTTCATGCAGGAACATGTCCTTGGGAATCGGAATTATTCCCCAGAGATGAGGGAGATGAATGGTAATGCCCAGATTATTGAAGCGGTTATTCAAGATGAGGGGGGTATTGGCTATGTCGGGGTTGGTTATATTTATGATGAAAATGGTCAAATCAGAAAGGGACTGAAAGTTCTCAAGATTTCCAAAGATGAAAAGAGCCCGGCCTTTTCGCCCCTCGATAAAAAATCGGTGGATAGCGGTGATTACCCTATTGCTCGGCCTCTCTATATGGCGACCAATGGAAAACCAAGACCAGATATAGCCGCTTTCCTCAGCTTTGTCGTCGGTCCAGAAGGACAGAAAATTGTTGAGCGGGAAGGATTCTTTACCATAGGGGAAAAACACAGGTTAATGAATGAAAAGAATCTTAAATAAGTTCGCTGTTTCCAATCCGGTGGCTGCAGAAGAAATTAGGGGCAGAGGGTCCTTTAACCCTCTGCCTTTTGATTTAAGGGCAATAATGATAATTAATCGAAGCCAAAAGAAGAAAAGCTGGCGACGATGGAAAGAGGAATTGATCCGTCTTTTTTTCCTTTTTCATGGCCTTTTGGCCATTTTCATCCTCATGGGTATTTTTGTTTTTCTTATTATTTCTTCCGTTCCAGCCTTTAAAGAAATTTCCCTTAAAGAATTCCTAACGAGCAAAACCTGGGACCCTACCTCGCCTGAAAAACCCCAGTATGGTCTTGTTTCCATGATCTTCAGCACCTTCATGGTCACTTTTGGGGCTTTATTAATTGCAATTCCTATAGGGCTTGGAGTGGCTGCCTACTTATCCGATGTCGCTCACTGGCGAGTGAGAGAGATTGTTAAGCCAATAGTTGAAATTCTAGCTGGCATTCCTTCAGTGGCAGTCGGCTTTTTGGGGATTGTCCTTTTCGGGCCAATAATCGCCAAAATTTTTAACACTTCCAGTGGATTAAATGCGGCCAACGGGAGCTTCCTTTTGGCCATTATGGCTTTGCCAACCATAATCAGCATTTCAGAGGATTCGCTTAATTCAATTCCCCATTCCTATGTTGAAGCTTCTCTGGCCCTTGGGGCCTCACGCTGGCAGACCTTAATTCGCGTTAAAATTCCAGCCGCCCTTTCCGGAATCACCGCCTCCATTATGCTTGGTCTCGGTCGCGCTATCGGTGAAACCATGACAGTTCTTATGGCCACAGGAAATGCCCGCAATTTTCCCCACGGTTTTCTTGATTCCATCCGGACACTCACTGCTAATATTGCCATTGAACTGGGTGAGGTTCCCTATCATACAACCCATTATTATGCTCTTTTCGCCATAGGCCTCGTGCTTTTTATTATTTCTTTTGTGGTTAATTTAATCGCTGATATTTTGCTGAGCAAATATCAACAGAGAGAATTGTGATTAAAAATGATGAAGCTAAAAAGAACTCTGGGTAAAGATGAAGATCAAAAAATGGAGAAAGAAAAGGGAAACAAAAAAGTTTATTTGAAAATAAAAAGTATTAGAAAAGGAAAAGTAAAAAAGCAGTAAAGGGAAAATTGATTTTAGGAAGAAAATTTGAGGCTAAAAGAATGAACCCTGCCAGAAGAAAAACGAGGCTTACACCGGCTAAGAAAAAAGCTTTGGTTCAAGCTTTGGGCTTTCTTATTTTGAGAGCCTGCCTTTATTTTGTCTTCGCCGTTTTACTTCTTTTTATTTATGACATCATAAGGAAGGGAAGCGGCGTTTTAAGTTGGGAATTTTTAACCCAGCCACCTCGACGGGGCATGACCGAAGGAGGCATCTTTCCAGCTATTGTGGGCACCTTTGCCGTTACGATGATCACGGCCTTAACCTCTATTCCCCTGGGAATTTTTGCCGCTATTTATCTTAATGAATATGCAGGCCAAGACAGATTAACAAGACTTATTCGTTTGGCCATCCGAAATCTGGCCGGAGTGCCCTCCATTGTTTATGGTCTTTTCGGAGTTGTTCTCTTCGTTAATGTATTAAATTTTGGAACTTCAATTCTTTCTGCAGGCTTAACTCTCGGGCTTCTTACCCTTCCTTGGACAATTACAGCCAGTGAAGAGGCTTTGAAGAATGTGCCTGGATCATTTCGGGAGGGAGCTTTGGCCTTAGGGGCAACGAAATGGCAGGCCATCCGAACAAATGTTTTGCCCTATGCTCTTCCTGGAATGCTTACCGGTGCGGTTCTTGGGCTGGCCAGAGCCGCGGGTGAAACTGCACCAATCATGTTTACAGGTGTCGCCTTTTATCTTCCCTATCTGCCGCGCTCTCTTAAAGACCAGTTTATGGCTCTTTCCTATCACCTTTATATTATGGCTACTCAGCATCATGCTATTCTTCAGGTAAGGCCCTTAGCTTATGGAACTGCTCTTGTGCTTTTAATTCTGGTCTTAGGAATGAATTTGGTGGCCATAATTATTCGTTACCGCTTACGTCGACGGAGGCAAATCCATGGATGGTAATCTTAGGGATATCAAAATTTCATCCGAACAGATTAAGGGATTGATGAGAAAAAAATTTGAAATCCCAAAAATTGAAACGAAAAATCTCAATTTCTATTATGGCCGTAACCACGTTTTAAAGAATATTAATTTGATCTGTCCAGCCAATAAGGTAACCGCTATAATTGGGCCATCAGGTTGTGGTAAATCCACCTTCATCCGTCTTCTTAATCGCATGAACGATCTCATTCCGGCCACCCGCCTTGAAGGCCAGGTGATGATAGATGGTGAAGATATTTATTCAAGGGAAATTGATGTCGTGGATTTGCGACGAAGGGTGGGCATGGTCTTTCAAAAGCCAAATCCCTTTCCTAAATCTATTTTTGATAATGTTGCCTATGGCCTGAGAATTAATGGCCATAAAAATAAAGCTGAAATTGCCGAGCGGGTAGAGAAAAGTCTTAAAGAGGCGGCCCTATGGGATGAGGTTAAAGACAGGCTGAAGGATAACGCGCTTTCCCTTTCAGGTGGCCAGCAGCAGAGGCTGTGCATTGCCCGAGCTTTGGCTGTTGAGCCAGAGATTATTCTCTTTGATGAGCCCTGTTCGGCCATTGATCCCATTGCCACAGCAAAAATTGAGGAACTTATTGTCCGACTCAAAGAAAATTACACTGTGGTCATTGTAACTCATAATATGCAGCAGGCAGCCCGAGTTTCTGATTATACTGCCTTCCTTTGGCTTGGCCAGCTGATTGAATTTGATCGGACTGAAAAAATCTTTACCAATCCGGCCAATAAACTGACGGAAGATTATATTACCGGCCGCTTTGGTTAAAAAGCTTAAGTTTTCTTTTTATCTATGATAAATTTAATTAAAAAAAATTAGAGGATCTGTCTTGGGGATAGATCCATTAGTGTTATGAGCAAAAAAATCGTGGGAAGAAGAAGCCAAAAAATGAATTTCTCCAGCAAATCAAATTGGATAGGCTTCAATCGCATTGTTTTAATCTCAGGAAGCTTAAAGATAATTAATTTATAAAGCAAATAAATTAAAAAAATTAAATGAAAAAATTTTTGAAATTAATTGGGTAAAAGAGTGGAAAAAGAATTGGTTGTTCTCGTTGAAGATGAACTCGATCTCCACGAGCTTCTGCGCCTCCATCTCGAGAGAGCAGGTTTTCTCTTTAAAGCTTTTGCTGAGGCTTCGTCTTTTCTTGATTTTATCAGGAAGAACAAGCCCGATCTTGTTATTCTCGACTGGATGCTACCCGATGCCGATGGCCTGGAACTCTGTCGGTTTTTAAAAAATAGGGATGAAACAAAGGATATTCCTGTTATTATGCTCACAGCTAAAACAGAAGAGATTGATCGGGTTCTTGGGCTTGAGATGGGAGCTGATGATTATATCATTAAACCTTTTTCAGTTCGAGAGCTCGTCGCTAGGGTGAAAGCTGTTTTAAGAAGAATCCATAAACCAACTGAAGCTATTATTAAGGGAGGACCATTAATCCTTGATCTTGATAAACATGAAGTCTGGCTGGGGGAGCAGAAGATTGATCTGACGCCCGTGGAGTTCAATCTCCTTAGAATTCTTCTTTCCCGAAAGGGATGGGTTTTTACCCGTGACCGACTACTCGACCTTCTCTGGAGCGGCGAAAAAGTAGTGACCGAAAGGACAATCGATGTCCACATCAGAAATTTGCGGAGAAAATTGGGTGAGGCAGGAGAAATGATTAAGAACATAAGAGGGGTAGGCTATAAATTTGAAGAAAATTAGGTTTAAGAAAAGCAATTTAGAGAGAGTACCTTTGGCCTTTAAAGATATTTTTCAATGGATACGTCAAAAAAAGAAGCCTGCCATTATTTGCCTTAATTTTCTTGCTGAAGGTATTGACAGCCTTAAAACTGGCAATTGGAAGTTTCGGTTCAAACCAAAAGAAAAGAAAAGGCTGTCTCCATGCCAAGAAATATTTAATCTCCTTATGGATGAGCTTGAAGCCATCCTTTCTCCGATTGTTGAAGAGAAGAAGGAGCAGGAAGCTGTCCTCGATCAGATTGGAGAAGCTATTGCCATATTAAATCAGGACGGGCAGATCATGAAAACAAATAAAAGCTTTCGCCAGCTTTATAATTTTATCCCCGTTGAAGGGAAATATATCTGGCAGATAGTGAGATCCACGGATTTTCAGGAATTATTCTTTGAATGGTCAAAGCAAAGGAAAAGAAATGAAAGCGAAATTTATATTAACCAGAAACCTTATTTAGTCCGGCTGTTTTCGATAGCTTCAGCAGTAGGCGAAACTAAAGAGCAGAAAATAATAGTAATTTTTAAAGATATTAGGGCAGAAAAAAATTTAGAAATAATTAAAAAAGAGCTGGTGGCCAATATTTCTCATGAGTTGCGGACACCTCTTACAGCGATTAAAGGGTATCTTGAAACTCTGGAGGAGGAAAACCTCAGGGAAGAGGCCAAAACTTATATCTCTATCATTAAAAATAATGTCGAGCGTCTTGAAAGGATTATAAGGGATTTATTGATTTTATCTGAACTTGAAAGCCGCCGTGAGCTTCAAGAAAAAGAGGAGGTTAATTTGGCTGAAATCGCCAACCGAGTGATTAATCAATTCGAGGAGGCAGCAAAAAGGAAAAATCTTTTTTTGCGCCTTGAAGTTTCCCCGTCTTTACCAGTTATTGTCGGTGATGCTTTCAGGCTGGAACAAATGTTCATCAATTTAATTGATAATGCCATCAAGTATACGGATAAGGGGGGCGTTATTATTCATTTAGAGGCAAAGGAAAAGGAAATTCTAATTAAGCTGGAGGATACTGGTATTGGGATTGCTCCTGAGCATTTAGACAGGATATTTGAAAGATTTTATGTGGTCGATAGGTCGCGCTCCCGTCGACTGGGAGGTACTGGCCTTGGTCTTTCGATTGTTAAACATATTGTTCTGCTCCACGGGGGCAAAATAAAAGTCGAAAGCCGCGAAGGTATCGGCACTACTTTTTTCATTTCCCTCCCCCTCCAATAGGTACCGCCTTACTTATTTCCTAATTTCCCAAAAATGAGGTAAAAATGGGGACATGTAAGTTTTTCTAAATGATTATAAGAACCAATCAATAAAAGAAAGACATTCAACTAAAAAAGATACAAATAATTTAAAATTTTTTAACAAATTTAATAAAATACCTATTACGATTATAATTTTTAGCCTACAAGAAGATGAGCATCAGGTACAATTCCTCGGGCTAACGACTCGTCATAGAAAAATTTGGCGTGAAGGGTTTTAAGGGTTTGTAAAGATGCCTCACCTTTGACTAGGATAAGGATAGATGAATTTTCAAGCCCGGCGACAACAAAAACAGGGAAAATTTTTTCCAGAATCAAAGCCTCAAGGACCCAAAAAATAAGGGCTTTACTCTCCCCAATCCCTTCACCGACAACTGCAATCAAAGCCAGATTTGCTTCGACCGATAATTTTTGTTTTGTAGGCTTTACTAAAAAATGGCTGATTTTAGCTATGCTTTCAGCTGATAGGCCGCCCAGAACAAGAGCCAAGCCCTGGTTTTGCGAAAAAGAAACCACGATCTCGCCGCCCCTTTCAGCCAAAGCTTTTTCTATTCGAGAAAAATTTCTTCGCCGCTCGGCGAGAGAAAAACTTTCGATTTTTAGAAGAACTACATTTTCTTTTATAGAAAATCCTTTAATTGAGCTTGTTATTTCTTGACCTTTATTGGCCCTTTGCTCCTTTGGAATATCGTTCCTTCCTCTGGTTATTATGGTACCAGTCGATTCCGGTAAATCGATGCCTTTAACGCGCACTTCTATATTGAGTCCCTCAAGAGGATGCCAGAAGGAAGGATGAATAATTTTTGCTCCGTAAAGACTTAGTTTGGCTACTTCCTCTCTTGAAAGACTCGGGATTAATCTCGATTCCGGAATTAAAGCGGGATCAGCACTAAAGACACCAGGTACATCCTTATAGAGCTCAAGAATTTTTGCCCTAAAGCCGCGGGCTAGCACGGCGGCGCTATAATCAGAGCCATTACGGCCAAAAAGAATTACTTCTCCCCGTTCATCTGATCCAAAAAAGCCCGTAAAGATGGGCAAAACATCGCCAGTTTCAATTTCGCCCTTTACTTTTCGAAAGTTAGCTTCAAATTTTTTAAGATTTACCTTTACCCTTCCTAATTTTTCGGAAGCAATGAGGCCAATTCTATCGGTCTCATAAACTTTCGTTTTGATTCCTTCGGCTTCGAGACAGGTTGAGAGAAGATAGGCTGATAATCTTTCACCTAAGCTTAAAATTCTAGCTTTGAGGCTAGAAGATGTTTCTCGATTCCTGAAAATTTGATCGAGGTCTTCATTTAAGCGATCAAAAATTTCCTGGAATTTTTTTTCTAATTCATTGATGAAAGGAGTAGAAAGAAGCTCAAGAGCAATCTGGTCATGTCTTTTTCTGATCGAGGCAACAAGGCCCCGAAAATCTCTAGATTGGTCGAGAGCGGCATAATAAGCATCAAGGAGAAGATTAGTAACTCCTTTCAGAGCCGAGATGACCACCGCAATTTTTAAGGGATCTTTTTTTAGAAGGGAAACTGCCTTTCTAATTGAAGCAGAATCATTGAGACAGCTTCCCCCAAGTTTAATTACTTTTTGGATTCGATTTTCTCTTTTTTCCCTTTCCTTGTCCATGTTTTTACCTCCCTTTTCTGTTCATTTATTCTTTCTCAACTAATTACATAAAAACCTTTTTATTTATTATTTAATTACATAGCCTCGTAATTCACTTATCTCCTTGTTTTCATTCATCATTCATTCATTCATTCATTCATCCATCCATCCATCCATCCATCCATCTAACTATCTATCCATCCATCTGTCTATCCAAGCATCCGGGCATCCATCCATTACTTCCTTTTTCTTTTTTCTTTCTTATTTTCTTATCTATCTATCTATCTATCTATCTATCTATCTATCTATCTATCTATCTATCTATCCCTACCTACCTACCTACCTACCTACCTACCTACCTACCTACCTACCTACGCTCGTCTTCCTAACTCACTCCTTAGTTACAAATTTTTTTTGTTTTTTTGTTTTTTTTTTTTTTTTTTTTTTTTTTTTTTTTTTTTTTTTTTTTTTTTTTTTTT
>CALLJL010000030.1 GCA_938092135.1 uncultured bacterium
TAAATGAACTGGGACTCTTTGATTTCACCGATTTGGAAGTTGATTCTGAAGGCAACCTTTATATCCTCGATGCTAAAAGCGACACCAATTTGATTTTTAAATTTAACCCGGCTGGCCATTTTCTGAAGACTTTAGTTAAAAAAGGACAGGGACCTGGCGAGATTGAACGGGCAAGTCTGATTCATTTAACCGGCGAAAGCGGCTTCTTTTTGAGAGACGAGGCCAGACACAAGGCAGGGCATTATGATCTTGAGGGGAAAGTATTAAAGGAAAAGAATACTCCCTATGAAGTTTGGAATCTTTATCCTCTACCTAATGGTAATTACCTTGGCCTTGAATCTATTTTCAGCGCCGCCGTCAAAGAATGGGGTTTAATTTTTTCAATCTGGGATGATGAATTTAAAAAAATAAAAGAGCTTGACCGCTTGGCCTTCCCCAATCCTTACCAGCAGAAATCACTCGAAGCTTCCCTGCATCTCATTCTCTTCAGTGTGACGACCGATAAAATTTATGCGGGCTGCCCTGACCGAGGATATGAATTTCAGGTTTACGACCTCATGGGCAACTCAATAAAAAAAATAGCCCGAGAATACCGGAAGAAAGAAAAAAAAGAAGAGTTTAAAAAAATAATGGAGAAAGAAATTGGGGAGACCATGTCCCGATTCGGGATTAAAATGATTTATCCTCAATTTGTCCCGCCCTATTACTCCTTTTTCACTGATGATTCAGGCTATCTCTTTGTTATGACCTATGAAAAGGGCAAAGGCCCAAATGAATATATCTATGAAATTTTAAGTCCGGAAGGCAATTTGATTAACCGAATCACCCTTGATGCCCTTTTTGCTAATGGCTATATTCTGGCCAAAGTGAAAAAGGGTCATCTCTATTGGATTCGAGAAAAGGGATCGGGCGAAAAAGAGTTAATCGCGGCCAAAATATTATAAATAAAATTATTTTCTTTTTCTAATGGCTATCAACTTCATGGAAAAAGGTTTGAGTTGGTTTCATTTTAATCCAAACTACCAAGCCACCGAGCTCAGCAATCATCTTCTTACCAAAAGAACCATCCCCAGGTTATTCCGCTTGTTTTGAAAAAAACTGTTCTTCTTAACCACCCGAATAAATCGGGGCAATAACCAGGCGGTCGCCATCCTCAACTTTTTCAGCTGGGGTAACAGCCCGGCCATTGCGAGTGATAATATGGGGACGCGATAAATCCAAATTAAGGGAGGAAATCACCGTGGCGATGGTAGCTTCACCGTCAATTTGAATGGTCTTTTCAGAAAAACCCGCTTTATAAATAAAAGGGCCAATCAACTTTATGGTTATTTTCATCGATCAATCCTCAATTTAGCCAAATTATTTATTTATTATAATGTAAGCTTAACGAATACTCAATCAAAATAAAGATTTAAAAAAATTATTTGGAAAGCGAATCAATCTAATTTCAAATAAGCTACCCTTTTTTATGGAAATTATCTCGGTTATAAATACTCGTCAAGCTATAATCAGCTGAACTCTGAGGCTTTTAAATTTAGAATAAAGAAATTTATTGACCCTTATTTTTACCATTAATCTAAAATTAAATATTTTTCACCTTTCTTTCTTTTGAATCCGCAATTAAAATTTGCAGAAGACCACTTTTAAAAAAGTTAATCTTTATTCCAATCTGGTATATTTTTGAACCTCAGCAGCCTCTTCCATCAAATCTAGCTCCTGAGCCGTTTTAAGGGTTGGAATGCCTCGTCTATCCCAGCCCCGCTGCTCATAATAATAATCAAGTAGCCGATCATACTTATCCAGCTCAAGAATTTTACCGGCAATTGGTCCCTCTTTGTCAGCATTAGCTGGATCGAACCAGGCCATAGGCGGATAATCCATTTTCCGGTTCCAATTAGGGAATTCCCTTACCCAGAAGAACTTCATCAGGCTATAAATCCGGTCGGCCACTTTCCAGAAATCCTCCACCGTCCAGTTAAGTCCAGTTATTTTGTTGAAATAGATGGCATAATTTTTTACATCCCATCCGAGCTCGATCCAGGGGAAGCGGCAAGCGACAATGAACTCAAAGAGGCCGCCTCGGATGCGCTGCAGTTCAATAACCTTAGCCGCCTTTTCGGGGCCATAGGAACCTCGCTCGGCCTGATTTATTTCAAAGGTAATGACCCAGCTTTCCTTGTGGTGAGCTCCAATGGGGCTGGTGCCATAAGCAAGGGCCATGCCAGGAACAAATTTGCAATTATAAGCAGAGATTTCAAGCCCCTTGACGTGCATGGCATAGGCCTCGGAACCATGACCAATTTCCTGGGCCATGCGCCGCGAGCCGTTGGCTAACATATTGCCCAGCTTGCCCTCTCTGAAAGCAGCCAAACGAAGCAATTCTTTGGCCTTTTCGGCATCGCCGAAGCGAAAATCACCATCGATAGCTCCATGATCAATGGCATCGGCATAGAAAGCTAGGGTACCGCCAGCGCTAATGGAATCAATCCCATAATCATCACAGAGATAATTGAGGGATCCCACCTGATCAAGCTCAAAAATCTCTAAGTCGCTACCCAGCATGCCGATATTTTCATAATCCATCTCCGCTTTGCGGCCTTCATGGTCAAGAATTGTTATCCCGCAACGCATTGAGCAATTGGGGCATCCATAAGTGGCGACCCGAGCCGCATTCAATCTTTCGCCGTCAATTTTCCAGGCATCGGGATGATGGGTCTTCCTCATATTTCTTACCGGAAGGGCAGCCACCTCATTGCACCAGGCCAGAACTCCCGTGGTTCCCTGAAGGGACCAGCCTGTTTCCCGATCTATCTTCTGAACTTTACGCATGTCCTCAGTCCCCAGTTTCTTCATGCCTTCAGGATCAGCCTGGGGAATTGGTCTTGATCCTTTGACCACGATGGCCTTCAGCTTCTTTGAACCCATGACCGCGCCAATGCCCGGCCTTCCGCCGGCTCTTCCCTCCAGGCTTCTGATGATGGCATAAAGGTTGAGGTTTTCACCTCCCTGGCCAATGGTCAAAATTCCGGCTCCTTTGCCGTACTTAGCATAAAGCCAGTCCTGAGTTTCATAAGTTCCCTTACCCCAAATTTCATCAGCCGGCAGAAATTCAACCTTGTCATCTTCAATAAAAATATAGGTTGGTCTTTCAGCCTTTCCTTCAATAATGATGACATCATACCCGGCTTTCCTCATCTGGTCAGTAACTCTTGTGCCCAAATTGCCGTCGCCATAGCCACCTGTAAGCGGCGATTTGGCCGCAACGACCGTCTTTCCAGTATTCGGAGCTGGAATACCGGCTATAGGACCGACGGCAACAATGAGCTTATTTTCAGGGCCCAGGGGATCAATTCCAGGCTTAAGTTCATCCCAAAGAATCTTCAGGGCGAAACCACGGCCACCCACCCATTTAAGGGCAAATTTCTCATCAAAGCTTTCCTTTTTATAGGACCGATCGCTCAGATTAATCCTGAGAATATTACCAGTCCAGCCGTACATATTGCCTCCTTTATTTGCTTTATTTCAATATAATGAAAGCCATTGATAACATAAGAAAATTATTAAGTCAACCTAAGCGATTGAGCCACCTCAATCTAACAAAACATCACCTTAAGACATGTTTCTTTTCAAAGCCAAAAAGCTGCTCGGAATCTAAGACGTTCATCCTTCTCAAGGTCAATGTTCTTGTTCGCTTTAAAAAATTTGATTCTTGTCGCTTTTAATTGACATTTAAAAATTAAATTAATAAAAAAATTAAAAACAGACATTGATTTTTAAATAGCTATTAGGTAAAAACTTTAGTCGAAAAGGGGATAAGAACTTTATTAAAATTCTCAAGCCAATTCCCTTTGAGGGGAAAATTTTAAAATCAGGGAGGCCTCGATGGAACCAATAGAAACTACGGTGCCCTCAAGAAGTCAGAGCCTGGAGGGGGTCGTTACCCTCGGCGAATGGATGATAACTCTGTTGATAGCCGCCATTCCCATAGTCAACATAATCATGCTCTTTGTTTGGGCTTTTGGCGCTAATACCAAACAAAGCAAGGCCAACTGGGCTAAAGCCAGCTTAATCTGGATAGCCATTGCCATAGTTTTTTACCTTGTAGTAATTGTTATGATTCTCGGTGGCCTGGCCACTCTCTTTTCCTTTCTTTCAAGCGCTTAATCATTTCTTCTATCCAAGGCCAAAGTAATTTTTTGTGTCGTTCCTTTAAAGGAGTAATTAATCAGGGCCAACAGTTAAAACTAAAATGGGCCTTTTTCTGAAAACGCTTTTGGTTATCTATGTGGAGCTGATTAAATTACCTACTCTGTTAGATAATGGATAACTTTATTTAATAAACACAAAGCTCATAATATTCTTTTTCCTGGTTGGAGCGATACCAAATGAACTTGTCTTTATCAATATTAAAAGGGGAGTTGAAGACTACGAGGAAGTCGTATTCAAAGGGATCTAAAGGACAGCGAAAGCTTCGCTCCAAGACTTTCCCTTTGAGATCCATACCTATAAGCTCATATTTATCTTCTTTTTGGACCGCCGTAATATATTTTATCCGAATCTATTTTGAAGCTAATAAAAGCGGGAAAAATTCAGTGGCAAGAGGACTAAAATACTCCTGGTATTTTGAGCTTCTCGCTTTGACACCAGTTAAAAATTTATCTTTAAACGAGGAGGGTACCTTTCACCGACAATAGGGCGATCAACCATGATGGCGAGGCGGCCAGGGCCATTTGCCAGTTGTGCCAGATGCATGTCCATGCTCTTATGGCCACATAAACAGAACAAAAATTCCCCTTTTGCTCCGCACCAGCTGAATAAAGCAGTCAGCTTTATTTCTAATTAAAAAATTAAAAAAAATTTATGCGTCCCCCTTTTGTATTCGGCAAAAACATCGGCCTGGTATAATGATATCGAGTTATTGAATAAGACCTATTATCTTTCAAGTATCATTCTAAAAGAAAACCATAAGCCAATCCATGTTTCCCGCTCGCTGGGGAAAATTGAGGCCGAGTTTGGCATCTTGATTGAGCCAGCAGTTGGCATCTTAAAGCAGATAAGCCAGCTTCCTATACCTGAACCGTGGCACTATTATTATCACAATTCCAATTTTACCCAATTGATTGGGACAAAGAAGGGCGAATTGATATTCTCGCAAGGCTTCCCCTATCGTCTTATCAAGGATAACACCGAAGGGAAAATATTAAAGGAAACAAGACTGGTAGGCCATTTTCCCCAACGGCTCATGACCGGAAAGCTCGCCTACAGAGTCGTCTTAAACGACCAGGGAAAAGATATCCTTCACAGGAGGGACGAGGACATCGTCATCCGTTTCAAAAGCCCCGTTTCTACGGCGTTTCTACTGGCTCATGTCCTGGCCATTTTCACAGCTATGCTGTTTTAGACCCAGGCGTGGATTTCTGCCCTTGACCGAAAAAGCTATCCACGGCGACCGGCCATTTGGACGGCCCTCCTGCAATTTATCGGCAGGTTCATCCTCGGACCTCTGATGCAGAGGTTTGCCTTCGACTCCTGCTTGACGGGGTTTTCGCCTGGCAAAGGTCTGACTGACAACAGCACTCTGTTCTCCGTGTACGTCTGGATGGCTTCGCTCGTCGTCGACCGGGGCGGCCGGAAGAACATTGGCTGAGTGCTGACTGCCTCTCCATCGACTTTGATCGTCTTCTTCATTCCGCACAGCCTTTTCGGGTCCGAGATCAAACTTCCGGAAACTCCAAGATAGGTATCTCGGAGCCGCCCGAAATGGGGATTCGAAGAGGCGGTTGCTTTTATATTCTACTAAATCTATAATATCTATAATATTAGTAGATATTAAAAGGATAGATGTGATGAAAGGAGAAAAATCTGCGTTGGGAATGATTTTGGCCATTCTGGCCATAGTCGTCCTTTCTAAATGCGGTAACGATTACCTCACGGGAACACAACCACCCTCCCCAGTCAAAGAAGACCCCTCGTTCGCCTCCGATATTCAGCCGATCTTCAACCAGAGCTGCATTTCCTCGGGCTGCCACGGGGCGGGCGCTCCCAGCGGGCTGGTGCTTCTTCAAGGCCAGTCCTACGCCAACCTTGTCAATGCGCCTTCCACCCAGGAGCCGGGGAAGACACGGGTGATACCTTACGATGCGGCCAACAGTTATCTCGTCATCAAGCTCGAAGGTCGGCAGACAAATGGCGGCCGGATGCCCCTCGGCGGTTCTCCTCTCAACACCAATTCCATCCAGAACATCAAGAACTGGATCAACAGGGGCGCCAAGAACAACTGAGCCTTTTCCGGATGCTCGAATTTCCAACTTTATAGTTGAACCAGGCAAAACCCGCAAAAAAGGAATGACCGAATGAAAACTAAAATCTTTTCCATCATTATGGTAATGGCATTTTTTGCATTGAGCTCAGCGTTTTACAGCCAGGGAGCGGATAATTCTTCAATCGAAGCCCTGGCCGAGGCCAAAAGCACCCTCAGACAAAAATGCAGCCTCACGGGCTGCCATTCGGGAAAACACCCCGTGGCCAACCTCAATCTGGAGACGGAAAAGTTTCCAGCCTCAGTCGCTGGAGTTCCCAGCAGGGAAATGCCTGACTTCAAAGTTGTGGACCCCGGCTCGCCCGAAAAATGCTATCTTATTGCCAAGGTCAAAGGAGAGTCGGCAATCCTTGGCAAGCGCATGCCCATCCACCGCGATCCCTTGACCGATGAAAACGTTCGCCAAATCGAGGAAGGCATCGAGGGCCCGTCCGGCGCGGGCGTTATATTCAATTCAAGATTGACCGGCCCCAGCCCCGCCATGGGCTTATCGCCAAGAAAAGGGCAGGACTCCGCTCAGGCTTTAAAACCCAAACGGATCACGAGGCCCGCCTTCTGGGGAACGCGGCTGGTCAACCTGCCGACAACGACGACTCTGGGCAAAGAGGAGTTTCTGTTCCGGGTTTCCCATCGTTTTCAACCGGCCGTCTCCAGTGGTTGGGATTCATTTTTCGGCTTCGACGGACCAGCCTATATTCTCTTCAGCCTCGGCTACGGCATCACAGACAACATCACGGTGACGGTCGGACGGAGCCGCCTGTACCAGGAATGGGAATTCGGCGCCGATTGGGCGTTTCTTAACCAGGGTGAAGCGAGTTCATTTCCTTTTTCGGCGACTCTCCACGCCGGGGGAAATGTGGTCACCCAGGACAAGCCCGCGGGGGCTCAATGGTCGGGGCGGTTTCGCCTCACTGCGCTGCTGAGCCTAACCTATCAGCTCAGTGACCGGCTTTCATTCCTTGTTGTCCCGGCCTTTTCTTCGAACACTAACTTCTGGGAACCGGGTTCGGAAGGCACCTTCGCTTTGGGGATCGGAGGACGCTTCATGGTCTTTGATGAAATCTCCATAATCGGCGAGTGGGTCCCGCCTCTGGCCGGGTACAAAGACCGCTATGCGGGCTGGGGACTGGGCGTTGAGAAGAAGATCGGTGGCCATGTTTTCCAGTTTTTTGCCACGGATTCGATCGGTCTAACCGCCGCTCAATACCTCCCGGGAGGCGACTTGAGACTGGGCGACGGAAATTTCCGACTCGGGTTCAATATCTTCCGCACCTTCTAATTGGAAAGAAATAATGTAAGCACTGGTGTTGCGAGCGATCGTTGGGAGAGAGGCAACCTCAATCTATCGACGGGAGATTTACCACCATCTCGCTCCTGACAATAACTTATCACCCGATCCGTCCCTACGGGTCTTTCTTTATAAGGGTGAACTTGACCGTTGCCGCGAAGATGACAGCCTTCGGCTTACCATCGACCATCATCGGCTCGCCCTTCCAATGCTTCAAGGCGTCAACGGCCATCTGGTTTAGGCCAGGGAAAGAGCAAAATAGCATCGAGTCCATGACTTGTTCTTATTCTCTGGGCGATGTTGAGGAAAAGGCTGGCCTCGTCTCCTCCACGCTCGGAAACCTGGAAATGGGGACTGGAAATGGCGATAGGGATGAAAGTTCATCCGGTGGCCAAAGGTCTGAATGGTCGCAACAACTTCAGGCATAAGGTTGCTCCCCAAGACAGCCCCGAAATAGCGGGTCAGGGAGCGGAGGGTGGCGAGGTAAAGGGAGCCCAGAAGTCGGCGCTTAGACTTAAAGAAAAGCCGGAGCATTCTATTATGCGAACAAGTCAGCCAGGGCTAGATGGCCGCTCAGCCAGCCGGTGAATATTTTTTGTGATTTCCTTCTTTCTCAGGTGAAAAAGTCCGGATATGTTCAGACGCACCGGGCCTTGTCCCCGTCTTCATAGCCTAATCCTCTTCCCCCGCAGGTCCGATTTGACA
>CALLJL010000031.1 GCA_938092135.1 uncultured bacterium
GATTGGGCTAACGATTATGCTTATATCAAGGCAGATAAGCTTGCTCCGGTTTTAGAAAATGAAATAGCCCAGGTGGCTAATTAAGAGGAAAAAAATGGAGAGTTTACGATGGCGAATTTGCGAACAAAATTTGACATCACCCAAAGAAAATGCCTTTTATTTAAAATTATTTAGTCCCCTTTTTTATTATTTCTTTTTCGGAATAATCAAGCTTTCAGCCCAAAATGAGCCTGTTTCCACACCTTTCAGGCTTAAATTTGGTAAGGATGGAATCATCAGTTTAAAGTATACTGATGATAAATACGATACCGAATCCATTGCGCCCTAAAAGCCCCTTGGTCATGTAACCATTCGCTACAAGATGGGAGAAAATGAATAGCACGAGTTTTCAACGCAGTCGCCAGAAAATAAATACCGCCGCCTCGCCAAGAACCCTTCTGATCCCTGGCCGCACCTTCTTGTTGTTTATAATGAATCTGGCTGAAATGATTATTATGCTGACCTTGAGCTTACCCAAAGATTCCGCCTTGAAGGCGACGCTTTATACTGGACAATTCACCCCCGAAACGTAACCCACAAGCCGCTCCTTCTCGGTGATGCCATCCTCTCCTTTCCTTTCAATACAGAAAAGCGCTCGGATAAAGAAATTACTTCTACTCAACGAGTCCAACAACAAATGTTTATTTCTGGCCACAATTCTTTTCTTTTCTGGATGCAACCTAACAGCAAATGGACCTATCTGGTAATGGTGCCTTTTTTCACTTGTCCCTTTTTTGAACCAGCTAAAACAGAGCGAAACTTCCCACCGGCCAAGCTTGAATACTTTGCCCCAAGGGAGGATATCTTCATTCGGGAAAATGGGCTGAAGAAATGAGGGCTAAAGGCGGCCATTGGCGACAAGCCCAAACAATGGTTACTCTCTCCCCAAAGTTTTCTCCCAATGATGAAATTACCTGCATTTTTAAATTTCGCTGGGCTTGCGATTAGGGAAGAATAAGACAAATACTTTATGTAGAGGGATTTTTTGATATCCAAGTTATTCTGGGGATGACTGCACTTTGGGGGTTGAAAGCTATGATTTCTATCCGCACAAGAGCTCGATCAAATCTATTATTCCTGAGTTTCCCCAACAAACCAGAATTGAAGATTTAGATGAAAGGGCTAAGAATACCCAAATTTACCGAATCCAATTTTTTCGCCTTGGTGAAAATAAATTTACCGTGAATTTCGGCCAGAATCTCTATATGATTTTAGAATTTTTTGTCACCGAACCAATCCCCACGCTTATTAAAAAAAGAGCTTTTTTTGGTTGGCCGCCAGCAACATCGCGATCCATTGAAATTGGTATAATGGTCTTTTTTTAGAATGGGATATGCGCGCCAAAGTGCTTCGCCGCCCGGATGATACTGGCGGGTTACTGGATTATATTGTCTCTTGCGATGACCCTGGCCTTTGTAAAGCCCCCTTTGTCGCCGGCAAAAATGTTAGCTATTCTGTCCCCCAGTAAATTGAGGCTGTCGAGTATTATCTTAAAAATTTTGTCTGGGGCAAGCTTTAAATAACTTGATAAAGAAAAATATCCCTATGACATCTACGGAATTGATAATTGGAAAAGGAACCGCGAATCAGGACCGAAGGATAGAGATGGCTGGATTTATCATGTCTGGCGGGTTTTCGATTACCCCCATGTAATTCACCTTTACTGGAACATGGCCCGCCTCGCCAAGTATTATTCTGAACTTGTCAGTCATCTTAAGAGAGATGGATACCTTGAACGAGCCTATGGAACCGCCATGGCTTTTTATACTGGGCTTGAAAAAGTTGCTGGCTGGTCGGCCATGACGTTGGTAATTACGATGAGCTGGTTATTGCTGATCTCATCGATGAACTTTATGCCGTCATCTGGAAAGAAAAAGCCGAGGCGTTGCAGGCCAAGTGGGAAGAAAAGGTTCGCCATTTCATTAAGGAACGTCCCAACTTGCTCCATTCTGAATACCCCTTTGACCCCACTGGTTTCGAATCGCATCATGCCTTTGCCCAGTATGCTGTTGAAAAGGCAAGGCTTCCTGACAATTCTTTAAAGATTAGTCTGGCTGAAGCCGAAGATTTCATGAAGGAAGAAATTGCTGGTAATCTTATCGGCTGCGGGTGGCTTGAAACATCCTCCTGGCAACTGGGAGTTGAAGGCTCGATGCGCTATATGTCCCAAATGGGAGGCTGGGCTATCTGGATTATGCTCTTTATTATGCTCCCGATCCCTTTAAATATGTTCGCTTCGGTTATGCTTCCTTCTTGACTCCCCGGCCTTAATGAACACGAGAGCTCCCGAGACAAATTATGGCTACTGGTATCCAGGGAAGGAAAATGATGGTGGAGCCGGAAGTGCCTTCATGCCTCAAGCTTATGGCTGCAGTTGGATTGGCATGGACCAGCCGAGGGGCCTTTGACCCTATAGCACTGAAATCGACTTGGGATATGGAGCAGCGCTTCGAGCCACAGCCTGCATTGTGGCTGAGGATCATCTCTTCTGGCTTTTTGTTTTCGGGGGAAAAATAAAAAAGACCGGAGCGAAAAACGAAGTTATTTCTCTCGATGGACTCGGCAAGCGATTCCACATAATCAGAAACAACCTGCGGTTCCATTTGCTGCTCGATCATAACGGCTTTTCTTCGAATCGGCCGGTTATTTTTAATGATGAGTTCTCTGAAACTGGCTTTGTTTTAGAGAACCGAGCTCCGGTACCGGCCAAACATCATGAGACTGAAATGAAAATCATGGGCCTTCCAAAGGGAAAAAATGAAGTTTTGATGGATAGACAGATTATTCAGTGAATACACGGCGGCGAGAATTGGCAAAAAATTCGCCTGCCGCTGGGCGCTAAAAAAGAAATCAGTGTCTTAATAAAAAAATATAATCGACTTTCCTCCTTAAAACCTAGTTCCACCTGGTTTTATCTGAAGTTTCTTCCCAATATTCTCAATTATCTATAGCAAGGCTATATATGAGATTATAAAGCAAAAATTACTTTCACCTCTTCTTCGTTAATCAAATTAAAATGGCCTGATTAGGTCTATCAGTAGACTTATATGAAGAAGTCTTTTGCCTTTTTTAGTTTCATTTCTATTCGCCTAAATCAAACTTTTTATTTTAAACTTCTCACTCAAGGGCGCTCAAATCAAAAAGGCCGTTAATACCTGGGTTAAAGTGAATTCAAATTAAACTTTCAGAGCTTCTTATGGCAAAACCACCAATCAAAGCACTCATACTGTTTAGGGCGCTCTTTAGCATCTTTAATATTACTGGCTGGCGGAACAATTACTCGATCACCGATAAGCTCATTGTTAGGCCAGTTGGCGGGCATGGCAACATTATACTCGTCGGAAATCTGGAAGGCTTCAAGGACACGCAAAATTTCAGAGATGTTTCGACCGACTTCAGCGGGATAATAAAGAATGAGCCGAATTATGCCCTCAGGATCAATGATAAAGACAGCGCGAACAGTTTTTGTCCCGCTGCCAGGGTGAAGCATGCCCATAGCCGAGGCTATTTTACCTATATCGTCTGCAATAATGGGAAAAGGAATTTCCACTTTAAGTTCTTTCTCAATCCACTCTACCCACTTAATGTGGCTGAAGACCTGGTCAATCGACAGGCCAAGGAGTTCAGCATTGAGTTTTTTAAACTTTTCATAATTTTTGGCGAAAGAAACAAATTCGGTTGTGCAGACTGGGGTAAAATCGGCCGGATGGCTGAAAAGTACTAACCATTGGCCTAGGTAATCCTTGGGCAAAACTTTTTTCCCATGGGTTGTTTGAACTTCCATTTCAGGAAGTTTTTCCCCAATCAAAAGCATTCCTTTATTCTCCATTTTAAACCTCCTTTTTTATTTTTTGCCTTTTTATATACATTCAGCCTGCCCAATAACTATTTTTATTTCTGGGCATTTATTTTTCTAGCCATTTTATTTACTGCTCTCCCATAAACCATGAAGATTGCAATATTCGCGGGCGATAACCTCTTTAGCTTCAAGAGAGAAAAAAGCCTCAGGCTTATCACCGGGCTTAAGTTCATGGCGATAAACCTTATCCCCCGCTATAAGTTCAATCCACTCGATGTAATGATTTTCCTCCATGGGGTGAGCTAATTCTTTGCCAACTTTAATTAAAAAGCCATCGTTAACTTGCTCAATAAAAGGAACATGCTTTTCGATAGTCACATCAGCTTTTTTTGGTTCCATCAAAGTCATTTCTTGGCCGCAACACACCAATTTTCCACCCCCCTCATGGAGAATTTCAACAATGTTGCCGCACCTAAAACATTTGTAAATACCTCGCCTAAGCGCCATTTTTACCTCCTTTTAAAAAAATTTTTCTTTTTAGGCAATAAGGACATTTTCCCTCCAAGAAAAGATACTTTTCTTGAATATCGAAGTCCTCAAGGCCCTGAATTTTTATTTCTTTGATTTGAAAATCATAAATCTTTCCGCAGCCTAGACACTTAAAATGACCGTGCCAGGAAAGGGAGGCATCATATCGGGCTTCAGTTTTTTCGATATTAATTTGCTGAACAATCTTTTTACTTAAAAAAAGGTTAAGCGTGTTATAAATAGTTGCCCTGGAAATAGAAGGTATCTCCTTTTTGAAATGAATAAAAATCTCATCCGCTGTGGGGTGGGTTCTTTCCTTTATTAAAAAATGATATATTTTTAGACGATAAAAAGATGGTCTTATCTTTTTTTGGGCCAGAAATTCCTTTAATTCTTCCATTTTCATTTTTTCTATTATTTGCGTTCTTTCACCTTTTTTGATTCTCATCAGATTTATTGGCATCTAAAACGGATTTTGCCTGATCATGTCTTCCTACGGCGTTTCATCTATTATACCCAAATTTTAGTTAAGTTTTTTGTTTTAAATAAATTCCAATTTTAGAATAATTTTAATTATTTGTCCAGTTTCAAAGAAAATTGGCTAACTTTCATAAAGTCAATACGATAGCTGTTTAACCAAAATAAACATTTTCTTCCTCTTCAAAGTAAAAATAAATGAAATAGGTAAAATGGTACTATTTAAAATTAGTCAAATAAGTAACATGGTCCGATTTTTTATAAAAGTAGTTTGTTATATCTAATTGAATTTGGTAAAAATATAGAATAAGTGAAATAGGTAAGGTGGTACCATATAAGGGTTAGGTGGTACCATATAAGGGTTTATTGAAAATGATTGACGACTTTTAACTTATTTTTTGGATCAGAATAAGATTTTTTTGTTGAGCACCGAGGGATCCATTTCAAATATATTTTGGGTTTAAAGGAAAGAAAAATTCGCTTCGCCAGGGCCTTTATGGTATTGAATATTGGGCTCATATAAAATGTCAAGATTTTAATAGGCCAAAGAGAAAGTAGAAAAGGGCTTTGATTTTATCAAAAAAAGAAAAAAATTAATCTTGACAAAAAATATCTATCATCATATATTATCTCGGTAAATATGGAAAAAATGATGAAGGCAAATGATCAGATCAATTTAAATTTGTCTTTCTTTTATCATTTGGCTTCATTCATCTTTCCGTCTCCCCTATTAAAAGATAAATGTGTCTCTTCATATTTACTTCTGTTTAATTCTTCATATCTTTTTGCCTATTATTACGGACGCCTCTGAGCGTCCGTAGGTCTACATCAAATCAAATCCGATATTAAAAATTTCCTTTATCTTTAATCCAAAAATTCCCTTCAAGGAGAACCAATGGAAGGCTTAAAATTAAGTTTACGTCAGTCAACCTTTCGGACCGAAATTAAAATCCAATCTTTGGTCATTGGTAAGGATTTTGTCTTAATCGCTGGCCCTTGTAGTGTTGAAAATGAGGATCAAATGTTAGCAACTGCTCAGGCCGTGAAAAAGGCAGGAGCCAATATTCTACGTGGTGGCGCTTTTAAACCGCGATCCTCTCCCTATTCTTTTCAAGGACTGGGGCTTAAAGGTTTAAAAATCCTTCGCGAGGTAAAAAGAAAAGTAGATCTCCCTGTCGTCTCCGAAGTAATGGATCCCCGAGATGTCGGCTGGATGAGTGAATATGTCGATATTTTGCAAGTGGGGGCGCGGAACATGCAAAATTTTGCTTTGCTCAAAGAAATCGGTCAAACTAAAATGCCTGTTATTCTTAAAAGGGGAATGCATTCGACGATTCAAGAATGGCTTCTTTGTGCTGAATATATTTTATCTGCGGGCAACCCCAATGTTATTCTTTGTGAACGAGGGATCAGGACTTTTGAGCGTTATTCCAGGAATACTTTAGATATTACAGCAATTCCAGCGACAAAAGAACTTTCTCACCTTCCCATTATTGTCGATCCTTCCCATGCAGCTGGAAAGGCTAGCCTGGTCCCAGAGTTAAGTTTAGCAGCGGTGGCCGCTGGCGCTGATGGCTTAATGATCGAAGTTCATTTCCAGCCTGAACTAGCTCTCTGTGACGGCGAGCAATCTCTCTCTCCTTCGCAATTTGCTTTGCTAGCTCAGCAAATCTTTGCTTTGCGCAAATTCAGAGAAAAAGAAATTGAAAAAACCCATAAGGAAAACTCGGCATGAGAAGAATTTCTTATTCCTGTTCTCTTGGACAAAGCGAAATCTATGTGGGCCCAATTAAAGAAATTTTTCTCAATCAATCCTCTTATGCTTCAGCCCCATTAATCATCTCGAGTCAGGTAGCTTCTTTTTATCCAAGTCTAATTCAGTCCCGGAAACATTATCTTGTTCGAGATGATGAACGAAAAGATTTTGATCAACTTAAAGAAATTTATCGCCAGTTTCTCCGTTGGCAACTTGATCGAACTTCCTTGGTAGCTATTTGTGGGGGAGGCTCGGTTTTGGATTTAATCGCTTTTGCTGCTTCAACTTTCATGCGAGGAATACCTTTTGTTCTCATTCCCACAACTCTTTTATCTCAAGCTGATGCCGCTGTCGGCGGTAAAACTGCCGTTGATTTTGATAATTTTAAAAATGTTATTGGTACCTTCACTCTTCCCCAAGCGACCTTTATTGATCCGACTTTTTTATTGACTTTAAATCAATCTGAAATCCTTGATGGATTAGCTGAAGTTGTCAAGCATGCCTTAATCGCCTCACCTTCGCTTTTTGATTATCTTCAAAAAAATTGGTCTCGCCTGGCTAATTTAGATCTCGACTTAATTGAACCGTTAATTCTCGATTCCCTGAAAATAAAAATTGCTTTTGTCTCTGAAGATGCTACGGAAAAAGGAAAACGTCGATTTCTTAACTTCGGCCATACTTTAGCTCATGCCCTGGAAAAAGAGATGGGTTTAAGCCACGGTCAAGCTGTTGTCCTGGGCATGTCATTGGCTATAAAAATTTCATCTAAGCTCGGAATTTTGGATAAAAATGAGGCGATAATAATTCTTTCTTTCTTAGAAAAGAGTTTTCCTTGCCTATCTTCCTTTAACCATTCTATCTCCTCTATCGAGAGGATTTTAGGACGAATGGTCGCCGACAAAAAAAAGGAAGGCGAGATAATTAATTTTATTTTTCTCAAAAAGATTGGTGAAGCTGTGATTTATCCTCTATCTCTCGTTGAAATAAAGGAGTTAGTCCATGATCTGTGTTAGCCTGGGAAATTTATCTTTTCAAGAAGCAATAAAAATCCTTGATCAAGTCGAAATGGCTGAGCTTCGTCTTGACTTACTTAATTTTAACAGAAGAGAAATAAAGAAAATTTTTTCCAGCCATCCCAACCTAATTGCAACCTTTCGATCGGGGAGAAAACCAGAAAAAGAAAGAAAAACCTTCCTTTTTGAAGCCATCACCTCAGGAGCTCGATATGTCGACCTCGATTTAAAGACTGACCTTGACCTTCTTAATCAAATTAAAGAAAAAATTAAAAAAAGCAATTGCCATCTAATTATTTCCTATCACGATGTAAGGAAAACCCCATCTCAAATTAGACTTCAGCAGATCATAAATCAAGCCTTTAGACTGGGTGCCCAGATAGCTAAAATTGCCTGTTATTGTCGCCAGCCAGCTGATAATGCTCGCCTTTTAAGTCTTCTCGATGATCAAAGGTCAATTGTGGTTTGTGGTCTTGGACCTATTGGCCTGGTGACAAGAATTGCTGCTCCCCTTTGCGGCTCACCCTTTACCTACGCCTATTGGGACGGCTATGAGCCAACTTCTTTTGGACAAATAAGCTATCAAAAATTGAGTAAAGTTTATAAGTTATTTAATTTCGAAAAAATAAAAATTTTTCTACCTGGTAATCAGCACCAAAGGTTTAAAGGAATTCAGAGGTCATAAAATGTCAGAAGAAAATTTTTCTGAATTAAACAAGCTTTCAGCAAGCTCGGTAAAGAGTCCACAAAAGGCTAAAGATTTGAACCAATGGAAGCTTACAGCTGTTATTGGCCGGCCAATATTCCATAGCCGAAGCCCTCTGATTTTTAATCGCCTTTTTGATTTTTTAAAAATAAAAGCTCATTATATTAGGCTTGCTTCAACTTCTCTGGAAGAAGCTTTAGCAGTCCTGCAGGAATTAAACATTCCCTTTTTTAATGTCACTTCTCCCTACAAAGAGAAAATCATTAATCTTCTAGACGAAATTAATCCTGAAGCTCAATTAATTGGCGCAGTTAATACAGTAATTAAAGAGGGGAAGAAATTAAAAGGGTTTAATACGGACTGGCAAGGTTTTCTTTGGTCCGTAAAAGATCATTGGCTTCACTTAAAAAAATATAAAATTTTAGTTTTAGGAGCTGGAGGAGCGGCTCGAGCGGTTCTTTATGCCTTAAACCGGATGGGCTGTCGCTTCGTTGTCTTAACCAATCGAACTCAAAGTAAAGGAAAAAGATTGGCTCATAGATTTGGTTATTCCTTCCTCCCTCTTCTATCAATTAAAAACAATTTAAATCAATTTGACCTGGTTATCTCGTGTTTACCGAAAACAGCTGATTTACTCTCTTCCAGAGATCTTGCAGGATTAAATTTAATTGAAGCGGCCTATGGCTCAGCTTCTAATTTGGCTTCCAAAGCAAGTGGCTTAGAATGGCTTCTTGGCCAGGCCATTGAAGCTTGCTCCATATTCACTCGGAAAAAAATAAGCTCAAAAAAGATAGAAGAAATCAGGCAAGTCCTGTTTGACCCTGAGCCGAAAAAAAGGAATATCGCCTTAATTGGTTTTATGGGTTGTGGCAAAAGTGAAGTGGGTCGCCTTTTGGCGGCTAAAATGCGCTGGAATTTTGTTGACACAGATGAATTGATTGAAAAAGAAATTGGCCAACCGATTAAAGATATTATCGAAAGGAGAGGCGAAGGAGAATTCAGAAAAATCGAAGCTACCATAATCCCTTCCCTTCTTTCTGAGGCGCAGCAGACCGTATTTGCTTTAGGTGGGGGATCGGTAATTAGCGAACAGATAAGCCAGGCCTTAACCAAAACTTGCTATGTTGTCTGGCTATGGACCCCACTAGAAAATATTCTCTCAAGAATACCAATATTTACTCGACCCCTTCTCCATCGGCAAATGACACCTGAAGATAGAAAAAATCTTTTTCTTAAAAGAATTCCTTTTTATTCGAAGTCAGCTGATTTATTGGTACCAAATAAGGAAGGCCATCTTATTGAATGTGTGAGGTTAATTTATGACGAAATTAGTCCTGCCCTCTAAAATAGAAGGTTCAATCCTTGCTCCACCTTCAAAAAGTCAGACTATCAGAGCTTTTGTCGCTTCCCTTTTGGCAAAGGGAGAAAGTGTAATTATCAATCCTTCTTTTTGTGCTGATGCGCTAAGTGCTCTCAGGGCAATTAGCTTTCTTGGGGCCAGAATCGAAAAAGCAAGTTTATTTGATTCAACACTTCTTAAAATTGAAGGAGGCTTTCCTCAAAAAAATCCTATACCTTCAACCGGAGCAGTTATTGCCTGCGGCGAATCTGCCCTGGCCCTGCGTTTATTGGCCGCCGTCGTTAGTTTACAACCAAATCCTGTTTGTTTGGAAGCTCAGGGTTCTTTAAATTTTCGTCCAGTCGATATGATCGAGATAGCGCTGAATCAATTAGGAGGAAAATGTTGGAGCCAATCAGGCTATCCTCCCCTTTGGATAAATGGGCAAATAAGGCCAGGCAGGTTAATTATGGAGGCTTCCCGAACCTCTCAACTTTTAAGTGGCCTTCTTTTTACTCTCCCCCTTCTTCCTGGTAGCTCTGAAATTTTGGCTATCAATCTAAAAAGCCAACCTTATATTGATCTTACCTTAGAAACTCTCAATTATTTTGGTCTTAGAATTTTAGTGGAAAATAAAGAGGGAAATTATCAATTTAAAATTAAAGGAAATCAGCAATATCAGCCAACTCAAATCAAAATCGAAGGAGATTGGTCAGGCGCAGCCTTTTTCATTGTAGCTGGCGCTTTGAGGGGAAAAATTGAAATTCTTGGTCTCAATCCTCATTCCCGCCAAGCTGATCGTAAAATTCTTGAAGTCCTCCAAATAGCTGGAGGAAAATTCATTTGGCAAGGCGAAAAACTCATCGTTGAAAGCTCCAAGCTTTATGCCTTTGAATATGATGCCCAAGATTGTCCCGATCTTTTTCCACCTCTTTGTGTTTTGGCTCTTGGCTGTCATGGCCGGTCGACGATTCATGGAGCTGGCCGACTGAAAATTAAAGAAAGCGATCGCGCTTCTGCTTTGGTCAAAGAATTAACTCTTATTGGAGCTAAAATTTATCAAGAGAGTGATTCATTAATTATTGAAGGCGGGAAACCTAAAGGAGGTTTCTTTAATGCCCACGGCGATCACCGCCTAGCTATGGCTGGCGCTATAGCTGGTCTAATTTCCTCACAAGGTATAGTTATCCCTGGAAGTGAAGTTGTCAATAAATCCTTCCCTGACTTTTTTGAGCAACTCAAAATTTGTGGAGGTAAGGTCATATGAACTACTTTGGCCATTCCTTTCGTTTATCAATTTTTGGAGAATCCCATGGCCCAAGTGTCGGCATTATTCTTGATGGAATTCCAGCTGGTTTGCCCCTTGATCCCCTTGATTTCAAAAAGGAGCTTGAGCGAAGGTGGCCAAAAATAAAAGGTATCAGTAAGCGACGGGAGCCTGATCTTCCTGAAATTCAAAGTGGCCTTTTCGAGGGAAAAACTACAGGTTCTCCCTTAACAATACTTTTCTTTAATAAAAAAACAGACTCCTCTGCTTATGAAGATTTACGCTATTTGCCACGGCCTGGACACGCTGATTTCGGAGCTTGGGTAAAATTTGGTGGATACAATGATTGGCGGGGAGGCGGCCATTTTTCTGGCCGGCTAACTGTTTGTTTAGTTGCCGCCGGCGTAATTGCCAAAAAAATTATCGCCCCAACTAAGGTTGAAGCTTGGATAGAAGAAATAGGCGGTTCTAAGCAAATCGAAAGCGTGGTAAATAAGGCTATAAATAGTCAAGACTCACTCGGGGGAATCATTGCCTGCCGAGCTTTCCCTCTTTCGCCTGGCTTGGGCGAACCCTTTTTCGATTCACTGGAATCTCTCTTAGCTCACTTAATTTTTTCTATTCCAGGAATAAAGGGGCTTGAGTTTGGGAGCGGTTTTAAACTGAGTCGAATGTTAGGTAGCGAAGCTAACGATTTAATTATCAACAAGCAAGGAAAAACCTTGACTAATCATAATGGAGGAATAATAGGTGGCTTAAGTAATGGAAACGAACTTTTTTTAAGACTAGCTGTCAAGCCGACCCCAAGCATCAGGCGACCGCAAAAATTTATAGATTTGAGAACCGGTAAAACTAAATCAATAAGAATTAAAGGAAAACACGATATCTCTTTTGCCTTGAGACTTCCGGTGGTAATCGAAGCCGCTGTCGCTATCGTTTTGGCTGATTTGATGTTAAGAAGTCAGCGAATCTCTTTAATCTGGAAAAAACAGAAGCAATCAGCTTCCGAAGGCTAAAAGGCTTTTAAATTAAGTTTTATGGCGAATATTCTCAAGAGGCTCGTTTGAAAATGAATAAGAATGATGTTTTCAATAATACTTCAATCAAGCCAAACAAAGCCAAGTTTAAATTGAAGAAAATCCGGAACCAAATTGACCGAATTGACAATAAAATTATTGATCTGTTAGAAAAACGATTATCGTTAGCTCTAAAGACTTCTGCTTTTAAGACAAATCCTAAAGATAAAAAACGAGAAAGAGAAATAATAACCCGATTAATTAATAGACGGAAAAAGAGGAATTATATTCGTCCTCTCTTGATTAAACAAATATATTCTCTCATTTTTCGAGAAAGCCTTAAATTGCAGAAAATTAAAAAGAAAAAACAAAGCTAATCATAGAAAAAATTCAAAAAGGAAAATAGCTATGGCTTCTGGGAAAAAATTAGAGAAAATAGAAGGAATTAAAAAAATCGTCATTCTTGGTGCGGGCAGGATGGGCTCCTGGCTAGCTAAAGAAATGACTTTCCTTGCCCAAGTGGCTGTTTTTGACCGAGATATCGAAAAAGCGAAGGCTTTGTCAGGGATTAAAGTTTTGGGTTCGATTAACGAAATTGAAAATTTTTGTCCTGATCTTTTAATTAATTCTGTCAATCTTCAGAATACTATTATCGCCTTTGAAGAAGTTCTTCCCTGGCTTCCTGCTCATTGCTTGCTGGCGGATATAGCTTCAGTCAAAGGTGAGTTACCTAAATATTATGAGCGTTGGCAAAGGCCGTTTGTTTCATCCCATCCCATGTTCGGACCTACTTTTGCTAATCTCCAACAACTATCTAGAGAAAATGCTATCCTAATTCGAGAGTCGGATGAAAAAGGAAAAAGATTTTTTCGCCAGTTTTACCAAAGATTGGGTCTTAATATCTATGAATATTCTTTCGAAGAACACGATAAGATTATTGCTTATTCTTTAACTGTACCCTTTACTTCCACGATGGTCTTTGCTGCTTGTTTGGAGACAACAGCGGTTCCTGGCACAACTTTTCGTAAACATTTAGAAATTGCCCAAGGGCTTTTAAATGAGGACGATTACCTCCTCGCCGAAATTCTCTTTAATCCGTTTTCTCTGCCTCAGCTTGAAAAGATAACCCAGCGGCTTGAGTTTTTGAAGCATATTATTCGCCAAAAAGATTATGAAGAAGCGATTAATTTCTTCAATCGCCTTCGAGTCAATATAAGGTCATAAAATATCAATTATTCTTCTATTAATCTTAATAAGTAAGAAAGAAAGGGAAAAAAATCTTAGCCCTAACTTTCTTAATCAATAGCTAAAAATATTTAATGGCTTATGAGGAATATTTAGAGTTCCTGACTGATACTAATAAATATTTTTGTTTTTTAAAATTTAAAAGGGAGCAATCCTCTTCTTTCGACTAAAAATACGTATCTCTTCCCCCAAGATTGCTTTTTTGTTTTACTTTAATGCAGATAAAGTTTTCTTACAAAGAAATTATTTATATTTTACCGTGCATCCATAAGGTTGGGTTAAAGCTGGGGTGACCTCTTTCCCATTAAGAAGAGCTTCTAAAGCTAAAGCAACATAATTTACCTTCTGATCTTTACTCTTTTGCCCACGGGGATCATCATCTAAAGCTCCATTGTAAACCAGCTTGCCCTCGGCATTGATGATGAAAATATGGGGTGTCGTTTTCGCCCCATAAAGCCGGCCTACTTGACCCTCTGGATCCATAAGGTATTGGGTGTAGCTGGCTTGCCATTCAGCATATATCTCTTTTAATTTTTCTGGAGGAACGTAATCTTTGTGATCAGGATGAGTAGAATTAATCGTTAACCAAATTATTCCCTTTTCACTATATTTTTTCTGTAATTCAGGGATAATTTTATCGGTCTTGTACACGCGAACAACATAAGGACAATTTGGATTCGTCCACTCGAGAACAATAATTTTTCCTTTATAATCTGCAAGGGAATGGGGCTTGCCGTCAAGGCAATTCAATGTAAAATCGGGAGCAGCTGAGCCTATCTCGGGTGGATTTTCCTGGGACATCAGGACAAAAGGCCAAAGTAACAATAAACCCATAATCAATGAAAACCCCATAAGCTTCTTAATTGAACCACCAAACATTCTTACCTCCTAATTTAAATATTTTCTCAGGATAATCGATTACTGGTTTAAGGGAAATTCTATAAAATAAGTTTTCTCTTGGCTTATTAATAAGCCTTTTATTGTCTCAATTTTTGCTTCGTTGCTTACGGGCTTCAAATATAATTCTATTAAACCATTCCTAAATCTTGTTTTTTCAGCGCCAATTATAAAATCATTTATTGGCAGCGGATAAAAATCAATTATCCGAGAAATATCGGGTCCTCCAAGCTTCAAATATAAATGAATTTCACTTAGCGGATTCGACGGGTCAATCTTGATAACTCTTTTTTCTTTCAGAAAGATATTTATTTCTTCTGCAGGTTTGGGAAATTTATCTTTAAATCTATTCCAGATAGATTTGACTTTTTCCCTTTCCTCAAGATCAGTTAATGATAAGTTAAGTACCAATTCTTTTTCCCCGACTAGACAGCTCTCTCGACAGACCATCCAATTGACCTTGGCTTTAAAAATAACTGGACGATCGGCTGAGATTGAGAGATTTTTAGGCTTGGCGATTCGACTGACGAGGAGCAGCTCCTCTTTATATCCATAAACAAGATAGCCTGAGCTAAGGAATTTTGAGGGAGCGGGAAAGTCAAGGCCTAATACCGTAAAGCCTGGGGGCAGATCCCACTCAATTTGAGGTGCCAGGCCGGCTTCCCCTGGATTCAACCAATAAAGATACCAGCCAGGTTCTAGCTCGAAATAGATTCCAATATGAAGATAATCAGAATTTAAGTTATTCAAATTAAAAATCGCGACTTTAATTGGCGAATCTATTGTTTTTTTATTTAATTCAATAGAAGTATAATCTTGAAAGAATTCTTCTTTTATTCCCCTTTTTCCCCCACCAAAAGAGGCAACAAATATTGTCAGCGCCGCTAGGGAAAAAACAAGCAGCCTCGATTTTCCTTTTAAGAGCCTATCTATCATTTTTCCCTATCGATTTACTATAGATTAAATTAATATTTTGGTCAAATAATAGAAATTAGTCAACAGCATCACTAAATTTTTTTTGATAGCCAATTTTTTTAATTAATTTTTTCTTCCACCTTGCCCTGGTACTGCAGTCACGGCCTGCCATGCAATAAAAATTATATGGTTTAAAAAAGCCAAAAAAGCTACCTTTTAAAAAAAAGATATTTTAGCCATGGATTCCAGAGAATCGATTTTAATTGGTTTATAGGCTGAAAAAAGGTTAGGAATCCAACTTTTAGGTTTAAGCAAAGAAAATTTATTTATAGAGTGTTTTCATCTTAAAAAAAAATTGGGTATTCCTCTTGTTCCGGCCAAACTCACGCTGTCTTTGTCTTAGCTTCTGAACCCATTCTGGCTGATGCCTTAGCCACCGCTATAGTTAACGAGAACTAAGGCAAAAAACCTAAAAAATGGATAAACGATCAATAAATTTTTAGAAAGACAATCTTTGAAACTACTGTCGTCAAGACGGCCTTAATTGGCCTGGGGAGTGAGTTTCCTAAAGTTATTTAACTTCCTGGAGTTATTTTGGCGACAGGTCTTGATGAGCTGACTATCAGGCTTTAAAAGTAATTAAACAAATTTTTATCAAGATCAAAGAATTTATCCTAATCAAAGAAATCCTAATGATTTCATTTCTAATGTCAATAAGGAATAAAAATAAGAAATTAACGAAGAAAGGCAGCAATTCTTGGGTCCTCCCGAAGGGACTCAAATTCCTTTTCTTGCCTAATTCTCTGCCAGTTTTGGAACCCAGCTTGTCTCGCCTTTTCCAGCTATTCAACTGTTTTTTCTACATTCCCTTTTTGAGCATAAATTTTAGCATAGGCAAAATAAACTTCAGCCATATTAGTTTGAGAGGAGGGAATATCAAGGATTAAAGGCGGATTGTTTTCGAGATAAATAGGATTAATTTCTAAAGCTTGGACCAAATGCTTAGTCCCTTCTTCAATTTCTCCCCTGAGCAACGGCAAAGACCCAAGGCTAAAATGACCCGCCACTGAATTTGGTGAAAGCTCAATAGCTTTCTCTAAAAATTTTTTCGCTTCATCAAAGCGGCGCCAGGCAAAATATAGGGCTCCGAGGTTAGTATAAGCTTCGGCAAAAGAAGAGTTAAGCTTCACCGACTCAAGAAAATGTTCTTCAGCCATACGATAATTTTTCTGCCAAAAGTAAGACAGACCACAAAAATTATGGGCCCGGAAAGAATTTGGCTCAATTTTTAAAGCTCGAGACAAGCTCTCCACAGCCTTTTCATAATCCTTGAGAGCTAGAAAAGATTTCCCCTGATTAAAATAAAAATCAAAATTTTTTATTTCCTCAGCTACGGGCCCAGAAGATGGCTTTCTGATCTGAATACAGACAGCGGAAAAACAAGAAGATAAAATCAAAATTATTAAAATAAAAAATAATTTTCCATTGATTAAACTTTTTATCTCTTCCATAAAATCCCCCTCCAATATTTTATAACCTCTCTCCAAAAAATCAAATTGATATTGGTCTTTTCTGTCTCTTTGCCTTTTATTTATGACTAATATAAAATTAATCAGTAAAAGGCAAGAAGCTAATAACTAAAGAATGGAAAATAAAGATATTAAAATTATTAAAAATAGATTGCTTTTAGGGCTTATTTCTATCTTTTTTAATACCTTTTTCTTAACCGATGTCTGGCCTGTAGCCCTTAAGGCTTCATCTTGGATTCAAGAAATAAAAAAAGAACCTTTAAGCGAGCATTCAAAGCAATGGCTTGAGGAGGTGGTTCCTTACATTATTACCCCAGCTGAAAAGGAAATTTTTCTGAGCTTACCAAATGAAGAAGAGCGAGGTAAATTTATTGAAAATTTCTGGAAAAAGAGAGACCCAAATCCAGAAACTCCAGAAAACGAATTTAAAATCGCCTATTATCGGCGAATTGCCTTGGCCAATAAATTTTTTGGCTATGGAGGAATTCCTGGTTGGAAAACTGATCGGGGCAAAATCTTTATTCTTTTAGGCCCACCTAATGAAATCCAGCATGATTATTTTTATGGGCGGAGCTCTTTGAGCCAGCCAGGAGCCATTAAAGAGGTCTGGACTTACTGGAATTTGCCCAACCCCAACCTGCCCTATTGCTTGGAATTCACCTTTATTGATGCTTACGGCACAGGTGACTTTAAATTAGAAACAAGCCTTGGTTATAGGGATAATATAGCTCTTCCTCTAAATCTTCAGGCTTCCCATGCTTTTTTCGATCAGCTGGAGTTCCTAGCTGAGTCTCTAAAAAATCCCTTTGAAAAGGCCGAGAGGCTAAGAGAAATAATAACCACCCAGGTAAGCTACGAGCTCGTGCCTTTTATCTGTGATTTCTTCATCAGAAAAGGTTCAGAAGAAAGTAACCAGGCAATTATTTTCACGAAAATTCCCCTTAATTCTCTTGAATTTAAGTATATTGACGGAAAGAATAACTATTCGATAACCCTTATGCTTAATATAAGCAATAATTTGGGACAAAAAATCTTCGAAAAGATCCAGAATTTCAATTTCCAAAGCGAAATCAAAGAAAAGTCTTTAAAGGGAATCCAAATATATTCAATCCCCATAATCATCAATATTCCTCCAGGCGAGTATGGCTTCCATGTTCTTGCGCTTGATAATTTTTCAGGAAAAATAGGAACATTTCATAAAAAAGTTTTCTCCCCTGATTTCCGAGATGAAAAGTTGGCCTTAAGCAATATCTTCTTGTTTTCGCCGGCCCTTGATCAAGAGAAAGGACCAACTAAATATAGATATTTATCCAATGAATTCAAGCCGGATGAGGAAATTACCTTGGAATTAGAAGTTTATAATGTTCAGCTAAATCCAGAAACAAAAATAGGGGATTTAACGGTCAAGTTATTATTTTTTAAGGAAAATAAGCTGATCACTTCTTCACCTCCTTTAGAGTATAAACTTTTGAATTCAACCGATGCTCAAATAAGAACTTCTCTTCGTCTCCATAATTTCGAGCCAGGCAATTATCGACTTCGAGTTGAAGTCGAGGATAAAATTGCCTCTCTCTCTTGTTTAAAAGAAATAGAATTAAAAATAGTCTCTAATTAAAAAATGGTGCCTGCTTACTTATTACCATAATTAAAAAGCTGATAAATTCTGTTTATTTAGACATAAATTTAACAGATCTGATTAAAAAAAAAGAAAAGACTAAAGCCCGCGATGGATATACAGAAAGCCATGATGAATAAAATTTCAAGGAGAGGCGATGATGAAAATGCCAAAATTATTTTGGCCCTTAAGGGCCGTTTTCTTGATGCCTGCTTTTATTTTTTTGACTTATCCTCTCATAGCTCAGGAAACCGTCATTAAAGGTCAGGTTACTGACAAGAATAATAAGCCCCTTGCCAATGCTCAGATAACCTTCCATGATTTATCCAAAGGAACTAAATTCTCAGTCAAAACAAGAAAGGACGGAACTTATATTAAAATTGGTCTTCCGCCCTCCATTTATAAAGTTACAGTTAGCTCTGAGGGATATTTCTCCTTTGAGACCAATCTGCAGATTGATTTTGGCCGGGAACAAATATTCAATTTTATTCTAGAAAAGATGCCACCCAAGCTAGAAGATGACCCTGATTTCAAGCAAGGGATTAAATATTTTGAAGCTGGACAATATGATTATGCCGTTGCCTCTTTCAAAAGAGCCGCCGAAAAACTACCTGAAAGTATTGAAGCTAATTTTAATTTGGCTATTTGCTACCTTCGATTACATAAAGCGGCTGAGGCTATCGACATCTTAGAAAAAATCCTTAATCTAAGAAATGATATTCCCGAGATATACATTGCCCTCGGCGAAGCTTTTTTTAACCGCTCTGAAACCGAGAAAGCGATTTCAAGTTTCAGGCGAGCTCTAGAACTTCAGCCCGCTAACTATCGGATTTTCTATGATTTAGGCATAATTTATTACAAAATAGACCAGCTGGAAGCAGCCATCACTTCATTTGAACAAGCCTTAAAGCTAAAACCCGAATTTCCCTCGGCCTACTACCAGCTGGGCTTGACCTTTATTAAAAAAGGTGATTTTCCCCGGGCGATTGAAGCCTTAGAAAAATTCCTTCAGCTTGAACCTGATGCCAGAGAGGCTTCCCAAGTTAAAATGATTATTGAAGAATTAAAAAAGAAATAGTATATACGGAGACAGAAATTAACATCAAAAATTAATAATAAATCTAATTTAACCAAGAATTTAACCTAAACAAGAAATTAATAATAAGACACAAATAAGAGATAATATCCATCAGTACATAGCAATAATTTTGAAGAGAATAATCGCTAAGATAAAGGGAATTCCAATGCAGCCATTAACGAAAAAAGAGGAAATAAGCAAGATGGCACCATTGAGGTGACACATCCCAAGCATTCTCATAATTCTCAAAAGGTATATAACCACCATCGCTTTCGAACCAAACTTGATTAGCCTCCGCCTAGTCGTCGATCAGGTTGCTGATCCTGGCTACTGGAATTGCAGCTTTATCAAAACTTTTGGCCATAGATCTTTCAGGCGATACTTAATGGATACTCTGTCAGGATCAATCGCTTTTTTAAAATTAAACGATTCATTGACTTAATGAAAGAAACCACGGCTAATCATTTAGCCGGCGATGATTGTCCGATTTCGGCCCATTTCTTTGGCCTTATAAAGGCCTGCATCCGCCTGCTGAATCAAAGCGCCCATATCACTAACCTTTTCTGAAGGATAGCTGGCCACTCCGGCGCTAAAAGTGACTTTCAAATCAAAAGCACCGTACTGTAATCGCAATGTTTCCACCATAATTCTTAATTTCTCCATAATCTGATAGGTGTCAATAGCTGAAGCCCCATTGAAAACCAAAAGAAATTCTTCACCGCCATACCTAATGACCAGATCAGAAACCCGGACGTTTTGAGAAAAAATACTAGCCATTGTCTTTAAAACAAAATCGCCTGCTTGATGTCCGTAGGTGTCATTGATTTTCTTGAAGTGATCAATATCCACCATGGCCACCGAAAGCGGCATTCGGTGACGCTTTGATCGCTCAAATTCTTCGTTCAAGCGCCTTAGCCCGAATCGGCGGTTAAGCACCCCAGTAAGTTCATCTATGGCCGCCATCACTTCCAGCCTTTTCATAATTAGGGCATTGTAAATGAATGGAGTCGCCTGCTGAATAAAATTTCTGGCTTCGAGACTAACAAAATCTCGCTTGAAAGGCTCCATGGAAATCAGCCCGCAAACCCCGACATTTTCATTTTGATATTTAAGAGGAATTAGGGCTACGTATCGTGGATCAATCTGAGCAACCCCAATGTTGAGATGAATCGCATCACCCTCGATTGCAGATACAATCAGCGGCTTTTCCTGTCTAAATAATTCGTGCCATAGGTTTTCCTTAAGATGGTCTTTCTTTATCTCCACAAACTGACTTTTTACTAGGTTCATCTCTCCCCTTTCTAAAACTAAAAGAAAACTTCCTTGACCACCAAAATAATCACTGAAAGTATCCAGGATGACCCCGGCTACATCCTCCAGCTTAAGACTGCGTTTCAGCTTATCCAGAAAAATGTCTGTGGTTCTTTCGACCTCCATAAAATTGACCACCGTAGAAATTAGATTATTAAAATCAGCTGATATCTCACCTAAAATATCCTTGGAAAAGGTATCAGCATAGCAATCCTCGGCCTGAAAGATTTCAGCCGAAGCAGGAGCAGCTCTACATACTTCAAGTTTTTCTTGGAAAAAAGCCATTCTGGAGGAAAGCTCAGAGAGAAATCTATGGGCCACCCCACGAAAAATTAAATAATTACAAAAGCCAACTATCAATCCAGCAATAACGCACATTAAAAAATAAAGGGGTGTTAGAACCTTGCTGGCCGGCAATTGGAGGAGCCACAGGGTGAAAAAAGGAAATATTAAACCCATTAGGAGCCCGAAGCCCAACATAAAAATCACCTGGTCCTTTACTACACTCCCCGTAATGCTCTTCATCGCTCCCTCCTTTCTTAGTCAAGACAACTATTCCTAAAATTATATTTAAAAAAAAGGCGAAAACAATCTTTTATATCCTTTGCTTCATAATTTTGCCGAAGGTTAGCTCTTGAGCAATAAGCCTCCTTTCCTCCCTTTTTTAACTCAAAAAATTCTTGAAATTATTTACCTTTAATCCCAGTAAAAATTCTGCCAATATCTCCAGTAGGGGAGTCGGAAAAAATTTTTAATTATTTTCTTTTTTTATTATATAATTTGCGGACATTATGGTTGATGAGGAAAATATTGCCTTTTAAATAGCCCGGGTATGAAAAATTGATTGAAATTTTATAATCTTCTTACTGACTTACTGAAGGGAGGAGCGATTTTGAAAGAGAAAAGACAAATATTTTTTGTTTGGTTAATTTTTTTGCTGTTACCACTAAGTCTTAATTCAGAAGAGCTTATCTTTAGTAAGGCAGAATTCGCCCATCGCCGGCAGAAGCTAATGGCCCGCATTCCTGATGGAGTAGCCATTATCCTAGGAGCTCAGCCAACGACAGGTTATCGCGAATTTTTCCAGAATAATGATTTCTTTTATTACAGCGGAGTTGAAATTCCTAACGCCATTCTGCTCATTGATGGCCATCGAAGGGAAAGTCTCCTCTTTTCGACCATTACTGAGACGGCTGCCCGCAATGAAGGTATCAGCCTAAACCTTGTTCGAAATCCTCAAGAAGTGACCGGAATAGAAAGAATATTCCCTATTGAACAGTTTCCAAGCTATCTTACTCGTCTGGCCAACCAAGGATATGTCTTTTACACTTCCTTTAAGCCGGAGGAGTTACCTCGCGAATGCAGTCAGGAAAAATTCAATATTCTTTACAATAACATGATGCTTAACCCCTGGGATGGTCGCCTCACCAGGGAACTTCAGTTCATAGCCCACCTCAAGCAGCGCTTCCCTCAAACCGAGGTAAAAGACTGTTCTTCCTTTATTTGGGAACAGAGACAGATTAAATCGCCGGCCGAGATTGATCTGCTCCGTCAGGTCGCCAAAATTGGGGTCGAGGCGCACCTTGAAATGATGAAGGCTACCAGGGTTGGGGCTTATGAATATGAGCTGGCCGCGGCCTTCGAGTATGCCTGCCGAAAAAGAGGGGCTGATTTGGCCTATTACGTCATCATTAGCTCAGGCGAAAATCATCCTTATCTTCATTACTATAAACATGACCGGCTTCTCCAGGATGGCGATTTTCTCGTGGTCGATGCCGGCCCTGACTTTAAATATTATGATGTTGATATCTCAGCTTCTTATCCGGCCAATGGAAAATTTACTCCTCGCCAGAGAGAAATCTATGAGGCCTGTCTGGCTATTCAAAGAGCCTGCCTTGAGGTTTATCGTCCAGGAATTACCTGTGAACAGGTTCAGGAAGAGGTCAGAAAAATTCTGATTAAAAAGGGTCATGATGTCGAAAAAGATCTTTTTAAAATCAGAACCATGCAGGGAGGATGCAGCCATTATGTAGGAATGGCAGTTCATGATGTCGGCGGAAGCCCCCGCGGTCCGCTACAGCCAGGTATGGTTTTTGCCTGCGATATATACGCCGTTTTTCCTGCAGAAAAACTCGGAGTGCGGATCGAGGATACTGTGGTCATTACTGAAAGGGGATGTGAAAACTTAACCAAGGACTTACCTCGAGAGATTGCTGAGATTGAGGCCATTATGGCTAAGGCTAAGCACTGATCCTGTCTTAAAACTAAACTTATTCAAAATAAGCTAATCAGGAAATTCAAATGGAAGGATAAGTTTCTTAAAAAATCGATAAATAAGGGAGGCGTCACCAATTAAAACCAATTAAAAAATAGGGAAATAAGTAAGGCGGTACCAATTAGAATTTCCAAAGGCGGTACCAATTAGAATTTCCAGCCTAAAAGGTTCCAGGTGCTGAAAACCCAGAGCATAATAATCCCGGCAATCAGGATTAAAGAATAATGCCATCGGCCACAGCCTGTATAATACCGACGCCACCACAGCCCAAAACAGAAAATAAAAGCAATAAAAAGAAAAAGAATGGAAATTATCGGCAAAGCAAATAAAACCTTGAAAGCCGGGGTAACTCCATACATCAAACTGGCTTCATTGGAAATCAGACTGAATAAGGCTAAAAGAAAAATTAACTGCAGGACAGCGGCTATTCCCAAGGCCCATCGAGCTGCTGGTTTCCTTTTGATTTCGAGTCTTGGCCGCCGGCAGATACGTCGTAAAAAGGCGCTTATAGGCCAAATTAAAAAAGATAATAGCAAAAGGGTACAAATAATGACTATGAAAAAGACAAAATTTTTCTTTTCATACCAGCGAGCTTTTATCCCGATCATGAAGGGATACTCGTTAAAATAAAGATAACGCACTTGGCCTCTTTCGTCCTTGCCAAAAAGTAAGCGACCGGAACCATCGACCTCTTTAAATAAATATGGTTCAATTTCTATCCACTGGCGGCTTCCAAGCCCCGCAGGAAAGGCAACATATAATCTGTTTTGAGGCAACACCGAAACCGATACCTGGGAAAAAATCGACAAAGCCTTATAAAATTTAGTGAAGACAGCCCGACTAAAAAAATAACTGCCCACAAGCTCCTTAGCTCTTTGCTGGAAATCAGACAATGGCTCTGGTTCCGGTGAAATTGGTTTGGGAAAATAACGTTCAAGAAAAGATTCAAGAAGGTGCTTTCTCAGATCGCTTTTGGCCCCGCCGGTATTCATGGATACGAAATAACCCATGTTGTATTCAGGGAAAAGAACAAGCTGGGAATGAAAATAGATGGTATCACCCCCATGCTCAATCATTCTCAACCCATTCCAGGTCTTTTCCCAGAAGCCATGGGCATTGCCATCGAGCCGGGGGTGGGCTGAAAAAAGCCTCGAGTGCATCAACCTGGCTGTTTCCTCTTGCAAAATTCTTTTTTCTCCAAGGTGACCGTTCTGGAGATGGGCAATCATAAATTTGGCCATATCGATGGCTGTTGAACTCATCGAGCCTGCTGGATAAAGGCCATTAAAAAGCTCAAAATCATGCTCCACAAAGACCCCTCTTTTAAAAGTATATCCTTTAGACATAAAGGGAGATAAATTTTCCGGGAGGGGTTCGCGGAAAGTACTCATGGTCATACCGAGAGGGTCAAAGATATACTTTTCAACATAGTCTTCAAATTTTTCACCCGAAACGATCTCCACCAAATAGCCAGCGAGAGCTGTACCATAGTTCGAGTAAGCCGTAATTTTTCCTGGAGGAAAAGCTCTCCAGGGCATATTGCGAGCCAGATAATCTTCTAAGGAAATCAGATCTTGAGGACGCCGGGCCAACATTGAGCCAATGACTTCTTCAAAGCCAGGGGTATGGGACATAAGATTAGCTACAGTAATTGGTTCTGGATAAGTATCGGGAAACTTAAATTTGGCTAAATATTTGTTAACATCATCATTTAAACTAATTTTACCCTGCTCGACGAGCTGCATCAAAGCTGTCCAAGTAATCAATTTGGAGACAGAGCCAGGACGAAAGAGAGTCTTATCGGGTTCAACCGGTTTTCTATTTTTAACGTCAGCAAAACCATAGCCTTTGGCTAGCAGAATTTCTCCATCTTTAACAAAGCTAAAGGTGACTCCGGCAATGTTCCCTGCCTTAAGTTCAGCCGAAATAAGGCCATCGATAAAAGCTTCTAAACTGGCCCGTTCTATAACCGGGGTATTCGATGGAAGACCGGCCAGCTCATTTTTCTCACCTCCCTCGAGCTTGAAATGAAAAAAGTAAAAAGCAAAAATAGCCGACAACAGCCAGACAAACTTCAGGAAACGGAAATTTTTCATGGCCCATCTCCTTTTCTTGAATTTTTAATTAATTTCACATCGCAAATATTAGAAAGCCATCTCTCTTTTAATCTTAATATCATCCCGCCAAAAATCCATTCTTCTTAATTAAGGGCATTTAAAAATTTCAGTTTTAAAAATTTTCAAAGATTGATCATTTATTTTTGATCTTCGGGCTACCTTCCACTCTCTTTCTTTATTTAAGGCTCAAAATCAACCCGGGCTCCAAATTGGATCTGGCGCGGACTATCGGCTTCTATAGGCAGACCGAAATTGGGTTCGCCAAAGCGATTATAAATGGTCGTGAAATTGACCCGATTGGTTATGTTATAACCTTCAGCAAAAACCTGGACCCGAAACCGGTCGAACCTGAATTGTTTTGAAATTCTCAAGTTAAGGTACCAGTTATCAAAGCCTCGGCGGGAATTACGGTGTTCATCTACATAATCACCAGTCAGGCTATCGAGATTCCTATCATAAGGATAAATAGCGTTCCAAGGAAGCTTCGACCGATAATAGAAGAGACCACTCAGCTGGAAACCGAAAGGCAGATTGAAAATTCCTGTAATGGCTAAGCGATGGCGAGCATCAGTATTGGTGGGGCCATACTGTCTTTCCCAGGCATTTTCATCATAACTCCATGGAGAGGTCTGTTCAGTTTCAACATCTGCCTTTGACTGAGACAAGGTGTAGGCAATATCAAGACCCCAGCCATGGGAAAATCTTTTGGCCAAAGTAACATATATCCCTTTGAAATCACTTCGGCCATTATCAGTAAAGACCCATTGATTCCCCTTGGTGGGGTCTTTTCTTTGATTAATTGTTCCAGGTATAACCGGATTAAAATTTTCCAGCCGAGTAAATCTATATCCCCTGGTCCAGACAAAATCCAACCCGAAAGAAAGATCTGTCATAATCTGCCTTTCCCCTCCCAAAGTTACTTGCAAGGAATAAGGCGGAACAAGATTGGGCTCTGTGGTGTATTTATCTAAAGGAATCTGGCCAGGAATGGAAGGAAAAAATGGATTGGGCTTAAAGGGGTCTGGATAGTTAGGGAAAATAATTGTTCTAATATCCATAGCAGCCATCAAACCAGCGATCAAGCCAATGTTTAACTGTGGGTTCTGCATGAACGTGCCCAGGCCTCCCCTAATGACAGTTCGGCCATCCCCTACAGGATCCCAGCTGAAACCAAGGCGAGGATTAAGATGACGCAGATCTGAATGATTAATACTAATATCCTTGCAGTAATAGTAATTCCATCTCAGTCCCAGATTCAATGTCAGACGCCGCTTAACTTTCCATGAATCCTGAACAAAAACGGCCGCCTCAATATAAGGATAATCAAAATCTTTGACTCCCTTATTATAAATAAAAATCAGAGGGTAGGTACTGAAGTCTGACGGATTAAAAGGCTTATCGGTAGTAAAAATGAATTGGCCAGGTATATACTGATCAACATAGCCATTTAAAGAGACTCGCGAATAATCAAAACCTATTTTAATTGTATGTTTTCCAAAAAAGAGAGAAAAATTCTCGACTATCTGAATTCTCTGCTCTTTATGTCGCTGAGGTATATTTGGATACTTGCCAAAATATCCGGAAGGACGATCGATGGTGTAAGTGTCCTCAGGGACATGGGATGGAAGATAGATTAAATCATCAGAAAAGAGAAGCCGCAACTCATTCAAAGAATTATCGGTTGGATAAAGAGTCCAGCTTGTCTGAAATTCATGGAGAGTGATGAGATAATCATAAGCTCTTTCCTTAGTAAATAAGCCTCCCACTCCTTGGTTTTTCTGATCCTGGTCATTTAAAATATAGCGAAAAGAAAAAAGGTTTTTTTCATTAAGCTGAAAATTGAGCTTAAGAAGAAGCTGGTTATAATCGTTGGTTACATCTACTGTTTCCTTAGGTACAAGAAGCGAAGTAATGGTTGAATATTCAGTATGTCTAAGTCCTTCATAGGAAACAAAAAAATGAGCTTTATCTCTTTTAATTGGTCCGCCAAGAAAGCCACCAAAAAGATAGTGCTCATAAGGTGGCTTCTCATACTGATCCTTGGGCAGCTCCGGACCTTGATAATAAGCATGATTGACAAAATAATTCACATCATCAAAGGTCTCATCCCGATAGAAGAAAGATAAGCGGCCTCGAAAATCATTCGTTCCTGAACGGGTTATGGCTGTCCAGATCATCCCGCTCGTGTTCCCGTATTCAGCCTGAAACTGGTTAGTCATTATCCTGAATTCCTCAATGGCATCAGCAGGGATGTTGGCTCTTTGAATATTGCGGCCAACCCATTCATTCGAAACACCATCAACGATAATCTCTTCGCTCCCAGAGGGCTGAGCATTCGAACGGTCCCCCTGAACTCCTGGTTTCATTACCGCCAAAGCCACAAAATTGCGATCAATTAGCGGCAATTCATCTATTTTAGTGCGATCTATAACCTTGCTCACATCGGACTTGGTTATCTCTACCATGGGTGTCTGCGCCACAACCACCACTTCCTCCTCAATTGCTGCCGGGCTCAAGATGAAATTAATCGTCAACCTGGCCCCGACATTAAAAACCAGTCCTTGCTGCTTCTGAGTTTTAAAGCCAGAAAGGCTTACCTCAACTTCATATCTACCTGGCTGAATGCCAGAAATTACATAGCGCCCGTCAATCCTAGAAGTGGTATTGTAAAAGTAACCCGTGTCCATATTGCGAAGACTTACAGCTACACCGGGCAAAGGTTCTCCTTGTTCGTCTTGAACAACCCCCTCAAGTGTACTCAAGGTCGTCTGCGAACAAAGCCAGCTTGAAACCGCAAAGAATAAGCAAAAGGCAAAAAACAGGTTCCTTCTTTTTTTGATCTCCTTCTCCCTTCTCATTATTTCCCTCCTCTTTTAATTTCAAAAATTAATTTAATTCTTAATTTTAACTTATCTTAGGCCTCAATTGCAGGAGCAATTCCTTCTCTCCCTAAAGCAACAGCTTCAATTGCCGACATAATTTCTCTCAGACAACACTTCCTTTATTCCTCAGTCATTGTCTCTTTTTTGTCCAGAAAATCTTTCCCCCAATGAGATAAAAGTATTTTTTCCAGCCTTTCGGCCTCTTGCTTTTCGATAGCATCCATTAATTCCAAATGGTCCTTATAGGAACTATCCATAAAGGAAGGTCGCTTGACTGCTTCATTCTTAAAGGTCATAAAAATTAACTGATTTCCATAAAAAGCATATTTTTCACCCATTTTAACTAGAAATTGATAAAGGTACTTATTTCCGCAAACACTCCAGATTTTATAATGGATTTTAAGGTTCTCGCTTACATATTCAGCTATTTTTTTCTCGCGATAAAACCTGCCCAGCTTTTTTGTCATCTCCCTCAGTTCTCTGATATCCTCTTTGGTTAGGTTAGTGACAGCTTTTTTAGAGGCAAGAGCATCAAGGACTCTAACGACCTCGAAAAAATCTCTGAGTTCCTCTATACTCACTGAAGCGACAACAACATCCCTTCGAGCGTTAATAACAATATATTTTTCAGCAAAAAGCCTTTGGAAAGCCTCTCGAACAGGAGTGGTGCTCACCTGAAACTGAGCCGCAATCTCTTTTTCATGAAGGCGCTGGCCTGGTTTGAACTGCCCGTTAATAATCGAATTCTTTAAAAAATCATAAATAATTTCAGTGATGGTGGAAGGAGGGGTAATTAATTTCTTTGCTATCATTTTAAATATATTTTATAGGCTGGAATTTATATCTATAAATTTATTCTGTCAATACCTTTCCGAAGTCTGGACTATCTATTATTTTTCTTTTAACCCTAAGAACTCGACCGCGAATAAAAATTGATCTTTCGTCATCGGCTGAGCCAAAAAAGGACTCTAGACAACCCGTTTCTTTTAACATTTATAAGAAAATTTTTAAAAATTAAAGGATCGTCAAAGCTTTCTTTGATAGATTTTAAAACGCCACAATTTGATTTCCCCTGAGTTTTCTGATAAAAAAGCTTATTAATATCAGCCAAAAATTGAGTTGAAAATGACTAAATCAGATTTGTTGGCCATTATTGATCGTTTTGAGGGTAAGCGAATTGTGGTTTGGGGAGATTATATTCTCGATGACTACCTTTTCGGCACAACCCGCCGCATTTCTCGGGAAGCGCCCGTTTTAATCATTTCATATGAAAAAGAAAAATATGCTCCTGGAGGAGCCGGCAATTCCGTTCTTAATCTACAAGCTCTTGGAGCTCAACCTATTCCTGTCGGCGTTATCGGTGACGATGAAGCAGGCCAAAAAATTATCTCTATTTTTAAGGACAAAAACATTCCCGTTTCTTCGCTTATCCAATTAAAAAATTATCAAACGCCTGTTAAAACCAGAATTTTAGCCGGCGAGGAAAACACCCGCCATCAGCAAGTGCTCAGAATTGACCGGGAAGCTAAGGTTCCAGAAACAGAAAACCTTCTGCGCCGTCTTTTCCATCAGCTTCAGAAAGCCCTAGTCAACTGTCAGGCCCTTCTTATCTCCGATTACAACTACCTGACAGTCAAAACCAGAATTTTTACCTCCATCATTCAGAGCTGTCGTCGCCGTCGCCTTCCTGTCACCCTGGATTCCCGTTTTCGTCTCCTTAGCTTTCGGGGGATCACCGTAGCCACTCCCAATGAACCTGAAGTTGAAGCTGCCTTAAATATGGAGATAAATCGGGAGCCCCAGCAATTAATTAAAGCGGGCCAGCTGCTTTTGCGGAAGTTAGCTTCCCAGGCGGTGCTAATTACGCGGGGCTCAAGAGGCATGGCCCTTTTTGAGAAAAACAAGAAACCTCTTTTCATTCCCATTTATGGCTCTACCGATATTGTTGATGTCACAGGAGCGGGGGATACAGTGATTAGTGTTCTTACCCTAGCCCTAGCTTCAGGAGCCAATTTTCGTCAGGCTGCCCTTCTAGCTAATTATGCTGGGGGTCTGGTGGTAATGAAAAGGGGAACAGCCACAGTAACTCCGGAAGAATTGAAAAATGCCATCACTTCTTAAATCGCCAAAAATAAAATCGCTCCGGTCTTTAAAAAAAATTGTAGCTGAGGCCAGAAAGAAGGGAAAAAAGGTTGTTCTGGCCAACGGCTGTTTTGATTTGATCCATATTGGCCATATCCGCTACTTACAAGCAGCCCGGAAAAAAGGCGACATCCTGGTTGTAGCCATCAATAGCGATCGTTCCATCAAGAAACTCAAGGGTCAAGGCCGCCCTCTTCTTTCTGAAAAAGAAAGAGCCTTCATCATCGCCTCTTTTTGGTTTGTGGATTATGTCACTATTTTCAATCAAACTAGGGTTGATAATCTTTTAAAGGCTCTTCGACCAGATATCCACGCTAAGGGCTCCGATTACCGCCCGGAGACCGTGCCCGAAATTGATACAGCCCGGAAATTAGGAATCAAAGTAGCCATTGTTGGCGGCCCCAAAATCCGTTCCACCTCACATATTATCCAGAATTTGGTTAAAAAATTTTCATCTCCTAAAAACTCAGCCGAGAAGAAGAAAACTGGCCAGCATAATAAAAATACATATAATTAAATGGAAAGCTTGCTCATTATTCGTCTTTCTTCTCTTGGTGATATCATCCATACGCTTCCCGCCCTGTCAGTTTTACGCCAAAATTTTCCAGCTACTAGAATATATTGGGCCACCCAAAGAGCCGGCAAAGAAATTCTCGACCTCGTCCCAGGTATAAACGAAATTATTGTTTGGCAAGAAAATCATTTGGTCGAGGGCCTGAAAATAAGGGATAAAAAAATTGAAGTGGCTATCGATTTTCAGGGTTTGTTAAAATCGGCATTTCTTGCTTTTATCTCTGGGGCAAAAAGGCGGCTTGGCTTCCATCGCCAGAATTTGAAGGAGCCATTGGCCCGCCTTTTCTATACTGAAATGCTTCAGGCCATGAATGAATTCGATCATCATGTCATCTATAAAAATATGAAGCTTCTCGAGCTGATTGGTTTAAAAACCGAGTGGGAACCAGCTTTTTTGAATTTTCCCCTGGCTATTCCGGAAGCGATCAAGGAAAGGGTTAAAACAAAATTGACAGAGGCAGATCTGGCTGATAATAAACCGCTTGTAGTATTCAATGTGGGCGCTTCCTGGCCAACAAAACGCCTGCCTGCTCCTTTCTGGATCGAAGTAATTAAAACGGTAAAAAAAGAATTAAATCACGCTTTCCACTTCTGTCTTCTATGGGGCAATCAGGAAGAATTGAATTTGGCCTATAAAATTCAACTTCAAGCTGGAGTTCCCTCCCTCCCATTTTTAACCATAAAAGAAGTTATTGCTCTTATCAGTTTAACTTTTTTGCTGGTTAGTGGTGATACTTTTGCTTTACAGGTGGCGAGCGCTCTAAATATTCCTGTGGTTGGTCTTTTCGGTCCGACCAGCCCAGTCCGTAATGGCCCTTTTCGCTCTCATGACGTTATTATTTACGGCTCGGTCGATTGTAGTCCCTGTTATCGTCGACGATGCTCGCGACCATTCTGCTGGGAAGCTATTTCGCCTCAAATGGTTACTTCCGCTATAATTAACAGCTTAAAAAATCATGGCTGACCTTGATAAATTCTTTAATTTTCTGGTCCGCTGGCGAGTGAGGGCAGGTATTCCCGCTTCTCTCCTTGTCTTGATCTTTGCTCGGGCGACAAAATTAAGCTTGATTATCGGATTATTTTTTTGCTTGACTGGTCTGCTCCTAAGAGCTTGGGCTTCCGGACATCTCCATAAAAACGCTTTTCTAGCCACCTCTGGCCCCTATCGTTTTTCCCGTAATCCCCTTTATTTGGCCAATTTGATTATCGGGCTTGGCTTAGTAGCGGCCGCCAACAGCCTGCTCTGTTGGTTAGTCTTTCTAATTTATTTTCTTGTTTTTTATCCGGCCACCATTTCCAAGGAGCAAAGGCGAATGGCCGAACTTTTCCCCTTAGAATACGGGGAATATGAACGAAAGGTGCCCCTTTTTTTTCCTCGCCTCCGAACATCCTTACCCCCAAAGACCAGAAGATTCAGCCTAGCCCTTTATTTTCAAAATAAAGAATACAGGGCTGTCTTGGCCGTTCTCATTTTTTGGCTGCTCCTTTTTTTAAAATGGCTTCTTCGGTTGAAGCCATGATATGCCTCTGCTAAGATTTTTTTGTGCCCACTCCGGAAAGAATAGCTAAAGTCAAACAAGTTCTTAACCGGCGACAGCCTGATTTAAGGGTAGTCCTCGACCATGTTCTCATTGCCCATAATGCTAGTGCTGTCCTCAGAACTTGTGACGCCGCTGGCATTTTATACGTCGACCTAATCTCCCCTAATCCCGAGGCAATTCAGTTCAATCGGGCCATTTCTACCCGAGCTGATAAATGGTTAGAAATTTCAATTCACAAAAATCCTGCCGACTGTCTGAAGCCCTTAAAAGAAAAGGGCTTTCAAATTATCGCTACCCATCTCGGTCCAGATTCTCTTTGCTTCCGTGATGTCGACTATACGTTACCTACCGTCCTTCTTTTCGGCAGCGAAGCTGAGGGGGTTACCCCGGAAGCTATAATTTGGGCTGATAAAAAAATAAAAATTCCTATGGTTGGTATGGTTCAGAGTCTTAATCTATCTGTATCGGTAGGCATTATCCTCTATGAGGCTCTTCGCCAAAGAGAAGCCCTTGGGTATTTCCAGCAAAGAAGATTGTCTGATCAAGAATATGAACGTCTGTTAAAAAAATGGCTGCGGATAGATGAATGGGGAGGTAAATAAATAATTTGGAACGATAGACCAGATATAGGCCTAATTAAAATAAAAACTTAAAACCTAAAAAATAATGCATGTTTACATTAGAAGTAAAAGTTTAATATTTTTTTCCATCTACGATAATTGCTTTTCAATCAATAACCTCTTTCCTATATCGACCAATGATTTAAGCTTAAATTATGCTTTTTTCAGTAATATTTGATCCTTAGGTCTAAACTTCTTGGTTAACAAAGGATATATCTTGTGTGAAAAACGTCCTTTGTCTTTTCCTTCCACTCTTTTAATTTTCTCTGAAGTTCTTTAAGGCGAAGATCGTATTCCTTTTTAAGATAATCTATTTCCACATTAATTCTTCGCCAATTCTGACGGGTTCGAAGCGATCGCTCTTCCTGCGAATGTTTAAATATCTCTTGCAGCTCCTGACTTCTTCTTTTAAAATCCTGAAAAATTCGATTCCAATCATGGGAACTGAAACCAAATCCCCTTTCTTCTTCGGCGATTTCAATTTCAAGCTCTATCGTCTTTTTATCCCGCACGAGTTCAAGCTTTACCTTCTCACCTTTTCTTTTTTTTTGAATAATTGAATTGAGCTCATCGATAGTTTCAATGCGGCGTCCATCAGCTCGTATAATGACATCACCCACTTTGATTCCGCCTTTTTCAGCCGGCGAATTGGGATCAAGCTGTGTTACCAGAATTCCTTTCCCATCTTTGACTCCGAAATATTCGGCCAATGAAGGCCCAATTTCCTCAGGATAAATGCCAATATAACGACGGCGTTCAAAAAAGCGAAATCTTTCAGGGAAATCAGGCGAAAGGAAAGGCATCGGTCGCAAAAATTCGGGCAAAAAGCGCTCGAGCTCTCGTTCGGCTTCTTCCTGTGGATAGGCTCCCAGTTTAACTTTAATTTCTCTTATTTTGCCGTTCCTCTCAATTTCAAGAATAACTTCTTGTCCCGGCCGACGATTTCTTATCTCCCGAGCCAGGTATTCACCATTGATTACCTTCCGGCCATCAATTTTAAGAATGATATCACCGAGCTTTAAACCAGCTTGCTGAGCAGGGCTGTTTTTCTCAACCAGAGTAATTCTTACTTTCCCTTTACTGTCCTCTTCTAGAGAAATTCCTAACCAGCCGCGCTCAATCCGGCCTTTTTCTTTAAGTTCATCAGCTACTTTTTTGACTAAATCAACCGGAATAGCCAGAGCAAGACCAGAGGCGGGAGCTTCACCGCGGCTTATAACATAACCAGAGCCAACCACATCCCTTTCCCTAAACTCAAAAATTACCGGACCTCTTTCAGCATAGGGTCCGCGCAGAAGGCCAATCATTTCGCCTCGGCGGTTAACCACAGGACTGCCACTTGCTCCAGGAAGAACCGAAATATTTAATCTTATCCTATCCTCCGAAATCGAGCTGATTATTCCCTGGGTAATAGCCGGCGTATCCTCAGGGGAAACACTTACGACTGCAATCCACTCCCCAGGAGAAACATCTTGGCTTTGAGCCCTGGCAATTGGCTGAAGGCCCTTATCTTTAACTTGAAGCAGGGCCAAACGAGTTAAGGGGTCAAAACCTATGTAACTGGCCTCGCAAGTTTGGCCATCATGGGTTTTTATGGTTATTCTTTCCTTTCGGGGTGAAATCAAAGCGGTGGTCATAATAGAGCCGTCACGATCAATAACCACGCCGGTGGCCACTCTCCTTAACCCATCGGCCACTTCTACCTTAACCACCGAGGGAGCTACTTTTTTCAAAACTTCAGCCGCCTCCTCAGCGGCGAGGGGTTTAGCCTGTATTTGTAAAGAAAACAAGGTAAAAACAAAAGAAAAAAAGCTTAAGGCACCAAGAAATAAGAAAAAAGGCTTTAAACTTTTTAAACCAATCATTTCCTTTCGCCTTATAATTTTATCCTTTCCATTCTTTCTTCTTTTACTTTTCAGTTCCATTTTTTCCTCCCTCAATATTTAACTCCAGGAATAAAGTTTTCGTTGACAGTTTCAAGAATATAGATCACTCTTTTGGCCGGACTGTCAGCAAAATCTCGGAGAAAATCAACTGGCTCAATTAAAGATAGAATCGATGGCTCAACTCTCCCGAATCGATCAGCCCTAGAAGAGGCTATTTTTTCAGGCTTTTCCTGGGAATTATAAATTTGAGGCCAAAATATAATTCCCAAAATCAATAAAACCATCAAGGCTGAAGCCAACATAATTGATGGTCGCTGGATGATTCTGAGGGCAATTAAAAAATACTTTTTCCTTGCTTTTTTTCTTTCCCTAATCTTTTCAAGAACCCTCTCTTCAAAATCTTCTGGGGCTTTAACTTTGGGCAAAAGATCTTTTAAGTTAAGATCAGCCATCATTTCCCTCCTTTAAGGGCGTTTTCAAGCTGACGCCTTAAAAGATGACGGGCCCGACTAATGCGGGCCTTTATAGTCCCTACAGGCCGACCAAGCATTTGAGCTATTTCTTCCTGAGAAAAACCTTCCACGTCTTTAAGGAGAAGGGGTATCCGGTAATAGGCAGGTAATTTATTTAAAGCCTGCTCGAGGTTACGACTTAAACCCGTTGTCGGTGGATCATAACTCACGCCTTCACTTCCCAGTTCTGATGTTACTTCTTCCAGGGAAACAAAATTAACCTTACTCCTTTTTTTTGCCTCAGACTTGGCTAAATTAGAAGCAATGGTGAAGATCCAAGCCCCAACTGGACCTACAGGCCTGTATTGATGGGCCCGAAAATAGACCCGGACAAAAGTCTCTTGGGCTAGGTCCACAGCTCTTTCATAATCCCCAACGGCATGAAAAAGAAAATTCACGAGCCTGTCTTTATAAATTTTCATTAAAGTAGCCAAAGCCATTTCATTTCCTTGCTTGATCTGCTCCATAAGTTCTTGCTCATCCATCTTTCATACCTTAAAACCAGAATTTGAGATAATTGGTTGCAGCATTGTCACTTTCAATCTAACTCTTAGCTTAAAATATCTTTTATTCCCATCTAAAATGGAAAGGACTCCAACTAATAATTATCATACCTGATTTCTTAAAATTTTGCCTTGACTTTAAAGACCAGGATCAATATATTTTAAATTTGCCTCTGGAAGAGGCTTTGAGAATGTTCTTTTAATGGGGAATCAACTAAGAACTCCGAGCCAGATTACCTAAAGCCTGAAGGCCATGGTAGCTGGCCGATAGGGTTTGGTTGGAAACGACTAAGCCTCCCGCTCAGGAAAGGAGTTGAGGCAAAAAAGGGCATGCTTTCCTGGGGGAAGGCATGCCCTTTTTTATTAAGCTCATTAATTCAACCATAAAAAATAATCATACAAGATAAGTAAGAAAAGGCAAAGCTGGGTTAAAAAATGAAAAAATATCTATTTCTTTTCCTTATTTTTCTTATCTTCTTTTTCTGGCAATTTTTTTCTATCTTTCCAAAGGAAATCTTCACTTCAGGATTAATCCTGGCCACAGCCACCAGTCTTTATGACAGCGGTCTCCTTGATATATTGCTCAAAGTCTTTGAAAGGCAATCAGGAATAAGGGTTAAGACAATTGCTGTCGGTACAGGAGAAGCTTTAAAAATGGGGCAAAAAGGCGAAGCAGATTTCTTGCTGGTCCATATCCCTAAGCTCGAAGAGGAGTTCATGGCTGCCGGCCATGGTCTTAAACGTCAAGAATTGATGTTTTCCAGGGTCGTTATTGTTGGTCCAAAAAATGATCCAGCTAAGGTCAGAGGACTTTCTTTTCCTGAGGCCTTTCGCCGAATTGCTCGTCTCCATGCCCCTTTTATCAGCCGGGCTGATTACTCTGGAATCAATTTTTTGGAGAGAAAAATCTGGGACGAAGTCGGCCTTATCCCTTCAGGGAAATGGTATCTTGAAACCCAACAGGGAATGGCCGAAGCATTAATAATAGCGGCTGAAAAAAGGGCCCATATTTTAACTGATTATCCCACTTATTACCGACTCAAAAATAGGATAGATCTTGAGGTTCTTTCTTCAGATGAAAATTACTTGAATGTCTATTCAGCAATTATTCCAAGGAAAGTCAGGAATATGGGAAATGAGCAAGAGGCAAAAAAATTATGGAATTTTCTGCTGAGCCCTGAAGCCAGAGAAATCATTATTTCCTTTGGATATGACAGTCGGAGGAACAATCTACTTTTTTATCCTTATTTCCTAAACTCAACGGCTTTTAGATTTGAAGGGATGGTCAAATAAAAAAATAACATGAAGATTAATTTTTTCTCATTTTATGGGAATTTAAAACCTCTAGAAATCGACAAAATTGGTTTCATGACCATAAAAAATTAATCTTTCCAGGGAATTGTTAACGTGGTTCAGGAAATTACTTTAAATGAAATTATTGAAATAATCCGGCTCACCCTCTTCGTTTCAGGCCTATCCACTTTAATCGCCTTCTTTCTGGCTTTGCCAGCTGCTTTCTTTCTTTATTTTAATCAATTTCCAGGACGCAAAATAATCATCGCTTTAATAAATACCGGGATGGGCCTTCCGCCTGTCGTCGTTGGCCTCATAGTAGCTCTTTTTCTTTGGAGAAATGGTCCTCTTGGCGGCTTAAAACTAATGTATACTCCCTTGGCCATGATAATTGCTCAAATCATTCTGGCCTGGCCTATAATCGCTGGTCTTTCTTTGGCTGCCTTCCAGCAGGTTGATCCAGAGCTTCTCTTTCAAGCCAAAGCCTTGGGCGCCTCTAAAAAACAGCTAGTTTTAACTTTAGCCCGAGAAGCCCGTTTAGGCGAAATTTCAGGAATAATCGCTGCCTTTGGCGCGGTCATATCTGAAGTTGGGGCCGTCCTCATGGTGGGCGGCAATATTAAAGGCCAAACCAGAGTTTTAACTACTGCTATTCTCCAGGAAACAAGGCTCGGTAATTTCCACTTGGCTGTTATTCTTGCTTTAATCCTTCTGACCATTAGCCTGACTATAAACCTTTTGCTCACTACCTGGCAGCAGAAGGGACAAAAACCATGGCGATATCAGAGCTGGAAATAAGAAATCTTATTCATTATTACCAAGGAAAAAGAATTCTCAATATTCCCTTCTTTAATGTTAATCGTGGGGAATGCTTGGTTATCCTCGGTCCCAACGGTGCAGGCAAAAGTACTCTTTTACGAATAGCTTCGCTTCTTGAAAAACCCTGCCAAGGGGAAATTCTTTTTCAGGGGATTAAAGTAACTACCCGAAATGAGTTAGCCTTTCGCCGGCGTATGGTTTATCTACTCGATAAATTTTTATTTTTCCGGGGTAAGGTCAAAGACAACCTTCTTTATGGTTTAAAAATAAGGGGGGTCAGCCAAAAGGAACAATTAAAACGGCTTGAACAAATGAGTGAGCTCTTTGCGCTTCAGCCTTTTCTCGAAAGTTATCCCCATGAACTTTCGGCCGGAGAACAGCAGAAAGTTAATCTGGCTCGGGCCCTAATCATTGAGCCTGACCTCCTTTTTCTTGATGAGCCCTTTTCGAATTTAGAGCCGAAATTTAAAGAAGAAATTATGGTTGAATTTAGCGCCACTCGAAAAAAAAGGTCTCAGACAACGATTATCGTTACCCATAACCGTGAAGAAGCATTTTACTTAGCTACTCGCTTGGCTATCTTAATTGATGGCGAAATTAAACAAACGGGAAAAACAGAGGAGATATTAGACTTTCCCTCTTGCTTAGAGGTGGCTTCTTTTATTGGCCAAGAAACCCTTGTTGAGGGTGTGGTTGTTGGTCAAGAAAATGGGATGCTCAAGGTATTTGTGGCCAATAATTATATTTATGCTTTTGGCTCAGCTAAAGTTGGGGAGCCAGTAAGGGTAATTTTTAGGCCAGAAGAGGTTATTTTGTCGACCGAAAAACCCTCGACCAGTATAAGAAATTGGTTTTGGGGTCAGGTTGTTGAAATTAAGACTCTGGATAAAGTTATTGTTATAAGCCTTGATTGTGGTTTCCTCTTAAAGGCATATCTAACAAAACCTGCCGTCGAAGAATTGAAAATTGAACGGGGAAAGAAATTTTGGGCCGGAGTTAAAGCTTCATCTCTTTCGGCCCTAACTCTGAGAGATGGAGAATTAAAAAATAGAGCAAATTAAAAGCGGAACTAAAGTTCTGGAGGGAAGAAAAAATGATTAGCTACGAAAAAGCCAGACAACTGGTTTTATCGGAAGCCAGGCCTGGTGGAAAGGAAAAGATTAAACTTGAAAAAGCCCTTGGTCTAGTTGCTGCCCGAGATATTATTGCTCGTTTTCCTCTGCCACCCTTTACTAATTCAGCAGTCGATGGCTATGCCTTAAGAAGTATGGAGACAATAAAAGAGGAAAATTTTAATTATCCTGTTTCCTTGAAGCTCCTAGCTCAACAAAGAGCTGGCACCTATTTTTCAGGCCGTCTCAAACCTGGTACGGCCCTTAAGGTCATGACAGGCTCGCCCATTCCCAAGGGAGCAGATGCAGTCATTCCCCGCGAAGAAGTGGAAGAAAAAGAGGGTCATATTTTCATTAAAAGAGCCGTTAAGGCAGGAGAAAACATTCGGCTCGCTGGCGAAGATGTTAAAAAAGGACAAAAAATAGTTGACAGCGGCACTGTTTTGCGGCCAGCCCATTTGGGCTTGCTTGCTGCCTGTGGTCAATATGAAGTTTGGGTTTACCGTCGACCTACAGTCTTTGTTCTGGTCACAGGTGATGAACTCTGTCCTCCTGGTGAATCTTTAAAAAAAGGCATGATTTATGATTCCAACTCTTTTCTAATCCGAGCCTTGGTTGAAACAACCGGAGCCAGGCTCATGGCTGTTAAAAGAGTCAAGGACCACTTGACCAGTCTCGTGGCCGGCCTTAAAGAAGCCGTGGCCAAGGCTAATATTATCATCACCTCTGGGGGAGTTTCAGTGGGTGATTATGATCTGGTCAAGGTGGCTTTGGAAAAGATAGGAGCCAAATGTGTCTTTTGGAAAGTGGCCCAGAAACCGGCAAAGCCTTTGGCTTTTTACAAATTAAAACAAAATAAAGAGAGGGCTTATTTCTTCGGTCTTCCCGGAAATCCAGGAGCTGTTTTCGTATCCTTTGAAGAATATGTACGGCCCTTTATTAAGAAGATGATGGGTCGAAAAGATTATCTCCCTCAAGAAATTGAAGCTACCTTGACCCATCCCATTAAAAAGAAAAGGGGGAGGCTAAACTTTTTCCGGGTAAAATTGCAACTTGAAGGAGGCGAATGGTTAGCCACCTCGGCGGGGGCCCAGGAATCAGGCATTCTCTCGAGCCTGAAAGAAATTCATGGGCTGGCTCTAATTCCCGCTGAGACCGAGTTCCTTGAGGAAGGGACAAAAATCAAAGTTCATTTAATTGAAAATTAAAGCATGAAAGTAAAAATTTCTAAATTGGCAAATTAAAAAATATGAAAGACAGGCTGAATCGCCAGATTAACTATATGCGGCTTTCAGTAACTGATCGCTGCAACCTTAACTGCTTTTACTGTCGGCCCGAAGATGATCATAATTTTATTCCGGCCGAGGAAACTCTTACTTATGATGAGATATTGAGGCTTGTTCGTCTAGCCTTAGAACTGGGTATTAATCGATTTCGACTTACAGGTGGAGAACCTCTTTTAAGGCCAGATTTAGCTGAAATCATTTTGGCTCTAAACGCCAGTCCCGGAATTAAAGATCTTTCCTTAACCACCAATGGCCTTCTCCTTGAAGAAAATCTCGATCGCCTTTGGCGAGCAGGTCTGCGTCGAATTAATATTTCTCTTGATACTCTCGACAAAGATAAATATGCGGCTATCACTGGAAGTAATAGTTTAGACAAAGTTCTCCGGGCCATTAAGCTAGCCTTAGCCAAAGGTTTCAATCCAGTTAAAATTAATGTCGTTCTCCTTAAGGGAATTAATGAAGATATCGATGATTTTATCAACTTAGCTTATTTGTTGCCCCTGCACATCCGATTTATTGAACTGATGTCTTTCCCGCATCGGGACGGTTATTTTGTTTCTGCCAACAAGCTCTTGAAAAAATTGAAGAAGACTGGCCAATTGAATCTAATTAAATTGCCTGGTTCTGGACCAGCCCGTTATTATCGTTTACCTGGAATGAAAGGAAGCCTCGGATTTATTACTCCCTACAGCCATCACTTCTGCCACAATTGTAATCGACTCCGGATTTCAGCTCAAGGAGAACTTAGAACCTGCCTTTTTGCTGATAAAACTTACGATTTAAAAAAGTTACTCAGAAACGGAGCTTCTGATGAAGCGATAAAAGATTTCTTTACCTATGTTCTTTCCGAAAAACCCTTGAATTGGCTTCAAGCTGGCAGAATTAAAAGAAATGAAAGTATGAGATCTATCGGAGGATAAAGCTTGGAAATAGACATTGAGCAGAAAAATTTAGAATTTTAATAAATAAAAAATTTAGCTTAAATAGATAAAAATGGCTAAAGGAAATTTTTGGGAATTAGCGATAGATTTGACACCTAAAAAAGACAAAAGCCAGGTTCGAAGTGGTTCTGAGCAATGATTAAAAAAGCAAATAAAAATAGAAAGAAAAGACCGAATAAAGGAAGGGAGAATGAATTTAGGAAAAACCAAAAAGGAAAAGGAAAAGAGGAGGGAAGATTTAAATAATTTAAAATTCAATGAACTGGCCCAGTTCGAAGATTCCAAGATAGCCATGGTTGATGTTTCGGCTAAAGAAGAAACCCTACGGGTGGCCGAGGCTCAGGGAAAAGTAATTTTATCATCAAAGACGCTTCAGCTTATTTTGGAAAACAAAATTCCCAAGGGGAATGTAATCATGGCGGCTAAACTGGCAGGAATTCAGGCGGCCAAAAAAACCGCTGAACTTCTTCCTCTCTGTCATCCTCTGCGAATTACCTCAATTGCGGTCGAAATTATCCCCGAGAAAAAAGAAAAAACTCTGGTCGTAACTTCCAGGGTAAGTGCTTTGGAGCGAACAGGGGTTGAAATGGAAGCCCTGACAGCGGTCGTCGTCGCTTGCCTGACTATTTATGATATGGTCAAGGCTTTGGATAAAAGAATTATTATTAATGATATTCATCTTCTAAGTAAATCAGGAGGGAAAAGTGGAGCCTTCCAATGGTGAAAAATTCGAAGAATTAAAAGAAATCGGGCTGAAGAAAACAGAATCAGGCCAAGTTGTTTCAGTCAATCTAAGTTCGAGAAAAAGCGTCCGTAAAAAACCCCAGCTTGAAGGGGAAGCTATCGCCAATTATGGCCTAAGGGGCGATTGTCATGGGGGAAATGACCATCGCCAAGTAAGCCTTTTGGCCATAGAAAGCATTGAAAAAATGAAAAAAATGGGCCTTAATGTTGGTCCGGGCGATTTTGCTGAAAATATAACCACAAAAGGTCTTGATCTCGGGCATTTACCTCTGGGAACAATATTAACAATTGGTGAGGACGTTATTCTTGAAGTTACTCAGATTGGCAAAGTCTGTCATACTAAATGCGCCATTTTCAAGCAAGTCGGCCGCTGTGTCATGCCCGAAGAAGGCATTTTTGCTCGGGTCATCAGGGGCGGCAAAATTAAGCCAGGAGATTCAATCCATGTCCGAAAGAAAGGATGAGTTAAAAGATTTAACTTTAGCCATTGTTACGATTTCAGATCGTTCCTCCCGAGGAGAAAGGAAAGATTTAACTGGCCCAGAATTAAAAAGATTTCTGGAAGCAAAGGGCGCCAAAATAATTTATATGTCGGTGATTCCCGATGAAAAGGAAATAATTAGGGCTGAGCTAATGGATCTTTGTGACCGAGAAGATCCACCAGAAATCATTTTGACAGCCGGAGGAACTGGTCTTGGCCCAAGAGATGTTACGCCTGAAGCCACGCGAGAAATTTTGGAAAAGGAAATCCCAGGAATACCAGAGGCCATGAGAGCTAAAAGCTTGTCGATAACTCCAGCCGCTATGCTCAGTCGGGCCGTTTCAGGTGTAAGAAAAAGAACTTTGATAATCAACTTACCAGGCAGCCCTAAGGGAGCCAGAGAAAATCTGGAAGCGATTGTGCCAGCTTTGCCTCATGCCATGGAAATCATCAGGAGAAAAATTACAGATTGTCAGCAATCGAAGTTTAAAGAAAATCACAACAAATAAAAACTTGGAGGGAAAGAGCTAAAATGAGGATGGTAGCTATTGTCGGGCCTTCGGAAACTGGGAAAACAAATTTAATTGTTTCTTTAATTCAACATCTCCATCATCAGGGATTGAAAGGGGCGGTTTTAAAAATAACCCAAGAACAAATCGAGTTGGATCAGAGAGGAAAAGACTTTTGGCGATTTCAGGAGGCTGGCGCTTTTAAAGTTGGGGTTATTTCCCCCGAAAGATTATTTTTCATTAGAAATCTCATTGACCAAGAATCCTGGTTCAAGATTGCTTTGGATTATTTCGTTGATACCGATATTCTTTTTATCGAAGGCGGAAAAAAGGAAACTAATATAAAGAAGATTCTCGTAACTAAAGAGACTGGGGATCTAAAATTAGTTGAACCTAAGGAAAGTCTTTTGGCCATCGTTTCAGAAGAAAAAATAAACTTAAGCCTGCCCCATTTTTATCCCCATCAGATTAGGGAGTTGGCTTCCTTCCTCCTAAATAACCTTCCGCCTGAAGAACCTTTGGTTTATCTTAAGGTCAATGAGAAAAATATCCCTCTCAATCCCTTTGTTGAATCCATCATCAGGGAATTGGTTCAGGCAATGATTAAGCCTTTAAAAAATATTCCCCCCTCCCCTGCCCTGATTTCCATCACTTTAAAAATATAAATACGATCTTAAGATTCTTTCCAATTAATTGTTTCTATTTTCTTTGGGCTAATTCCCGATCAATCATTAATAATCCGGCTGGCTGATCGCCAATCATTTCCAGCTTGGCTAAAATTGCCTGAGCATTGGCCTCTTCCTCTACCTGCTCATTAATATACCATTGAAGCAGGCTCATAGTTGCCCTGTCTTTTTCTGTTTCAGCCAGATCCATGAGCTCATTAATTCGGCTAGTTATATATTTTTCATGATTGAGAACAGAGGCGAAGGCTTCCTTTGGATCCTTCCAATTATAATCGGGCTGCTTTATGGCCATAAGGTTAACTTTCCCACCTCTTTCAATCAAGTACTTATAAATTTTCTCAGCATGGGAAAGCTCTTCATGATATTGAACGAAGAGCCAGTTGAAGAAACCCATAAGATTTTTTTCAGCAAAATAGCCAGCCATAGAAAGATAAAGATAAGCTGAATAGAATTCTTCATTAATTTGTTTATTGAGAGCCTCTTCCATTTTGGGGCTTACCATTTTAACCTCCTTTTAGCAAAAAATTATATATGTTTTATTTTAAAAATCAAGTTTAAATATTACTATTCTTTTATATTTTCTTCCCTGTATTTTTCTGATCCATCTTATTCCCTTTTTATTCTCCTTTCAGGCCAACATCTTCTCTTGTCCACTGACCATTGATAAATCGCCATAGGCGGCCATTGGGATTCTTAGCTCTAAGCTCAGCGGGAAGACGAGGCTCCGGCACATTATCATAGCAGTGGCGGGCGGCAAAGCGAAGGAAAGAGGCAGGAATGCCTACAGAAGTAAAACCGGGGTGGCCGGTGGCCGGATAAGGACCTCCATGATGCATGGCTGGAGTAACTGCCACACCGGTAGGCATTTTATTATTTAATAATCGGCCAACTTTAAATCGAAGAATTGGTTCAAGCTGACGGTAGATCGCTTCATCCTCCTCGCTTGGGGAAAGATAGATAGAAGCGGTTAGATTTCCCTCTAAGGAGCTGGCCACCTCGAGCATTTCATCAATATTTTCGACTAAAACCGCCAAGGTAAGTGGGCCGAAAACTTCAGTTTGAAAGGCAGAGGGCTTTTCCAGAAATTTTCTAACGCTCACTCTGAAAAGAGTGGGGGAAAAACGGAAGCCGGGGCCAGAAAGACTTTCTCCGCCTGCAAGTAAATCAGCTCCCTCCCCTTTTAATCTTTCCACCTCAGCTTTTAGTTTTTCCTGTATCTGAGGCGAAAGAAGATAACCACCCGAAATAGAACAAAAGGCTTCCTTTAATTGATTCAGAAAATTGCAGCCTGACTCATCATATTTGAAGACAATAAGTCCAGGCTTAGTGCAGAATTGACCTTCACCTAAGGTGCAGGAGACGAAAAGCTCTGAGGCTAGGGAAACTGCTTTCTCCTTTAAGATTCCTGGAAGAAAGAAAACTGGATTAATGCTGCTTAATTCACAATAAACTAATTTGCCAGCCTTTTCGGCCACTTCTTTTATTTTCAAGCCGGCCTGTCTGCTACCGGTAAAAGCCACGGCCGAAACTGACCGGTGGGTGATCAATCGGAAACAATCCTCTGAACTAAAATGATAAATCATTTGAAAGCTAGAAGAAGGGAGTCCCGATTTTTTTAAAGCCTCCAGCGCTATTTCGGCTAATAATTTGGTTGTCCCCGGATGACCGGGATTGGCTTTTGAAATTACAGGATTACCCACAGCCAGAGCGCTGATGAAATCACCTCCACCGATTGAGTTAAAAGCCAGTGGGAAATTATTGGGGCTGAAAATAATAACTGCCCCGCCTAACGGGCCATATTTTGACCTTATATTTAGTTTGGGATCAATC
>CALLJL010000032.1 GCA_938092135.1 uncultured bacterium
CCGGCTGGTGCTCGCTTTAAGGATGTGGAGCTGATTTATAATGTTTATGAGGAAGATGATAAAGATATTCTTAAAAATGTCTTTATTGCTATGGAGCTTCTTGAACATGATTATCTCGGTGGGATGGGCTCTCGGGGTTATGGTCGCGTAGCTTTCAAAAACATTGAGGTTTATTGGAATAAACGTGAAGATTATGAAAATGGAAAGATCGATCTTATAAAAGAAAGAATTATTAATCCTGGCCTAGATACTCCGGCAAAGATTGTGGCCAATTTTGAGTCAATTAGACAGAAATTAATTTAGATCGTATTAACTGCCATGAAATATATGGTCGTTAAACTTAAGCCTAAAAGTTCCTTTCATCTTGGAGAAAGGGAAGATTGGCGCGAAGGGAGCAAGGTTTATTTTCCAGCTGATACTCTTTTTTCAGCTCTTTGTCATTGCCATCAGCTTTTATATGGTGATGTCGATAGTTTCCTTGAAGGCTTTCTTCAGGGTGAACCACCCTTTCTTCTTAGCTCAGCTTTTCCTTTTTGGCATGGAGACTATTTCTTTCCTATACCTAAATCCAAATTTCTAAGTTCAGAGGAAAGTGAAATATTAAAGAACATTTTAAAACAGATTAATCAAAGAGATGATAATCAAGAAAAGAATAAAATCGGCCTGAAACAATTTAAAAAAATTAAATTTGTTAATCTAGCAGCACTTAAGGAACTTCTTGGAGGCCTTAGTCTTTTTGATTTTGGTCGAAAAGCAGCAATTGATTCCAGTTTTAAAACCATCCCTTTAATATTTCCTTGGCCTGAACAAGAGAAAAAGCTTTCCCATGACCCATGGAAAAAACAACCTTGGAGAGTGGACAACGTGCCTCGCATTGCCTTGAGTCGTTTATCCAATCATCCTGGAGAAAATTTTTTTCACTTTGGTCGTGTTTATTATGATCCTGAAGCCTCTCTCTTTTGTTTACTCAAAATTAATCAGGCCCAATGGGAAACAAAACTTAAAGCCCTCTTCTATCTTTTAGCCGATGAAGGTGTTGGTGGTGATAGAACCTGTGGCTCAGGTTTGTTTGAAAAGCCAGAATTTACCGAAATTGATTTACCTGAAATCGAAAACGCAAATTGGCTTTATTGCCTTTCGCCCTATTTTCCAGCTGATAATGAACTTTTAGGTTTAGCTGATGGATTTTATGAACTTGAAGAAAGAAGGGGATATATATTTTCTCCCTCCACCCGTTCTTTAAGGCGACGGTCTATTCGTATTTTTGCTGAAGGTTCGGTTTTTCCGAGAAATATCGAACGCAAGGGAAAATTAGTTGATATAACCCCAGAGGTTTTTAAAGACCATAAAGTTTATCGTTATGGCTTACTTTTTGCATTACCATGCCAGGGGGAGGCAAAAAGAAATGAAAATAAAGATTAAGATTATAACCCCGGTTCATATTGGCTCGGGTGAAGAAATTTCGCCCATGGAATACTTTATCGACCGTGACAAAGGAGTATTTCACCGACTTAATATGGATAGTCTTTTCCAGGATGAAAAGTTCAAGCCATATCGAGAGCGTTTTATAAAAGAAGCCGGCCGAAGCCGATACATAGGCCAAATTATTCAGGACCAAACCCTTTTGCGTCGCCATATTCTTTACACTCTTTCTATTTCCCCTGAGGCTCGTCAGCATATAATAACCAATCCAACGAATATTAAAGCATTCATTAAAAGTGCAGGTCGTTCTTATATTCCAGGAAGTTCCCTAAAGGGCTCGCTTTTATCGGCTCTGATTTGGCATGTTTTTAAAGACAATTACCGAAAGCTTAATGATAATCAAAAAAGGGAAGTTCAAAATATATTTTTTGAAAAAAATAGAAATAAAGCTAGTGAGATTCTTTTGGAAAAAGCCTTCTCTTGGATTGCCCCTAAAAGTAAATTATTAAATCCCAAGTTTGCCCGTTGGATTGACGTAAGCGATAGCTACTTACGTTCCTGTCATGAAAGTCTTCAAATTTCGTTAGTTAAAGTTAAGGGAGCGAAAACAGGTAGGCAATTACCGATTCTTTATGAATCCCTTAAAGAAGGTCAAGTTTTTGAAAGCGAAATAAAAAGTCAAGACAGCGGATTTTCTGAAAAGGAAATTTTGCAAATTGCCCATGATTTCTATAGCCGGGTTGTGAATAAGGATGAAGCCGGTTTTAAATACGCCTATAACTTACCAACCGTCCCTTATCTCGTTCGCCTTGGCCAGGGCGCAACTGCCTTCAGTACCTCTCTGTTGCTGTTATCAGAAGATTTGGGGTTTCGCTATTTTCTTCGAGCCCCCCGGACCCGAAAAAGAATAGATGATGGTATTCCCATGGGCTTTGTTCAAATCAGCGTTGATGAATAAAGTTTGAAGCCTTAAATGATTTTAAAATATCTTAAATTAACCTTCTCTTTGGAACCTGAAGAAAAAATTGTCCTTCCTCCCTATAAAGGCTCAGCTTTAAGAGGTGGATTTGGTTCAATATTCAGGAAGGCAGTTTGTGTTTTGAAACGAGAAACCTGCATCAATTGTCTGCTCAAAGATCAATGTGCATATTCTTATGTTTTTGAAACTTCACCACCTCGCGATAAAGATTCCATCATCATGGAAAAATACGAGGCCATCCCGAAGCCCTTTATAATTGAGCCACCCAAGGAGAAGAAAACTGTTTATGAAAAAGGTGAATTAATAAATTTTAATTTAATCCTTATTGGCCGGGCGGTTAACTATCTTCCTTATTTTGTTATTGTCTTCGATGAACTCGGCCGAAAAGGTTTAGGAAAGGGGAAAAGCAAGTTTTTTCTCAGGCAGATTTGGAAAAAGGAGGCTTTAATCTATTCGGACGAAAGGAAAACAATAAAAGTAACTGAGCCTGAGATGGTTGAAATTCCTGATCAGCTGACCTTCAAAGAGGTTAATAATAATGGGGAATCAAAGATGACCTGCACTCTTGAATTCCTTACCCCTTTAAGGATTAAATATGAAAGAGACCTTGTAGTTGTTCCCCAGTTTCACATCTTGATAAGGAATTTATTGCGTCGTTTGTGGCTTCTTTATTATTTCCATGGCGAGATGAAAGAACCTGGTTGGAATCATCGAGAAATTATCGAAGCTTCAAAAGAAATCAAAATAAAAGAAAATTCTTTGAAATGGTTTGATTGGGAAAGGTATTCAGGCAGACAGAAAAGCAAGATGATTCTGGGAGGACTTATTGGAAAAATTACTTATGAAGGTAGGATTTCACCCTTTCTCCCCTTATTAAAGGCGGGAGAAATTTTTCATATAGGCAAAGGAACATCATTTGGGCTTGGCGAATATGTTATTGTGGAAGAGGGCTAAGACAATAAAGGATATGAAAAAGATGGAAGATAGAAGAGGGGAGAAAGATTGATTGAAGGGGATGGAATATGAAATATTTTAAAAACGTTTCTCTGGCTTCTTTTGGTAAAAAGCAAAAGCTAAGGAATCCCCTTTATAATATATTGATTTTGATTGATTTACGAATGATCGCGGATGGAATGGAGACCTCAAAAAGAAGGGATTGCGACGCGACAATAATAAGTATAAAAGGTTTTGTCAGGATAGGGGATGGAATGGAGACCTCAAAAAGAAGGGATTGCGACCTCATGTTCATTTTCCGCTTCCTCAATCACCATGCCTTGATGGAATGGAGACCTCAAAAAGAAGGGATTGCGACCTTAATCCCCGAGCATCCCAAGGCTCCCCGCAGAGATGGAA
>CALLJL010000033.1 GCA_938092135.1 uncultured bacterium
AATGACCCTGATATTCCCCAGGGAAGGCCTAGAGATTTAGGCCAGAAGACCATCGAAGAGTGGCGGAAGAAACAGCAACCGCAGCCGGCTGAAGCCAGAGGCGAGGAATTTCCTTTTGCCATGGGCATGCCCAGAGTAAGAGCTAAAGCCATCATTAATTTCGCCCGTAACGTCAATGAACTTCTCATCAGTGGCGGTCTGGATCATGGCGAAGAGTTAGCCGGAACCCCGGCTGTCGTCGATGCCCCCCTCGAAAAGGGTCATGTGATCCTTTTTGCAATTAATCCCATGTGGCGTCACATAACTCATGGCTCCTTCTTCCTAGTCTTCAACACCTTGCTCAACTGGAACCATTTAAAATAGGTACCAACTTACATATTTACCTATTTTTATTAGAATACCAACTTAGAAAAAGCTTATATAAGAAAGTTAAATCCTTATTATTCTAATTCCGCATCTGGTTTTGCTTAAAAACCAAAAAACAAATTCTTTAAAATTTACCGGCAATCCAAACGGATAACATTGTAGCTCTTATTATAACAAATTTATATAAACCAAAAGTTAGAAGATTTTAAAAATAGATCAAAAAATAAAAGGTGTTAATTTAATTACCAAAAGAATATAATTTTGGCGGGATGAAACAATTGAATTCCTTATGGCAGGCATGTCGATTTTGTCTTTGGACGTTGGTCGGTATTCTCTTAGGCAGTCTTTTCTATGAGTTCGGTCATTGCCTATTTTATTGGCTTCAGGGCATTCCAGCCGCTATTGACTTTGGCCAAAAAATTTCCACTAAGGGATATATCCTCAAATCAATATATTGTCGGGTCTGCTGGATGAATTATCTTTACCTGGGTTGCCATGATTTCGTCTTTCCTCTGGCATAATTCTTTGATGGGCAAAAAGTCTGAGATAAGAAGAATCGGAACTGCTTTTTTCATTGCCCAAATCAATACAGGCTTTTTTTATATGCTCCTTTTTCTTCTTAAGGGAGAATCTTCCGGTAAACTTAGAGCTGTAGAAAAAGCTATCCATTTTCCCTCAAACACATTTATCTGGCTAACCTTTGGTCTGACAATGCTTCTTCTTGGCTCATTCTTAAAAAAATTAAAAAGAAGAATTTAATATAAAGAATTTATTTTCTTTCTCTTTCTATTTCTATTAAGTCTTACTGTCATAGGAATTATAGAAGAACTGGATAAAAAATTATGGTCCAAATTCCCCCCAATAACAATGGGAAAGGAAAATATACCTCACAAGCCTTTAATTAAATAATAAATTTATTATTCCTTTAACCTAAGCAGGACCAAATACAATTGACTTTTTATTTTAATCCATCGAACTTAGAAATTAATCAAGCAGGAGCGATAAAAATCATTTATATAAAAGAAAGGGGTAGCGCTCAGCAGCAAAGGTTTGAAGAGCCTCGTCCCAGCGAGAAAAAAGCTCTTTTAAATCCTTTTTGGCCTCAAGATATTTTCTAACCTCATCTGTACCCATCAATTTATCGAAATAAGTCCCATGAAATTCAAACTTTTCTGGATACATTTTTTTAATCATCTGGATCAGGAGAAGACTGGTCTTGATCGGCTGGTAAAGATTGCGGTCAGTAACATGAACCTGAACTCCCCCACAAAGTTCACCCCGATATTTGGAAAAAGTTGGGGTGAACCAGGCTTCTCGAAAACGAACACCCGGTAACGCTAATTCATTCATCGCTTCAGCCAATTCATAGCCATCAATCCAGGGAGCCCCACAGAGTTCAAAAGGCCTGGTCGTTCCCCTGCCCTCGGAGACGTTGGTGCCTTCTAAAAGAACCTGGCCAGGATAAACGGTAGCGGTATCAAGCGTCGGCATATTAGGGGAAGGAATGACCCAGGGCAAACCTGTCTCATCAAACCACATTGTCCTCTTCCAGCCTTCTGCGGGAATGACCGTCAACTGCGCCTTTTTCTTTAAAAATTTTTCATTAAATAAAAGCGCCAATTCACCTACAGTCATTCCATGGCGCAAAGGTATGGGATAGAGCCCAACAAAAGAACTAAAGTCGGGATATTTAAGGATTGGCCCCTCCATGGCCACGCCATTAATCGGGTTAGGGCGATCAAGCACAATAAAAGGAATACCTGCCTCAGCGCACGCTTCCATAGCATAAGCCATGGTCGCTATATAAGTATATACTCTGGTGCCCACATCCTGGAGATCAAAGAGCATGACTTCAATTTCTTTAACCATCGATTGTTCAGGAATCTTACCGGCCTCTGTTATATCAAAACTTCGCATAAACTCATCGAGGCGAAGAAGCATATTTTGGGGCGGCTTCATTGATTGGCCATAAAGGGAAAAGACAGGAAGCTTATATTTTTCATCCACATAAAAAGGAACATATTCTCCAGCCTGGGCATTTCCCCGAACCCCATGTTCAGGTCCGTAAAGAGCCACCAGGCGAACCCCGGATGTGGACATCAATCTGTCGATAGAAGAAACAAGCTGGCAGTCAACTCCTGTAGGATTAGTAATAAGACCAATTTTTTTCCCCTTAACTAAATTCAGATGCTTTTCCAGAAAAACCTCTAACCCCGGTTTTACTAGCGGCCTATGGCCTGTCTTTCCTTTTGAAATCCCAATTCTTTCAGTCTGACAAGAGAAGCTTAAAATGATTAGGATAGGGAGAAAAACTATAAGAAAGACAGAAAAATTATTTCCCCTTTCCCAGGATTTAGTTCTAAAATTTAAAAATTGATAATTTCCTTGTGGATTAAAATATCTAATTCTCATATTTTCCTACAAGAAGGCACGCCTATAAGCAACTTATACCATAAATTGAACATTTTTTCATTTGGGCTTTAAATTAAATTATTTTTAACCTAATTTGCTCGAACCAATCTTTTTGTTATCCCTTCTTATTTTCTTAGCTTGTGAGTTTTAGGAAAAAGAGATTGTCATTTTGGCTTCAATTTATTTTGGTTGATTAAATAGGCGCGAATTGATAATCTAGCAATAAATTTATTAAGGCCAATGGAAAAGGTTAAAGGAATTTTTTCCAAAACAAACAGTTTCAGGAAAAGGTTATTCCTTAAACAGATTTTTTTGTTTGTCCCAATTCTTTCCTTAATTACAATGATGGCTTTAACTAGTGGAAATGGATTAAGTTCCCAAATTCGCCCTTTGCCCCAGATATCTGTGGCCAATGTTGAAAAATTTCTGTCCCGGGCTGCCCTTGATGCCTGGCATCCGCGGACCAATGAAGTTATTTTTATGCGCCGCGATGTCCAGGGGATCTGGCAGCTTTACAAGGTCGATGAAACGGCCGAAAACCCTGAAGCCGAAGCTATCCCATTAAGCACCCGGCCATTAACAGCCATAGGTATAGAGCCAAGTTGGATTCCCCGGGTTCATAAAGGAGCCTCGGACTGGCATCCTTCTGGCGAGTGGTTTGTGACCCAAGTTGAAATTCCTAATAATCTTTCTTGGAAATACCTTCGCGCCATGCCTGAAGCCAGAGCCTTGGCTGAGCCTGGGGCAGGGTGGTGGAACAATCTTTTCCTGGTCAAGGCCGACGGTTCTTTGTGGATAAGATTGACTGATTTTACAGCTGATGATCTGGAAAGCGGTGTTCTATATCCTAAATTTTCACCTGATGGCACGAGACTCTGTTGGGCGGAAAAAATAGGTGGTGCCCAACCCTTTGATCGCTATCCCTTTGCTCAGTGGGTCTTAAAAACAGCTCGTCTGGATTGGAGTTCAGGCGAGCCTCAGCTGGTCGAAATAAGAACCAATCCCCTTCGCGATGGCGCTATTTTTGAACCTCAATTTTGGGCAACTAACAACAAAATAATTTTTGCGGCTGATATCGGCTATTCCCGTCTCCCCTATCCGGCCTATCGCCTTGATCTCTGGGAAGCCGAGGTGGGACGTCGCGGGCGCCTTCAAAATCTCCGCAATTTAACCAAAACCAGAGGTTTTTATGAAGAACAGGCTTCTCTATCACCCGATAGAAACTTCGTGGCTTTCATGGCCAATCTTTTTGATACCAATTATGAAGCCCGTCTCTCTGATGCTTGGAGAAAATCTGGCTCGCAGCTCAATTCTTTTATTGTCCAGGAACTTTCGACTGACCTTTATCTTATGGACCGCCGCGGCCGCATTTTAACCCGCCTGACTTATTTCGTTGATGAAGACTGGGGAAAGGCTCATCCTCTTGTGACCCGAAGTGCTTGGAGTGTCGATGGCCAAACAGTTCTTCTCTCCTTAACCTTGCGGGATAACATTTCTGGCCAAAAAATTGATGAATCTATTTATCGCCTTCAGCTAATTTATTAAAAATTTTTTTATCATCTTTAACTTCTCTTTTTTGTTTGTGTCCCCATTTTTTGTCTATAAAAAATTCAGTCAGCCCTTAGCTCAGAAGCAAAATTACGACAGCTTAGAATGAAAATGCCGGAGGAGGGAATCGAACCCACACCCCTCCGAGGAGGGACTGGATTTTGAGTCCAGCGCGTCTGCCAGTTCCGCCACTCCGGCTTTTCAGTCGTCAGGAGAAAATATAGTTAAAATCGCCATTTTTTTCAAGGCAGATTTCTCTTCCAGGCGGGTCTTTTTTATTCAATTTGTTCTTCCTTGAGGTCCTTTGATAGATAAAAAAATAAAATTATTTAACAATCCGAATTCGTTCCCTCTGACCAGATATTCTCAAGATTGCCTCCTCTGAAGTTCCACCAATAATAATTTCATAAAAACCTGGATCAACTGTCCATTTTTGACCTTTCTCATTCCAGTAAGCAAAATCTTTTAAAGTCAAAGTAAAGATAATTTTTTCTTTTTCCCCAGGCTCAAGCAGTCTTGTCTTGGCCATTCCTTTAAGCTCTTTAAGGGGCCGCTTAATCTTAGAAGAAAGCGGCCTAACATAAAGCTGGACCACTTCTTTTCCCGCTAGATTGCCTGTATTCTCCACTAAGATCGAAATAAGCAGAAGTTCTTCTGGTTGTGATAAATTAAGCTCAGATTTATTTAATTTAATGTTCTGATATGAGAATGTAGTGTAAGACAAGCCATGGCCAAAAGGATATTTCACGGCCTCTGGATGGAGATCATAATAGCGATAGCCTATAAAAATATCTTCTTTATAAACAATACTTGCTTGATCAAACCTAGGCATATATCCAAAGGTCGGCGCCAAAGAATAGGATTTCGGCCAGGTGTCAACGAGCTTTCCTGACGGATTTATCCTCCCCTTAAGCATATCAGCCACAGCCAAGGAGCCATAGGTTCCAGGAAGGCCAATAAAAACAATAGCATCAGCATAATCATCCCAATCAACAATTACAGGGTAAGCCACATTGAGAAGGACAATGACTTTCTTTCCGACCATATGATAGGCTTGCGAAACTTTTCTAATCATATCTTTTTCTTTTTCAGTTAAATCCATCGAGGAATTATCCATTCCTTCCTGACCAGGTCGGCTGATCAAAATAAGAGCGGCTTCCGTGTTTCCAACAGCATAAAGGGCATCAGCTTCAGTTAATCCTTCCTGTAAGTAAGCATGGACGGCGTTTTTCTGAAGAACAGAGAAGCCAGCCTGTTCTAAGGCAAAAGCAAGGGAGATAACCTCATTGGGATCAACATTGACTCTGGCACTCCCCCCTCCTACGAAGATTATTCCTTTGGCTGGCGAGGAACCAAATGTTTTAAACTCAGGAATAGCAGCTGAACCAAATAAAGCCACGCGAGAAATATTCTTGAGCGGAAGAGTTTGGTCAGTATTTTTGAGAAGAATAAGCCCCTCACCTTCAGCTTCAAGAGCTAAAATTTTATGGGCATTTCGGAGCTCATCATTTAATTGTTTTCTATTGACAAAAATCGATTTGTCATAAATCTGGTTTTTAAAAGTTTCAGTCCGAATAACAATTTTTAGAATATCAGCAACAGCCTGATCAATATTCTCTTCGCTAATTACTTTATTCTTAATCGCTTCAATCAAACTTTCCCAGCCCAGGCGTCCGGGCATGTTAAGGTCAAAGCCACGGGCATAGGCAATGGGATTATGATAGCCACCCCAATCGGACATGACTAGCCCTGAAAAGCCAAATTCTTGGAGGCAATCAAGCAGATATTTATTTTCGGCACACCACTCGCCATTCACTTTGTTGTAAGCGGTCATAACTGCCCAGGGGGACTCTTTAATTGCCATTTCCCAGTGGGGTAAATAAATTTCCCGCAAAGCGCGTTCTGAAATTATCACGTCAATATTTGTCCGATTATTCTCAAAATTATTAGCTGTATAATGTTTCATAGTCGCTCCAACTGCCTGATTTTCCAAACCTCGAATATAGGCAGCGGCAATTTTTCCGGTTAAAAAAGGGTCTTCGGAATAATATTCAAAAACTCGGCCGCCGAGAGGATCACGATGAATATTCATCCCTGGGGAAAGCATGATATCGACGCCAAAATAGCGAGCCTCCCGGCCGACAGCCTCCCCAATTTTTTCCATTAAACCGGTGTTCCAGGTGGAAGCTAAGGTCATGGGATTGGGCCAGCAGGTTGCATAACGGCCATTGAGTCGAACGCCAGCTGGACCGTCTGCCAGATCTAAGCTGACGATTCCGAGGCGCGGGATCGCATAGGTATTGCCAGCAGCACCAATCGGTGAATTACCAGCTCCCCAGACCAGCCGAACCTTTTCTTCCATCGTCATTTCTTTAATCACTTTGGAAATAATTTCTTCTAATCTGGTTCCTGATTTTAAAGCATCAGTCAGCATCACTAAATCAGGCTTAGGTAAATAGGTAAAAGTGACACTGTAGCTATCGGGGGAACCATCATCTTTAACTGCCAGGGCTTTAATTACATTAACCTGGCTTTTAGATAATTTAATCGGTTCTATATATTTTGAGCTTTGTCTGTTAGGCTCGCTCCCGTCTAAAGTATAAAAAATTGTGGCTTCAGGTGTTTCACAGGAAAGTCTAATAACCTCAGGCAATTCTCGCCATTCACCTGGACCAAGCCAGGCTTCAGGCAAGGCCACTCTGATGATAAATTTCCCCTCGATTATGTTGCTTGGCTCAAGACCCTCTTTAACCGCCACTGCTTTTATGACCGACGTATAAGCAATGTTTAGGCTCCGTCGAAATTGACGCCGGCTCTTTGAGCTTAGAGGGTCGGTGCCATCGGTGGTATAAAAAATGGTAGCACCCGGAGTAGTACAGCTGATAAACACATTAACCGGTTTATCGAAAATTCCGGGCAGAGGTTTGAATTGAGGGTCGGCTACTTTTTCGGCTACACCATCTTTAACTTCGAAGGCTAGGCTGGCTCTTGTTATTGGAAACATTAAATTAACAAAACAAAATAAAAATAAAGTTATCTTGATAAGCGAATCAGGCTTAAAGCAAATTAACTTCCGCCTCGATTTATTTTCAATTTTTGCCATCCTAACCTCCTTTTCTTATGATTCATAGACAACTCGTAAGCCGAGGAGAGCGGCTGTCATTTCTATCTGTTTTTTATAGTCACCAAAGATGGTCACTCGATGCCAGCCAAAACGATCCCATTCATTAAAAAGTTTATTTATATCTCCCTTAACTTTAGCGGCCAGCTTGGTTCGACAGGCTTTATCTTCCATAACATTTCCGGAGGAAATAGCTTGATGAAGAACAATTTCCCGACGCTCACAATTAAATTCAAGGGAAGTCAAAACTTCTCCCTCCGGTAAAAGGGATTGGATAGCTGCTCCCTTTCTGTCTTCAGCATGGCTTCTTATTAAATAAGGATTAGCTCGCCCCCTTGGCCCAAATACTTTATTTGGGGCGACACAATGAGCATATATTATTTGATTATGGGCAACATCAATGACAGGATCAGAAATGTAGCCAGGCCTTCCAGCCATATAAATGGCCAGAAGCATCATGCAGGTTGAAGGTAAATCTCCTTCACAGGCCCCCACCAGGCCGTCATTATTAAGCTGGAAAAAACCGAGACAAGGATAAGCTGGCAATTTTCCCCCATAAAAAAGACTTAGACAATCGATTGCAATGGCCTGAGCCTGATAGCGAGAAAGAAGTTCAATCAAGGTCAAATACATAGCCCCTGACTTTTTTATCTCATTAGCTGAAGGTTCAACCACACGCTTAGCCTGTTTGATCCAATAATGAGCCCACTTTTCAGCTTCTCCCCAATTTACTTTCTGATAAACATCGTTAATCTCTGCAGATTTAACTTTATGAACATCAAGGCCAAAAATTTCCTTTATGACCTTAGGATCGCCCCAATATCCTTCGCTATCGGTAACATCAATGATTTTCGAACAAGCCAGCTTCTTAAGCCATTCAAAAGAGCTCAATGCTTCAATTACATCCTCAAATCGAGATGAAGCCACACCTATGACCTTCATTCCCTGGCGCCTGGCCCGGGCATATTCTATAAGAAATTCTCCTGTCCCGGCATAAAGGTCATCGATAAGAATAACAGGTTTCCCTGACTCCATAATTTGGCGGACCGCCCCTGTCCAGATACCCACAATGTAAACAGCATAACCATCCATCGCTAAATTTTCTTTTAGCCAGTTAATAGCTTCCTCAGAAGACTTCAAAGTCACAGGAACAAAGTCAATGCCAGGAAGAGCTTTAATTATTTTTTCCGTTAATTCCTTTTTCCGGCCTTCATAATCATAACCAATATAAGGCCAGGTAGGTCTATCAGGGGGAATATGGGTAAAAATAAGGCCAACTCGAGGCCTTGATTTTAAAGTCAATAAATCAGCCATCTTTTGAGGGGAAGGAATAATAAGGTCATTTGGTGAAGTTACATAATTGCCTGTTTTCCAAAAAGAATAGTCTCCCTTCCCTTTCCTAAATCCAGAATTCTTTTTTCCGAGACTTTTTAAATTCAAAGGCGACCCGAAAGCGACGCCAAGAGCGCACGCCTTAAGAAAATTACGACGAGTAAATCTTTGATCATACCTTTGGTCATAGAAATTATTCTTGGGACCATGGAATTTAAACATTCTAATCATTGACCCTCCTTTCGCCTATTTCTTAAATGCTTTTTTAGCCCAAGTCAAGATTAAGATTTACATAAACTTAAATTTCAATAATAAACTGTCAAGACTTAAATAGTCTGGCCACTAAAATAAGGCCGGTTAATCGCTGAGGAAAGTAGACTTAAAGCCTATATTTGCCAACAAAAGGCCAGTCCCCCTTATATCAATAGACGCTATCTATTTTTATAAATTTAATTTTAAAAATGTGATATATTATTTTTTAAATTATTCAAGAATGCTTTTTTAGCATAAATTAAATTTGCAGAGTAAAAGGAGAAAAAGATTATGAAAAGGATCATTCAATTAATTCTCATTCTAACAGCTCTAACTAGTTCAGCCATGGCTAATAAAACAGCTGTTTCTATAATGGCGCCTGAAAAAGTTAAGGCTGGTGAAGAAATTACCCTGGTTATCAAAGTCAATCATCGGGGAAATAGCCGTTTTCACTTTACCAAAAAAGTTGTGGCCAGGGCTAATAAACAAGAAATAGGGTGCTGGGAATTTTCTGCTTCCAATCGGCCAGAAGCTGAAAATTTTACCCGGGAAATAAAGTTAAAGATTGAACGGGAAACTGAAATAACCGCCGAAGGTAGTTGCAATATCCATGGGAGTGCTGGGCCAGCTAAAACCATTATTAAAATTGAAAAACAAGAGAGGATACAATGACTATTGCCGGTATTTCTCTTGTTTTAATTATGGGAATTATAAACCTATTACTGGTTACTTTTCAGGTAAGCACCGGTAAAAGATGGATTAAAGTTAAATTTAATTGGCACCGCCGTTTAGGAGTTTTACTGCTTTTTACGGCTTTAATTCACGCAATTCTGGCCTATCTTTTCCGCTAATCATGGAAAATTAAAAGGGGACTTTATTTTGCCAATTAGAGAGGTCATTTCCTAGCATTAAAGGCGTTGGGAAATCGGACCCAAGAAATAAAAAAATAAAGAATTCTTTAGAGCTAAAAGCCCCGCCTATTATTCGGGCATAATCAGCTCTTGCTTTCTTCAGAAGAACTTTTAAAAATTTAATGGCCCGTAGCTGAGGGAACATTAAAATTTTTAGCGGCCAATTTTCTAAAAATTTAGCTTTTTGAATTATTTAATTTTTTGGATAGATTAGCGAAATTTAGTTTTTTTAAAACTTTTCTATCCCGTCAATTAAAGAAAAGAATTGAAAATAATAAATGAATGAACTAATCAACATAAGATTTAGAAAATGAAAAAGGGAGGAGCTACCATTTGCTCCTCCCTTTAAGTTAGTTTAAATTAGTTAGAATTCGTATCGAAAGCCGAGCCGGAAAATTCTTGGATCAGTAATAGCAGTTAAATCGCCAAACTGAACAACCTTGTTATTAATAATCGTTGTGCTGCTTGAACGAGTCCAGACTGAAGTTGGAATGGCCACATTGAAAACATTAAAAATGTCAACGAAAAGGCCAATGGTTCCAGTTCTGCGAGGCAGGCTAAACCTCTTCTCCAACCTTAAATCAAGCATAGAAAGAGGCGGCATTTTTCTTGAACCACGGGGTTCTGCATAAGTGGTGGTCGTTCCCTGATTAAGGGAAAGTCCAAGGTCAACACTGCGAATAACCCTTGTCCAGCGCTGGCCATCAAGGTAACGATAATAGCCACTGATGAGAATTCCCCATGGACCAAGCCACATTCCCTGAATCTTCAATTGATGCTCCCTTTCATAGGGGAAGCGACCGTAGGCATAAATATGGGCATTAGGATTATCAAAATAGGCAGTTCCGCTCCAGCTATCATCAAAGTCAGTGCCAATTAAACCCCGAGATTTCTGCCAGACAAAGGAAGCGGAAAGAGACCATCGGTTGGAAAACCTCTTGTCGAAAGTTATTTCGACGCCATCATAATCTCTCTTAGCACCAGGCGGGTTGGTGTAGAAAGGTCGTGTTGGAAGGGCAGTATTGATCTGATTCCAGAAAGTAACAGGCCGATTGTAATAGGGGTCAATGGCAGTGACAGGAGTAAAATTTAGCCAGATCGAAGGATCAAGAATATCGTATTTTCCAGTTTTATATTTTTCATAATCAAGGGCATTGAGGTTAACTCCCTCGAGAAGGTTGCGGTCCCATTTACGAATATATCTTGCGCCTAGCCTTATGTCAGTGAATATTTCTCTTTCCAGCCCGATAATAAATTCATCAAGGTAAGGCGACTTGACTTCGGGGTCCATAGTCGCTTCAGCAGTGGCACTGAAGTTGTACATATAATAAGGGCTAGTTGGATCAACGGGCCGCCATTTATTGGCTACTGGATCCCAGCTATAGCGGACTCGCCAGGTAATGAAGCTGTTGGGATTAACAGTGACAAACCACTGCATAATGTTGGCAATGTAATATCGGCAGAAACTGACCTTTAGAGCCGTTTTACCATCTCCGGTCACATCGAAAACTGCACCCAGGCGCGGGGCCAGGGTATTCCAAATGATTGGCTTAAAAGCCTCCTTTACTACTGGATGATATACTTTACCGCCGAAAGTAACGGGCTGGCGCTCCTCTCCCTGCTTGGGAATTATCCCTTCCTGGTGGTCAAACCTTAAGCCGATATTAAAAGTTAAGCGGGAAGTGGGGGACCAGGTATCCTGAATGAAACCACCAATAACCATTTTTCTATCTTTGCGAATGAAACTCTGGTAATGGAGCATATAGGTATCGGAGCGAGTAGCGGGATATATAGGGATATAATTGCTATTGAAATAAAAGAAAGGACCAAAGCCGTATTCATCATAGTTCGAGCGCCAGTTTCGGCTGTCCCAGGAAAGCTCAAATTCAGCTCCGGCTTTAACTTCATGGGAACCCATAAGGTCATCAATGAAATAGGTAGCATCGGTTAAGGCCTGAATTCGATCCCGGCAATAGACATCGTCATAACCATAGCTCTGCCAATATTTAGAGGTGGCGGCATCATAAATCTGCACTTTATCATTTTTGGCGGTCAAATTGAGATGGTAATTCAGGTAAGCCACTTTAAAATTGGCAAAGAGGTTGGACCCAAAGAATTGGGTCAATTGAAAGTTATAGGTATAGATAGGGGTGGTTTGATTCCAGGTACTATCCACGTTTCTGGCGGTAGAAGCACCTCGATGATGCCGGATAAAATCATAATAATTAAAGAAAAGAACAACCCGAGTCTTTTTAGTCATCTGATACGTTAATTTGAAAAAGGGCATATAATAGTTATAATCAATAGGAACATTTTCTGTTCTATCCCAGGGATAGCCAAGAACGTATTCTTGGGTCTTGCGGTAATTTCCGGTGATGAAGAACCAAATTTTATCTTTAATAACAGGGCCACCAATAGTCAGCGAAGGTTCAACCTCATAGTCGAAGCCGCCTTTTTGCCCTTCAAAAATCGTTCCTTTATTGTTGACTGATTGTAATTTATCGTCCCGAAAATAGCCTAATAAGCTTAAACTAAATTTATTTCCTCCCGATTTGGTCACAACATTAACCACTCCACCACGGACGCTTCCATATTCAGCCGGCAGACCACCGGTTTGAACCGAAAGCTCCTCCATGATATCTATGCTGAAGCTTCCAGCCGGAGTTCCTGTTACAGGATCGGTGACATTTACTCCGTCAATATTGTAAGTGTTATCTCGCTCGGAGCTTCCATGAACCGTATTGCTTGTAACGCCAGGAGCCATATTGAAATAGGCCCCCAGGGCCCGAGCAGCCGGCAGGCTTTGAAGGAGTTCCTTCGTAATGTTTACCGCCATGGACGTTCGCTGAACATCAACAGTTGGCGCTTGACCGACAACCGTTACACTTTCTTCAAGAGTAGCCTGTTCTAACACGACATCGAGGGTGGTGGTAACTCCAACGGTAACCCTGATGCCTTCCCGGATCAAGGTCTTAAATCCAGGAAGCTTAAAAACGACTTTGTATTCTCCCGGCGGCAAAGCAGGAAAGCGAAAATGGCCTCTCTCTGTAGTTATTGTTTCCATCTGAGGAAGAATTAAAGCCGGTGAACTGACGCTTACAGTCACCCCGGGTAAAGGCTGTCTATCCTGGTCATACACAGTTCCATTAAGTGTTCCAGTTTGGGTAATCTGGGCAAAGGCTAAAGAAGAAATAAGAATTAACAATGGAATGATTAAAAGAAATTTTTTCATTTTACCTCCTTTTTTGAATCGGTTAAATTAAGCTAACAATATATAATAAGCAAATTTCGTGCCGATTTTACTCTACTTCATGGATTTAATTTATAGCCAAATAATCTAGTAAAAAAGACTCAGGCAAGAAAATAAAGGGCTTTTTAAATTCAATTTTTTGAATTAATTCGGAAATTCGAATTCATTTTTTTGAATTATAGGCACTCCCCTTTTTCCTAAATTTCTTGAAAAAAATGATTAAAAAATAGAGGTATGAAAAAAGAGGTCAAAATTAAAGAATAATTTTAATCCTTCCTTGCCTTATTATTCTTATGGATATTTTTCTCCAAGTTGGCTAATTCAAAGCGTACGGCGCGAATCTTCTCTTCATCTTCCCCTGAGGAATTTTCCAAATAAAGCCTAAAATATTTTATTGCACCCCGCAGATCTCCTATTTTTCTCTTGGCCACTCCTAAGTTGTAAAAAGCTGTGGCCGTGGGTTTCAAATTCACCGCCCTCTCAAGACACTCAGCAGCTTCCTTGATTTTTCCTGCGTAGCCATAGGCAATGCCTAAATCCTGCCAGATCTCGTTATCCTCAGGAAAATCATCGGCCAGCTTTTCATATATTTTGATGGCTTCTTCAATCCTTCCGGTTATGGCTAAATTAAAAGCAAGGTTCTTTCGTAAAAATTTATTCTCTGGCTCAATTTCCATTGCCTTTTCATAAAATTTTCTCGCTCCCTCCTTATCGCCTATCAAATCAAGAATCCACCCAGAAGAAAGAAGGGCATCAAAATAATCAGGGTCGAGATTTAAAACTTGCTGCCAGATATCAAAGGATTTCTTCAATCTCCCCATGACGAGGTAAGTATGGCCAAGGCGCGAAAGGAGAAAAAGAGAATGGGGCATTTTTTCTATGCCTTTCTCCAGAACTTCCACCGCCTTTTCAAACTGATTCAGTCGAGCGTAAATTAAGGCCAGATTGACATAACTTGTAAGGGATTCGGGGTGAAGCATCAGAATCTTCTCGTATAATCGAGCCGCCTCTTCCAAGCGTTGCTCAAATTCAAGGATTTCGGCTTGAGTCAATATCTTCAGTTCTTCAATTCTATCCTTCGGGTCAGGTAAATTCCCCTTTGGAACCTCTTCGACTAAGGCCACATAACCAAGAGATTTAAGCTTGGATCTTTCCTCAATCGAAACCTTTCTTTTTTCAGCCAGAACCTGGGAGGAATAAATTTCATTATATTTTTTTAATTGCTGTTTCAATTGGGCTACTTCGCTAACTTTCTCTTTAGCCAGATTAATTTTCTCAGCAGAGTCTTTTTTAAGGTTATAAAGCTCTTCGCGAGGTGCCTGAATATATTTCCATGGACCCTGAATGAGACCAATCAACTCTGACCAGCCATAATTTTCCCTGGGATAATAAGTTTCCAGGTAAACAGGAAGATCTTGGAAGGCTTTCCCTTCAATATAAGGAAGAAGGCTTTTACCTTGAACTTCTTTAGGTATAGTAATCTCAAGTAAATCGAGAATGGTGGGCATGATGTCAATTAAGCGGACCCTAGCCTTTATGATCCTATTTACCGGCAGCCTATAATCAGCATAAAAAATTAGAGGAACTCTAAGGCTCTCTTCATATAGAAAAACTCCATGACCGCTTTCACCCTTTTCCCCGAAAGCTTCTCCATGATCGCCGGCTAAAACAATTAGAACCTGAGAAAGAAGATTTTTTTCCTTTAATTTTTCAATTACCTTGCCAACGTAATAATCCATATAAGCTACTTCTCCATCATAAAGTTCATGAGCAAATTTTTCTTTATATGGAGAGGGAGGATCATAGGGAAGATGGGGGTCAAAAAAGTGGAGCCAGCAAAAAAAAGGGCCTCTCTTTCTTGTTTCTATCCAGGAACTAAAAGGCTCGAAAACCTCCTCGGCACGCCTTTCGGCATTTAAAGCCTTGAAAGCCTGACCGCGACGGAAATCATCATCGTAAATCTCGAATCCCTGGTCAAGGCCAAAACGAGAGTCCACAGTGAAGCTGCTGACGAAAGCGGCCGTATTGTAGCCCTTATCTTTCAAAATTTCCGCCAGAGTTAAAAGGTCAGAGTGAAGGCGATAATTTCCATTATTTCTTGCCCCATGATAAAGAGGATAAGTTCCAGTCATAATTGAGCAATGAGAGGGAAAAGTTAAAGGAACAGAAGCATAGGCATTAGCAAATCTAACTCCCCGGGAAGCAAACCAATCAATGTTGGGTGTCTCTGCCTTCGAATAGCCATAGCAACCAAGTCTATCGGCCCGGGTGGTATCTAAAGTAATGAGCAAAACACTAAGCTGGCTTTCCTTTTTAACAGGAGTAATTATTATCAGGCGCCAGATAAGGAAAGAAGCTAATCCGGCCATCAAAAAAATCAGAATAGCTATCCCCCCTCGACTAAGAAAAAAAGACTTTCTTACCGTCGAACTTTCAGCCTTTTTCAGCCCTGAGGGCGAAGCCGGCTGAATATCAATAGGCTTGGCTGACTTTTCTTTGGCTCGCTGCTTCTCCTTTTTTCTCCTCTTTTTGCTGGCCATTATAAAAATTAAAAAATTCAAAAAAGCGATTTATTTTTTTATGGTCGTCAAAATATTTTTAACCAAGGCTGATCTTTCTGAATCGGGCGGCTCAAGAGTTAAAAATTTCTCCAGAACTTCAACAGCCTTCCCAATTTCCCCCAGGTTTATATATACATAGCCCATTTTGAGATATGGATCAGGCCAATTAGGTTTTATTTTAGCTGCAAGGTCATAATATTGAAGAGCTTCTTTGTAACGGGCATTAGCAAAATAAATTTCGCCTACGTTATAGGCCAGGATTTCATCATCGGGAAAGGCTTCAAGAGATTGTTCAAAGAACTTCTTGGCTTCTTCATAATTATTCTGACGGAGAAAACATTCACCGATTGCCGCCAAGGCCTTTCCTGTCATTTCCTTTCCTAGAAGGGAATCGGTTTTTGCTTTTTCAACTACCTCGTTATAAAGTTTTTGAGCTGTCTCAAAATCTCCTTTTTCCCGGTAGGCATGGCCAATCTGAAGAAGAACTGGATAGGCCTGATGGTTTTTCTCATAAAAAAGCTGAAATTGGGCTATAGCCTCATCATATTGACCTGATTTAAAAAGCTCTTCAGCTTTTTCTAAAATTTCTAAAGTTGTTTCCTCTTGAAGAAAAGGATGTGAGCTTTTTTTAATCCTTTGAAGTTTGATTGTCATTTTAGGGTTAAGCTCCAATTGCTTAACATAGGCTACGATTGTTTGAGATTGGAAGCCTTCAGCATTGACAGTTATCTCCCATTTTCCTGTGCCCAGGCCTAAAAAAGCCCATTCTCCATTTTTATTAGTGGTTGTTTCTTGGCTATAACCTCCAGGTTGACCAAAAACAATAATTACTTTGGCATTTCTTACGGGCTTTCCGTCCTCATCTAAGACTACGCCGCTAAGCCTGGCTGTTCCTCTACCTGCTTGGCTATAAAGATTAAGAAAAAGATATAAAATAATAACCGTTAAAAAAATATTTAAACTAATTCTTCTTTTCATTGCCAAGACTGGTGTACAAAAATATTTGCAATTTGACCTAGAGGAGGGAGCCATCGTAAACTCTCCTTTTAAGTTAAAAACCTCAAAAGAAATAAGGTTAGCTTGCCGATGGCTCAAAGAAATTATAAGGCAATTTTCGAGAAATTGATTTCCGATATTTAATCGAGGACGATCCCATCATAATGGAGGACAATCCCAAGATAATAGAGGACAATCCCATAA